>NZ_BBPQ01000014.1:45664-74665 GCF_000787855.1 Streptacidiphilus anmyonensis | reverse complement strand
GGGCGGGCGTCCGCAGGCTCGGCCCCCGGCCGAACAGCCAAGCGCCGCCGACCGCCGACCGCCGACCCCACGGCCGAGCGCGCCCCCGAGTTGCGGACGTGCCCGGCGAGGGACTCGGCGTCGCGGCCCTGGAGCCCTGGCCGCCGTCATGGCGAGAGGAGCGGCTGATGCGTGAGATCCTGCCCGCGTTGCGGCGCTGGTACGGGGCGGGCGCGGAGTTCGGGCTGGCCACCGTCGTCGGGGTGACGCGCAGCGCGCCGAGGGCGCCCGGCGCGGCGATGGCCGTCGGGCCCGGCGACGAGGTGGTCGGCAGCGTCTCCGGCGGATGCGTCGAGGGCGCGGTGTTCGAGCTGGCGCAGGAGGTCGTCCGCACCGGGCAGGCCCAGCAGACGACCTTCGGCTACAGCGACGACGACGCCTTCGCCGTCGGGCTGACCTGCGGCGGCGAGATCACCGTGCTGGTCCGCCCGGTCTCGGCCGCGCTGGATCCGGCGTTCGGCGCGGTGGCGGCGTCCATCGCCGAGGAGACGCCCGTCGCCCTCGCCACGGTGCTGGAAGCCCCCGAGGACTCCGCGACCCCGCTCGGCGCGGTCCGCGCCGTCTGGCCGGACCGGGTCGAGGGCTCGCTCGGGTCGGAGGGGCTGGATGCCGCCGTCACCGCCGACGCACGCGGCGAGCTGGCCCAGGGCATGACCGCCCAGCGCCACTACGGCCCGGACGGCGAGCGGCGGATGGACCAGGTCACCGTCTTCCTCCAGTCCTTCGCTCCCCCGCCGCGCCTGCTGGTCTTCGGCGCGATCGACTTCGCCGCCGCCGTCGCCGACCTGGGGGCGTTCCTCGGCTACCGGGTGACGGTCTGCGACGCGCGCCCGGTCTTCGCCACGGCCCGGCGGTTCCCGCCGCAGGTCGAGGTGGTGGTCGACTGGCCGCACCGGTTCCTGGCCGCGACGCAGGTGGACCGCTCGACGGTGATCTGCGTGCTCACCCACGACCCCAAGTTCGACGTCCCGGTGCTGGAGGTCGCCCTGCGCACGCCCGCGGCCTACATCGGCGTCATGGGCAGCCGCCGCACCCACGAGGACCGGCTGGCGCGACTGCGCGAGGCCGGCGTCGACGAGGCCTCGCTCGCCCGGCTGCGGGCGCCCATCGGCCTCGACCTCGGCGCGCGCACGCCGGAGGAGGTGGCCGTGTCGATCGCGGCGGAGATCGTCTCGACCCGCTGGGGCGGCACGGGCGCGGCGCTCTCGGCCACCACGGGGGCCGTGCACGGCCCCGACCCGCACGCCCCGCGCCGCGCGGGCGCCGCTGCGGACGGCACCCCTGCGAGCACGAGGAGCTGACGACCATGCAGCTGCACCACGACATGACCGTGCCCGCCCCCGCGGACGAGGTCTGGCGTGCGCTCGGGGACATCGAGGACATCGCCCCCTGCCTGCCCGGCGCGGCGGTCGACCACGTGGACGACGACACCGACACCGTCTACGGCTCGATGACGGTCAGGGTCGGCCCGATCACCGTCGCCTACCGCGGCCGGGCGGTCGTCGACGAGCGCGACGACGCGCGCCACCGCATGGTCGTCCACGCCTCCGGGCGCGAGCAGCGCGGCGCGGGGACGGCGCAGGCCACCCTGGTCGTCGAGGCCCACGAGCAGTCGCCGGGGACGACGGAGGTGGACGTCGACACCGACCTGACCGTCACCGGCCGCCCGGCCCAGTTCGGACGCGGCGTCATGGCCGACATCGGCGACCGCGTCATCGCGGAGTTCGCCGACCGGCTCTCGAAGAAGCTCGCCGCCAATGCGCCCACCGCGAGCACCGTGGACGCCGCGAGCACCGAGCCCGGCCGGTCCGCCGAGGCGGACGACGCGGACGACACGGACGACACGGGGACGGACGCCGCGCCCGCTCCGCAGGCCGGGCGTGACGAGCCGCTCGACCTCGGGCCCGTCCTCGTCCCGATCCTGCGGCGCGCCGCGCTGTTCACGGCCTTCGCGCTCGCCCTGACCGTTCTCGCCCGCCTGATCCGCAGCGCCCGCCGGCAGCCCGCCCGAGCCGGGCGGCGCTGACCCGCGGTCAGGACGCCGTCACGACGGCCGTCACGACGACGGCGCGGCCGTCGTGCCCGCCGACGTCGTACCGGAGCCGGTCGAGGCTCCCGTGTTCGCGGACACGGACGCGGACGGGGACGACGGAGCGGAGGTCGACGGGGACGCGGACGCGGACGCGGACGGGGAGGCCGACGCCGAGGCCGGGCTGGAGCTCGCGGCGGACGCCGAGGAGCCGGACGGGCAGGGCTGGGCCTGGCCGGGCGACGGCGATCCGGTGCCGGTCGTGCCCGGGACGGGAGAGCCCGAGAGGCAGGTGCTCGACGCCGTCGCCGAGCTCTTGGCCGACGCGCTCGCGCTGCCGCTCGTCGCACCGGGCGACCCGCTCGCGCCGCCGATCACCGGGGGCGGAACGGGCACGTCGCTCCCGCCGTGGCCGCCGGTCGGCCGCTGGAACCACTGGCCCGTGACCGGGTCGTAGAGCACGAACACCTGAACCGTCGTCACCGCCGGCAGGACCACGGTCACGTTCTGCGCGTTGAAGGTCGACCAGGTCGTGCCCGTGTAGGAGCTGCGCGTGGTCACCACCGGGGCCAGCAGCGGGTTTCCGCAGGCGCAGCGGGCGCGCGGTGCGCCGTTGGCGTCGACCAGCACCGCGGTTCCGGCTTCGAGGACCGACTGGAACGAGGTGGCCGCGCCGTTCGCGAAGCCGTGGTTGGTGACCCGGGTGTCGGTGCGCAGCAGGACCGGCGTCAGCGAGTGCAGGTAGGCGTCGATCTGGTCCGTCCGGATGCCCTCGACGCCGGCCCAGGCCGCGCCCTTGGTCGGGTTGGCCCGCAGGAACGCGGACATCTGCGGGACGTCGCAGCTCGACACCCGCTCCGTTCCGCCGTAGAGGCCCACGGCCGTTCCGGACACGGTGTGCACGCCGTTGGCGCTGGAGGTCGCGCCGGCGGGCACCGGCGCCGCGGAGTGGGACGCCTTGGCGGTCGGGGACGTGCTCGGCCCTGTGTGGACCGGAGGGTTGAACGGGTTCGGTCCGGTGGATCCGGCCGGCTGCAACATCACCGTCTGCGCGCTGGCGGGCCGGTTGAGCAGCACGACGGTGAGCGCGACCGCCAGACCGAGCACCACCGCGGCAGTGATCAGCAGCGAGGTGCGTCGCCGCCGTGGCGGCTTGCCCACGGCCTGTGCGCCGCCGCCACCGGGCGGCGGCTCGCCGGGCGACGCCGCGGGAACGGTGGGCGGGCCGCCGGGTCCGGACGGCGGGCGGCCGGACGAGCCGGAGAGCGGTCCGGAAGGAGGACCGTGCGGAGGACCGGGCGGGGGTTGTTCGGAACTCACGGCTGGCCCTTTCGTGCGGTCGACGCGGACGCGCGCTCCTCAATATTTGGGGCCGATCGGGGGTCCGCGGCAATCGGGACTAGGCCGGCCGACTGATAGTAGCCATGGACATAGTCTCCATGTACTCTATCTTCCATGAGCGAAGCTTCCCCGGGACCGACGCCCGGCTTCCTGGTCTGGCGCCTGTCGATGAAGTGGCGCGTGGCGGTCGATCGGGCCCTCGCGCCGCACGGCCTCACCCACGCCCAGTACTCACTGCTGGGGTCGCTTCTGGGCATGCAACAGTCCGGACGGCAACCGACCCAGCGCGAGCTCGCCGACCACGCCGGGCTGGAGCCGCTCTACGTGTCCAAGCTCGCCCGCGCCCTCGAAAGCGCGGGGCTGGTCACCCGCACACCGCACCCCACCGACACGCGCGCCGTCCGACTGTCGCTGAGCGACCACGGTCGCGAGACGACCGAGTGCGCGGTCACCGTCGTCCACGACCTCCTCGCGCAGCAGTTCGCACCGCTCGGCGGGCTCGACAGCCCCCGCACCAGCGCGTTCGTCCGCGAGCTGACGGCCCTTCTCGACGCCCCACTCGATGCCACGACCTCCACGTCCTCCACGACCAAGGAGTTTCAATGACCACCACACCGACGCCCACCCTCAACGGTCAGGTCATCGGGCAGGCGCACCTCGCCACCCGCGCCCTGCTGGTTCCGGTGCTCGACCGCAGCCACACCACCTTCGAGCAGTCCGCAGTGCTGAACGCCCTCGCGGGCGGCGAGGAGAGCGCCGACCGGGCCCAGCTGACCGACCAGATGGCCGGCAACCTGAAGACCACCGACTCCGCGGTGGCCGACGTCATCGCCGGGCTGGCCGCCTCGGCCCTGCTGGAGCAGGTGCCCGGCGACGACTCCCGCCTGCGGCTCACGGACGCCGGCCGGGCCCGCAACCGGCAGATCCGTGACGCGGTCGACGCCCTCACGCAGCGGCTCTACGGCGACATCCCGGCCGAGGACCTGGCCACCGCCGGCCGGGTGCTGGCCCTGGTCACCGCCCGCGCCAACGCCGAACTGGCCGCCCTGCGCTAGCCGTACGCTCCGCCGACGTCCGCTCCGCCGAAGCCCGATCCGGCGGCGTCGCCCGATCCGGCGGCGCACGCCGTCAACGCGGGAGGCGACGCCACAGCGGGCGCGGCAGCAGCCGCATCGCCGCCGCGAGCACGACCAGGCCGCGCGGCACCCAGACCGTCCGGGACCCCGGCCCCCGGTCCAGGGCCGCCGCGACGGCGGCCGCCACCTGCTGCGGGGTGGAGGACATCGGCGCCGGGCGCATGCCGTGCGTCATCCGGCCCGTCACGAACCCGGGCCGGACCAGGACGACGGAGACGCCCGTGCCGTGCAGCCGGTCGGCGAGCCCGCGCGCGAAGGCGTCGAGGCCCGCCTTGGCGGCCCCGTAGACGAGGTTGGCCCGGCGCGGACGGACCGCCGCGATCGAGGAGAGCACGACGAGGGTTCCGTGGCGCTGCTCGCGCATCCCGGCGGCGAGGGCGAGCAGCACGGTGACGTGCGCGGTGAAGTCGGTCTGCACGAGCTCGCCCGCCTGCCTCGGGTCCGCGTCGAGGACGTCCTGCGGGATCAGGACGCCGGCGGCGGAGACGGCCAGGTCGAGCGGCCCGTCGGCGAGGACGCGCGCGGCCAGCGTCTCGGGCGCGACCGGGTCCAGGGCGTCGAACGGCGCGGTCGTCACCCGGCACGGCAGCCCGACTCCGGCGTCGGCGAGACGACGCGCGTCGCGCCCGGCGAGAATCGCCTCGTCGGCCGGGTCGAGGCGGAGCGCCCGGAGCGTGGCGAGTCCGATCTCGCTGGTACCGCCGATCAGCAGCACCCGCCGCGGACGACCCGCGCCGGAGGCGCTGTGCGGGGTGTCGGCGGGGCCTCGGGCCGACGCGCCTCCCGGGGTGCTCACCCGCACAGCCCCAGGCGGCGGCCGAGGTCGGAGCGGAAGACGCCGTGCGGGTCCAGCCGGGCACGCGCCTCGCGCCAGGCGTCGAGCGGACCGTACATCTCGGTGAAGCGGGCGCGGTCCATCCGGGCGTCCTTGGCAAGGTAGATCCGGCCGCCGGAGGTGGCGACCAGCCGGTCGAGGCCGTCGAGCAACTCGCCGAGACCGGCCCGCCCGGCGGGCAGGTCGACGGCCAGCGACCAGCCTGCCACGGGGAACGACAGCGGGTGGCCGTCGGCGGGGCCGAACCGCTTCAAGGTCCCCAGAAAGGGCGAGCCCTGCTGCCGGTGCAGGGCCTCCAGCACGCAGGCGAGCAGGTCGCGCCCCTCGTCGGGCACGGCGAACTGGTACTGCCAGATCCCGGCGGGCCCGAGCGCGCGGTTCCACCCGGCGACGGCGTCGAGCCGGTGGAAGAACGCCCCGAGCGCGGCGGTGCCCTCCCGAAGTCGCGGAGCGCGGTGGTACCACAGGCCGTTGAAGGCCGCGGCGGTGCGCGGTGTGACGGGGCAGAACGGCAAACCGGGCGCGGGCGGCGCGGCGCGGATCCGGTAGCGCGGCCCGTCGGGCTCGCGGCGGGGGTCGGGCTCGGTGCAGTGGTCGGCGAGCTCGACGACACCGCGCCCGAGGGCGCGTCCGCGCGCGGTGCCGTCGATCCAGGCGACGGCGTAGCGGGTTCGGGCGTTCGCAAGGGCGTCCATGACCGCGTCCAGGTCCGCGGCGCGGCGGGTGGTGACGCGCAGGCGTGCGCTGCGGACGGGCAGCAGGCGCAGCGTCACGGAGACGATCACGCCCGTCAGTCCCATGCCGCCGACGGTGGCGCGGAAGGCGTCCGGGGTGTCCTCGGGGGTGAGCCGGCGCAGCGTGCCGGTGCCGTCGACGAGGTCGACCTGGTCGAGCCAGGCGGCGATGGACCCGTCGCGGTGCTGGTTCTTGCCGTGCACGTCGGCGGCGACGGCCCCGCCGACGGTCAGGTGCGCGGTGCCGGGCAGCACGGGCGGCAGCCAGCCGTGTGGGACGGTGCGGGCGAGCAGTTCGGTGAAGGCCACGGACGCGGCGACGCGGACGCGCCCGGCGTGCGGGTCGAGCAGCACCCACGGTTCGCCTGCCGGGCTCAGCACCAGCCCGCCGGAGTTGAGCGCGGCATCGCCGTAGCTGCGTCCCGCGCCGCGCGCGACGATCCCGTGGCCCGGCCGCTCGGCGATCAGCCCGCACAAGGCGGGCAGCGTCAACGGACCGAGCAGCGTGGCACGCCCGCTGGGCGTCCGACCCCAGCCGCTGAGCAGTACCTCGGGCCCGCCCGTCACCGGTCCGCCTTCCCCGTTCACAGCATCGGCGCCAGGAAGGCCAGCAGCCAGAGCAGTTCGGCTGCCAGCATGCGACGGTCGCTGAGCAGCAGGTCCTCAACGCGGGCGACCGGGCGGCGGTCGACCAGGTGGTCGAAGCGCAGCAGGGCGTAGAGCAGCGGGAGGGTGCTGAGCGCGTGCCAGCCGTCGCCGGTGCCGAGCGCCCAGCCGAGGTAGGCGAGGACGGTGACGGCGAGCAGCGCCCGTCGCAGCAGGCGGAGCCCGCGCGCGTCGTAGTGACCGAGGGCGGGCCGGTGGGCGGCCGCCTCCGCGCCGAGCAGCCGCGTCTCGGCGGACCGCTTGGCGGCGGCGACGAACAGCGCACCGAGGGTGCAGACCAGCAGGAACCAGCCGGAAGGCGGAATCCGCGAGGCGACCGCGCCGCCGACCGCCCGGAGCACGAAGGCCGAGGCCAGCGCGGCGAGTTCGACGCCGGGCAGGTGCTTGAGAGCGCGCGAGTACAGGACGCTGAGCAGCAGGTATCCCGCCAGGACGCCGAGGAACCCCGCTCCGGGCACGGCCGCCGCCAAGGCCATGGCCGCGAGCGCGAACACCACGGCACACACCCGCCCCTGCGTGACGGTCAGCTCCCCCGAGGCGAGAGGCCGCGTGCGTTTCGCCGGGTGGCGGCGGTCGCGGTCCAGGTCGGCGAGGTCGTTGACGCAGTACCCGGCCGCGGCGGCGAGCGTGAAGGCGCCGACGGCGAGGGCGAGGTCAGCGGGCCCGCGCCCGTCCCGCCCGGTACTCCCGGCGGCCAACGGCGCGGCGAGCACGAGCAGGTTCTTGGGCCACTGACGCGGCCTCGCGGTCCGCAGAACCGCCACCGCGGTCGCCCGGCCACCGCCGCGCGCTCGCGCGGACGCGGACGCCGGCTTGGACGCGGGCGCGGAGGCGGACGCCGGCACGGGCGCGGACGCAGACGCAGACACAGGCGTAGACGCGGACGCGGACGCGGACCTGGACACAGAGGCGGACGCGGGCGCGGCCGCGGACGCGTACGCGTTGCCCTCCGGGCGCGGGGTCTCGGGCGCCCGGGGCTCCGCGCCGCAGCCGGCGCGCGGGCGGACCGGGGAGCCGCGGGTGACGACCGGTCCGGGCCTGCCCGGCTCCGCGGGCGCGTCGGACGAGGCCGGCGGGACGGCGCTCATCGGGCGAAGACCGCGACGAAGTCGCGGCTGGTCGTGGAGTAGTAGCGGTCGGCCGGACGCTGCTGGCCCTCCAGCAGCTTGACCGGGACCGGGTCCGCGCCGCCGACCGGCGGCCGGTAGGACATGAACGACATCCACGCGGGGTTGATGTCGAGCTGCATCGCCTCCACACAGCCCGCCCGCTGGAGCAGGTCGGCCAGGGTCCGGACGGACAGCGCCGGTCCGTAGACGAAGACGACCCGGCCGTCGGCCGTGACGCCGGCCCCGGAGCGCCAGACGAAGTACGCCCCGCCGATCGTCGCGCCCCACCCGGACTCGATGTTCGTGTCGACCGCCGCGGGCACGACACCGTGGTCGACGATGAGTCTCAGGTTCTGCCGCACGCCCACGACCTGCGGGGTCATCGACACGCCACGGCCCCACACGCCGACGGCGACGCGGCCGTCGCGGTAGAAGACCAGGGAGGCCGCGCCCGGCGTCAGCGTCCCGCGCGTGGTGCCGTTCAGGTAGAAGCCGCCGCCCGCTTCGTTGATCTTGAATCCGCCGTTGAAGGTGGCCACGAGCGCGGACCGCCCACCCGCCGGGACGTCGTACGGCGCACCCCAGTTGGCGGTGCCGGGATCGCTCCAGCCGGGGTGCAGCTCGAAGCGGAGCAGCGTGGGGTCCATGGAGGCGACGGCTGCGACGTAGGAGGTGTGCTGCGCGTCGGGGCGCAGGTACGCACCGAGCAGGGCGGGCTTGCCGTCGACGGTCCGCAGCACCTGCCAGGTCCCTTCGCCGGGCAGCGGCGGCCCGGCGGGCGAGACCAGCCGGGGTGGCAGCGCCTGGGTGTGCACCGTGGCGTGCGGCGCGGCGGGGCGCAGCGCGATCGTGGGCCGGCCACCGACCCTGGGCGGGTTGAGGTCGTACTGGATCGTCTCCATCAGCGTGACGACGGGGGCGAGATGGTTGTTGCGCCCCCAGTCCGCGACCCGCGCGACGACGCTGTCGTCGCCGGGGGCGGTGAGCGCCTGTCCGAGTGACCAGCTGATCCAGATCAGCAGGGCGGCGAGCAGAGCGGTGAGCACCCGCGCCCAGGGCCTTTGCGGAACGGCCCGCAAGCGCCTTCCCGCACGCCGGACCCGGCCGGTCGCTCCGGCCGACCCGTTCGACGCGTCTGCCCCGTCCGTCTGCGGAGGGCGGGCGTCGTCGTCCGACCCCCGGCTCCCCAGCAGTTCGGACATCACTGGCCACCTTCGTCGGCCGCTCCTTCATCGTCCCACGGCAGCACCGACCCGGCCGCCGCTGCCGGTCCGCCGACAGGAGTTCGCCTGCGGGCGGTGTCGTGTGCATCCGCCGGGCCGCTATCGTCGCGCCCGACCCCGCCCCCCCGATGCCCGACCGGCATCGCCGACCCAGCCCCATGGAGCAACACCGCGATGGACACGCAGGAGACCCCGGCGCAGACCTCAGCGCAGACCGCCGGGAAGGCCGCCGGGGAGTCAGCCGCACCGCCGGTGTGCTACCGGTACCGGGAGCGCGAGCGCCACGTCGGCTGCACCCGCGTGCGGAAGGCTCTGAGCTCGCCCCGTCGGCGTTTTCCCGCTGCACGGGCCTTGGCTGTTGCGCCCGGACTCCCTACCGTCGAGTAGCCACAGGGGGCTTGAGGTGAGCACTCCAAAACCATGCGGGGAGGCATCCATGCGGGCGATCGGCACCTTACGCGGCACGGTCGTGGCGGTGAGCGGCGCGCTGCTGCTCGGCGCGGGGCTGGCCGGACCACCGGTCGCGGCCGCGCAGGCCGCCCATGTCGCTCGGTCCAGCCACGTCACCACCACCGCAGCCGGGTTGCGGGACGTGATCGTCGTCGGGAACAGCCAGGCCGGGACCGTCAGCTTCCTCGACGCCCACACCTTCGCCAATCTGGGCTCGTTGAACGTGACCGCCGACGCGCAGCAGGTCATCGCGCAGATGGACCCGATCCAGTGGGCCGGCTTCCAGACCGTCACCTCCGTCGAGGGCGGCAACCGGTGGGTGGACGACGCGCAACTCTCGCCGGACGGGCGGACGCTGTACGTCTCGCGCGGCAACCTCGACGACGTGGCCGCCTACGACATCGCGTCCGGAAGGCAGGTGTGGCGGACCCGGCTCGACGGCTTCAAGGCCGACCACGCCGCGCTCTCCCCCGACGGCACCCGGTACGTCGTCTCCGCGACCACCGCGCAGAAGGCGGAGGTGCTCGACACCTCGAACGGGAGCGTGGTCGGCTCGTTCCCGACCGGGACCTATCCGCACCAGAACGACTACTCCGCCGACGGCCGGTACATCTACAACTCCAGCATCGGCGTCACCTCGCTGCCGCAGTCGATGGAGTGGGCCAAGGGGACGTTCCAGCTCACCAAGGTCGACGCGCGCACCCTTCAGGTCGTGCAGACCTGGCTGTTCCCGCACGGCATCCGGCCCAACGTGATCGAGCCGGACGGGCGGACGATGTTCACCGACCTCTCCTACCTCAACGGCTTCGCGGAGTTCGACCTCGCCACCGGCCGCCAGGTCCGGACCTACCCCATGCCGTACAGCGCGGCGGGCGCGGCCCTCAGCCCGGACAGCTACCCGCAGAACTCGGCGCACCACGGTCTCGCGCTCTCCGGCGACGACTCGCGCGTCTGCGACGCGGGCACGATCGACGACTACGCCTCGATCGTCAACGCCGCCGACGGCTCGACCGTCGGCACGGTCACCTACCCGACCGGCAGCCTCCCGTACTGGGCGACCAGCAGTGCGGACGGCTCGCTGTGCTTCGTCTCGCTCAGCAAGGCCGACGCCGTCTCGGTGATCGACTACGCCACCGGCAAGGAACTCGGCCGTGTGCCGGTCGGCGCGTTCCCGCAGCGCGAGCGCACCGGCGCGATCGACCCGGCTGTACTTCCGGACCTGTCTCCGTCGGCGGGCTGAGCGGGTCCCGCCGCATCACGGGAAGCCGTCGGACGCAGCCGCATTCTCAGGGCCTGAGACTGCGGCTGCGGCCGCGGAACTCGGCGACGACCTCGTCGCCGCGCCGGACGGTCACGTCGTAGACGCCGCTGCGGCCGTAGCGGGTCCGTTCCTCCGCCGTCGCGACGAGCTCGTCGCCCTCCCGCACCTGCGCGACGAAGACGATGTCGGCCCCGGCCGCCACCGTGACGGGGCCGTGGCTGTTGCAGGCGCACGAGAACGCGCTGTCGGCGAGCAGGAAGACGTACCCGCCGTGCCCGATACGGTGGCCGTTGACCATGGCCGGGGTGACCTTCATCCGCACCACGGCCCGGCCGGCCCCGAGCTCCTCCAGGTGGATGCCGAGACCGGCGGAGGCCGCGTCCGCCTCGAACATCGCGCGCGCGGCGGCCAACCCGGCCGCGTCGCGGGAGGCGGAGGCGGGAACGTCGATGGGGTCGCCGTCGGGGTTCGTCATGGCTGGAGGGTATCCCGCACGCGCCCGGCGCCGGCCGGCATCCCGGGCCGGGAATCCGGTTGTCCCGCCCCGGCGGACACCGCCCGCTTCGTCGGCTTCCTCTGCTCACCGGACGGCGGCTGGATCAACGGCCAGCTCCTCTGCAGCGACGGCGGGTTCTCCGTCCGCTGATGCCGACCGTCCGCGCACTTGCCGGAGATACAACGAAATCGTAGTATTCGAAATCGTGGAACCTCCTCGCGATCCCGCCTCCGCCGACCCCTCACCGCTGCTCGCGCTCCAACGCGCGACGCACGCGACCCTTCAGGTGATCACCGCCGAGCTGGCGGGCCTGGGCATGACGGCGTCCGAGATCAACGCTCTCGCCAACCTGGCCGACGGGCAGCCCCGGACGGTCTCGCAGCTCGGCGCGGCCGTCGGGTCCCGGCCGACGACGCTGACCAGCGTGCTGGACCGCCTGGAGCGGCGCGGCCACATCACCCGCGGCACCCGGGCCGGAGACCGCCGCGCGGTGGTCGTCGAGCTGACGCCCTCCGGGCGGCGCGCCGCGGAGCAGGTCCGGTCGACGCTCGCGGAGCTGGAGCGGGCGGCTCTGAGCGGCCTGCCGCCGGAGGCGGTGGCCGGGTTCCACCAGGTCCTGCAAGCACTGACAGAGGTGTCGTCATGAACCACTCCACGCAACCCGACAGGCACCGCGACACGCAGGCCGACTCGCAGTCCGACACGCACCCGGCCGCGCTCCCCTCACCCGCCTTCCGGCAGCTCATGGCCGAGGTGATGGCGGACGCGGAGCGCTTCGGGCACCGCCAGCACGTCCAGCTGACCTGGCTGGCCGTGCGCCGCCACGGCGCGTCCCAGGCCGTCGAGCTGGTCGGCGAGGGCATCCGCCGCACCGCGACCGCGGCCGGCGCGCCGCAGAAGTTCCACGTGACGATGACCCGTGCCTGGGTCGAGCTGGTGGCGCATCACCTCGCGGCGGACGACGGCGCGAACCCCGCGAGGGCAGCGGGGGCCGACTTCGACGCCTTCGCCGCCCGCCACCCCGAACTGCTGGACAAGGCGCTGCTCTCCCGCTTCTACACCCCGCAGACCCTCGCCGCCGACACCTCGCGCACTACCTGGATCGAGCCCGACCTCGCCCCGTTCCCCTGGCAGCCCGCCTGAGCGGCGCGCCTCTCGTCACGGGTACTCCGGCGGCCCGTCGGAGGGGCCGGTGCCCCAGGACGGGGAGGTCTCGCGGGTGAGGGCGAAGTCGAGGCCGCCGGTGGTCAGCGCGTCGGTCCAGGTGCGCTGGGTGCCGCGGCCGTCGCGGGTCAGCGCGGCGATGTGGTCGCCCGCTCCGTGCGTGGTGATGGTGAGGTCCCCGCGACCGGGGCGGTGGACGACGGCGCGCGGGAACAGCGGCGTGGACAGCGCGAGCGTCGTGGTCCCGGGGGTCTCCGGGTAGAGGCCGAGCGCGGCCCAGACGTACCAGGAGCTGAGTGCGCCGAGGTCGTCGTTGCCGGGTTCGCCGTCGGGGGTGTCGGCGTAGAGCTCGTCCATGATGGCGCGGACCACGCTCTGCGTCCGGGCGGGCCGGCCGGTGCTGTCGTAGAGCCAGGGGGTGCCGATCCCTGGCTCGTTGCCCTGCCAGTGGTACGGGCGGCCCGGTCCGGCGTTCAGCTGGCGGAAGTACCGGTCGAGCCGGCCGTTGGTCGCGTCCGAGCCGCCGAGCAGCCGGATCAGGGCCGGGAGGTCCTGCGGCACCATCCACAGGTACTGGGCGGCGTTGCCTTCCTGGAAGCCGTCCTGGGCCTGGCCGTCCCGGAGGTCCCCGAGGGCCGGTCCCGGCGGGAACGCGCCGCCTGGGTCGCGCGGGCGCAGGTAGCGGGTGGCCGGGTCGTAGAGCCTGCGCCAGTTGCGGGCGCGGTCGCGGAACCGGCCCGCCGTGTCGCCGTCGCCGAGGGCGGCGGCCAGACGGGAGACGGCGAAGTCCGCGACGGCGTACTCCAGCGTGGTGGAGGCGCCGTTGTGTACGTGGGAGGTGGAGTCCTGGCGGTCGTTGGGCACGTAGCCCAGCCGAAGGTAGTCCTGCCCGCCGGGCCGCTCGGTGTACCAGCCCTGGCCGCGCGGGCCGCCGGTGTCCTCCGCGCCGTGGACCATCAGCCGCAGCGCGTGACCCGCGTCGAACCCGCCGTCGCCGAGGGCGCCGATCTCGGCGATCATCGAGTCGGCCGGGTCGCCGTTCATCACGCCCGTGTAGCCGTCGGCGTACGGCCACTTGGGCAGCCAGCCGCCCTGGTCGGAGTCGGCGAGCAGGGAGGTCGCGAGGTCGTCGGCCCGCCCGGGGAAGAGCAGCGCGAGCAGCGGGACCTGGCAGCGGTAGACGTCCCAGCCGGAGATGTTGGCGTACTGGACGTGGCCGGGCGCGACGCGGTGGATGCGGCCGTCGAAGCCGGGGTAGCGTCCGTCCACGTCGCTGAAGGTGTCCGGGTGGAGCAGCGAGTGGTAGAGCGCGGTGTAGAAGACGGTCCGCCGGGCGCGGGTCCCGCCGCTGACGCTGATCGCCTCGAGCGCGCCGCGCCAGGACGCGCGGGCCCGGTCCGCGACCGTCCGCATGTCCCAACTGTCCGCCTCGGCGTCGAGATTGGCCCGCGCGCCGTCCTCGCCGACCCAGGAGACGCCCGCCTGCATGCGCACGCGCTGCTGGCGCCGGGTGTCGAAGGTGAGCGTCGCACCCGGCACCGGGCCGCGCGAGGACGCCCGCCACCTCGCGGCCCGGAAGGGTCGGTCGAAGCGGAGGACGAAGTGCAGCGTGGAGGCGTGCGGGGTGCTGCAGAAGTGACCGGAGGTCACCTGCCCGGCGAGTTCCCGGTCGTTGACGACCCGGACCGTCGCACGGGTGCTGGCGGTCGCCCCGCCTGCGACGTTGACGAGCAGCGCCACCGCGTCCCGGCGCGGATAGGTGAACTGGGCCGTCCCTGTCCGGGTGGTGACGCTCAGTTCGGTCCGCACCCCGTCGGCGGTGACGGCGTAGTAGCCCGGTCGCGCGGTCTCCTCGCGGTGGTCCAGCGGCACCCGCGCCGACTGCGGCGCGGCGGGCGCGGCGCCGGGCAGCGGCAGCACGGGCACGTCCCCGGCGGCCGGACACCCCGGGCCGGACAGGTGGGTGAGGCTGAAGCCGGTGATCTGACGGTCCCCGTACGCGTAGCCGCCGCCGTCGGGCCGGGACGGGGTGTCGGGGCTCCACTGCACCATTCCGAAGGGCGCCGAGGCCCCGGGGAAGGTGTCGATCCGCCCGACCCAGCGCCCGCCCTCACCCGTGCCCACGAACGGGTCCACGTCCGCCGTCGGGTCCGCCTCGCCCTCGCCGCGGGCGACCTTCCCATCCACCCCGACGCCCGCCCACCGCTGCGGTGCGCCGTGCGCGGGAGCGACCGCCCCGGCCATCACGACCGCGACGGCGACGACTCCGGACACGGCGACGCGACCGATCCGCACGCCCACCCCTCCCTCTCCCGGTTCCCGGTTGCCGGTTGCCCGCCGGGTTGCTCACCCCGGCGGCGGCCCTGCTGGTTGACGTCCAGTCACAGCCCGGATGACGCACAGTAGATCGGGCGTCGGAACGGCCGGGGAGCCACTCCGACGCGCCGCGCCGCCTCCCCCGATCGTGTCGACGCGTTGGCCTGTGTGGGCGCAGGCGAACGCTGCGCGCACGGCCCGCCGAGGAGGATGTCCCTCCGGGGCCACCGCGTCGGATGGGAGCGTGCCGTGATCGAGATGCTGGAGAACCTGCCCGAGGGCGTCATCGGGTTCAGGCTCCGGGGTCGCCTGTCCGGCGAGGACTACGAGCAGGTCCTCTCCCCCGTCCTGGCCGCCGCCGCCCAGGCGGGTCCGGTCCGCTGCGTGCTGGTCGTCGAGGAGTTCCAGGGCATGACCGCAGAGGCGATGAAGGACGACATGAAGCTGGGCCTGGAGCACCTGCGCGGCTGGAAGCGCATCGCCGTCGTCACCGACGTCGCCTGGATCGGCAACCTGACCAACCTCTTCGGCTGGATGATCCCGGGCGAGACGAAGGTCTTCCCGCTCTCCTCCCTCGCCGCCGCGACGACCTGGGCCGCCGCCGAGACCGGCACCGACGGCGACACCTGACGCCCCGCGGGGGGCGCGTGATTAATCGGAGGTGGACGCCGGTGGAAGCCGCTACGTTGGCGTGCGTGGCGACCACGACGAGGACCGCGTCCACGTATCCTCCGCTGAACGTGGAGGTGCACACGCCCCGGCTGTCGCTGCTGGGGGCGACGGACGAGCTGCTGGAGCGGCTCCTGCCCGTGGTGCGCAAGGGAGTGGTCACCGCGCCGCCGTGGCCCTTCGACGACCCGATGTCGCTGTAGGAGGAGAGCCCGGAACGGGAATGGTCCTGGCTCCGCAGGATCTGGGCCGGCCGCGCACGGCTCGGTGTCTCCTTCTGGCGGCTGTACTTCGTGGTGGTCGTCGACGGCGAGCCGTTGGGCATGCAGGATCTGGTGGCGACCGACTTCTGCGATTTCGGCAGCGTCACCACGTTCTCCTGGCTCGACCGCGACGCGCGCGGTCGCGGACTGGGCAAAGAGATGCGCCAAGCCGTGCTGCACCTGGCGTTCGACGGATTCGGAGCCCGGGCTGCCACCAGCGGCGCCTTCGTCGACAACCACGCGTCGAACCGGGTCTCGGAGGCCCTCGGCTACCAGCGCAACGGCAGCGACTGGGCCACCCGGCGCGGCGAGGCCGCCGAGCTCCAGCGCTGGCGGCTGACGCGCGAGCGGTGGTCGGAGCGCCGACGCGAGGACATCGACCTGGTCGGCGTCGCCGAATGCCGACCGGTTCTCGGGCTCGCGGCCCCGGACGATCACTGAACACGGCTGCCGCGGTCGCGTCGGCGCCCGACTGCTGCCCGACCCTCCGCTTCGCAGGAGTCACGAATTGAAGATTTCTTCAATTGCTGCGATGCTGCCCCTCGCACCCGGCGGCCGATGCCGGGCGCGTGTGCGCAGGAAGGAGTGCGGGGCGGTGCCGGTTCCGCTGTATCAGGCGAAGGCGGAGTTCTTCCGGATGCTGGGCCATCCCGTGCGGATCCGCGTGCTGGAGCTGCTGCAGGACGGGCCGATGCCGGTGCGGGAGCTGCTGGCGAACATCGAGGTCGAGCGGTCGAACCTGTCGCAGCAGCTGGCCGTGCTGCGGCGGTCCGGGATCGTGACGTCGGCGCGGGAGGCGGACACCGTCGTCTACTCGCTGGCCGGTCCCGACGTCGCCGAGCTGCTGGGGGCCGCACGGCGGATCCTGACCGAACTGATCGCCGGGCAGCAGGGACTGCTCGACGAGCTGCGTGCGACCCAGCCCGTCGGCGCGCCGACCCGGGGCCGGTGAGCGCCATGTCCGAGGAGAACGCCCAGATGTCCGCCGATCCGATTCCCCCCGCGATCCCCGCGCCGGCACAGGTCGGCACGGAGGGCAGCGGCCGCAGGTCGAACAAGGGGGTGTGGATCCGTGCTTTCATCTACGTCATCGGCTTCCACGTTTTCGCCGGGTTCGTGATGCTCCTCTTCTACGCGGGCTCGCACCGCCACTGACACACCGCCCGACCCCGCCCGACACCGTCCGACACCGTCCGACCTCGCCCCACCCCGTCCGACCCCGCCGGACGCCGTCAGAAGGAGCCGACGATGACGATCCAGTGGCACCTCACCACCCGGCCGGCTGCGGACGTGCTCCAGCTCACCGGCTACCTGGGGGACGACGCCGTCACCCGCTTCGGCGGGGCCGTGGGCTGGGCCCTGGCGCGCGGGCAGGGGCCGTTGCTGCTCGACCTCTCCCGGCTCAAGGGCTGGTCGGCGGGCGGGCGGGACGCGGTCGCGGAGGCGGCCGAGCGCCTCGCCGTGGACGGCCGACGCCTGGAGCTCGTCGCCGGCCCCGGCGACCCCGACCTGCCCGCGCCGGCAGGCCTCACCACCTACGCGGACCTCGCCGCCGCGCTCGACGCGCACGCCGGACCGGCCGCGGACGGCGAGGTCTGGCACAGCAGCCAGTGGGGCGACCAGGCGGGGTGACGCCGCGCGTCGGCCCGGTGCGCAGCGCCGAGGGTTGCACCGGCCGAGGCGGCCAGGACGTGGTCTTTGACGTCCCTTCACCCTCCTTGGTGAATGGTTGACTTACGTACCGACACCTGGCGGGAGGACACCCCCCGCCAGTGGGGGTGTCGTGGCGCCCTTTGCATGGTGAGGTGAGGCCGTGACGTAAGGCGCATATGGGTTCCGGAACCCGAAATGGCGAGAACATGCCAAATCTGCCGTGTTCGGGCGGGCGGACCCGGAGGACGGAGGGGTCGACGATGGGCACGGCTGCGCTGGTGGACTGCGTCGGACTGACAGCACCCGAGGAGGCGCTCTACCTGCGGCTGCTGGCCGAGCCCGGCAGGCCGGTCGCCGATCTCGGCGAGGGGCTCGGCGTGCCCGTGTCACTGGTCCGGGCACGCCTCGCCGCGCTCGCCGCACTCGGCCTCGCCACGGAGGACGGCGTGCGCTCCGCGCCCGCACCCACGCTGGACCAGGCGCGCGGCGCGCACTGCCCCGAAGGCGCGTCCGACGCCCACCCTCTGTCACCCTACGGCGGGCACGCGGGCCCCACCCGCGACGGACGCGACCGGCACGACCGGCAAGACGCCGCGGGCGGCGTCTGGCGGGCGACCGCGCCCGACGTCGCGCTCGAGGCCCTCGCACGCGGCCGCGAAGCCGAGCTGATCCGACTGCGCGGGCGCGTCGAGGAGTTGATGCGCGGCTACCGCCACGGCCAACGGGCCGACAGACCCGAGGAGTTGATCGAGGTGGTCAGCGGCCGTGAGGCCGTCTCCGCGTGCTGGCGCTCACTCCAGTCCGGCGCGCACGGCTCGCTGCGGATCCTGGACCGGGCCCCGCACCTCCTCGTGTCCACGCCGCAGGACGAGGCGGTGATGCTGCGCAGGGGCGTGCGGGTGGAGGTCATCTACGAGCACGACACCGTGCGCGACGCGCAGCGGCTCGCGGCGATCCACGACTCCATGGCGCTCGGCGAGCAGTCCCGGATGCTGCCCACGCTCCCGTTCAAACTGGCCCTGGTGGACGACCGTTGGGCACTGCTGCCGGTCAGCACCGGCACCGTGCCGGACAGCGCCCTGGTGGTGCGGCGGTGCTCCCTGCTGGACGCGCTCTCCCGGCTGTTCGCGCTCTGCTGGTCCCAGGCGATGCGCATCCCCCGCGCCCAGCCGCCTCGTTCGGACCCGGACCCCGCACGGGGACCGGAGGCGATCCCGGCGTCGGACGAGTCGGCCGGGGCCCGGGGCGGCGACGGCGCGACGCCCGCGACCGCCGCGTCGTCCGAACCGCTGGTCCGCCGCCACGAGTTGCTCGCGCTCCTCGCCGACGGTCTGACCGACGAGAGCATCGCAGGGAAGATGGGCGTCTCCACCCGGACCGTGCAGCGCCTGGTCCGCGAGTTCATGGACAGCTGCGGCGCCCGTACCCGCTTCCAGGCCGGCGTCCACGCCGCCCGTGAGGACCTGATCTGAGGGTCCGAGGGTCGGAGGCTCTGAGACTCTCCACCCGCGAGCCGAAAGCGGACCCGCCTACGGCCTGAGGCGAGGCCCGCACCGCACGGCTCCCCGCTCCGGCGCCTACACCGGCAAAGGTGCCCGCGCCGGCGCGGGTCACCCGGGCATCGGCCCGGCCCGATCCCGCCGTGCCCGCCGTCCTGCCGTGCCTGCCGCCGACCCGCTCAGCCACGCCCCGTTCCGCCGGGATGCGCGTCCTCCAGCGCGGCCAGGTACGCGGCAGCCCCAGCCGTCTCGGCGGCGCCCAGGCCCCGGTAGAGCGTGACCGCCCGGCGCAGGTCGGCGACCGCCGCCCGGCTGTCGCCAAGACGGGCCGCACAGCGGCCGGCTCCGTCGAGGGCCCGGGCCTCGTCGATGGAGCTGTGGACCTCCCGCGCGAGATCGCGCGCCCGCCGATAGGGGGTCAGCGCCTGCTCCGGTCCGGCGGTATCGGCCACGAGCGCGCCGACGCTGTTGAGCACCTCCGCCGCGCCCTGGGGGTCCCCCACCTCGTGGAACAGGGTCAACGCCCGGTCCAGCAGCTCGGACGCCGCCGGATGCTCCCCTCGCGCGTGGCGCAGGCGGCCGAGTTCGTGCAGGGCGTTGGCCTCGCCCTGGCGCTGGCCGAGCTCCTGGTAGAGGGCCAGGGCCCGGTCCAGCCGGTCGGCCGCGCCCGGGAGATCGCCGGTCGTCAGCCGGACCCGTCCCAGCTCCCACAGCGCGTTGGCCTCGCCGAGCCGCTGGCCGAGCTGCCGGTAGATGGTCAGCGCCCGCTCGTGCAGGTCGCCCGCGTCCTGCCAGGCCCCGGTCAGGTACCGGACACGGCCCAGGTCCTGGAGGGTGTTGGCCTCGCCCTGACGCTGGCCGAGCTCCTGGTAGAGCGTCAGCGCCTGGTCCAGCAGCGCGGAGGCGTCCGCGACGTCGCCCGTCACCAGGCGGGCTCGTCCCAGCTCACAGCGGGCGTTGGCCTCGCCCTGCTGGTCCCCGATGCCCTGGTAGCCGGACAGGGCCAGCTCCAGCAGCTCGGCCCCGGCGAGGTAGTCGCCGGTCGCCTGGCGAATCCGGGCCAGTTCGCAGTGGGCGTTGGCCTGGCCCTGGAGGTCCCCGGTCTCCCTGAAGGCCGCCAGGGCCTGTGCCTGGAGCTCCTCGGCCTCGGGGTACCGGCCCGTCATGTACCGGAGGCGGCCCAGTTCGTGCCGGGCGTTGGCCTCGCCCTGGCGGCTCTCCTGGAACTGGTGGAGCGTCAGGGAACGGCCGAGCAGTTCGTCGGTGTGCGCGTACTTCCCCGTCATGTGCGTGACCCGGGCGCAGTCCAGAAGGGCTCCGGCCTCGCGGAGTCGGTCGCCGCCCTCACGCGCGACGTCCGCCGCCGTCTCGTGCAGGGCGACGGCCTGTCCCCAGTGGCCGTCCTGCTGGAGGAAGGCCGCCAGGGCCTCGGTGAGGGCGAGGGTCCGCGTGGGCCCGGCCTCGGCGACGGCCGCGACCAGGTTGCCCCGCTCCGCACGCATCCAGGCCGCCGCGGCCGCCCGGTCCGGCAGGTCCGGAACCGCCACGGACCCGGCCCCGGCGGTCCTCACGGCGCCTACGGCCTCTGCGGTCCCTGCGGACGTCTGCCCCGGTACCGGCCGGGCGGGGCGGGTGTAACGGACGAGTCGCCGGTCGGCGGCCCTGGCCGCGCATTCGTAGTAGTCGAACAGCCGGTCCGTCGCGGCGGCGCTCTCCTCGGGTGCGTCGGCGGCGAGGCCGCGGGCGTGGAGGCGGACGAGGTCGTGGAAGCGGTAGCGGCCCGGCGTGCGTTCGGTGAGCAGGTTCTGGTCGAGCAGGGACTCCAGCAGCCGCTCGGCCGTGCGGCGGTCGGCGGCGATGAGGTTCGCGGCGGCGAAGACGTCGAAGTCCGGCCCGGGGACCAGTCCGAGGCAGCGGAAGAGCTGCCGCTCGGTGTCGAGCAGGGCGGCGTAGGACGACTCGAAGACGGCTGCGAGGTCCCGGTCCTCGTCCTTGAGCTGGCCCAACCGGCCGCGCTCGTCCCGCAGCTGGTCGAGCAGCTCCTCGACGCGCAGGGCGCGGTGGTGGCGCAGCCGGGAGGCCACGATCCGCACGGCCAGCGGGATGTGGCCGCACAACGCCACCAGCTCGCCGACCGCCGGGTGGTCGTGCGGGATCCGGTCCGGGCCGGCGACCTTGCACAGCAGCATGGCGCCCTCGGCCGGCGAGAGGGTGCCCACCGTCAGCAGGTGCGCGTCGTCGAGCCCGCTGAGCCGCTTGCGGCTGGTGACCAGGACCAGGCAGTCCGAGGTACCGGGCAGCAGGGGGCGGACCTGGGCGGTGCTCGCCGCGTTGTCGAGGACGATCAGGGTCCGGGTCCCGGCCAGGCGGGACCGGTAGAACGCGGCACGGCTCGCCGGCCCCGCGCCGGCACCGCCTGGGTCGGCACACCGAGCGAGGTGAGCAGGTGGTGCAGCGCGTCCATGGAGCTGAGCGGCTCCAGGCCGGCCGTGTTGCCGTGGAGGTCGACGAAGAGCTGACCGTCAGGGAACCGGCCGCTCAGCAGGTGCGCGGCACGGACGGCGAGCGCGGACTTGCCCACCCCGCCCATCCCGTCCAGGGCGCTGATCACCACCGCCCCGACGGCTTCGTGCCGTTCCTGCGGCTCCACGGCGGACAGGACCGAGCGGAGCTCGTCGGCACGGCCGACGAAGGCGCGCGTGTCCGCGGGCAGTTGGAAGCGGAAGCCTTCCAGCGCCCTCGTGGACGCACCCGGCGTGGGCATCAGCGCGGGCCCCGCCGTCGGTGTCGCCGTCTGCGTCTCCGTCCGCGTCGCGGGAACGCGAACGGGAACGGGAACGGGAGTCGGCGTCGAGGAAGCCGTCGTGCCGGTTGTCGTCGCCGCCTGCGCGACCGCCAGCGCCGGGTCGTTCCTCAGGATCCGCCGGTGGAGCGTCTGGGTCTCGACGGAGGGTTCGATGCCGAGCTCCTCCACCAGGCCGCGCCGCAGGGCGTGGAACGTCTCAAGGGCCTCGGCCTGTCGCCCGTCGCGGTACAGGGCGAGCATCAACTGCGCGTGGAACGCCTCGCGGAGCGGATGGGCGCAGGTCAGTGCGCGCAGTTCGCCGACCAGGTCACCGTGGCGCGCGAGGTTCAGGTCGGCCGCCATCCGGCCGTGGATCGCCTGGAGGCGGGCCTCGTGCAGGTGGTGCACCTGCGGGTGGTCCGCCAGCGCGGGCACGTCCGCGAACGGGTCGCCACGCCACAGTGCCAGCGCGGCCAGGTACTCCGCCGAGGAGCGGTGCCAGTCGCGCCCGGACAGCGCGCGGCGTCCGGCCGCGCAGTGCTCCTCGAACGTCCGAAGGTCGAGACCGTCCGGTCCGACGTGGACCAGGTACCCGGGGGCCACCGCCTCGATCTGGCGTCCGCCCTCGCCCAACGCCTGCCGCAGGCGGGTGATCTGGTTGTACAGGGAGGAGGTCGCCGAACCCGGCTGATCCTTGCCCCACAGGTACTCGACGAGCCGATCGGCGGAGACGACGGTGTCGGCGTGCGCCAGCAGGGCCCCGAGCAGCGTCCGGCGCCGCAGGCCGCGCACCTGCACCTGACCGCCGTCGTCCGCCCACGCCTGGACCGGGCCCAGCACTGCAAACCGCACGCTCGCTCCCCCTCGCTCCCCCCGCTGCCGAGCTGGTCGTGAACTCGACAGGCAGATGGTAGTCGCGTGACAGGTCGCATCGAAACCATCAGTCACGCGCCCCGACCATGATCGCTACGGGAGGGGCCGGCACCAGGCCGCCGGTCGACGGGGTGGCCGGGGTGGGCTGCGGTCCGCACAGGGGACGGACCGCAGCCCACCCCGACTCCCCCTCGGCCGAACCCGCGCACCCGCGAAGCGCAGAGGCGTCAAGCTGCCTGCCGGGGAGCCGACCCGAAACGGCTCCCCGGCAGGCCTTCCCACTGCGGGCACGCGGCACGCCCGCCGTCGCGGCACCCACCGGCCGCGCTCCTGCCGAGCGCGCCCGTTCTGGCATGAAATGATCCGTCTGCACGCGACCGGCAGAACGGAGATGTGTCGATGGGCGGCCTCGGCGTCGGGTGGAAGCTGCACAACGGCGGCCGCCCGCCCGCTCCGGGCGCGGTCGTCGCACCGGACGAGCGGCTCAGCTGGGGGCGGACCGTCGGGCTGGGCGCGCAGCACGTCGTGGCGATGTTCGGCGCGTCCTTCGTGGCGCCGGTGCTGATGGGGCTGAACCCGAATCTGGCGATCATGATGTCGGGGATCGCGACGATGCTGTTCCTGCTCTGGACGCGCGGGACCATCCCCTCCTACCTCGGCAACAGCCTCTCCTTCGTCGGCGCCGCCGCGACCATCCGGGCGCAGGGCGGCGACACCGCCGAGATCACCGGCGCACTGCTGGTCACCGGCGCGGTCCTGGCGGGCTGCGGGTTCGCGGTGAAGGCGCTGGGCGCCCGCATCGTCCACACCGTGCTGCCACCCGTCGTCACCGGCGCCGTGGTGATGCTGATCGGCTTCAACCTCGCCCCCGTCACCGCCGGGACCTACTGGCCGCAGGACCAGTGGGTGGCCCTCGCGACCATGGCCGCGACCGGCCTCTTCCTGGTCGCGCTGCGCGGCTTCTGGTCCCGCATCGCGATCTTCCTCGGGCTGCTCTTCGGATACCTGCTCTCCTGGATCCTCGACCGCTCCCTGGGCAGGATCCACTCCCCGGACGGCAGCGGACAGACCACCACCCACTGGCGCCTCGACCTCTCCGCGGTCTCCCACGCCGCGTGGATCGGCCTCCCCCACTTCCACGCCCCCGCGTTCGACGCCTCCGCGATCCTGGTCGCCCTCCCCGTCGTCATCGCCCTCATCGCCGAGAACACCGGCCACGTCAAAGCCGTCAGCGAGATGACCGGCGCCGACCTCGACCCGCGTATGGGCGACGCCATCGCCGCAGACGGCGTCGCCACCGTCATCTCCACCGCCGTCGGCGGCGGCGCGACCACCACCTACGCCGAGAACATCGGCGTCATGGCCGCCACCCGCGTCTACTCCACCGCCGCCTACTGGGCCGCCGCCTGCTTCGCCCTCCTCTTCGGCCTGTGCCCCAAGTTCGGCGCCATCGTCGCCGCGATCCCCGGTGGCGTCCTCGGCGGCATCACCGTCGTCCTCTACGGCATGATCGGCCTCCTCGGCGCCCAGATCTGGATCCGCAACCGCGTCGACCTCACCAACCCCGTCAACCTCATCCCCTGCGCCGCCGGCATCATCATCGGCGCAGGCGGCGTCAGCCTCCACATCACCAAGAACTTCACCCTCAGCGGCATCGCCCTGGGCACCATCGTCACCCTGACCGGTTACCACACCCTCCGCGCCCTGGCCCCCGCCCACCTCCGCGAGGCAGCGGGGGCCGGACCCGCAACACCGGACCCGCAGCCCCGAGACTCCTGAACCCGCCCGAAGACCCCAGCACGACACGACCGAAGCCGCGACCGGAATCCCGGTCCAGACTTGGCGCGCCCCCGCCCACCGGCGTCCCCGTGCTGCCCCGGGCGCCCCGAACCTCGCCGACGCCCCACCCCAGTCGCGAGCGCAAGCCCTTCCGGCTGACGTCGGGGCCGGTCCGAAACCCCTTGGACCGCACCGGGACCGGCTTGCTGAAATGGGATACGGCCGCTGTCGGAGTCGAAGGGATGCGTCGATGACCGAGATCAGGCTGCACCTGTCGGTGCGCGGCCTCACCGACGCGGACCTGCCGGCCTGCGGCTGGGCCGGGTCGCCCAAGCACGTACGCGAGCTCGTCCACCAGATCCGCCGCGCCGAGGCGGGCGAGATCGACTACCTGGCGGTCTGCACGCCGGTCGGGCTCCCGGTGGCGGTCGGCGGCATCGACTACACGGTCAGGCCCGGCGCCGGCATGCTCTGGCAACTCAGCGTCCACCCGGCCCTGCAGTCCTGCGGGATCGGCACGCTGCTGATCCGCTCCGCCGAGCAGCGGATCGGCGGACGGGGCCTGACCCGCGCCGAACTCGGCGTCGAGGAGAGCAATCCGCGTGCCCGTGCCCTCTACGAACGCCTGGGCTACCGGGCCTTCGGCCGCGAGCTCGACTCCTGGGACGTGGAGGCCGAGGACGGCTCGCTCCAGCGGTACGAGACGATGTGCACGCTGATGCGCAAGGACCTGACGTGACGCTGGATTTCGCGGCGTTCGTCGCCGAAGCGAAGGCCGCCCCGGCCGTCGTCGGGCTCGTCCTCAAGGGCTCGCGGGCCCACGACGGCATGACCACCCGTCACTCCGACCACGACCTCTACGTCATCCTCGCCGACGACGCGGCGAGCGAGCTCGCCGCGCTCGACGGCTACCGCTCCGCGCGGCTCGACCTGGTCGTCACCACCCTCGAACAGTTCCGCCGGCCCGCCGACGGGGAGCGGTACGCCATCGCCCGCTCCCGGGTGCTGGTCGACCGCCGCGACGGGGAGATCACCCGGAGTGGGGCGCTCCAGCCGGACAGTCGGTGGCGGGTCGGTCCCGCTCATGCGCGCGTGCGGGCGGTGCTGAGAGGCGGTCAGGCTTCGGGGATGTCGCGGCCGAAGGTCTCCAGGGTGATGACGTCGGGTTCGGGTCCGCCGCGGACTCCGGTGTCGAGGGCGTCGAGGGCTGCGAGTTCGGCGGGGGTGAGCTCGAAGTCGAAGACGTCGAAGTTCTCCGCGATGCGCTCGGACCGGACGGACTTGGGGATGGCGGAACGGCCTTGCTGGAGGTGCCAGCGGATCATGACCTGGGCGGGGGTCTTGCCGTGGGCGGTGGCGATGGCCGCGATGGCGGGGTCGTCGAAGGTGCTGGTGCCGGTGCCGCGGTAGCTGGTGATGCCGCCGATCGGGGACCAGGCCTGGGTGAGGATGCCGTGGGTGGCGTCGGCGGCCAGCACATCCCGCGGGGTGAAGTACGGGTGCACCTCGACCTGGTTCACCGCGGGCACGATGCCGGTCTGCTTGAGCAGGGCGTCGAGGTGGTCGGGCATGAAGTTGCTGACGCCGATCGAGCGGACGCGTCCGTCGGCGAGCAGGGTCTCCAGAGCTCGGTAGGCGTCCTGGGTGAGGTCGAAGCGGCTGGGCAGGGCCTGGTGCAGGATGAGCAGGTCGATCTGGTCGACGCCGAGCTTGCCGGCGCTCTTGTCGAAGGCGTGGAGCGTCTGGTCGTAGCCGTAGTCGCTGATCCAGACCTTCGTCTCGATGAAGACCTCCTCGCGCGGTAGTCCGGAGTCGCGGAGGGCCTCTCCGACTCCGCGTTCGTTGGCGTACGCGGCGGCGGTGTCGATGAGGCGGTAGCCGGTCTCCAGGGCGGTGCGGACGGCCTGGGCGGTGACATCCGGGGGTGTCTGGAAGACGCCGAAGCCGAGGGCCGGCATCGTCACGCCGTTGTTCAAGGTCACGTTGATGGTCATGCGGTTCTCCGAGCGGTGGCTGGGCGGGGGGAGGGTGGTTCAGGGGGTGACGAGGACCTTGAGGGCCTGGCGGTCGGCCATGGCGCGGTAGCCGTCGGGGACACCCGCCAGGTCGACGGTGCGGTCGAAGACGCGGCCGGGTTCGATGCGGCCCTCCAGGACGTCGGGGAGGATGTCGTCGATGTAGTGACGGGCCGGGTCGACGCCACCGGTCAGGGTGATGTTGCGCATGATCATGTCCATACCGATCGGCCCGTCGGTGTAGGAGGGGACGCCGACCCGGCTGATCACGCCGCCGTCGCGGACGGCAGCGAAGGACGTGGTCAGGGTCTGCATGGAGCCGACGCACTCCAGGACGGCGTCCGCGCCGCGGCCCGCGGTCAGCTTGCGCACCTGCTCGGCCCCCTCCTCGCCGGTGGCCAGGACGACGTCGGTGGCGCCGAATTCGGCGCCGAGGGTGGTGCGGTCGGTGTGGCGGCCCATCAGGACGACCTGCTCGGCGCCCAGGCGCTTGGCCGCGAGGACCGCGCACAGGCCGACCGCGCCGTCGCCGACGACCGCGACGGTCGTCCCGGGCCGGACGTTCGCGGTGACGGCGGCGTGGTGGCCGGTGCAGAACACGTCGGTGAGCGTCATCAGCGAGGGCAGCAGCGCGGAGTCGGGCGCGACGGGCAGCTTGACCAGGGTGCCGGTGGCTTGGGGGACGCGGACGGCCTCGCCCTGGCCGCCGTCGACCCCGGCGAAGCCGTACCGGCCACCGTGCGGGCAGGAGGTCTGCAACCCTCGCCGACACCACCAGCAGGTGTTGTCGGCGTAGGTGAACGGGGAGAGCACCAGGTCGCCGCGCTTGATACCGGTGACCTCGGCGCCGGTGTCCTCGACGATGCCGAGGAACTCGTGTCCCATCTGCCGGCCCGCCTCGGTGTCGGGGGCGGAGCGGTAGGGGTGCAGGTCGCTGCCGCAGATCGCGGCGCGGACGACGCGGACGATCGCGTCGGTCGGGGCTTGGATCACGGGGTCGGGCACGGTCTCGACGCGCACGTCTCCGGCTCCGTACAGCAGGGTGGCTCGCATGGGATCAAATCTCCTTGAGGTGATCAGTGACGGCATCCGCTCGGGTGCGGGCGGCTGACGAGGGTCAGCTGCGCCGATCAGCCGGGTGACGGGCCGCGCCCCACCTCGGCCACGGACGTCGCAGGCCTCCGCCGCGCCTTCGACGCGGTCGAGGCGCCGCTGCTGGCGCTGAAGAACCGGCGACCGGCCCGGCGCGAGGGTCGGATCGGCCGTTCGAGCGGCGGTGGACATCGGTGCCTCCTGCGGTGAAGCTGCTGGTGAATCGCTCTCCAGACAACACCGCCCACGCCGCCGATCCGGCGGTGAAAGGAACCCTGTCAGGGTCCCCCGGGCGCGTGTCCTCCACGGGGCTCGGCCGTAGTGTCGAGGCATGGACCGACGCAGCGAGATCCGCGACTTCCTCACCACCCGGCGCGCCCGCGTCACCCCCGAGCAGGCCGGCCTGAAGGTCTCCCCGCTCGCCGGTGCCCGCCGTGTCCCCGGGCTGCGCCGCGAAGAAGTGGCCCTGCTCGCCGGCGTCAGCCTCCCGTACTACACGCGGCTGGAGCGCGGCGACGCCCGCGGCGCCACCGACGCCGTCCTGGACGCCATCGCCCGCGCTCTGCTCCTGGACGACGCCGAACGCGCCCACCTGTTCGACCTCGTCCGCGCCACCAACGCCACAGCCGGCACCGCCGTCCAGGGCCGAGCTCCCCGGCCCCAGCGACGGGCGGTCCGCCCCGAGCTGTGGAACATGCTGGAGGCCATGAACGGCGTCCCCGCCTACATCCGCAACGGCCGCCTCGACCTCCTCGCCGCAAACGCCCTGGCCCGCGCGCTGTTCGCCCCGGTCTTCAACAGCCCCGCCCGGCCGGTCAACTCCGCCCGCTTCACCTTCCTCGACCCGGCCGCCCCCGCGTTCTACCCCGACTGGGACACTGTCGCCGACCAGAACGTCGCCACCCTGCGCGCCGAAGTCGGCCGCAACCCCCACGACAAGGCCCTGTCCGACCTGATCGGCGAACTGTCCACCCGCGGCGACACCTTCCGCGAACGCTGGGCCCAGCACGAGGTCCGACGCCACCGCGCCGGCGCCAAACGCCTCAACCACCCCCTTGTCGGGCAGTTGACGTTCACCTACGAGACGATGGAACTCGCCGCCGACGAAGGCCTGTACCTCATCGTCTGCGGAGTCGCCCCCGGTAGCCGCGACGCCGAGACCCTCGACCTCCTTGCCAGTTGGAACGCCACCGAGCCGACGACGTCGCCGTCGAACACCTGACGCGGCCACAGTCCTCCCACAGCGTCGAACCGCGGACAGGTCAAGCCCGATCTCCGCGAGTGAGGTGCTTGCCTGCGCAGCTGCGGAAGGCCGCCACCAGGCGGTTGCGGTCGCCGGTTCGGGTGGCCAGCACCACGTGGCTGGGCTCGACGCCGTCGAGCGGGACCGTGGTGAGGTCGGGGCGCAGGGTGTGGGTGGCGACGGAGATGGTCACCGCCTGCCCGCCGGCGATGAGTTCGAACTGCTCCGCGGCGGCGTCGATCAGGGGCCCGTCGGGGGCGGGGCGGCCGTCGGGGCGGGGGTCGATCCGCCAGAAGGCGCTGGCCAGCGGGTCGGCTCCGCGCACCTTGGG
>NZ_BBPQ01000014.1:0-45518 GCF_000787855.1 Streptacidiphilus anmyonensis | reverse complement strand
GGGCGGGGGTCGATCCGCCAGAAGGCGCTGGCCAGCGGGTCGGCTCCGCGCACCTTGGGCAGGGGCTCGTCGGCGATGTCGGCCAGGGTGACCGACGTCCGGCCGGCCAGGCGGTGGTCCAGCGGCACCACCAGCACCCGGGGCTCGTCGTAGAGGTCCGTCACGTCGAGCCCGTCGGTGGGAAACGGCAGGCGGGCGACCACGGCGTCCACGCGGTGGTCCAGCAGGACCGGACGTGGCTCGTCCGGCGTCAGTTGCCTGATGTGCACCTCGGCGTCGGGGTGCGCGTGACGCAGTTCGCGCACAGCGGGGGTGACGATGATGCCGGGCGTGTGGCCGATGGTGATCCGGCCGGGCCGGGCGGCGGCCCGCGCAGCGGCCGCGGCGCGGTCGGCGTCGCGCAGCAGCTCTGTGGCCAGCGGCAGGAAGACCTCCCCGGCGTCGGTGAGGTGGTTTCCCTGCGAGGTGCGCTCGAAGAGGCTGACGCCGAGCTGCTGTTCGAGGCGGCGGATCTGGCGGCTCAGGGACGGCTGGGTGGTGTGCAGCGCCTCGGCGGCCCGGCCGAAATGCCCGTACTCGGCCACCGCCGTGAAACACCACACCAAGCGCAGGTCGAAGGCTGCGGCCGGGGACTGCGACGAATCAGGCACATCCTCAGCGTAGCCTCCAGGCAGCCGACCCCACCCGCCTGCGACCGCGGTCGTGACCACCCTGAGCAGGCTCGATACGCGCGGCGTATCGCCTACTGCGAAACATTCATTGGACCCGCGCTGTCGGTGGGGCGCAGGCTGGACGCACCGGCCGGGGCGCGGCAGCAAGCCCCTCGGACCGGTCCTCACCCGTCTGTACAAGGAGTGCTTTTCCATGCGCGTTTTCATCACCGGTGCGACCGGTTTCATCGGCTCCGCCGTCGTCGCGGAGCTCGTCGGCGCGGAGCATCAGGTCCTCGGGCTCGCCCGCTCCGACGCCTCGGCGGCCACCCTGACCGCCGCCGGAGCCGAGGTCGTCCGCGGCACGATCGAGGACCTCGACGTGCTGCGGGACGCCGCGGCCGAGTCCGACGGGGTCGTCCACCTCGCCTTCGGCCACGACCTTACGCAGCACCAGGCAGCGGCGGACGCCGAGTTGGCCGCGGTCGAGACGTTCGGCGAGGCCCTCGCCGGCACCGACCGGCCCCTGGTCATCGCCTCCGGCGGCCCGGTGGGCACCGAGCGGGACACCCCGCCCGCCTCGGGCAGCCCCCGGATCGCGGGCGCCCGGGCCGCACTCGCCCTGGCGGATCGCGGCGTGCGCTCGTCCGTCGTCCGGCTCGCCCCGACCGTCCACGACGAGGACACCTGCGGCATGGTCCAGATGCTGATCGGCACCGCCCGCGAGAAGGGCTTCTCCGGCTACCTCGGCGACGGGGCCAACCGCTGGCCCTCGGTCCACCGGCTCGACGCCGCACGTCTGTTCCGCCTCGCCCTGGAGCAGGCCCCCGCGGGATCGGTCCTGCACGGCGTCGGCGAGGAGGGCGTGCCGCTGCGGGCGATCGCCGAGGCCGTCGGAGACCACCTGGACGTCCCGGTCAAGGCCGTTGCGGCCGAGGACGCCGCCGCCCACTTCGGCTTCCTGGCCCGCATCCTCGGCAACGACATGCCGGCCTCGAACGCGCTGACCCGCGAACTGCTGGACTGGCAGCCGGTCCACCCCGGGCTCCTTCAGGACCTGGAGCAGGGCCGCTACTTCGGCTGAGGATCCGCCCAACCCGGCACCACCATCAGAGGGGAAAGACCGATGCCGCACTACGGACCCGACAGTCCCGACACCACGTACGTCCCGCACGCGTACCCGGAGGCGAGGTTCGACACCGGCGAGGTGGCCGTCAACCACGCCACGACCGGCTCCGCGGACAACCCGGCCCTGGTGCTCATACCGCCCCAGGGCACCTCCTGGTGGACCTACGAGGCGGCCATGGCGCTGCTGGCCGACGACTTCGAGGTCTTCGCCGTGGACCTGCGCGGGCAGGGGCGCTCCACCTGGACCCCGGGGCGCTACACCGTCGACAACATGGGCAACGACCTGGTCCGGTTCATCACCGGACGCGTCAGGCACCCGGTCGTCGTCGCCGGCAACTCCTCCGGCGGCCTGGTCGCCGCGTGGCTGTCCGCGTACGCGCCGCCCGGCATGATCCGCGGCGCCTACCTCGAGGACGCGCCGCTGTTCTCCGCGGAGATCCGACCGGCCTACGGCCAGGGCACCAGCCAGGTCGTCGGCCCCATGCACCAGCTCATCAGCAAGTACCTGGGGAACCAGTGGTCGGTCGGCGACTGGCAGGGATTCCTGCGGGCGCTGCCGCGCGAACTGCCCCCCGCGCTGCTTCGAGGTCTGGCGGAGATGTCCGGCCGCTCGGGCGGCTACTTCGGCGGCGACGAACCACCGCAGAGCATGAAGGAGTACGACCCCGAGTGGGCCCGCGCCTTCTGGACCGGTTCCGCCACGGCCTCCAACGACCACGCCCGCATGCTCGCCGCGGTCAGGGCTCCTGTCCTGCTCGCCCACCACTACCGCGCCGTCGACGAGGAGACCGGAACCCTCCTGGGAGCCGTCTCCGACCTCCAGGCCCGCCAGGTGCAGCGGATCATCACCGAGGCCGGGCAGCGGTGCGACTACCGGTCCTTCCCCGATGCGGCCCACGCCATGCACGCGCACGACCCGCAGTTGTACGTCGAAACCCTGCGCGGCTGGGCCTCGACGCTCGACTGACAGGAGCACGCGTCGGCGTGGACGCGGCCGCCGGCCCCCGCCCGGAGGTCGCGCGCCGGGCCGGACCCTGGTCCGGCGGCGACCTGGGTGCGGGAGTTCAATCCGCGAACGCGGCCACCTACGACCTGGACGAGTCGCTCATGCGGGTCCCGGCGGGCTGCTCTGCCGGCATCAGCGTCCACCCCCGGGGTCCTGGCCCACCTCGAACAGGTCACTCCGGCTGCCAGGTCCAAGCATCGACCGCGCCCGTCCCCCGCGAAGCGGGATACCTCCGTAGCCGCCACGGCGTCCCACTCCCTCCTCCGGACGGGATCCGCTGTAACGGATCTGCCTCCACCACGCACTGAGACATCGTCATCGATCCACGAAGTCATCGGAGGCTTCCCCTTGAACGCCAAGAACGCGTTGTCCTGCGCCGTCGTGGCCGCCTGCGCCGTCGGCGCGATCACCGTCGCCGCGCCCGCCCGGGCGGCCACGGGCGCGGGCGCGGTCGCGCACGCTCACGCCCCGCGCACCACCACGGTCTACACCGAGACCAACGCCGCCACGGGCAACGCGATCCTCGCCTACCGTGCCGACGGGTCGTCCGTCGGCCGCTTCGCGACCGGCGGCGCCGGCAACGGCGGCGGCCTCGGATCGCAGGGCGCGGTCACGGTCGCCGACCACGGTCGGACCCTGTACGCCGTCAACGCCGGTTCCGACACCGTCTCGCGGTTCTCGATAGACCGTCACGGCTCGCTCCACCTGGAGGGAACCACGCCCACCGGCGCCGGGCCGGTCAGCGTCGCGTCCCGCGGCGACCGGGTCTACGTCCTGGGCCAGAGCACGGTGACCGCCTACCGGCGTCTCGGCGGACGGCTGGTCGAGTTCGGCCGGCAGTCCCTGTCCGCCGGGGCGGCCGGGGCGGCGCAGGTCGCGGTCGTGCCGGACGGGGACGCGCTGCTGGTCACGGAGAAGGGCTCCAGCACCATCGACGTGCTGCCGCTCGACTCGGCCGGGGCGCCCGGTCCCGCGTCGTCGGTTCCCTCGGTCGGCCAGACCCCGTTCGGGTTCGCGTTCGGGCGGGGCGGCACGGCCGTGGTCTCGAACGTCGGCGCCGGTGCGGGCGCCAGCTCGGCCAGCGCGTACCGGTACCGCTCGCACGGAACGCTGCGGAACACGGCGGCCGCCGTCCCCGACGGGCAGACGGCCGCGTGCTGGGTCGCCGTCGGCGCCGACGGCCGCACCGCCTACGTCGAGAACGCCGGATCGGGCACGGTCTCGACCTTCGCCGTCGGCGCCGACGGCTCGCTGCGGCTGCTCGACGCGACCGCCGCCACCCCGGGCGGCCACGTGGGCGACGCCACCGTCTCGGGCGGTGCGCTGTGGATCCTGGACAACAAGGACGGCCGCATCGACGGTGTGCCGCTGACCGCGGACGGGACGCCGGGAGAGCCGACCGTCACCGTCACCGGGCTTCCTGCCAGCTCCGCCGGCATGGCGGCCGTCACGCGCTAGCCGGCCCTGCCCAGGTGTGCCGCGGGCTCCCCCGCGTAGGCGGGGCGGGGGCCCGCGGCACACCTGCCACCGTTCCGGTGTTGCGAACCGGGCAGCCCTGGACGGTGTTTGACTTCTTACCAGTGTCTTCCGCGAGCACCGGGGCCCGGACGGGATGGGTATCGTGCGGTGAGCACCCCTGTACCCGACCTCGAGGAGCCTTCGTGGCACGCGATGTCCCCCTGCCGCCCGACGACGAGCTGGTCGAGCGTCTTCGCGGCGGGGACGAGGCGGCCTTCGGGCTCGTCCTGGACCTCTGGTCACCGTCGATGCTGCGCCTGGCCCGCTCGTTCGTGTCCACGAACGCGACGGCGGAGGAGGTGGTGCAGGAAACCTGGCTCGCCGTCGTCCGGGGACTCGCCCGGTTCGAGGGGCGGGCCTCGCTCAAGACCTGGGTGTTCCGCATCCTGGTCAACACCGCCAGGACCCGCGGGGCGAAGGAGAGTCGCACCCTGCCGTTCAGCAGCCTGCTCCCCGAGGACGAGGGACCCACCGTCGACCCGTCGCGGTTCCGGCCCTCCGACGATCCCCACCCCGGCCACTGGAACCCCGGGCAGCAGCCGCAGCCCTGGATGCTGCCGGAGGACGCCGCCCTGAAGAGCGAGGTCCGCGCCGTCCTCGCCGAAGCCCTGGGCGCGCTCCCCGACCGCCACCGCATCGTGGTGACGCTGCGAGACATCGATGGGCACAGTTCCGACGAGGTCTGCGAGCTGCTCGACATCTCCCCCGGCAACCAGCGCGTCATCCTGCACCGGGCCCGCGCCGCGGTGCGCGCCAGGCTCGAAACCTACTTCGCCACCGCCACCGCCACCACCGCCACCAGCACCGCCGCCGCCAGTACCGCCGCCGCCAGTACCGCCGCACAGCGCCGGGGCGCGCCATGACCTGCTCCGAACTCGCCGAACTCGTCACCGCCTACCTCGACGGCGCGTTGGACGAGAGGTCCGAGACGCTCCTGGTCGTCCATCTGGACGGCTGCCCGGCCTGCCGGACCTTGCTGGATCAGCATCAGCAGACCGTCCGACTCCTCGCGCCGGCGGCGTCGGAGCCGTCGCCGGTGTCGGCTCCGGCGTGCCGGGACGCCTTGCTGGCCGCGTTCCGCGACTCGTCTCGCTGAGGCGGCGCCGCTACCCGCGCCGAAATCCACGGAAGGCGGTCAGCAGCTGGTCCTTCGCCTGTTCCGAGAGACTGTCCGCCGGGAGCACGCCGAGGGTGTCGATGGTCTGCCGGAACTGTTCCAGATACGCCTCGCATCCCTCGCAGGCGGCGAGGTGCTCGACGAAACGGGCTTCGTCGGCCTCGGGCAGGGCGCCGTCGAGGAAGTCCGTGACCAGCTCGACGAACTCGTCGCAGTCCACGCGATCCCATCCCTTCATGCCGCAGGCCCGTGCCACGAGGGTATCGCCTCCGGCGTCGACGCCCCTCAGCCTGTGGGCATCCCGATCTGACGGCGTTCCAGCTCGGAGCGCAGCTTTGCGAGGGTGTGGACGGCAGCCGCCGCCGAGGCGTCGTCGAGTGCGCCTCCGACCAGCTCGGCAAGCCCCCGGGTGAAGGTCTCCTCCGCCGCTTCGATGAGCCGCGAACCGTCGTCGGTCAGGGCGAGCAGCGAGGAGCGGCGATCGGACGGGTTCGGCTGCCGGACGACCCGCCCCTGCTTCTCCAGGCGGTCGACGCCCTTGCTGGTCGCGCCGACGCCGACCGCGAACTCGGCGGCGAGGTCCGCGACCCGGGATCCGGGGTGGTCGCGCAGGTAGCGCAGCAACTCGAACTGTGAGGTGACGATCCCGTGCCGCTCACGCAGCAGGTCGTTGAGCGCGTTGTACAGACGCGTCTCGCATCGGACCAGATCGGCGAAGAAGCCGGGGACGTCGATCTGTCCGCCGCTTGATTTATATGCCACGGCATATAGTGTAATGGAATCTACTGAGGACGGGAGCACAGCCATGAGCACGGAACAACGGGCCCGGGTCGACGCGATGATGCGACAGCCGCGACCGGAGGGCCCCCGGTCGGTGGAGGCGCTCCGCGCCGGATTCAAGGCGCTGATGGCTCAGATGATCGTGCCCGGCGGCCTCCGCACCACGCACACGACGCTCGGCGGCCGACCGGCCCTGCGCGTGGAGCCGGAAGCCGGGCCGCGCGCGGGGACGATCCTGTACTTCCACGGCGGCGGCTTCGTGTTCGGCTCCCCTGAGACGGCCTTGTCGCTGACGGGACAGCTGGTGGCCAGGACGGGCCTCGGGGCGTACTCGCTGGAGTACCGGCTCGCCCCCGAACACCCCTTCCCGGCTGCGATCGAGGACGCCCTGAGCGCCTACCGCGACCTCCTCGACAACGGAACGGACCCTTCGGCCATCGCGTTCGCCGGCGACTCGGCCGGCGGCGGACTCACCGTCACCACCTGCCTGGCCGCGCGGGACGCGGGCCTGCCGCTGCCCGCCGCCATCGTGGCGTTCTCCCCTGGCCTGGACGCCACCCGCACGGGCGAGAGCATGGACGCCAAGCACGGCGTCGACCCGGTCTTCACCCGTCAGGCCCTCGAACACACCGGGGCCATGTACCTCGCCGGAGCCGACCCGCACCAGCCGCTGCTCAGCCCGGCCGTCCTCGCCGACCTGACCGGCTTCCCCCCGCTGCTGCTCCAGGTGGGCACGAACGAGGTCCTGCTGGACGACTCCACGCGCCTTGCCGCGCGCGCGAGGGCGGCCGGGGTGGACGTCGTCCTGGACGTCACGGCCGACGTGCCGCACGTGTTCCAGGCGTTCGCCGGCGTTCTGGACGAGGCGGACGAGGCCCTCGACCGGGCGGCGCTCTTCCTGGGCCAGCGTCTGAACGCCGGGTGCACGGCGCACGCATCCGCGGAGTAGGGGCGGCTCCAGCCCCGCCGGCCACGTCCGGACGGACGACGAGGTGCGTGTGGTCGTCCGCTTCCGCCGCTCCGGCGAGACCGACCGGGGCGACAGCGCCCAGCTGGGCGCCGGAACTCGCCGCCCTCGTCACCGCCGCCCACCCCGAAGATGCGGAGACCGCGCTCGCGCGGCACGAGCAGGCCATGTTCGCCCGTGCCGAAGCCGTCGAGGCGGACGACGACATGTACGCACGCATGATCGACGACAACGCCCCTCACAGCACCCTCGCCCTGATGACCGGAGGAACCGAAACGCTGTCAACCGCTCCCCGATCGTGACCCCATGCCTGCCTCGGCGGAGGAATCGGAGCCCGGGCCCCGGCGGTGGGTCGGCCCGGACGTCTGATCCGGTGGTGCAACCGCGCCCGGAACCGGTCCGACGGGCAGCAGCCTGACCCTGGCAGGGGCAGGCACGTCCGCTGGGGCCGCTTGATACTGAACGACATGACCGCCAGAACCTACGGCACGTCACCACTGGGCGAATTCCTCGCCAGTCGACGCGCCCAGCTGACACCGGCCGCTCTGGGCCTGCCGGACTACGGCGACCAGCGTCGGGTCCCCGGGCTGCGCCGCGAGGAGGTGGCCCAACTGGCCGGGGTCAGCGTCGCCTACTACACCCGGCTGGAGCGCGGCGTCTCGCTCAACGCCTCACCGCAGGTGCTGGACGCCCTGGCCGGCGCGCTGGGGCTGGACGAGGCCGAGCGGCGGCATCTGCACGGTCTGTCCAGTGACGGACGGCAGCGAACGCGACGTCGGCGCCGACCCGCCGAGCAGGTCACGGCGGCGATGCGGCAGTTGATGGACGCCTTCGGGGACGCGCCGGCGATCCTGCTCGGCCGTCGGTCGGACGTCCTGGCCTGGAACCCGAGCGGGCACGCGCTGTTCGCCGGCCACCTGGACCCCGACAGCCCGAAGCGGGCGGGCGAGCGCCCGAACACGGCGAAGCTGGTCTTCCTCGACGCCCACACGCGCGAGCTGTACGGCACGGACTGGCCGAGGAAGGCCAGGGACGTCGTCGGCAAGCTGCGGGCGGCGGTCGGCGAGGACCCCGACGATCCGGGACTGGCCTCACTGATCGGCGAACTGTCCATGGGCAGCCCGCAGTTCGCCGCGCTGTGGGGCGAGCATCGGGTCCGGGCCTGGGACCTGGCCGAGTACCGGATGTGCCATCCCCTGGTCGGGGCGATGGACGTGCTCCAGCACTCGCTCCCGGTCCCACGAGCGGCGGGTGTCCGGCTCGTCGTGGTCACCGCGGCGCCCGGCTCGGACGCGCAGGCGGCCCTGCGACTCCTGTCCCACGCCACCTCGCCCGGCACCCTCGGTCACCCGATGTCGGCGATTCCCACCGATCCCGCCGACCGGGGCGTCTAGCCGACCCAGCCCGGCCCTACCGCGCCTCCCGCCTCCCGCTTCCCGCTTCCCGCTTCCCGCTTCCCGGGGCCGACGCCCCGCGCGCCCCCCGCGCCCCGCGGCCCCCGCGCCGCGCCGCGTCGCGCCGTGATGAGGCGTGCCCGAAGCCGCCGCGCCCGCCCGCTCACAGGTCGCGCCCAGCGGCTTCCCCAGACGTGGGTCGGCACCGACCGACCCACCGGCATCCACCCGCAGGAAACAGCACCATGCACACGCAACGAAGGAGTACGACACCATGTCCACCACCACGCTCTACACCACCGAGGCGACCTCGACCGGCGACGGCCGCAACGGCCACGTCCGCACCCTGGACGGCGTCCTGGACGCGGACCTGACGGTCCCGAAGGAGATGGGCGGCCCCGGCGGCGGGAAGACCAACCCGGAGCAGCTGTTCGCCGCCGGGTACGCGGCCTGCTTCCACAACGGCCTGCGCATGATCGCGGCCGAGCAGAAGACCCCGGTCACCGGCTCGACGGTCACCGCCGAGGTCGCCCTGCTGGCCGTCGAGGACGGCCGGTTCACGCTGGCCGTCGCACTCACCGCGCACCTGCCCGGCCTGGACCAGGCGGTGGCCGACCAGCTCGTGCAGGCCACCCACCGGGTCTGCCCGTACTCGAACTCCACCCGCGGCAACATCGAGGTCTCGCTCAAGGCGACCGTCTGAGCGGGGGCAGCACCAGGCGGGGGCGGCCGGCAGGGAGACGACCGGCCGCCCCCGCGCGCGCCGAACCGCGACGACGGCGCACCCACGCTCAGGCCGCTACCGAGGGAGGGAGCCGCCGCCCTGGGTTTCAGTCCAGCCAGGCGGACATGGCGGCGACGGCGCGGTCGCCGTCCAGGTCGGCCAGGGAGAGACCGACGGAGTCCACTGCCGCCTGTGAGGTCTGCCAGCGGAAGCGGGGCTCGCCGGTGGTGGCCGCCTCGACGACGACCGCGGCCGCTTCCGTGGCCGGCTGCGCGCGGGCGAGTTCCGCGTGGACGGAGCGCAGGAAGCACTCCGCCAGGTCCTGGTAGGGGTCGCCGGGTGAGGCGAGTGCGGCGGTGTCGGTGTTCTCACCGATGTTGGTGGCGACGAAGGCCGGTTGGACCACGCTGACCGCGATCCCGTAGCGGGCCGCGACCGGCGCCAGGGACTGCATCAGCCCCTCCAGGGCGAACTTGGACGCGCAGTAGGCGTCGAGGAAGGGCTCGCCGACCGCCGCGCCGTTGCTGGTGACGCTGACGATGCGGCCGGACCCGCGCGCCCGCATCGACGGCAGGACGTGACGGGTGAGCGCGGCGGCGCCCAGGAGGTTGACGTCCAGCGCCCGCTGCAGGGCGTCTTCGCCGAGCTGTTCCAGCGTCCCGGCGATGCTCAGTCCGGCGTTGTTGACCAGGATGTCGACGGGGCCGAACTCGGCGGCGACGGCGTCCAGACAGGCACGGGCACCGTCACGGTCGCTCACGTCCAGGGTCCGCACCGTCAGGTCGACTCCGTGCAGGTCGGCTTCGGCCAGCAAGGCCGCGGCCCGGGTGGTGTCCCGCATCGTGGCGACGACGTGGATCCCCTTCCGGGCGAGGCCCACGGCGGTGTGCAGACCGATTCCGCTGGACGTGCCGGTCACGACGGCTGTCTTCTGGGTCATCTCGCTGTCCTCACGTGATCGTCCGGGGGAGACGGGATTGCCGTCACCGCCACAGGCTAGGAAGATCAGACGGCGTGGGCTTGGACGGAAGCGCCATCGTGACGGAATATCAGCGCCATGGGGCGGTGCGGTGGATGAACACAGCGGGCTCGGTCGCCAACGGATCCTTCCGTCTTGATTCCAGCCGTCCAGGCGCTGCACCGGAGGCGTTCGACGCGTTCCTGGACAAGTGGCGGACGCAGGTCGGGGACGGCTTCCCGATGCCGAACTTCAGCGCCGACACGGTCGGTGACTTCCGGGTCAAGGCCCGCGCCGCCCGGATCGGCGACGTGGCGCTCACCGAGATGAGCATGCCGTCCGCGCTGCGGACCGAGGGCCCGTTGGGCGGGGCCGAGGACCAGGTGCGCCTGTACGTCGTGCGGCGCGGCGGGTGGACGCTGGCCGGCTCGGCCCGCGAGGGAGGGCACACCGTGGCGGCCGGCCAGGTCCTGCTGCGGCACGTGGGACGGCCCGTGCACTTCGAGACGGCACCGGGCACCACGGCCAAGGTGCTGGTCCTGCCCTCCGGCGTGCTCGCACCGCTGCTCGGCAACCGGAGCCTCACCGGCCCCGCCGACGCAGCCGAGGTGAGGCTGCTGGCCGCCCACGCCGACATGGTCCACACGACCAGCGGCGGCCTGGGCCCCGCCGGCCTGCGGGCCGCCCACAGCACACTGATCGAACTGGCCAAGGCCGTGGCCCTCGGCCGTTTCGACGACGTGGAACCGCGCCTCGCGCCCGCGCTCGCCCAGGCGGCCAAGGACGTCGCCGACGAGATGCTGGCCGATCCGGAGTTGTCAGCCACCACACTGGCGCACCGACTGAACGTCTCGGTCCGCACCCTGCACCGGGCCTTCGCGGCAACCGAGGAGTCGGTCAGCGCCTACATCCGGCGCCGACGACTCGAGGAGGCCCGACTCGCCCTCTCCACCGCGCACGAGCGCCTGAGCGTCTCGGAGCTCGCCGCCCACTGGCACTTCGCAGACAGCAGCCACTTCACGCGCGCTTTCAAGCGCCACTACGGACAGACGCCCACCGACTACGTCCGCACCGCCGCCGCGCAAGGACCCCGGCGCCCCTGGCAGGGGCAGGCCGCGGGTCTGTGAAAGACTGCTGGCCAGCAGTCTTTCACTTCAGCCCCACCGTACTCGGAGGAGCGATGGCGCAGGCCGGTTACCAGCGCGTCGCGCACCAGCTGCGTCTGGACGTCGCGTCGGGCCTGTGGGCCGCCGACCAGGCCCTGCCCTCCCAGGCGCGCCTGGCCGGGCACTACCAGGCCGGTGAGGGCGTCGTCCGACGCGCGCTTGCGCTGCTCGCGGACGAGGGGGTCCTCCAGAAGGCCGAGAGCGGCGGCGCCTTCCTGGTGCTGGGCGTTCCGCAGGTCATGCCCATGGTGCGCCCCTGGCCTCACGAGCGCACCCGACCCGCGCTCGGTGTCTCCCCCGCCCACCGGCCCGACCCGGCCGCGTGGGAGCAGGGTGCCGCCGCGCGGACTCCGGCCCCGGTGGAGGTCGCGGCCGCGCTGGAGACAGCGCCGGGCGCGCCGTGCTGGCGCTCCGAGCGCTGGTACGCCCACGACGGCCGGCGTCTGGCCTGCTCGGTGACCTGGACGCCCTTGCCCGCCCTCGGGTCGGTCGCGCCGCGGGACGGCGCGGCCGACTCGCAGGCGGCGGCGGACCTTCAGGTGGCGAGCCGCCCCCTGGTCACCTCCCACGTGACCGAGTCTCCTCGTCCGGTTCTCCTCGACTCCGGCCAGGCTCGCGAACTCGGCGCGGTGGCGGGCAGTCTGGCCACCTTGATCCAGCGCGTCGTCTACGACACCGGCGCCCGTCCCGTCAGGGTCGTCGAGGACCTCGTTCCGGCCCAGCACTGGCGCATCGTCTACCGCGTCCCCCACCGCCGCCACTGAGCCCGGTCCTGCGGTCCGATCTTCCAGGCCTACGGATGCCTGCCTGCCGCCCACCTTCGCCGACGAGGGCCTGCGCGCCGCCGTGGAGCCCCGCGAACGCTTCCCAGGGCTCGCGGTCCTCGTACTGTCGCAGTACGTCGAACCGCTCTACGCAGGGGAGTTGCTCGCCGACGGAGCGGGCGCGGTCAGCTACCTGCTCAAGGACCGGGGGTGCGCCGAAGGGTGGGAGGGTCAGCACCTCCGGCGCGGGCGCCCGGCGGCGACAGCCGACGCCGGTCAACCGATGATCAGTTGGGCACACCGGTACGGCAGGTGACCGAGGTCCAGCCCGACTCCGTGTCTCCGAGGCTGTCAGTGATGATCATGCCGATCTCGTAGGTGTCCCCCCTGCCGCAGACGAAGCTCAGGTAGTCGCTCGTGCTGGAGGTGGACGTGACGTAGTTGACGGTCCAGGCCCATGTGTCGGCACCGACTCCGAAGGAGGAAGCCGTGTTGCACTCGACCTCTCCCCGGGTCTGATTGATGGCGTCCGAGAAGCAGGAGATGAAGGGCGTGGCGGCCGGGCGCGGCACTGCCTGTGCTGCCGGGGCCGCCATCACCACGGCGGCGGCCACAGCCGTACCGAGGGAGAGGACGGCGGCGGAGGATCGTACGGTGCGGCGCATGGGCTCTCCTGGTGTCCGTACCTGCAGAGTGAGGGTGTACCAAAGTGCTTGGTGCAAGCGCGCGGAGGCAGTTTGACAGGCAGCCATCAATCCGTACAGACAGCAACGCGCCTCTGCCAGGATGAGGTCGGTCGGTACGTGGACGCGTGGCTTGGGGGGCGACGTGCTGTCGTGGTGGTCTCAGATCGTTCGGCTCGCCGAGGTCCGGCGCCGTGCCGGGTTCACTCTGGCCGCGGTCGTGCTGTTCCGGCTCGGCCAGTACGTGCCGCTGCCGGGCGTCGACGTCCACGCGGCCCAGAACCATCAGGCCTTCTCCGGTGCCGTGAAGGTTCTGATGGGCGACGCCCTGCCTGGCTTGTCGGTGTTCGGGCTGAGTATCTTCCCGGTCGTGACCGCCCGGCTGTTGCTGGACCTGGCCGTGATCACGGTCCCGCGGTTGGGTGCGCTGGCCCGGGAGGGCTCGGTGGGAGCGGCCGCGGTCGCGCGGATGGCAAGGGTGGCGACCGTGCCCGTGGCGCTGCTCATGGCCTGGGCCGTCGTCACGGTGGGCCGGGACCACGGGTTGCTGCGGGCAACCGGCACGGGCGCGGTCGCGGTGGACGTCTTGTGCCTCGCGGGTGGGGCGGTGGCGACGATGGGGTTGGCTGAGTGGGTGAGCCGGCGCGGGCTCGGCAACGGCTACGCCGTCCTGGTGCTCGTCCAAGTGCTGGCGGTGCTGCCGGGAGAGTTCTGGGCAGTCCGCGAGCACCGGGGACTGCTCCCCTTCGTCGCCCTGCTGTTCCTGGGGCCGTTGACGTTCATGGGGCAGACCTTCGTGGAACGCGCCGAGCGCGCCGTCCCCGTGCAGTACGCCAAGCGCATGATCGGCACTCGGCCGTCCGGGGGCGGCCCCGCCCACATTCCGGTGGAACTCGGCGACTTGGACGCTCCGGTCACCTTCTCCGCGTCGCTTCTCTACTGGCTCGCCCTGGTCGCGCAACTGCTGCCGCACAGCGGCTGGACCGGCGCGCTGCGGGACCGCCTGCTGGCCGAGGGGTCGACGGGGTACCTCGTCCTGCTGACTGTTCTGATTCTCTTCCTCACCGCCTTCTATGCAGCCTTGGAGTTCCAACCGGACTCGATAGCCGACGAGTTGAAACAGGTCGGCGGCTTCGTGCCCGGCATCCGGCCGGGACGGCCGACAGCGGAGTACCTGGGCTACGTCCAGCACCGGTTGACCTGGCCCCGCGCCGTCGCGGTCGCCGCACTGGCCCTGGCGGTCGTGGGGATCTCCCGGCTTCTCGGCGGCGAGTCGGCCTTTCCGTTCGGCGGCGAGGCGATCTTCATCGCGGCCGCGCTCGCCGCAGAACTCCTGGGGAACATGGAGGCCGTCCGCCTCCGGCGCGCCGCCGTGGCTTACCTGCGCTGAACAGCTCGAGACCGGACGGGCGCCTTCCGGGAGTTCGGCGAAGTCCCCACTTGTTCTTGAATGGTCACTCATGTATTTTCGTGGCATGCCCAGACCCCGCGAGTTCGAACCCGACACGGTCGTGGACCAGGCCATGCTGCGGTTCTGGTGGCAGGGGTACCGGGCCACGTCGGTGGAGGATCTCGTCAAGGCCACCGGCGTGAAGCCCGGCAGCCTGTACAGCGCGTTCCCCGGCGGCAAGCACACGCTGTTCCTGAAGTCCCTGGAGCGATACTCCAAGCTCGTCGTTCCGCAGAAGCTGGGCGAACTCGAGTCGCCCGACGCCGGCCTCGCCGAGCTGCGCGGATACTTCGACGGCCTGGTGAGCGATCTGCTGAGCCCGGAGGGCCGGCAGGGATGCCTGCTGGTGAACACCGCCATCGAGAACGCCGCCGAGGACGACGAGGCCGCCGCCGTCGTGCGCGGCCATCTCGCCCGCCTCGAACGGTGCATGACCACCGCCCTCGGCCATGCTCGCGACCGGGGCGAGGTGCGTGCGTCGGTCGACCCGGCCGGCGGCGCGAAGGTGCTGGTCGCGACCTGCCAGGGGCTGATGGTCGTCGGCAAGGCGAACCCCGACGCGACCATGCTGCGCGCCATCGTCGACAACGCGTTCGCCGTGCTCGCCTGAGGCTCGACTCCTCGGGGCCACCGCATCCTGCGGTGGCCCTTCTTTCGGACCAATAGTTGAATGACCACTCAAGAATGGATGCCGCCCATGAAGGCCGTCGTCATCTCCGCCTACGGCGCCCCCGAGGTGCTGACCGTCACCGATCTGCCCGACCCGGTGCCCGCGCCGGGCGAGGTCCTGATCCGGGTCAAGGCCTTCGGCCTCAACCATGCCGAGGCGTACATGCGCGCCGGAGCCTGGGGCGAGGTCGCAGCCGTCCCCGGCATCGAGTGCGCCGGCCTGGTCGAGGCGGACCCCTCCGGTCGCCTCGCCCCCGGCACCCGCGTCGTAGCGATCCTGGGCGGCATGGGCCGCACGCGCAACGGCAGCTACGCCGAGCTGGTCACGGTGCCGGCGGCCAACGTGTCCGTGGTGGCCCCGTCCCTGCCCCTGGACTGGGCCGAGCTGGCGGCCGTTCCCGAGGTCTACGCGACAGCCTGGTACGGCCTGTTCGGCAACCTGAGCCTGCGTCCGGGCGAGCGGGTCCTGGTTCGCGGCGCGACCTCGTCCCTCGGCCAGGCGGCGGTGAACCTCGCCGTGGACCACGGCGCGCGGGTCCTGGCCACCACCCGGAACCCCGCGCACGCGCCGCTCCTGAAGGACATCGGCGCGGAGGACGTCCTCATCGACGACGGCCGGCTGGCCGCGCAGGTCGGCCGTGCCGCCACACCGGTCGACGCGCTCTTCGATCTCGTCGGCAACAGCGTGCTCCGCGACTCCCTGGCCACGGTCCGCCCGCGCGGCCGGGTCTGCCAACTGGGCTTCCTCGGCGGCTTCGACCCGGTACCCGACTTCGACCCCGTCGCCGATCTCCCCACCGGCGTGCAACTCAGCTTCTTCGGCAGCGCCTTCGTCCTCGGCACCCCCGAATTCCCGTTCGCTGACGTCCCCCTGGACGCGATCTACGCCAAGGTCGCATCAGGAGCCTTCCGGGCCCGCCCGGTCAGGGTGTTCCGCTTCGACCAGATCGTCGAGGCCCACCGCATCATGGAAGCGGGCTCCGCCCTCGGCAAGATGACCGTCACCGTCGACTGACCGCCCGAGGAGGAGAGCCGCACCGGGAGCAGGACCCGCCGTGAACGGCACCGCGGGCCCCGCGGTGCCGTCACCCGCCGGCGATCGGGCCGAGGTAGGTGCCGCCCGAGACGTCGATGGTCTGGCCGGTCACCCAGCGGCCCTGCGGGCCCGCCAGGAAGCCCACGACATCCGCGACGTCCTCCGGCTCGCCGATCCGTCCGAGCGCCGTGATCGACTCGAGTCCGGCCACGGCCTCGGGGGCGCCGGTCCACCCGGCGGTCATGTCGGTCAGCACCACGCCGGGTTCGACGGTGTTCACGGTGATGCCCCGTCGGCCCAGTTCGTTGGCGAGCGAGGGGCTGAGCGCGGCCAGCGCCGCCTTGGTGACGGTGTAGCCGATCTGGAGGGGGTTCGCGATCCGGGTGGCCGCCGAGCCCACGTTGACGATCCGTCCGCCGTCCCGCAGCAGCGGCAGCGCCCGCTGGACCACGAAGACCGGCGCGCTCACGTTGACCGCGAGCAGCCTCTCGAACTCCTGCTCGCCGAGCTGCCCGATCGAGCCGACCGAGTGGATTCCCGCATTGTTGACCAGGATGTCCAGGCCGTCGGCGCCGTGGTCCGCCAGCCCTGCGGTCAGCCCCTCGAACAACCGGTCCACCGCGCCGCTCTCGCCGAACCTGGCCTGCACCGCGAACGCCCGCCCGCCGGCTTTGCCGATCAGCCCCACGGCCTCCGCGGCGGCCGCCTCGTCGCCGCCGTAGTGGACCGCGACCAGCGCCCCGTCGGCTGCGAGTCGCAGGGCGACCGCGCGCCCGATCCCGCGCGAGCCGCCCGTGACCAGTGCGGTCCTGCCGTCCAACTCCCCCACGATCGCCACTCCCCTCCCATGCGCCCCCGCCGATCCAGACCTTCGCGTCCGACCGGAAGCACCCCTGGAGGCACTGTAGGTGAGGATCGACGACGGGTCTTCGACTACAGGGTCTTCCTTGTCTGCTGCACGACTTCGAGGAGGAGCTCGGCGACGATGTCCGGCGCGGTCACCAGCGGCGCGTGGTCCACGTCGTGCGCCCGCACGGTGGCGCCCATGCGCTCGGCCATGAAGCGCTGGTTCTCGGCCGGGATCATCCGGTCCTGCTCGGCGAGCAGGTACCAGGTGGGGAGGTCCTTCCACAGCGGTCGACCCACCGGGGTGCTGATCGCGGCAGCGGAGATCGGCCGCTGGACGGCGCCCAGCAGAGCCTGCTCCTCGGCGGTGGCCAGGTGCGCGAACGCCTTGGGGAACGCCTCGTCGGGCAGCCAGACGAGTCCGTGTTCGTTGGGCGTGAGAGCCGGCGCGTCGGGGTGCGGGGCGACGCGCGTGAAGACCTCGCCGACGGTCTCGCCCTCGGCCGGTGCGAGCGCCGCGACGTAGACCAGGGCGCGGACGCTGTCCGCCGTGGTCGATCCGATCACGCCGCCCGCGTAGGCGTGGCCGGCGAGGACGACCGGGCCGCCCACGTGCTGGAGGGTGTCCTCCAGTGCTGCCACGTCGTCCTGAAGGGAGGTCAGCGGCAGCGGCGCGGCGACAGCGCGGACGCCCTGGGCCTGGAGTCGGGTGATGACCTTGTTCCAGCTGGAGCCGTCCGCCCATGCGCCGTGGGCGAGTACGACCGTGATGTCCGCGGACATGCGTGGGACTCCTCGGGTGTCAGAGCTGGTGGCACGCGCGTTCGCGCGGGCCGTGAGTGGACCGTGAAGGGGTGTCGGACCCGGGCGACCCCGCGGGACGTGTCCCTGGCGGTCCGGTGGCGGTGCGGGGCTAGGCAGGCCCTAGAACTCGACCTTCGCGAGGAAGGTGCGGATCGCCTCGGCGATCTCGGTCGCGTGGGTCTCCAACGCGAAGTGGCCGGTGTCGAGGAGTCGGACCTCGGCGTCGGGGTTGTCGCGCGTGAACGCCTCGGCGCCTTCGGGGAGGAAGAAGGGGTCGTTGCGTCCCCAGATCGCCAGGAGCGGGGGCGTGTGGGTGCGGAAGTACCTCTGGAAGGTCGGGTACAGCTCGACGTTCGACGCGTAGTCACCGAACAGGTCCAGCTGGATCTCGTCGGCACCGGGCCGCGCCAGGTAGTAGTTGTCGAGGCTGTAGCCGTCCGGGGACACCGACGCGGGGTCGGGCGTGCCGTGGGTGTACTGCCAGACCGTGGTCTCCGGAGCCAGGAAGGCCCGCAGGGCCTCGCGGTTGGCCTCGGAGCGGTCCTGCCAGTAGGCCCGGATGGGCGTCCAGCCGTCGCTGAGCCCTTCCTCGTAGGCGTTGCCGTTCTGGGAGATGATCGCGGCGATCCGCTCGGGGTGCGCCGCCGCGAGCCGGAAGCCGGTGGGGGCGCCGTAGTCGAAGACGTAGACGGCGAACCGGCGCAGCTCGATGGCTTCGGTGAAGCGGTCGATCACCCGGGCGAGGTTGTCGAAGGTGTAGTCGAACTCGTCGCGCCCGGGCATGTCGGACTGGCCGAAGCCGGTCAGGTCCGGGGCGACGACCCGGTAGCGGTCCGCCAGCAGCGGGATCAGGTCGCGGAACATGTGGCCGGCGCTCGGGAACCCGTGCAGCAGCAGGACCGCGGGAGCGTCCCGCGGCCCGGCCTCCCGGTAGAAGACCTTCAGTCCGTCGACGTCGACCGATCGGTAGGTGGCAGCGATGCCCATGTCACTCGGCTCCTTCGCCTCGCGTTCTTCGTGGACAAGGCTGAGTCAAGCACCGGCTTCCTAACCTGTCAACCACGTTTTAATGGTTAGACAGAAGGCCGCGCGCGACGCCGGGACCTCGGTCCGGACACCCTCCTGACACAGCGCCTTGCGCAGGCACGCCGCCCTGTGCTAACCATCAATGTCGGGTTTCATGGTTAGCCTCGAAGGTGCGACGCGAGCTGTCGGGTCGGCCGGCCGGCCGCCCGTGGCGAGGAGGGGCGAGGAGGGCGATGAGCGAGCGCGAGCGGCAGGACACTCTGCTGGAGCTGCTGAACACGACACCGCTGGACGGCAGCGGACGCCCGACGGATCTGCTGGCCGAACCCCAGGCGGCCAAGGTGTGGCAGCGAGCCCACGGCGGCACCGGTACGGCCGCGGAAAGGCGGCACCTGGTGCAGGCCCGGGACGCCCTTCAGGCCGTGGTGCGGGGCACTGCGCCTGTGACCGCCCTGTCGCCGCTGCTGGACGGCGTCACATCCCACCCGAAGGTGTCCCCCGAGGGGATCGCCTGGGAGATGGACGTTCCCCGCGGACGGGAGCTGGCCGTGCGCGCGCTGGTCACCTGGAGTTCGGTGCAGGAGACGATGCCGGGGAGGCTGCGGCCCTGCGCCAACCCCGAGTGCCGGCGCTTCCTCCTGGACCGCAGCAAGCCCAACAAGGCCCGCTGGTGCTCGATGGCCGTGTGCGGCAACCGGATGAAGGTGCGCCGCCACTACGAGCGGTCCCACGACGCGGGCGCCGTGTAGCCCTCGGTAGGGCGACCACCTCCGGCCGGGCGCCGAAGCCGGGTCCGGGTCCGGGTCCGGTCAGGCGCGGGTCAAGGTCGGCCGGACGACGGCACGGCCGCCGTCGTGTGGGCCTGGACGTGGTCGATCATGGCGTCGAGGGTGACCCGCAGGGGGCGGACGTCGCGGTGGATCTGGGCGAGGAGCAGGCCGCCCTGAAGCGCGGCCAGGACGGTCAGGGCCAGATCCTCCGGATCGGCGGTCAACTCGCCGCGCTCGTGCATGGCGCGCAGGCCGCCGCGGATGCCTGACTCCCAGCGCAGGAAGGATCCCGAGACCGCGGCACGGGCGGCGGGGTCGACCTCGGCGAGTTCGCTGCCGAGCGAGCCGATCGGACAGCCGCCGCGGCATTCGAGGTCGCGCTGGTGCTGGACGATGAAGTCGCACCAGGCGCGTAGCCCGTCGACGGTGTCGAGGCGGGCGAGCATCGGCTCCTGGTCGCCGACGACGCGCTCGTCCTGGTAGGCGATCACGTCCATGATCAGGGCCTGCTTGTCCGCGAAGTAGTGGTAGAGCTGCGAACTGCTGGCGCCGGACGCGGCCTTGACGTCCTCCATGGTGGTGCCGGCGACGCCGCGGTCGAGCATCAGCTGGGCCGCGGCCGCGACGATCCGCAGCCGGGTCTGCTCGCCCTTGGGGGTCAGCTTTCTCGGCTTCGTGGCGGTGCGCGTCGTCATGGCTCCATTGTAGTCATTTTTTTGGATTGGACATTCCATTTTTTCGGGCGAATAGTGGATCGCGCAAGCCAGTCCGGGGCTCCGGCCGGAGCCTCGAAGGTCTTTCCTTTTGGAGGTTCGCCATGGAGTTCTCCGGCAAGGTCGCCCTGGTGACCGGCTCGACCAGCGGCATCGGCCGGGCCATCGCCCAGACCCTCGCCGCCCGCGGCGCCCACGTCCTGGTCTCCGGACGCAACGCGGAGCGCGGCGCGGAGACCGTGGCCGCGATCCGCGCCGAGGGCGGCAAGGCCGACTTCCTGCCCGCCGACCTGCGCGACGCCGACTCCGCCAGGGAGCTGGCCCGCCGCGCCACCGAGACCGGAGGCCACGTGGACGTCCTGGTCAACAACGCCGGCCTGGGCGCGTTCGGCCCCACCACCGCCACCACCGAGGCCGACTTCGACGCCATGTTCGCGGTCAACGTCAAGGCCCCCTACTTCCTGACGGCCGCTCTGGCCCCCGCCATGGCCGAACGCGGAGGCGGCGCGGTGGTGAGCGTCTCCACCATGGTCGCGGGCTTCGGCATGCCCGGCATGGCGCTCTACGGCTCGACCAAGGCGGCCGTGAACCTGCTGACGAAGTCGTGGGCGGCGGAGTTCGGCCCGCAGGGCGTGCGCGTGAACGCCGTCGCCCCCGGCCCGGTCCGCACCGAAGGCACCGCGTCCATGGGCGACGGCCTGGACCAACTCGCCTCCCAGGCCCCGGCCGCACGCGTCGCCGACCCGTCCGAGATCGCCGCCGCCGTCGCCTATCTCGCCGGCGACGAGGCCTCGTTCGTCCAGGGCGTGGTCCTGCCGGTCGACGGCGGCCGCGCCGCCGTCTGAGACCCACCCGCACCACCCGCACCACCCGCACTGCTGCCGCCGGGGCGACGGCGCACCGGATCGACCCGTGCGACCGCCCCGCCGCAGCGGACCCGGCGAGGACCGAGGGCGGCCCCTGGCCGTTCCGCTGCGCCCGCCCACCGTGGTCGACCGCAACGTCTGCACGGGGCAGAACCCCGCCTCCTCCGAGCAGTTGGAGCCGATCCACGACCGTGGGCGGCGGTCGCCCGTCCCCCGGGCGGTTGCGCCTTCCAGCCAGGGAACGAACGATGGGACGTGAGGATTCTCGTCCCGGGGGACCGCCGGCCGCGGCGGCAACGCCGTGCAACCGGGCACGCCTGTGCCCGCGATGGAGTCCACATGACCGAGCTGCCTCCCCCCATCACCCCCTACCTCGAACCCGCCGCGAAAGCGCTGGCGGAAGCCACCGACCCGCACCCCCGCATCTACGAGGTCCCGCCCGAGAAGGGCCGGGACATCCTGCTCAGCCTGCAGGTCGACCCCAGCGTGCCCCGCCCGGACGTCGACGAGGAGTGGGTCGAGGTCGACGCCGGCGAGTGGGGCAAGGTCCGCACCCGCATCATCCGCCCCCGGGGGTCGACCGGGCCGCTGCCGGTCGTCTTCTACATCCACGGCGCGGGCTGGGTCTTCGGCGACGACCGGACCCACGACCGTCTCTTCCGCGAACTCACCGTCGGCGCGGGCGCCTCGGGCGTGTTCCCCGTCTACGACCGCGCGCCGGAGGCGAAGTACCCCACCCAGGTCGAGCAGAACTACGCCGTCGGCCGGTGGGTTCTGGAGCACGGCGCGGAGCACGGCCTGGACACCTCCCGCGTCGCGGTCGCCGGCGATTCGGTCGGCGGCTGCATGTCCACGGTGTTCGCGCTGATGAACAAGGAGCGCGGCGGGATCGACCTCAAGGCCCAGGTCCTGCTCTACCCGGTGACCAACGCCGACTTCGACACCCCCTCCTACCTCCAGTTCGCCGAGGGCTACTACCTCACCCGCGACGGCATGAAGTGGTTCTGGGACGCCTACCTCCCGGACCCGGCCGGACGCGCCGAGCCGCACGCCTCCCCGCTCCGGGCACCGCTGGAGCTGCTGCGCGGGCTGCCCACCACGCTGGTCATCACCGACGAGGCCGACGTGCTGCGCGACGAGGGCGAGCAGTACGCCAACCGGCTGCGCGAGGCGGGCGTCGACGTCACCTCGGTCCGGGTGGCCGGCATGGTCCACGACTTCCTCCTGCTGGACAGCCTGCGCGACACCCGCGCCGCGAACATCGCCCGCCACATCGCCGTCGACGCCCTGCGGACGGCGCTGCACGGCGGCTGAAGGAGCCCGGCGTGAGTGTGACCCCCGGCTTCCGCGGCCGCAGAGGATTCGACCTCGGCCGCCTGCCTCCCGGCCAGTACCCGACCGAGGACTTCCCCGTCCTGTCGGCCGGACCCACTCCGCAGATCGACACCGCGGACTGGCGGCTGACCGTGACCACCGAGACCGGCGAACGCAGCGTGTTGACCTGGCCCCGACTGATGGCCCTGCCGCAGCACGACATCACCGCCGACCTGCACTGCGTCACCCGCTGGTCCAAGTTCGACACGCACTGGCGCGGCGTCGCCGTCGAGGACGTCATCGACCGGGTCGGCACGGCCGCCGACTTCGTGATCGCCCACAGCTACGGCGGGTACAGCACCAACCTGCCCCTCGAAGACGTCCTGGACGGTCGGGCCTGGATCGTCCACACCTTCGACGGCTTCGCGCTGTCACCCGAGCACGGCGGGCCGGCCCGCCTGCTCGTGCCCCACCTGTACCTGTGGAAGTCGGCCAAGTGGATCAACGGGCTGACGCTCAGCGACGTGGACGAGCCGGGCTTTTGGGAGTCGGCCGGCTACCACAACCACGGCGACCCCTGGCGCGAGCAGCGCGAGTGGAAGGACTGACGACCGGGGCGCTTCCCCCTGAGGATCCGCAGGCCGGGCCGCCAGAAGGTACCGTACGCGGATGACGTACGTACGAGAGCAGATCCTCGCCGAGCTCGGCGTCCAGGCGACGATCGAGCCCAAGGTCGAAATCCGGCGGCGGGTCGACTTCCTCAAGGACTACCTGCGGTCGACCCCGGCCAAGGGCTATGTGCTGGGGATCAGCGGCGGCCAGGACAGCTCGTTGGCCGGCAGGCTGTGCCAACTGGCCGCCGAGGAGTTGCGTGCCGAGGGGCACGAGTCCACCTTCGTCGCGGTTCGGCTGCCCTACGGAGTGCAGGCCGACGAGCACGACGCGCAGATCGCGCTGGGGTTCATCCGGCCTGACCGGTCGGTCACGGTGAACGTCAAGCCGAGCGCGGACGCGGTGAGCGCCGAAGCGGCGCTGGGTCTGCGGGAGCTGCTGGGCGCAGAGCCCACGCTGCGGGACTTCGTGCGCGGGAACATCAAGGCCCGCGAGCGCATGGTGATCCAGTACGCGATCGCGGGGCAGCTGAACCTGCTCGTCGTGGGCACGGACCACGCGGCCGAGGCCGTGACCGGCTTCTTCACCAAGTTCGGCGACGGCGGTGTCGACATGACGCCGCTGACCGGACTGACCAAGCGCCAGGGCGCGGCGCTGCTCCAGGAGCTGGGCGCCCCTCCGAGCGTCTGGGAGAAGGTCCCGACCGCCGACCTCGAGGACGACCGGCCCGCGCTGCCCGACGAGGTGGCACTCGGCCTGACGTACACCCAGATCGACGACTACCTGGAAGGCGCCGACGTCGCCCCGGAGGTGGCCGCGAAGCTGGAGTCGGTCTACCTCGCGACGCGGCACAAGCGCGCCGTCCCGGTCACCCCGCTCGACGGATGGTGGCGGGACTGATCCCGCGATCGGGCGGCGGGGCGTCCCGGTCCACCTCCCTGCCACGGCGAGGAGAACCAGAACGCCGGCCTGCGGAGCGGCCACGCCGCCCGGTCCGTCACCGGCCGCCCTTCGAGGTGGGCAGCCAGCTGCTGTACTCGCGCAGGGCGCGGCGCTGGTGGCGGCGCTCGGACATCAGCGCGACGACCGGGTGGGTGCCGGGCCTGGGGTCGGCCCCGCGGGCGATGCGGCGCAACTGGTGGCGCACCATCGCCATGCTCGCGGCGGAGGCGAGGGCCTTGTCCTTCCAGGTGACCGGTCGCAGCCGGCGGTCCGCCTCGCGGGCGGCGCGCCAGCGGTCGGGCAGGTCGGGCGTGACGGACAGCGCGGTGCCCATCCCGACGACCGCCACACCGCTGTCCAGGACCGCCTGCGCGGTCTCGCGGCGGGTGATGCCGCCGGTGAGCATCAAGGGCAGGGGGCTGGTGGTCACCAGGTCCTTGGCGAGCTCCAGGAAGTACGCTTCGCGGGCCGCGGTGCGCGAGTCCGTGGGGCGGCCGGTCATGGCGGGGCTCTCGTAGCTGCCGCCGGACAGCTCGACCAGGTCGACGCCGAGCGGCGCGAGCCACTCGATCACCTGGCGCGCGTCGTCGGCGTCGAATCCGCCGCGCTGGAAGTCGGCGGAGTTGAGCTTCACCGCGACCGCGAAGGACGGGGAGACGACGCCGCGGACGGCCCGGACCACGTCCAGCAGCATCCGGGCGCGGTTCTCCAACGAGCCGCCCCACCGGTCGGTGCGCTTGTTGACCAACGGGGAGAGGAACTGCGAGAGCAGGTAGCCGTGGGCGGCGTGGATCTCCACGCCGTCGAAGCCCGCCTCCTCGGCGCGGCGGGCCGTGGTGGCGAACCGGCCCACGGTGGCGTCGATCTGTTCGGGGGTCATGGCCGTCGGCCTGCCGAAGCGGCCGCTGTGCCGGCCGAGGTCGACGCCGACCGCGGACGGTCCCCACACGACGCCCGGCATGTCCGAGCCGATCTGGCGGCCGGGGTGGTTGATCTGCATCCAGATGGACCCGCCGCCGGACTTGCCGGCCCTGGCCCACTGGGTGAACGGCTCCAGCGGCGCGGCGTCGTCGAGGACGACGCCTGCCGGACCGGTGAGCGCCTCGGCGTGGACCATGACGTTGCCGGTGATCAGCAGGCCGGCGCCGCCGGCGGCCCAGCGCCGGTAGAGCCCGATCAGCTGCGTGTCGGGCAGCTGACCGGCGCCGGCCATGTTCTCCTCCATGGCCGCCTTGGCGATCCGGTTGCGCAGCACGGCCTCGGAGCTCAGGTGCAGGGGCGAGAACAACTCGCTGGCCATGGGGGTTCTCCCGTCACTCGACTAAGATGTGTACGGCGCTTACATTAATCGACTAATGTAAGCGGTGCAAACATGATGGAGGGTGACCCATGTCACGGGCGAGCGACAGCTACCACCACGGCGACCTGCGGGCCGCCTGCCTGCGCGCGGCACGGGAGTTGCTGGAGGAGGACGGCAGTGCGGGCCTGTCGCTGCGGGCGGTGGCGCGCCGGGCCGGCGTCTCGGCGACGGCCCCCTACCGCCACTACCCGGACCGCGAGGCCCTGCTCTCCGCGGTGGCCGCCGAGGGCTACCGCGAACTGGCCGCGGACCTGACCGCCGCGCACCCCTCCCCCACGACGCCCGACGAGCTCGCCGCGGTCGCGGTCGCGTACGTGCGCTTCGCGCTCGACCATCCGGCGATGTTCCGGGTGATGTTCGCCGAGCCCTGCGATCCGACGAACGAGGACCGGGTCGCCGCGACCGCCGCCATCTCGCAGTACGTCCGCGACATCGTCCGCGGCGTCCTGCCCGCAGCCGACCCGGAGGCGCTGTCGACCGCGGTGTGGGCGCTGGTCCACGGCCTGGCCTTCCTGCACCTGGACGGCAAGCTCGACGCCTCCACCCCCGAGGCGGTCTCCGGCCAGGTCCGCGGCGCGGTCGCCGCGATGCTCGCCGCCACCGCACCGTCCGCGCAGGTCGGCGCGTAGACCTCAGCGACTGGCGAGCAGGCTGATCCCGCAGGCGCCGACGACGAGGACCGACGCCGGGGCGACGCGGTGTGCGATGTGCGGGGTGCCGTAGGAGCGGACGGATGCCGGGTACTCGTCGCGGCTGACGCCGACGCCGCCGGTGATGAGCGCGGAGGCGAACAGCGAGGTGCAGCCACAGGACCGCAAGCGTCCAGGTCTTCGTGCCGACCTGCTGCTGGCGCCCTGGGGTCTCGCGCCTTGAGACGTGCCGTGCCATGATCTTCTCGACCCAGGAGTTCGGGGCTGGGATTCGCTTGGTGGCCGAGCGCATCGACGGGGGCGGACGTGTCGGGAGCACTTCGGTGGGTCTGCGCTGCGACCCTGTCACTCGGGTTGCTCGGTGGTTCGGTCACCGCATGTTCGTCGCCGACCGCAAGCCAGGTGCGGATACGTGTCGCGGACCCGGCTGTGTTGATGGACGAGGACGCTCACATCCAGGTGACCGGCTTGCCTCCTGGGGCGCAGGTGACGTTGACCGCTCACGCGGTGGCTCGACAGGGGGTGCCCTGGGACGCGGCAGCCGTGTTCCGTGCAAACGCCGACGGTGTCGTCGACCCGAGCCGAAGCGCGCCGGTGTCCGGCTCGTACCAGGGCGTCGACGATATGGGGATCGTCTGGTCGATGCGTCCACGGACCGTGCGCGGGGCCAACTTCTGGGCGCCTGACGATGCTGAGTCGTATTCGGTGGCCTTGTCCGCGCAGCTGGGCGGCCGGACGGTGGCGACTACGGTGCTCACGCGTATCCAGGCAGCGCGCGGGGTCACGGACCGGGTCCTCACGCTCGCCGCCGACCACGTCGAGGGGCACCTCTACCTACCGCCGCCCGGCCCGAAGCCACGGCCCGGCCTCGTGATCTTCGGCGGCTCGGAGGGGGGCAACCTCGGCACAATCGACGCTGAACTGCTGGCCTCGCACGGCTATCCGACCATCGCCCTGGGCTACTTCGGCATGCCCGGCCTCCCCGCCAACCTGGAGAACATCCCGCTGGAGTACTTCGCCACCGCCGGTCGCCTGCTCGCGAAACAACCCGGCGTGGACGCGAACCACATTCTGGTTGACGGCTACTCACGCGGGACCGAAGCCGCCGTCCTCCTGGCCGACACCTATCCCGACCTGTTCCACGGCGCCATCCTCTACGCCCCGAACGACCGGGTGGATCACGCGCTCGGTTATTCGAATCGCAACAAATTCGCCTGGACCCTCGCCGGCAAGCCCATCCCGCAGGGACTCCTGCCCGTGGACCACATCAGCGGTCCCGTCCTGGCCATCGCCGGCGACCAGGACACCGTCTGGTACTCCACCCAGCAGGCCCAGACCCTCATGCGCGGACTCGACGCCGACCATGATCCCTACTTCCATCAGGCACTGATCTACCCGATGGCAGGCCACGGGCTCGGCACCTTCCCCTTCCGTCCGAGCCCCGCATCAGAGGCTGACGGCGGAACACCATCCGGCAACAACACCGCCCGGGAGGCAAGCTGGAGCCGGCTGCTGCAACTCCTCGCCTCCCTGGACTGACACCTGAACGCGGGCGCCGACAGCACGGCCGATCAGATCGTGCGTCAGATCAGCCCGGCCAGGGACCAACCGGCCTCCACCAGGCGCGAATCGGCGCCGAGCACGTCACATTGACGGTTTCTCAAGAATCCCCTTACCCTGCCCTTATCTGTGAGGAAGCGAGTAAGCCGGTGTGAGTCCGGCACGGTCGCGCCACTGTGAGCCCCGGTCCAGGTCGGGGTGAGTCAGACACTGCCTCTTCACGCCCGCTCCAACGACCAGGGACGCACGATCCCCAAGGAGGGCTCCACGTGAGCAGTCTGTCCGCACCCGCCGAGAGTGCCGCGCCGGCGATCCCCGCCGTCATCTCCGGCTCCCGCGCCACCGTCTGGCTGATCAGCACCTTCATCATCGCCCTCGCGGTCTACTACTTCATCGGCGTCGACCAGGGCGCGTTCTCCGTGTTCGGCAACGACATGCACATCCACGAGTTCGTCCACGACTCGCGGCACTTCCTCGGCTTCCCCTGCCACTGAGACCACGGGGAACCGGGACACACCATGATCAAGCGCATCATCGGGCGCGGCGTTCTCGCCGGCGCCATCGCCGGGCTGCTCGCCTTCGCGTTCGCCCGCATCTTCGCCGAACCGCAGATCAACCAGGCCATCGCCTACGAGAGCGGCCGCGACGCCGCCACGGACGCCCTGGACAAGGCCACCGGGGTCACCCCGCCCATGGCGGGTCCTGACATCTTCTCGCGCACCATCCAGTCCACCGTCGGCATCGGCACCGGCATGATCTTCTTCGGCATGGCCATGGGCGCCATGTTCGCCGTCGCCTACGCCCTGTGCCTGGGCCGCACCGGGCGGCTCCAGGCCCGCACGCTGTCGCTGCTCGTCGCCGGTGGCGGCCTGCTCGGCTTCTACCTGGTGCCGTTCCTGAAGTACCCGGCCAACCCGCCGGCCATCGGGCACCCCGAGACCATCCAGCAGCGCGGCAGCCTGTACCTGGTCATGGTGCTCTGCTCGATCGTCTTCCTCATCGCCGCCGTCTGGCTCGGGCAGAAGCTCAAGCCGCGGTTCGGCAACTGGAACGCGACCCTGCTGGGCGGCGCGGCCTACGTCGCGGCCGTCGTGATCGTGATGGCCCTGCTGCCCGCGCTCGGCCACCTGGCCGCCAACGTGCACCTCTACGGCGACCACGCCACCGAGACGCCGCTCCCGTTGACCGACAAGGCGGGCCAGATCGTCTACCCGGGCTTCCCGGCGGACGTCCTGTTCTCCTTCCGCTTCTACTCCGTGCTCGCCCAGGTGATCCTCTGGGGCACGATAGGCCTGGTCTTCGCCCCCATGGCGCAGCGGCTCCTGCAGCCCGCGCCCGCCACGACCGCACCGGCCGGAACCCCGGACCCGGTCGCGGCGTGACCCGCACGCCCCGTGAGGCACGGGCCCAGGACGGCGCCGAACAGGCGGCCGCGCTGGGCCCGTTCTTCGTCACCGAGCACCACGCACCGGCCCGGTCCCCCGGTGCCCCCTGGCGTTCCATGCAGGAGATCGTCGACAGTCCACGGGTCCTGGACGAGCGCGTGGCCGCCGTCCGGACCTTCCTCGCCGCAGGCTCCGGAAGCGAACCGCACGCGGTCGAGATCCGGGTCGCCGCCTCCGTCGTCCACCTCGGCCTCGTCGCCCGGCTGGCCTCGCCCCTCCTCGCCCGAGCCCTCCTCCAGCGCGAGGTGGAGCCGCTGACCTTGCAGGAGGCGTTCTGGCAGCCGCAGTTGGGCGGCGCCTTCCCGCTGTCGTTGCCGCACCCCACCGCCTCCACCGCGCCCGCGGGCGCCGCGGACCCGGACTCCGCGCAGGCCCTCGGCGCGGTGCTCGTCGACGGGATCGCCTTGACTCTGGCCGAGGCCGTCGCGCGCTTCGGTGTCTCCGAGGTGATCGCCCGGGGCAACACCGCCTCGGCCCTTGCCGGTGCGGCCCGCATGGTCGCCGCCGCTCGGCCCGAATCCGCCGCCGACGCCCGCGCGCTGGTCGAGGTCCTGATGGCGCGCCCCGCTCTCCAGGGCAGTGGGCGCTACCTCGACGACGGCTCCTTCCGCCGCCGGAGCTGCTGCCTGATCTACCGCGCCGCACCGGCGCGCGACGGCGGGCTGTGCGGGGACTGCGTCCTGCACGCGAGGTCGACGACCGCCTGAGCGAGCGGACGGCCGGCCGTCCTCGAACGAGTTCCCTCACACCTCTTCATGTGTGCAGCCTTGCACCCGTTCACCACCGCCCCTAGGCTGCCGTCGTCTCCGCACGGTGCGGTGACAGTGCAGCGTCAGCGAAGTCCGGTGAGAATCCGGCACTGTCCCGCAACGGTGAAGCCCCTCGACACGGGGGCGAGTCCGGTCGCCTGGCGTCGCATTCACGGAAACCAGCCTCGCAGGAAGGTCGGTCCGGACCAGGCCACCTCGGACTGCTCTGGCCAGGCCGCCCGCACCTGTGAGCGTCCCGAGGAGGATGCGCAGTGTCCGCGCTCACGGCCAAGATACGAACGATCCGCGAGTCCCTACACCCGGCGGAATGGGCCAGAATCGGCCTGATGTCCCTGGTCATCCTGCTGCTGAACGGCCTCGGCTGGGGCATCTACGTCTTCACCGTGCTGCCCCACCACTTCCACTACGACAAGCTCGGCGTCGGCCTCGGCGTCGCGTTCACCGCGTGGACCCTGGGCGCGCGCCACGCCTTCGACGCGGACCACATCTCCGCGATCGACAACTCCACCCGCAAGCTGCTGGCCGACGGCCAACGCCCCCTCGCCAGCGGCTTCTTCTTCGCCCTCGGCCACTCCACCGTCGTGTCGGCCGTCGGCGTCGGCATCACCGTCGCCGCCAAGGCCGTGTTCGGCGCGGTGGTCGACCCGAACTCCACCTACGAGACGCTCGGCGGCATGCTCGGCACGCTCACCTCCGCCGGGTTCCTCTACCTGATCGCCGCGCTCAACCTGATCGTGCTCGCCGGGATCTTCAAGGTCTTCCGCGACATGCGCCGCGGCACCTTCGACGAGGCGGAACTGGAGCGCCAACTCCAGGCCCGTGGACTGATGTGGCGTTTCTTCGGGCGCTTCATGCGCTCGATCAACCACACCTGGCAGCTCTTCTTCGTCGGCCTCATCTTCGGCATCGGCTTCGACACCGCCACCGAGGTCGTGCTCCTGGCCGCCACCGCCTACGCCGCGACCGCCGGGCTGCCGTTCTACGCTGTCCTCGCGCTGCCGCTGCTCTTCTCCGGCGGCATGATCCTCTTCGACACCTTCGACGGCTTCTTCATGAACTTCGCCTACGGCTGGGCCTTCGCCCGCCCGGTGCGCAAGGTCTACTACAACCTCGTCATCACCGGCCTGTCCATCGCCGCCGCCTTCCTCATCGGCACCATCGAGGTCCTCGGCGTGCTCACCAGCGAGCTCCACCTCTCCGGCGGCTTCTGGGACTTCATGGCCAACTTCGACATCAACAAGGCCGGCTTCGTCATCGCCGGGCTCTTCGCCCTCACCTGGGTCGTGGCCCTGCTCTACTGGCGCTTCGGGAAGATCGAATCCCGCTGGCAGACCGGCCTCGCCGAGAGCACCCCGGCTTCGGCGGCGGCCACCGAGGAGCCCCAACCGTCCAGTTGACGGGCGACCGGCAGCCGATGACCGCGTGACGCTCCCGGCCCGGACGAGAACGAGGACGAGGACGAGAACCGCTCCCGGGCTGGGACGACACGTGCTGTCACCTGCAAGGCATTGCAGTTCACCCGGCGACAGGGGTCCAATGGGCCCCATGCATCTCGTCCCCACCGAGCGGGCCCACCGCAAAGCCATCGACGACCACCGCGCCTGCCGCGCGATCGAAGGCATCGGCCACCCCGACCGGCTCCCCCTCTGGGCCGAGCGCTTCGCGCTCCTCGGAGAACCGCACCGGCTCGCCGTGCTCCTGGCCATCCACAGCGCCGGTCCGATCGCGGTCACCGACCTGGCGACGGCGACCGGCATCGCCGACACCGCGGTCTCGCAGATCCTGCGACTGCTACGAGCGGGCGGCACCGTGGCCGGCACGAAGGACGGCCGGATCGTCCGATACGAGCTGCGGGATCCCGAACTCGCCGCGGTCCTCGACCAGATGCGGCCCGAGTCGCAGGGCGTCGACCGAGAGCTGCGCAGCAGCGCCACCTGAGCGCCCGCTCCCCAGCACGTCGGCGACGGCGCACGACGGCGTCGGCCCGCCGTGGTCAACGGGCTTCCCCGTTTCCCGCCGGGCCCGGTCACGCTCGGCCCCCTGGAGCACCGCTCGGTGGACGGCGCGGGCCAGCCGGGATCCCCACGTCGAGCGCGGCCCTCCGAACAGCTCGTGCCGCTCTCCCGGAGCGGACTCCCGTACCGCCACGCAGATCGCGTCGGACGGGGTTCCCGAGCAGGAGTAGTCGGCGTCGAGGAGCGCCTGGACCTTGGCCTCGGTGGCGGTCGCCAGCAGGTTGACCAGGCCCGAGTCGCTGACCGGCGCCGGCACGGCGACCAGGATGTTGATGGTGCCCGGCCGATGTCCGGCGTCGGCTGCTCCGGGATCCGGGGCGGCCGCCCAGGTGGGGACGCCTATCCCCGTGGTGACGACGGCGGTCACGCCCTGGTCCACGGCCCAGGTCACATCGTCGACCTGGGCGGCGGTCATCAGGCCGACTCCCGGGCCGGCGAGTCCTTGGGCTCGCGCGAGCTCGGCAAGGTGCCGGTCGGGGTCCATCCTGCTGTAGCCGGGGCGGACCTGAGCGTTCAGCACCCACTCCCGGGCGCCGATGCCACCGCCGAGCACCGCGCTGCTGATCATCCGCCAGCCGGGCCCGGCCCGCCACACGAGCATGTGCCGGCAGGCACCGTCCTCAAGCCTGCCCGCCCGTGCCACCACCGGCATTGACGTCCTCCCGCTCCGTGGCCCGGTCGGCCGTGATCAGCTGCCATCCTTCCAGCCGGGACGGCATGAGCCGCAGGGAGGTCGGGTCGTCACTTCCCCGTGGCCTGATGCAGCGCCTGCCCGATCCCCTCGAGTGCGGTCACCCTCAGCCCCCTGCAGCACCGCACGGTGGACGGCGCGGGCCAACCGGGAACTCCACCTCGAGCGCGGCCCCCCGAACAACTCGGGCTGCTCCCCCGGAACCGGCTCCCGTACCGCGACGCAGATCGCGTCGGTCGGGGTTCCCGAGCAGGAGCAGTCGGCGTCGAGCAGGGCCTGGACCTTGGCCTCGGTGGCGGTCGCCAGCAGATTGACCAGGCCCGAGTCGCAGACCGGCGCCGACACGGCGACCAGGATGTTGATGGTGCCCGGCCGATAGCCGGCGTCCGCCGTGACGGGATCCGGGGCGGCCGCCCAGGTGGGGACGCCTATCCCCGTGGTGACGACGGCCGTCACCCCCTGGTCCTCCGCCCAGGTCAGGTCGTCGACCTGCGCGGCCCGGGATGCGCCCTGACGGGGCGCATCCCGGGCGGGCGGCCGTGCCATGCCCGTGCCGCATCGCCGCTGCCGCGGTCGGCGGCACCGCCGGTGCGTAGCGCCCCGGGCGCCTGCGGCCGACCTGCCCCCGGCGACCACGGGATTCACCCGAGCGCCGATCCGGATCACCCGCGCGAAAAGGTGTCAGATAGGCATATTTCATACCGCGCCACGTACGCTGACGCACGGTCGGTGACGTGTGGCTCTTTGAGGTCCTGTCAGCGCGGCGGTGCGGCAGGTGCGACCGGAGCCGCTTTCGGATCGGATCGCAAGGGCCGTGCCGACCCCCAGGAAAGCCTGCGTCGCCGTCCTTCCGGGTTCATGCGAGCGAAAGGTACGACGATGATCAGTTGCAGACGATGGCTGCCCGGTCCGGCGGGGCTGGATTCAGACACGTGTCAGGCTTCGCGGCGGGCGGTCCGGGCGCGCGCCCTGGTGGCGGGGCTGGTGCTGCTGGTGGGCTTGGCGCTGCCGGTGACGGCGGCCACGCCGGCCCGGGCCGCGACGTCCGGGACCTTCGCGTACGTCACCAACTACGTCTCGAACACTGTGTCGGTGGTCAACGCGGCCACCAACACCGTCACCACCACCGTCCCCGTCGGCAGTCGCCCCAACTGGGTGGCGGTCACCCCGGACGGCATCACCGCCTACACCGCCAACTTCGTCTCGAACGACGTGACCGTGATCAACACGGTCACCAACGCCGTTACCACCACCATCCCCGTCGGCACCCGCCCGTTCGCGGTGGCGGTCAGCCCGGACGGCACCATCGCCTACGTCACCAACAGCGGCTCGAACACCGTGTCGGTGATCGACACCGCCACCAACACCGTCACCACCACCATCCCCGTCAGCTCCGCCCAAGGGGTGGCGTTCAACCCGGGCGGCACCACCGCCTACGTCAGCGGCTCGAGCGACGTGTCGGTGATCGACACCGCCACCAACACCGTCACCGCCACCATCCCCGTCGGCTCCTCCCCCAAAGGGGTGGCGTTCACTCCGGACGGCACCACCGCCTACGCCGCCAACCTCATCTCGAACACCGTGTCCGTGATCAACACGGCCACCAACACCGTCACCGCCACCATCCCCGTCGGCACCCTCCCGTACGCGGTGGCGGTCAGCCCCGACGGCACCACCGCCTACGTCACCAACAACGGCTCGAGCAACGTGTCGGTGATCAACACCGCCACCAACACCGTCACCGCCACCATCCCCGTCGGCTTCTCCCCCGAAGGGGTGGCGTTCAGCCCGGGCGGCACCCGCGCCTACGTCACCAACTACGGCTCGAACACCGTGTCGGTGATCGACACCGCCACCGCCACCGTCACCACCACGGTCGCCTCCAGCAGCAACCCCATCTCGGTGGCCACCGCCAGGGTCCCGGCCGTGGCCACCGCCACCTGCCCCGCCGGCCACGTGATCACCGGCGGCGGATACCAGCAGAGCGGCGGCGCCGTCCCACCCACCCAGGTCACCGACCGGCCCGTCGGCGACAGCTGGCAGGTCCTCGCCGACAACCAGAGCACCAACTACACCAACCTCACCCCCTACGCCGTCTGCGCCCCCTGACCCACCCCGCGGCCCCGCGGCCGCCACAGCGCACCACAAGGGCCGCGGGGCCGCAGGCACGCGGGGCCGCGGGGCACAGCGGCGACGGCCGACGGGCCGGACGGCCGCCGACACCGCGGCACGTTCCGGCCCGAGGAATGCCCGCACATGCTTCGGTCAGGCGCAGCGGCCGCCTCCAGGGCAGTGCGGCGGGCGGAGTCGACGGCGTCGCGGCAGGCGTCGGCGCCGTTGACGGCAAGGGGTGCTGATCAGCATGCGTCCAGCCGCGACCCGCTTCACCGGCCCCGCATCCGGGCCAAGCGGCGGGTGCAGCGAGCTCCGGTCCACGGCCGGAACCGGCTACACCTCCGTGACCCGCAAGAACCGACGCAACGACCCCGATCGCCTGGTCCTGCGCAAGCACGACCCCGTGCTCGGCCGCCACACCGAGTTCTGCGAGGAGCGCTGACCGCCGCACGCCGACCGTCGAGGCCTGCGGGGCTGCGAGCCGATCCGCGACGAGACGTCAGCTCTCCCGCGCGGCCCTGGCGTCGATCTCGGCGATGAGGCCTTCGATGAGCTTCCTGATCTCGTCGCGGATCGGGCGGACGGCGTCGAGGCCCTGACCGGCCGGGTCCTCGAGCTGCCAGTCGAGGTACTTCTTGCCGGGGAAGATCGGGCAGGCGTCGCCGCAGCCCATGGTGATGCAGTAGTCGGACGCCTGGACCGCCTCGATGGTGAGCACCTTGGGGCTCTGGTCGGAGATGTCGATGCCGACCTCGGCCATGGCGGCGACCGCGGCGGGGTTGACCTGGTCGCCGGGGACGGATCCGGCGGAGCGGACCTCGACGCGGTCCCCGGCGAGGTGGCGCAGGAACCCGGCGGCCATCTGGGAGCGGCCGGCGTTGTGGACGCAGACGAACAGGACGGACGCGACGGGGCTCGTGGTCATCATCGGTCTTTCTGGCGCGGGTTGCCCGGCCGTGCAGCGAAGGGTCGTCCGGGCTGGCATCAGCCCCAACTGATGTGAGAGTATCAGTCCATGCTGACGTCAGTCGATACTGATCTGATCCGGGTGCTGGCCGACCCGCTGCGCATGCAGATCGTGAGCCTGCTCTCGCGGGAGACGCTGTGCACGACGCACCTGGTGGAGGAGACCGGCGCGAAGCAGACCAACCTCTCCAACCACCTGAAGGTGCTCCGCGACGCCGGGGTGGTGGAGACCGAGCCCTGCGGCCGGTTCACCTACTACCGGCTCAAGCCCGAGGTGCTGGACCAGCTGACCGAGCAGCTCACCCGTCTCGCCTCCCTCGCCCGCGTGAACGACGCGGCCAACTCCAAGAGAGCCTGCCCGTGACCAGCACCGACGCCACCCTCGGGGCGATAGTGGACGACTCCGACACCCCGGACCCCACGCACATGGACCCGGCGCTGCCGCCCGGCCCCGCGGTCGCGCATCGGCCGCCGCTGTCGCAGCGGATCGCCGCCGAGTTCGTCGGCACCGCGCTGCTGGTCGCCGTCGTGGTCGGCTCCGGCATCCAGGCCACCGAGCTCACCCCGGACGTGGGCCTGGAGCTGCTGGCCAACTCCCTGGCCACGGTCTTCGGTCTCGGCATCCTGATCCTGCTGCTCGGCCCGGTCTCCGGCGCGCACTTCAACCCGGTCGTGTCACTGGCCGACTGGTGGACCGGCCGCCGCACCGAAGGCGGCCTGACCGTCCGGGACATCGCCGCGTACGTGCCCGCACAGGTCGCCGGGGCCATCGCGGGCGCGGTGCTCGCCGACGCGATGTTCGGCAAGCCCTTGGTCCAGTGGTCCACGCACGACCGCTCCGCCGGGCACCTGCTGCTCGGCGAGGTCGTCGCCACCGCCGGACTGGTGTTCCTGATCTTCGGCCTGGCCAGGAAGGACCAGCTCCGCTACGCGCCGGTCGCGGTCGCCTCCTACATCGGCGCCGCGTACTGGTTCACCTCCTCCACCTCCTTCGCCAACCCGGCCGTGGCGATCGGCCGCGCGTTCACGAACACCTTCGCGGGAATCAAGCCGTCCAGCCTGCCCGGCTTCATCGGCATGGAACTGGTCGGCGGCGTCGTCGGCCTGGCCCTGGTGGCACTGGTCTTCGGGTACCGCAGGAACAGCGGGGCCGCCGGGCGGGAGTGAACCGCCCGGCCTACGATCGTCCCGGCCTGCGATCGTCCCGCTTCGGGTCAGGTCCGGTCGATGACGACGCTGGTCGACTTCACCCGGGCGGTGGCCCGCATGCCGACCTCCAACCCGAGGTCCTCGACGGCCTCACGGGTCAGCAACGACACGAGCCGGAATCCGCCGGCCTGGACCTCGACCTGCGCCGCGACGTCGCCGAGCTTGATCGCGGTCACGATGCCGGGGAACGCGTTGCGGGCCGAGGTGGAACGCCGCTCGCCGTCCTCGCCGACGTCTTCCCTCGCGAGCTCCACGCAGAACGCGGCGAGTTCCGCCCCTTCCACGATCCGCCGGTCCTTGGCGTCCCGCGTGGTGGCGAACCGTCCCGCATCCGCCCACCGCCTCGCGGTGTCGGAACTGACCCCGAGCAGCTCAGCCGCCTGGCCGATCGTGTAGAACTCCATGCCTTCGAGCCTAGGACGACAGGCTGTTCCTGTCGGGCATCGACGCCGGGGCGCGCTCAGCGGCGCAGGTCCAGCAGGGCGGACATGGAGGCGACGACCTCGGGCGCGACCTTGTAGTAGACCCACGTGGCACGCCGCTCGGAGGTCAGCAGCCCGGCGTCCTTCAGCTTCTTCAGGTGGTGCGAGACCGTCGGCTGGGACACGCCGACATCCGAGATGTCGCACACGCACGCCTCACCGCCCTCGTGCGAGGCGATCAGCGAGAACAGCCGCAGCCGCACCGGATCGCCCAGCGCCTTGAACATCACCGCCGTACGCTCGGCCTCCTCGGCCGACAGCGGGCGCTCGGTCAGCGGCGGGCAGCACGGCACCGCCGACTCCGACTGGAGGACCGGCAGCTCCGAGACGCTCAGATTCGACATGCGTCAATATTGACATCCATCGAGGCACGGAGCAATCCTTGCTGCATGCTGCATCGACAAACGTCGATTCAGAAGCCGAGGAGGGCGCCGCGAGCGACCCCAGGCCGCGGGCTCGACCTGCTGCTGACCCACCCCGCGACCCCCCGTCCCGCACCCGTGACAGGAACAGTCCGATGAGCCAGAGCACCTCGATGAGCCGCAGCACCTCCCCCGATCTGCCCGTCGTCGTCATCGGCGCGGGACCGGCCGGTCTCGCCGCCGCCGCCCACCTCGTCGAACGCGGCCTCAAACCCCTGGTCCTGGAGGCCGGCCCGCACGCGGGAGCCGCAGTACGGGAGTGGGCGCACGTGCGGCTCTTCTCCACCTGGAGCGAGCTGACCGACCCCGCCGCGGACAAGCTCCTCGCCCCGACCGGATGGACCAAGCCCGACCCGGCCGCCTACCCGTCCGGCGGCGACTGGGCCGAGCGGTACCTCCAGCCCCTGGCCGACGCCCTCGGCGACCGCGTCCGGTACGGCACCCGGGTCACCGGCGTCTCCCGCGCCGGACGCGACCGCATCGTCGACGCCGACCGCGACACCCAGCCCTTCACCGTCCAGGTCCAAACCGCCGACGGCCGCGAGGAACGCATCCTCGCCCGCGCGGTCGTCGACGCCTCGGGCACCTGGACCAAGCCCGGCCCGGCCGGCGCCAACGGCCTGCCCGCACTCGGCGAGCACGCCGCCGCCGACCGGATCAGCTACCGCGTCCCCGACCTGACCGACCCCCAGGTCCGCTCCCGCTACGCGGGCAAGCGCACCGCCGTCGTCGGCGCCGGCGCGTCCGCGTTCACCGCGCTCGCCTCCCTCGCCTCCCTCGCGGACCTCGCGGACCTCGCGGACCTCGCCACGCCCTCCGACGGCGCGGGCACGCACGTCGTCTGGGTGCTGCGACGCGGCATCAGCGGCTCCACCTTCGGCGGCGGCAGCGCCGACCAGCTCCCGGCCCGCGGCGCGCTCGGGCTCGCCGCCAAGGCCGCCGTCGACAACGGCCACGCCGACGCCGTCACCGGCTTCCGCACCGAGGCCATCGAGCGCGACAGCGAAGGCCGCGTGATCCTGGTCGCCGAAGACGGTCGCCGCCTCGACCCCGTCGACGAGGTCATCGTCCTCACCGGCTTCCGCCCCGACCTGTCCCACCTCGACGAACTGCGGCTGCGCCTCGACGAGCGCCTCCAGGCCCCCGTCGGACTGGCTCCGCTGATCGACCCCAACCAGCACTCCTGCGGCACGGTCTACCCGCACGGCCACCGCGAACTCTCCCACCCCGAGCCGGGCGTCTACCTCGTCGGCATGAAGTCCTACGGCCGCGCGCCCACGTTCCTGGCCCTGACCGGCTACGAGCAGGTCCGCTCCGTCGCCGCCGCCCTCGCCGGCGACCTCGACGCCGCCGACCGCGTCGAGCTCACCCTGCCCGAGACCGGCGTCTGCGGCGGCTCCGGACTGTTCGAGACCCCCGACACCGCCCAGGCGAGCGGCAACGGATGCTGCACCCCGACCCCGTAGCTCGTCCAGCTCAGCGTCGGCGCTCCCATCAAGGCGGAGCCCTCCGGCGGCTGTTGCGGCTCGTGACCACCCCGCAGTCCGATGGGGCCGCGACCGGAACCAGCGACCGGTCGCGGCCCCGCACCGCCCTGCCTGCCCTCTGCATCACACAGATCACAGGATGGGGCATCCTCTACTACGCCTTCCCCGTGTTGACCGCGCACATCACGCACGCAACAGGGTGGAGCCCGCCCGCTACGACGGCCGCGTTCACCACAGCCCTGCTCGTCTCGGCCCTCGCAGGCATACCCGTCGGCCGCATCATCGACCGTCACGGCCCGCGCACGGTCATGACCACCGGCTCCGTCGTCGGTTGTCTGGCCCTGACCGGCGTGGCAATGGCCCCCAACCTGACTGTCTTCTTCGTCGCTTGGTCGGCTGCCGGTACCGCGATGGCGGCCACGTTCTACCAGCCCGCCTTCGCCGCCCTCACCGGCTGGCACCAACCCTCCCCGGTAAGGGCGTTGACCACCGTCACCCTCGCCGGAGGGCTCGCCTCCACCGCCTTCGCGCCCATCACTGCCGCCCTTGCCACCCAACTCGGCTGGCGCGACACCTACCTGGTCCTGGCCGCCGTCCTCGCCCTCGTCACGATCCCGCTGCACGGTCTGGCACAGCGGTATCCCTGGCCGCCTGCCGCCCACCGAGTCAGCGAGCGCTTCACCGGCCGCAGGAGCACGCCCGGCCGAACTCGACAGTTCGTGCTGCTCGCGGGCGCGTTGGCGCTGTCCGCCTTCGCCATGTACGGGGTCGTCTTCAATCTCATCCCGCTGCTCACCCACCGCGGCGCCAGCCCCGCCCTCGCCGCCTGGGCGCTCGGCCTCGGCGGCCTGGGCCAGACCCTCGGCCGCACCCTCTACGCCTCCCTCGCCCGACGCACCGGCGTCACCGGACGGACCGTCATCCTCATCACGGCAGGCGGGGCCACCACCGCTCTCCTCGCCGCCGTCCCCGGCCCGATCCCGGTGCTCGTCGCCATCGCCGTCCTTGCCGGAACCGTCCGCGGCAACCTCACCCTCCTCCAGGCCACCGCCGTCACCGACCGCTGGGGCACCACCGCCTACGGACACCTCAGCGCCCTGCTCGCCGCCCCTGCCACCGTCGCGGCAGCCCTCGCCCCTTGGGCCACCTCGGCGATCGCATCCGGCGTCGGCGGCTACCCCGCCTTGTTCGCCGCACTCGTCGCCGTCTCCGGCCTTGCCGCCGCACTGGCAGCGGCCACGGAGAGGTGGCCGGGCCTGCGGGCAGCCCCGGTCGTCACGCCGGATGGCACGGCTGCCGCACGCCCGCCCGCACCCTGATACCGCCTGGGTATCGTTGCTGAGTATGGAGCTACGCACGCTGCGGTACTTCGTGGCCGTCGCCGAGGAACTCCACTTCGGCAGGGCCGCGGCCCGTCTGCACATGAGCCAGCCGCCGCTGAGCCGGGCGATCAAGGGGTTGGAGGCCGACGTCGGCGCCACCCTGCTGCACCGCTCCGCGACCGGCGTGGCTCTCACCCCGGCCGGGGTGGTGCTGCTGGAGGAGGCGCGGAACGTGATCGACCAGGTCGAGCGCGCCCGTGTGCGTGTGGCCACGGCGGCCGGTACCGCGACCATCACCGTCGGCATCCTGAGCGACAGCGCCGACCCGGGCGCGACCCGGCTGGCCGCCGCCTACCGCAGGCGGTACCCGGGCGTGGAGGTCCGCCTCCGGGAGGCCGACCTGACGGACCCGACCTGCGGTCTGCCGGCCGGCTCGGTCGACATCGCCTTGACCCGCGGTCCCTTCAACGAGACCGGCCTGACGGTCCGCGAACTGCGCGCCGACCCGGTCGGCGCGCTCCTGCGTCGCGACGACCCCCTCGCCGAGCGTGCCGATCTGACGCTGGCGGACCTGTCCGGCCGACGGTGGTTCCAGTTCCCGGCGGGCACCGATCCGATCTGGCAGGCGTACTGGAACGGCGGGGAGCCCCGCGAGGGTCCTGTCGTCCGCGCCGTCCAGGAGTGCGTGCAGGCGGTGCTGTGGAACGGCACGGTCGGCATCGCCCCGCTCGGACACCTGCCGTCCGCGGAGTTGACGGTCGTGCCGCTGACGGACATGGCACCCAGCCGCGTGGTCACGGCCTGGCGGCGGGGCGACACGAGCCCGCTCATCCAGTCCTTCGTCCAGACTGCGACGTCGGCCTACCGCGCCTGAACCGGGCTCATCCCGGTCGTCGAAGTCATGACGAGCTGGTCAGTCGCCGAGGAGCGGGATCCCGTCGTACGCCGATACGTCGTGGGCGGGGACAATGTGCATGGCGCCCGCGAGCGCTATCACGCGCAGCAGATCCTCACGGAGCATCCTGGGGTCGCTGTCGGCGAGCATCCGCAGCACGAGTGGCCGCTCAGCACGCCGGCGGATGCCGTCGAGCTGCCACGTGAGGTCGCCGATGAAGGCGTACCGCTGACCGGTCGGCAGGGTGACGAAGACGACCACGGAGCCGGTCGTGTGCCCGGGGGCGGGGACGACGACCACCGAGCCGTCGCCGTACACGTCGAAGCTCGCCGGAAAGCCGAGATAGGGAGGTCCGTTGAACTGGTACCGGTCGATCCTGTGCTCTGCGGAGACGCTGCGGAACACTCGGCCGCCGCGGTTTCCGCCCGAGTATTCCAGCTCTCCGGCGTTCATCAGGATCGGCACCTGGAGATCCGCGAGGCCGCTCACGTGGTCCCAGTGCGCGTGCGTCACCAGTACGCCGCGCAGATGGCCGAGGTCGTAGCCGCTCGCCTTCAACTGTGCGCTCGCACTGCGGATCAGCTCGTACGGGGCGCGCTCGTACCGCGGCAGCGACTGGATATGCGCCCCGACCTGGGAGCCGAATCCGGCATCGATCAGCAGGTCGCCGCTCGGATGTCGCACCAGGACCGCGGTCGCCGCGAAACGGCGCTTGTCGCGGAACGAACCGCCCTTGAATGCGAACGCTGCCCTTGTTTCGTAGGTCCCCGTCGGCAGTTGGAAGAGAGCCATGCCAGGTGGCGGCGCCGCCTCGGGGAGAGGCTCGGACCAAGCGACGGGCATGGGGAGAGGTGACATGACAGCCATGGTGTGACCGACCCGCTCGGGCGTCCAATACCTGTTCCGTGATCCCGATACCTTTGAGGTATCGGGACCGTGAGCAGCAGTCATCGGGCGATGTCGCATTCGTGTGAGCGACTTTTGCGGCGCGGATACCTGTCTGGCAGGAGCCGCCGGACAGGCCCCTGGGCGAATCGAGTGCCGGGCCCGCCGACCCCGCTCCAGCGCTCACCTCGTACCCTCAAACGCATGACCGGTGATCCATTCCAGTGCCGCTGCGTCCTGTGCCACGACTACGGCGACCGGGACGACGCCGACCATGTCGATCGGACGATCATCGGCCATGTGCAGGAGCACGGATGGCACGTCACGATGGTTTACGAGGACGAGATCGGCCCGGGGTTCGCCTACACGATCGGCCTGGCTCATACGCACGGCACGCCTGAGCTTGCGATGTTCGGACTCGATGTCCACCTCATGCACCGCATGCTCGACACCCTCGGCGAGAAGGTCGCGGCCGGCGCGGCACTGGCGGACGGCCAGGAGCATGACGGCGTCGCACGCGGCCTGCCGGTGACGCTCAGACAGGCTGATCCTCGCTGGTACCGGACCTTCTTCGGACGGGCCATCGGGTTCTACCGCCGTCCGCCCCTCCCGGTTCTGCAGGTGGCCTGGCCCGACACGAACGGGCGCTTTCACTGGGAGGACCGCAGTGAGCCCGCGCATCGAAACTCGCAGCCTCAGCTGTGGCTGCCGCCCAGTGAACACCCGGTCGGAGTCTGGACCGCCGAGCTCTGACCCCGATCATGGCACTTGCGCGCGCAGGCGGGGCCGGCCTGCAGGAGTTGCTCGATCACCTCGGCGCTGCTGGCGCAGAGCAAACCCTTCTGATGTCGTGTGAACACGGGTCGGTCTGCGCTCAGCGATGCAGGATGCTCAGGATGTGACTGACGGCTGCTGCCTTCTCAGCGGAGCTCAAGGTGTCCCACTGCTGGTGGGTGGCCGGGCCGACGACCCGTCCCGTGCCCATTCCTCGCGCGGCCGCAACCGCGCCAGAATCCGTTGGGCCTCGTCGCGGACTCCGGCGTCTGTGTCCCCCGTCAGCTCACGCAACTGCGCGATCAGGCGGTCCGCGCCTTCGGTTGTCAGCCAGTCAGGATCACAGTCCAGGGCCGCTTGGATCTCATCCGCAGTCCAGGTCTCGCTCGCCCAACTCCTGGCCAACAGCACGCAGCGAAGCCCGGCGGTGTCCATGCGCGCGAGCAGCGCCTCGGCCGTCTCCTGGGTCACCGCGGTGTCCTGGGCGTCCAGGAGAAGCCGGTGCAGCACAGCCGCAACCTCGTCCATCCTGTCCGCTGCAGCGAGCCGCCTCCCGGACGCCGCGCGAACGGCCCAGTCCGGCGAGTCGGCGTCGCGAACCGCCGCACTCAGCTCTTGGTCGTCGGGAGGCGTCATGCCCCCCAGCTTGCCAGGACACCGTCGTTCACGACGCGGGAGTTCTTGGAGCCTTTCCCTGTTGCCCTCGGGCTGTGGTCACAGAGGCTCACCTTCGAGGACGCGGGAGTGGCTTTGTTCATGAGAACGAGCAGCATTTGTGCTGGATCGACGCTGGCTCCTGGTCAGTTCCAGGTGGGGAGGTGGCCTTCGGCGTAGCGGGCGCCGTATCCGCCGGTGGGCAGGATGTCACTGATCGCGGTGAGGTCGTCCTGGGTGAGGGCGAGTTCGGCTGCTCCGGCGTTCTCTTCGATGCGGGCGGTGCTGCGGGTGCCGGGGATGGGGACGATGTGCTCGCCCTGGGCGAGAAGCCAGGCCAGGGCGAGCTGGGCGACGGTGGCGCCCTTGGTGGCGGCCAAGGCGGCGAGCCGGTCGACGGCGTCGAGGTTCTTCTCGTAGTTGCCGGGCTGCCAGCGGGGGTCGTTGTTGCGCATGTCGGTGGCGTCGTACTGGCCGGCGGGCTTGGCGGTGCCGGTGATGAGGCCGCGGCCCAGCGGGGAGTAGGCGACGAAGCCGATGCCAAGCTCGGCCAGAGTCGGGAAGAGCTGTTCGGCGTCGCGCTCGAACAGGGAGTACTCGGTCTGCAGCACGGAGACCGGCTGCACTGCGTGGGCGCGGCGGATCGTCTGCGGGCCAGCCTCGCTGAGGCCGAAGTACTTCACCTTGCCGGCGTCGATGAGCTCCTTGACGGTGCCGGCGACGTCCTCGATGGGGACGGCGGGGTCCACGCGGTGCTGGTAGAAGACGTCGATCTGGTCGACGCCCAGGTGGCGCAGGCTGTTGTCGGCGACCTTGCGGATGTTCTCCGGGCGGCTGTCCAGGCCCAGGCCCTGCTCGGTGCGGGCGAAGCCGAACTTGGTGGCCAGCACCACCTGGTCGCGGAAGCCCTGGACGGCCTTGCCGACCAAGGCCTCGTTGTTGCCGGTGCCCCAGCCGTAGAGCTCGGCGGTGTCGAAGAAGGTCACGCCCAGCTCGTACGCGCGCTGAAGGGCGGCGATGCCGGCCTGCTCGTCGCCGGGTCCGTAGGCCATGGTCAGGCCCATCGCACCGTAGCCGAGGGCCGAGACGGTCAGGCCCTGGGCGCCCAGTGTCCGCTGCTGCATGGAATCTCCCGATGTCAAACCAAACTGTTCGGTTTGACCTTACGCCGCTGACTGCCCAGATCCAAACCAAACGGTTTGGTCGGGTAGCGTGGAAGGTATGACCCCTACCAGGAGCAGCGCCGATTCGGCCCGTGAGCGCATCCTCGCGGCGGCCCTGGCTGAGTTCTCCCGGCACGGGATCGCCGGAGCGCGGGTTGACCGCATCGCCAAGGCGGCCAGGACCAGCAAGGAACGCTTCTACGCCTACTTCGGCTCCAAGGAGGAGTTGTACCGGCACGTCTCGGCCCAGGAGCTGGCAGCCGTGGCGGAAGCGACCCGGCTGGACCCCGCAGACCTGCCCGCCTACGCCGGCCGTATCCACGACTACTTCCTGGACCACCCCGAGCACTTCCGGCTCCTGCGCTGGGGCCAGCTGGAGCTGGACGCCAACGGTGACGGAGGCGACGACGCCGTCCGGCAGTCCGTCGCTGGCAAGGTCGAGCAACTGCGCAGAGCCCAGGCGGTGGGCCAGCTGGACACCGCGTGGGAGCCGATTGACATCCTCGTCTTCGTCAACCAGATCGCTATGGCCTGGGCATCCCAGTCCGACCTGCTGCCGCCTGATCACGACGAGCAGGCCGGGTTCCTCGCAGCGCGCCGAGCAGCGGTTGTCTCCGCCGTCGGCCGCCTCTTCCCGGCACACACCGCCTGACTCCAATCGATCCGCTGCCGTCCGGGCGACCCGGCGAGAATCGAACGACCGCCGCGGGAGCGCCTCCCAAACTCATGAACAAGTGCTGTCGTGAGACA
>NZ_BBPQ01000015.1:67793-136543 GCF_000787855.1 Streptacidiphilus anmyonensis | reverse complement strand
GCACGTGGCGGGGGCCGGGCGATGGCGGCGAAGAGCGGGGCGTCAGGGCGGAGCGAAGAGGTGGCGGAGGCGGCGGAGCCCGACAGTCGGGCCGCGGTCCAGTGGGAGCGGGACGCGGCCGGACAGCCGCGGTTGCCCGCGTCGCGGCGGCTGCCGGACCTGGAGACCCTGGAACTGCTGGTCGCGGTCGCCGACACCGGGAGCATCGGGCGGGCCGCCGCGCAGCAGCAGATCACGCAGCCTGCGGCCAGCGCCCGCCTGCGCACCCTGGAGCGCAAGCTCGCGCTGCAACTGCTCGACCGGTCCCGGCGCGGCTCGCGGCTGACGGCCGCCGGGCTGGTCGTCACCGACTGGGCGCGCGGGGTGCTGGACCAGGCGCACGTGCTGGCCGAGGCGCTCGCCGCGCTCCAGGCGCAGCAGCGTGGCGAACTGCGCCTCGCCGCCAGCCTCACTCTCGCTGAACAGCTGCTGCCCGGATGGCTGGTGAGTCTTCGTCAGGTGAGCCCCGCGACGCACGTCGGGCTGCGGGTCACCAACAGCCATCAGGTGATCGAGGCGCTGCGGCACGGCGAGGCCGATCTCGGTTTCATCGAGGGCCCGTTCGTCCCGCGCGACCTTCGCTCGCTCGCGGTCGGACGCGACCGGCTGGCCGTCGTGACCGCGCCGGACCATCCGTGGGCGCGACGCGGGACGCCCGTCTCCGGCGCGGAACTCGCCGAGACGCCGCTGCTGCTGCGCGAGCCGGGGTCCGGCACCCGCGAGACGCTGGAGCGCGCGCTGCGCCCCTGGGTCGGACCCTCGGTGCCGGCACTGGAGTTGGGCGCGACCGGCCCCCTGCGCAGCGCGGCGGCGCAGGGCGCCGCGCCCGCGGTGCTCTCGCTGCTCGCGGTCGCGGACGACCTGGCGGCGGGCCGCCTGGTCGAGGTGCCGGTGGCCGAGGAGGTCGCGCTCACCCGCGTCCTGCGCGCGGTGTGGCGGGCCGACACCGAACTGGCCTCCCCGGCCCGCCTCCTCCTCGACGTGGCCCGGCGCGGGGGACGCGGGAGGTAACCGCCGTCAGGCCAGCCCCGCGTGGCGGCGGGCGACCTCGGCCAGGGCGGCCCAGTCGCGGTCGCCGTCGCCGTGGGCGACCGCGTCGAGGAGCGCGTCGCGCAGTACGCCGCCGAGCGGGAGCGGGACGTTGACCTCCCCGCCTGCGGTCAGTGCGAGATTGACGTCCTTCAGGCCGAGCACGGCGCGGAAGCCGGCCGGCTCGTAGCGACGTTCGGCGATCATCGCTCCGTAGCCGGAGTGGACCGGTCCCGGCAGGATGCTGTCGGTGATCACGCCGATCAGATCCGCAGACCGGCCGCCCACGGCGTCCACGAGGGCGGCGGCCTCCGCCATCGCCCCGATCGCGCAGGCGATCAGGTAGTTGGCGGCGAGCTTGTGCGTGTTGGCGATGTAGGGCTCGTCGCCCAGCCGCCACGTCCTGCGCCCGAGGACGGCGAGGAGCGGGTCGACCCGGTCCAGCAGGGCGGACTGCCCGGCCGCGAGGATGGCCAGCTGGCCCGCCTCGGCGACCGGCGGCCGTCCCAGCACCGGGGCGGCGACGTAGCCGAGGCCGTGGTCGGCGTGGGCCGCGGCCGCGCGTCTGGCCAGGTCGACCGAGACGGTGGCCATGTTGACGTGCACCAGCCCCGGCCGGGCAGTAGCCAGCAGGGCCGGGTCGAGCATCGGCTCGACCGCCGGATCGTCCGCGAGCATCGACACGACCACGTCCGCGTCGAAGGCGCCGCGCAGGTCCCCCGCGGCGTCGGCGCCCTGAGCGGTCAGCTCGGCCACCGGGGCGGGCGAGCGGTTCCACACGCGGACGCGGTACCCCGCCCGCACCAGGTTCCCCGCCATGGCGCGGCCCATCGCGCCCAGTCCGACGAAACCGACCGTGAGCTCCTGCGTCATCCCGTCCGCTCCCCTCACCATGGGTCCCCGCGTCCGTTCGGGCGCGGACCTTCGCCACGCTAGCGGACTCCCGCGGCGCGAGCCGCGAGGGGAAGCGTTTCGGTTCGGCCCGAGTCGCCCGGCAGCCCGGGGCCTTCGGCCCGGGTCGCGCTCGGCGGGGACGATGCCGTGGCGCGGTCGCGGCTCGGCCTGGCGTCACGCGGGGCGGGCTTGGGGTGGCGCGGGCTGTTCGGACAGCCGCCTCGTCCGGGTCGTCCGGCGGGGCCGGGACTCCGGCCTGAGGCACCGCTCGGCGGGGTGAGGCCGTGGCGCGGATCGTCCGCTCCGCCCTTGGGCGGGGAGTCGGCCGCGCAGCTTGCGGCGCGGACGGATGCTGCGTCAGCCGCGGCGGCCCGGCTTGCCCCGGCGGGAGGCGGGCTTGCCGCCGCGCGCGGCGGGCTTCTGCTGGCGCTGCTGCTTCTGCGGCTGCGGCCGCGCCTGCTGCCGCTTCGGCGCCTGGTTCGCGGCGGCCGTCGCCGTCGCGCCGCGTGAGCTGTTGACCGTGCGACCGCGCACGATGCCGATCATCTCCTCGACCAGCTCCGAGTCGCGGTCCCGCAGCCAGGCGAGCGCGACCTGGGACTGCGGCGCCTCCCCCTCGGGGACCGGCCGGTAGGTGAGGTCGCGCCGGTGGTGGAGCCGGGCCAGCGACTGCGGCACCAGCACCACGCCGATCCCGGCCGCGACCAGCTCCACCGCGTCCTTCGTCGTCTGCGGCCGGTCCTTCGCCGCCTGGCCGGGCGGCTGCTCGGGCCAGCCGAGCACGTCGTCCTGCGGGTGCAGCACGAGCTCCTCGGCGAGCTCGGCGAGCGCCACCTCCGGGGCCTCGGCGAGGCGGTGGTCCTTCGGCATCACCACGACGGTGGTCTCGGTGTAGAGCGGGATCGCGTGCAGCTGGTCCTTGTCGACGGGGAGGCGGACCAGGCCCGCGTCCGCGTCACCCGCGCGGAGCACCGGCCCGCCCGCGTCCGCCTGGACCAGGACGAGCTCCAGGCGCGTCTCCGGGAGCCGCTCGCTCCAGACCCGGGCCCACTTGGACGGCGTCACGCCGGGGACGTAGGCGAGGCGGAAGGAGGAGGAAGCGGGCGTCTCGGTCACGCCGCCACAGTACCGGTGCGCGCCGTGCCCGTGCGCGCGGCGCCTGGCGCCTGGGGGGCGCAGTACCGGCTGTGACCAGGCGGGTCGCGCGGCTCGCTACCCTTGAGCCATGACTTCGAGCAAGCCCAGGACGACCCAGACCATGAAGCCCGCCACGGCGGCGAAGAAGCTCGGCGTGTACCTCGGGGCCACCCCGGCCGAGTTCCAGGAGGGCGTCGTCTCCCGGGACGAGCTGAACGCCATGCAGGCGAACCCGCCGCAGTGGCTCGCCGACCTGCGCCGCAACGGCCCGCACCCGCGCCCGGTGGTCGCCGACAAGCTGGGTGTCTCCGTCTCCGGACTGGTGCGCAACGGCCTGTCCGAGCCGCTGACCACCGAGGAGATCGAGGCCATCAAGGCCGAGAACCCGCGCTGGCTCCAGATCGAGCGCGACACCCAGGCGGAGGTCCGCAAGGAGAGCGTGCGGATCAAGGAGAAGCACGCGGCCGACGCCGCCCGTCGCGCCGCGAAGGAGGCGTGATCCGGGGATGACCCAGCCCGCCGCTGCCGCACTGATCGTTCCGCCGCTCTTCAACGGCCCGCCCGGTTCGGCCAACGGTGGGTACTTCTCGGGCGCGCTCGCCGCGCTGCTGCCCGGAGCCCCGGCCTCAGCCGTCGTGACGCTGCGCAAGCCGCCGCCGCTCGGGACCCCGATGCACGCCTTCGTCACGGACGAGGGCGGCGTCACGCTGCACCACGAGGACGCCCTGGTCGGCGAGGCCGCGCCCGCCGCCCTGGCGGGTCTCGGCACGCCGGAGCCCGTCTCCTTCGAGACGGCGAAGGCCGCCGAGCAGTCGTACCGGGGCCTGGTCCGGCATCCCTTCCCCGGCTGCTTCGTCTGCGGCACGCAGCGCGGCGAGGCGCAGGGTCTGCACCTCTACGCGGGCGCCGTGGCCGACCGCGACGGCCTCCACGCCTGCACCTGGACGCCCGACGCGGAGCTCGCGGACACCGACGGCACAGCCGTCCGGCCGGAGTTCGTCTGGGCGGCCCTGGACTGCCCCGGCGCCTGGACCATCGACCTGGAGACCCGTGACGTCGTCCTCGGCCGGATCACCGCACGGGTGCTGGGCGCGCCGTCGGTGGGCGAGCCCTGCGTCGTGACGGCCCGTCTGATCGCGCAGGACGGCCGCAAGCACACCACCTGCACGGCCCTCTACGGCCGTGACGGCCGGCTGTTGGGCGAGGCCGAGGCCCTCTGGATCGAGCTGCCTCCCCGCGCCTGACGTTCTCTCACGCTCCGGCGGGCCCGCCTTCCGGCGGTCCGCGTTCCGGTGGGCCCGACCCCTGTACGGGCCCACCGGAGGACGGTGATCCGCACCGCTTGACTCCGATCCTTCGACGCCGGAGCGCGCAGGTCCAGCCCCGCCGGACAGATGGCGGTCTTCTGGGACGGGATGGCTCGTGACCTGCGCCGACGCTGTGCGGTCCTGACAGTCGTCCGGCACTTCGACTCAGCGTGTACAGTTCATCCGGCGGCCCGGGGGAGTCGCCTTGAACCGCATTTGCCACGTATTTCGGCGCGTGAGGCGCCTGCTCAACCAGGGGGTGGTTGTGGCTCGCTGGAAGGTCCTGCCGGAGGGGCTCGATCCTGCAGTGGTCCGTTTCGTCGCGGAGCTGCGGCGCTTGAAGGACGAAACCGGCCTGAGCGTGGTCCAGGTGGCCGACCGCACCGGATACAGCGAGGCGTCCTGGCAGCGCTACTTCGGTGGACGGGCGCTGGCGCCGCGTGAGGCGGTGCAGAAGCTGGTGGAGTTGGCGGGAGCCGAGGCCGCCACCGTCTCCGCTCTCCAGGACGCGGCGCAGCAGGCCTGGAGGCCCGCCGGACCGTCGGCCACGACGGAGGAGGAGGCCGAAGCGGAGCAGGGGTGGTCCGACCCGCAGGCACTGGAGGACGCGCCGGAGCCGGCGCGTCGCCGGCTCCCTGACCTGCGGACCGCGCTGACGTCCGTGGTCTCCGCCCTGGTCGGCGCGGCGATCACGCTGGCCGTCGTCCAGCCGTGGAGCACCACGACGGCCTCGGCGGCGCCCGCCGCGGTCGCCAAGCCGCCCGCGAAGTCCCCGGTGGCCTACCGCTGCACGTACCAGCAGTCCGGCGGACAGTGGTTCGCGGGCAACAGCGCGACGGTCAGCGACCTGGTGATGGACGGCGACGCCGGTCCCGAGGTCGCCGAGATCCAGTGCCTGCTCCAGCACGCGGGCATCTCTCCCGGCGGCATCGACGGCGCGTTCGGGCCGATGACCCTGCACGCGGTCATCCAGGAGCAGTTGGCGCACCACATCGACGTCGACGGCCAGGTGGGTCCGCAGACCTGGGCGGCCCTGCGCGGATGACCGGCACGCCGGCCGCGTGCACCGTCCTGGCCGCGGAGCTGCAGCGCCTTCGGGCTCGTCACGACCTGAGCCTGGCGGCGCTGGCCGAGCGCACTCCCTTCAGCAAGTCGTCCTGGGGGCGTTACCTGGGGGGCAAGGCTCTGCCGCCGTGGCAGGCCGTCCAGCATCTGTGCGCGCTCGTGGGCGAGCCCGAGGAGCGCTTCCGGGCGCTGTGGACCGTCGCCGAGGCGGCCTGGAACCAGCGCGACGCCGTCTCCGCGCCGGAGCGGTCGGCCGCTGAGCCGCCGCCCGCCTCCGAGCCGGCGGCTCGCCACGTCGCCTCGACCGCGCCGGCCGCGTCGTCGGCGTCGTCGGTGGCGGCTGTGTCCGCGGGGTCGATCGAGCCGGTCGCGACCGACGTGTTGGAGCACGGCCCGCAGCGCGGTCCGGGAAAGCGGGCCCTGCTGGCCCTGCTGGGGGTGCTCGCGCTGCTCGCCGCCGTCGGCGTCGTTGTCTGGCAGGGCCTCGGCGCCGGGCGCCGCGGCCCTGTCGCCGCCGCCTCCGCGACGGCCTCCGACGGCGCCGCCGGCGCCGTCGGCTGCGTCGGCAGGGCGTGCGACGGAGGCGACCCGACGGCGATGAACTGCGGGGTGAACCCGCTGAGCCTCGGGATCTTCCGGCTCTCGCAGGGCGCGGAGGTCGAGATCCGCTGGAACGCGCAGTGCGGGGCCGCGTGGGCCCGGGTCTGGTCGAGCCAGGCCGGCGACCGGCTCTCGATCGCCGCCGGTTCCGACGTCCAGTCCAGGGTCGTGCCCGACCCCTACACGGCGCAGACCTTCTTCTACACCTTCATGGTCCCCGTCGTCCCCGGCGGACCGGCGCTCCGCGCCTGCCTGACCTTCACCGACAAGCAGTCGCAGTGCGTCTCGGTCCCCGAGCCCTGACCTGGCCGGATGTCGGTCGCGGGGTGGCCGGGGTCAGTCCGCGAGGGCGGCCTCGGCCGCCTTGAGGGCGGCGGCGCGGGCCTCGGGCGCGAGACCGATGCGGGTGCGGCGGTCGAGCAGGTCGGAGGCGTCGAGGGCGCCCTCGTGGCGGACGGCGTAGCGCAGTTCGGCCATCGTCGTCTGCGTGCCGGGGGCGATCGGGCGCAGCAGCGCCGGGTCGCCGCCCGCCTCGGCGAGCACGTCGACGGCCTCGGTGCCGTAGCGCTGGACCAGGCGCAGCGGGGCCTTGACGTGGGAGAGGGTGGCGCGGTCGGCCGCGCCGACGAGGGGGAGGGAGCGGGTGCGGCAGGGGGCCGCGGTGCGCCCGTTGGCGGTGAGGACGGCGTCGAGGGCGTCCTCGGCCATGCGGCGGTAGGTGGTGAGCTTGCCGCCGACGACGGTGACCAGGCCGTCGGGGGCGGTGAGCACGGCGTGCTTGCGGGAGACGTCGGCGGTGCGGCCGGAGCCGGTGTCCAGCAGCGGGCGCAGGCCCGCGAAGACGCCGATCACGTCCTCGCGCGAAAGCGGGGCGCGCAGCGCGGTGTTGAGGGTGCGCAGCAGGAACTCGATCTCCGCGTCCGTCGGCTCGGGCACGTCGGGGATCGGGCCGGGGGCCTCCTCGTCGGTCAGGCCGACGTAGACGCGGTCGTCGGGGGCGGGCAGGGCCAGGACGAAGCGGTTGGTCTCGCCCGGGATCGGGATGGTGAGCCCCGCCGTCATGCCGCCGAAGGCCTCCTGGCGGAACACCAGATGGGTGCCCCGGCTGGGGCGCAGCGTGATGCCGGTGGTGACCTCGCCGGCCCAGACGCCCGCCGCGTTGACGACCATGGCGGCCCGCAGCGGGAAGCTCTCTCCCGTCAGTTCGTCGGTGAGCGTCGCGCCGTTCCCGGTCGCGTCGCTGACGGAGCATCGGGTGAGCACCTGTGCGCCGTGTGCGGCGGCGGTGCGCGCGATGGCGGTCACCAGGCGGGCGTCGTCGGTCAGTTGGCCGTCCCAGAAGACCAGGCCGCCGCGCAGGCCGGCCGCGTCGACAGTCGGCGCGTAGCGCAGCACCTCGGCGCGGGACAGGCGGCGTGAGCGCGGCAGGGTCCCCGACGGGGTGCGTGCGGCGATCCGCAGCGCGTCGCCGGCGAGGAACCCGGTGCGGACCAGCGCCGCGCCCGACAGGCCCGTGCCCGGCAGCAGCGGCACGATCTGCGGCAGGGCGCGGACCAGGTGGGGAGCGGTCCGCTCCATCAGCACGCCGCGCTCGACCGCGCTCTCGTGCGCGATGCCGACCGCGCCGGAGGCGAGGTAGCGCAGGCCGCCGTGGACCAGCTTGGAGCTCCAGCGGCTGGTGCCGAAGCCGAGGTCGTGCTTCTCGGCGAGCACCACGGACAGGCCGCGCGAGGCGGCGTCGAGGGCGACGCCCGCGCCGGTGACGCCGCCGCCGACGACCAGCACGTCGACGACCGGCTCCGGCCGGCCGGCGGCCTCGCGCAGCGCGGCGAGTTCGCGCGCCCGGCGGGCGGCGTTCAGGGAGGCGGAGTAGCTGTGCTGCACGTTCACGCGGACGTCCTGTCTGCCGGGCCGGGTGGGGGAGGGGCCGCTGGGTGGGGTCAGGGGGCGAGGTAGCGGTCGAGCAGGCGGGCCAGCTCGGCGTCGAGCCGGTCCATCTCCGGGCCCGTGCCGTCGGCGGAGCCCGCGAGCACGGGCCCGGTCAGCGTGAAGGACCAGGTGGTGAGCAGCACCGAGCGGGCCAGCAGCGCCGGATCCTCCTCGCGCACCGAACCGTCGGCGATGCCCGCGGCGAGCGCCAGCTCCAGCAGCGCCAGCTGGTGGTCGGTGTTGGTGCCGCGGCGCTTGAGCAGGTAGGGCGTGAGGAACTCGGGGTCCGTCGCGATGATCGTGCGCAGCAGCTCGTGCGTGCGGATGCCGCGCGCGAGCGTCACCACGCCCTCGACGATGCGGGCGCGGGTGACCTCGGTGCGCGCGCCGGGCGGGAAGGCCTCCTCGGCGAGCTCGGTCCAGGCGCGGATGGTGAGCGTGGCCAGCACCTCGCGCACCGAGCCCCAGCGCCGGTAGAGGGTGGCGCGCGACACGCCCGCCTGGCGGGCCAGGTCGGCCATGGTCATCCGCTGCGGGCCGATGGTGAGCAGCAGGCGGTAGGCCGCGTCGAGGATCTGCTCCTCGGGAATGGCGTTCGCGGCCTTCAGCTCGCCCGTGCTGTTGATTCGCTGCGACATCACATGTAGAAGTGTATCAGCGGGCCCTCCGCCCGCACCCGACCAGTTCCGACCCAGCCGAGGACAGCTCCATGACCGCGTCCGAGAACGACCTGCCCGTCGTGGCGTTCCACCCCTTCCGCTGGGGCGACCCCGCGCACGCGGCGCACCTGCCCGCCGCCGCCAAGGAGACGCTCGCCGCGTTCGGCGTGAAGCAGCCCGCGCCCGCCCTGGAGCCGGCCGGGATCACGCTGCCGGACGTCGCCCTCGACGCCGCGACGCTGGCCGAGTTCGCCGCGGTCGTCGGCGAGGAGCACGTCAGCTCCGCCCACGAGGCCCGGCTGGCGCACACCCGCGGCTGGTCCACCCCGGACCTGCTGAAGCTCCGCTCCGGCGACGCCTCCGACGCGCCGGACGCGGTCCTCTACCCCGCCTCGCACGACGAGGTGGTGACGCTGCTTCAGCTGTGCGGCGAGCGCGGCGTCGCCGTCGTCCCGTACTCCGGCGGCACCTCCGTCGTCGGCGGCCTGGCCCCGGCCCGCGCGGGCTTCGCGGGCGTCGTCGCGCTCGACCTGAAGCGGCTGGACGCGGTCCTGGCGGTCGACGCGGTCTCCCGCACCGCCACGCTCCAGGCGGGCATGCGCGGACCGGCCGTCGAGGCCGCGCTCGGCGCGGAGGGCTTCACCCTCGGCCACTTCCCGCAGTCCTACGAGGGCGCCAGCATCGGCGGCTACGCCGCCGCCCGCTCCGCCGGCCAGTCCTCGGCCGGGTACGGGCGCTTCGACGAGATGGTCGTCGGCCTCACCCTGGCCACCCCGCGCGGCACCGTCGTCCTCGGCACCGCCCCCAAGTCGGCCGCCGGGCCGGACCTGCGGCAGCTGGTCCTCGGCTCGGAGGGCACCCTCGGCGTGATCACCTCGGTCACCGTCCGGGTGCGGCCCAGGCCCGAGGTCCGGATCTTCGAGTCCTGGCGCTTCCCCGACTTCGAGACCGGCGCCGCCGCGCTGCGCCGCCTGGTCCAGGACGGCCCGGAGCCGACCGTGCTGCGGCTGTCCGACGAGGCCGAGACCGGCATCAACCTGGCCGACCCGTCCGCCATGTTCGGCGGCGGCCCGGGCGGCTGCCTCGCCGTCACCGGCTACGAGGGCACCGCCGCCGACGTCGAGGCGCGCCGCGCCGGCGCCACGGCCGTGCTGCGCGAGGCGGGCGGCGAGCCGCTCGGCCCCGAGGGCGGCGAGGCCTGGCGGCAGGGCCGCTACCGCGCCCCCTACCTGCGCGACCCGCTGCTCGACGAGGGCGTGCTGATCGAGACGCTGGAGACGGTCACCTTCTGGTCGAACCTGCACGCGCTGCGCGCCGCGGTCACCTCGGCGCTCACCGACGCGCTCACCGCGCAGGGCACGCCGCCGCTGGTGCTGTGCCACATCTCGCACCTGTACGAGACCGGCGCCTCGCTGTACTTCACCGTCGCCTGCGCCCAGACCGACGACCCGCTCGCCCAGTGGCGCCTCGCCAAGTCGGCCGCGAACGAGGCGATCCGCACCAGCGGCGCGGCGATCAGCCACCACCACGGCGTCGGCACCGACCACGCGGCCACCTACGCCGACGAGATCGGCCCGCTGGCCGTCGACGCGCTGCGGGCGGTCAAGCGCGCCCTGGACCCGGCCGGGGTGCTCAACCCCGGCGTGCTGATCGAGAACCTCCCGCTGCGTGCCGACGCGGCGGTGACCGAGTGACGGCCCCCAGGTCCTTCACCGCCGTCGTCAACCCCATCTCCGGCGGCGGGCACGGCTTCGAGCAGTGGCAGCCGGTCAGCGACCTGCTGCGGGCCGGCGGGGCGACGGTCCTCACCGTCCCGACGCAGAGCCGCGAGCACGCGATCGCCGTGGCCGGGCAGGCCGCCGAGCGCGGCGACGTGGTGGTGGCGGTCGGCGGCGACGGCATGGTGCGCGACGTGGCCGACGGCGTGGTGCGGGCCCGCGGCACCATGGGCCTGGTCCCGGCCGGTCGCGGCAACGACCTGGCCTGGCGGCTCGGTCTGCCGACCGACCCGGCCGGTCAGGCCCGGCTGCTGCTGCGGGGCGAGCCGCGCGCGCTCGACGTCCTGGACGTCAACGGCGTCATCGCGCCGGGCAACGTCTACATCGGCATCGACTCGCTGGCCACGCAGATCATCAACGCCAACCGGCGGCTGCCCGCGCTGCTGGTCTACCGGCTCGCCCCGGTCCAGGCGATCCTGCGCTGGCGTCCGGCCGCCTACACGCTCGACCTCGACGGAAAGCGCAGCGAGGTCCGCGCGCACACCGTGGTCGTCGCCAACTCCGGCGCGTACGGGCACGGCCTGCGGATCGTCCCGCCGGCCGAGCTCGACGACGGGAAGCTGGACGTGATGGTGGTGGGCGACGGGCCGCGCCGCCAGGTGGTCAGCTTCATGGGCCAGGCCAAGAAGGGCACGCACGTCGACCGCCCCGAGGTCACCCTCGCGACCGGCACCTCGGTCACCGTCGACGCGGACCGGCCCGTGCCCGTCTGCGCGGACGGCGACGAGGTCGCCACCCTTCCGGCCCGGATCACGCTGCTGCCCGGAGCGCTCAAGCTGCTGGCGTGAGCGTTTCGGGCGCGGTCGTTGCAAACACGTGAACAGTCCTCCGTCCCTGGAACAATCGGATCCGGGACCGGGTTCGGTTCGTCGACCTCGTCGACGACCACCACGGACGGAGGGCTGCCGTGCCCCTTCCTTCAGAGCCGCTGTCTTCGCAGCCGCTGCGCAGACTGGGCTTCCTCACCATCGGCCTGTTCGACCGGGAGGACCCGCGTGCCGGGCACGAGTCCACGCTGGAGCTGATCGAGCTCGGCGAGCGGCTCGGCTTCGACAGCGCCTGGCTGCGGCACCGGCACCTGCAGTACGGCATCTCCTCGCCGGTCGCGGTGCTCGCGGCGGCGAGCCAGCGAACCCGCCGGATCGAGCTGGGGACGGCCGTCATCCCGCTCGGCTGGGAGAACCCGCTGCGGCTGGCGGAGGATCTCGCGACGGTGGACCTGCTGTCCGGCGGGCGGCTGAACCCGGGCGTCAGCGTCGGCCCGCCGACGCACTACGAGCAGGTGCGCGGCGCGCTCTACCCGGACACGGGCGACGCGGAGGACTTCGGCTACGGGCGGGTGCGCCGCCTGCTGGACTTCGTCGCCGGCGGGGAGGCCGGCGGCTTCAGCGGCACGGAGGGCTTCGAGGTCTTCTCGGAGCGGGTCGAGCCGCACGCGCCGGGCCTGATCCGGCGCATGTGGTACGGCGGCGCGAGCACGCGTTCGGCTCTCTGGGCCGCGGAGAACGGCATGAACCTGCTGACCAGCAGCGTGGTCAGGGCGGAGGGGGATCCGGAAGGAGACTCGTTCGACTTCGCCGCGATCCAGGCGGAGCAGATCCGCGCGTTCCGCTCCGCGCACCCCGAGGGCGCGCGGGCCCGGGTCTCGCAGGGGCTCGTCGTCATCCCGACGGACAGTGCGACGGCCGGGCAGCGGGCGAGGTACGAGGCGTACGCGGAGAAGCGGCTGCCGCGCACCAGGGCCCCGCAGGGCCCGGGCCGGCTGCTCTTCGCCCCTGATCTGGTGGGCCCGAGCGCGCAGATCGCCGAGCGTCTCCACGCGCACGCGGGCTTCCGCGAGGTGGACGAGGTCGCTTTCGCGCTCCCGTTCACCTTCGAGGCCGAGGACTACGTGCAGATCCTGACGGACATCGCCACGTCGCTCGGCCCCGCGTTGGGCTGGACTCCCAGCCCCGTCAGGTGAACTGATGCTGAATCAGTAGCCCTGGGTGCCGTAGGCGATGTTCTCGAAGGCGCCGTAGGTGGCGTTCGCGTAGCGGACCGCGGCGACGATGTTGTCGACCGGGTTCCAGATGTCGGTGTGACCCGGCAGCGCGTAGGTGTCGAAGGTCGGCACGATGGTCTGCATCAGACCCTCGGACGGGGTGCCCGCGAGGGCGTTGGAGTCCCAGTTGTTCACGGCGAGGGGGTTGCCGGAGGACTCGGTCATGGCACGCGCCTCGATGGCGGCGGCCGGCGGCACGTGGTCACCGTGGGCGGCGAGGATGGACTGGGCCTGCGCGACCCAGCCGCCCAGGTCGTTGCCGTAGGTCGGGGTCGCGGCGTTCGCGGTGGCGACGCCGCCGAGGACGGCCCCACCGGCGATGGCACCGGCGACAGCGAGACGGGTGGCCAGACGAGCCTTGCGGTTCATGTCACTCCAGGGACAGGGAACGGCAGCCGCGACCGTGGGAGGTCGTGTTCTCGTGCCGTTCGGGTGAGGCGCAGACATCTGTGACCGTGCGTGCGGCTGCACAACCGCAGGGAGCGCGATCGGTCTGCGTGGCGGTGTCTTCCCGCCGTCGGGGCGTCCGGCCCCGGTCCGCGGCCGGGGGGCCGCGGGCGTCGTCCCTGGCGAGTGGCTCGCCGTGGTTCGACCTCAAACACGGAAACACGGCGCGGAACGGACGGGCAAGGAAATGGACCCTGAAAGTGGCCGAGAGCACAGTTTGGGGAACAAAACGGACTAAATGCGCAGGTCAGGCGTGACCTGCGGCACAGGGCGCGCCGTCCGCCCCTGGACGGCGCGCCCTGCCGGGCGGGCTCAGGCGCTGGTCAGGACCACCAGCTGCCGGGTCGCCCGGGTCATGGCGACGTAGCGGTCGACGGCCCCCTCGACGCCCTCGCCGAACGCGTCCGGATCGACGAGGACGACCAGGTCGAACTCGAGTCCCTTGGACAGTTCGGGGGTGAGCGACCGCACCCGGTCGGTCTCCTGGAACCCCGGGTCGCCGATCACGCAGGCGACGCCCTCGTCGTGCGCCGCGAGCCAGGCGTCGAGGACCGCGTCCCGCTCGGAGACGGACCCGTGCACCACCGGGAGGCCGCTGCTGCGGATCGACACGGGCACGTTCGCGTCCGGCAGCGCGGCCCGGACCACCGGCTCCGCCTCGGCCATGACCTCCTCCGGCGTACGGTAGTTGACGCTCAGTGAGGCGACCTCGATCCGGTCCAGGCCGATCCGTTCGAGCCGCTCCCGCCACGACTCGGTGAACCCGTGCCGCGCCTGGGCGCGGTCCCCGACGACGGTGAGACTCCGGGACGGGCAGCGCTGGAGCAGCATCTGCCACTCGGCGTCGGTCAGCTCCTGGGCCTCGTCGACGACGATGTGGGCGAACGGGCCCGCCAGCCGGTCCGGGTCGGCGGCGGGCAGGGCGCTCCCGTCGACCAGGCTGTCCTGAAGGTCGCGGCCGTGCAGCATGGTCACCGCGCCCTCGCCGTCGTCGTCGGCCGCGAGCACGTCCTTGATGACGTCGGACATCCGGGCGCGCTCGGCCGCGACGGCCGCGTCGTGCCGGCGCTTGCGCCGTTCCGCCTCGGGGTCGCCGAGCCGCTGCCGGGCGGCGTCCAGCAGCGGCAGGTCGGACACGGTCCAGGCCTGGGCGTCCGCGCGCTGGAGCAGCCGGATCTCGTCGCGGCCGAGCCAGGGCGCGCAGTGCCGCAGGTAGGCGGGCACCGTCCACAGGTCGCCCACCAGGTCGGTCGGCTCCAGCAGCGGCCAGGCGCGGTTGAGAGCGGTGACCAGCTCCTCGTCCAGTTGCAGCGAGCGGCGGAACAGCTCGGGGGTGATGTCGCCGTCCTCGTCCAGGCCGAGCCGGTCCATGAGGATCGCGACCAGCTCCTCCCAGATCTGCTCGCGCGCCTCGTTGTGCGGCGTGCCGGGGCCCGGCGCGGCGAAGGCGTCCGCCCAGTCGTCGGCGGTCAGCCGGACGTCGGCCCAGTCGGTGGAGACGGTCATGCCCTTGGTCGGCGGCTCCTCGTAGATGCCGACGGCCCTGTCGACCGCCTTCACCATCCCGACGGTGGACTTGAGCCGGGCGACCTCGGGGTCGGCCTCGGGCCGGGCGGCGGCGCCCTCGGCGACCAGGTCGCGCACGGTGCAGGTCTGCACGCCCTCCTCGCCGAGGCTCGGCAGCACGTCGGAGACGTAGGCGAGGTAGGGCTGGTGCGGACCGACGAACAGCACGCCGCCGCGACGGTGCCCCAGGCGCGGGTCGGAGTAGAGCAGGTAGGCGGAGCGGTGCAGGGCGACGACGGTCTTGCCGGTGCCCGGCCCGCCGTCGACGACCAGCGCGCCGCGCGAGCCCGCCCGGATGATCGCGTCCTGGTCGGCCTGGATGGTGGCGAGCACGTCGCGCATCCTCGGCGAGCGGGTGCCGCCGAGGCTGGCGATGAAGGCGGACTGGTCGTCGAGCGCGGCGCGCCCCTCCAGGCCTTCGGCGGTGAACACCTCGTCCCAGTAGTCGGTGATCCGCCCCCGGGTCCAGCGGTAGCGGCGGCGGCTGGCCAGGCCCATCGGGTTGCCGTGGGTCGCGGCGAAGAAGGGCTCGGCGGCGGGGGAGCGCCAGTCGAGCAGCAGGCGACGGCCGTCGCCGTCGGTCAGACCGAGCCGTCCGATGTAGACGGGCTCGGCGTCCTTCGCGCTGACGATGTGTCCGAGGCACAGGTCGAGCCCGAAGCGGCGCAGCGCGCGCAGGCGGCCCGTCAGCCGGTGGACCTCCGCGTCCCGGTCCATGGCCGCCCGCCCCGCTCCGCCCGGGGCCTTCAGCGCGGCGTCGAGACGGTCGGACACGTCGGCGACCGCCAGCTCGAGGCTCTCCGCGACGGCGGCGAAGTGCTTCTCGTCGGCGCCGATCAGGTTCGGGTCGGCCTTGGGGGAGAGGCGGTCGGAGAGGGCGAAAGCGCTGGTGCTGAGGGGTTCCATGTCTCCCGTTTCGGCAGGTTTTCTGGCCTGGGCCGTCGATTGTGCGGCACCACCAGGGCCTTGCCGCAAGGCCCCCCATGCGCTATAGGTTGTTAGTGGCGGGAGTGGGCCTTGCGGCTTCACTCCCTTTTCTGTGCCCTCTTGTTCTGTGCCCTGTTGCGCCTACCCGACCCGCTGCAGCAGTTGCCCGCGGGTAATGGGGGCGTGGGTCGTCGACGGGACGGTACAGGCGTGCGCGCCCGCGACGGCGCCGTGGTGGGCGGCGCGCAGCGGTGACTCCCCCGCGAGCCAGGCGTGCAGGAAGCCCGCGGCGAAGGCGTCGCCCGCCCCGTTGGAGTCGACGACCGGGGCCGGCGGGGCGGCCGCCGGGACGTGGTGGAGGACGTCGTCCGCGAGCAGGTGGGCGCCGTCCGCGCCGGCGGTGGCGACGACGACGGAGGCGCGGCCCCGCTCCGCGATGCGGCGCAGCACGGCCTCCGGGTCCGCCAACCGGGCGGCGGAGAGGAAGACGACGTCCCCCGCGTGGGCGAAGGGCTCGTGGTACGGGTTGACCCCGTCCCAGTCGTGCAGGTCCGTCGAGAGGGTGACCCCGGACTCCCGCAGCGCCGGCAGCGCGGACGCGCAGGGGTGCGTGATCGAGACGTGCGCGTGACGGCTCACGGCGGCCAGCTCGCGCACGAGGGGCTCCGGCAGGCGGTCGTCGGGTGCGGAGCGCGTGTCGTCGTAGAGCGAGAGGCGTCGGCCCAGCGGGTCGACCAGGTTCACCGCCCGCTTGGTGCCCGCGGGTTGGGGGATCGCGGTGAGCGGGATCCCGTGCTCCGCGTGCAGGGCGCGGACCAGACCGCCCTCGACGTCGTCCCCCAGCAGGTCGAGGTGGTGCACGCGTAGTCCCAGGGCATGCAGTCCGAGGGCGAGGAAGTCGCCGGTCTGTCCGGCCCTGGTCTGTATCCCGGGTCGGATCATGTAGCTGTCGGCGAAGGGCAGGGGTAGCTCAGGGACGTGGACGACCGTGTCCACCCCGGCTCCGCCCAGCACCAGCACGTCGATCTCCGGGCTCATCGCACCCTCCTTCAACTGCGGTTTCGTGCCCGCGCGGCGCGGGTGAGGGAGAGTCAAACAGCCCAGGGGAGTGCCTGCAAGAAGATTCGCGATCTTGCGCAAGTGCTGCGGGACCGCTCGTCCCGGAAGGGTCCCACCCGGCAACCCCGTAGTACCAGGGAGCTACGCCGCAGGTGCGTCCCCCGGCGGGACGCCGACCACGGGCCCCGGTTCCTAGCTTCGGTACCGAACGCCGCACCGATCCGGTGCCGCACCGACCCGGTACCGAAGGGGAGTTGGGTCATGGCATCCCGTCCGAACGTCGTCCGGCGGCTCCGTCGAGGGCTGCTCGCGGCCCTCGTCGCCGCCTCCGTCGCCGTGCCGCTGGCCGGCGCGGCCCGGCCGACGGCCGTGCCGGCCCCCGCGCCCGCCGCCCTCGGACCGCTCACGGCGGGCGGCGGAGCCGCCGAACTGACGCATCGATACACCGCGAACCGCGCCGACATCGTGGCCGCCGAGCGCCTGGCCACGCGGTACGGGGACCGGCAGCGCGCCACGGAGCTCGCCGAACTGGCCCGGCCGGACCGGCAGTTCCTCTCCTTCGACGGACGCGACGGCGGCCGCACCGCCGAGGTCTTCGGCGACCTCGCCACCGCCCGCACCGTCGCCGTCTTCGTCCCCGGCTCGGACACGAACCTCGGCACCTACGACCGCTTCGCTGCCGGCGCGCAGGCGCTGGAGCAGCAGCTCGGCGGCGACGCGGCCCACGCGGCCGTCGTCGCCTGGCTCGGCTACGCCACGCCCGACACCGTCGGCCCCGCCGTGCTGACGGACGGCCGCGCCGACCAGGCCGCACCCCGACTGCAGGACTTCGTCCGCCGGTTGGAGGCGTTCCGGCCCGAGGCACGGACCTCGGTGGTCTGCCACTCCTACGGCTCCACGGTCTGCGCCCGCGCGGCGAGCGGCCTCGACGTCGCCGACATCGTGCTGTTCGGGAGCCCCGGCGTCGGCAGCGACATCCCGACCGTCTCCGGCCTGCACACCAAGGCCGCCGTCTGGGCCGGACGCGCGAGCGGCGACTGGGTCGCAAACGTCCCGCACGTCCGCGTGCCCGTGCTGTTCACCACGCTCGGCCTCGGCACCGACCCGGTCACGCCGGGCTTCGGCGCGCACCTCTTCGCCGCCGGCGCCGGCGGCCACAGCGACTACCTGAAGCCCGGCTCGGTGCCGCTGCGCAGCATCGCCGCGATCGTCTCCGGCGTCGCCGACCGCGGGACCTCCCACTGACGCGACCTCCCACCGCTGCGAGCTCCACCGCTGCGACCTCCACCGCTGCGACCTCCCCACCGATATGCCGCCTCCAAGGAGAACCCCGTGCGTCCCACCACCTCCCTGCGCCGGCTCGCGGCGCGCATCGACGCCGCGACACCACCGGAACGCGACCGCGCGATCGACGCCCTGCGCGCCTTCGCCATCCTCGGCGTGGTGCTCGGCCACTGGCTCGTGACCGCCATCGTCGTCGACAGCGGCAGCATCCACGTGGTCAGCCCGCTCCAGCACATGCCGGCGTTCACGCCGGTCTCCTGGGTCTTCCAGACCCTCGCCGTCTTCTTCCTCGTCGGCGGCCAGGTGGCGACCAGGAGCTACGCCTCCGCGAAGGCGCGCGGCACGAGCTATCCCGCGTGGCTGAGCGCCCGTCTGATGCGGCTGTTCCGGCCCGTCGTCGCCGTGCTCGCGGTGTGGACCGTCACCGCGTCGGCACTGTTGCTCGCGGGCGTCGACTTCGGGACCGTCGAAGCGCTGGTCAAGCTGGTCCTGTCGCCGATGTGGTTTCTGCTGGTCTTCGCCGCGCTGACGGCCGCCACCCCGCTGGTCTCCCGGTTGCACCCGCTGTGGCCGCTCGCCGTCGTGCTGCACGTCGACCTGATCCGCTTCGCCTTCGGCGGCCCCTCCTGGCTCGGCTGGCTCAACCTGCCGGCGGGCTGGCTGGTCCCCTACTGCCTCGGCGCGATGTGGGCCCGCGAGGGCCTGCGCGGCAGGATGACCGGCTGGGTCCTGCTGGTCGGCGGCGTGGTCGCGACCGCGCTGCTGATCACCCAGGCCGGCTACCCCGCCTCGATGGTCGGCGTCCCCGGCGGCAGGATCTCCAACCTCAACCCGCCGACCCTCGCCGCGGTCACCTTCGGCCTCGCCCAGTGCGGCCTCGCCCTGCTCCTGCTGGGTCAGCTGCGCCGGGTTCTGGCCCGCCCGGCCGCGTGGGCGGCGGTGGCACTGGTCAACCTGTCCGCCATGACGATCTTCCTGTGGCACCAGACCTCGATGATCGCGGTCACCGCGCTCGGCCTGCTGGCCGGCCACCCGCTGCTCGGCCTCCACACCACGCCGGACACGGCCTCCTGGATCCTCGCCCGCCTCGCCTGGCTGCCGGTCTTCGCCACGGCCCTCACTCTCTGCTGGCTGGCCTTCCGCCACCACGAGCAGGGCCGCCGCCGCTCCCACGGCCCCACCCTCCGCGTCGCCTCCTCCCCGGGCGCAGAACGCCTCCAGCCGGTGCGGTAGTTGCACTACCCGCAGGTTTCCCGCGCCGTTCCTCGCGCCCCTCCATAGTGCGACTGGCCATAGGGTGGTCCCGATGAGCGACGACGGGGGTCTGAGCGTGATGCGTCCGGGCGCAGCACTGCGCGCGCTCGTGCGCGCCCTGCGGGAGGACCTCGTCATGGCGGCGTTTCGGGAGCCCCGCCGGGCGCGGCGGGTGTCGCGCTGGATCGTCGTGCCGCTGTCCCTGGTCTCGCTGCTGCTGTTCGGGTTCGACCTCAACCAGTACGCCTTCTCCTACGCGCTGGGCGTGCCCTTCGGCATCCTCTTCGCGGGCGTCCAGTCCGTCGCGCTCGTCGGCGTGCTGTGGCGCCCGATCCGGGCCTGGTGGGCGTCCACGCTCACGATGCTGTTCGCCGCCTGGGCCGGGACGGCGTTCGCGCCGGGCCACGGGATCGTGTTCGCGCTGACCGACCAGGCGCGGAACGTGCAGGCCGGGTGGACGCCGATCACCGTCGCCATCCAGGCGGCCGTGCTCTTCCTGCTCGCGCTCCAGGTGCGCGGGCGGGTCGCGATCGAGGCGTTCGGGCTGAGCGTCTTCGCCGCGTTCCTGGCGGAGCTGTACAAGCCGCAGCAGCAGGTCTCCCCGATCGGCTTCGCGGTGATCCTCTTCGCCACCGTGACGCTGCTCGGCGTCTCCGTGCGGGCCGGGCGCGAGGCGCGGTCGAAGCTGGTGGAGCAGGAGGAGTTGACGGCGGAGGAGCGGGCCCGCCGCACCCTGCTGGAGGAGCGCAACCGGATCGCCCGCGAGCTGCACGACGTGGTCGCGCACCACATGTCGGTGATCTCCATCCAGGCGCAGGTCGCGCCGCACCTGGTGGAGAACCCGCCGGAGGAGCTGGTCGAGAACCTCGCCGGGATCCGCGCCAACGCGGTCGAGGCGCTCACCGAACTGCGCCGGGTGCTCGGCGTGCTGCGCTCGGAGGAGCCCGCCGCGGACGGGACCTCGGACGCGCCGCAGCCCACCCTGGACCGCCTCGGCGAGCTGCTGGAGAACGTGCGCGCGGCCGGCCTGACGGTGGAGCTGGTCATGGCGGGTGAGCCGCGGCCGCTGCCGCCGGGCGTGGAGCTCTCCGGCTACCGCGTCGTGCAGGAGGCGCTGAGCAACGCCATGCGCCACGCGCCCGGCGCGGCCGTGCACGTGCAACTGGACTACCGGGCCACGGGGCTCGGCGTGCGCGTCACCAACTCCGCCCCCGCGCGCCCGCCCGCGCCGTCACCCGGGGCCGGGCACGGGCTGCTCGGTATGCGGGAGCGCACCGCGATGCTCGGCGGCGAACTGGCCGCCGGACCGACCCCGGACGGCGGCTTCGAGGTGCTCGCCTTCCTGCCCACCGACGTGCCCGCCGACGTCCCCGCCGTGGAGGACCGCGCATGACCATCAAGGTGATGATCGCCGACGACCAGATGATGGTCCGTCAGGGCTTCACGGTGCTGCTCAACCTGGAGCCGGACATCGAGGTCGTCGGCCAGGCGGTCGACGGGCTCGACGCGTTGGAGAAGGCCGCCGAACTGCGGCCGGACGTGGTGCTGATGGACGTCCGGATGCCGCGCCTCGGCGGCATCGAGGCGACCCGCCGCATCACCGGCCCTGCGGACAGCGCCGTCAAGGTGCTGGTGCTGACCACCTTCGACCTCGACGAGTACGTCTACGAGGCGCTGCGGGCGGGCGCCAGCGGGTTCCTGCTCAAGGACGCCTCGGCGGCCGAACTCGCCCAGGCGGTCCGGGTGGTGGCGGCGGGCGAGGCGCTGCTCGCGCCGACGGTGACCAAGCGGCTGATCGCCGAGTTCACCCGCCTCCCGGGCGCCCCGCGCACGCCGCTGAAGGAGCGCGTGGGCGACCTGACCGAGCGGGAGACCGAGGTCCTGTCGCTGATCGCGCACGGGCTCTCCAACGCCGAGATCGCCGCGAAGCTCGTCGTCGCGGAGCAGACGGTGAAGACCCACGTCAGCCGCATCCTGGTCAAGCTCGGCCTGCGCGACCGCACCCAGGCCGCCGTCTTCGCCTACGAGACGGGCCTGGTGCGGCCGGCCGGCTACTGACCCGCGCGGTTCAGGCTCGCTTCAACGCGCCAGGTCCTGCCGTCAGTTCGATCCGCAGGCCGTCGGCGTCGACGTGCACCGAGGTGGCGCGCAGACCCAACGGGTAGGCGTGCTGCGCTCCTTGGTCCATGCCCTTGGTCAAGGCCGCGAGGCGCTCGGGGGCCAGGGCCTGGCCGAGTACCTGCGCCGACACCGCCGCGACCTGGACCCGCCCGTCGGCCACGCTCGGACGCAGCGTCAGCTGGGCCGCGCCGCCGAACCCCAGGGCGACGGTGACGGTGCCGGCCTGCGGATCGGCGGTCGCCCCGTCGACCGCGACCGAGGGCGCGGCGGACTGCACGGCGTCCGCGACCGCCGACAGCGGGACGGTCACCTCCGCGGTCGCGCCGCCGACGGTCGTCGCCGGGCCGCCGAACCGGACGTCGTCCAGGCGGACCTGGACGTCCACCGGTCCGAGGCGTCCCAACGTGGCGTCGTCACTGGACAGGTCGAGCCGCGAGATGTGCTGTCGGGCCAGGTCCCACAGGGCCGAGCCCCCGGCGCTGACGGTCAGATCGGCGCCCAGGCCCGGCGCGGCCGCGGCGATCCGGTCCCGGATCAGGCGCCCCGCCGCCCACTCGCCCGTCCCGGCGGTCGTCAACCCGGTCACGGCGAGGACGGCGACGACGGCGACGACCCGTCGGCGGCGCAGGAGGAGGGCGGGTCGGGCTTTCACTGGCCGTCCCCCTCCGGGTCGAGGTGCGGCAGCAACCGGTCCAGCCACCCCGGCAGCCACCAGTTGGCGCGCCCGAACAGGTACATCGTCGCCGGGACGAGCACCAGCCGGACCACGGTGGCGTCGATGACCACGCTGACGCCGAGGCCCAGCGCCAGCATCTTGACCACGACGTTGACGGAGAGCAGGAAGGCGAGGAAGACGCTGGTCATGATGAGCGCCGCGCAGGTGATCACGCGCGCCGTCGCGGCGAGGCCGGTGGCGACCGCGCGGCGGTTGTCGCCGTGGCGCAGCCAGGTCTCGCGGATCCGCGAGAGCAGGAAGACCTCGTAGTCCATGGAGAGGCCGAAGACGATGGCGAACATCATCATCGGCACGTAGGACTCGACCGGGACCTTCTCCGTCACCCCGAACAGCGAGCTGCCCCAGCCCCACTGGAACACCGCGACGACCACCCCGTACGCCGCGCCGATGGAGAGCAGGTTCAGCAGCGCCGCCTTGACCGCGACCAGCAGACTGCGGAAGACGCTGAGCAGCAGCAGGAAGGCCGCCGCGACCACCACGCCGATGATCAGCGGCAGCTTGGCGACCAGCTGGTCGGTGAAGGTCAGCCCGGACGCGGTCACGCCCGTCACGTAGCCGGTCGCGCCGCTGTCCTTCAACGCGTGGGGGAGGGCGGTGTTCTGGAGCGTGTGGAAGAGGTCGGTGGTGGCCCGGTCCTGGGGGCCGGTCGTCGGGGTGACCGTGCTGATCAGCAGGACGTGGTCGGGGCTCGCCGCCGGAGGCGTCACCGACGCGACACCGTGGACGGCCTCCAGGTCGGCTTGGAGCGTGGTGGCGAGCTGCCGGCGCGCGGACGCGTCGGCGACCTGGTCGCCGTCCAGCTGCACCACGACGGTCAGCGGGCCGTTGGCCCCCACGCCGAAGCCCTGCGCGATCAGGTCGTAGGCGCGCCGGTCGGTCCGCGAGGTGGGCTGGGCGCCCGCGTCGACGTGGCCGAGGTGCATCGACGCGACGGGCGCGGCGAGCACGGCCAGCAGCGCCACGCCCCCCGTCAGGAAGATCCACGGCTGTCGCCCGACCCGCGCGGCCCACCGGTGCCACACGTCGCCGTCCCCGGTCGGCTCCGCGACGGGCGTGCGCACGTGGAGCCGGTCGATCCGGCGGCCCAGCAGGCCCAGCAGCGCCGGGGTCAGTGTCAGCGACGCACCGGCCGCGACCACCACCGTGATCCCGGCGGCCGCGCCGAGCGCGCCGATGAAACCGATCCCCGAGGCGTACAGGCCGGCCAGCGCCATCGCCACCGTCGCGGCCGCGACCAGGACCGCGCGCCCGCTGGTGGCGACGGTCCGCCCCACCGCCTCGGCCGGGTCGAGCTCCTCCTCGGCCGTCAGCAGCGCCCGGAACCGGGTGGCCAGGAAGAGCGCGTAGTCGATGCCGACGCCGAGCCCCATCATCGCCGCGAGCGTCGGGGCCGCCTGCGCGAAGTTCGTGTGCGCGGCGATCAGGCCGAGCCCGCTGAGGCCCACGCCGAGCCCCAGGACGGCGGTGAGCAGCGGCAGCCCGGTCGCGGCGACGCTGCCGAAGCCGACCAGGAGCACCAGCAGCGCCACGCCCAGGCCGATCGCCTCCGAGACGGCGTCGGCCGACTTGGGCTCGGCCAGCTGGCCGAGCGGATCGCCGTACTCGACGGTGACCCCGTCCGCACGCAGCGGCCGCACCGCCGCGTCGACGCCGTTCAGGTAGGAGCGGTCGAAGCCGGCCGGGTTGCCGGAGAAGCGCACGGTCACGGTCCCGATCGCGCCGCCCGGGGCGACGGCGCCGGGCGCGCTCAGCGGGTCGGCCACGGACAGCACGTCAGGCAGGCGGCGCAGGCCGCCGACGGCGCTCTCGATCGCGGCCCGGTGGGCGTCGAGCGTGCCGTGGCCGGCGTCCAGCACGAGGGGGGCGGAGACGCCCGACGAGCTGTCGTCGCCGTGGGCCTTCAACAGGTCGGTGCCGGTCTGCGCGGCCGTTCCCGGCAGCGAGAAGCTGTCCGCGTAGGTGCCGCCCCACCGGTGGTTCGCGCCCGCCAGCGCGACGAGGAGGACCAGCCAGGCGGCGGCGACCCGCCAGGCGTGGCGGGCGCACCAGCGCCCGGTCCGGTGCAGCAGTCCGGGCTCGGCGCCCGCTTCGGTGATCATGGGCCTCACTGTGGCGTGGCGCGGTGAGCGCCGTGTTGGCGGAATGTTCGGGGAGTGTACGGGCGGGCGCGGACGGGGTGCGCGGGCCGGGCGGGTCCGGGTCGCCCGGTTAGCATCGGCCTGTCCGCGATCCCGAGAGGCCCCCGGTATGAACCTCCCGCCCCCTGCTCCCGGCGGCTCCCCCTCCAACGGCCTGGTGCTGGTCGTGGAGGACGAGCGGCACATCGCCGACATCCAGCGGCTCTACCTCGCGCGCGAGGGCTTCGGCGTGCACGTCGAGTCCGACGGCGCGGCCGGGCTGGCCGCCGCACGCCGGATGAGTCCCGTCGCCATCGTCCTCGACATCGGCCTGCCGGGTGTGGACGGCATCACCTTCTGCCGCACGCTGCGCGACGCCGGCGACTGGACCCCGATCCTGCTGGTCACCGCGCGCGGCGAGGAGACCGACCGGATCCTGGGCCTCGAACTCGGCGCGGACGACTACCTCGTCAAACCCTTCTCCCCGCGCGAGCTCGTCGCCCGCGTGAAGACCGTGCTGCGCCGGGGTCCGGGCCTGGGCGCGGACACGGTGGTCCGCCTCGGCCGGCTGAGTCTCGACCTCGCCGCGCACCGCGTGCTCCGCGACGACGAGCCGGTGGAGCTGACGGCCACGGAGTTCGGGCTGCTCGCCCACCTGGTCCGGCACCCCGGCCGGGTCTTCACCCGCGACCAGCTGCTCGCCCAGGTCTGGGGGTACCCCGGGTACCGGGACACCCGCATGGTCGACGTCTTCGTCTCCCAACTGCGGGCCAAGCTCGGCGACGCGAGCCCGCTGCGGACCGTGCGCGGCGTGGGCTACAGCGCCGCCGACCCCGGCGCGGCCGGCACGAAGGGCAGCCCTTCGTGAGCGCGGAGCGCCGGCCGAGGAGACGCAGGACGCTGGCGGGCAATCTCGTGCTGCTCAGCACGGTCGTCGCGGCCGTCGCCGCACTGCTGACCGGGCTCGTCGCCTGGCAGTCCGCCGCGCACGCCGCCGAACAGCGCGAACGCGACACCCTCACCCGGCAGGCGACCCTGCTCAGTCGGCTGCCCGTGATCTCCCCGGTCGTCTTCGGCGGTGCGGAGCGCCTGGCCGGGCCGAACGGCGAGCAGTTCGCCGTCATCACGCCCGGCGGCGACGTCGCGGGCGGCGCGGCGCCGGCGGTCGACCTCGCCTCCAAGGCCGCCCTGCTGGCCGGACGGCCCGTCTCGACCCGGAGCATCCTGGCCGGTCAGGATGTGTTGCTGGTGGGGAACCCGACCGCGCGCGGCGGCGCGGTGGTGCTGACCGAGCCCTACGCGACCGTCGACGCGGAGACCGGACAGGTCCGACGCGACATCCTGCCGCCGCTGCTGGTCGGCCTGTTGGGCGCGGCGCTCGCGGGCGGACTGCTGGCGCGACGGATCGCCCGGCCGCTCACCGCGTCGGCGGCGGTCGCGCACCGCCTGGCCGAGGGCGAACGCGGGCTCGTCGCACCGGTCGCCGCCGGGCCGCGCGAGGCGGCGGAGATCGGCCGCGCCCTCACCACCCTGGACCAGGCCCTGGCCCGCAGTGAGAACCGCCAGCGGGAGTTCCTGCTCTCTGTCTCCCACGAGCTGCGCACGCCGCTGACGGCGGTTCAGGGCTACGCCGAGGCCCTGGCGGACGGCCTGATCGAACCCGAGCAGGTGCCCGAGGTCGGCCGCACCCTCGCCGAGGAGACCCGCCGCCTGGACCGTTTTCTCGCGGACCTGCTCGACCTGGCCCGCCTGGAGGCGGACGACTTCCGCCTCGAACTCGCGGACACCGAGGTCGGCGCGGTCGTCGCGGAGGCGGCGGCGTTCTGGTCCGGCCCGTGCGAACGCCAGGGCGTCGAGCTGCGGGTGGAACGCCCGGACGCGCCGCTGGTGGTGCGGACGGACCCGTTCCGGGTCCGGCAGCTCCTCGACGGCCTGGTGCAGAACGCCCTGCGGGTCACCCCCGCCGGCGCCCCGCTGGTCCTCGCGGCGCGCGCCGGGGACCTCGGCACGGCGCAGATCGAGGTCCGCGACGGCGGCCCGGGGCTGACCGAGGACGACCTCGCCGTCGCCTTCGACCCGGGCGCCCTCCGCGACCGCTACCGCAGCACCCGCCCGACCGGCACCGGCCTCGGCCTCGCCATCGCCCACCGCCTCACCACCCGCCTCGGCGGCAGCATCGCCGCAAGCGCGCGCGGCCCGGAGACGGGGGCGTGCTTCACCGTGACGCTGCGGCGGTAGCCGCGCTCAGGGGCGGGGGGACGCGAGCAGCCACCCCGTGCGGATGGTCCCGCGCGTTCGGCGACGCGCCACCTTGGCTGGCTTGTCGCGCAGTTCCCCGCGCCCCCGCGAGGTCACTCGCCTCGGACGAGGCCGAAGCGGCCGTCGAAGCGGCGGTAGAGGAGGCGGCCGCGGCCGGAGTCGGGGTCGGCGTAGAAGAGCGCGGAGAGCTCGGACTGCTCGCAGCGCTCGACCGCCTCGTGGTCCGTCAGGCGCGGCGCGGGGCGCGGGCAGAGGGTGAGCAGGGAGGGGTTGTAGCGCGGCGCGCTCTCCGGCGCGGTGGAGGCGAGGCGGTAGCCGGTGGGGCCCGCGCGGTAGACGACGGAGTCCTGCTCGGTGGACGGGTCGGTGAACAGGTGGGCCTGGTAGTCCATCGCGTCCAGCGTCCGGACGGCGACCTCGGGGGCGCACCAGACGAGCAGCGGCTCCTTGATGCGGGCGATGGCCGGCATCATCGCGCGGCCCGCGCGCTCCGCCCAGCCGGCGGTGGCGGGACGGGCCTCCTCCCGCGTCGCCGCCGGCAGCTCCTCGGGCGCGTCGGCGCGCTCGGTCCACGGGCGGGGACGCCATTCGAGGGAGACCTCGGCGATCCGCTGCCGCAGGCCCTCGACCAGCCGGTCGCCGGCCAGGCGGGCGTCCGCGGCGAGGCGCTGGACGCGCACGCGGCGTCCGTCGACCTCCGCGTCCACCTGACACAGCGTCTGTTCCGCCTCCTCGCCATGGGTGCGGCTCAGTCGCACCCGCAGCGCCTCGACCAGCGCGTCCGTCCCGCTCACCAGATCGCCGACCCGCCGCCGCACCTCGTGGGCGAGATCCAGCGCCACCCCGTCGGCACGCATCAAGATCGCGTCGTTCACGAGCCCAAGCCCTCCGCAGTTCGCCTCTCCAGCCGCCGGGGACCGTCCCCCCGCAGCCGATATTCCACATCCGTCAGGAAGAGTGTCCAGTGCCGAAAGGTGCGAATCGACGCCGGGGTGCCCACTGACACGAGCATTGCGCAGTTCTGATCAATTGCCGAACCATCGTGCAGAACTGCGCACCGATGTCTATTCAATCGCGCAGTCCTTCCCTAGCATCTGAGCCGACGCCGCACCCCTGCGAGTGCGCCTCCCCTCATGCGCGCCCCCCACGCGCGTGACGCGGCGTCATCCACTTCTCCCGAAGGGACAACCGTGCCCCGCTCCGGAACGAAGACCGCACGCGGCCTGGTCGCCACCGTGGCCGCCGCGGCCGCCGCGTTAACGCTGGGTCTGGCCGCCGCCCCGCAGGCCGCGGCCTCGCCGACCGCGACGTCCGGCTCCGCCCTCGCCCTCACCCCGCCGATGGGCTGGAACGACTGGGCCCACTTCCAGTGCGGCTACACCGAGTCGACGATCCTGGCCAACGCCCGCGCGCTGGTCTCCACCGGGCTCGCCGCCAAGGGCTACAACACCGTCACCACCGACGACTGCTGGATGCAGACCACCCGCGACGCGAACGGGAACCTGCAGGCCGACCCGGGCCGCTTCCCCGACGGCATGGCCTACGTCGGACAGCAGCTGCACGCCATGGGCCTCAAGTTCGGCATCTACGAGGACGCCGGAACCTCCACCTGCGGTGGCTACGCGGGCAGTTGGGGCCACTGGCAGCAGGACGCGAACCTGTTCGCCTCCTGGGGCGTGGACTACCTGAAGCTCGACGGCTGCAACGTCCCCTCCGTGGCCGGGCAGAGCTCCGAGCAGACCTACCAGAGCGCGTACCAGCAGATGGGCCAGGCGCTGAAGGCGACCGGACGTCCGATCGTCTTCTCCGAGTCCGCGCCCGCCTACTTCCAGGGCACCACCGACTGGAACACCGTGCTCGGCTGGGTCGGCCAGTACGGCCAGCTCTGGCGTGAGGGCTCCGACATCGCGACCTACGACGCGAGCAAGCCCAACACCAGCCGGTGGAGCAGCGTGCTGGGCAACTACGGCTACAACAACCCGATCCACCGCTACGAGAGCCCCGGCAACTGGAACGACCCGGACTTCGTCATCGCCGGCGACGGCGGCCTGACCTCCGCCGAGTCGCGCAGCCAGCTCTCGCTCTGGGCGGAGATGGGCGCGCCGATGATCCTCAGCGACGACGTGACCCAGCTCAGCGCGGCCTCCGTCGCCGACCTGGGCAACAGCGACGTCATCGCCGTCGACCAGGACTCCCTCGGCCACCCCGGTTATGTCGTCTCCCAGAACGGGACGCTCGACGTGCTGACCCGTCCGCTCGCGAACGGCGACCGCGCGGTGGCGATCCTCAACCGCTCCGGGGCGACGGTCACCGCGAACACCACGACCGCGACGGCCGGCTTCACCGGCGGCAGCGGCTGCACCTTCGGGGTCAAGGACCTCTGGTCCGGCGCGACGTCCACGACGAGCGGGGCGATCAGCGCCTCCATCCCGGCGCACGGGACCGCGATGCTGCGGATCACCCCGAGCGCGGGCTGCGGCGCGACGGTGCAGAGCGGTCAGGTGAGCGGCATCGCCGGCCAGTGCCTCGACGACTCCGGCTCCGGCACCGCCGACGGGAACCCGGTCATCGTCTACGGCTGCACCGGCAACCCCAACCAGCAGTGGACCCTGCCCGGGGACGGCACCGTGCGCACCCTCGGCAAGTGCCTGGACGTCCCGGGCTCGGCGACCACCGCCGGAACCTACGTGGACCTGCGCGGCTGCAACGGCTCGGCGGGGCAGCAGTGGAGCTACGACCAGGCGGGCAACCTGGTGAACCCGGGCTCCGGCGACTGCCTGGACGTCTACGGGGGCGGCTCCGCCAACGGCACCAAGGTCGACATCTGGCCCTGCGGCCAGAACCAGTTCAACCAGACCTGGTCGCTGCCGCAGTAGCCCGACTGGCGGTCCCACGCCGGTCCGACGCCGGTCCGGCGTCGGACCGGACGTCTGTCGATGGTGCACGACCCGTTGCGCACTCCTGAGCGCCTCCATATAAAGGACACAACTTCGAGCGTTGTTGCACCATCCGGCACCACCGGGGGAGGAGGGCCGTGATGAGATCCGGCGAGGGAGTCGTTCTGGCGCTCGACGCGGGCGGCGGCAGGCTCAGGGGCGCCGTACTCGCGCCCGACGCCACCGTGCTGCACCGGGCGAGCGCGGACACCGGCGTCGAGCGCGGCCCCGACGCCGTCGTGGAGACCCTGCTCGAGCTCGCCGCGGAGCTGGCGGCGGAACACCGTCCGGTCGCGGCGGGCATCGCCGTGCCGGGCGTCATCGACGAGGCGGCCGGGATCTGCACCTTCGCCGCCAACCTGGGCTGGCGCGAGGTGCCGATCCGGCAGTGGGCGGCCGAGGAGCTCGGCATCCCCGTGGTGCTGGGCCACGACGTGCGCGCGGCCGCCCTGGCCGAGGCGCGCCTCGGCGCGGGCCGCGGCTGCCGGTCCTTCCTGTTCGTGCAGATGGGGGCCGGCATCGCTGCGGCCCTGGTGCTGGACGGGCGCATCCTGATCGGCGGCCACGGATCCGCGGGGGAGATCGGGCACCTGACGGTCCGCCCCCGCGGACGGCTCTGCGCCTGCGGCAAGCGCGGCTGCCTGGAGACCGTGGCCTCCGACGCGGCGCTGGCCGGCGCCTACAGCCGGGCGACCGGTGAGCAGGTCGGCGCCGAGGAGCTGTGGCGGCGGGCCCAGGCGGGCGACGACGTCGCCGAGTGGCTGTGGGACCGTACCGTGCCGGCCCTCGCCGACGGCCTGGCCGCCGCCGTCGCGCTCTTCGACCCGCGCCGCATCGTGGTGGGCGGCGGCCCGGCCCAGGTCGGGCGCGCCTGCTTCGACCCGCTGCGGTCGGCGCTGGAGAAGCGCCTCGGCTTCCAGACGACCCCGGAGATCCTCCCCGCCGGGCTGGGTCGCGACGCGGGCTGCGTCGGCGCGGGACTGCTCGCGCTCGAGCAGCGTCCCGCCCGGGTGCGCGGCGGCACGCCGTCCCGCCCGCACGCCCACCTCGCCGGGCGGCGCTGACCGGCCCGTCCGCCCGGCCCTGCTGATGGAGCGCCTCCGGCGCGCCGCGCCCGGCGGAACTCCCTGGACGCTTGCGCGAGCTCCCTGATCTACTCGGCGCCATGATCGTCACCACGTCTTCATCGGCCCTGGACGCTGTCGCCGTCGTCGAGTCGAGCGCCCGGCTGGTCGCCGAGAACTACGTCTTTCCCGAGATAGCGCAGGAGTTGGCCGCGCTGCTGCGGCGGCGGAGCGCGGAGGGGGCCTACCCCACCGAGTCAGCACAGGAGTTGGCCGACGCCGTCACCGCCGACCTGCGGTCCGTCAACGGTGACCTGCATCTGCGGCTCAAGTACCACGCCGAGCCGGTGCCGTCCGGGCAGGGCGCCGCCGCGCTGACCGCGATGCGCCGCGAGTTCGACGCCTCGCTGGGCGGCGTGCCCCGGGTGGAGCTGCTGGACGGCGGGGTCGCGCTGCTGGAGATCGCCCCGGCGATGTTCCCGCTGGACTGGGCCGCCGAGCCGCTCGCCGCGGCGCTGACGCTGGTGTCCCGGGCCCGCGCCCTGGTCCTGGACCTGCGCCGCAACACCGGCGGGGACCCGGACACCGTCGCCTTCGTCTGCGGCTACCTGCTGGACGGTCGCACCCACCTGAACACCATGCTCTCCCGTCAGGGCGAACTCGCCGAGCAGTCCTGGACCCCGCCCCACGTCCCGGGCGCCCGCTTCGGCGCGAGCAAGCCGGTCTACGTGCTCACCAGCGGACGGACCTTCTCCGGCGGCGAGGAGCTGGCCTACGACCTGCAGCAGCTCGGGCGGGCCCAGGTCGTGGGCGAGACCACCGGTGGCGGCGCGCACCCGCGCGAGGGGTGGACCGTCCACCCGCACCTGGAGGTCGCCGTGCCCGTCGCCCGCGCGGTCAACCCCGTCTCGGGCACCAACTGGGAGGGCACCGGCGTCCAGCCGGACGTCCCGTGCCCGGCCGAGGCGGCGCTGGACCGGGCCCTGGAACTGGCCTGGGCGCGCCTGGCCGAAAACGACGCGGAAGCGGAGCGGGGCCCGGAAGCGGAGCAGGACGCGGAAGCCGGGCAGGACGCGGGAGCCGAGCTGAGCACGGGAGCTGAGCAGGGCGCCGGCTGAGCCGGGCGTCGCGGCGGGCCTGATCCGCATCCGGTGTGGATCGCGGGTCAGGTCTGCCGGGGGTCTTGACGCGGACTCGATTAGTTCGGATTCTAGCGGAACTATTCCTCTCGCTCCTCTCCCCCCCGTGGAAGGACCCTGATGAGCAGATCCCTCCGACCGCGCCTGGTGGCGGCGACCGCGTTCGCGGTCGTCGCCGCAGGCCTGCCGCTGCTCCCCGTGGCGGCCGCGCATGCGGCGTCCGGCGGCACGATCACCGTCGGCGGCCAGTGTCTGGACGACGTCAACGCCGCCACCGCCGACGGCAGTCCGGTCCAGCTCGCCGGCTGTGACGGCGCCGCCGAGCAGAGCTTCACCTGGAACTCCGACGGGACCGTCGGGGTCCTCGGCACGTGCCTTGCCGTCGCAGGCGGTTCGAGTGCCAACGGCGCGGCGCTGCAACTCGCCGCCTGCTCGGGCGCCGCGCCCGAGCAGCACTTCGCCTTCCAGCCCGACACCACCGTGCTCAGCGCCGAGTCGGGCAAGTGCCTCCAGGTGCAGGGAAGTTCGGCAGCGGTCGGCGCGGCCGTCGGGCTGGAGCCGTGCAACCCCTCGCAGGCCCTCCAGGACTTCCAGGCGGCCGGCGCGCCCGCCTCCGGCTACACGCTCTCCGCCGGCAGCTCCGTCTCCGGCGGGAACGGGGACGACACCCCCGCGTTCCCGTACCTGGACAAGAACGGGCAGTTCTACTACCAGTCCGCGCACTCGCTCTACGGTGCGACCGACGGCCGGTCCTGGGACTTCTACACCGGAACGAACTTCGACACCGCGTCGACGGCGTCGATCAGCAACTCCGGTACCAACAAGGACACCACCGCCTTCTGCAACAGCAGCCCGACCGGCGTCGACGCCACCAACGCACCGGCCGGGTCCGGTTACGCCGAGCGCAACTACTGCGACCTGGCGGGCGTCTGGGTCGATCCCGACACGGGCACCTGGTACGGGCTGGTGCACAACGAGTTCACCCCGCAGCCGTTCGGCGACGGCCTGCACTACGACGCGATCGACTTCGCCTCGTCGACGAACCAGGGCGCCACCTGGACCATCCAGGGCCACGCCATCACCTCGCCGTACAGCACCAAGCGCGGCGACACGGCGGCCTTCCCGGGCTCGACGTACTACTACGGCGACGGCGATCCGCGGCTCTTCGTCGACTACCGCTCGGGCTACTTCTACGTCTTCTACATGTCCCGGCTCGTCGACAAGAACGGCGGCTGGGGCGGCTTCCAGGAGCACGTCGCCCGCGCGCCGATCTCCCAGAAGATGAGCTCGGCGTCGTGGAGCAAGTGGTACGACGGCTCCTGGTCGCAGCCCGGCGTCGGCGGCGCGGAGAGCGACGTCGTCCCGTCCGACGGGGTCGGATCGGGCTGGATCCCCTCCGCCCAGGGCTACTCGCCGAACACGGCGGGCAGCGTCGGCAGCCAGATCGCCGCCGGGACGACTCCCGTCACCTCGCAGCTGTCGGTGCTGAACATCGCCTGGGACGCCTACCTCGGCAAGTACATCGGCACGCCCGAGAACGAGGCCGGCAGCAACCAGCCGCAGCACTTCTACGTGACCGACGACCTCGCCACCGAGAAGTGGACCGACATCGGCTCCGCCGGTCCCGCCCAGAGCTCCTGGTACCGCTGGTTCCTGGACCCGGCCAGCCTGACCGGGGGCGCGATCGTCGGCCGCACTTTCCGCTCCTACTGCGAGTACTCCTGCACCCCGAACGACTCCGAGTACACCCAGTTCACCGTCGCGCCCACCTCGTCCGCGGGTCTGCCCTCCTCGCCGGTCGGCGCCGGCGGCTCGTACCAGGTGGGCGCGGGCGACGGGCAGTACCTGACGCAGAGCGGCAACGCCGTGACGACCACCACCGCCCCGTCCGGCAGCGCGGCGCAGTGGACCTTCACGCCGACCGGTGACGGCTTCTACACCGTCGCCAACGCGTCCAGCGGCCAACTGCTCGGCGTGGACTCGACGAAGAACGCGGGACGGGCCTGGGACGCGGCCGCGGCCCTCGGCAAGCCCGGCAACGGCGGGCCGACGACCGGCCAGCAGTGGTCCGTCCAGACCATGGTGCAGTCCCCGGCGGGCAGCGGGTCCTCCACGCCCACCGGCGGCTACCGCCTGGTCAACCGCTACAGCGACCTCGCGCTCAGCCTCACCGGCGGCAGCTCCGCCGTGGCGACCGCCCCGCAGCGCGGCTGGACCAACGCCGGGACGGCCGGGGACACCCGCCCCGTCTCCGCGCAGACCCTCGCCTTCACCGCGACGGGCACCACCGGCGACCTCAGCGGCACGCACACGCTGACGCTCGGCAGCGAGGCCCTGGACGACCCCAACTGGTCGACCGCGCAGGGCACGCAGCTGGACACCTGGTCCACCAACGGCGGGCAGAACCAGAGCTGGGTCCTCACCCGCCAGTCCGGCGGCTCCTACACCGTCGCGAACGCCTACTCGGGCCTCTGCATGGACGACGACGGCGGCAACAGCGCGGCCGGCACCGCGGTCATCCAGTGGGCCTGCACCGGCAACAGCAACCAGCAGTGGACGGCGACGCGCCTGGCCTCGGGCGCGTACACCCTCACCAACGTCCATACCGGGCTGCTGCTGACCACGGCCTCGACGGCCGACGGCGGGCTCGTCACCCAGCAGGCGGACACCGGCTCCGCCCTGCAGCAGTGGACGATCGGCTGACCCTCCCGCAGGGAGCGGCGCCGTCGGGAGGGAACGACCTCCCGGCGGCGCCGCTCCGGCGCTCGCCCGGGAATGAGCCGCCGCCCCTCAGAGGCGGCGTGTATAACTCATGCATGCCGAAGAAGCCCGCACCGGACGTGGTCACACTCGTCGACGTCGCGAAGGTCGCCGGTGTGTCGCGTGCGACGGTCTCCCGGGTGGTCAACGGCAACGCCTCCGTCGCGCCGGCGCTGCGCACGGCGGTGGAGAAGGCCGTCGCCGCGACCGGATACACCCCCAACCTCGCCGCCCGTTCCCTGGTGACCCGCACGACCGGCTCGATCGCGCTCGCCGTCTCCGACATGAGCGCCGGGCAGATCTTCGCCGACCCGTTCTTCGGCCGCGTCGTCAGCGGCGTCACCCAGGCGGTGCGCCCGCGCGGTGTGCAGCTGGTGCTCGCGATCGTCGACGACGAGCCCTCCCGGCGCCAGCTGGTCAACTTCCTGCGCCAGGGCCACGTCGACGGCGTCGTGCTGGTCTCCACCCACACCGACGACCCGCTCCCGGCAGCCCTGGCCGACGCCAAGGTCCCGGCGGTCCTCTTCGCCCGCCCGAGCGAGCCGTTGCCGATCAGCTTCGTGGAGCTGGACCAGCGCGCCGGCGTCTTCCTCGCCGTCGACCACCTCGTCGGGCTGGGACGCCGCCGCATCGCGACCGCGTCCGGCCCCCTGGACACCCCGGCCGGCCGCGAACGCCTCGCGGCGTTCCACGAGCGCCTCGCCCACCACGGCCTCACCGAAGCGGGTTGCGTCGAGGGCGACTTCACCCAGGCGGGCGGGGCGACCGCCATGCGCGAGCTCCTCGCCTCCGCGCCCGACGCGGACGCGGTCTTCGTCGCCTCCGACCTGATGGCCCTGGGCGCGGTCGCGGTCCTGCACCGCGCGGGGATCGCGATCCCCGAACGCATGGCCCTCGTCGGCTTCGACGACAGCAGCGCCGCCACCAACTGCGACCCGCCCCTGACGACCGTGCGGCAGCCGGTCGAGTCGATGGCGGCCCAGATGGCCGAGCTCCTGCTGGAGCAGATCGCCGCGCCGGAGCAGACCTTGCAGTCCAGGGTCTTCCAACCGACGCTGGTCGTGCGCGAGAGCGCGTAGCGAACAGGGACGCGGGGCTCGGCCGACCGGCTGAGCCCCGCGACCCCGACCCGCCGTGACGTCAGTCCATGGCGTTGGCCGTGACGTCGGTCGGATTGGTGAGGGCGCCGGTCAGCGGCAGGTTGCGGGAGCTGTCGCCGACGAGGATCCGGTAGGCGCCGGCCGAGGCGATCCAGTTGCCCGAAGTGGTGTCCCAGTGCGCCAGGTCGTGGGCCGTCACGGTGAAGGTGACCGTGCCGGACGCGCCGGGGTCAAGGGCGATCCGCTGGAAGCCCTTGAGCTGGTGGGGTGGCTCGCCGGCCGAGGCCGGGTCGCCGACATAGAGCTGGGCGACCTCGGTTCCGGCGCGGCTTCCGGTGTTGGTGACGGTGGCCGTCACCGTCGCCTGGCCGTTGTTCAGCGCCCTCACCTGGAGGTTGGTGAACGAGAAGTTCGTGTAGGACAGGCCGAAGCCGAACGGGAACAGCGGCGTGACGTTGTTCGCGTCGTACCAGCGGTACCCGATGTCGAGCCCCTCGGAGTACTGCACGGTGCCGCCCACTCCTGGCCACTGGGCCGCGGTGTTCGCCGGAACCTGCGACAGCGACGTCGGGAAGGTGACCGGCAGGTGCCCGGAGGGGTTCACGTCGCCGAACAGCAGCGCCGCGATGGCCTGACCGAACTCCTGGCCCTGGTAGAAGCCTTCGAACACGCCCGCGACCTGGTTCAGCCACGGCATCAGGATCGCCGAGTTGTCGTTCAGGACCACGATCGTGTTCGGGTTGGCCGCGGCGACGGCCGAGATCAGCGCGTCCTGGTTGTTCGGCAGGTTGAGTGAGGTGTTGTCGGACTCCTCGTGGCCGTAGTTGTCCGCCGCGAAGACGATCGCCACCTTCGAGGACTGCGCCAGCGCGACCGCCGAGGCCTGGTTGGAGCCGTCGTCGTAGGCGACGGTGACGTTCGTCCCCGCCGTGCGCTGCTGGATGCTGTACAGCGGGTCGTAGGTGCCGGTGCTGGTGGCGCTGCCGCTGCCCGCGCCGCCGGTGATCGCTCCGGAGCTCGCGTCGGTCCCGATGACGGCGATGGACTCGTTGCCGTTCGGGTCGAGCGGCAGGACGCCGTTGTTCTTGAGCAGCACCGTGCCCTCCTCGTCGCCGCGCAGCGCGACCGCGCGGTGCGCGGGCGTCGCGACGATGGCGGTCGTGGAGCCGCTCGGCGCCTTGTCGAACATGCCGAAGCGGAACATCTGGGTCAGCACCCGGGAGACCATCGTGTCGAAGGTGGCCTGGGTGACCTGGCCCGCCGCGACGGCCTGTTCGAGCGACGAGGCGAAGAAGCCGCCGAACGGCATCTCGACCGTCTCCCCGGCGTTCGCCGACGGCACGGTGGAGTGGATACCGCCCCAGTCCGAGGTGATGAACCCCTGGAACCCGGCCTGCTGGTACATCGGGACGTTCTCGATCGACGGGTTCTGGCACGAGTACTCGCCGTTGACCATGCTGTACCCGCACATGAGCGCCGCCGCGCCGCCCTTCTCGATCGCGGTCTGGAAGCCCGGCAGGTAGATCTCCTGGAGGGTGCGCTGGTCGATGATCTCGTTGCCGGGCGCGGACGGCTGCTCGATGTTGTACGCGGCCGCGTGCTTGACCTCGGCCATCACCCCCTGGCTCTGCATGCCCTGGACGTCGGCGCTGACGATCTCGCCGGTCAGGTAAGGGTCCTCGCCGAAGGTCTCGTACGAGCGGCCCCAGCGCGGGTCGCGCACCATGTTGATGGTCGGGCCGAGCGAGACGTTCACGCCCTTGCCGGCGAACTCCTGGCCGACCGCGACGCCGAAGCTGTGCTCGTAGTCGGTGTCGAAGGTGGCGGCCGACACCTCGCCGTCCGGGAACTGGGTGACCCCGCCGAGTCCGTCGCCGACCCCGCTGGGCCCGTCCTCGAGGTTGACGCTGGGGATGCACAGCGAGGGCTGGGCCGCGATCTGCCCGATGTAGACGTTCGAGCCGTCGCCGTAGAGCATCGCGTCCTTCTGGTCCTGCGTCATCGCGCCCATCAGCTGCGCGACGCGGGTGGAGACGGCGACGTTCGGCTCGTTGATCCACGGGCAGGTGCCGGGTGCCGGCTGCGGCGGGGGCGGCGGGATGGTGACGGTCTGGTTCCCGACCGTGTAGACGGAGAACTCCCAGAGCGAGTCGCCGTAGCCCGTCCCGCGTGCGGTGGCGTACATGCGGACATAGCGGCCGGTGCCGGTCACGTTCAGGGTCTGGGTGCCGCCCGTGCCGGTGGTGGTGGAGTAGATCGACGTCCAGTTGGCGCCGTCGGTCGAGGTCTGGATCTGGAACCCGGAGGCGTAGGCGTTCTCCCACTGGAGCACCACCTGGCAGATCGGCAGGCTCCCGCCGAGGTCGACCTCGATCCACTGCGGATCGGAGGACGCGCTCGACCAGCGGGTCAGGGTGCTGCCGTCGGTGGCGTAGAACGGGTCGTACGCCGGGTTGCCGTCCTGGATGGAGGACGCGGTGGCGGGGTGCCCGAGGGCCGCGTTGGCGGTGCCGCAGCCGCCCGTCCCGCCGCCGGAGCCGCCGCTGCCGCCGGTGAGGACCTGCATCTCCCAGAGCGAGTAGCCGTAGCCGGTGGCGCGGGCGGTGCCGTACATGCGGAGGTAGCGGCCGGTGCCGGTGACGTTCAGGGTCTGGGTGCCGCCGGTGCCGGTGGTGGTGGAGTAGATCGACGTCCAGTCGGTGCCGTCGGTCGAGGTCTGGATCTGGAACGCGGAGGCGTAGGCCGTCTCCCAGTCCAGGACCACCTGGCAGACCGGCAGGCTCGAACCCAGGTCCACCTGGAGCCACTGCGGGTCGCTGAACTGGCTGGACCAGCGGGTCCCGGTGTTGCCGTCGACGGCTGCCGAGGCGGGCGTCCCGGCGTTCTCGGTGGACGACGCCGTGGCCGGCTGGTCCAGCGCGGCGTCCGTGGTGCCGCAGGACGCGCCGCCGCCCGTGCCCGCCGTGCCGTAGACCTGGAACTCCCACAGGGAGTAGCCGTACTGGGTGGCGCGGGCGGTGCCGTACATCCGGACGTAGCGGCCGGTGCCGGTGACGTTCAGGGTCTGCGTGCCGCCGGTGCCGGTGGTCGTCGAGTAGACCGTCGTCCAGTTCGCGGCGTCCTCGGAGACCTGGATCTGGAAGGCCGTCGCGTAGGCGGTCTCCCACTGGAGGACGACCTGGCTGATGCTCGCGCTCGCGCCGAGGTCCACCTGGAGCCACTGCGGGTCACTGGCCTGGCTGGACCAGCGGGTCCCGGTGTCGCCGTCGACGGCCGCCGAGGCGGGGAAGGCGGCGCTCTCGGTCGACGAGGCGCTCGCGGCCCTGCCCTGCGACAGCAGCGTCCCCGCCGCATGGGCGGCCGGTGCGGTGGCGACCACCAGGGCGGTCAACAGGGCCAGGACGGCGAGCGCCGCCGTCCACAGTCTTCTGACGGTGCGCCGGGGGACGGGAGCGAACCCCGGTGAACGTGCTGGGTGTGCGTTCACGACTCTCCTCACGGGGGACGGGGAAGCTCAGTAGCCGACGGCCACTTCGAGCCACTGCGGGTTCGCGTGCGAGATGTACGAGGACTGGCCCGCGTAGTCGTCGTACGGGAAGCCGTAGGCCAGCCCGTTGATCGCGTGGTCGTGCCAGAACTTCGCGTAGTAGTTGGCCGGAGCCGCCTGGTAGTACTGGCTCGGGTCGGACCACTGGGCCTGCGGCAGCGTCGCCACATGGCGGTTGAGGGCCGCGCACTCGGCGGCGTTGCTCGCCAGCGTTCCGGCGCAGCCGAAGATGTTCGAGGTGGTCTCGTCGATGCCGACCGAGTTCGCGTACGCGGTGAAGTAGCCGGCGTTCACGCCGCCCGTCTGGAAGCTCGGGTCACTGCCGGGCGCGATGATCCGGTACGGCGCCTGGGTCTGCGCGAGCACCTTGAACTCCTGCGGCACGGCGTTCTGGAAGTCCGTGAACACCTGCGTGCGGCTCTCGTCGAAGACCTGCTGCGTGTCGCCCACCTGGACGTCGTAGCCGTCGGCCGCGTGCAGCCGCATGGCGATCGGCAGGCCCCAGGCGTCGACGCGGGTGGTGTTGCCGTTGAACACGGCGGCGCCCACGGTGAACTCGATGAAGTCGAAGTACTTGCTGTTCGGCGAGCCGAGGTAGAAGTACATCCGCCCGGAGGAGTTGGCGGGCATGTCGAGGTAGGGCTGGTCGGCGATCGAGTGCGTCTGCCCGTCGAAGCTCCAGTACACCTGGCTGTCCGGGTAGGCGCCGTTGGTGCGGTTCAGCACCTTGACCATCAGCACGTTCTGCGCGGGCGGGATGGTGCTGGTGTCGCCCCAGAACGGGTCGGGGCTCCCGGAGTTCGCGGTGAAGACCTGGAACTCCCAAAGGGAGTAGCCGTACTGGGTGGTGCGGGCGGTGCCGTACATGCGGACGTAGCGCCCGGTGCCCGACAGGTCGAGGGTCTCGGTGCCGCCTGCTCCGGTGGTGGTGGAGTAGAGCGTGGTCCAGTTCGTCGCGTCGTCGGACACCTGGATCTGGTAGGCCCGTCCGGCGGCGGTCTCCCACTGGAGCACCACCTGACAGATGCTCTGGCTGCTGCCGAGGTCGACCTGGAGCCACTGCGGGTCGCTGAACTGGCTGGACCAGCGGGTCCCGGTGTTGCCGTCGACGGCCGCCGAGGCGGGTGTCCCGGCGTTCTCGGTGGAGGACGCGGTGGCGGGCCGGTTCAGGGCGGCGTTCGTGGTGCCGCAGCCTCCGCTCGTGGTGGGCGTGCCGTAGACCTGGAACTCCCACAGGGAGTAGCCGTACTGGGTGGCGCGGGCGGTGCCGTACATCCGGACGTAGCGGCCGGCGCCCGTGACGTTCAGGGTCTGCGTGCCGCCGGTGCCGGTGGTCGTGGAGTAGACCGTCGTCCAGTTCGTCGCGTCGTCGGACACCTGGATCTGGTACGCGGTCGCGTAGGCGGTCTCCCACTGGAGGACGACCTGGCTGATGCTCGCACTCGCGCCGAGGTCCACCTGGAGCCACTGCGGGTCGCTGAACTGACTGGACCAGCGGGTTCCGGTGTCGCCGTCGACGGCCGCCGAGGCGGGGAAGGCGGCGTTCTCGACGGACGAGGCGGTGGCGGCCTTGCCCTGCGAGAGCAGCGTCGCCGCCGCATGGGCGGGCGGCGCCTGGGTGAGCGCCAGCAACAGGCCGGCGAGGAGGGCGGAGACGGCGAGAAGCGCGCGAAGCGCTCTCCCGCGGGCGAGGGTTGGCGAAGGCGATCCGGGCATGCGGCGGCTCCTCAGGCGCGCGTGCGGGTGGGTGGAACGCGCAGCGAGAGTGAGGGGGAGCGCCTGAGAGAGCGCTCTCTCGCACGAGCAGTGTGAGGAGCCGCGCGGGGCATGTCAAGGCCCGAGAGCGTTCTCCGAAGCCCTTGAGGAGTCCGCGAGTTGTCGGTGCGTCAGCTGGCCTCAGCCACGCGGCGAAAGGCAGAAGGGGTGCCCTGCGGGGTCCAGCAGGACGCGATAGCGGCCCGGGTCCGGCTGCGCGGCGGGCACGGTCGCCCCGAGGTCGAGGAGCGCGCTCTGCGCCGCGTCGAGGTCGTCGACGTCGAAGCAGAGGTGGGCCTGCTGCGGGACGGCCGGATCGGGCCAGGTGGGCGGGCGGTGGTCCGGGGCGAGCTGGAAGCCGAAGAGCAGACCGGCCTCGGTGGTCAGCCCCGCGAACTCCGCGTCGGAGGACGGATGCAGGGGGAGCCCCGTCGCCTCCCGGTAGAAGGCGGCGAGCGCCGGCGGATCGGGACAGTCGAGCGTGACGGCGGCCATGCGGATGATCGGGGGCAACGCGTCCTGCCTGTCCGGGAGATGACGATACGCCGCCGGTCGGCGGCGCGAGAGGAGGGGCGGGGCACGGAGCGCGACGTCCCCTGTGCCGAGGACGACCGGGGGCCGCGCGCGGCGCACCCGCGCGCATCCCGCGTCCCGGCTCAGCCCAGTTGACGGAGCACGAGGGTGATGAACCCCCAGGTGTCGCGGTAGACGTTCAGCCACTCGTCGCGGTGGACGGCCGACACCTCCAGGGCCTGGGCGCGGTCAGGGTCTTCGGGGTGGTCCAGGGCCCACGCGGCCAGGGAGCCGGTCCAGGCCCACTCGTAGGCGTCGAGCTCGTGGCGGGTGCTCAGGTGGGCGTGCACGGGGACCAGGCCGGCGTCCGTGACCTGGCGCATGACCGCCTTGAGGTCGCCGGAGTCGCCGAGCATCTCCTTGGCCTCCTCGGTGGGCTCGCGCTCGAAGTAGCCGTCGCCGACGAGGAGACGGCCACCGGGGGCGAGGTGCCGGGACGTGGCGGCGAGGGTGCCGGGCAGGCCGTCGAAGGCGTGGGCCGCGCCGACGCACAGGACCAGGTCGAAGCCGTCCGGGTCGGTGAAGTCGTCGGCGTCCTGCTCGTGCAGGGTGAGCCGGTCGCCCACGCCGAGCTTCTCGGCGCGCTCGCGGGCCTCGGCGAGGGCGGGCCCCGAGAGGTCCACGCCGACGGCCTGCAGGCGCGGGAAGCGGGCCAGCGCGCGCAGCAGCCACTCGCCGCTGCCGCAGCCGAGGTCGAGGACGCGGGCGTCCTCGCGGGAGACGGCGCGGTCCAGCAGCGAGGAGACGGACTCGTCCGTCAGCGGCGCCGCGATCGGATGGTCGGTGTGCGCGATGAGGGAGAGCAGTTCTCGTTTCACCGGCGGAGGGTGACACGGGCCCGCGGCCCGCGTCACGTCAATTTCCGCCGAGTCGGCCGTCCCGCGCCGGGGTGCGACGTCAGCGTCGTCGCGCCACGAGCACCGCGTCGTGCATCGTGACCTCCCCGCCCTCCGGGTTCACCGCCTGCCGGGCGCGGGTCTCGGCGCGGACCTCCCAGCGGGCCGGGTCCAGGTCGGCTGCCACCTGCTCCGGGGTGTACATCATGTCGAGGTACACGCCCGGTCCGGGGCCGGTGCGCTTGTCCCTGGGGTGGTGGCCGACGATCAGCAGGGTGCCGCCCGGGGCCACGGCGTCCGCGAGCGCGGCGAACAGGGCGCGCCTCGGCTCCGTCGGGAGGTGCATGAACTGCGCGGTGACCAGCTCGTACGCGCCCGCCGCCGGCGGGTTCTCGCGCAGGTCCGCGTGGGACCAGGTGATCCGCTCCGCGATCTGCGGGCCCGCCGCCCTGGCGTGCTCGGCGGCCCGGTCGAGGGCGACCGTGGCGATGTCCGTGCCGGTGACCTGCCAGCCGCGTGCGGCGAGCCAGATCGCGTCCGCGCCCTCGCCGCTGCCGACGTCGAGCGCGCGGCCCGGGGTGAGGGAGGCCGCCTCGGCGACGAGTTGGGGGTTGGGGTTGCCGCTCCACAGGGTGGGACGGGAGCGGTAGCGCTCCTCCCAGGCGTCCTGCTCGAAGTGGGTCAGCTGGAGCTCGCGGTAGGCCTCGACCGCGTCGCGGGTGTCCGCCGCGACCAGGTCCGCGTTGATCATCGCACCGGCCCGCAGGCCCGCCGCCGCCGACACGACGACCTGGGCGCTGACGTCGGCGACGTTGCCCGCCACCCAGACGCCCGGCACCTCGGTGGCCCCGGTGGGATCGGCCGGCACGCGGCTGCCGACGACCTCGCCGCCGAACTCGACCGGGACCGGCCGCAGGCCCAGCGACTCCAGCAGTCCCGCACGAGCCGTCATGGACGTCGCCACGACCAGTGCGTCGAGCGGGACGAACTCACCCGACGCCAGCCGGACCCCGCTCAGGCGGTCCGCGTCCGTCTCGACCGCCGTGACCGGGCCGTCCGCGAGGTGGATGCCGCGCGCGGCGAGCCGCTCGGCCTGGGCGGCGTCCGGGGCCTCGGCCCCGTGCCGCAGCACGATCACGTGCTCGCTCCACTGCCGCCACAGCTCGGCGTGGTGCCAGGCGAGCGGTCCGGTCGCGAGGACGCCGACGCGGCCGTCGCGCACCTCCCAGCCGTGGCAGTAGGGGCAGTGCAGCACGTCCCTGCCGAAGCGTCCGGCCAGGCCGGGCACCTCGGGCAGTTCGTCGACCAGGCCGGTCGTCACCAGCAGCCGCCGGGCCCGCACCTCGTTCACGCGTCCGTCCGGCGACTCGACGGCGACGACGAACCCCTCGCCGTCCTTCGCCGCGGAAGTGGCCGTTCCGACGGCGAACTCACCTCCGTAGTCGGCCAGTTCGGCGCGGCCCGCGGTGAGCAGCCCGGCGGGCGGGGTGCCCTCGCGGCCGAGGTAGCCGTGGACGTGCCCGGAGGGCGCGTTGCGCGGCTTCCCGGCGTCGATCACCAGCACCGAGCGCCGCGCCCGCGCGAGCGTCACCGCCCCGCTCAGTCCGGCCGCGCCGCCGCCCACCACGACCACGTCGTATGCCTCGTCCACCGGGTTCTCCTCTCGCCCGTCCGGTCTCGCCCGTCCGGCTGTGGCGTCCACCGTGCGCCCGGCCCTGCGGATCGGCAAAGTAAACTTGCCGATATGGCAAACGAGGACGCCGAGGTTCTGGCGCTGGTCGGTCCGCGACTGCGGGAGCTGCGCAGGAAGCGCGGCACGACGCTGGCGCGCCTCGCGGAGGCCACCGGCATCTCCGTGAGCACGCTGTCGCGGCTGGAGTCGGGTGAGCGGAAACCGACGCTGGAGCTGCTGCTGCCGCTGGCCCGCGCCCACCAGGTGCCGTTGGACGAGCTGGTGGGCGCGCCGGAGGTCGGCGACCCGCGGGTCCGGCTGAAGCCGGTGCAGCGGTTCGGCGCGACCATCGTGGCGCTGACGCACAACCCGGGCGGCGTCCAGGCCTTCAAGATGATCATCCCGCCCGAGCGCTCCGAGCCGGACCCGCGCACCCACGAGGGCTACGAGTGGCTCTACGTCCTCGCGGGCGAACTGCGGTTGGTCCTCGCCGACCACGACCTGGTGCTGAAGGCGGGCGAGGCCGCCGAGTTCGACACCCGGCTCCCGCACTGGTTCGGCAGCACGGGCGCCGCGCCCGTCGAGGTGCTCAGCCTCTTCGGCCCCCAGGGGGAACGCATGCACGTGCGCGCACAGCCCCGCAAGGCGGCGGGCTAGCCGCCGGGCCGGCGTCCGCCGGATGACGCCGACAGGTGGGGTGGCCGGTCGGCCCTGCTTCCCGGCCTCCTCCCCGTCCGGCTCCCGTCAGGAGACGATGTCCTTGGCGCGGAGGTGACGGAACGCCAGAGCGCCGAAGACCAGCGCCAGCGAGACCGCGATCGAGACGCCCTCGATCATGCCGGTCCAGTCCGGGTTCGGCTGGAGGACGTCGACCCACGCGTACATGCCGTGCGTGGGCAGGAAGCTGCGCAGCGAGCCGAGCGCGGTGATGTTGTCGAGGATCCCCGACAGGATGGCCAGGCCCACCGCGCCGCCGACGGCGCCCAGCGGGGCGTCGGTCAGCGTCGACATCCACAGGGCGAAGCCCGCGACGGAGAGCTCGCAGACGAAGAGGTAGACCGCGATCAGGGCCAGCCGGCCCGCCGCCGTGCCCGCGGGCAGCGAGCCGGCGAGGCTCAGATGCAGGTCGCCCCAGCCGTACGCGGCCGTGCCGACACCCAGCGCGACCAGCGGCAGCACCAGCACCGCGACGGCGCTGAAGCCCAGCGCCACCGCCAGCTTGGCGAGCAGCAGCCGCGCCCTCGGCACGGGGGCGGCCAGCAGGTAGCGCAACGAGGACCAGCTCGCCTCGGAGGCGATCGTGTCGCCGAAGAACAGCGCCACCGGCACGCTGAGCAGGAACCCGCTGGCCATGAAGAGCACCGCGAAGGCGAAGTTGACGCCGGAGGAGGTGGCCGTCTGGATCAGCGACGGGCTGCCGTCCCGGCCGGAGGGCGTGCCGCCGACGGCCAGCGCCGCCCAGACGATCACCGGCAGCGCGACCATCACGCCGAACACGACGGAGGTGCGGCGGCGCGACAACTGGCGGCGCGCCTCGACGCGCAGCGGCAGGGTGCGCGAGGGACGGTAGCCCGCGGCCGCGCCGGACCCGGCGGCGGCGGAGGCGGCCCGCACGGCGGCTTCGGCCTGAACGGTCCCGGTGTCGGTGTCGGTGCTCATGCGCGCTCTCCGGTGAGGGTCAGGAAGGCGTCCTCGAGACGGCGGTGCGGGCCCACCCGTTCCACCGGCACGTCGAGGCGCAGCAACTCGGCGAGGAGCTCGGGGACGGCGAGTCCGTCCACGCGGACCAGCAGCCCCGGTTCCTCGGTGGCGGCGGCGACGGAGACGACGCCGCCCAGCTCCTTCAGCCCGGCGATCACCGCGTCCCGCGCCTCGGCGGTCATCGCGCCCGTGCCGACCAGCAGTTCGTCGTCGTTGCCGGTGATCTCGGCGACCGGTCCGGCGGCGAGCAGCCGGCCCTGGGTCATCACGACCAGGTGGGTGCAGGTCTGTTCGACCTCGGAGAGCAGATGGCTGGAGACGATCACCGTGCGGCCCCCGGCCGCGTAGCGGGTGATCACCGCGCGCATCTCGCGGATCTGCTGCGGGTCCAGACCGTTGGTCGGCTCGTCCAGGATCAGCAGGTCGGGCAGGCCGAGCATCGCCTGGGCGATGGCCAGGCGCTGCCGCATGCCCTGCGAGTACGTCCGCACCGGGCGGTCCAGCGCCTCGCCGAGGTCGGCGATCTCCAGGGCCTGCGCGACATGGGCGTCCGCGGCGGGGCGGCCGGTGGCCTGCCAGTACAGATCCAGGTTGGCCCGGCCGCTCAGGTGGGGCAGGAAGCCCGCGCCCTCGACGAACGCGCCCACCCGGGACAGCACGGGGGCGCCGGCCGCGACCGGCTGCCCGAACAGGTGGACGCTGCCCGCGTCCGGGCGGATCAGGCCCATCAGCATCCGCATCGTCGTGGTCTTGCCCGCGCCGTTCGGGCCGAGCAGGCCCAGCACCTGGCCGCGCTCGACGCGGAACGACAGGTCCTTCACGGCGTAGCGGTCGGTCGACCCGTGGTAGCGCTTCGACAGCCCGGCCACGACCAGCGGCGACGCGGCGAGCTCCGGGTCCGGGGTCTGCCCGGCCCGTCGGCGGCGGCGTCCGCCGACGCCCGTCAGCACCAGCGCGGCCGCGACGGCCGCCGCGACGAGCGGCAGCAGCCACACCCACACCGGCAGCGGCGTCCGGTCGTTGCGGAGCGCCGTGTCCATGGGGACGGTGAGCGGGTCGGCGGCGGGCAGCGAGACCTGGTAGGTGGCGGGCGCCGCGGGCGAGGAGTAGCCGAGGTCGGTCGCGGCCAGGACCAGGCGGAGCCGGTGCCCGGCGGCGAAGTCGTAGTCGACGGCCGGGAGTTGGACGTCCACCGGGCCGGAGGAGGTGATCCGCAGCGGGGTGACCAGCTGGTGGGGCAGGACGGTGCCGCCGTCCGGCGAGACGTCGTAGAGCTTGGCGAAGAGGACGGCCGGAGCCGAGCCGTCGGTCTTGACGGTGACCTCGATGCTGGGCGCGCCGGTCAGCTGCAACGCGCTGTCCAGCGGCGCGGACTGGAACGCGGCGTACTGGCCGGGCAGGTCGGAGCCGAGCGACAGGCTCCCCCCGGTCAGCCCGCTGAGCTGCGACAGCGCGCCGCCGAGGCCGGGCACCGACGACACGGCGGGCGGCATCCCGCCCGCCGGGTTGGCGACCGTCTGCGGGCGTCCGTCGAGCGTCACGGTGCGGCGCGAGGTCCCGGCCAGCGTCGGGTAGCGGTCCGCGCTCGCGCCGAACTGGACGATCTGACCGGCCGAGACCGAGACGCCGCCGGTCCGGGTGACCCGGAACGCCGGGCCGGTGTCCACCGCCTGGTCGTGTTTCAGGTACCGGTCGAACCAGGCCAGGGTGCGCGCCTGCGTCCGGGCGGTCTCCTGGTCGCCGCCGTCGTGGCCGCCGGAGAACCAGTCGACGGCGACGGGCGCGCCGTTCGCCGCGATGGCCCGCGCCGTCTCGTCGCCCTGGCTGAGCGGGAAGAGCGAGTCGTTCTGCCCCTGCGTGATCAGCGTCGGCACGCGGATGCTGCCCGCGACGGAGTCGGGGCTGGACTGCCTGAGCAGCGCGAGCCCGGCGGGATCGGAGGTCCCGGACAGCGCGGCGCGCTGGTACAGCTGGCACAGCTGCGCCGTGAACCGGCACGCGCTGCCGCCGCCGCTGGTGAAGAAGACTCCGGACCAGAGCTTTTTGAAGACCCCGTCCGGGAAGAGCGCCTGGCCCAGGTCCCACCAGGTGATCTGCGGCGCGATGGCGTCGACCCGCTTGTCGTGACCGGCTGTCAGCAGCGCGATGGCCCCGCCGTAGGAGCCGCCCGCGATCCCCACGCGCGGGTCGTCGGGCCCGTCCCGCAGCACGTCGGGGCGGCGCCCGAGCCAGTCGATCAGCCGCTGCACGTCCGCGACCTCCCGGTCGGGCGCGTCCAGGCCGATCGCCCCGGTCGACTTCCCGAAGCCGCGGGCGGACCAGGTCATCACCCGGTACCCGTGCTGGGCGAGGTAGCGGGCCTCGCCGGCCATGTCGTCCTTGCTGCCGCCGAACCCGTGCGCGAGCAGCACCGCAGGGCGCGGGGTGGCGTCCCCGGTGGTGAAGTACGCGGTGTCGATGCGGACGGTGCCGCTGCTCCCGGGCGTCTCGGGCATCGTGAACACCTGGTCCTGCTCGTGGACGGCCGGCGAGCCGCCTCCGCCCGCGGCGACGGCCGTCCCGCCCCCCACGACGATCAGCGCGGCCACGGTCGCGGCGGTCCACCGCCGCGTCAGGCGTCGTGTCAACGGCACGAGCAGGTCCTTTCGGGTCTCACAGCAGGAACGGCCCAGGCATCGTAGGCACAACGATCACCCGCGCGACGACGTGCCCCCGCCCTCGCCGGGTCGGGCCTCAGTCCTGCGCGTCCTGCACGTCCGGTTCGTCGAGCTCGTCCAGCTCGGCGAGAAGGTCCAGGGCCACGGCCCAGGTCCGCTCCGCCGCCTCCGCGTCGTAGTCGGGGAGGTCGGGGTCGGTGTAGAGGTGGCCCGCGCCGCGGTAGCGGTGGATCTCGGTGTCCGCGCCCGCGCGGGTCATCCGCAGGTACCAGGCGTTGAGCCAGTCCTCCGTCTCGTAGACGTCCGGCTCGGCCACGTGGAGCTGGACCGGGATGGAGGTGGCCGCGTCCTCCGGGATGTCGGAGGTGCCGTGCAGGAGCAGCAGGCCGCGGGCGCGCTCGTCGGCGAGGGCGAGGTTCTGGGCGACGGCGCCGCCGAGGGAGAAGCCCGCGTACACCAGGCCCGGTCCCTCGGAGGCCAGCAGCGGGGCGACCGACGCGACCGCGCGGCGCAGCAGCTCGTCGCGGGTGATCTCGTCCCGGTAGGCCAGGCCCGACTCGACGTCCTCGAAGGTCCGGCCGTCGTAGAGGTCCGGGGTGTGGACGACGTGCCCGGCGGCGCGCAGGCGCTCCGCAGCGGCGTGGACGGCCGGGCGCAGGCCGTAGGCGGAGTGGAAGAGGACGATCTGGGCCACGGACGGCTTCCTTCGCAGGCTGGACGGGTGCCCGTCCATCATCGCCGATGCGGAACGGGCCGCCCGACGGGTTCCGCGCGCGCCGCGCCGCGTGCGACGCTCCTACTCCGCAGTGCCGCCGCTCCGCCGTCCACCCCTGCCACGCTGTGCTCCGCCGACGACGATGGGGGACCCGCATGGGTTCGTACCTGCCCGATGCCGTACGCGACCACGCCGCGCGACGCCCCGACGCGCCCGCCGTCACCGAGGACGGACGGACCGTCGGATACGCGGAGCTGGACGCGCGCAGCAACCGTCTCGCCCAGGCGCTGCTCGGCCGGGGGCTGCCGCCGGGCGCGCGCGTCGGCGTCCTGGCCCGGCCCGGGGTGCTGACGGCCGAGCTCCTGCTGGCCTGCGCCAAGGCCCGACTGGTCGCGACGCCGCTCAACTGGCGGTTGGCGGAGCCCGAGTTGGCGGCAGTCGCGCGGGACGCCGAGTTCGCGGCCGTGATCACCCAGGAGGAGTTCCTGCCCGGCGCGCGGGCGATACGCGCCGTGCTGCCCAAGGCGCCCGTCGTCGTCGACGGCCCGCCCGGCTCCGACGAACTCGGCTACGAGGCCCTGCTGGCCGCCGCGTCCGACCGGGATCCCGGGGGCGGCGGCGCGGGCGAGGCAGACACCGTCTGCCTCCAGCTCTACACCTCCGGCACGACCGGTCAGCCGAAGGGCGTCCGGATCACGCTCGGCAACCTCGACGCGGGCGAGCACATCGTGCGTGAACTGGGCTGGGACCAGCACGCGGTGAGCATGAACGCGATGCCGTTCTTCCACATCGCCGGGGCGGGCTGGCTGGTCCAGGCGCTCGTGGCGGGCGCGCACACCGTCACCGTTCCGGACCTGGTCCCGCAGCGCGTCGTCGAGCTGATCGAGCGGCGGCGGATCAGCCACGCCTTCTTCGTCCCGGCGGTGCTGCACATGCTCACCTCGCTGCCGGACATCGCCGCCCGCGACTTCTCGGCGCTGCGGCTGATCGCCTACGGCGCCTCGCCGATCACGCCCGTGCTGCTGCGGCGCTCCATGGAGGTGTTCGGCTGCGGCTTCCTGCAGATCTACGGCCAGACCGAGACGGCCGGCAGCGCCACCCGGCTGCTGCCGGAGGACCACGACCCCGACGGGCCCCGGGCCCATCTGCTGCGCTCCGCCGGGAACACCCGCCCGGACGTCGAGGTCCGCGTCGCCGACCCGCTCACCGGCGAGCCGCTGCCGACCGGCGCGGTCGGCGAGATCTGCACCCGCTCCCACTACCTCACGCCGGGCTACTGGCGCCGCCCCGAGGAGAACGCCCGCCTGTTCACCGTCGACGGCTGGCTGCGCACCGGCGACGCGGGCTACCTCGACGAGGAGGGCTACCTGTTCATCACCGACCGGATCAAGGACATGGTGATCACCGGTGGGGAGAACGTCTACCCGGTCGAGGTGGAGGCCGCCCTCGCGGAGCATCCGGCCGTCCTGGACGTGGCCGTCTTCGGCACGCCCGACGAGCGCTGGGGCGAGGCGGTCACCGCCGCGGTCGTGCTGCGGCCGGAGGCGGGCGAGGTGAGCCCGGCGGAGCTGATCGCCTTCACCCGGGAGCGGATCGCCTCGTACAAGAAGCCCCGCATCGTCCTCTTCCTGGAGGAGCTGCCGCGCAATCCGACCGGCAAGATCCTCAAGCGGGTGCTGCGCGAGCGCTACGCCGAGGCGTAGCAGCCCACCCGGCAGGGACCGACGGATCGGGGCCGTCCGCCGCCGCCCGACGCGCAGGGCCTACCGGGATGCCTGCGACCCCCTGGGAGAGGCACTGGGGCCCCGTTGATTTGTCCCCGGCGCGGTGCCATCGTCGCTGGGGACGCCGAAGGGAGGCGACGACGTGGTGGACGCCGCGCCGGTCCTCGCGGACCTGTACGCCGAATCGCAAGCGCTCGACGACCTGGCCGCCCGGGACGATCTCGACTGGGCCGCGCCGACCCCCGCCGCAGGCTGGACGGTGGCGCACCAGATCGGCCATCTGGCCTGGACGGACGGGAAGGCGCTGGTCTCGGTCCGCACCCCGCAGGCCTTCCCCGAGGAGCTGCGACGCGCTCTCGCGGTAGGCGAGGACTTCGTCGACGCCGGCGCGCGCGAGCAGGCCCGCAAGCCCGCCGCGCAGCTCCTCGCCGAGTGGCGCGCGGGACGCGCCGCCCTCGCCGACGCCTTGGCCGAGGCCGAGCCGGGCGCGCGGTTCCCGTGGTACGGGCCGCCGATGAGCGTCGCGTCCATGGCCACCGCCCGGCTGATGGAGACGTGGGCGCACGGGCTCGACGTCCGCGCGGTGCTCGGCCTCGCGCCCGAGCCCACCGGGCGGCTGCGCCACATCGCCCGACTCGGCGTCCGCACCCGCGACTTCGCCTTCGGCGTGCACGGACTCACCCCGCCCGCCGCCGAGTTCCGCGTCGAGCTGCGGGGGCCTGCGGGTGAACTGTGGGCCTTCGGGCCGGAGGGCGCACAGCAGCGGGTGAGCGGGGACGCCCTCGACTTCTGCCTCGTCGTCACCCAGCGCCGCGACCACCGCGAGACGGGGCTGCTCGCGGTCGGCCCCGACGCCGCCGCCTGGCTGCGGATCGCGCAGGCCTTCGCCGGACCGCCCGGCAAGGGGCGGGCAGCCGACGGGACCCGCACCGGCACCGCCGCCGTTCGCCCCGCCGCCGTTCGCCCCGCCGCCGTTCGCCCCGGCGACAGCCCCTGAGACAGTCCTGCGCAACCCGCGTAGCGTGGCCTCGAAGGTGCCCCGAGGAGGCGTCGATGCTGCGCGTGGGCTTCGTCCGCGAGGCCCTGCGCCGGCAGGCCGCCCGGGTCTGGGGCGAGCGGGCCGACGACCTCGTCTTCGGCCCGCCGGCCGCCGACCGGGCGTAGCGCGGAGCTCGGGCGTTCGTCTACGGTTGCCGGTAGGTGGTGCGGATTCAGTGCCACAACCGCGAGCGCGGGACGAAAACGGTTGCCTGAGAGGGCTCGATATGTCAGAAATCGCAGTCACGGACCGGACGCGCCATCGGCGGATGCGGGAGAACGGCAGCACCCGCAAGGAGGACCTGGACGCGGTGCTGGCGGCCGGGTTCGTCTGCCACCTCGGCGTGGTCGTCGACGGCGTCCCGATGGTCGTGCCCACCTGCTACGGCGCCACCGCCGACACCCTGTACTTCCACGGCTCCGTCGCCAGCCGCAGCCTGCGACAGGACCCCGCGGCCGAGGTCTGCGTCACCGTCACCCATGTGGACGGCCTGAGCCTGGCCCGCTCCGTGTTCGAGCACGGGATCAACTACCGCTGCGCGATGATCTACGGCACCCCGCGGCTGGTCGAGGACGAGGAGAAGCTGGAGGGCCTGCGCGTGCTCACCGAGCAGTGCGCCCCCGGTCAGTGGGAGTACGCGCGGCAGCCCAACCGCAAGGAGCTCGCCGCCACCGCGTTGCTGGCGCTGGACCTCGCCGAGGCGTCCGTCAAGATCGCCGCCGGTCCGCCCGAGGACGGGGACGGTCCGGACGCGGAGCTGGGCCTGTGGGCGGGCAACGTGCCGATCCGCCCGGTCTTCGGCGCCCCCGTCCCGGCCCCCGACCTGGCCGAGGGCATCGCCCTGCCGTCCCACATCGCGGCCTTCCAGGAGCGCTGAGCCTTACCCGCGCGTCAACAATCCGGGGGAGGGCGTCAGGAACGCGTCAGGAGCGGCCTTCGGCCCGTGAGCAGCGGGAACGACCGGTTTAGCGTCGAAGGCGCACCGGCCTCGCGGCGTCGTTCGAGGCGGCGGACCGGTGGCTGACGACTGGTCACGCTCACGCGCGTCGGAAGGATGCAGGACATGACTCGGTACCTGGACGGCGAGGACCCGGAGCCCACGAGGGGCGTCCCGGTCGGACTGCTGCTGGTTCCGGTCCGGTCGGGCCCGGCGGGGGAGGTGCTGCGGCTGTTCCGGACGCCGCTGGGCGAGCGGACGGCGGTCGGCTTCACCAGCAGGCGACAGCTCGCCGCGGTGCTCGGCCCCGACCAGGCCGCGGTGGAGATCGCCGAGCCCGCGCTGCGGGCCATGGCCGACGCGCTCGGCGTCCCCGGGCTCACCGTCGATCCGCAGCTGGCCGCCGCACCCGCGGCCGCGCTGCACGGCCCCGACGGCTGGCACCCGTGGCGGGCGCACCCCGCGCCGGACGCCCCGGGCGTGGCGGCCGCGCATGCGCCTGCGGCCCTCGGCCACCCCGGGGACGCCCCGCTCGCCGAGCCCGCCGAGCCCGCCGAGCCCGCCGCGGGCGCAGCAGGCGCCGCCGGCGTCCCGGGCGGTATCGGCGCCGCAGACGCCGCGGCGGCTCAGGGCCTCGCGGGCACCTCGATCGTCGCGGGCACCTCGACGCCCGCGGGCGCCCCAGGCGCTCCGCGCTCGCCCGGCGCGAGGACCGCCGAGCCCGTCGCCGCCGGCTCCGGACGCTGAGGGGGCGGCCCGGATGACGACCACACTGCTCCCTCCCCGCCTCCCCGAGGCGGACGCGCCCTGGCTTCCGGTGTGGCCCGCGTCGACGCGGCCCGCCGCGGACGGGGACCTGACGGTGGGCGGCGTCTCGCTCGCCGAGGCCGCCGAGCGTTTCGGCACCCCGGTCTACCTGGTCGACGAGGACGAGGTGCGGGCGCGCTGCCGCGCCTACCGGGAGGCGTTCCCGGAGGCGGAGATCCACTACGCGGCGAAAGCGTTCCTGTGCCGGGCCATGGCGCACTGGGTGGAGGAGGAGGGCCTGGGGCTGGACGTGTGCTCCCGCGGCGAGCTGGAGCTGGCCGTGACCACCGGGTTCCCGGCCGAGCACATGGTGCTGCACGGCAACGCCAAGAGCCCGGACGAGCTGGAGGCCGCGCTGCGCCTGGGCGTGGGGCGCATCGTCATCGACGGGGTGGCCGAGATCGCGCGCATCGCGGCGCTGGTGCCGTACGGGGCACGGCAGCGGGTGCTGCTGCGGATCGCGCCGGGCATCGCGGCCGGCGCGCACCCGGCGGTGCGCACCGGCACGGTGGACCAGAAGTTCGGGCTCTCCAGCACCGACGGCACCGCGCAGCTGGCGATCGCCCGGGTGCTGGAGCAGCCCCGGCTGGAGCTGGCGGGCCTGCACTGCCACCTCGGCTCGCAGATCGACAGCGCCAAGCCCTACCTCCAGGCCGTGCGGCGCATGGTCGCCCTGATGCACGGCACCCGGCAGGCCCACGGCGTGGTCCTGCCCGAACTGGACCTCGGCGGCGGCCACGCCATCGCCTACCGGCCCGGCGAGGAGGCCCTGGACGTCCGGGCGCTGGCCGCCCGGGTCCGCGCCGAACTGCGGTCCGCCTGCGCGACGGTGGACCTCCCCGAGCCCCGGCTGCTGCTGGAGCCCGGCCGCGCCATCGCCGGCCCGGCCGGCGTCGCGCTCTACCGCGTCCTCACCGTCAAGCACAACGGCCGCCACACCTTCGTCGCCGTCGACGGTGGCATGAGCGACAACCCCCGCCCGGCCCTGTACGGCGTGCGCTACGCCCCGCGCCTGGTCGGCCGCGCCGCGAGCGCGGAACTGCGCCCGGTGCAGGTCGTGGGCCGGCACTGCGAGGCGGGCGACGTGCTCGCCTCCGGCGTGGAACTCCCGGCCGACATCCGGCCCGGCGACCTGCTGGCGGTCCCGGCGTCGGGGGCCTACCACCTGTCGATGGCCTCCGGGTACAACCTCGTCGGCCGTCCGCCGGTGGTGGCCGTGACCGGCGGAACCGCGCGGCTGCTGGTCCGCCGCGAGTCGCTGGCCGACGTCCGCAGCCGCGACGTCGGGCTGTGAACTGTCGGGATTCTGCGGCAAGTTCCAGCAAGAGATGGCATGGCTCGTACATCTTCCTAACGCGAGGGTAACTAACGTATCGTCAGCTGACGATCCCTCTGCCAGGAAGGCGTACCCCCATGCGTCGACTCACCCAGTGGCTGAGAGCGGCGGCAGGCGCCGCCGCTCTCGTCACGGTGACCAGCCTCGCTCTGCCTGCCGCCGCCTCCCCACCGCGCGTCGCCGCGGCGGTCCAGGACTACTGCGGGGGGCAGTGCAACGACATCCTGCCCCCGGGGGAGAACGGCAACGCCACCCTCGCCGACATCCTCGCGAACAAGGTCTTCGGCACCCGGCCCGCCCACACCGACGACCAACTCGGGCCGTACAGCTCGCTGGTGGACGGCTACACCGGGCTGACCGACTCGGCGCTCTCCACCTACTTCGACAACTCCTCCTTCGGCGTCCCCGCCAACCAGGTGGAGAGCAGCATCAGCCCGCGCAGCGACGTCACCATCGTGCGCGACAAGGCGACCGGCACTCCGCACATCACCGGGACCACCCGCTACGGCACCGAGTTCGGCGCCGGATACGCCGCCGCGCAGGACCGGCTCTGGGTGATGGACCTGTTCCGGCACGTCGGACGCGGCGAGCTGAGCAGCTTCGCGGGCGGCGCGGCCGCCAACCGGCAGCTGGAGCAGAGCTTCTGGCAGGCTGCCCCCTACACCGAGGCGGAACTCCAGGAGCAGATCGACTCCGTCGCCAACGAGGGCCCGCGCGGGCAGCAGGCGCTCGCCGACGCGCAGGCGTACATCGACGGCATCAACGCCTACATCACCTCGGCGTACAACTCCCGTACGTTCCCGGGGGAGTACGACCTGACGGGGCAGATCAACGCGATCACCAACGCGGGTTCGATCCAGCCGTTCAAGCTGACCGACCTGGTCGCGCTCTCCTCCGTCATCGGCGCGCTCTTCGGCAGCGGCGGCGGCAACCAGGTGCAGTCGGCGCTGGTCAAGGAGGCCGCCGACGCCAAGTACGGGACCACGCAGGGCGACCAGGTGTGGAACTCGTTCCGGGAGAGCGAAGCCCAGAGCGCGGTGACCACCGTGCACGACGGTCAGAGCTTCTCCTACGGCCAGGACCCGGCCTCGCCGCAGGGTCTCGCGATGCCCGACCCGGGCTCGCTCACCCAGCAGCAGCTGATCTTCGACCCGACCGGCTCGACGGCGTCCGCCACGACCGCCGCCTCCAGGGCGGCGAGGACCGCGAGCCGGACCACCGACGCCGCCGTGGCCAAGAAGGCCCCGGCCAAGCTCCGGCCGCTGGTGGGCGTGTTCGACAAGGGCGTGCTGCCCGGCAACCTGCTGACCGCCAAGCACGGCATGTCCAACGCCCTGGTCGTCTCCGGCAAGTACACCGACGACGGCCACCCCGTCGCCGTCTTCGGCCCGCAGACCGGCTACTTCGCGCCGCAGCTGCTGATGCTGGAGGAGATCCAGGGGCCCGGCATCAGCGCCCGCGGCGCGGCCTTCGCGGGCCTGAGCTTCTACGTCGAGCTCGGGCGCGGCCCGGACTACTCCTGGAGCGCCACCAGCGCCGGCCAGGACATCGACGACGTCTACGCCGTCAAGCTCTGCAACACCGACGGCAGCCCGGCCACCAAGGACTCGATGGCGTACCTGCTGAGCGGCGTCTGCACGCCGCTGACGGCGCTGGAGCGCGACGACTCCTGGAGCCCGACCACGGCCGACAGCACCCCCGCGGGCTCGTACAGACTCATCATGTACCGCACCGCCTACGGGCTGGTCACCGCGCGGGCCACGGTCGGCGGGGTGCCCGTCGCCTACACCTCGCTGCGGTCGACCTACATGCACGAGGCCGACTCGATCATCGGCTTCCAGATGCTCAACGACCCGACCGCGGTGAACTCCCCGCAGACCTTCCAGCAGGCGGCGCAGCACATCGACCTGACCTTCAACTGGTTCTACGTCGACGACGCGCACACCGCCTACTACAACTCCGGCCGCAACCCCGTACGTCCCGCCGACGTGGCGGCCGACCTGCCGGAGTGGGCCGACCCGGCGTACGCCTGGCAGAACTGGAACCCGACGACCTGGACGGCCGACTACACCCCGCCCGCCCAGCACCCGCAGAGCGTCGACCAGGACTACTACGTCTCCTGGAACAACAAGCAGGCCCCCGGCTTCGCCTCGGCCAACTTCGGCGACGGCCCGGTGCACCGGGCCAACATGCTCGACAGCCGGGTGAAGGCGCTGGTCACGGCCGCCGCCGCGTCCGGGCCCAAGGTGACGCGGGCGACGCTGGTCCAGGCGATGGAGTCGGCCGGCCTCACCGACCTGCGCGGCGAGGACGTGCTGCCCCAGCTGCTCGCCGTGATCGACAGCTCCCCGGTGAGCGACCCGGGCCAGGCCGCCCTGGTCAACCAGCTCCAGGGCTGGCTCTCCGACGGCGCCCAGCGCAGGGAGACCTCGGCCGGCAGCCACACCTACGCCGACGCGTCCGCGATCCAGACCTTCGACGCCTGGTGGCCGCTGCTGGTGCAGGGCGAGTTCCAGTCCGGCATGGGCTCCGACCTCTTCAACGCGATGATCGGCGCCCTGCAGATCAACGAATCCCCGTCCGGCGGCCAGACCGGTCCGAGCACCGGCCCGGTCGACGCGAACGAGTCCATCCCGCACAAGGGGTCCTCGTTCCAGTTCGGCTGGTGGTCCTACGTGAACCTGGACCTCCGGGCGGTTCTGGGTCAGCACCCCGCCGACGCCCTCGCCCAGCCCTACTGCGGCGGCGGCAACCTGTCCGCCTGCCGGCAGATGCTGCTCACCACCCTCCAGCAGGCCGCGGCGGAGTCCGCCGCCACGGTCTACCCGGCCGACGACACCTGCTCCGCCGGCGACCAGTGGTGCGCCGACTCGATCGTCCAGCGCGCGCTGGGCGGGATCACCGACTCGAACAGCAACTGGCAGAACCGACCCACCTACCAGCAGGTCGTTCAGTACACGTCCCACCGGTAGGCGCATCAGGGGCGCGAGGAACTGCGCGACAAGCCACCCTGGGTGGTGAGTCGCCGAACGAGCAGGGCCATCGGCATCTCGGTGGTTGCTCGCGCAGTTCCTCGCGCCCCTGAGGCGTGTCCCGACTGCGGCATAGCTCACGTCGGGCCGGGGGGCTGAGCTGTGCGGGCGGAAGATAGCATGAGGGGCGTCGCCCGGCTCGAATACCGCGAAAGATGAATTTGTGACTGTCAACGACGACGTGTTCACGGACTGGATGAACCGCGAGGAGATCGCGGAGTCGATGATTCCGATCATCGGCCGACTGCACCGGGAGAAGGACGTCAACGTCCTGCTGCACAGCCGCTCCCTGGTGAACAAGTCGGTGGTCAGCATCCTCAAGACCCACCGCTTCGCGCGCCAGATCGCCGGCGAGGAGCTCTCGGTCACCGAGACGATGCCGTTCCTCCAGGCGCTCACCACGCTCGACCTCGGCCCGTCCCAGATCGACCTCGGCATCCTGGCTGAGCAGTACAAGGCCGACGACCGCGGCCTGACGGTCGAGGCGTTCACCGCCGAGGCCGTCGACGGTGCCACCGGCGCCAACAAGCTGGAGCGTCGCGAGGCCCGCGACGTCGTGCTGTACGGCTTCGGCCGGATCGGCCGCCTGCTGGCCCGCCTGCTGGTGGAGAAGGCCGGCTCCGGCAACGGCCTGCGCCTGCGCGCGATCGTCGTCCGCAAGGGTGCGGCCGACGACCTCGTCAAGCGCGCCTCGCTGCTGCGTCGCGACTCGATCCACGGCCAGTTCAACGGCTCGATCACCGTCGACGAGGCCAACAACACGATCGTCGCCAACGGCAACGAGATCAAGGTCATCTACTCGGACGACCCGTCCTCGGTCGACTACACGCAGTACGGCATCGACGACGCCATCCTGATCGACAACACCGGCCGCTGGCGCGACCGCGAGGGGCTGTCCAAGCACCTGCGGCCCGGCATCGCCAAGGTCGTGCTGACCGCGCCGGGCAAGGGCGACGTCCCGAACATCGTCCACGGCGTCAACCACGACACCATCAAGCCGGACGAGCAGATCATCTCCTGCGCCTCCTGCACCACGAACGCGATCGTCCCGCCGCTGAAGGCGATGGAGGACAAGTTCGGCGTGCTGCGCGGCCACGTGGAGACCGTCCACTCGTTCACCAACGACCAGAACCTGCTGGACAACTTCCACAAGGCCGAGCGTCGTGGCCGTTCCGCGCCGCTCAACATGGTCATCACCGAGACCGGCGCCGCCTCCGCCGTCGCGAAGGCCCTGCCGGACCTCAAGGCGAAGATCACCGGCAGCTCGATCCGCGTCCCCGTCCCGGACGTCTCGATCGCCATCCTGAACCTGCAGCTGGCCACCGAGACCTCCCGCGAGGAGGTCCTGGACTACCTGCGCGAGGTGTCGCTGACCTCGTCGCTGCGCCGCCAGATCGACTTCACCACGGCGCCCGACGCGGTCTCGATGGACTTCGTCGGCTCGCGCCACGCGTCGATCGTCGACGCCGGCGCCACCAAGGTCGAGGGCGACAACGCCATCCTCTACCTGTGGTACGACAACGAGTTCGGCTACTCCTGCCAGGTCGTCCGCGTCGTCCAGCACGTCTCGGGCGTCGAGTACCCGACCTTCCCGGCCCCGGCGGTCTGATCGTCGCAGCGAGCCGGCCCCGCACCCTGGTCAGGGTGCGGGGCCGGTCCCGTCTCAGGCGAGCTGAGGGCTCTCCTCCGCGTCGTCCAGGCTGTGCTCCTTCAGGAAGCCCCCGGACTGGTGCTGCCACAGCTTGGCGTAGGCGCCCTCCGCGGCGAGCAGCTCCTGGTGGCTGCCCTGCTCCAGGATCCGGCCGCGGTCCAGGACGACCAGGCGGTCCATCCCGGCCACGGTGCTCAGCCGGTGCGCGACCACCAGGGCCGTGCGGCCCTCCATCAGACGCCACAGCGCCTCCTGGACCAGCACCTCGCTCTCCGAGTCCAGCGCGCTGGTCGCCTCGTCGAGCAGCAGGATCGGCGCGTCGCGCAGGATCGCGCGGGCGAGCGCGACCCGCTGGCGCTGGCCGCCGGAGAGCTTGACGCCGCGCTCGCCGACCATGGTGTCGAAGCCGTCCGGCAGGCCGTCCGCGAACTCGGTGACGTGGGCGGCCTCGGCCGCGAGACGGATCTCGGCCTCCGTGGCCTCGGGCCGGGCGAAGGCGATGTTGGCCCGCAGGGTGCGGTGGAACATCGCCGGGTCCTGCGGCACGTAGGAGATCAGGCTGCGCAGGTCGGCCTGGCGCAGCCGGCTGATGTCCTGGCCGCCGACCAGGATGCGGCCGGCCTCGATGTCCGTCATCCGCAGCAGCAGCCGGGTCAGCGTCGTCTTGCCGCCGCCCGAGCGGCCGACCAGGCCGATCTTCTCGCCGCCCGCGACGGCCAGGTCGAGGCCGTCGAAGAGCGGCGTGTCCTTGCCGCCGTGGGTGAACACCACCCGGTCGAAGCGGACGTCCGCGCCGCGGGGCCGCAGCGGCTCCGGCTCCGGCACGTCGAGCACGGTGGGCGGGGACATCAGCAGCTCGGTGAACTGCGCGGCCTCCGTCATCGAGCTCTCCAGGCGTCGGTAGATCTGGTTGAACTCGAACATGATCCGCGTGGCGTTGGAGAAGTAGGTGAAGGCGACCACGACCGCCTCCACCCCGTTGCCCTTCGCGGCCAGGAGCACCGCGAGCAGCAGACCCGCCGCGTTGGTGAGCACCGACATCGGCGCGACGAGGGTGTCGATGTGGAGGTTGCCGTAGTCCCAGGAGCGCAGCGAGCGACGCCTGGACTCCGCGACGCGCGAGCGGTGCTCGGCCGCCTCGCGGTCCTCGGCGGCGAAGGCGCGGACGGTGTCCATGTTCATCAGGCTGTCGGCGACGTGCCCCGAGACCCGGGCGATGGCCGCCTCGCGCTCGTTCACCAGCTCCTGCCGACGCCGGATCAGCGGCGCCACGACCAGCGCCGTGAGCGCGATCATCGCCAGCAGCACCACGACCAGCCACGGCTGGTAGGTCCACAGCACGATCGAGCCGAAGACCAGCGGCACCAGGCTGCCGACCACGTTGAAGGTCAGCGTGTCGACGAAGTCCTCGAAGCGGGAGGCGAAGCTCAGCACCCGCTTGGTCAGCGACCCGGCGAAGTTGTCGTGGAAGAAGGCGGCGTCCTTGGCGAACAGCTCGTCCATCCCGACGACGTAGAGCTGCTCGATGCCGTGGCCGTCCACCCGGTTCAGGCAGTGGATGCCGATCCGCCAGAACACCTCGGACACCAGCAGCACCCCAGCGAACCCGAGCACGTACGGCATCAGCGCCGCCGTGGTCAGGTCCTTGCCGGGGTCGTCGGCGATCCGGGCCACGAGCTTGGCGACGATCAGCGGGGCGATGTAGGAGATCCCGATATTGCCCAGTGCGGGCGCGAGCATCGCGGGCAGTGTCATGCGTCTGAGCCGGACCATCTCCCGGCCGTAGTGACGAAGGGCGAGGAGTACCGCGCCGCGCTGCGGTCGTTCCTCGGGTGTCGGGGGTGTGGGCATCCCATGTCCTCGGAGAGTGGTCGTCGGTGCTGGGCGTGCGCACGGCGGAGCCACGCTGCGTCGGGCCAGGGGGTGGTGACGGAGCGTCCGTGCGGGTACGGAGGAGATGTCGGGTAGAGCAGTCTTCCGTGTGCCGGTCCGCACCGTCCAAGCCTTTTTCCCCGGATGGGTGAGTTTGCGCCGTGATCGCGCGGCGATCGCGCGCCCCCGGCTCCCCGTGCCCGGTTACCCCCGCGAGCGCAGCTCGTCGAGGAGGCGCTCGGCGTCGCGGTCGCGGCGCTCGTGGGGCTGCGTCGTGCCGGAGGCGGTGGGGGGCCGGCGGCGCGCACGGCGCGCGTTGCGCTCAAGGCCGAGGACGACGAGGGCGAGGAGGAGGGCGAGCGTCAGAATTCCCATGGCATGAATCCTGCGCTCGTCGACATACTGCCACCAGTGGCAGGGAAGACCCTACCCGTCGATATCCTGCCAAGGGCGACGTACCATGGGCGCATGCTGCGCACCGTGGCCGTCGCCCTGATCGACGATTTCGCCCCCTTCGAGTTCGGCGTGCTGGCCGAGGTCTTCGGCATCGACCGGACCGAGGACGGGGTGCCTCCCTTCGACTTCCGGGTCTGCTCGCCCCGGCCCGGCACGCCGGTCCGCACCACCGTCGGCACGAGCATGACCACCGAGTACGGCTTCGACGCGCTGCTGGAGGCGGACCTCGTCGGCGTCCCCGCCTACCAGATCCGGGGTGTCTACCCGGCCGAGCTGATCGACGCCCTGCGCGCCGCGCACGAGCGCGGGGCCCAACTGCTGACCGTCTGCAGCGGCGCGTTCGCGCTCGGCGCGGCGGGCCTGCTCGACGGCCGCCCCTGCACCACGCACTGGCGTCACGCCGAGGAGTTCGCCGCCCGCTTCCCGCTGGCCCGCCTCGACCCGGACGTCCTCTACGTCGACGACGGCGACATCATCACCAGCGCCGGCACCGCCGCCGGCATCGACGCCGCGCTGCACCTGGTCCGCCGGGAGGTCGGCTCGGAGGCTGCCACGGCGATCGCGCGGCGCATGGTCGTGCCGCCCCAACGTGACGGCGGGCAGCGGCAGTTCATCGTCCAGCCGGTGCCCGAGTTCTGTGCGGACTCTCTGGATCCGCTGCTCGCCTGGCTCTCCGAGCGGCTGGACCGCGAGCACAGCGTGGCCGACCTGGCCCGCCAGGCCCACATGTCCGAGCGCACCTTCGCCCGTCGCTTCGTCGCCGAGACCGGCACCACCCCGCACCGCTGGCTCTCCGGTCAGCGCATCCTGCACGCCCGCAGGCTGCTGGAGCAGACCCCGATGGGCATCGAGGAGGTCGCCCGCGCCTGCGGCTTCGCCACGGCGGCGATGCTGCGCCACCACTTCCGCCGCGCGGTGGGCGTCGCCCCGGCGGACTACCGCAGGAGCTTCGCCCAGGCGCGGTGACGCGGCGTCAGCCCGCCGTCGTTCGAGCCGGGGCGGCCGCGGCCGGCTCGGCCGGCTGGGCGGGCTCAGCCGCCCCGGTCGGCGCGGTGGCGGGTCGGTGGCGGCGCGGAAGTGCGCAGGTGACGGCGATGGCGGCCAGGAGCAGAGCCGCGCCGACCTCGAAGGCGAGGCGGAAGTCGCCCGTCAGCGCGGCCTCCGCGCCGAGGCCCGTCCGGGCGAGGTCCGCGGTGCGGGAGGCGGCGACGGTGGAGAGCGCCGCCTAACGAGCTCGTCAGTTTGCGGATGATCCGCGAAGCGACCTATTGCGGCCGCACGACACCGCGCACGGCGGCCAGCAGCGCGGAGCGGTGCTCGCGCAGGCGCTCCGCGGAGAGTGCCGGCGTCGCGCTGACCGCGCGCAGTGCGGGCGGGGCGGAGAGCCAACTGTCGGTCATCCGCAGGACGATGGCGAACAGGTCGATCGCCGGGAGGTCCCCGCGCACGCGGCCCGCGCGCTGGGCGGCGGCGACCGTGTCCACCCGGGAGCGGAAGTTGGCCACCTCGGCGTCGCCGGCGTCGAGCTGCTCGAACGCGCGCCAGGCGGCGATCCGGCCCGCCTCGGGGTTGGCGAGCACGTAGTCGAAGCGGGCGGCGGCGAAGGCGACGAGGTCCCCGTCGTCCATCGGCGCGGCGCGGAACACCGCGGCCGCCTGGTCGGCCACGACCGCGTCGAAGAGGGCCTGCTTGTCGCCGAAGTAGACGTACAGCAGGCGCTTGTTCGCGCCCGCCCGCTCCGCGATGCGGTCGATGCGGGCGCCGGCGAAGCCGTGCTGGGCGAACTCCTCCGTGGCCGCGCGCAGCAGCAGCGCCTTCGTCGCCTCGGCGTCACGCGGGCGCGTACCGCGCGCCGCCGCGGGCGCGCTCGCGGCGGGTGGCGTGGGGGAGTCGGACGGCATGGCCCGCACCCTATCGAAGGCGTTCGGGCCCTTGCGGCTCATGCGCGGCTCACCAGGAGAGCGGACCGTTGACGTCACCGAAGGTGCCCGTCGGGCCGTCCGGGCCGACCAGGGCCATCCGGACGATGATCTCCGCACCCTCCTCGACGGTCTGGGTGCCGGTGTTGTGGTTGAGGTCGGTGCGCGTGTAGCCGGGCTCGACGGCGTTGATCCGGATCTCGGGGAACGCCTTGGCGAACTGCACGGTGACCATGTTGACCGCCGCCTTCGAGGCGGGGTAGGCGACGCCGGGGTAGAAGGCGGTCGGGTGCGTCGGGTCCGCGAGGGCGGAGGTGCGCGACAGGCCGCTGCTGAGGTTCACCACGACCGGCGCGGCCGAGCGCCGCAGCAGCGGCAGGAACGCGTGGGTGACCTGGACCAGCCCGAAGACGTTGGTCTCGAACAGCGCCCGCATCGACTCCGCCGTCTCGTCCGCCGCGCCGACGATGCCGCCGTCGGGCAGGCGCCCCTCGACGCCGGCGTTGTTGACCAGCACGTCGAGCCCGCCCTCGGCCTCGATCGTCTTGGCTGCCGCGGCCACGGACTGCGCGTCGGTGACGTCCAGATGCACGAAGCGGGCGCCGAGCTCCTCGGCGGTCCGGCGTCCCCGCTCGGCGTCGCGGGCGCCGACGTAGACGGTGTGGCCCTCGGCGAGGAGGCGGCGTGCGGTCTCCCGGCCCAGGCCCTTGTTGGCTCCGGTGATGAGGGTCGTCGTCATGGGTTCTCACGTCCTGGAGGGGGCACTTGTATCTAACTGGATAGTTACAAGCCTACGCCGAACCGGGCACAAGTCAACAGTTGGTTACTTGGACGGTCGGTCACCCGGGGAGCCGGGCCTCGATGCGTTCCAGCACGACGCGCAGCGCGGCCACGTCGTCCTTGTCGGCGAACTGGTCGCCCAGGCGCAGCCGTACCAGGACCGAGCCGCTCGGCTCCAACTGCACGAGCTCGGTCTCGTCGATGCCGTCCCCGCCCTGGGTGTGCACGGCCAGCGCCACGTCCCCGCGCGAGATCCCCTGCCGGCGCATCGCCGGCAGGTTCAGCACCCCGTCCTCGGCGAGCACCGTCGGGGTGCCCTCCAGCAGCCGGGAGAACCAGGGCCAGCGCGCACCCTGCCGCACCAGCACCGCGTCCGTCAGCAGCAGCACGGCCGCGCCGAACAGGCCGCCGCTGACGGAGTTGTCGTTGCCGATGACGGCGTTCTGGACGACGTTGGACAGCAGCAGCATCACGACGAGGTCGAAGGTGTTCAGTTGCGCGAGCCCGCGCTTGCCGACGATCCGCAGCATGACCAGCAGGGCCAGGTAGACGATGATCGTGCGCGCGGCCTTCTCGCCGTAGGAGATGCCCGCGATGAACATGTCGTTCCACATCCCGGCCACTGTAGGGACCCCACGACGGGGGTCGCACTAGGCCACGCCGCGCACCCGCCGGACCAGGACGCCGCCGAGGACGGTGACGACGGCGGTGGCGAGGTAGAGGCCGGTGTAGCCGCCGAGGTGGGCGATGACGGGCGCGGCGATCGCCGGAGCGAGGACCTGGGGGCCGGAGTTGGCGATGTTGATGACACCCAGGTCCTTGGCGCGGTCGCGCGCCTCCGGGAGCACCTGGGTGACCAGGGCCTGGTCGACGGCGAGGTAGACGCCGTAGCCGGCACCGAGGACGGCGGCGGCCGCGAGGGCGGCGGGCCAGGTGTGCAGCAGGGCCAGCAGCAGCGCCGCGGCTGCCATGACGAGCGAGCACAGCACGACGAAGCCCTTGCGGCGTCCGATCCGGTCCGAGAGCGCCCCGACCGGGATCGCGGTGAGCGCGGCGAAGAGCGTGTAGACGACCGTGAGGATCAGCACGCCCGTGCCGGGGTCGCCGTAGTGGACGGCGTCGGAGAGGAAGTAGAAGAGGTAGAGCGTGCCGAGCGCGTTGCCGAGGTTGATCAGGAAGCGGGTGAGCCAGGCCCAGCCGAAGTCGGGGTGCTCCTTGGGGCTGACCCAGAACGAGCGGGCGAAGGCCCGCGCGTCGAAGGCGGGTCGCAGGGCGCGCGGCAGCACGGGTTCGTCGCGCCGCAGCACGAACGGGAGCGCGAGCACGACGGTGACCACGGCCAGGGTGCCGTAGCCAGACCAGACGCCGGTGACCAGCAGGGTGGTGATCAGTGCGCCGAGGACCAGGCCGAAGGACTGCATGATGCCGGTCCAGCCGGAGACCTGGGCGCGCTGCGCGAGCGGCACCCGGTCGGCGATCGGGGTGGTGACCCCGGCCAGCATGGCGTTGAGGCCGGCCTGGCCGAGGCACCAGCCGACGGCGACCCCGGCGACGGTGTGCTGGGAGGCGGTGAGGGCCAGGCCGGCCGCCCCGGCCAGCGCGCCGCCGAGGATCCAGGGGCGGCGGCGGCCGAACCGGCTCGTGGTCCGGTCCGACAGCGCGCCCGCCAACGGGTTGGCCAGCACCGCGACCAGCGCGCCGAGGCCGGTGACCAGCGACAGGGCGGCGCTCTTGTGGTGCGGGTCGATGTGCTCCAGTTGCAGCGGCAGCAGGATCTGGATCGGCGTCATGAACGCCATGAAGACCGCGAGCGTGGCCAGCGAGAGGTCCGCCGTCCAGCCGGGCCGGACCGGCACGGTGGGCTCGGCGAGGACGGCGTCGCCGTCTCTGGCGTCCTCCTGGTCCTGTCGGACGGCCTGGCGCATGGCGGCTCCTTCGTACCTGGGGGCCTGGTGGTGCCTGGTGGGGGGAGTGCCGAGGGTCCGGCGACGATATCCCGCGACGGGTGGACCGGCGAGGGGTCGAGCAGAGGGGACGAGCAGAGACGCGTGCAGGGAGTCGAGCAGAGGGGACGAGCAGAGGGGACGAGCGGGTGGGCCTCAGGACTTCTGCGGCTTCTGGGCGGCGATCAGGGCGCGGTACCACTCGAAGCTCGCCCGCGGGGTGCGGGCCTGGGTGGCGAAGTCGACCTCCACCAGGCCGAACCGCTGGTGGTAGCCCTCCGCCCACTCGAAGTTGTCGAGCAGCGACCAGGTGAAGTAGCCGCGCACGTCCACCCCTTGCGCACGGGCCCGGGCGACCGCGTCGACGTGCCCGGCGAGGTAGTCGACGCGGGCGGCGTCGTCCAGTCCGGCGGGTTCGCTGCACCCGTTCTCCGTGATCCAGACGGGCGGCAGCGCCTCGCCGTACCGGGCCTTCAGGCCCAGCAGCAGGTCGGTGAGCCCGTCGGGGACCACCGGCCAGTCGAAGGCGGTGCGGCGGTAGGTCTCCTGGGGTTCGACGAGGTCGAAGGGCAGGCCCGAGGCGGGATCGGCGGGGGCGGTGATCCAGGACGGGTTGTAGTAGTTGATCCCCAGCCCGTCCAGCGGAGCGGCGATCACCTTCAGGTCCTCGTCGCGCACGATCCCGCCCCAGCTGGGGTCGCTCAGGCCGTAGACCGACAGGTCGGGGTAACTCCCGGTCAGCAGCGGGTCGTTGAAGAGGCGGTTGTGCAGCGTGTCGTAGGCGTCGGCCGCCAGCCGGTCCGCCTCGGAGGCCGCGTCGGGCCGGAGCCGTACGGGGGAGCAGTTGTTGGCGATCAGCACCTGCGTGCCGTCCGGTCCGGCGGCCGCCCGGATCGCCGCCACCGCGAGCCCGTGGCCGAGGAGTTGGTGGTGCGCCACCGGCACGGCGCCCAGCAGCAGGGCCCGTCCGGGAGCGTGCACCCCGAAGCCGTAGCCGAAGGACATGTGCACGAAGGGCTCGTTGAGCGTGATCCAGCGCCGGACCCGGTCGCCGAGCCGCTCGGCGACCACGGCCGCGTACTCGCCGAGGCGGTAGGCGGTGTCCCGGGACATCCAGCCGCCCTGGTCCTCCAGGGCCTGCGGCAGGTCCCAGTGGAACAGCGTCGGCGTCGGCTCGATCCCGGCGTCCAGCAGGGCGTCGACGAGGCGGTCGTAGAAGTCCAGGCCGCGCGGCTCGACGCGCCCCGTGCCGCTCGGCAGAACGCGGGGCCACGAGACCGAGAAGCGGTACGCGTCCAGTCCGAGCCGCCGCATCAGCGCGACGTCCTCGCCGAAGCGGTGGTAGTGGTCGCAGGCGGTCGCGCCGGTGTGGCCGTCGCGGACCGCGCCGGGCCGCCGCACGAAGGCGTCCCAGATCGACGGTCCCTTGCCGTCCTCCTCCGCCGCGCCCTCGATCTGGTAGGCCGCGGTGGAGGCTCCCCAGACGAAGTCGGCCGGGAACCGGGGGAGGGGGGTGGTCGGATCGGCGGACCGGTTCACCATGCGCACCACTTCCAATAACGTGAGACTAACTCATGTTTGTGGGCGTAGTCTGGGCTCCGCTCGACCGCGTGTCAATGGTGCGTCGTCGTCGACGGTGTCGACGGTGGGGCTCAGTCCTCGTCGAGCGCCTCGCGGATCCGCGCCGCCGTCGCGGCTGCCTCCTCCGGGCTCGCGTACCGGGTGCGCGGCCAGAAGAACCCGCGCAGGCCGTCCTTCGGATTGCGCGGCACCACGTGGACGTGCAGATGCGGCACCGACTGGCTGACCCGGTTGTTGGTCGCCACGAAGCTGCCCTTGGCCGCCATGCCCCGCTCGACCGCCACGGTGATCCGCCGCACCCGCTCGAAGTAGGGCCCGACCTCCTCCGTCCGCAGGTCCGTCAGGGTCGGCACGTGTCGGCGCGGGATCACCAGGACGTGGCCGGGGAAGAGCGGCCGGTGGTCGAGGAAGGCGACGGCCACGTCGTCCGCGAAGACGGTGGGCACGTCGACCTCGCCCGCCGCCACCGCGCAGAACAAGCACTCCATCCGCCGATTCAAGGCTGCCGCCGCCCCGCACCCAAGCAGGCGCGCGGGGGAGCGGCGTCAACGGGTGCGGGTGATCCAGTGGGCGAGGGCGTCGAGGGCGTCATCCGCCGCGGGGAGGGCGCCGAGGCAGCCGAGGAAGCCGTGGAAGACCCCTGGATGCAGGTGGACCTGGACGCGGACGCCCGCCGCGCCGAGGCGGCGGGCGTAGCGCAGACCCTCGTCGCGCAGGAGGTCGCAGTCGGCCAGCACCACGAGGGTCGGCGGCAGGCCGGAGAGGTCAGGCGCGCGGCCGGGGGAGGCGAGGGGGTGGCGCGGATCGCCGTCCGGACCGAGGTACTGCTGCCAGTACCAGCGCTGGTGGGCGGCGGTGTGGAAGTAGCCCGTCGCGAACCGCGTCACCGACGAGCCGGCGTCGGGGGTGCCGGCGGTGTCGGCGGTGTCGGGCAGTGCGTCGAGGACGGGGTAGACCAGCACCACGC
>NZ_BBPQ01000015.1:57149-67604 GCF_000787855.1 Streptacidiphilus anmyonensis | reverse complement strand
GGGGGGGCCGGCGGTTGCGGGGGTGTCGGGCAGTGCGTCGAGGACGGGGTAGACCAGCACCACGCCCGCCGGGCCCGGCGCGTTGCCGCGCACCGCCAGCGCCGTCGCGGCGGCCAGATTGCCGCCGCTCGAATCGCCGACGAGCAGCACCCGGCCCGGGTCGCAACCGAGGCGTTCCGCCTGCGCCAGCGCCCAGGTCAGCGCCGCGACGGCGTCGTCGACCGCCGCGGGGAAGCGGTGCTCGGGCGCGGCGCGGTGGTCGACCGCGAGCACCAGCGCGCCCGTGCGCCGGGCGAGTTCGTGGCAGAGCCGGTCGTGCGTCGCCAACCCGCTCAGGACCCAGCCGCCGCCGTGCAGGAACACCAGAAACGGGCGGTCGGCCCCGCCGCCCGGGTCGTAGGCGCGCATCGGCACGGGTCCACCCTCGACCTCGTGCACCCGCACCGCATCCGGCGGACGGGACGCCCGGCCGCCGCGCGGCGCGACGCCGCCCGCCGCCGCCCGGCGCAGCGCCGACGCGTCGAGCGGTGCGACGGCGGGGTCGGGGAAGGCCGCCGCCATCGCGTCGCACAGTCGCCGTGCCGGGGGCGGGAGGGCGTCGTCGTCCGGCGCCACCTCAGCTCCCCTCGGTCGTCGTTCCACCGGCCGCCGTTCGCCCAGCCGCCGTTCGCCCAGCCGCCGTTCGCCCGGCCGCCGTTCGCCCGGCCGCCGCGCCGCCGTCGACGGTGAACTCCGCGCCGGTCACGTAGGCGGCGGCGTCCGAGAGCAGGAAGGCCACCAGGTCGGCGACCTCCGCCGCCGAGCCCATCCGTCCCAGCGGGACGTGCGGCCAGTCGGGCGCGGCGCGGACGGCGTCGGGCAGCATGGGCGTGTCGATGACGCCCGGGTGCACGGAGTTGACCCGGATCCGGTCCGCGGCCAGGTCCAGCGCAGCGCAGCGGGTGAGCCCGCGCAGGCCGAACTTGCTGGAGCCGTAGGCGGCGTGGCCCGGGATGCCGGTGAGCCCGGCGATCGAGGAGATGTTGACGACGGAGCCGCCGCCGGCCGCGCGCAGCGCGGGCAGCACCGCCTGGATCCCCAGGAACGGGCCGACCAGGTTGACCCGCAGCATCGCCTCGAAGCCCGCCCGGGTCTCCTCGCCGACCGGCGAGGTCCGCCACACGCCCGCGTTGTTGACCAGCCCGTCCAACCGCCCGAAGGCGCTCACCGCCTGCTCCGCGGCCTTCGCCCAGTCGTCCGCGTCGGTCACGTCGTGTGGGACGAACCGCGCGCGGTCCGGGCCGAGTTCGGCGGCCAGCGCCGCACCCTCCTCCTCGCGCACGTCGGTGAGCACGACCCGCGCCCCCGCCGCCGTGAACCGCCGCGCCTCGACCGCGCCCTGGCCCCGCGCCGCGCCGGTGACCAGGACCACCTTGCCGTGGAGAGACACCGTGGCCGTGGTGTTCATACGCCCGCCAACTCCCTCGCCCGAACCCGCGGAATGACCTGCTCGCCCCACTGCCGGATCGTCTCCAGGCAGGCCTCCTGCGGCACCGTGCCCATCTGGATCAGGCAGATGACCTCGTCCACGCCGATCGCGCGCAGCCGTTCGACGTAGGCCAGTGCGGTGCCTGCGTCGCCGTACGCGTGATCGGCGTTGAACGTGCCCGTCGCGCTCGGGCGCACCGGGACGCGCGCCTCGTGCAGCTGGGCGACGAGCTCCGCGCGGTCCCGGGCGAGCGCGCCGACGTGGTCGTCCTCCTCGGCGTAGCCGCCCGGGTCCGGGGCCGGGCCGCCGCCGTACCAGTGGGCGATGGACTCGGCGAAGAAGCGCTGCCCGCGCGTGCCGATCCGGTGCGCCCGCTCCGCGTCGTCCAGCACCACCGTCGGGCACAGGGCCGCGAAGTGGTCGTTGGCCTGGTCCGAGACGAGCCGCTCGCCGGTCCGTGCGGCGACGGCCGCGTCGTAGACCGCGCGCATCGCGGCCACGTCGTCCGCGCCGGCGAAGCCCAGCACCAGGGCGCCGAGACCGAGTTCCGCGGCCGTGCGCAGCGTCTCCCGCTTGCTGCACGCCATGAACAGCGGCGGGTGCGGCCGTTGCACGGGTCGCGGCAGCACGGCGCCGGGCCCGATGTCGATGCTGCCGTGCCACTCGAACCGCTCGTGGCGCCAGGCGGCGGCGAAGATGCGCAGCGCCTCCTCCAGTTGGGGGTAGGTGTCGTCCGGGTCGACCCCGAACATCGACATCTCCTGCCGGGTGGCCCCGCGACCGCCGCCGACGTCCACGCGCCCGCCGGACAGCACGTCCAGCAGCGCGGCGCGCTCGGCGGTCCGGACCGGGTGCTGGTAGCCGAACGGCATGGTGACCACGCCGTGCCCGAGCCGGATCCGCGAGGTGCGGGCAGCCACGTAGGCAAGGAAGATCTCGGACGCGCTCATGTGCGCGTACTGGGTGAGCGAGTGGTGCTCGACCGCCCAGACGCGGTCGAAGCCGACCTCCTCGGCCAGGACGGCCTGTTCCACGCAGTCGCGCAGCACCTGGTGTTCGAGGTCGGGGGCCGGGTCGGCCAGCTGGGCTTCGAAGATCATCGAGAACTTCACAGAGCGCCTCCCGGTGTGCGGTGTGCCGTCGTGCGATTGCGATATGACTAGCAGTCATATCGTGAGAGTGGAAGAGAATCCGACCGGATCCGCCTACACTCCCGGGCATGGCCGAGACCGACGCGGACCGGGACGACGACGCTCCGCTGCCACTGCCCGCGACGAGTTGGGCGGTCCTCGGCCTGCTCTCCTTCGGCGCGGAGCTCTCCGGCTACGACCTGAAGAAGTGGGCCGACGCCTCGCTGGGCTACTTCTACTGGAGCCCGTCCTTCAGCCAGATCTACAGCGAACTGCGGCGCCTGGAGGCGGCCGGCTGTGCGACCTCGCGGTTGGTACGCCCGGAGGCCGGGGCCCGGCCCAAGCGGCTCTACCGGATCACCGAGGCCGGGCACGCGGCCGTCCGCACCTGGGCGCGGGAGGCCCCGGTCGACCCGCCGATGCTGAAGCACCCGCCGCTGCTGCGCGTGTGGCTCGGCCATCTCACGGAGCCCGACCGGCTGCGGGAGACCCTCGAAACCCACCGGGCGGAGGCCGAGCGCCTGCGCGCCCGCGCCGCCGCGGATCTCAGCCGGGCGGCCGACGAACCCGCCTGGGCCTACCCGCTGTTGGCGCTTCGGTGGTCCGAGCGCTACTACGCGGCGCAGGCCGAACTCGCGGCGGGTCTGCGCGCGGATCTGGACGCGCTGGCGGAGCGGGACGCCTCTGCGGGGCGGAACGCGATGACGGGACGGGACACGTCGGCGGGGCCGGGCGAGGACCCGCCGCTCTGAGGCATGGCCCCGCCCTGTGCGCGGGAACCCCCCGTCAGGGGGAGGATCTCAGCCGGTCAGGGGGTCAAAGGTCCGTCGCTGCGGGGGTGCGGGCGCTCCAGGAGATTCGAGAGGGTGTTCCCCTGACACGCGGATGACCCGTACGGCCGCCGGGCGGCCCGCTTCCGCGTGTCCGGGTCCTGCGCGCGCCCACGGCGCCCGGGACTCCTCCAGCGATCCACTCGAAGCGAGAGGAACTTCTGCATGGCCTTCTCCCGTAGGAAGACCCTGGTGGCCGGCTCGGCCGCCGTCGCGATAGCCGCGGCCACCGCGGTGGCGCTCCCGGCGTTCGCGTCGGCGTCCGCCGCCTCCGCCCCGGCTCCCGCGACCGGCGCCGCCGCTCACGCCTACCGGCACGGCGTCTTCCCCCGCGCGGGCGCGCAGGCCCACCTCGCGGCTGCCGCCTCGGCCGCCGCAGCCGGCCAGGACGGCCAGAGCGTCCAGGACGGCCAGGACGATCAGGGCGGGCTCGCAGGCCAGGGCAAGCCGGCCAACGAGACCAAGCCGCTGACGTACCACGGCGGTACGGGCGGTGTCGGCGTGACCACCGGGGCGCCGAAGGTCTATGTGATCTACTGGGGCTCCCAGTGGGGCAGCGCCGCCAAGGACGCCCACGGCTACACCACCCTCTCCGGCGACACCGCCGGCATGGCGCCGCGCCAGCAGGCCTTCTTCAAGGGCCTCGGGACCAAGGGCGAGACCTGGTCCGGCGTGATGACCCAGTACTGCCAGGGCGTCAAGAGCGGTGCGACCAGCTGCCCCGCCGGCAGCGCGCACATCGGCTACCCGACCGGCGGCGCGCTCGCGGGCGTCTGGTACGACGACTCGGCCGCGGCCCCCGCGTCCGCCAGCGGCAACCAGATCGCGCAGGAGGCCGTCAAGGCCGCGCAGCACTTCGGCAACGGGACGACCGCCGCCAACCGCAACGTCCAGTACGTCATCACCTCGCCGACCGGCACCACCCCGGACGGGTTCAACACGCCGAACGGCGACTTCTGCGCCTGGCACGACTACACCGGCGACCCCTCGCTCGACGGCGGCGGCGCGGTGACCTCGGCGGTCGGGCCGATCGCCTTCACCAACATGCCCTACCTCCCCGACGCGGGCCACAGCTGCGGCGCGGGCGCGGTCAACAGCGGTGCGGCGGGGGCGCTGGACGGCGTCACGATCGTCGGCAGCCACGAGTACGCCGAGACGATCACCGACCAGTTCCCGTACTCGGCGAACCCCAACTCCCCGGTGCTGACCAGTGGTGGCTGGATCACCGACAACGACAGCACGGGCGGCGAGGACGGCGACAAGTGCGCCTGGGTCCGGACCGGTCCCGGCGCGGGCTTCGACCTCGGCCTGGCGACGGGCTCCTTCCCGGTCCAGACGACCTGGTCCAACGACGCCAACCACGGCGCCGGCGGCTGCCAGGGCGCGCACCCGATCGTCAGGAACACCGCCCCGCACACGGTGACGATCGGTCACATCGCCAACCAGAGCGCCGTCGTGGGCCGTAGCCTGCGCCTCGCCGTCACGGCGCACGACAGCACGGCGACGTCGCACCTCGGCTACAGCGCGACCGGCCTCCCGGCCGGGCTCCGCATCGACGCCCGCACCGGCGCGATCACGGGCCGGCCGACGCACATCGGCACGTACCACGTGACCGTCGTCGCCAAGGACGAGACCGGCGCGAGCGCCCGCACCACCTTCACCTGGACCGTCCGCGTCCACTGACGCGGCAATACGCCGAAGGCCGGTTCCCAGGAGGGAACCGGCCTTCGGGTCTGGTAGCGGGGACAGGATTTGAACCTGCGACCTCTGGGTTATGAGCCCAGCGAGCTACCGAGCTGCTCCACCCCGCGTCGGTACGAGAAGGTTAACAGAGTGTGGCCCGATTCCCCCAATCGCTTTCGTCCGGGGCCTCCCCGCAGGCAGAGAACGGGGCCGCGGCGGTGGTGAGGGATTGCGGAAGCCGCTGCTTGCGGCGGTCGCGGGCCGCCGGAAACCGGCCTCAGGCGGCCTCGGCCCTGGAGGGGGCGGCGGCCGGGGTGGGCTCGGCGTCCGCCTGGCGCGGCAGGACGCGCTCGCGGTGGTGCTCCTCGGTCAGGTCGTGCAGGCGGGCGTGGAGCAGGTGGCGCAGCGTGATGACGCCGATCGGGCGGTGCGTCGCGGGGTCGATCACGGGCGCGCTGGTGAGGCCCGTCTCCGCGAAACGGTACGCGATCTGACGCAGCGTCTGATCCTGGTGCACGACCAGCTCGCACGGGATCGTGGCCTCCCGCACGGTGCTCGGCGCCGCGTGCGGGGAGACGACGCCGACGAGGCGGCGCAGCGTGGTGACGCCGACGAGCGTGCCGTCGAGGGCGTCGACGACGGGCAGCAACGCGTCCTCCGGTCCGGCGAGCGCGCGCAGTCGCTCGGGCGTGACGTCGTCGTGCTCGGTCAGGGCTCCGCCCTGGTCCAGCGGCAGCATCACCTCGCGGGCGAAGAAGGTCTCCAGCGGGTCGGTGGAGTACTCCCGGGTGAGATGAAGGCCGCGGCGGGCGATCTTCTCGGTGAGCACGGACCGCTTCAGCACCAGCGCCGACAGGGCGAAGGCCGCCGTGGCGGAGATCACCAGCGGGAGCAGCATGCCCCAGGCGTGGGTGAGTTCGAGGGTGAACACGATGCCGGTCAGCGGCGAGCGCATCACGCCGCCGACGACGGCGGCGAGTCCGAGAATGCCCCAGAAGCCGGGGATCGCGTGCGGGAAGAGCATGCCCTCCCACGCGCCCAGCGCGCCGCCGATCATGAAGACGGGCGCGAGCACGCCGCCGGAGGTGCCGGAGCCGAGCGAGAGCGACCAGATCAGCGTCTTGACGGTGAGGATGCCGACGATCAGGCCGAGCGTGGCGCGGCCGGTCAGCAGTTGGTCGATGACGTCGTAGCCGACGCCGAGCGCGCGCGGCTCGATCAGGCCGCCCAGGCCGATGACCAGGCCGCCGATCGCGGGCCACCACATCCAGTGGAACGGCAGCCGCCCGAAGGCGTCCTCGGCGCGGTAGACCAGCCAGGTCGCGGCCACCGCGAGCGCCCCGCCGGTCAGGCCGACGACGACGGCGAGCCCGTCGAGGGTCGGGGTCAGGTGGAGGCCGGTGGCGTCGACGGGGAAGACCGGCGCGGTGCCGAGCAGGTAGCCGCGGCAGATCGTGGCCACCGCCACGGCCGCGACGACGGGCACGAAGCTGCGCGGGCGCCATTCGAAGAGCAGCAGCTCGACGGCGAGCAGGATCGCGGCGAGCGGCGAGTTGAAGGTCGCCGCCATGCCGGCGGCGGCGCCGGAGACGAGCAGCGTCTTGCGCTCGTCGGCGGTCAGGTGGAGCAGTTGGGCGAGGATCGAGCCGATCGCGCCGCCGGTCATGATGATCGGGCCCTCGGCCCCGAACGGACCGCCGGTGCCGATGCTGATCGCGGCGGAGACGGGCTTGAGCACCGAGACCTTGGGCTGGATCCGGCTGCCGCCGGTGAGTATCGCCTCGATCGCCTCCGGCATGCCGTGGCCGCGTATCTTCTCCGAGCCGTAGCGGGCCATGGCGCCGATCACCAGGCCGCCGACGACAGGCGCGCCGAGGACCAGCCACCACGGGTGGTGCACGGCGCCGGGGGCGACGAGCGAGGTGTCGACGCGCTGGTAGAAGACGAGGTTGGTGACCAGTCCGATCAGCCGCAGCAGCGCGAGCGCGGCGAGCGCGCCGGCGCCGCCGACGACCAGGGCGAGGCCGGTGATGGCCAGCATCCGGGGCCGGACGGTGAAGTCACCGAGGTGGACGTGTCTGGAGGCGTGCGCGGTACGCATGGTGCTCCGGTCCTGTTCTGTGCGGTTCGGGAGGCGCGGCGCGGGCGCGCGCCGGGATTCGTCGGCCCGAGGCGTCACAGCGGGACGGGGCCGTGCAGATCGGCCGCGTAGTCCTCGCCGACGACCTGGTGGAAGGCGTCCAGGCCGTCGGCGGTGGCGGCGCGGAGCTCCGGGTGGATCCGGGAGAGGATCCGGGCGAGTTCCCGCTCGCGCCAGCGCAGCACCTGGTCGACCAGGGTCCGCCCGAGCGGCGCGAGTTCCAGCGTGACGACGCTGCGGTGGTGCGGGTCCGACCCGCGGAGCACGTGACCCGACGCGACCAGCCGGTCCGCCAGTCGGGTGACGGACGACGCGCCGAGGCCGAGGGTGCGGGCCACCGTGGAGGAGGGGCAGCGCCCGAGGTCGTCGAGCGCGAGCAGCATCCGCATCTGCGGCAGTGATATGCCCCCGCCCGTGGCCTCCAGGCTGTGGAGCGCGACGCCGATCAGGTCGCGGGTCGCGCGCTGGAATGCCTGGATCTCGTCCGCGCTCGGGGTCGCCTGCGCGGTTCGACTCGCTGGAATCGCCATGGCAGAAGTATTGCATTCATCAAGACTTGCCGCGAGGTAGTGTTGATAACAGCAAGCCATGGAGTGAGAGGCGGCGATCATGCTCGGTCGTACATCCCGTGGTTCCTCGACGCGGCCCATGCCGGGGGAGGCGCCGGGGGACCGGATCAGTCCGGCCCTGCGCAGGGCGCAGGACATGCTGCTGGCCGCGGTCGCGGAGGGCGGCACCGCGCGGCTCGCGCACATCTGCCTGGACGCCTGGGACGGCGGCGACGCCGTCGCCGCCGGCATGACGCTCGGCGCCCTGCTGCGGGCGCTGCCGGGGATGGGCCCGATCACGGCCCACGAGATCCTCGTGCACCTCCGGGCCGACGAGTCCACCTGCGTCGGCGAGCTCGACCACGCCCGGCGCGTGGCCCTGCCGCTCGCCCTGGCCCGCGCCCGACGACCCCGCACCTCTCCCGCCGAGTGACCCAACCACCGTGCAGGCGCGCCCCGTTGACGGGGCCGCCCGACCGGCCCGCGGGCCGGACCGGCTCTGTTCACCGCGCGCTTCTCCTGTCACGCTGACCCGGACACGCACGACCGTGCGCCGCCGTCACGCCTGAGGAGAGCCGTGAGCGTCCCCCGTCCAGTCCGCCCCACGACCGCGCTGCGTTCGCTACGACAGCGCGTGGCAGCCGTGGCGGCTGCCGCCGCCGTGGCGGTGGCCGCGCCGATCGCCCTGCCCGCGGCTTCGGTCCCGGCATCCGCCTCGGCCTCGGCCACCCCTGCCGTGGCGGGTGCCCCGCAGGTGTTGACCGGGCCTCAACTGGCCGCGTCGTGGACGGCGCCGCTGAGCACGCGAGGGCGGTACATCGTCGACGCGAACGGGAACCGGTTCAAGCTGAAGGCCGGCAACTGGGACGGTGCGCAGGGCCACTACCTGGGCAGCGGCGACGCGACGGATCCCGCGGACAACGAGCACGGCGAGGTGTCCTACAACGTCCCGCTGGGGCTGGACCGGGCCCCGATCGGGCAGATCCTGGCCGACTTCCACACCTTGGGCCTCAACGCCATCCGGCTGCCGTTCGCGGACGCGCTGATCCACGACACCAGCATCGTGCCGGACGCCGCCGTCGCGGCCAACCCGCAGCTGAAGGGCGACACCCCGCTCCAGGTCTACGACGCGGTGGTGGCGGCCCTGACGAGCGACGGGTTCGCCGTCATCCTCAACAACCACACCACCAGCTACCGGTGGTGCTGCGGCCTGGACGGCAACGAGCGCTGGAACAGCGGCCAGACCACGCAGGCGTGGGAGGCCGACTGGCTGTTCATGGTGAACCGCTACAAGGCGAACAAGCGCGTGGTCGGCGCGGACCTGCGCAACGAGGTCCGCCGCGACGTCACCGACGACCCCAACTGGGGCTGGTACGACGACCACGACGAGTACGCCGCGTTCGAGGACGCGGGCAACCAGATCCTCCAGGCCGACCCCGACATGCTGGTCATCATGGAGGGCATCAACTGGTACGGCATCCCGACCGCGATCACCCCGCACGGCCGGCCGATGCTCACCCCTGTCGCCAACCTCTCCAACACCCTGATCGACTCGGGCAAGCTGGTCTACTCGGCCCACTTCTACGCCTACACCGGCCCCAACAACTCCGGTGCGTCCAGCGGCCTGGGCGCCACCAGCGACCCCCGCTACGAGGACTTCACCCCGGCCCAGCTCGCCCAGGTGGTCAACTCCGAGGCGCTGTTCGTCACGCAGTCCGGGCAGCACTTCACCGCCCCGGTGTGGGTCAGCGAGTTCGGCGCGGCCGGAATCGGCTCGACCGACACCAAGGAGCAGGCCTGGTTCGACGACTTCACCAGCATCCTGGAGCAGAACGACACCGACTTCGCCATCTGGCCGCTGATCGGCTACACGGACTCCAGCGGCAACCTCCAGGACAACTGGGCCCTGCTCTCCTACGACAGCAGTGGCCACCGCACCGGCCTGGAGGACGGCGGCGACTGGCGTGCCACCGACTGGAACAAGCTGGTCTCCGCGCCGAGCTACACCGGCCAGGTCCCGCAGGTGAACCACTGGAACATGCTCGACCTCGACCACGCGGACTACGACGTCTCCGCGACCATGCTGGCCCAGGGCGACTGGTCCTACGGCAACCGCAAGGGCGACTGCCCCGACACCGAACGCCTGGTCGCCCTCGGCCGCAGCGACAGCCGCGGCCTGTGCACCGACGCCGGCGAACCCGCCAAGGGCAGCGGCGCCTGGACCGTGGTCACCGACGAGCGCTACGTCACCGAGGGCGACTGGGCCTCCGGGTACAGCAAGCTCCAGTGCCCCGACAACACCTTCGCGGTGGGCTACAGCGTCCACAACAACGCCATGGCCGCCCTGTTGTGCGCGCCCTCGGCCACGCCGCTGCCGACCACCGGCCGCGACGTCTGGTTCGACCACGGCGACAACCGTCCGTCGTCCGGCGGTTCGGTCGCCAGCGACTGGGCGCCCGGCTACTACAAGGGCCAGTGCGCCGACAACGAGTACGTCGCCGGCGTCGCCTACACCTGGAACTGGAACGACGGCGGCGTCCCCGACGCCCTGCTCTGCCGCCCGCTGAGCTGAGCCGACCAGAGCGCCGAACCGAACTGAACCCGATCGGACCGGATCGGACCGGACCGGACCGGCCCGCCGCGGCGTGCGCAGCGC
>NZ_BBPQ01000015.1:45867-56719 GCF_000787855.1 Streptacidiphilus anmyonensis | reverse complement strand
GCCGCGGCGTGCGCAGCGCCGCGGCGGGCCGCCGGGTACGGTGACGCCATGACTGCGGCGCCGACCCGGGAACCACGCCAGCGCACCGTCGTCGACGACCAGGGGACCGTGCTGGTCCTCGGCGACGTCACGCGGGTGGTGTCCCTGGTGCCGTCCCTCACCGAGGCGATCGCGGTGACCGCGCCCGGCCTGCTGGTCGGCGCGACGGACTGGTGCACCCATCCCGTCGACCTGGACGTCGTCCGGATCCGCGGCACCAAGAATCCCGACACCGCCCGGATCGCCGCGCTGCGGCCGGACCTGGTGGTCGCCAACGAGGAGGAGAACCGGCCCGCCGACCTGGACGCCCTGCGGCAGGCGGGCCTCGCCGTCTGGGTCACCGAGGTGCGCACCCTCGACCAGGCGTTCCGGTCCCTGGACCGGCTGCTCGGCGCCGCCTGCGGACTGCCCCGGCCGCCGTGGCTGGACCTGGCCCGGCAGGCATGGGACGCCGTTGCCGCTCCGGGGGAGCGGCGGCGGGCGATCGTGCCGATCTGGCGTCGGCCCTGGATGGTCCTCGGGCGCGACACCTTCGCCGGTGACCTGCTGCACCGGCTCGGTCTCGTCCAGCTCTACGCGGACCACGCCGAGCGCTACCCGGCCGTGCCGCTCGACGAGTTGCGCGCCTGCGGCGCCGACCTCGTGGTGCTCCCGGACGAGCCCTACGCGTTCACGTCCGACGACGGCCCGGAGGCGTTTCCCGGCCTACCGGCAGCTCTGCTGAGCGGGCGTCATCTCACGTGGTACGGACCGTCGTTGTGCGACGCGCCGACCGTTCTGGCGGAGCAGCTGAACACCGCGCGCCAGGAATAGGCCGCCGCTCGGCCGGACTTCGTCTGCCCCGCGTTCAACATCATTTCACGAACGGCTCCCTGACATGTACTCGCGAGTCACTTACCTTGAGTGTGCTACGCGCGTTGCACACCCTGTCCCGCTCCCGTGCCACACCCCTATCCGCATCAGGAGCTCGCATTGAGAGCCGTACGCCGTCGTCTCATCCAGTCGCTCACGGCCTGCGCCGCGGTCGCCACGGCAGCGATCCTGCCGGGCGCCGTGACCGCGCACGCCGCCGGCGCCTACTCGCTGGTGGTCCTGCCCGACCAGGGCGAGAGCGCGATCTACAACTTCGTCAACTCGGCCACGAAGTCGATCGACATCACGATCTACGAGCTGCGCGACACCACGCTCGAGAACGACCTGGTCGCCAAGGAGAAGGCCGGCGTCGCCGTCCGCGTGATCCTCGACGGCAAGCAGACCTCGGTCAACAACGGCGCGTACACCACCCTCACCAGCGGTGGTGTCGGTGTGACCTGGTCCTCGACGGCCTTCGTCTACACGCACCAGAAGACGATCACCGTCGACGGCACGGAGTCCTACATCTCCACCGGCAACTTCGACACGACCTACTACGCGACCTCGCGCGACTACGGTGTCTTCGACAACACGGCGTCGGACGTCAACGCGATCGAGGCGGTGTTCAACGCCGACTACGCCAAGACCTCCATCACCCCGTCCGACGGCGCCGACCTGGTCTGGTCGCCCACCGACTCGCAGACCCAGATCCTCGGCCTGATCAACGGGGCCCAGCACAGCCTGGACGTCGAGGAGGAGGAGTTCGGCGACACCACGCTGGTCAACGCGATCGTCGCCGACGAGCAGCGCGGCGTGAAGGTCCGCGTCGTCGCCGAGAACGAGAACAACAGCTACACCACCGAGCTGAACCAGGTGACCGCGGCCGGCGGCCAGGTCATGACCTACACCAGCTCGACCGGCTACTACATCCACGCCAAGGCCATCATCGCCGACTACGGCACCTCCACCGCCAAGGCGTTCGCCGGCTCGGAGAACTTCTCCTCCAACTCGCTCAACAGCAACCGCGAGCTGGGCCTGATCGTCAGCGACTCCGGCGTGGTCGGCGGTCTGGAGCAGGCGTTCAACAGCGACATGGGCAGCAGCTCGTCCAGCGGCAGCGTCACGGTGACCAGCCCCGGCAACCAGACCGGCACCGTCGGCACCGCCGCCAGCCTGCAGATCAGCGCGAGCGACACCGCGACCGGCACGCTGAGCTACGCGGCCACCGGCCTCCCGGCCGGCCTGTCGATCAACTCCTCGACGGGTCTGATCTCCGGCACGCCCACCGCGTCCGGCGCCTCCAGCGTGACCGTGACCGCCACCGACTCCACCGGCCCGTCCGGCTCGGCGTCCTTCACCTGGACGGTCAGCCCCGCCGGCGGTGGCGGCTGCACCGCGCAGCAGCTGCTCGGCAACCCCGGCTTCGAGACCGGCTCCGCCACGCCGTGGACCGCCTCCTCCGGCGTGATCAGCAACAGCTCCTCCGAGCCGGCGCACTCCGGCAGCTACGACGCCTGGCTGGACGGCTACGGCACCACCACCACCGACACCCTGGCCCAGTCCGTGGCCGTCCCGGCCGGGTGCACCACGGCGGGCTTCTCGTTCTGGCTCCACGTCGACACCGCCGAGACCAGCAAGACCACGGCCTACGACACGCTGAAGGTCCAGGTCCTGAACAGCTCGGGCACCGTCCTCGGCACGCTGGCCACCTACTCCAACCTCAACGCGGCGAGCGGCTACCAGCAGCACACCTTCAGCCTGGCGAGCTACATCGGCCAGACGGTGACGCTGAAGTTCACCGGCGCGGAGGACTCCGAGTACCAGACCTCCTTCGTGGTCGACGACACGGCGCTCAACGTCTCCTGACCGTCCCGGTCACCGACGGAGCATCGCCCGAGCACCGACTGAGCACCGACTGGGCACCGCCTCCAGGGAGATCCCGGCCGACCGCGGCCGGGATCTCCCCGTTTCCCCGGCTTTCCGCGGCTCGTCCCCGGCCCGCGGGAGGTGCGCCGGGGCGGAAACGGAGTTTCACTGGGGGGAGCGGCCGAGGAGGTAAGGATGACCACCACAGCTGAGATCACCGTCGAGGTCGTCGAGCACGACCCGCACGACGGGGACGCGGTTCTCGCCGTCCTCGCGGAGGCGTTCCAGGCGACGGCCGAGATGTCGCCGACGCCGATGCCCATGACCGCGGCCCCGACGAGCCCGTCCACCGCCCCGGCCACGATGTGCAGGGCCCGCTCCTTCCTCACCATGCCCGAGGCCGCCGCCGTGCTGCGCAGCGCTCCCGCGCACCTGAACCAGCCCGTCGACGTCGACATCCTCGGACCGGCGGACGCCGTCGAGCAGGCCAGGACGCTGCTGGCCGGCGTCTTCACCGTGCAGGACCTCGGATGGGTCTCCGGGGAGCACGAGTTCGAGACCCGCCTGCGCCTGACCTGACCCACCCGGTCCCCCGAGGGACGGCCGCCGGGGCGTCGTCGCCTGCGGATAGATTGCAGGCGACGGATCTTCGAACTACCTCGGGAGCGCGTGTGAGTGAAGTCGGTCCGGCGACCGGTCAGTCCAAGCAGCCGGTCACGATCTCCGACGAGCGGGTGGGGGTCAACGGCGCCATCGCCGCCGCGCTCACCCAGGGGGTGGGCTCGATGCCCGCCCTCTATCTCACGCTGGCCTTCTGCGGCGGCTGGATGGTCCTCGCGACCTGGGGTCCGCTGCACCGGGTGGATCCCTATCCGTTCGGGTTCCTGCTCTTCGTCAACAACGTCCTCCAGCTCGTGCTGTGCGCGGTGATCCTGGTCGGCCAACGGGTGCTGGGCATGGCGGCCGACCGACGGGCCGTGCAGACCTACGAGAACGCCGAGGCGATCTTCGCTCAGGTCGCCGACCTCCAGGCCCATCTCGACCGGCACGACCGGGCGCTGGGCCGCGGAGCCAGCCTGCTGGAGTCCAGCCCGCACCCGTGGATCCGCCGGCACCGGGTACAGGCCCCACCCCAGGCCGTCGACCAGGTCGTGGGCGTCAACGGGCGCATCGCGGCCTGGCTGACGGGCCGGCTGGGCAGCATGGCGGCCTTCTACGTCGCCGCCGGGACGCAGGTCGTGTGGATCGGCCTGGCCGAGTTCGGCCTGCAGCACTTCGACCCCTACCCGTTCGCGTTCATGAGCTTCCTGTCCACCTTCGCCCAGCTCGTCTTCATGATCGTGATCATGGTCGGGCAGAAAGTGCTGAGCCTGGCCGGCGACCGCCGCTCGGAGCAGACCTTCCTCGACGCCGAGGCGATCCTGCACGAGTGCCGGCGCATGAAGGCGCGGCTGCTCGCGCAGGACCGCGTCATCGACAGCCTCTCCGACTACACCTCCGCCCAGGTCGCCGAGCATCTCGCACAGGCCCTCCATCAGAGCCGGATGCAGGCACGCGCCGAGGTCGCGCCGGCGCCGGCGGTCCGACCGGCGCTGCGCCCGTGGCACGAACTCCCGGAGGAGTCCCGGGAGGCCGGTCGCCGCCACGCACGCCGGGTCGGCGAGAGCCTGGCCGCGATCGGCTGCCTGATGTTCCCCACCCCGGACGCGGCCCAGCCGCAGGGGTCGGGGGAGGGCGACGGCGGGCTGCTCGCCTTCGAGGAGCACGAGGCGCGGGTGCTGGCCCGGCTGGAACACGAGCAGCGGGTGCGCGAGCAGGAGCACGCCCGACAGCGCGACGGCTTCCCGTCCTGGGAGCAACTCTCCGAACCGGCAAGGGAACAGGCCGTCGACGCGGTCCGCTATCTGCCGACCGTGCTGGCCGACGTGGGCTTCCAGGTGCTGCGCACGAGCGTGGGGCCGGACGGGGCAGGGGAGTTGGACTTCCTCCCCGAGGACTGGGCCGTTCTCCAGCGGGCACTCACGGCCTCGGGGGTGCTGACCGCCCTCGCGGAGGGAGATGTCGACGCGGACGAGATCGTCGCCATGGTCCAGCTGCTGCGGGAGGCCAGCGTCAGCCACCCCCAGCGCCTCATCCGCGAGTTGGCGGCCGCCTGCACCTTCGACACGGGTCTTACGGGGGACACCCGGTACGCCGACTACGAACAGCCGGCGCTTGCCGCCATCCACTCGGCGACCGCGGTGGTCGCGCGCGTCGCGCCGGCCGAACTGCCCGGCTTCCGGGCGTTCCTGGACGAGATCGCGGCGGTGGTCGCCGAGGCCAACAACGAGGGCGGCTTCTTCGGGCTCGGCGCGCGTCCGCGCACGTCGCGCGAGGCGGCGGCGATGGAGGCGGTGGCCCGCGCGGCGCGCCTGGACGGCTGAGGCCGACTTTGCTGACGCCGTCTCAAATGGGAAGACGGTGGGGCGCTTCAGCTCGCAGCTGCCTGGGTGCGGGCGGCTGCGGCCCTGGCAGATGCGAGGGCCGCGTGTCGGCCGGGGCACGGTGGGGCAGCGTTCGGTCGGCGGCCGGGCGGCCGCCGACCGGAGGTGACCACCCTTGCACTCCTCGCTGCCCACCCAGGCGACCGCCCCCGGTCGCATCGCGATGACCGGGGACCTGAGACGCCCGAGACAGCTGACCGCCGCCGACCTGCGCGCATGGATGGAGCACACCGCCCGCGCGGACTTCGCGTGCGCGACCAGCGGCACGCAGCAGCACACCTTCGCCGGGCCACTGCTGTACGACGTCCTGCGCGACGCCGAGCCCCGGTTCGCGCCGACCGCGCGCAAGGAGCGGGCCCGGTTCCTGGTCTGCGTCCGCGGCGCGGACGGCCACCGGGCGCTGCTCTCCTGGGCCGAGATCGACCCCGAGTTCTCCGCGTTCCCGGTGCTGCTCGCGATGACCGTGGACGGCGTGCGGATGGACCGCCAGGGCCCCCAACTCGTGGTGCCGCAGGACCACTGCGGCACCCGCTACATCCAGCACGTCGTCGCCGTCCACGTGGACGGCGGCTACGCCGCCGCCCACTGACGCATCCGCCCCCGCTCAGCCCCGCGCGGCCGCGACGGCCGCGCCGAGCGCGTCCTTGATCCTCGGCCCGAGTCGCGAGAACCCGAGCTCCTTCATCGCCGCACGCAGCAACTCGTCGTCGGTGCGGTCGACGCCGTCCCCGTCGATCCACCGCACCACTGCTTCGAGCTGCGCAGCGGAGTACGCCGTCACCGGCTTGCCCGGCGTGAAGTCCGGCTTCCCCCCACCGAGGGACTCGGTCTGCGGCTCGACCTCCGCGGCGGCCTCGGCGGCCTGCGGCTCCGCCTCCGGCAGGGTGGTCGTCGCGGGCTCGACCTCGACGAGGGACGCGTTCTCAGCGGCGGGGGCGGTCTCGGCCAGAGCCTGCGGCTCCTCCTCCTTGGTCTCCGCCTCAACCTCGGCGAATGCCACCGGCTCTGCCTGGGCCTCGACGGTCGGCTGGGCTTCGGCCTCGGTGGCGGCGTCCGCGTCCGAGTCGAGCTCGATCTGCGCGGCGGCCTGCGGCTCCGCCTGGTCGTCGAGCTCCGCCTCCGCCTCCGGCTGGGTGGCCGTGACGGCTTCAGCCTCCACGAGGGCCTGCGGCTCCGCGTCGGCCTCGGGCTCACCCTCGGCCTGCGTGACGGGCTCCGTCGCGACGGAAACCTCGGCAACCGACTCGGCGTCGGTCCCGGCCTCGGCCTCGGCCTCGGTCTCGGCGTCGGCCGCCGGCTTCGGCTCGGCCTCGGCCTGCGGCTCCGGCTGGGCGTCGGTCTCCGCGTCCGCCTCCGGCAGGGTGGTCGTGACGGCCTCAGCCTCCCCGAGAGTCTGCGGCTCTGCTTCGGCCTCAGCCTCGGCTGCGATCTCGGCGTCGGCCGCCGGCTCCGCCTGGGCGTCGGTCTCCGCCAACGCCTCCGGCTGGGTGGTCGTGACGGCCTCGGGCTCGACGAGAGTCTGCGGCTCTGCGTCGGCCTCGGGCTCACCCTCGATGCCGGCGAGCGGCTCGGCCTCCGCGAGGGGCTCGGTCGCGGTCTCAACCTCGGCGTCTGCCAACGGCGCTGCCTCGGCTTCGGCGTCAGTGTCCGCCTCCACCTCGGCGTCGGCCTCAGTCAGGGGCTCGGTCGCGAGGGGAGCCTCGGCGACCGGCTCGGTCTCCGCCTCAACCTCAGCGTCGGCCTCGACCTCGACCTCGACCTCGACCTCGGCGTCCGCCGCAGGCGCAGCCGAGGGCTGGGCGGTAAGGGCGGCCTCTGTCTCGGGGTCCAGTGCGGTGCGCTGGGCGATGACCGCGGCGGTGGCCGTCACATCGGCCTGCTGGTCCGTGAGTTGGGACAGGAGCTCGCCGAGGCCCTGGGCCGTCAGCGCGTCGTGGAGCTCGCGGAGGCGCGGGAGGCGGTAGAGGGTGCCCTCGTCGCTGGCGAGGTGGTCGAGAAGGGAGACCAGCTCTGCGAACGGGAGGTCCGCCAGGGCGGTCTCGGACTCGGCGCGCACCAGCGCCGTGAGCTGGTCCAGGCCCGTGAGGGCCGCTTCCGCGGCGGGGCCGGCGGGGTCGAGGAAGGCGGCGTCGCCGGGGAGCGCCGGGCGCGTGTCGGTGCCGGTGAGGGCCGCCCACTCGCTGCGGGTCGCCGCCGTCTCCGCGAGCGCGTCGTGGAGCTCGGAGCGGCGTGCGCCGCGCGACGCGGTGAGGGAGCGGGCGCGGCGCGCGAGGCGGGTGCGCTGCCACCAGGACTGGCTGACGCCGCGCTCGGCGCGCCACGCCGAGGTGGCCGTGGCGGCGAGGAGCGCGTCGAGCGCGTCGGCCTCCGCCGCGTACGCGTCGGGGCGCAGGACCTCCAGGGTGCTGCGGACGCGCAGCAGCAGGGCGACGGCGGTGGCCGTCTCGCGGACGGTCGTGGGCGGGGTGAGGTCGGGCAGCGCGGCGAGTCGTTCCGCGGCCTGCTGGAGGTCGGGGACGTTGTGGCCGCGGAGCTCGGCGAGGACGGTGGAGGCGGCGCGGGCCTCGTCCAGGCGTGAGACGGAGGCGAAGGCGGCGTACCAGGGGTGGGTTTCGGCCCGGAGGGTGAACCCGCCGGCCTCCGCGTAGCGGTTCAGGTCTTCCCGGGCTTCGGGCGACAAGAGCGGTGACGGGAGGGTGCTGGTGCTGTGGACGGAAGCGAGGGTCATAAGCGGAGGTCCCTGGCTGAGTCGGTGACGTGGGCGGTGGGCACCCACGATAGGGGTAACGGCCTGCGGAGCGTCGGCCGCGTCCCCGCCGACACGAAAGGGGCCCCTCGTGCGGCCCTCACGGGGGCCGAAGATCACCGCCCGTGCAGGTGGGCTGACGCACCGTCGGCGGTCCGGGCCCGGCGGCGCGGACCTGCCGTCGCCGGTTCACATCCCGTGGCCGTGGTGCCTGCCCTGGTGCGAAGGGTGAACGGCCGGCGGCGCGGAGTGGTCCACGGCGTCGGGGGAGCCGCCCATCATGGCCAGCATCTGTCGGCCGCCGGTGCGCAGGAACCGGATCACCAGCGCGGCGGCCACCAGCAGGAAGACGATGTTGAGGAACGTGGTGTAGTTCCAGCTCACGCCGTCCGTCGGGATCTTCGCCTCGGACTGGTCCGGCACCAGGCCCAGCCCGCCGAAGACGAGCTCGACCGCGTAGCCGGCGACCACCATCGCGGCGTAGAAGGTGGCGGCGAGGTACAGCGCCATCCGGCCGCCGTAGTACTTCCGGTAGATGCTGAGGATCGGAAGGATCAGCAGGTCGGCGAAGATGAACGCGACCACGCCGCCGAAGCTGATGCCGCCCTTCCACAGCACCACGGCCAGCGGCACGTTGCCGATCGAGCAGACGAAGGACACGAGCGCCACGACCGGGCCGACCAGCGGGCCCCAGATCTTGGACAGCAGCGGGTGTCCGCTGAAGAAGAAGTGCTGCCAGAAGGAGTCGGGCACCCAGGCCGCGATCGCCCCGGCGATGAGCAGACCCAGCACCAGGTCGCGCAGGATCGCCGCCCACTCCATGACGAACACGTGGGAGACGGACGTCAGGCCGCGGCGCGACAGCAGTCGCCGCCGGAACGAGCCCTCGCCGCTCACGGACATGTCCATCGCCGCGTGGCCCTCCATCGAGCTGGCGAGGCCGCGGTCGGCCTGTTCGCGGGCGTCCCGCAGCAGACGGGCGCGCAGGGTGAGGCGGAAGAGCAGGGCCAGCACCACGATCATGATCGGCCCGCCGGTGAACTCGGCGAGGGTGAACTGCCAGCCCATCAGAAGGGCCAGGATCACACCGAGTTCGATCACGAGATTGGTCGAGGCGATCTCGAAGGCCATCGCCGCGGTGAAGTCCGCCCCCTTGCGGAAGAGCGAGCGGGCCAGGGCCACGGCCGCGTAGGAGCAGGACGAGGAGGCCATGCCCAGCAGCGAGGAGACGGCCAGGGTCCGCGGCCGGTCGTCGCCCATCAGCCGGGCCACCGTCGCCTTGTGCACCACCGCCTGGACGATCGCGGACAGCAGGAAGCCCAGGATCAGGGCCCAGGTGATCGCCCAGGTCATCGAGCCGGCGATGGACAGGGCGTGGAGCACGGCGTGAACGACCGACATGGTGTGATCATCTCCGCGGAACGGTGTGCGTGCGAGCCGACGGGCCGATCACCGTTCTCTACCCCATGGGGGTATGCCGCACGCTTGCCCCGTGTCGCACGTGGCGTGCCGGGCCCTGATTCCCGCGCGGACGCGGCAAGGCCGCCCCCGCACGAGGCGGGGGCGGCCTTGGTCCAGCGGCGCGGACAGGGATGAAAGCCGCCGCTGGGGTCAGGGTTTCCTGATCAGTAGCCCTGGGTGCCGTAGGCGATGTTCTCGAAGGCGCCGTAGGTGGCGTTCGCGTAGCGCACGGCGGCGATGATGTTGTCGACCGGGTTCCAGATGTCGGTGTAACCCGGCAGCGCGTAGGCGTTGAAGGTCGGCTGGATGGTCTGCATCAGACCCTCGGACGGGGTGCCCGCGGCGGCGTTGCCGTCCCAGTTGTTGACGGCCAGCGGGTTGCCGGAGGACTCCGTCATGGCGCGGGCCTGGATGGCGGCGGCCGGCGGCACGTGGTCGCCGTGGGCGGCCAGGACGGCCTGGGCCTGGGCGATCCAGCCGCTCAGGTTGTTCGCGTAGACCGGCTGCGCGGCCTTGGCGGCGGCAGCGGCGGCGGCGGCCTTCGCGGCGGCAGCGGCCTTCGCCTGGGCGGCGGCCTTGGCGGCAGCGGCAGCCTGCGCCTGCTGCTGGGCCTTCGCCTTGGCGGCGGCCTGGGCTGCAGCCTGGGCCTTGGCCTTCGCGGCGGCGTCGGCGGCGGCCTTCGCCTTGGCCGCGGCGTCCGCCTTGGCCTTCGCGTCCGCGGCGGCCTTCGCCTTGGCGGCGGCGGCAGCCTGCGCGGACTGGCTGGCCAGCGGGGCGCGCTGCTCGGAGCGGTTCGCGGTGTTCGTGGTGGGGCGCGCGGCCGCGGTGCTCGCGGCGGCGGCCGTGTGCACCGTGCTGGAGTCGTTGCCCGTCAGAGCCACGGCGGTGCCGGTCGCAGCACCCGTGACGAGCAGGGCGGCGCCGATGCCGGCGGTGACGCGCCTGTTCAGGCGGGTCGCGGCGAGGCGCTTGTTGAGCTGCACGAGGTTCAGGCGGATGCGGGATCGCATGTCACTCCAATGTCGACGGAACTGCCCGAGGCCGAGGGCGCACGAATCCCCGCGAACGCCGGTGACGGCGTCGCTGTGTATGGGTCCCGCACACGGCGACATCGGGCTTCGCCCGACCGAGCAGGGGAGCGGTACGGCGTTTGACAGGTCGGTGCTCTGGCACCGGTCGCCGCGCTCCCGGCAGGCTCTCTGACCGCCTGCCTCGTGAACACTCACACGGCCTTCACAAACGGAGCAAGGGTTACCGCTGGTAAGTGGGACGCGCCACAACAGGCCCGTGACCTGCGTCTCAGCGCCTCAGGAAGGGCTGAAGATCCCCCGGATGGCCGAGAGCCGCCCCCGCCGAACGGCGGGGGGGGCTCCTTGCCTGGTCCCACGAAGGACCGGCCGTGCAC
>NZ_BBPQ01000015.1:0-45847 GCF_000787855.1 Streptacidiphilus anmyonensis | reverse complement strand
GCCGAACGGCGGGGGCGGCTCCTTGCCTGGTCCCACGAAGGACCGGCCGTGCACGGACCATCCGGGGTGTCGGGATGCCCCCGTCGGAGGGGCTTCGCCACAGTTGTCCCGACTGTCCCTACTGCCTCATAAGTCACAACTGTTTCGGTGGCCTCTATGTCCCCAAACGACTCGTTCGTCCCCTCCGTCTCAGCCGGTCCGTCTCGCCCGGCCGGTCTCAGCCGGCCGGGCCGGTGCCGAGGACGAGATGGGCGGACTGGGCCTGGCCGCTGGTGTCGGTCCAGCCGAGGGTGACGGTGTCGCCGGGGTGGTGCTGGCCGAGCAGCGCGGTCAGCGTGTTGGGATCGGGCACCGAGGCGCCGTCGAGCGAGGTGATCACGTCGCCGGCGAGCAGCCCGAGGTGGTCGGCCGGGGAGTTGGGCACGACCTGGACGACCGCCGCGCCATTGGTCGTGGAGTACTGGTTGGCGGTGCCGACCCCGACGCCGAGCCAGGCCGTCGCGCCGATGTGCACGGTCGACGAGGCGTGGCCGCCGGCGATGGCCTCGGCTGTGGTCTCCGCCTGGGTGGCCGGTATGGCGAAGCCCTCGGTCGACGCGTCCTGGAACTGGTAGCCGGTGGAGGCGGCGGTGTCGATGCCGATCACCTGGCCCTGGGCGTTGACCAGTGGGCCGCCGGAGTCGCCCGCCTGGATCTGCGCGTCGACCTGGATCAGACCGCTGAGCTGCTCGGAAGTGCCCGAGCCCTCGTCCGTCGCGGTGATCCGCTGGCCGAGCGCGGTGACCGAACCGGCCGCCTGGCTCGGTTGCCCGCCGCGCCCGCCGGCGTTGCCGAGCGCCGTGACCGAGTCGCCGACGGAGACGTTCGTGCTCGCCGCCAGGCTGAGCGTCTGGAGTCCCGAGGCGCCGTGCAGCTGGACCAGCGCCAGGTCGTGGCTGCGGTCGTAGCCGATCACGGACGCGCTGTAGCTGCGGCCGTTCCCGATGTCCACGGCGCTCAGCGACGTGGCGCCGTTGATGACGTGGTTGTTGGTGAGGACGATGCCGTCCGAGGTCAGCACGATGCCGGTGCCCGCCGCCTCGGTGCCCTGCAGGCCCTCCTCGCTGACCAGGTCGACGCTGCCCGCCGCGACCTGCGCCAGCGTCCGGGTCGTCGTCGCCGAGCCCGACCCGCCCAGCGACCCCGACGACGATCCCGACGAGGGGGACGACGACGGAGCCGTCGTCCACGGTGAGGACGACCGTGTGGGGGACGCCGTCGAGGACGTCGAGAGCGTGCACCCCGCGACGCCCATGGACGCGGCTATCCCGCAGGCCACCAGTCCTGCTGCGTTCCACCTCATGGCGCCACCTCCGTGCTCGGCGCGCCTCCATTGCCTGACTGATCCGTGCCCGGTCGGCGGGAGCGCCACGCGTGGGAGGAGGCGATTTGAAGGCCTTTCTCATGAAGCGGCAGAGCGGGCGCCGGATCCACCGCAGCTACTGCATCTGGCGGCGGGCCAGCTGGTGGAAGGGGCCGGAGGTGTCCGCGAGGAGCGCCGCGGGCGTGCCCTCCTGCACGATCCGGCCCTCGGTCATGACCAGGACCCGGTCGGCGTCCAGCACGGTCGACAGCCGGTGCGCGATCACCACGCGGGTGGCGCGAAGCCGCCGGGTGCTCTCGATCACGATCCGCTGGGTCTCGTTGTCGAGCGCGCTGGTGGCCTCGTCGAAGAGCAGGATGCGGGGACGGCGGACCAGCGCCTGAGCGATCATCAGGCGTTGCCGCTGCCCGCCGGAGACGGTGCCGCCGCCGTCGGACAGGACGGTGTGCAGGCCCATCGGCATGGCCTTGATGTCCTCCGCGAGCCCGGCCATCGCCGCCGCCTCCCACACCTCCTCCATGCTGTGCGGCTCGGTGCCGCGGATGCAGTCCAGGATCGAGCCGTTGAACGGCTGCGCGTGCTGGAGCACGACCCCGCACTGGCGGCGCACCGCCGCCTGGTCGAGCGAGGCGAGGTCCTGGCCGTCGAAGAGGACGCCGCCCGAGACGGGCTGCTCGAAGCCGATCAGCAGTCGCAGCAGCGTCGACTTGCCGCTGCCGCTCGCGCCGACGACGGCGACGAACTCGCCCGGCTCGATCCGGAACGTCACGCCGTCGAGCACCGGCGGCCCGTTCTCGGTGTAGCGGAAGGACAGGTCGCGGGCCTCGATCCCGCCGGAGAGCGGGCCCGGCGCCGCGCTGCCGCCGCGCACCTCGGGCGCCTCGTCCAGCACCGGCTTGATCTGCTCGAACAGCGGCAGCGCCGACACCACCGAGAGCAGCGAGCCGGTGAGCTGGGTGACCGAGGTCAGCACCATCGTCACCGAGGTGCTGAAGGTGAGGAAGCTGCTCGCCGACATGCTGCCGCGGGCCGGTCCGGCCAGCAGCATGAACATCCCGAGCATGCAGACCGGCAGGTAGACGGCGTTGCAGACGGTGATCAGGTTCTTGATCCGGCCCACCCGGCGCTGCATCTCCCGGCTGCGGGCGAACTCGCCCGCCCACGCCGCGTAGGCGAAGTCCTCGGCGGCGGCGACCCGCAGCTTGGGCAGCCCGCGCAGGGTCTGGAACGCCTGGTTGTTCAGCTTGTTGTTCAGCACGGTCAGCCTGCGCTGCCAGCGGACCTGCCACAGGCCCAGGCCCAGGAAGACCGCCGCGATCACCACCAGCATCCCGATCGCCGCCAGTGCCAGCGGGACGCTGAAGCAGAGCAGCAGCACGAGGTTGACCAGCCCGACCGTGCCGGCCTGGACGACCACCGTGCTGACCCCGGACAGGAGCCGGCGGATGGCGCTGATGCCCATCGCCGCCGAGGCCAGCTCGCCCGTCGACCGTCCCGCGAAGAACCGCGTGGGCAGCCGCAGCAGCCGGTCCCAGACGGCCGGCTGGAGCGTGGCCTCGACGCGGCCCTCCAGACGCAGGATGGAGAGGTTCTCCAGCAGCATGAACGCCGCGGAGACCAGCGTGGTCGCGACGATCGCCAGCGAGGTCTGCACGATCAGGTCGCTCTCGGCGTTGGGCACGTAGTCGCCGAGCACCTGCCCGGTCGCGATCGGCACCAGCGTGCCGAGCACCACCGCGACCAGGCCGCTGACGACCAGCCGCCGCAGGTCCGGGCGCGTGCCGCGGACGCTGAAGCGCAGCAGCCGCCAGGCCGAGAGCGGCTCCTCGGGGAGCGGCCGGTAACACAGGACGGCATAGGGCTCGAACTGGTCCGCGTTCTGCGCGCGGATCCGGGTGCGCCTCCCGTCGGACGGCTCCACCGCCTCGTAACCGGTGCGACGCCACAGCAGTGCGACTGGGGTGCCGGACGCCGACCGGAACCCGAGCAGCGGCCCGGCGTCCTGGCTCCACCACCGGCCCTGGAGCCGGACCTGCCGGGTGCGGAAGCGGGAGGCGACCGCGATCCTCTCGATCGGGGAGCGCCGGTCGGTCCCGGCACCGCCGCCGGTGGGCGCGGTGATCGCGATCCCGGCCGCCTCGCCCACGATCCGGCAGGCGGCGAGGGTCGCCTCGTCCACGCCGGAGCCGCCACCGGGCGTCGAACCGGGCGTCGGACCGGCACGGCCCCGGTCGGACCGCTCGAGCGAGGTGAGCAGCGCCCGGTCGGCCTGGGCGCGCGCCGCGTCGCCTGCCTTGACGCCGGCTTCGGCCCGGTCCTCGAAGGTCCGCTCCAGCTCGTCGATCCACCGGTCCAGGGCGAACAGCAGGCGGCTCTGCTGGTCCACCAGCTGCTGCCAGGCGGCCGGATCGACGAACAGGTCCAGCGCGGTCTCCTGGCTGTAGACGCCGCCGTGGACCAGGCTGCCCGGAGGGAGCGACAGCCACTGCATGTCCTCGCCGAGGTCGTCCACCACGACGTCGGGACCGGCCGACCCGCCTCCCGCGCGGGCCTCGAAGAGGAGCCGCAGGCTGCGTCCCATGCCGCGGGCGAAGGCGTCCTCCAGCGGGGACGGCGCCCCGTGCGCGCCGTAGTACGCCCAGTCGGGCGCGTACTGGGGCGCGAACATCAGCTCACGCAACTGGATCCGGCGCAGCACACAGCCGGACTGCGGCCGGCCGATCACGGTGTGCCGCGGGCCGTCGACGGGGCCGGGCAGCAGCGCGCCGGCCCCGAGGCGGCCGAGGAAGTGCCAGCGGCCCTCGAACACCGCGTCCACGGCGAACAGGTCGAGCGCACCGGCCACGACCAGCCACACCACGTGCGGGCCCTCCAGCGGCAGCCGTCGCACGCCCGTGCAGTCGACCGGCGCGCCGAGGCCGCCGAGCGCGGTGAGCACCGCGTCCTCGCCGAGCGGCTGCCGGGCGGACTCCGGCACGTACTCGGGCACGTACTCCGGCGCGTACTCCTGTCCGTACGGGGTGACCTGGACGATCTGTCCCGTCGTCCACGGGCCCTGGGGATCCGGCGAAGGCACGGGGGGTTCGGCGAACGACATGTCAGTGCTCCCTGACCAGCTGGGCGTAAGGCCCCGCGGCCGTCACCAGGTCCTCGTGACGCCCGCGTTCGACCACGACCCCGCGGTCCAGCACCACGATCTCGTCGCTGTCCCGGACGGTGCTGAGCCGGTGGGCGATCACCACGCAGGCGCAGCCGCGCCGGCGGAGGTTGTCCATGACGACCTGCTCGGTCTCCGCGTCGAGGGCGCTGGTCACCTCGTCGAGGACCAACACGCTGGGCTGGCGCACCAGCGCGCGGGCGATCTCCAGGCGTTGGCGCTGACCGCCGGAGAAGTTGCGGCCGTCCTGCTCGACCCGGCTGTGGATGCCGCCGGGACGCCGGGAGACCGCGTCGAGGACCGCCGCGTCGCGCAGCGCGGCGGTGACGGCCTCGTCCGGGACGGAGGGGTCCCAGAGCGCCACGTTGTCGCGGACCGTGCCCTCGAAGAGGAAGACGTCCTGGTCGACGAAGGACACCGAGGCCGCCAGCGAGCTGCGCGGGATGTCGGCGAGCCGCTGCCCGTCGATGCTGATCTCGCCCTCCCAGGGCTGGTAGAGGCCGGAGATCAACCGGGACACCGTGGACTTGCCGCTGCCCGAGCCGCCCACCAGCGCGACCTGCCGACCGGGTCCGACGTCCAGCGTGAAGCCCTTGAGCAGCGGCTGGTCCAGCGCGCTGTAGCCGAAGGTCACGTTCTCCAGCAGCACATGACCGCTGAGGCGGCGCGCCCCGGCGACGGCGCGGGAGCTGGTCAGCCGCGCGTCGGTGGGGAAGCTCTCGACGTCCTTGAGCCGGGCCATGTCCGCGGCGAAGTCCTGGACGCGTCCGGCCACCCCGTTCAGCCGGGTGACCGGCGCGGTGAAGCTGGCCACCAGGGCCTGGAAGGCGACCAGCAGACCGATCGAGATCTGGCCCTCCACCGCCCGCAGTCCGCCGATCAGCAGGATCAGCGCACTGTTGAGCGCGGAGAGGGTGGGGGCGACGATGCTCAGCGCGGCGCTCGGAACACCGAGGCGCTGCTCGCCGTTGAGCGTGACCGCGTGCTGGCCTGCCCAGCGCCGGAAGTACCCGGTCTCGCCGCCGGTCGCCTTCATCGTCTCGATCAACTGAAGTCCGCTGTACGAGGTGTTGGTCAGGCGGGCGCTGTCCGCGCGCAGCTTCTGCACGCCGGTCCCGCGGATGCGGACCACCACCCGCAGCGCCACCACGTTGAGCAGCGCGATGCCGATGCCGAGGACGGTCAGCTGCGGGTCGTAGGTCCACAGCAGCACGGCGTACAGGACGACCACGATCGCGTCGACGCCGACCGCGGCGAGGTCCCTGGCGAGGGTCTCGGCCACCGAGTCGTTGGACTGGAGGCGTTGGACCAGGTCGGCGGGGTTGCGCTGGGTGAAGAAGGCCACCGGCAGTCGGAGCAGGTGGCGCAGGAAGCGGGCGCTGCTGAGCGTGGACGCGATCATCCGGCCGCGCAGCAGGTTGGCCTGCTGCACGGCGGTCAGCACGCCGGTCAGCAAGACCAGCGTCGCCATCGCCGCGAACAGCACCGGCAGCAGCGAGGTCTGACTACCGATCAGGAAGGAGTCGATATAGGTGCGGCTCAGTGCCGGCATCGCCACGCCGACGGCGACCAGCAGCAGGCTGGCCGCGAGCACGGCGGGCGTGGTGCCCTTGGTGCCGCGCAGCCGGGCGGGCAGGGCGCTCAGCACGCCCGGCCGCCTGCCGCCCGGCCGGAATCCCGGGCCCGGCTCGAAGGTCAGGACCACGCCGGTGAAGCCGGAGTCGAAGTCCTCCTCGTCGACGAACCGGCGTCCGCGCGCCGGGTCGTTGAGCTGCACGCCGCGTCTGCCGAGGCGGCGGCGGGCGCCCTCGTAGACGACGAAGTGGTTGAACTCCCAGAACAGCACGGCGGGTGTGCGCACCTCGGCGGCCAGGGCGGCGGGCTCCATCTGCATGCCCTTGGCCGTCAGGTCGTATCCGCGCGCGGCCTTCAGCACGTTGCTCGCGCGGGAGCCGTCCCGGGAGACGCCGCAGGCGATCCGCAGTTCCTCGAGCGGGACGTGCCGTCCGTAGTGCCCGAGCACCATGGAGAGGGCGGCGGCGCCGCACTCGACCGCCTCCATCTGCAGGACGGTGGGGGTGCGCACGGTCTTCTGCCGCACGGTCTTCTGCTGCTCGGTCCTTTGCCGAACCGTCCGCTGCCGGGCGGTGCGTTGCGGGGCGGTGCGTTGCGGGGCGGTCCGCTGGGGGGCGGCGCGCCTGGAGCGGTTCGGGCTGGCGGCGCGTCGTCCGCTCACGGCAGGATCCAATCGATCGGGTGCTGTCCGGCCAGGTGCACGGCGGCGCTCACCAGCTCGGTGGACTGGAGCTGGTACGGCGGGCCTTGCGTGGTGGACCAGGCGTAGCCGGACCTGCTGCTGCCGTACCGCTCCAACTGCACGACCACCGGCACCGGTTCGCCCTGCGTGCTGAAGGCCTGGGCGAGCTGGTCGCTGCCGAGGAAGCCCGCGATCTGCTGCTGCGACTCGGGGCTGCGGCCGACCGACTGGACCTTCCCGCGCAGCAGCCCGTACTGCTGGACCGGCACCGACTGGACGGTGAGGTCCACCTCCGCGCCGACGGGGATCGACGAGGCGGTGGTCGCGGACGCGTACAGGACCGCGACGAGCGGCTCGTCGGGGCTGGTGACTCGTTCGACGGTGGCGAGTCCCGAGCCGGTCGCGACGACCGAGCCGAGCGGGGCGGAGAGCGTGGTGATCCGGCCCGCCGACACCGTTCTGACCATCTGCACCTTCTGGCTGCTGCCCGTGCGGACGCCGAGGAGGGGCGCTCCGGCGGCGAGGGTGTCACCCGCGCTCGCGTAGACGGCGACGACCTGACCGGCCACCGGGCTCTCCAGGGTGTAGCTGCCCTCGGCGTGGAAGAGGATGCCGGGCGCGTCGGCCTTGGTGGAGACCGTGCCGGTCACCGCCCAGAAGCCGGCGGCTGCCACGACCGCCGCCGTGACCAGGAGCACGAGGCGGCCCTGCGGGCGGGCCAGCTGAGCCGGCACGTCGAGATCCTCGGGCGACTGCTGCTTGGCCAGCGCCTGCTGCCGGAACTGCACAGGGTATTTCCTTAGGCTGCTCGGCGCCGAAATGCGCCGGAATGAAAAAAGGCGCGACGCAGGCCCCGGAACGTATAGTTCCAGGGCCTGATCCCGAACCGTTCAGCTCGGCGAGGATATCCAGAAATCAGATACCCGTGACCATGTTGGTCAGGTTGCTGACGGTGCCGGTCATACCGGCCAGGCCGGTGACCTCGGAGACCAGGCCGCCGACCGGGAGGACGGAGCCGACGCCGTTCAGCGCGTCCGAGATGCCCGACACGTGAACGCCGAGGCCGGCGACACCGTGCACGCCGGCGCCGGCGTTGAGGCCGAGGCCGCCCGCCACGCCGTCCAGGTCGGCGTCGTCGATCTCGCGGGTCTCGACCTGCGGCGTGAAGTCGCTGCGCATGAGTGTATTTCCTCTCAATGCTCTGAGCATTTCCAGTCGTGGGTACGGGTATATGCCCGCCCCTTTCTTGGCATGATCCAACCAGTCGGCGGTCGTATATGTCCACTCGCGGCCATTGGGTTTTATTGTGAACGTTCGAGTCGGCTCGTGGGCGGGAGCATCCGCAATTCCGACCGAATGATGGGGCTGCTGTGAACGAAGCTGACGATGATGGCGTTGCTGCGTTCGTTGTGTGATGTCCGGGAGGGCGTGATGTGTCCGGAATGGATGCACGTGTACCCAACGCGGAGAGGATGGGGACGAAGTGAGGAGTCGTCCGGTGTCTCCGGCGGGCGGACGAGCGCGTGAAGATTCCGCGAAGCATCGTCCTGATGAGCCCAGCATGCCGGTGCCGTGGGCGTCCTGGACACCGACGATCGGCGGAACCGGGGCCACCGGACGGGGGTACGTCCCGGGTGCCCCGGTTCCGCCGGGCTACCGCGCGACGGCGGCGGCGACGCCGACGCGGTTCCACGCGTTGGTCGTCGCGATCGTCCAGACCAGGCGGTTCGCCGACCGGTCGCCGAGGCGGCGGACGGCCTCCGCGCGGACCGGCGCGGGGACGGCGCCGCCGGTGGGGCGGGTCAGGTGCTCGGCGAGGGCGAGGGCGGCGCGTTCGGTCGGGGTGAAGTCGGAGGAGTCCTCCCAGCTGTCGAGTCGGGTGAGCTTGGCCGCCGACTGCCCTGCGGCGAGGGCTCCTTCGTGGTGGAGGCCGGTGCAGTAGGCGCAGCCGTTAAGCCGGGAGACGTGCAGGCTGACCAGCTCCGTGAGGGCGGGCGGCAGGTCCTGGCCCGCGACCTGGGTGAGCTCGGCGAGGGCTCGCATGGCGTCGACGGACGCGGTCGGGTCGAGGCGCGGCGCGTCCGCGTCCGCGTTCGTGCCGGAGCCGGTGCCGGTCGGGGCGGGGGACGGGGAGGTCATGGCAGGCCTTTCACGAGACAGAGGGGCGGGGTCGCCTGTTCGAAACTGACCGGGGTCTCCGGGGTCAGTGCCAGATCGGCCCCGGTCAGCGGGGTTTCGGTGCGGATCAGGATGTTGTAGTGGTTGGGGAGGTGGCACGCGTCGAAGCCCAGCACCGTGCCGACGGCGCGTCCGGCGATGCGGACGGTGTCGCCGCGGTCGATGACGCCGCCGCGGTCCAGTTCGACGAATCCGAGGAAGCCGACGCGGTCGATCCGCGCGCCGGGCGCCGTCTCGTGGTGGTCGGTGGTGACGAGCTCGTGCACCTCGCCGGCGCGGACGCAGCGGCTCGCGTGCGGTTCGAGCGTCATCCCGCGGTTCTCGCGGCGGTGGACCAGGACCTTGACGATCAGTCCGTGGACGGTGCGCTTGGGGCCGTCCTCGCGCAGGAGCCCGGGCAGCGGGTCGGCGGAGCTCAGCACGGGGCCGCCTCCGTCGGCTCAGGACCGACGGGCAGCGCCTCGTCGAGCAGCAGCTCCTCGAGCACCGGCTCGTCGGACGGCGGTTCGTGGGACGGCGGTTCGTGGGACGGCGGTTCGTCGGACACGGTGCGGGCGAGTCGGTAGGTCGCCGCCACCAGCGCCAGGGCGGCGGCTCCGCCGGGGTCCGGGCGGAAGGGGCCGCTGAGCCGGGTGGCGAAGGCGGCGAGAACCGCCTCGTACTCGTGCCACAGGGAGGCTTTGAAGCCCTGGTGCCCGGCCAGCATGTCGGCATGGTGGACGGAGCCGTCCGCCAGGACGACCTCGACGTCCTTCAGCTCGCCCGGGTAGGACCAGTCGAGCTCGACCGTCGCGCGCGCGTCGCCGGAGGCCGCGCGCAGGTCGATCTCCGCCTGGCGGTCGAGCCCCGCCTCGTCGTAGCGGATCCGCGCGCCCTCGACGGTCACCTCGCCCAGCAGCAGGCGGACCAGGTCGAAGGCGTTGGGCCCGTTGTCGGCGACGCAGCCGCCCCCGCAGCGGGCCGGGTCCAGGTACCAGCGGTCGGGGCCGACGTGTTCCTCGATCCGCTCGAAGTAGCGGACGGTGACCCGGGCGATCGGAACGCCGCTCGGCAGGCGCGCGGCGAGCGCGGTGACGGCGGTGTTGTGACGCCGGTGGAAGGCGGTGAACAGCGGCGTCCCGGAGACCTCGGCCAGCGCCACGAGTTCGGCGCCCTGCTCGTCGGTCAGGGCCAGCGGCTTCTCCACGCACACCGGCACGCCCGCGCGCAGGAAGTCGGCGCAGACCGCGGCGTGCGCGTCGTTGGGCACGGTGACGACGACGCCGTCGAGCGACGGGTGGGCGGCCAGCAGCTCGCGGTGGTCCCGGTAGGCAGGCACGGGGAGACGGTCACGCCAGGGGCTGAGCGCCGCGTCGTCCCGGTCGCAGACGGCCGCGAGGCGGGCGGTCGGGGAGGCCTCGAGGGCGGCGAGGTAGTAGCGGGAGATGACGCCGAGTCCGACCACGGCGACGGCGTGCGAGCGCATCAGCGTTCCCCGTCCCGCGGCGCGGGAGCCGCCGGGAGGACGGACACCGGCGGCAGGGGCGCAGGGGGCCGCAGAGCGAACCGCTCGGCCACGGCGCTGAGCTCCCGGTACTGCTCGGCGCTGACGGGCACCCCGGCGGCACGACGAACGCTCGCCCGCTCGCCCTCCGCCCAGCCCGGGTAGCGGACGGGGGAGTCGACGTCGAGCGGCGGGCAGGCGAGCAGGCTGCTGAACAGGCTGTCGGCGTCGACGGCGAACTGCTCGCGCGGACGCAGCAGAGCCGGGGCGACGGCGGCGACCAGGTAGCCGATGTCGTCGTCACGCCCGGAGGGCCGTCCGTCGCCGTCGAGCGCCTCCGGGGCCGGACCGAGGCCGGAGCCGCTGACCAGCCCGGCGAGCACCTCCACGGCCAGCCCCAGGCCGTATCCCTTGTACGCGCCGGTCTCGGGGAAGCCGCCGAGCCAGCCGAGATGGGCCTCGCCGCGGTCGAAGGCGGCGGGGTCGGTGACGGCCCCGCCGCTGTCGTCCGTGAGCCAGCCCTCCGGCACCGGTCGGCCCGCCCGGGCGGCGGCACGGACGCGCCCGGTGGGGACGACGGTGGTGCTCATGTCGAGGACGAACGGGTGGTGCGGTCCGGCGGGGGCGGCGACGGCCAGCGGGTTGGTGCCGAGCATCGCGACGCCGCCGCCCGGCGGACGGGCGATGCGCTGGCGGCCGCAGTTGGAGGCGACCAGGCCGACCAGGCCGCGCCGGGCCGCGCGGGCGGCGTGATGCCCGGCGCAGCCGAGGTGGGTGGCGTTGTGCACGGAGACCAGGCCGACGCCGAAGCGCTCCGCGCGCTCCACGGCGAGGTCCATCGCGACGGCGGCGGCCCACAGGCCCAGCGCGCGGCGGGCGTCGAGACGGACCGCCGCGCCGAGGTCGGCGGTGAGTGCCGGCTCGGCGGCCGGATCGGCGCGGCGCTGCTCGAACAGCGGGAGGTACAGGCGGGTGAGGTTGGCCAGCCCGTGGGAGCTCATGCCCGTCAGATCGCCGTAGCACAGGGCCTCGGCCGCGACGGCCGCCCGGTCCTCGGCGAGGCCGCACCGGGTGAAGACCTCGGCGACGAAACCGGTGAGCTCCTCATGGGCGAGCCGGACCGGGGCGTCCGGCCCCGCCTCCGGCGGATGACCGGACGGCGGACCCGGCGGAGGACCGGATGGCGACGACGGGCTCGACAACTGCATGGGGGAGGCTCCTCCTGACGGTCGTGGGCACGGCTTGCTCGGGGTGCTCGGGGTGCTCGGGGTGCTCGGGGCGCTCGGGGTGCTCGGGGTGCTCGGGGTGCGAAGGGTGTGGGGGTGAGCGGCGCGGAAGGCGGCGAGCAGGCGGGGGATCACGGCGGCGAACGCGTCGAGCTCGGCGAGGTCGGCGAACTCGCCGTGGGCGTGGGCGTGGTTGGTGTCGAGGCTGCCGGGGCCCAGCACGACGGTGTGCGCGTCGGGCAGGCCGGACATCCAGATCGCGTCGCAGGTGAAGGCCGGTTCGCCGGCCGGCCATGGCGGCACCTGCGCACGGTCGAGCAGCGGCGCGAGCCAGGAGGGGTCGCCGTCGAGGGCGGGCAGGCCCCGCTTGAGCCAGTCCAGATGGACGATCGCCGACGCTTCGGCGGCCGTCAGGGCGAACCTGCGGCTGTGCCGGAAGGTGGTGGCGAAGGAGCGCAGCCCGTCCGCGACCGCGTCGCGCAGCAGCCCCTCCAAACGCCGTCCGACGGCGGGCGAGCGGTAGGAGAGGTTCAGCAGCAGCTGCCCCGAGCCGTGGACGCGGTTGTGCAGCACCCCGGCCTGGAGCCCGCCCACGCACAACTGGCCGTCCTCCGTCGCGAGTTCGTCGTCGATCATGGCGGCGAGGTGCTGGGCGAGCCACCCGAGCAGGACGCCGGCGTTGTGCCCGGCCTCGGGCCGGTCGTCGATCGCGTCGCGGCCGCGGACCCGCAGCCGCGCGGTCATCGCGGCGGTGCTGCGGAGCAGGGCGCGGCCGCCGGTGGGTTCGCAGAACACGTTGAGCCGCCCGTGGTACCCGGCCTCGACCAGCGGCCGGGTGCCGAGGGTGCCCAGCGCGCCGCCCTCCTCGCCGGCCACGGCCTGGATCAGGACGCGGGTGTCGCGGGCGAGTCCGGGCTGCTCAGCGAGGGCGCGACGCAGTCCGGACAGCAGCGCGACGGCCGGCCCCTTGGCGTCGACGGCGCCGCGCCCGTGGAAGCGCTCCCCGTCGAAGCGCACCGGCTCCGACCCCGCGACGGTGTCGAGGTGGACGTTGAACATCACCGTCCGCGTGTGCGGCGCGCGGTCCGGCCCGAGGCCGAGGACCAGGCTGGGCTGGCAGGCGAGGAACTCAGGCTCCTCGTCGGCGGCTTGGCGCACCGGCAGCGGCACGTCGTCGCGCTGGACGCACTCCGGCGGCGGTGCGGCGTGGTGCAGCACGGTGAAGCCGAGCTCCGCGGCGGCCCCGGCGTAACGTCGCTGCGCCTCCCACAACTCGGGCGCGGGCGAGCCGGGCCCGCACTCCAGAGGTCCCGCGGTGGGCAGCGCGAGCAGGTCCAGCAGCAGTGCGCAGTCGGCGTCGCTCACCACCCTCGCGCTTCCCGCGCGCGCCGCGCCAGCCGGGCTCGCGGGGCACGCCGCGCTCCGCGGGCCCCCGCCGGCTGCCGCGCCTTCCGGGTTCGGGGGGCTGGCGGGGCTTCCCTGGCCAGCCGTGCTTGCCGGGTCTGCCGCGCCAGCCGGACTTCCGCCACCCGTCGCGCTTTCTGGGCCCAGCGGGCCTCCCGAGCGCGCCTGGCTCGCCGCGGTTAGCGGGCTACCAGGACTCGCGGGGTTTCCCGGGCTCTTCGTGCTTCGCGGGCTTCCGGCGCTCGGTGCGCTTCCTAGGCTCGCCGGGCCTCCCGAGCTCGCTCGCCTTCCCGCGGTTGCCGCGCTTCTCGCGCTTCTCGCGCTCGGCGCGCTTCGCGCGGTCACCGGGCGGGCTCCGGGAGGGCTGGCGTCGTGGCGTCCGGGGCTGGCGTCCCGGGTGGTGCGGGGGGTGGCGCGGCGACGGAGTCGAGCAGGCGGCGCAGTGCCATGCCGCAGCGGAGGAAGGCGGCGTGGCACTGGTCGGCCGAGTCGCGGTGGTTCTCGTGCGGCCGGACCGCGATGTGGGGTTCGATCGACAGCGCGCCGCCGTAGCCGTGCGCCAGGAGCAGACGCAGACTCTCGGCCACGCGCAGCGTGCCCGCGCCCGGCTCGCAGTAGCGCGGGCGTCCGTCGGGGCCGAGGACGGCGTCCTTGATGTGGACGTGCAGGATCCGGTCGACGTGCCGCAGCAGCCGCCGCAGCAGGTCGTGCCCGTCGTAGCCGTGGGCGGGGCCGTTGCCCGTGTCGAAGAGCAGGCCCAGGCCGGGGCCGGCCGCCTCCAGCAGGCGGACCGTCCGGTCCGCGTCCGCGCCGGCCCAGCCGGAGCAGTTCTCGTGCAGCAGCGTCAGCCCCGCCGCGTCGGCCCGTGCGGCGAGCACGCGCATGCGGCGCAGCGCCTCGCGCTCCCAGGCGTCCGCGTCCAGCCCGCCGGCGGGGAAGGACATGACGCGGACGAAGCGGGTGCCGAGCCGGGCGCAGCGCCGTTCCAGCACCGCGAGTTCGTCCAGGTCGTCGGTGAAGTCTCCCGCCGCGGACCGGGCCCAGCCGCCGATGCGGGCGTCCACCGCGACGACCGACACCCCGGTGTGCGCCAGCGCGCCCACGACCCGGTCGAAGGCGGCCTCGGACAGTTCGGCGAGCGGCGTCCCGTCCACGGTCCGCAGTTCGATCGAGCGCCAGCCCAGCGCGGTGACGGCGGCCAACTGCTCCTCGATGCCGAGCGCGGCCTCGTCGCCGATCCCCGCGAGCACCGGCGGGCCGGGCGGCTTCGCGTCGACCGGCTCCGCGTCGACCGGTTTCGCGTCGACCGGTTTCGCGTCGACCGGCTCCGTCTCAGTGGGCACCGGCCAGCTCCCTTCGTGCGTCCGGCGAAAGGCGTCCGGCCGTGAGTCGTTTGGCCTCGCCGATCAGCTCGACCACGCGTGCCTGCCGGGCGAGCGCGCTCGGGCAGGGGCCGTCCGCGGCGAAGTCCTCGTAGGCGCGTAGGAAGAACTCCGTCAACGCGTCGTCCCGCAGCACCGTCCTCGGCTCCATGGGAGCCGCGTCGCCCACGATCAGCCGCAGTTGGGCGTGGTGGTCGGACGCGTCGGCCGCGTAGTGGCCGACCGCGGTGCCGCCGTCGAAGCGCAGGGTGATCCGGCGTTCGCGGACGGGCGAGGTGAGGTCGGACCGGACGGCGGTGCGCACGCCGCCGTGGTGGACCAGGTCCACCGTCGCGCCCCCGAGGCGCGGCTCACGTCGCCCGACGGCGTCCAGGTCGGTGCACGAGGCGGTGACCACCTCGGCGTCGCCCGCAAGGCGCAGCGCGACGCCCAGCGCGTGCGGGACCTCGACGTCGAACGCGGTCGGATGCCCGGAAGTGGTGAACGAGCGCTGGAACCGGGGCTTGTTCTGGACGACCTCGATCCGCCGCAGCCGCCCCAGCACGGCCTCCTTCTCGACGAGGTCGACGAGGCGGGCGGTCAGTGTGCTCGCCAGCCAGGGGGCCACGACGGCGGACTGGACGCCGGGGCGTCGCAGCAGCTCCAGCAGCCGCGCGAGCTGGCCCGGATCGGCGGCCGGCGGCTTCTCCAGCAGCAGCCTGCGGAACCCGAGTTCGAGCAGCTCCGTGACGACCTCGGTGCGTGCGACCGGGGGAGTGCAGACGTGGACCACGGTCCGCTCGGGGTCGAGCAGCTGCCGGGCCTGGGCGAGCGAGGCGACCACCCGGTGCTCCCCGTCCGCGGCGGCCTCAGCGGCCCGCGCGGCCCCAGCGCCCCCACCGCCCAAGGCGGATCCGGCGGACCCGGCGGACCCGGCGTCCCGGGCGGATCCGGCCGGTAAGGCCGATGCCCGGTCGACGCCGATCACGGCTGCCGGTGCGAACAGGTCGGGCCGCCGTCGCCGTGCCTTGGCCAGGACCGGGAGGTGGAGACCGGCCCCCGCCCGGCCGAGGCCGACGACCAACGTGCGCAGCATCTCCTGCACCAACCTTCCGTCAAGCCGCCGACTTCGGCGTCGGCGCAGATGAGTTCGGACACGTACGGAGGGAGTGACGTCGGTCAGCCTGAAGGGCGAAAGGCGTCAAGTCAAAACCCGCGCCGCAATCGCTCCCTGTTCGGGTGAATCGGAAGAGGAACCGTGTCGCCTGGCATCGTTCGCCTACGGACATGCTCTAGCGTCGGCCGGTGAATCCGTGGCATCCGTGCCCCAGAAAGGCGGAGATGGAACTCCAGCAGACCGTGGACCGGCGCGAACCGCCGCCCGCCGCCGTGCCGTTCTTCACCCAGGCGGAGGGCTTCGCCGCGCTGTGGCCGCTGATCGAGCGGCATCTGACCGAGGTGTTCGCCGACGGGAAGTTCTCCCACGGCGCCAAGGTGCAGGAGTTGGAGCGGGCGCTCGCCGACTGGACCGGGGCCCGGCACGTCGTCGCCGTGAACAGCGGGACGGACGCGCTGGTGCTGCTGCTGCGCGCGGCCGGTCTGCGGCCGGGGGACGAGGTGGTCGTCCCGGCCTTCTCCTTCGTGGCCTCCGCCTCCTCCGTCGTCCTGGCCGGAGGTCGGCCGGTCTTCGCCGACATCGACCCGGTGACCTACGCCCTGGATCCCGCCTCCGTGGAGCGCGTGCTGACCCCGCGCTGCCGCTTCCTGATGCCGGTGCACCTGTTCTGCCAGCTCGCCGACGTCGGACGGCTCGGCGAACTCGCCCGACTGCACGGGCTCACCGTGGTCGAGGACAGCGCCGAGGCCATCGGCATGCGCCGCGACGGCGTGCACGCCGGGCTGTTCGGCGCCGGGGGCGTGCTCTCGTTCTTCCCGACCAAGACCCTGGGCGCGATCGGCGACGCCGGCGCGGTGCTGACCGACGACGACGAGATCGCCCGCACCGTGGACGCGCTGCGCCACCACGGGCGGTTCGGGCGCACCATCGCCGACTTCTCCACCATCAACACCAGCAGCTCGCTGCCGGGCTGCAACAGCAAGGCGGACGACCTCCAGGCGGCCGTGCTGCTGGCCAAGCTCACCCGGCTGGACGCCGACATCGCCCGCCGCGCCGAACTCGCCGACGCCTACGGCCGACAACTCGCCGGGATCCGCGGCGTGCTGCGGCTGCCCACGGTCGTGGACCGCGGAGTGAAGGCGGACCCGGTGTTCTACGTCTACCTGGTCGAGGTGGAGCGCCGCGACGAGCTGGCCGCGCATCTGGCCGCGCACGGCGTGGAGACCGAGACCTACTACCCGCGTCCGCTCCACCTCCAGCCCTGCTTCGCCGAACTCGGTCACCGCCTTGGGGACTTCCCGTGCGCCGAGGCCGCCTGCGCGCACGCCCTCGCGCTGCCGCTCCACCCCGACCTGCCCATCGCCGCCGTGGACCGGGTCTGCGACCTGATCCAGGGCTTCTACGCCGGAGCCGGAGCCCGCGCATGACGCCCACCACCGCCGCCTCCCGACTGCGGCTGCCGTTCTTCCCGCCCGACCTCTTCGAGGCCGACCGCGAGCACCTGCTGCGCCTCGTCCGGGAGACCGGCACCGCCCCCGCCCAGAAGTTCATCCTCGGCGAGCGGACCGCCCGCTTCGAGCAGGCGCTGCGCGACCGGCTCGGCGCGGCGGACGTGGTCGCCTGCGGCAGCGGCACCAGCGCGCTGACGCTGGTGCTGGCCGCCATGGACGTCGGCCCCGGCGACGAGGTCGTGGTCCCCGCGTTCGGCTGCGCCCCCCTCGCCGGTTCGGTCGTGGCGCTCGGCGCGACGCCCGTCTTCGCGGACATCGACCCGTGGACGATGGTCGTCGACCCGGACGCCGTGGAACGCCGCATCACCGCGCGGACCAAGGCGCTGCTGCCCGCCCACATGTTCTCGGTGATGGCCGACATGCCGCGCCTCGGCGCGCTCGCGCGGGCCTGCCGGCTGCGGCTCGTCGAGGACTCCGCCGTGGCCCAGGGCGGCGTCCAGGGCGGCGTTCCGGCCGGTCTGGCGGGCGAGGCCGGGGTCTACTCGTTCGTCCAGGTGAAGACCTTCGGCACCGCCGGGGAGGGCGGCGCCGTGGTCACCCGGGACGTCGGGCTCGGCCGCACCGTGCGCATGCTGCGCAACCACGGGCAGGACGGCGTCCACCGCTTCCTGCACCACAGGATCGGCTGGAACAGCCGCTTCGACGAGGTGCTGGCCGCCTTCCAACTCCACCGCCTGCCGGGCCTCCCCGAGCGCCTGGAGCGCCGTGCGCGGATCGCCGAGCGCTACACCGAGCGCTTCACGGACCTCGCCGACCGCGGCGTCCTCGCGCCGCCGCCGGGCCGGGACGGCCGCTGCTTCTACGTCTACACGCTCCAGGTCGAGCGCCGCGACGCGCTCCAGGCGCACCTGGCCGAACGCGGCATCGGCTCGCACGTCTACTACCCGCTGCCGCTGCCGCGCCAGCCTGCCTTCTCCCGTTACGCCGCCCCGGGCGACGCCTGGCACGCCGCCGAGCGCGCGGGGGAGCGGATCCTGTCCCTGCCCCTGTATCCACAGCTGAGCGACGCGCAGGTCGAGTACATCGCCGACGCGGTCCGGGAGTTCGCCCTCGCCGGCTGACGCCGCCGCGCGGCCCGTCGTCCCCCAGCCCCCGGGCGCCGCCCGGGGGCGATGAGTCCTGTCCGGCTCGCGCCGTCCACCGTGATCGCGCCAACTCGCCCCTGCCGCCCACGGGGTGCGGTCGGTAGGTGCCGGTCAAGCGGGTGAATTCTCCACCGGGCCGGCCGCCCTTCTCCCGGCCCCGACCCTCCCTCGGCCCTGAAATTCCGGGCATCGCAGCACTATTGGGCAGAGATTCGTACACGACACGTCGAGAGCGGCAGAAGTGCTCCGTGTACCGACGATGTGGTCCACTACGTCCGAACCCGGGCAATCGGTCCGGTCCTTTCAAGGAGATTCCATGACCCGTTTTGTCACGTCGAAGCGCGCCGCCCTGGCCGCCGCCGCTGCCGGCGTCGCCGCCCTCGCCCTGGTGGCCGGCGTCTCCGGCACCGCTTCGGCCGCCCACCTGCGCGCCGCCAACGTGCCGGCGATGACCCTCGACTTCAACGGCAGCAACGACGAGGCCGGCGCCGCGAACTCCGTGGGCGCGGGCTTCGGCGGCACCGCTGCGGTCAAGGACACCAGCGGAAACAAGATCGGGACCGCCTACGACATGTGCGACAAGGACGGCATCAACGCCAACTCGGTGACGGTCTTCTGCAGCGGGGAGATCGTCCTCAGCAACGGTGACCAGATCGCGGTCTCCGGGGTCTTCCCGATCCAGGACCCGGCCACCGCCACCTATCCGAAGTCCTTCGAGGGCGTCGTCACCGGTGGCACGGGTGCCTACGAGGGCATGACCGGCACCGCCCACTTCACCAACCGGTCCCTCGGGGTCTACGACGTGACGTTCAGCTAGCGGCTGCCGCACACCTGACCCGGTGGGCCGCCGTCGTCCGGCGGCCCACCACCGCAAGCCCGACGCCTCGTCGCCCCGACGCACCGGAGAGACCGTGCCCACCGCCGCCCCTGGCCGCTACGCCTTCGACAACGACAGCCCGTACGTGGAGGAGCAGCACCGCTGCCTGGCCGCCGCGCTCGACCCGATCACCACCGCGCGTCTCGCGACGACGGGGGTCGGTCCCGGCTGGCGCTGCCTGGAGGTCGGCGCGGGCCGGGGCAGCGTCGCCCTGTGGCTGGCCGAGCGCGCCGCGCCCGGGGGCCGCGTGCTGGCCACCGACCTGAGACCCGAGCACATCCCGTCCCGGCCGGGGCTGGAGACGCTGCGCCACGACATCGTGCACGACCCGCTGCCCGAGGCCGCCTTCGACCTGATCCACTCCCGTCTGGTGCTGACCCACCTCCCGCAGCGGCGGGCCGTCCTCGTGCGCCTGCTGCGTGCCCTGCGGCCGGGCGGGTGGCTCCAGTTGGAGGAGTTCGACATCGACTACGCGCCCGTGCTGCTGGCGCCCGACGAGCGCACCCGCGCGGGCTACCAGGCGTTCCAGGCCGCCAAGGGGCGTGCCCTGCGGGCCGCCGGAGCGGACCCGTCCTGGGGGCGCTCCTGCGCGGCGGACCTGCGCGCCGCCGGGTTCACCGGCGTCGAGCCGGTGCCGCACCTGGTGCCCTGGCACGCGGACTCCCCGGGCCTTCAGGCGCAGTTGAACCACCTCCACCACCTGCGCGACGCCCTCGTCGCGCAGGGGCTGACGGAGGACCAGTGCGCGGCGGCGTCCGAGGCCATGCGCCATCCCGCGTTCCGGGCGGCCTCCTCGGTCCTGTACTGCGTGCAGGCCCGGCGGCCGTCCTGACGACCGGCAGCACGCCACCAGGCAGCACCCGAGCAGCACCGCATCGTGCAGGAGGAGCACCGTCCATGGATTCCGCGACCGCACTCGACCGGGCCGCGCCGCCCGTCCGCACCCCGGCGGGGGTCGGCCGGGCGGCGACCGCGCCCGGCGGTTGGCGCGCGTACGCCCGGCTGGCCAAGCTCGACATCGTCGACTACTACCTGAGCGTCCCCCTGGTGGCGGCGATGCTGGTGGCGTTCGGAGGCGCGTCGGCGGGCCGCACGGCGCTGGTGTCGGGGCTGTTCCTGCTGGGCGAGGTGACGATGGTGGCCGCTTCGGTGGCCTTCGACGACGTGACCGGCCTTCGCGACGGCAGCGACGCGGCGAACTACGGCCCCGACGCCGCCGCCCGGCGGCTCGTCCGAAAGCCGCTCCTCTGCGGCGTGTTGACTGAGCGTCAGGCGATCCGTTTCGGCTGGACGTCGGTGGCGCTGTGCGCGGTCCTGTGGAGCGCGGCCGTCGTCGCCGCGCCGGCCAGGCCGCTGTGGGCGGTGCTCGGCACGGCGGCCTGCGCCGTCTTCGGCTTCCAGTACTCCTGGGGGCTCAAGCTCGGCTATCGCGGTCTCCAGGAGCTTTTCCTCGCCGCCGTCGGCTGGGGGTTCGTGCTGCCGCAGTTCGGCCTGCTGAACGGCGGGGCGCCCGGATTCGTGGTGGTGCAGGCACTGCTCTTCGGGCTCGGGCCCGCGTTGTTCGGCGTCTACTCCAACATCAACGACCGGGCCGCGGACCGCGCGGTCGGCCGGCTCACCGTCGCCGCCGTCGTCTCCGCGCGGGGCAACGCCGTGTTCATCGGAGCCGTCTCGGTGCTGGAGGCCCTGCTGATCCTCGTCCCCGCCGCCGTCGGGATCGGTCCCGGGTGGTTCCCGCTGGCCATGGCCCCGGTCCTGGTGCTGCGCTGCGCGCAGTGGCTCCAGGGGATCGTGCGCGGCGACGTCCTCGGGGCCCGCAGGCGCGGCATCCACGTGCACCGCCTCTCCGTGGCCCTCATGGCCGCGTCGGACCTGCTGTCGGCGGTGGCGTGGCGATGAAACCCCTCGACCCCGGCATCGTCCTCGACGCCCTGGCCCGACGCGGCTCACCCACCGTCGTCCACCTCAGCCGCCCCTTCGACATCGCGCCCGAGCACGGCACCCGCTGGACCGTCCCGGAGTTGGCGGACCTGGTCCGCGCGACGGCGGCCCGTCTCGCCGCCGCCGGCGTCGGCCCCGGCGAGTACGTCGCGGTCGTCAAGCGCAACCACTGGGACTACGTGCTGCTCGCCTGCGCCGCAGCCCGGATCGGCGCGGTCCCGGCACTCCTCTCCGACCACGTCGATCCCGGGACGCTGGACACGCTGCTCGGCCGGCTGCGCCCCGCCGTCCTGGTCACCGACACGCGGGTGCTGCGCGCGGCGGTGGCCGCCGGGGTCGACCCGACCCGGCACGCGGCCCGCACCGTGACCCTGGACGGCGCGGTGTCGGCCGTTCGTGGCGGGGACGTCCTTGACTTCCACCGGCTGCCCGCGCGTCCGCCCGCCCCGATCCACTACCGCTCCGACGGCAGGCCGCTGGCCGTGCACCACACCTCGGGCACCACCGGGGTGCCCAAGCTGGTCGTCCACTCCACCACGACGCTGATCCGGCGGCTCGCCGGATTCGAGGCGTTGCCCTGGCCCGTCGTCACGGCGCGACGGACGGACAGCGTCGCTTCCGCCATCGCGTTCGCTCACGGCCGTGCGCTCTCGTGGACCGTCAGCACACTGTGGCACCAGCCCCGCGAAGTGGTCATCGTCGACGACACCGACCCGGAGACCGCCCGCCGCACCCTGGGCGCGCACCCGCCCACGGTCGTCGAGGCGCTGCCGTCCACCTACCAGCGCTGGCAGCGCCTGGCCGCCGGGCCGCGAAGCCCTTTCGGCGACGTGCGCCTGTACGTCTCCACCTTCGACGCCGTCCACCCGCCCACCGTGCGGGCCTTCCTCGACTCCAGCCACCGTCGGGCGCCGCTGTGGATGCAGGGTTGGGGGCAGACGGAGACCGGTCCGCTCACCTTCCGGATCCTCACCCGGCGTTCGCTCGCCCGGCGTGCCGAGCGTCATCCGACGACCCGCAACCTCGGCCGTCCCGTGCCCGGCTGGGTCGGTCTGCGGATCGTCGACCCGCAGACCCTCGCACCCGTCCCGCGCGGGCGCCTCGGACTCGTGCTCACGCGGACCGGAGCCCGCTGCCTCGGCTACCTGGGCGAGGAGCAGCGCTGGCAGGAGAAGCTCCACGGCCCCTGGTTCAACACCGGGGACCTCGCCGTGCGCACCCGCTCCGGCGTGGTGCACTTCCTCGACCGCGAGGTCGACATGATCCCCGGCCTGAGCTGCGTCGAGATCGAGGACGTCCTCCACGAGCGGCTCCCCGAGGTCGAGGAGGCGGTCGTGCTGGGCGGCGTCGACCGGGTGCCGCAGCCCGTTCTGGTGGTCAACGCCCCGGTCGACCGGGGGCGTTGGCTGGCCGCCGTGAGCGACCTGCCCGCCCTGGCCGAGCCGCTCGTCCTGGACTGGGACGCCGTCCCGCGCACCGGCACCGGCAAGGTCCGCCGCCACGAACTGCGCGAGCGCCATCTCGCCGGAAGCCTCACCCACGGCACCGGGCAGTGGACATGACCGATCTGGACGTCGCCGTCGTCGGAGCCGGCGTGGGCGGGCTCACCGCCGCGTACCGGCTGCTGCAGGCAGGACGATCGGTCCAGGTCTTCGAGGCCGCCAAGCGCGTCGGAGGTCGCATGGCCACCGCACACGTCGACGGCCACCTCGTCGACGAGGGCGCGGAGACCATCGCCGAGCGCGGCTACGAGGCCACCTGGCGGCTGATCCGTGAGCTAGGCGTCCCGGCCGACCGACTCGCGGCGATCCAGGCGGGGTTCGCGCTGTGGCGAGACGGGCGCGCTCACGCGCGCCTCGGCCACCCGCTCGGACTCCTCAGCGGCGCCGGCATGTCCTGGCCCGGCCGATGGGCCTGGCTGCGCTCCACCGCCGGTCTGGTGCGCAGGCGCCGCGACTTCGACCCCGACCGGCCCGAGCTCTCGCCCCTCGGCACGGTCACCCTCGCCGACTACGCCAGGGCCTACCACCACGATCTGCACGACTGCCTCTTCCAGCCGCTGGCCGGCGCCTTCTTCGGCTGGCGTCCCGAACGCTCAGCGGCCGCCCCCATGCTGGCCACCCTGCTCGCCTCCGGGGGCGCGGGATGCCGCTGGACCACCTACACCACGGGCATGGACACCCTCGCCCGCGCGCTGGCCGCACACGTCCCCGTGCGGCTCGGCAGCCCCGCCCTGGCCGTCGAGCGCACCGGCCCCGAAGCCGCCTGGCTGCGCCTCGCGGACGGCCAGGTCCTGACGGCACGCCGGATCCTGCTCGCCGTGCCCGCGCCGGTCGCCCTGGCGCTGCACCCGGGTCTGCCGGCCGAGGAGCGCTCCTACCTGGAGGCCTGCACCTTCACGCCGATGCTGAAGGCCGTCTGCCTCCTCGACCGGCCGCTCGCCGGTCCCACCCGCTCGCCCAGCTACGCCCTGGCCGTCCCGGAGACCGAGAGCGGCGTCTGTGCCGGTCTGCTCTGGGACCATCTCAAGAACGGGGGGCGGGTGCCGCCCGGACGCGGGATGGTGGGCCTGTTCGCCACGCCCGGGCTCGCCGCCGACCTGCTGGACGCGCCGGACGCCGAGGTCACGCGCCTGCTCGTCGGGGAGGCCGAGCGCTTCCTGCCCGGTCTCCGGGCCGCCACCACGCGCACCCTCGTCTGCCGCTTCCGCCACGGCCTCCCTGAGGCCACGCCCGCGGCGCTGCGCCTACGCGGCGCGTTCGCCGCGCGGCCGGCGGGTCCCGTCGACTACGTCGGCGACTGGACCCTGCTGCGGCCCAACAGCGAGGGCGCGGTCCGCTCCGGAGAGCAGGCCGCGCGCCGCGCTGTCGCCCACGCGGCGACCTCCCCGCTCGTCCGGAGCGTGGGGTGAGCGGTCCCGCGCCCGCCCTCCCACGCCTCGGCCGCACCGCCCGTCCACCCCGACACCGTTCATCCCGACCCATCGGAGGTACCGCCATGCGCCGCAGCGCGACCGCCCTCGTCCTGACCCTGCTGACCCTGTCGGCCGCCTGCCTCGCGGGCGCCCCCGCGCAGGCCGCGACCGGTCAGGTCGTCGTCTTCTCCACCGAGCTCCAGCCGCTCGACGTCTACCAGAACCCCACCGGCTGCGTGAAGTTGCCGCTGCTGGCCCACGTGCTGGACAACCTCACCGACCAGTCGATCCGGGTCTACGCCGATCCGAACTGCACCGTCCCGGCCACTCTGCCCGACGCGAACGGCGTCGGCAGCCTGCCGCCGAACCACGGCTCCCACGTCACCGGCATCGGCAGCTTCTCGCTCTGAGCCCGGCGCCGCCGCCGGGTCAGAAGTCGCGGACCCGGCGGTGGCTGGTGAGCCCCCAGATGATGAAGACGTCGATGCCCATCATCACCACGGACCAGAACGGGTAGTACGGCAGCCACAGGAACTGGGCGATCAGGCTCAGACAGGCGATGGCCACGCCCGTCCAGCGGGCCCAGCCCTGGTCGGCGAGCAGACCGAGGCCGACTAGGATCGCGATGATCCCGAGCACGACGTGGATCCAGCCCCAGCCGGTCAGGTCGAACTTGTAGAGGTAGTGCGGGGTGGAGACGAAGACCTTGTCCTTGGACACGGCCGACGCGCCCTGGAGGATCCCCAGGACCCCGTTGACGAGCAGCAGCACCGCCGCGAACACGACTGCGCCGACGGCCCAGCGGCCCTCGCCGTCGCCAGCCCCGGGGGTCGGGGTCGATGTGCTCATCTGCCTGCCTCCTCGCAGCCGGACCTCATCGCCCAGCCTCCGTGCGGGACCGCCGGGGGGCGAGCGGACGGGGCCGTTCGGGGGAGAGGCGAAAAGCCGTCGGGGCCCGGTGATCGAGGATCACCGGGCCCCGACGGGGCTGCTCCTGCGTGCGCTGCTCGGTGTCGGCGCCGCTCAGGTCAGGCCACGTGCCAGATGGTGCCGGGCGTGGCCGCGACGGAAGCGGCCAGCACGGCGAGATCGGCCAGGCCCAGGGCGATGCCGAGCCCGGCGCGGACCGGTCGGCCGGTGCGGCGGACCAGCGCGATCGTGGCCAGCACGATCGCGCACGGGCCGAGCACCAGGTTGAACACGAGCAGGCCGAGCAGGCCGAGGATGAACGACGCCACGGCCATCTGGTCGGCGTCGAAGGTGCGTTGGCGTTCGGTGAGGGTGTCCACGGGTCGCTCCGGGTGGCTGGTCAGTGCTGCTTCCGACGGGCGAGGCGCTCGCGGGCGCCGAAGGCGAGCAGCCAGGCGGCGATCGCGGCCGCCCCGGTCGCGAGGACGGACGAGTCGGTGTGGAAGGCCGCGCCCGGCAGCAGGCTGAGGGCGGCGAGGGCGAAAAGGAGACTCACAGCGAGGCTCTTCTCTGGTCTCTGGCGGAGTGTGCAGTCGGCGTGAACTTTCAGCGAACACTTGTGATGACAACTGTTCGCTGACTTCTTCATCCTACGCCGGGTGGCGGATTTCAGCAAACAGTTGTTTACTCAATGGCGTGAGTCACACGACAGGGGTCCGGCAGGCCCAGAAGCAGCAGTCGCGCCGGGCGTTGATGGACGCGGCCCTGCGGCTGCTGGAGCATCAGAGCTTCTCCGGCCTCGGTATGCGCGAGGTCACCCGCGAGGCCGGCATGTCGCCGGCGGGCTTCTACCGGCACTTCCGCGACCTCGCCGATCTCGGGGTGGCCCTCGTCGAGGAGGCGCTCGCCAGCCTGCACGAGATGGTCCGCGCCGCCTTCGCCGAGCAGGGCGAGCCGGAGGAGCTGATCGACCACGCGGTCAAGGTGATCGCCGATCACGTCCGCGAGCACCGCGCGCACGTCCGCTTCGTCGCGCGCGAGCGGTTCGGGGGAGTGGCTCCCGTCCGCGAGGCGATCGCCGCCGAACTGGAGCGGTTCACCGAGGAGGTGGCGCAGGCGCTCGCCGAGCAGCCGGCCTCGGCCGGGTGGGGCCGGGCGGACGTCCGGATGGTCGCCGAGCTCTACGTCGACCACATGGTGCTGACGGCCGCGGCCCTCCAGCAGGCCGACGCCGAGACGGAACGCCAGATCACCGCGACCGCCCGCCGCCAGCTGCGCCTGATCAGCCTCGGCCGGCGGCACTGGGTCTCGGGCTGAGCCTCACCCCGGCCTTGATCCGGCCTCGGCCCGGCCTCAGCCGAGGTTCAGCTGCCAGGAGACCCCGAAACGGTCGTTCACCCAGCCGAACCTGGTGCTGAACCCGTAGGAGCCGAGCGGCATCAGCTCCTGCCCGCCCTCCGCGAGCTCACCGAAGAGCCGGTCGATCTCCTCCTCGGTGTCGCACCGGACGTAGAGCGACACCGACGGCGTGAAACCGAAGGCGTGCCGGGCCGGGCTGTCGATGCACATGAACGACTGCCCGGACAGGGAGAAGAGAGCGTGCCGCACGGTCCCCTCCAGGCCGTCCTGGTCGGGGCCGTAACGGTCCACGGACAGCACCTCGCCGTCGTCGAACAGCGAGGTGTAGAAGCGCATCGCCTCCTCGGCACGCCCCTCGAACATGAGGAACGTGGTGATCTTCTGCGGTGACGTCGCGATGGCCATCGGTCGCCCACCTCCGGAGCGGGTCGCGGTTCGGGAACGCTGACTTCTCGGGTCTACACCAGCCGGAGGCGGTGTTCCCGATCCGCCGCGCATCGAGCAGGATGATCGCTACCGGAACGAACCATCCGCACCTCGGGGGAGACCACGCCCATGAGCAGTACACCGACGAGCCCGGCGACGACCTCGCCCGCCACGCCGCCCGACACCGCGCCCGCCGCCCCGCCCGCCACCGCGCGACAGATCGCCGACGACTACGTCGCCCGGGCCGCCGTCCTGGACCCCGGCGTCACCACCTGGCTGGGCCTCGACCCGACCGACGACCGGATGCCCGACCTCTCGCCGCAGGGCGGCGAGGCGGAGGCCGACCTCGCCCGCGACACGCTGCGACGGCTCGACGCCCTCCCGCGCGACGCGGTCGCGGACCCGGCCGAGCAGGTCTGCGCCCGGCTGCTGCGCGAGCGGCTAACGTCCGAACTGCGGGTGCACGAGTCGGGCGAGAACTTCCGCGCGGTCCGCAACATCCACGCGCCCGTGCACGGGCTGCGCGGCATCCTGACCCAGATGCCCACCGCCGCCGACGAGGACTGGGTCCCCGTGCTCGGGCGGCTGCGCAAGCTGCCCGCCGCCCTGGAGGGCCACCAGGCCACCCTGGTCGAGGGCGTCCGGCGCGGCCTGTTCGCCGCGCCGCGTCAGGCCGAGGTGCTCGCCGCGCAGCTGACCGCGTGGACCGGCGAGCGAACCGGCACGGCCGGCTGGTTCGCCGAGTTCGTCGAGCCCGCGCCGCAGCGGCTCCGTCCGGAGCTCGACGCCGCCGCCCTCGCGGCGACGGAGGCGCTCGTCGGGTTCCGCGACTGGCTGCGCACGGACTACGCGAGCGCCGCCCAGGGCACCCCGGACGCCGTCGGACGGGAGCGCTACCTGCTGTGGGCCCGCCAGTTCACCGGCTCCGACCTCGACCTGGACGAGACCTACGCCTGGGGCTGGGAGGAGTTCCACCGCGTCTGGGCCGAACTCCAGGCGGAGGCGCGGCGCGTGCTGCCCGGCGCGGGCGTCCAGGAGGCGCGGGAGCACCTGAACCGGCACGGGCACACCGTGCAGGGCGCCGAGAACATGCGGGCATGGCTCCAGCAGATCATGGAGGACGCGATCACGGCGTTGGACGGGACCCACTTCGACATCACCGGCCCGCTGCGCCGCGTCGAGACCCGGATCGCCCCGGCCGGCGGCGCCGCCGCGCCCCACTACAGCGGCCCGAGCCTGGACTTCAGCCGCCCCGGCCGCACCTTCCTGCCGCTGGCCAACGGCGACGCCCAGGAGCGGTTCCAGACCTGGCGGCTGGTCAGCACCTGGTACCACGAGGGGGTTCCGGGCCACCACCTGCAGATCGCCTCCTGGGCGGCGGAGGCGGAGCGGCTCTCGCGCTACCAGGTCACACTCGGCAAGATCAGCGCGAACGTGGAGGGCTGGGCCCTGTACGCGGAGCGCCTGATGGACGAGCTGGGCTTCCTCGAGGACCCCGCGCGTCGGCTCGGCTACCTGGGCAAGCAGATGATGCGCATCGTCCGGGTGATCGTCGACATCGGCATGCACCTGGAGCTGGCGATCCCGGCCCACTCCCCGTTCCACCCGGGCGAGCGCTGGACCCCGGAGCTGGCCACGGACTTCATGACCGACTACGTCGGCATGCCGCCCGCGGCCCGCGACAGCGAGATCGTCCGCTACCTCGGCCGCCCCGGCCAGGCCATCGGCTACAAGCTGGGCGAACGCGCCTGGCTCGCCGGCCGCGCCGCGGCCCGCGCCCGCCAGGGCTCCGCCTTCGACCTCAAGACCTGGCACATGACCGCCATCCGCCAGGGCTCCCTCGGCCTGGACGATCTGACGGACCACCTGGCCGCGCTCTGACGCTCCGAGGCCAGGCGGTCGGGGCCTCTGAGCGGTCGGGGTCCTAAGCGGTCGGGGCCGGGTGCGGGTCACGGAAGGTGAACGCACGCGGCCCCGAGCCGTGTTCGCGCAGGAGGGCCACGCGTTCCATGGCCTCGGCGACGGTCGGCCGGTGGCCGACCGGGACCCACCACAGCGCCTGGTGCGCCTCGGTCATGCGGGTGAACCACTCGCGGCGGCGGCTGAGCACCCGCAGATGGTCGCTGCGGTAGACGTAGTCGCGCAGCGCCTCGACCGACTCCCAGACCGAGCAGTTGACCAGCAGGAGGTCGTCGGCGCCGTCCGGCCGCAGCGCGGTCGCGTCCGCGCCGTCGTCGTCGACCATGCGCCAGACGAAGCCGGGCGACTCGTCGGCGAGCTTGTTGATCGCGGGCAGCTCCGCCACGAAGCCGGCGAGCTCCGGCCCGTCGATGGGGGCGACGATGCGCCCGATGTTCACCTGCGCGAGATGAAAGCCAGTCATGGAGCAAGGATGGCGGCACCCTTGCTCTATCGTCAATGATTTTTGTTTTTAGAGCCTGCGAAGGGCGACGCAGCAGCGGCCCGGTCCCGGCGACATCTCCGCCGACCAGCCGTCGCATCCCTCCACCAGGCCCTTGACCAGCGCCAGGTTCATCCCGCAGACCAGTGCGGGGAACTCCTCGGCAAGGGCGTGGAACGGGCAGTTGCGCAGCCGCACGACCTCCTCGCCGCCCGCCTCGCCCGCCTTGCCCTGCTCGCCCTGATCGCGGAAGGGTTCGTAGCCGTGGGCGCGGAGCGTCCCGACGGGGTCGCCCGTCGCCTGCTCCGCCCCGCGCTCGCGCGCGACCGCCTGCAGTTCGCGGTCCAGCCCGGCGCGCTCCACCGCCTCCGCCAGCAGGCGTCCGGCGGTGTCGTACGCGCGCGGGGGCAGCGACAGCGTGTGCTCGCGCCCGGCCCGCCGGTACAGCTTGGCTGGGCGGCCGGCGCCGGGGCCGGACCGGCCCGAGAGCCGTCGGAAGACCGTCTCCAGCAGCCCCGCCTCGACCAGCCGGTCCAGATGGAAGGCGGCGAGCGAGCGCGAGATCCCCGCGGCCTCGGCCGCGGCGTCCCGGCCGACCGCGTCGGGCGCGGCCGCGGCGAACCGGTAGAGCCTGCGCCGCACCGGATCGCCGAGGGCTCCCAGCGCGGTGAGCGCCTCGTCCTCGGCGTCCTCGGCGTGCTCGGGGTCGTCCTGCGGGTCGGTCATCGGACGAGTCTATGGTCGGCGCGCGGTGACGACGAAGTAGTCCAGGACCCGGCCCTCGTAGGCCCGGCGGAAGTTGCGCGGCCAGGTGTCCGACGCCCACCACCGGCTGAGCCAGAGGTCCCAGCCGGGCCAGACGTCCGCGCCGATGGACTCGACGCGGACGTCGGTGAGCCCGGCCGCGGTGAACGCGTCCGTAAGGGCGGTCACCGGCCGGGCGATGTCGAGGCCGTCGGCGAAGGTGGGGAGCAGCCTCGCCAGCTCCTCGGGTCGGCCGGGCACGTCGTCCACAGTGAAGAAGCTGGTGACCGCGGCCCGGCCACCGGGCCGCAGCACGCGCGCGGTCTCCGCGGCGAAGGCGGCCAGATCGGGGAAGTGCTGCGCGGCCTCGACGCTGAGGACGACGTCGAACTCACCGCGGCCGAACGGCATCCGCTCGGCCGCGCCCTGGACGAACCGCAGTCGGCTGTCCTCCTCGCGCAACAGGTCGGCGTGCGTCTCACGCGCCCGCCGCAACTGCTCCGGATGGATGTCCAGGCCCGTCACCGCCGCGGCTCCGTACTCCCGCAGCGTCACCGCGCATCCCATCCCGAGCCCGCAGCCCACCTCCAGCACCTCCGGCAGCTGCGGCACCGGCGGCCCGCCCCGCAGCCCGGCCGAGTCCAGCACCCGCCGGTACAGGTCAACCTGACTGCGGACCCGTTCCGCCTCCCCGAGCGGACGGCCGAGGTCGACGGCGCGCCAGTAGCCGAAGTTGATGAACCCTCCGGCGAACATCGGCTGTGCGCTCAGATCCGTGGGCCCGTACACCTCCCGCACGGCGGGGCGCATCGCGGGAGCGGTCTGCCGAGTCTCGTCCGTCACTGTGCCGTACCTCCCGGATGAGCAGTCGTCACCGCGTCAGCGGTCCTCGACCATCCTGCCCGCTGTGCGGGCCGCGCGTTCATCCCGAGCCGGTGGCCACGACGGCGCAGACGAGTCCGGCCAGCAGCAGGAAGCCGAGGAGGAGCACGGACTGCCAGGCGGAGTGGCCGAGGGGCCGGCGCAGCCGCATGCGGTGCTGGCGGCGGCGCCACTGGACGTATCCGGTGACCGCGGCGGCGAGGGCGAGGGCGATCAGGTAGGCGGACAGCGCGAGCCGCAGCGGCAGCGGCGCGACCCCGCCCAGCGGGAGGACGGCCAACGAGCCCGCGAGGAGCGCGAGTGACGTCCGGGTCCAGGCCAGGAAGGTGCGTTCGTTGGCGAGGGTGGCGCGGTAGTCCGGCTCCTCGCCCTGCTCCCACCAGGGCCGCTCCGCGTCCTCCGGATCCGGCGTCGCCATCTCGTGCTCCCGCTGCTCGTGCTCGGTGCCGCGCCCGTGCGTCCATCCCTATCACCCGACGGGTGGAATTTCCCGTCGCGCCTCTGGGCTTTGTGTTTACCGCGCGGTAACTTACTCAGTCGTCAGGTTCATGTGTGATCCGTTTCACGATCCCTGGGGGACTTATGCCCGGAAGAGCCGCCCGTCTCCTGGCCACCGCCGTCGTCGCGGCGACGACCGTCGCCGTCGCCCCGGCCGTCACGGCGGAGGCCGCCACCTCGCATGCGGCGTCCGCCGCGAGCGACGCGTTCTACAGCTACGACGGCAGCCGTCCGCTGTCCTCCTTCGCGCCCGGAGACGTGCTGAAGGAGCGGACGCTGGAGTACCACGTCCTGGGCGTGCCCACCCCGCTGAAGGTGATTCAGCTGCTCTACCGCACGGTCGACGCGCAGGGACGCGCCGTCGCCAACGTGACCTCGGTGGTGCGCAGCCTCGGCGGCGACAGCGCGAAGGCGGTGTCCTACCAGTCGTTCTACGACTCGCTCAACCCGGCGGACAGCCCCTCCCGTGCCATCGCGGGCGACGTCACCCTGGGCGGCGTGATCCCGAACGCCGAGTCCGTGCTGCTGGCTCCCCTGCTGCTCCAGGGATACAACCTGGTCATCCCGGACACCGAGGGGCAGAACGCGGACTTCGCGGCCGGTCCGGAGTACGGCGCCGCGACGCTGGACTCGATCCGGGCCGCGACCAGGGCCGCGGACACGGGCCTGAACGGCGACACCAGCTTCGGCCTGATCGGCTACTCCGGCGGCGCGATCGCCACGAACTGGGCGGCCGCCCTGGCGCCCGGGTACGCGCCGGAGGTGAACCGGAAGCTGGTCGGCTTCGCCGAGGGCGGCCTGCTGGTGGATCCGGCGCACAACCTCAAATACGTGGACGGCTCGCTGGCCTGGTCCGGCGTCATCCCCATGGCGCTGATCGGCGTCGCCCGCTCCTACGGTCTGGACCTCACGCCGTACCTGAGCAGCTACGGCCTCCAGGTCTACAACGGCCTCCAGCAGGGCTCGATCGTGAACGCGATCGGCGAGTACCCCGGGCTGACCTGGAAGAAGATGGCGAAGCCGCAGTACGCGAACCCCGACTCGGTGCCGGCCTTCGTCAACGCCGTGAACAAGATCAACCTCGGCTCGGCCGCCACCCCCACCATCCCCGGCTACATCGGCCAGGGCGACGGAGGCGTCCTGGAGGGGACGTTCAGCAACGTCCCCGGCATCGGGACCGGAGACGGCGTGATGGTCGCCGGCGACGTGCGCGCGCTCGCCCGGCAGTACTGCGCCACCGGCGACAGCGCGATCGACTACCAGCAGTTCGACCTGCTCAGCCACATCGGCACGGCCGTCCCCTGGGCCGTGGCGGCCATCGGCTACCTGGACGACCGCTTCGCGGGCCACGCCGCGCCCTCCGACTGCGGCCGCATCGCCGCGGGCAACTCCCTCGCCCCGGAGGTGCCGACGTCCGGTTCGTGACGGAGAGTCCTACGCCTTCGCCGACCGGCGGCCCAGCCCCTCGGCGAAGGCGTGGGCGTCCGCCAGGTCGGCCGGTCCCGGCAGGCCCTTGTTGAGGCCGCCCACGAGCCTGAACGGGAGGAAGGTGTCGAAGGCACGGCAGGCGAAGGCGCCGTCCAACTGGAAGCCCTTGTCCGTCAGCGCCCGTTCGAGCGGCTGGAAGCGCACCCCCGGCAGCCCGCTGGTCGCGAAGACGAACGCCCGGCCGTGTCCGCCCGCCGGGAGGGCACGGACGAACTCGCGCAGCCGCGGGTGGAACCGGCGCAGGTATATCCCCGAGCCGAAGCCCACCAGGTCGAAGCCCGACAGCCGCTCCGGGTCGACCTGACCGGGCTCGACGACCCGGGCCCGCAGTTCCTGCCCCATGACGTCGGCGATCCGCCGGGTGTTGCCGTGGGACACCGAGGTGCACACGATGAGGGCCTTCATGGCCGCGCTCCTTTCGTCGCCGCTTGCACCCATGGGGACAGGGCAGCGGCGCGGAACGTGACATCAGCGGTGCACGGGACCGGAGGCTCAGAGTCTTCGGGCCGAGCGGAAGCCGCGGGCGTAGAAGTCGGTGCCGTCCAGCAGGGCGTGGCCGGCGAGGTCGCCCATGGTGGGGCCGTCGGCCGCGGAGCGGCTGGAGTAGAAGCGGGGGCGGCCCGCGTCGTCCGGGCCCAGGTACATGCCGCAGTGGTCGATCACGCTCGGCTGGTCCTTGCGGATGGCGAAGAAGACGAGGTCGCCCGGCTGCAGCACGCTCAGATCCGTGGCCTGGGCGCCGGTGTTGGGGATGAGCAGCACCCCGGGACCGGCGGCGGCGATGGCGTAGGCGCGGCGCGGCAGGCCGACGCCGGCCGTGTTGGTGTTGTGCATGGGGATGCCCATCCGGTAGCCCCACACCAGCCGCTGGAAGCCCGAGCAGTCCGCGTCGCCGTAGCGGTCCTTCTCGGGCTGCGCGTGGGTGCCGTCCGAGAAGGTCCAGGGAATGCCGAGGTAGTCGTAGAAGTCGGACTTCTCGTCGTGGTAGCCGAAGTCCAGGGAGCTGGTCACCCCGGGGTTGCGGGGGCCGAAGTGGGCCCGGCCCGCGTAGCGCAGACCCGAGGAGTTGAAGTGGTTCGGCGCTCCCGCGCTGCTGTACTCGAACGCCACCCCGAGGACGTCCGGGCTGGTGTCGTGCAGCGCCTTCGGGAACCACTGGGCGAACCAGGCGCTGTGCTCCTGGCCCTGCTTCCAGGCGTTCGGCAGTACCCGCACCCAGGTGCTGGAGGTGACCGTGGCCTGCGTGGTGCTGGGCTCGCTGAAGGTCCGGCTCGGGCCGGCGAGCACGGCCGTGCGGGCCCCGTCGGTGAAGACCGCGAGCTCGTTGCCGGAGCCGTCCTGGACCACCGTGCGCCCGGGGGAGCTCTGGCGCTGGAAGCGGTAGCCGCCGGACTGCGTCGTCGGGGCGTCGGACGACGCGTCCGCGCTGCCGAGCGAGGGCCCCGAGGCCGCGGACTTGCCCTTGTTGAGCTCGTATCCGAGCGCGGCGGCCGTTCCGGCGAGGGCGACGCCGCCGACGCCTGCGAGCAGGCGGCGGCGGGAGAGCGGCGAGGACATCGGAACTCCAGGGTCGAGGCTGGACGCCGTCGAGGGTCGGGCGTGGGGGCGGGTCAGGCGGTGGGCAGCGCGCCGAGCAGCAGACCAGCTGCCAGGACAACATAGGCCGCCAGGGTGACCGCCGTGGTGGAGATGATGGTGGCGGCCTTGGGCTGGCGGACGAGCTGGTAGGCGATCAGGCCCGGCACGATGAAGCCCAGCGTCTGCGCGGTGTACAGCAGCGGGAACGCCTGTTGCAGCGCCAGCATGACGGTCATCTGCAGCACCACCGCGGTGAGCACCACGGCGGCGAAGAGCCGCTTGCCGTAGAGGATCACGACGCGTTGGAGCGCCACCGTCAGCAGGAAGGTCAGCACGGTGACGCCGATGACCAGCCCGAACCGCTGCAGGTCGGTGACCAGGGTCAGCGCCAGCCAGCCGGGGGTGATCATGCCGCCCGGCGAGAGGTTGGTGGTGAGGTAGCAGATCAGCGAGAAGACGAGGCCCAGGGCGATACCCAGCGCGGCGGTCTGGGGGGTGACGTTGGCGGGGATCACAGGGCTTCCTCGTGGTGGCGGCTGGTGTCGTGGCGGTCGTTCGTCGTGGGGTGGTGACCGGCCCAGTGCTGGTCCGGGGTCCAGCGCTGCTCGCTGTAGGGCTCGTCGCCGTAGCGCTCGGCGCTGCGGTACTCCTCGGTCCGGAACTCCTCGGTCGGGCGCTCCTCGGCCCGGTGCTGCCCGGCCTTGTGGTCGTCGCCGAACCAGGACGAGGACGAGGACGAGGACGACGACGAGGACTGCGGCCGGGACTGCTGGCTCCGGCGACGCTGGAGCTGGAGGGGCAGACGCAGCGTCATGGTGGGCGAGTCCGGCAGCTGGGCGCCGGGCCAGGACGCCCAGGGGTCCTCGATGCCCTCGGGGAACTCCTCGTACCGGCTCGCGGGAGCGGCGGCCGGCGTGTAGGCGTCGTCCTCCTCGTCGTCCGGCGGCAGCTCGGCCAGGCAGTCCAGGAACAGCTCGCCCTGGCCGTGGATGTTGCCGACGGCCACGAGGGAGGAGTCGGCCGGCAGCGCCGCGAGCAGGTCCCGGGTGAGCTCCTCGGGGTCGCGCTTGTCGCCGCCCAGGTCGACGATCTGGCCGCGCCAGCCCTCGGGGATGCCGTCGCGCGCGCTCTTGGTCGGATGGCCGATCAGGAAGACCGTCTCCGGGTCCAGGTCGGGCACGATCGCGCCCATCTGCCCGTTGCGCTCGACCCGGTCGGGGCGGCAGTTGATGACGACGTTGACCGGTCGGCGGATCGCCCCGAGGTCCAGCAGCTGCTGCACGTTCATCAGCGTGGACTCGGGGTCGTTGGCGGCGAAGACGTTGGCGAAACGCAGCCGCTTGCCCTCGGGCGTCCGGTAGCGCTCGACCGAGAGCACCCCCGGGTCCGGCGGGGCCTCCCACATGCCGCGCAGCGCGGTCTGCCGCTCGACGCCGAGCAGTTCCGCGACGGCCAGGGCGATGGCGACGTTCTCCTTGAACGTGAACCAGCTGAAGCCGCGCAGCTCCTCGTCGCTGACGGTCTCCGGGTCCACCGCGACGAGCCGGCAGTTCCGCTTGTCGGCCTCCTCCTGGAGGATGTGCAGCCGGTCGCGCTCGGCGGTGACGCACACGCCGTTCTCGGGCATGGAGCGCGACAGCGACCGGGCGACGTCGTCCAGGGTCGGCCCCATCTCCGCGAGGTGGTCCTCGCGCACGTTGCAGAGCACGCCGATGGTGGAGCGGATCAGCTTCTGCTGGTTGATCTCCTGAAGCGCCGGCATGACCGCCATGCACTCGATCACCAGTGCGTCCGGCCGGTAGACGGCGGCACGGCGCACGATGCCGATCTGCTCCACCACGTTGGCCAGGCCGAACTTGCGGTAGACCGGCTCCTCGGTGGCGTCCGGGTGGATGAACCGGGCGGCGGTGCCGGTGGTCTTGGCGACGGTGACCAGGTCTCCGCCGCGCAGTGCGCCCGCGCACAGACGGGTGATGGAGCTCTTGCCGCGGATGCCGTTGACCAGCACCCGCACGGGTATCTGCTCCAGCGAGGTGTAGTGCCGCCGTTGCTCGACGACGCCGGCCAGGAGCAGCCCGGCGCAGCAGATCATGAGCACGCAGTAGAGGAAGAGCACCGAATCGTTCCTTCGGATCGGTCAGTACCGGGGCGCGGTGGCTGGGGAGGACGCGGCGGCTGAGGAGGACGCGGCGGCTTGGTGGCTCCCGGCCACCAGACGTTGACGGATGATCTCCAGGCTTCGGGTGATGGAGCCGACCTCGTCGTGGTGCACGGGGTACAGCACGCTCTTGCGGTCGCCCGCGGCGAGTCTCTCGGCGATGCCGGCGAGTTCGCGCAGCGGTCGCACGACGACCACGAGGAGCCAGCCGAGGCAGATGACGGACACGGTCAGGCCGATCATGCCGACGAGCATGGTCAGGTGCTGGGTGCGGTTGGCGCTCAGGTCGAGCCAGGCGACCGGCTCGGCGCTGACGACCTGCCAGCTGGGCTGGCGGGAGACGCCGGGGATGGCGGCGACCGAGGCGCTGGCCGCGATGGCCGTGCCGTCGGAGGTGGGCGCCAGGGTGTGCGCGGGCTGCGACGGGTTGTCGACGGCGAGTGCGGTCAGCGAGGAGTCGGGCAGGTCCTGGAAGGCCTTGAACCCCTGGGCGGAGCCGATCACCTTGTGGTGGGCGTCGACCAGCCAGACATGGCCCATCCCCGCGTGGTTGAGGATGCTGTTCAGGTACGTGGTGTCGAACTCGCCCACGACGGCGACCGGGCCCGAGGCGCCGAGGGCGGTCGGCTTCTTCACGAAGGCGGCCGCGGCCTTGGGCACGGTGGCGTAGACGGCCATCGACGGGACCTTGCCGCCGGTGTTGAGCTGGAGCACGCCGTCGCCCTCGGGCACGGTGCGGAGCTGGTGACGCGGGCTGCTGCCCACCCGGGCGATGACGCCGCCGTCCTGAGCGAGCACGTACAGCGTGCTGTAGCGCCCGTGCTCCTTCAGCGTCCGGCTCAGCAGCTGCTTGATCTGGTCGGAGCTGCTGAGGCTGCCGATGGCCGTGGCGATCCCGGCGACGTCGGTGGAGCCGGTGGCCAGGCTGCTGCTGATGCGGCCGGCCGCGGCGACGGTGCGCAGCTGCTGGTCGCTGATCATCTGGGCCGGGACGGTGTTGCTGGCCGGACGGTCGACGAGGAAGAGCAGCGGCACGGACCAGGCCACCAGGAGCACGCCGCACAGCACCACCAGCGCACGGGCGCCGAAGGGTCGGCGCAGCGGCTGGAACTCCTGCGCGGAGGCCCCGAGCTGCTGGACGCGCAGCGCCTCCAGGGCGTGGCCGATCCGCGCGGACTCGCCCAGCCGCGGCTGCGGGGCGGGCCGGGAGAGGTCGCCGCGGGCGAGCCGGGCGCCGCCGAGGTGCAGCCGCAGCAGCGGTCGCTGGAGCCCGAGCACCAGCAGGGCGGTGATCAGCAGCGTGGCCACGAGCAGGGACGCGGCGGCGGTCAGGGCCACCAGGGTGTTGCCGGTGACGGCGGAGGTCTGCGCGGTGCTGACGGCGACCACGGCGACCAGGTGCAGGGCGTCCGCGCTGCCGTCGGCCTGTGACGCGACGTCGGCCCAGCCCGCGACGGTCCGCTTGCCGTTGACGAGGCTGCCCAGCAGGAAGCCGGAGGGCCGCGTCGTGCTGTTGATGTCGCCCTGCTGCGCCGACGCCGAGGCGACGTCGGCGGGGATGCGGCGGTCCTGGGTGGTCGTCAGGGCGGGGCCGGTGCTGGTGACCACCTTGCCGTGCTGGTTGACGAGCTGCACGGTGCGGGTCAGGTCGCCGCCGGGAGCCTGGACCGAGAGCAGGTCCGAGCCGACCAGGAGCCGGGTGCCCTGGCCCGGAATGTCCACCGAGGCGAAGGCGAGCAGCCTGGTCTGCCCGTTCTTCAGGGTGACCAGCTTCGGCGCGATGGTGTCGCCCGCGGCGACGCCGGTGACCGCGGAGGCCGGGAAGGTCTCGCCGGTGACGGCCAGTTCCGTGCCGGTCGCGGGGTCGACCAGGGCCGCGCCGCGCCAGTGGGTGCCGAGCGAGGTGAACAGCTTCAGGTAGGCGGCGTCGTCGGCGGCCTGCGCCCCGGCGAGCGCGGTGGCGGACTCCCGCGCCGCCGCCACGTCCTGGTTGACGGAGGCGCGGATCTCGGAGGCGGTGTCGGCGGCGATGTGCTGCTGGGAGGTGAGCACGGCCTGGGGCACGTCCTCGGCCACGGTGGTGCCGAGCGCGAGCATCGCCAGGGCGACCACGGCGAGCAGAAGGCAGAGCAGCACGGCGATCGGCGGCCGCACGCCGCCGAGCAGCGGCATGTCGGCCCGCAGCCGGGTCTTGTGCCGACGAGGTCGGTTGCGGACGATCGGCGACGGCTGCCCCGGCGTCACGGCGGGCGTGGACAGGGTATTCACCTCTGGATCAGGGAGGGCGCGGCTCCTCGCCAGGGCGTTCATCTGCCCGAAGCTACCGAGCTCACAGGCACAAAAGCGTCACATGAGTGGCCCCTTCCTACCAGACTTTGTCGACACGTTCGAGGCTGTGCGATTTCTGTGCGAAGAGATGTCAGCGGGTATGTCCTGATTGTTCGTATATTCCGCTCCTCATTCGAACCGGTGAGGGTACGCGAAGGGAACTGGCCTACACTCCCGATGCATCACCCCCTTTGTCCGCTCACCCCCCGCCGCAGAGGTGCCACCCCATGACGACCACCGATCTCGGTCCCTTCTCGGCTGGGGCGGGCACCCGGCGCGCCCACAGGGCCCGCCGTCGTGGCACCGACCGCGCGCCGGGCTGGGTCGTCGCAGGTCTCGTCCTGGTCTGCCTGCTGGCCGCCTACCTGTACGGCTGGGGTCTCAGCGGCACGTCGCTGCACCCGTACTACACCGCGGCCGTGCGCTCCATGGCCACGAGTTGGCACGCCTTCTGGTACGGCGGGCTCGACTCCGGCGGCAGCATCACCGTCGACAAGCTGCCCGGCTCGCTGTGGCTCCAGGCGCTCTCGGTCCGGGTCTTCGGCCTGAACGTCTGGGCGGTCGCGCTGCCGCAGGCGCTGGAGGGCGTCGCCACCGTCCTGGTGCTCTACCGGGTCGTCAGGAAGTGGGCCGGCGCCGTCGCCGGCCTGCTGGCCGCCCTGCTGCTGGCCGTGACGCCCATCGCCACCGCCCTGGACCGGCGCAACATCGCCGACACGCTGCTCACTCTGCTGCTGGTCCTGGCGGCCGGAAGCATCATGAACGCCGTGCGGACCGGCGGGCTGCGCCCGCTGGTCGCCGCCGCCGTGTGGATCGGGCTCGCCTTCCAGGCCAAGATGCTCCAGTCCTGGGTCGTCCTGCCGGTCTTCGCCCTGGTCGCGGTGTACGCGACGCCGGGCGACCTGCGACGGCGCATCAGGAACACGGTCGTCGCGGGCCTGGTCGCGCTGTTCGCCTCCTGCTCGTGGATGCTGTGGGTCCTCGCCATGCCCGCGAGCGACCGCCCGTACCTGGACGGCACGACCGGGAACAACCCCTTCGCCCTGGCCTTCGGCTACAACGGCCTCTCCCGCTTCGGCAGCGGCGGCGTGGGCGCCACCGCCGGGTTCGGCAGCGTCGCGGGCACCGCGGCGAGCCGCCCGGTGGGCGGCTCCGGCTGGACGGTGCTGGTCAACCACACCGCGGCGCCGCAGATCAGCTGGTTCCTGCCGATCGCCCTGCTGGGCCTCGGCATCGGCCTGGCCTGGCGGCGCGGCGAGCCGCGCACCGACCAGCGACGCGCCGGCCACCTGCTCTGGGGCGGCTGGCTGCTGATCAACACCATGGCCTTCGGGGCGTCCTCGGGCATCCACGACTACTACCTGGTCGTGCTGGCCCCCGCGATCGCCGCGCTGGCCGCGGAGGGCCTCACCACGGCCTGGGACGCCTACCGCGCCGGCGGCGACCGCAGCCGCGCCCTGCTCGCGGCGCTGCTGGTCGGCGTGCTCTGGGCGGCGGTGGTCAGCTCGAAGTACAAGAGCTTCAACGTCTGGCTCGTCCCCGTCGTCGGCCTGCTCGCCCTCGTCGCGGCCGCGGGCCTGGCCCGGGGCGGCACGGCGGTCCGCCCCCGGATCGACGCGGTCACCGCGGCCTCCGCTGCGACCGGCCTGCTCGCGGTCGTGCTGGCCCCCGCCGTGTGGTGCTTCGCCACGCTCGACCCGCTGTACGCGGGCAGCGCCACCTCGCCGCTGGCCGGGCCCGTCGGGATCGGCTACACCCAGCTGCTGCACCACCAGGGCGGCTCGCCCGTCGGCTTCGGCCCCGCCGCGGGCCGCTACGGCAAGCTCCTCACCTACCTGCAGCAGAACCGCGGCACGACCCGCTACCTGGTGGCCACCCAGAGCGCGGAGCCGGCCGAGCCGCTGCTGCGCGCGACCTCGGACCCGATCCTGGTGACCGGCGGCTTCACCGGGAACACCCCGTTCCCGTCCGCGCAGGACATGGCCCAGCTGGTGCAGCAGGGGCAGCTCCGGTACGTCATCACCACCTCCATCAGGCCGAAGACCGACGCCAGCCGCTGGGTGACCGCCCACTGCACCCTGGTCTCGCCCATGGCCTACGGCGAGGCGACCAACGGGACCACGTCCCTGTACGACTGCCGCAGCCAGCACTGACGTCGCTTCGTCGACGGATCGTCAGGCCCGGGGAATCGGCGGGCTTCGACGGCGGTACTGTGTGCGGCATCCGATCGCCGGGGCGCGATCGAGGAACATGAACGAGGAGGGGGCTCCATGCGCCACCGTCGCCCGCGCCAGAGCAGCCGAGTGATCGCCAGAGCGGTCGGCACCACGGGCCTGCTGGCCGTCGTCCTGGGCGCGGGGGTCTCGCCCGCGATGGCCGCCGGCAAGTCGTCCGGCACGCCCACCGCCACGGGGTACTCGCCCGACGACGACACCATGCCCTGGTCGCCGCAGAACGACGAGGCTCCGCTCCAGCACCAGGCCGTCCACCCGACCGTGACGGCCAAGGCCCAGCACGGCGGCATGACCCCCCAGCAGCTCAGCATCCCCGCGCCGACCGGCAAGTACGCCGTCGGCACCTTCAGCATGCACCTCGTCGACAAGACCCGTACCGACCCGTACGTGGTCGCCAACGAGGCGCGTGAGCTCATGGTGTCGGTCTGGTACCCCGCCGCCTCCACCTCCGGGCACTACGCCGCTCCGTACATGCCGTCCCTCTCCGGCGCCAGCTTCCTCGCCTCCCGCGGCCTGACGACGCAGGAGGTGAGCCTGCCGACGACCGCCGGCCACGTGCTGGCCCCGGTGGACACCAAGCTCGGCAAGCTGCCGGTCCTGCTGTACTCCACCGGCCTGCACTCGGACCGCTCGATGGGCACCGCCCTGGCCGAGGACATGGCCAGCCGCGGCTACATCGTCGTCACCGTCGACCACACGCACGACGCCAGCGAGGTGCAGTTCCCCGGCAACCGGGTCGAGGTCAACACGATGCCCTCGAACGCGCACTCCTCGGTCACGCTGAACGTGCGCGCGGACGACATCAAGTTCGTCATCAACCAGCTCCAGGCGATAGCCAACGGCAAGGACCCGGACGCCGACCACGCGACCCTCCCCAAGGGGCTGGCCGGCGCGGTGGACATGTCGAAGATCGGCATGTTCGGCTGGTCGCTCGGCGGCGCGGCGGTCGACACCTCCATGCAGCTCGACTCCCGGATCAAGGCCGGCGCCGACCTGGACGGCCAGTTCTTCGGCTCCGCGCCGGGCAAGAACCTGAACCGTCCCTTCATGCTGTTCAGCTCCGGCACCCACAACCGCAACGACGACTCGTCGTGGCGCACCCTGTGGTCGCACCTGACGGGGTACCACCTCGACATCCAGCTGCACGGGGCGGCGCACCTGTCGTTCAGCGACAACGAGGCGCTGGTCCCGGAGTACGCGAGGCTGGCCGGGATCTCCCAGTCCCAGCTCCAGCAGCAGTTCGGCACGATCGACCCGGACCGGGCGATCGAGATCCAGCGGGTCTACCTGGCCGCCTTCTTCGACCAGGAGCTGCGCGGCCGGCACAGCACCCTGCTCGAGGGGTCCAGCTCGTCCTACCCGGAGATCGGTTTCGTTCGCTGACGGTCGGCGTTGTGGCGTCGGGGAGTTGACCGCCCGATCCCGTAGGCTCTGCGGATGGCGAAGTACTTCGACGTGCATCCGCAGAACCCGCAGGCCCGCATCCTCGACAACGTGGTCGACCTGATCCGGTCCGGCTCGCTCGTCGCCTACCCGACGGACTCGTGTTTCGCCCTCGGGTGCCAGTTGGGCAACCGCGAGGGCCTGTCCCGGATCCGGTCGATCCGGCACCTGGACGACCGTCACCACTTCACGCTGATGTGCCAGAACTTCGCCCAGCTCGGGCAGTTCGTGCACATCGACAACAGGGTCTTCCGGGCGATCAAGGCGGCGACGCCCGGCAGCTACACCTTCATCCTGCCCGCCACCAACGAGGTGCCGCGGCAGCTGCTGCATCCGAAGAAGAAGACGGTCGGAGTCCGGATCCCGGACCACGTCGTCACCCAGGCCCTGCTCGCCGAGCTGGGGGAGCCGCTGCTCTCCAGCACGCTGCTGCTGCCGGACGAGGACGAGCCGATGACGCAGGGCTGGGAGATCAAGGAGCGGCTCGACCACGAGGTGGACGCGGTGCTGGACTCGGGCGACTGCGGCACCGAGCCCACCACGGTGGTCGACTTCTCCGGCGGCGACGCCGAGATCGTCCGCCGGGGCGCGGGCGACCCCTCCCGGTTCGAGTAGGGCCGCGCCTCCGCCTCCCGCTTCCCGCTCGGCACGGTCCGGCGGGGTAAAAGGTGCAGGCGGGGTAAAGAGTACATATGGGCAGATTCGGCCTCTTCTCGTCGCGGGGGAGCCCCGCGCGATCGGCCTCGCCCAACCGACGGGCCGGCCGACCGACCGGCCGGCGTCGTGGCTGGAGCGTCGCCGGCCAGGCCTTCGTCTGGCAGCTGACCGTCCTGCTGCTCCTCGTCGTCGCCGCGACGATCGCCCTCGCACTCAAGAGCACGCACGACGCCCAGACCGACGCCCGCGACCGGGCGCTCGCCGTCGCGGCGGGCTTCGCCCACGCCCCCGGCCTGGTCCAGGCCCTCCAGTCGCACGACCCCACCGCGGAGCTCCAGCCGCTGACCCTCCAGGCCCAGCAGGGCTCCGGCGTCGACTTCGTCGACGTCCTCAGCAAGGACGGGATCCGGTACACGGACCCGGACCCGGGCCTGATCGGCCAGCGCGCGCAGGGCGACATCGCCCGGGCGGCCGCCGGGCAGTCCTTCACCGAGGTCTTCAAGGGCTCCCCGCAGAGCGCCGTCCGCGCCCTCGTCCCCGTCAAGGACGCCCACGGCAACGTCGTCGGACTCGTCTCCACGGGCGTCCAGACCACCGACGTCGCGGCCACCGCCAACCGCCAGCAGCCCCTGCTGCTCGGCCTGGCGGGCGGGGCACTGGTGATCGCCGGGGGCGGGGCCCTGCTGGTGAGCAACCGGCTGCGCCGCCAGACCCACGGCCTGGGGCCGGTCGAGATGACCCGCATGTACGAACACCACGACGCCGTGCTGCACAGCGTCCGCGAGGGCGTGCTGATCCTGGACGCCGAGATGCGCCTGGTGCTCGCCAACGACGAGGCGCAGCACCTGCTCGGCCTGGCCCCGGACGCGCCGGGGCTGCCCCTGGACGAGCTGGGCCTGGAACCGGGCATGGCCGGGCTGCTGGCGTCCGGGCGGACCGTCACCGACGAGGTGCACCCGGCCGGCGACCGCCTACTGGCCGTCAACCTCCGCCCCACGCAGACCCGCAGCGGCCCCTCCGGATACGTGGCGACGCTGCGGGACACCACCGAGCTGCTGACGGTGGCCGACCGGGCGGAGGAGGCCAGGGAGCGGCTCAAGCTGCTCTACGACGCGGGCATGCGCATCGGCACCACCCTCGACGTCTCCGTCACCGCGCAGGAACTGGCCGACGTGGCGGTGCCCCGGCTCGCCGACTTCGTCAGCGTCAACCTGGTGGAGGACCTGCTGAGCGGCAACGGACCGGTCCCCGGGCCGGTCACCGGGGCGGTGCTGCGCCGGGTGGCCAACCGGTCCGTCCTGGACGGCGCGCCCGAGGCCGTGGTCGAGGTGGGCGAGGCCGACTTCTACACCGAGGCCTCGCCGCAGGCCCGCTGCCTGGAGACCGGCCGGTCCGAGCTGCACCAGGTGGAGGACCCCGCCATCGGCGCCTGGCTCGCCCAGGACCCCGCCCGTTCCGCCACCTGCCGGACCTACGGCATCCACTCCTGGATGGTGGTCCCGGTCATCGCCCGCGGCACGACGCTCGGCGTCGTCGACTTCCTCCGCTCCCGGCACCCCGAGCCGTTCGCGGCCGACGACCTGGCCCTGGCCGAGGAGCTGGTCGCCCGCGCGGCGGTCTGCCTGGACAACGCCCACCGCTTCACCCGTGAGCACACCGCGGCGCTCACCCTCCAGCACAGCCTGCTGCCCCGGCGCCTGCCGGAGCAGTCCGCGGTGGAGGCGGCCTTCCGCTACCTGCCGGCCGACCCCCGGCTCGGCGTGGGCGGCGACTGGTTCGACGTGATCCCGCTGTCCGGCGCGCGGGTCGCGCTCGTCGTCGGCGACGTGGTCGGCCACGGCCTCCAGGCCTCCGCGACCATGGGCCAGCTGCGCTCCGCCGTGCGGACCCTCTCCGACGCCGACCTTCCGCCCGACGAACTGCTCACCCACCTCGACGACCTCGTCATCCGGCTGGCCGCCGACACCGACACCGACACTGCGACCGGGCCGGACCGCACGCCCGTCGCGGACGTCGGCGCGACCTGCCTGTACGCCGTCTACGACCCCGTGTCCGGCCGCTGCTCCCTGGCCCGCGCCGGTCACCCGCCGCCGGCCGTTGCCCACCCCGACGGCACCGCGAGCGTCCTGGAGCTGCCCGCCGGGCCCCCGCTCGGGCTCGGCGGCCTCCCCTTCGAGGCGGTCGAGACCGTCCTGCCCGAGGGGAGCCTGCTCGCCCTCTACACCGACGGCCTGGTCGAGAACCGGCAGCGCGCGATCGACGTCGGGCTGGACTCCCTGCGGCGCGCCCTGGCCGCCTCCGACGGTTCGCTGGACGCGCTGTGTGACCACATCGTCACTACCCTGCTGCCGGAGCGACCCGTCGACGACGCCGCGCTGCTGGTGGCCCGGGTGCGACGCCTGGACGACGACCGGGTGGCGAGCTGGGACGTGCCCGCGGATCCGGCGGCGGTCGCGGGCATGCGGGCGGAGGCGAGCCGTCGCCTGGCGGCGTGGGGCCTGGACGAGGCCGGGTTCGTCACCGAGCTGGTCATCAGCGAGCTCGTCACCAACGCCATCCGCTACGGCCGCGAGCCGATCCAGCTGCGGCTGATCCACCCGCAACCGCTGACCGGTCCGGGCGGCGCCCCCGTCCGCACCCTGATCTGCGAGGTCTCCGACGGCAGCGGCACCGCCCCCCACCTCCGTCGCGCCCGCACCTTCGACGAGGGCGGCCGGGGCCTCCTCCTCGTCGCCCAGCTCACCCAGCGCTGGGGCACCCGCCAGACCGCCAACGGCAAGACCATCTGGTGCGAACAGACCCTGCTCCCGGAGGACTGACGCCCCCGGCGGCGGATCCGGCGCGGCGAGCGCCCGCGCGGCGCGTGGC
>NZ_BBPQ01000016.1:56972-127267 GCF_000787855.1 Streptacidiphilus anmyonensis | reverse complement strand
CTCCTTCGCTCTCCGTGCGGTAGCCCCGGCCCTTTTCCAGGTCCGGGGCTCCCTCCGTTCGCCCCATCCGTCAAGAAGAGGTCCTTCCCGTGTCGTCCAGCTCCACTCCCGTCATCGGCGTCCTGGCCCTCCAGGGCGACGTGCGCGAGCACCTCGTCGCCCTCGCCGAGGCCGACGCGCTCGCCCGCCCGGTCCGCCGCCCCGAGGAGCTGGCGGAGATCGACGCCATCGTCATCCCCGGCGGCGAGTCCACCACCATGAGCAAGCTCGCCCTGCTCTTCGGTGTGATGGAGCCGCTGCGCGCCCGCGTCGCGGCCGGCATGCCTGTCTACGGCACCTGCGCGGGCATGATCATGCTGGCCGACAAGATCCTCGACGGCCGCGACGACCAGGAGACGGTCGGCGGTATCGACATGGTCGTCCGCCGCAACGCCTTCGGCCGCCAGAACGAGTCCTTCGAGCAGGGCGTCGCGTTCAAGGGCCTGGAGGAGGACGGCCCGGTGCACGGCGTGTTCATCCGCGCCCCCTGGGTCGAGTCCGTCGGCGCCGGCGTCGAGGTCCTCGCCGCGCTGCGCGAGGGCACCGACGAGGAGCACATCGTGGCGGTCCGTCAGGGCAACCTGCTCGCCACCTCGTTCCACCCGGAGCTGACCGGCGACCACCGCGTGCACGCCTACTTCGTGGAGATGGTCCGCGCCGCCCGTCACGGCGGGTGACGGTAAGATCTCTTCGTTCGTTCACTTCCACCTGGTGCTGTTTTAAGGAGCAACTCGATGTCCGGCCACTCCAAGTGGGCTACCACCAAGCACAAGAAGGCCGTCATCGACGCGAAGCGCGGCAAGCTCTTCGCGAAGATGATCAAGAACATCGAGGTGGCGGCGCGCACCGGCGGTGGAGACCCCGCCGGTAACCCGACCCTCTACGACGCCATCCAGAAGGCGAAGAAGAGCTCCGTCCCGATCGACAACATCAACCGCGCCGTCAAGCGCGGCTCCGGCGCGGAGGCCGGCGGCGCCGACTACGCGACCATCATGTACGAGGGCTACGGCCCGAACGGCGTGGCGGTCCTGATCGAGTGCCTCACCGACAACCGCAACCGCGCGGCCTCCGACGTCCGCGTCGCGATGACCCGCAACGGCGGCAACATGGCCGACCCGGGCTCGGTGTCCTACATGTTCTCCCGCAAGGGCGTCATCGTGGTCCCGAAGGCCGACAAGGTCGACGAGGACACGATCATGGAGGTCACCCTGGAGGTGGGCGCCGAGGAGGTCAACGACCTCGGCGACAGCTTCGAGATCCAGACCGAGGCGACCGACATGGTCGCGGTCCGCACGGCCCTGCAGGAGGCCGGCATCGACTACGACTCGGCCGAGGCGAACTTCGTCCCCTCCGTCCAGGTCGAGCTGGACGCGGACGGCGCGCGCAAGATCTTCAAGCTGATCGACGCGCTCGAGGACAGCGACGACGTCCAGAACGTCTACGCCAACTTCGACCTCTCCCCGGAGGTCGAGGCGGAGCTCGACGCCGAGGACTGAGCTTTCCGCTCTCCCGCAGCCAGTCGCACCCTCCAGGGGCGCGGGGAACTGCGCGACAAGCCACCCGGGGTGGTGGGTCGCCCAGCGGTCAGGGCCATCCGCACAGGATGGTTGCCCGCGCAGTTCCCCGCGCCCCTCGGTGGTTCTGTCAGCCCGAGCCGATAGCCTGCGGGCATGCGTGTTCTCGGGGTGGATCCAGGGCTGACCAGGTGTGGGGTCGGCGTCGTCGACGGTGCGCCGGGGCGGCCGTTGACGATGGTCGCCTGCGGGGTCGTCCGCACGCCCGCGGAACATGACGTGCCGTTGCGTCTGCTGGAGATCGAGCGCGGGATCGAGGAGTGGTTGGACCTCCACCGGCCCGAGCTCGTCGCGGTCGAGCGGGTCTTCGCGCAGCACAACGTGCGGACGGTGATGGGCACGGCCCAGGCCAGCGCGGTCGCCATGCTGTGCGCAACGCGACGCGGGATACCGGTCGCCCTGCACACCCCCAGTGAGGTGAAGGCCGCCGTCTCCGGCTCGGGGCGCGCGGACAAGGCCCAGGTGGGCGCGATGGTGACGCGCATCCTGCGGCTGGACGCACCGCCGAAGCCCGCCGACGCGGCCGACGCGCTCGCGCTGGCCATCTGCCACATCTGGCGCGGGACCGCCACCAACAGGATCGCCGCCGCCCTCAGTCGCGTCAGGGAGCCCCGACCGTGATCGCCTTCGTCAGCGGCCCCGTGGCCGCGCTCACGCCCTCCAGCGCCGTCATCCAGGTCGGCGGCGTGGGCATGCTCGTGCACTGCTCCCCGGGCACGCTCGCCCGCCTGCGCCTGGGGGAGGAGGCGCGGCTGGCCACCTCCCTCGTCGTGCGCGAGGACTCCCTCACCCTCTACGGCTTCGCCGACGACGACGAGCGGCAGACCTTCGAGCTGCTGCAGACCGCCAGCGGGGTCGGGCCCAAGGTCGCCCAGGCGATGCTCGCCGTGCACAGCCCCGAGGCGCTGCGCGTGGCCGTCGCGCGCGGGGACGCGAAGGCGCTCACCGCCGTGCCCGGGATCGGGCCCAAGGGGGCGCAGAAGCTGCTCCTGGAGCTCAAGGACCGCCTCGGCGCGCCGACGGGCGCCGTCCCCTCACAGCACGCCGCAGCCGGCGTCGCCGTCGCGGCCGCGCCCGCTCCGTGGCACGAGCAACTGCACGCCGCGCTCGTCGGCCTCGGCTTCGCGCCGCGTGAGGCGGAGGAGGCCGTCGCGGCGGTGACGCCGGAGGCCGAGGCGATGGAGAAGCCCAACGTCTCCGTGCTGCTGCGCACCGCCCTGCAGAGCCGCAACCGCACCCGCTGAGCCCGCCGAACCCAGAACGCCGCAGAGGAGCCGAGAGAGCATGTACGACGACGCCGCAGCCGACCGCCTGGTCACCGCCGCCGCGGACGGCGAGGACCGGGCCGTCGAGGCGGCGCTGCGTCCGCGCGACCTCGGCGAGTTCATCGGCCAGGAGCGCGTCCGCGAGCAGCTCTCGCTGGTCCTCCAGGCGGCGCGGCACCGCGGCGCCTCGCCCGACCACGTGCTGCTCTCCGGCCCTCCCGGGCTGGGCAAGACGACGCTGTCGATGATCATCGCGGCGGAGATGGGCGCGCCGATCCGGATCACCTCCGGGCCGGCCATCCAGCACGCCGGCGACCTCGCGGCGATCCTCTCCTCGCTGACCGAGGGCGAGATCCTCTTCCTCGACGAGATCCACCGCCTCTCCCGGCCCGCCGAGGAGATGCTCTACATGGCCATGGAGGACTTCCGCGTCGACGTGATCGTCGGCAAGGGGCCCGGCGCCACCGCCATCCCGCTGGAGCTCCCGCCGTTCACGCTGGTCGGGGCCACCACGCGGGCCGGACTGCTGCCGCCGCCGCTGCGCGACCGCTTCGGCTTCACCGGCCACATGGAGTTCTACGCGCCCGAGGAGCTGGAGCTGGTCATCCACCGCTCAGCCCGGCTGCTGGCCGTCGAGATAGACCCGAAGGGCGCCGCCGAGATCGCCCGCCGCTCGCGCGGCACGCCGCGTATCGCCAACCGGCTGCTGCGCCGCGTCCGCGACTACGCGCAGGTGCGCCACGACGGGCTGATCACCCCCGAGATCGCCGACGCCGCGCTCGCGGTCTACGAGGTGGACCCGCGCGGCCTGGACCGGTTGGACCGGGCCGTGCTGCACGCGTTGCTGAAGCTCTTCGGCGGCGGCCCGGTGGGCCTGTCCACGCTGGCCGTGGCGGTGGGGGAGGAGGCCGAGACGGTCGAGGAGGTCGCCGAGCCGTTCCTGGTCCGCGAGGGCCTGCTGGCCCGCACGCCGCGCGGCCGGATCGCCACCGCCGCCGCCTGGCAGCATCTGGGCCTGACCCCGCCGCCGCAGGCCGCCGGGGTCGGCGTGCCGCTCCAGGCGGAGCTCTTCGGGCCGTCGGCGAGCACGTCGGGGGGCCCGTCGGCGGGCTCGCCGGGAGGGCCCTCGCAGGGCCCCGCCGGGGCCTGAACGACGGCTTCCGGGCCGTCCTGGGGCAGTCCTGGAGCAGGGTGATCCCGGCGCGCGGATGAGGCTCCGGCGGCCTTCCGGGGCCGGTGTACACGTCGAGTCCGTCACGTCACTCGCCATTCGCCTCGCCCAGATGACATGCTGGACGTTGTTGTACTGCGTGCGGTCCCCTAGACTCCGCCCGCTCCCGCCCTTACGGGGTGGGCCCGATATCGATTGGCCGCCGCCCCCCTGTGGCCTCGCAAAGGATTGTCTGCCGTGGGTAACCCGCTTATCTTCATGGTCATCGTCTTGGCCGGACTCATGTTCGTGACGATGCGGAGCAACAAGAAGCGTCAGCAGCAGGCGCAGGACATGCGCACCCGCCTGGAGCCGGGCGCGGGTGTGCGCACCATCGGGGGCATGTACGCGCTGGTCAAGGACGTGACCGACGAGGCCGTCGAGCTCGAGGTCGCCCCGGGCGTCCACGCCCTGTACAGCAAGCAGGCCATCGCGCAGGTGCTGGACCCGATCGAGTACAACCGCATCGTCCACGGCGAGGAGCCGGAGACGGACGAGGCCGCCGACGCGACCGAGGCCGACGCCGAGGCTGTCGTCGAGGACGCCACCCCCACCGAGGCCGCGAAGGACGAGGCCGACACGGCCGCGACCGCCGCCGAGAGCCCGGCCGAGACCCCCGCCGCGGCTGCCGCCGAGGCCGACAAGGTCGACGCCAAGGTGGGTGGCGACAAGGACGCTTCCGCCAAGTAGCCTTGCCCGCTACGGAACCCGGTCGGTCGTAACCGTCCGACCGGGCCCAAGGACCGCTGCGTCGTGGCCGAGCCGCCCCCTGTCCGCCGGTACCCCGGTGCGGGCGACTTGACCTGCCCACGGCATGGACAGAGAGAATCGAGAAGGTGGCATCACCCAAGTCCCGTCCCCGCGACGGATACCCGGGGCGTGCGCTGAGCCTGGTCCTGGTGATCATGGTTGCCCTGGTGGCGACCATGGTCGGAACCGGCAACACCAAGCCGCGGCTCGGCATCGACCTCGCCGGTGGTACCAGCGTGACGCTCAAGGCGACGTCGAACGACAAGAACGCGATCAACCCCGCGAACATGGCGATCGCCTCCGACATCATGCGCCAGCGCGTGAACGGCACCGGCGTCACCGAGGCGACGGTGCAGGTCCAGGGCAACGACGAGATCGTCGTCAACGTTCCCAAGGGCACCAGCTCGACCGAGCTCGCCACCGAGCTCGCCCAGACCGCGAAGCTGTACTTCCGGCCGGTGCTGGCCGAGCAGCAGCAGATCGACGCGGCCTCCCTGCCCAAGACCAGCGCCTCGCCGTCGGCCTCGTCCACCGGCGGCGCCAAGCCGTCCGGCTCGGCGAGCCCGTCCGCGAGCAGCTCCGGGAAGCCCAAGGCGTCGGGTGCCGGCGCCGCGGCCTCGCCCAGCGCCAGCAAGACGCAGGGTGACGCCCTCTCCCAGGACCTGAAGGCCAGCGCCTCGGCCTCGGCCAGTGCCCACGCCTCCTCCTCCGCGGCCGCCGCCGGCACGCCGAAGGCCACCGCCACCCCGAGCGCCGCGCCGACCACCGGCACCGTCGCCGGCCAGCTCGGCGGCACCGTGCCCGCCGCGCTGCAGACGCAGTTCAACGCGATCGACTGCACCACGGAGGCCGGTCGCCAGGCCGCCCAGAACCTGGCGAACAACGCCAAGGAGACCGACCAGGTCGTCTCCTGCTCCACGTCGGCCGACCCCACCACCCACGCCTGGACCAAGTACGCGCTGGACAAGGTCGCCGTCGACGGCACCTCGATCAGCAAGGCCCAGTCCAACCTGAGCACGCAGACCGGGCAGTGGGAGGTCGACCTCTCGTTCAACTCCCACGGCGCGAGCCAGTTCGCCAACGTCACCGGCCAGCTCGCCAAGAACACGACGCCGCCGACCAACGAGTTCGCCATCCAGCTCGACGGCCTGGTCCAGTCCGCGCCGTACGTCAGCAACGCCATCACCGGCGGCCAGGCGACGATCTCCGGCAGCTTCGACGAGTCCAGCGCCAGCTCGCTGGCCAACGTGCTCAGCTACGGCTCGCTGCCGCTGAACTTCCAGACCCAGGAAGTCGTCACCGTCTCGCCCGAGCTCGGCGGCAGCCAGCTCGACGCGGGTCTGATCGCCGGTCTGATCGGTCTGATCCTGGTCGTGCTGTACTCGCTGGCCTACTACCGCGGCCTCGGCCTGGTGGCCGTCGCCTCGCTGCTCGTCTCCGCGATCCTGACGTGGTCGCTGATGTCGCTGCTGGGTGGCGCGATCGGCTTCGCGCTGAACCTGCCGGCCGTCTGCGGCGCCATCGTCGCCATCGGTATCACCGCCGACTCGTTCGTCGTCTACTTCGAACGCGTCCGCGACGAGCTGCGCGAGGGCGCCACGCTGCGCCCGGCCGTCCGCAACGCCTGGCCGCGTGCCCGCCGTACCATCCTGGTGTCGGACTTCGTGTCCTTCCTGGCCGCGGCGGTGCTGTACTTCTTCACCGTCGGCAAGGTGCAGGGCTTCGCCTTCACGCTGGGCCTGACCACCCTGCTCGACGTCGTCGTGGTCTTCCTGTTCACGAAGCCGCTGATGACCCTGCTCGCCCGCCGGAAGTTCTTCAACTCCGGCCACCCGTGGTCGGGGCTCTCGCCCGAGCGCCTCGGTGTCCGCAACCCGCTCCGCGACAGCCGCAACTCGCGCCGTCCGGCCCGTCCCGCCGCCGGCAAGGAGGCCTGATCCGATGTCTCGCTTCGGCAATATCGGCCACCGCCTCTACACCGGTGAGGTCAGCTTCGACTTCGTCGGTCGGCGCAGGCTGTGGACGATCATCTCCGGTGTCATCCTGGTCGCCGCCATCCTGGGCCTCTCGGTCCGGGGCCTGAACCTCGGCATCGAGTTCAAGGGCGGCGAGATCTACACGGTCACCAAGCCGGGTGTCACCGTCTCGCAGGCCCAGAAGGCCGCCAACGACCTGACGCACGACAGCTCCGCCCTCGTGCAGACGGCCAACAGCAGCAAGGGCGAGCAGGTCCTCATCCAGATCAGCTCGGCCGAGAAGATCGACCCGACCACCGGGCAGAACGCGCTGTCGCAGTCGCTGGGCCTGAGCCAGGACCAGATCAGCACCCAGTCGCTCAGCGCCAGCTGGGGCCACGACATCAGCCAGAAGGCGCTCGAGGGTCTGATCGTCTTCATGGTGCTGGTGACGCTGTACCTGGCCTTCGCCTTCGAGTGGCGGCTCGCGGTGGGCGCGCTGGTCGCGCTGCTGCACGACCTGGTGATCACCGTCGGCGTCTACGCCCTGGTCGGCTTCGAGGTCACCTCGGGTACGGTCATCGGCTTCCTGACGATCCTCGGTTACTCGCTCTACGACACGGTCGTCGTCTTCGACGGCCTCAAGTCCGCGACGAACAAGCTCACCCGGCAGAACAAGCTGACCTACAGCGACGCCGCCAACGCCTCGCTGAACAGCACCCTGGTCCGCTCGATCAACACCTCCGTGCTGGCGCTGCTGCCGGTCGCCGCGCTGCTCTTCATCGGCGGCGGCCTGCTGGGCGCGGGTGTCCTCAACGACATCTCGCTGGCGCTGTTCGTCGGTCTGACCGCCGGCGCCTACTCCTCGATCTGCGTGGCCACCCCGATGGTCGCCTGGCTCCAGGAGAAGCGCCCGGAGTACATCGAGCTGGCCCGCAAGGTGAAGCAGCGCCGCGCGGCCGAGGCCAAGGCCGAGGCCGAGGGCCGCACGCTCGAGGACGACGCCCCGCAGGCCGAGGTCACCGTCCCCGCGCCGACCGGCGGTCCGCGCAACCAGCCCGTCAACCGCACCCGCAGCGAGCGCCGGTCGTCCGGCGGCCGCCGTTGACGGCGTCGAAACCGACGCCGACCACCCCCGAGGAGCAGACGACCGCATGAGCGGCACCGACCTGGCGGGCCTTCTCGCCGCCAAGATCCGCGACGTCCCGGACTACCCCAAGCCCGGCGTGGTCTTCAAGGACATCGCACCGCTCCTCGCCGACGCCGAGGCGCTGGCCGCGCTGGTGAACCACCTCGCGGCCCGCGCCAAGGCGCTGGGCGTCAGCAAGATCGTCGGTCTTGAGGCGCGCGGTTTCATCTTCGCCGCGCCCGCGGCGTACGCCTCCGGCGCGGGCTTCGTCCCCGTCCGCAAGGAGGGCAAGCTCCCCGGTGACTGCTACCGCCAGGGTTACGACCTGGAGTACGGCTCGGCGGTCATCGAGGTCCAGCGGGACGCGTTCCTGCCGGGCGAGCGGGTCCTGGTCGTCGACGACGTCCTCGCGACCGGCGGCACGGTCGAGGCGGCGCTGTCGCTCATCGCGCGTGCGGGCGCGGAGCTGGCGGGGGTGGAGGTCCTGATGGAACTCGGCTTCCTCGGCGGCCGCGCCCGGCTGGCGCCGCTGCTGGGGGACGCTCCGCTGGAGACCGTGATCTCGATCTAGCAGTTGCACTATTCAGGGGCGCGGGGAACTGCGCGAGCAACCACTGACATGCGGATGGCCCTGCACGTTCGGGGCACTTCGTGTGTGGGTGGCTTGTCGCGCAGTTCCCCGCGCCCCTGAGTGTTGCAGCGGGCCGTAGCGGCCCGTGCCGGGGTCGGCTCGCGCCCGCGCTGGGGGCACCTCCCGGCCGCAGGCTGGGGGAGGCGCCGTATGTCGGGCCCCGCGCCCCTCGGGCGTTGCAGCGGACCGTAGCGGCCTGTGCCGGGGTCCGGTCGCGCCCGCGCGGGGAGTCGCGTGTCGGAACAGCCCCGCGCTCCTGGGTGTTACAACAGGTCCGGCGTGCCATGTCCACGTGCCCCTGACGGCTCTGCCGTGGGGCCGTGAGCGCGGGGGAGTGTGACGCTCGGTACCATTGAGATCCCGGTCTCGCTCCCGAGGAGTGCAGTTGCCCGAAGAGGTCGTGCCCAAAGCCGCTGGAACGCAGGAGGAGCGCCCGAAGGCGGCCTCCGCCGCGCCGAAGCCCGCGTCCCCGGCCGTACCGGCCACGTTCCAGGCTGCGGCCGGTTCGCCGGCCGTCGCGCCGCGCACTGTCGCGCCCTCGCCCTCCCGGGTCCGCGCCCGCCTCGCCCGTCTCGGCGGTCAGCGCAGCAGCACCTTCAACCCGGTGCTGGAGCCGCTGTTCCGGATAGTGCGCAGCAACTACCCGAAGGCCGACCTGCACCAGCTCGAGCGCGCCTACCAGATCGCGGAGAAGTGGCACCGCGGCCAGAAGCGCAAGAGCGGCGACCCGTACATCACCCACCCGCTCGCGGTCGCGACGATCCTCGCCGAGCTCGGCATGGACGCCCCGACGCTGATGGCGGGCCTGCTGCACGACACCGTCGAGGACACCGAGTACGGCCTGGACCAGCTCCGCCGCGACTTCGGCGACACCGTCGCCATGCTGGTCGACGGCGTCACCAAGCTGGACAAGGTCAAGTTCGGCGAGGCCGCGCAGGCCGAGACCGTGCGCAAGATGGTCGTCGCCATGGCCAAGGACCCGCGCGTCCTGGTCATCAAGCTGGCCGACCGGCTGCACAACATGCGCACGATGCGCTACCTCAAGCGGGAGAAGCAGGAGAAGAAGGCCCGCGAGACCCTGGAGATCTACGCCCCGCTGGCGCACCGGCTGGGCATGAACACCATCAAGTGGGAGCTGGAGGACCTCGCCTTCGCGATCCTCTACCCCAAGATGTACGACGAGATCGTCCGCCTCGTCGCCGAGCGCGCGCCCAAGCGCGACGAGTACCTCGGCACGGTGCTGGAGCAGGTCACCGACGACCTCAAGACCGCCCGCATCAAGGCGGAGGTCAAGGGCCGCCCGAAGCACTACTACAGCGTCTACCAGAAGATGATCGTGCGCGGCCGGGACTTCGCCGACATCTACGACCTGGTCGGCGTGCGGGTCCTGGTCGACTCGGTCCGCGACTGCTACGCGGCGCTGGGCACCATCCACGCGCGGTGGAACCCGGTGCCGGGGCGGTTCAAGGACTACATCGCGATGCCCAAGTTCAACATGTACCAGTCGTTGCACACGACGGTCATCGGGCCCGAGGGCAAGCCGGTCGAGCTGCAGATCCGCACCTTCGACATGCACCGGCGCGCGGAGTACGGCATCGCCGCGCACTGGAAGTACAAGCAGCAGGCCGTCGCCGGCGCGTCCAAGGTCCGCACGGACACGCCCGCCGGGCAGGGCGAGACCGTCAACGAGATGGCCTGGCTGCGGCAGCTGCTCGACTGGCAGAAGGAGACCGAGGACCCGAGCGAGTTCCTGGAGTCGCTGCGGTTCGACCTCTCCAACAACGAGGTCTTCGTCTTCACCCCCAAGGGCGACGTCATAGCGCTCCCGGCCGGGGCCACCCCCGTGGACTTCGCGTACGCGGTCCACACCGAGGTCGGCCACCGGACCATAGGGGCGCGCGTCAACGGCCGGCTGGTGCCGCTGGAGTCCACCCTCGAGAACGGCGACACCGTCGAGGTCTTCACCTCCAAGGCCGAGAACGCCGGACCGTCGCGCGACTGGCTGTCCTTCGTCAAGTCGCCGCGGGCCCGCAACAAGATCCGTGCGTGGTTCTCCAAGGAGCGCCGCGAGGAGGCCATCGAGCAGGGCAAGGACGCGATCACGCGGGCCATGCGCAAGCAGGGCCTGCCGCTCCAGCGCATCCTGACCGGCGACTCGCTGGTCACCCTCGCGCACGAGATGCGCTACCCCGACATCTCCTCGCTCTACGCGGCGATCGGCGAGGGCCACGTCGCGGCGCAGACGATCGTCCAGAAGCTCGTGCAGTCCCTCGGCGGCGAGGAGCACGCCACCGAGGACATCGAGGAGCTGACGACCCCGTCCCCGACCCGCAACCGCCGCCAGCGGCGCGCGACGCAGGACCCGGGCGTGGTCGTCAAGGGCGTCGCGGACGTGTGGGTCAAGCTCTCCCGCTGCTGCACGCCCGTCCCGGGCGACCCGATCGTCGGCTTCATCACCCGCGGCAACGGCATCTCGGTACACCGGACGGACTGCGTCAACGTCGACTCGCTCTCGCAGCAGCAGGAACGCATGGTCGAGGTCGAGTGGGCCCCGACTCAGTCCTCGGTCTTCCTGGTCGCCATCCAGGTCGAGGCACTGGACCGCTCCCGCCTGCTCTCCGACGTCACCCGGGTGCTCTCGGACCAGCACGTCAACATCCTGTCGGCGGCGGTGCAGACCTCGCGCGACCGGGTCGCGATGAGCCGTTTCACCTTCGAGATGGGCGATCCCAAGCACCTCGGCCACGTGCTCAAGGCCGTCCGCAGCGTCGAGGGCGTCTACGACGTGTACCGGGTGACGTCCGGCAAGGCGCGGTAAACGCGGCGGCGCGCCGAGCGCGCCCGACGCGAGCTCCCCTGGAGACGGAACCAAGCATTCGTCCAGGGGAGCTCAAGTGCGCGGGCGAACCATCGCGCCATGACTCCAAGAGAAGAGCGGTACGGGGACCGCCTCTACTCGCACCGAAACCCTGGTGAGGCGGACCGCCTCGGGGCGCTGGCGCGGGTCTTCGACCCCTATTCGTTCGAACGCCTGCGTCCGCTCGCCACGCCCGGCCTGCGCACCTGCGATGTCGGCGCGGGCCTGGGCACCGTCGCCGCATGGCTCATGGACGCCTGCCGCGAGCAGGCCACCGTCGTCGACCTCGACGTCCGCCACCTGGGCGGCCGGGGCTTCCACGAGATCCAAGCGGACATCACCGAGCCGGCCTTCACGCCCGGCCTGTTCGACCTGGTGCACGCGCGGTTCCTGCTGATGCACCTGCGCGAGCGCGAGAACGTGCTGGCGCGGATGGCGCGGTGGGTCCGTCCCGGCGGCTGGCTCGTCGTCTCCGACGCCTGGGACCTGGGCCCGGCCAGTTCGCCGTGCGCCGCCTACCGGGAGACGGCGGCGGTCGCGAGCGAGCTCGCCTCGGGGACGACCGGCAGCGACCTCAATCTCGGCCGCAGCTATCCGCGTCCACTGGCCGGGCTCGGCTTCACCGAGGTCGGCTTCGCCGTCGACGTGCCCCCACTGCACGGCGGCGGGCCGCTGGCCCGCTTCTGGTCGGGCACCGCCAACGCCTCCCGTCCCGCGCTGGTCGAGCGGCTGGGCGACGCCACCGTCGACGAGGCGCTGGCCTATCTCGCCGATCCGGCCACCCAGGACCTCGGCATCGCCATGGTCACCATGTGGGGCCGACGCCCCTGACCCGCAAGCCCCGCAGCCTGCACCCTGCGCCGACCGGAGACCTCGATGACCACCGCTGACCTGCTGTTCAACCCGTTCGCCCCGGGCTTCACCGACGACCCCTACCCCACCTACCGCCGGATGCGCGAGGTGGACCCGGTGCACCGGCACCCGTTCGGCTTCTGGATGCTGACCTCCTACGACGACATCGCGGCCCTGCTGCGCGCCGGCCTCTCCGTCGACGATCGGCAGGTCGTCGACGGACAGATCCGCGAACAGATGGACCGCCTCGACCTCGGCGTCCTCAACATGTCGATGGTCCACCGCGATCCGCCCGACCACACCCGGCTGCGGTCCCTCGTCGGCAAGGTGTTCACCACCCGCTCCGTCGCCGCGCTGGAGGACGAGATCACCCGCCTCGTCGACGCCGCGCTGGACCGCGTCGCGGAGGAGGGCCATGCCGACCTCGTCGAGGCGCTCGCCTTCCCGCTGCCCTTCGCGGTGATCTCGCAGATGCTCGGCATGCCGCCCGCCGACCACGCCCGCATCCGCGAGCTGACGGGCATCCTGGCCCTCACGCTCCAGGTCGTCACCGACCCCGAGGAGATGCGGCGGATCAGCGACGCGGCCCGCGAGATGACCGCGCTGGCGCGCGACCTGATCGCCTGGAAGCGGGCCAACCCCGCCGACGACCTGCTGACCGCGCTGATCGCGGCGGAGCACGAGGGCGGCCGGCTCAGCGACGACGAACTCGTCGCCCAGGTCGTCATGCTGTACATCGCGGGCCACGAGACGACGGTGAACCTCATCGCGAACGGCACGCTCGCGCTGCTGCGCAACCCCGGGCAACTCGCGCTGCTGCGGGCGCGGCCGGGGCTGGCGGGCAACGCGGTGGAGGAGTTCCTGCGGTTCGACAGCCCCGTCCAGCAGTCCAAGCGGATCACGTTGGCCCCGCACACGGTGCGGGACCGCACCATCCCGGCGGGCGCGTTCGTCTTCGCGGTCCTCGCCTCCGCGAACCGGGACCCGGACTACTGGGGCCCCGACGCGGACGAACTCCGCATCGACCGCCCGAACGCCCGCCACCACGTCTCCTTCGGCGCGGGCCCCCACCACTGCCTGGGCGCCGCGCTCGCCCGCCTCGAGGGCCGGTTGGCGATCGGGAGCCTGGTCCAGCGTTTCCCCTCGCTCTCACTCGCGGGTGACGTCACCTGGAACGGCCGCATCAACCTCCGCGGCCCGTCCGTCCTGCCTGTCACCGTGCGTTGACCCACCAGGGCCGCGAGGAACTGCAGGTGAGCACCCAGGCAAAACCCAGGGGCGCGAGGAACTGCGCGACAGGCACCCTGTGTGGTGTGTCGCTGAGCGAGCAGGGCCATCCGTGGTGGGTGGTTGCTCGCGCAGTTCTTCGCGCCCCTGAGTCGTGCAACGTCCTGCGGGAGCGAACGCTCAGCCGCTGAACTCCTCAAGGCCCTTCTGGGCCTGCGCCAGCAGCTCGCGGCGGCCGTCGAGCTCCGACTGGAGCTTGGCGACCTGACGGGAGTCACCCTTCGCCTCAGCCGCGGCGATCTGCTTCTCCAGCTTGTCCACCGCCGCCTGCAGCAGGCCCGTCATGCCCGCGGCACGCGCCCGCGCCTCGGGGTTGCTGCGCTGCCACTCGGCCTCCTCCGCCTCGCGGATGGCCTGCTCGACGTGGCGCAGGCGCGACTCCAGACGGGGGCGGGCGTCGCGCGGGACGTGGCCGATGGCCTCCCAGCGCTCCGCGATGTCGCGGTAGTGGGCCTTCACGGTCTTCAGATCGCCGATCGGGAGCAGCGCCTCGGCCTCGACCAGGAGGGCCTCCTTGGCGTGCTGGTTCTCGCGCTCGTCCGCGTCGCGCTCGTCGAACACGGCCGAGCGGGCCTGGAAGAAGACGTCCTGCGCGCCGCGGAAGCGGGTCCACAGCTCGTCCTCGGCCTCGCGCTGCGCGCGCCCCGCGGCCTTCCACTCCGACATCAGCTCGCGGTAGCGGGCGGCCGTCGCGCCCCAGTCGGTCGAGTCGGCCAGCGACTCGGCCTCGACGACCAGCTTCTCCTTCTTGAGGCGCGCCTCTTCCCGCTGCTGGTCCAGCTGCGCGAAGTGCGCCTTGCGGCGCTTGGAGAACGCGGAGCGGGCGTGCGAGAAGCGGTGCCACAGCTCGTCGTCGGACTTGCGGTCCAGCCGCGGCAGGCCCTTCCAGGTGTCGACCAGGGCGCGCAGGCGGTCGCCCGCCTCCCGCCACTGCGTGGACTCCACGAGCTGCTCGGCCTCGGCGACCAGGGCCTCCTTGGAGGCGCGGGCCTCCTCCTGGGCCTTGGCGCGCGCCGCCTTCTTCTCCTCGCGGCGCGACTCGACCTCCTGGGCCAGCGTCGTCAGGCGCTTGGCCAGAGCGTCCAGATCGCCGACCGCGTGGCCCTCTTCCACCTGCGCCTGCAGGTGCTCGATGGCCGTCTGGGCGTCCTTCGCGGCGAGGTCCGTGGTGCGCACGCGGCGCTCCAGCAGGCCGATCTCCACGGCGATGCCCTCGTACTTGCGGGTGAAGTAGGCAAGTGCCTCCTCGGGGGAGCCCGCCTGCCACGAACCGACGACGCGTTCGCCGTCGGCCGTCCGCACGTAGACGGTCCCCTCGTCGTCGACACGGCCCCACGGGTCGCTGGTCACAGCGCCTCCTCCATATGGCGGCCGCGGTCCTGCTCCTGGCGGGGCGGCCGCCGTCCACGTTCGATTGCCCGGCCGGTTTGCTCTCCGCGCCGCCGGGAAGCGCAGAAGCGCACCCTACAAGACGCCAACATAGGCGACGGGCAGGGGCGCTGTCCGTATCCCCGCGAGGTTGATTTGGCTGCGCCGCCCGCCCGTGACCTAATGCGTTCAGTTCTTGGTCGCGGTGACCGTGTTCATGATGACCGGATCGACCGGCTTTCCGTCGCCCGCGCCGTTGGAGCTGTCGGACCCCTTGGCGGCGATCGCGTTCAGCACGTCCAGGCCGCCGGTGATGGTGCCGAAGGGCGTGTAGTTGGCCGGCAGCGGGCTGTCCTTGTAGACGAGGAAGAACTGCGAGCCGTTGGTGTTCGCGCCCGAGTTCGCCATCGCGACGGTGCCGGCCGGGTAGGTGCCGCCCTTGATCGACGAGGCGGTCAGGTTCTCGTCCTTGAAGGAGTAGCCCGGGCCGCCGGAGCCGGTGCCGGTCGGGTCGCCGCACTGCAGCACGTAGATGCCGGAGGTGGTGAGCCGGTGGCAGTAGACGCCGTCGAAGAAGTGCTGGTTCGCCAGGAACACGAAGGAGTTCACCGTGTGCGGCGCGGCCGCGGCGTCCAGCTTGAGGGTGACCGCGCCCTGGCCGAGGTTGATCTTCGCGGTGTAGTTCGCCGAGGTGTCGATCGTCATCGCCGGCTCGGTCTTCCAGCTGCCCTCGTTCTTCTTGGGCGTGATGGTGTAGTTCGCCTTGGCCGCGGACGGGGAGGCGGCGGCCGAGGCCGAGCTGCTCGCGGTGTCGGCCGAGGCCGTCGTGTGCTTGCTCGACGGCCAGGCGGCCACCGTGCCGACCACGATCGCCGCGACGGCGACGACGCAGGCCCCGATGATCGCGGTGCGCTTGCGCGCCTCGGAGACCTTCTGGGCCCGCAGCTGGGCCTGGCGCTCCAGCTTCCTGCGCTGAAGCTCGCGGCGGCGCTTCTCCGGATCTTTGGGAAGCGGGCCAGCCTTGGGGAGAGGCCCAGCCTTCGGCCGCTGCGTGTCGTTGGGGGCCACCGCCCACACTCCTTGCCGTGAAGTCGTTCGTACGTCGTCGTTCGGTCCCGTCGCGGGGGATCTTCCCACCCGACGGCGGACCAGTGTAGGGAGCAATTCTGTAAACGCGCGGTGAAAGCAGCCGATGAGGCGATGAGGCGACGCGAGCGGCGGGCCCGGGTAACGGTTCGCGATCCGTCCCCTGCCGCCGGTACCCTGCTGACAGCATTCACCGCCATTTCTCGACGTGAGTAGGGACCCACGTGTTCATCGCCGGCTTTCCCGCTGGAGCCTGGGGCACCAACTGCTACCTCGTGGCCCCGGCCGCCGGTGAGGAGTGCGTCATCGTCGACCCGGGGCACGAGGCCGCCGCCGGTGTCGAGGAGGCGGTGCGCGAGCACGGGCTGAAGCCGGTCGCGGTGGTGCTGACCCACGGGCACATCGACCACGTGGCCTCGGTCGTCCCGGTCTGCGGCGCGCGCGGCATCCCGGCGTGGATCCACCCCGAGGACCGCTACATGCTCTCCGATCCGGAGAAGGCCCTCGGCCGTTCGTTCGGGGCGCAGCTGATGGGCGAGATCACCGTCGGCGAGCCGGACGACGTGCGGGTGCTCACCGACGGCAGCGTGCTGGAGCTCGCGGGGCTGAGCATCACGGTCGACCACGCGCCGGGCCATACCGGGGGGTCGGTGACGTTCAGGACGCCCGCCGCGCCGGAGCTGCCTCCGGTGCTGTTCTCGGGCGACCTGCTCTTCGCCGGCTCCGTCGGACGAACCGATCTTCCCGGGGGCGACCACGACGCCCTCCTGCGGTCGCTGGCCCGTGTGTGCCTGCCGCTGCCGGACGAGACCGTGGTCCTCTCCGGACACGGCCCCCAGACCACCATCGGTCGCGAGCGCGCCGCCAATCCGTACCTGCTCCAGGTCGCCGGCAGCGCCGCGCCGACCGGCGCCCAGCGCCGCGGACTGTAGACAGAGACGAGACGTACAAGTCGTGAGCAGTTCTTCCCAGGCTTTCCAGGCCCCTCGGGGCACCTACGACATCCTCCCGGCCACCTCCGGCACGGTCCTCGCCGTGCGCGAGGCGCTGGCCGCGCCGCTGCGCCGCGCCGGCTACGGCTACATCGAGACGCCGGTCTTCGAGGACGTCAACCTCTTCTCCCGCGGCGTCGGCGAGTCCACCGACATCGTCACCAAGGAGATGTTCACCCTCACCACCCGCAGCGAGGAGAGCCAGCAGCTCGCGCTGCGCCCCGAGGCAACGGCCTCGGTGCTGCGCGCGACGCTGGAGGCCAACCTGCACCGGGCGGGCAACCTGCCGGTCAAGCTCTGGTACAGCGGCTCGCAGTACCGCTACGAGCGTCCGCAGAAGGGCCGCTACCGCCAGTTCTGGCAGGTCGGCGCCGAGGCGATCGGCGCGGAGGACCCGGCGCTGGACGCCGAGCTGATCATCCTGGCCGACGACGCCTACCGTTCGCTGGGCCTGCGCAACTTCCGCATTCTGCTGAACAGCCTCGGCGACAAGCAGTGCCGTCCCGTCTACCGTCAGGCGCTCCAGGACTACCTGCGCGGCCTGGACCTGGACGAGGAGACGCGGCGCCGCGCCGAGATCAACCCGCTGCGCGTGCTGGACGACAAGCGCGCCTCCGTCCAGGACCAGCTGGGCGGCGCGCCGATGCTCGTCGACTTCCTGTGCGAGGAGTGCAAGGCCTACCACGAGCAGGTCCGCGAGCTGCTGACCGCCGCCGGCGTCGCCTTCGAGGACGACCCGAAGCTGGTCCGCGGCCTCGACTACTACACCCGCACCACCTTCGAGTTCGTCCACGACGGCCTCGGCTCGCAGTCCGCGGTGGGCGGCGGCGGTCGCTACGACGGCCTGTCCGAGATGATCGGCGGCCCCGAACTGCCGTCCGTCGGCTGGGCGCTCGGCGTCGACCGCACCGTGCTGGCGCTGGAGGCCGAGGGGATCACCCTCGACGTCCCCGCCGTCACCGACGTCTTCGCCGTCCCGCTCGGCGAGCAGGCCAAGCGCGTGCTGTTCGGCGCCGTCACGCAGCTGCGCCGCGACGGCGTCTCGGCGGACCTGGTCTTCGGCGGCAAGGGCATCAAGGCCGCCATGAAGGCCGCCGACCGCTCCGGCGCCCGCTACGCGATCGTCGCCGGCGAGCGTGATCTCGCCGACGGCGTGGTTCAGTTGAAGGACCTCGGCTCCGGTGACCAGACCCCGGTCGCCCTCGACGCTCTCGTCACCACCCTGAAGGAGAAGCTCCAGTGATCCGCACCCACGAGGCCGGCACGCTCCGCCCGGAGCACGCCGGCACCACCGTCACCCTCGCCGGCTGGGTCGCCCGCCGTCGCGACCACGGCGGCGTGGCCTTCGTCGATGTGCGGGACGCCTCCGGCACCGTCCAGGTCGTCTTCCGCGACCTGGAGGAGGTCGGCGAGCTGCGCTCCGAGTGGTGCGTCAAGATCACCGGTGACGTCCGGGTCCGCCCCGAGGGCAACGAGAACCCCGACATCCCGACCGGCCAGGTCGAGGTCGTCGTCTCCGAGCTGACCGTGCTGTCCGAGGCCGCCGCGCTGCCGTTCCAGGTCGCCGAGTACGAGCCCGGTTCGGTCAACGAGGAGGTCCGCCTCAAGTACCGCTACCTGGACCTGCGTCGTGAGGGCCCGGCGCGTGCGCTGCGCCTGCGCTCGCGCGCCACCCACATCATCCGCACGGTCATGGAGGAGAACGGTTTCCTCGACATCGAGACGCCGTACCTGACCCGCTCCACCCCCGAGGGCGCCCGCGACTTCCTCGTGCCGGTCCGCCTCCAGCCGGGCAGCTGGTACGCGCTGCCGCAGTCGCCGCAGCTGTTCAAGCAGCTGCTGATGGTCGCGGGCATGGAGCGCTACTACCAGATCGCGCGCTGCTTCCGTGACGAGGACTTCCGCGCCGACCGGCAGCCGGAGTTCACCCAGCTCGACGCCGAGGCGTCGTTCGTGGACCAGGAGGACATCCTCAAGCTGGGCGAGGAGGTCGTCTCCCGTGTCTGGGGCGAGGTCCTCGGCTACGAGGTGCCGCTGCCGCTGCCGCGCATGACGTACGCGGACGCGATGTCCCGCTACGGCTCCGACAAGCCCGACGTCCGCTTCGACAACGAGCTGACCGAGCTCACCGAGTACTTCACCGGCACCTCCTTCCGCGTCTTCCAGGCCCCGTACGTCGGCGCCGTGGTGATGCCGGGCGGCGCCTCCCAGCCGCGCAAGCAGCTGGACGCCTGGCAGGACTGGGCGAAGGCGCGCGGCGCGCGCGGCCTCGCGTACGTCCTCATCGACGAGGAGACCGGCGAGCTGCGCGGCCCGGTCGCCAAGAACCTCAGCGAGGAGCACCTCGCGGGTCTGGCCGACGCGGTCGGCGCCAAGCCGGGCGACTGCATCTTCTTCGCCGCCGGCAAGAAGACCGCGTCGCAGGAGCTGCTGGGCGCGGCGCGTCTGGAGATCGGCAAGCGCTGCGGCCTGATCGACGAGTCCAAGTGGGCGTTCCTCTGGGTCGTCGACTTCCCGATGTTCGAGCCGATCGAGGACGACAAGGGCGAGTTCCAGGGCTGGCACGCGGTGCACCACCCCTTCACCGCGCCGACGGCCGAGTCCATGGCGACCTTCGACACCGACCCGGGCAACGCGCTCTCCAACGCGTACGACCTGGTGCTCAACGGTTCGGAGATCGGCGGCGGCTCGATCCGTATCCACCAGAAGGACGTCCAGAAGCGGGCCTTCGACGCGATCGGGCTCTCGCAGGAGGAGGCCCAGTCGCAGTTCGGCTTCCTGCTGAACGCCTTCGACTTCGGCCCGCCGCCGCACGGCGGCATCGCGCTGGGCCTGGACCGTCTGGTCACGCTGCTGGGCGGCTACGACACCATCCGCGACGTCATCGCCTTCCCGAAGACCTCCACCGGCGGCGACCCGCTGACCGGCGCGCCGACGCCGATCACGGCCGCGCAGCGCAAGGAGGCCGGCGTGGACGCGAAGCCGAAGTCCGAGCAGCAGGCGGAGAAGGCCGAGCAGAAGTAAGGCGCAGTACGCGCGAAGGAGCGGGGCCCTGCCGACGGCGGGGCCCCGCTCTTCGTCATGCCCCGGCCTGCAGGCGCAGGCCCGCCAGGGTGAGTTCCAGCGCGGAGCGGAACTGGTCGGCGTCGTCGTGGCCGTCGAACTCGTCGACGATCTCGTGGACGAAGGGGAAGTCCTGCGGGTCGAGCTCGCGCCAGGCCTGGGCGGCGCGGCCGAGGAACTGGTCGCGGTCGACGTGGCCGTCGAGGACCTCCTGGGGTGGTTCCTGGCCCAGGTCGACGGCGGAGCCGACGACGACGCCGATGACGGCGGAGACGGCGTGGAACCGCTGCTGGGCGGTGAGGTCCAGCCGCAGGGTCTCCCGGCCGAGCTTCTCGTACAGGCGCAGGGAGTTGCTCTGGGCGTCGGTGTTGCGCATGAAGTACGCGCCCAGCCAGGGCCGGTCCACGATCGCGTCGAACAGGGTCAGGGCCATCGCGCGCAGGTCGTCGACGGGGTCGTCGCTGCTCGGCAGCCGCTCGATGTCGGCGAGGATCGAGCCGATCACGTGGTCGGTGGCGAGGTCGAGCAGTTCGTCCTTGTTGGCGACGTACCAGTAGATGCTGGCGACCCCGCCGCCGAGGCGCTGGGCCAGGGCCCGGAAGGTGAGCGCGGGTTCGCCGGCCTCGTCGAGCAGGGCCACCGCCTCGGTGACCACGGATTCCATCGAGTGTGAGGCCCGTCGGCGTCCCTGACCCGGACGGTTCTGCAGGCTTGCCATGGCTCGCTTCCCCTCGACCTTGCATCGCATCGAACGTTGTTCTATCGTAGCCTATCGTACGGCGTTCGATAACCGAACGAGATTCGATTGGAGGACTGCCATGACCACCGCCACGCTTCAGCGCCCCACGTCACGCACCTATCCGTCCCTCCGCGCGGCCTGGATACCCCTGGCCGCCCTCTGTCTCGCCTTCTTCGTCGAGATGGTCGACAACACGCTGCTGTCGATCGCGCTCCCCACCATCGGCCGCGACCTCGGCAGCGGCACGACCGCCTTGCAGTGGGTCACCGGCGCGTACTCGCTCACCTTCGGCGGGCTGCTGCTGACGGCGGGGTCGACGGCCGACCGGTTCGGCCGCCGCCGGGTGCTGCTGATCGGCCTGGCCGTGTTCGGCTCGTTGAGCCTGTGTGTCGTATTGGTCAGCACCGCGGGCGAGCTCATCGCACTGCGGGCCGCGCTCGGCGTCGCCGCCGCGGCGATGGCGCCGATCACGAACTCGCTGGTGTTCCGGCTGTTCGACGACAAGGCCCTGCAGATGCGGGCCATGACCGTGATGATCGTCGTCGGCATGTCCGGCTTCGTGCTGGGCCCGCTGCTCGGCGGCACCGCGCTGGCCCACGTGAGCTGGCAGTGGCTGCTGGTCGTCAACGCCCCGATCGCGGTGCTCGCGTGCCTCGGCGTCCGCCTCGGCGTACCGGCCGACCGGCCGGAGGACCTGACCGACGACGCGCTCGACCTGGCGGGCGCTGCCCTGAGCATCACCGCCATCGGACTCGCCTGCTACGCGTTGACCAGCGGCGTGGAGAACGGCTGGCTCTCCGCACCCACCCTCGCGTCGGTCGCGGGCGCGGTCGTGGCCGCGACCGCGTTCGTCCGGCACGAGCGGCGCAGCGCGGCGCCCATGCTGGACCTGCGGTTGTTCTCCAACGGCACCGTCCGCGGCGCCGCCATCGCGCAGATCGGCACCTCGATCGCCATGGCCAGTGTGATGTTCGGGCTGATCCTGCACTTCCAGTACGCCTACGGCTGGAGCCCGGTCCGGGCGGGCCTGGCCAACCTGCCCATCATCGTGACGATGCTCCTGGCGACCCCGCTGTCCGAGTGGCTCGCGCGCCGCTTCGGTCACCGCGTCGCCTGCCTGATCGGCGCGGCCTGCCTGGCGGGCGCGCTGGCCGGCCTGTCCTTCGGCGTCGAGCACGGCTACGCCTTCATCGCCCTGTGCATGGTGGTCATGACGATCGGGCTCCGCACCGTGATGACGATCTGCGCGGTCGCCCTCGTCGACGCGATGCCCGGCAACCGCACCTCCGTCGGCGCCGCCCTCAACGACACCGCCCAGGAGGTCGGCTCCAGCGTCGGCACCGCCGTGGTCGGCACCATGATCGCCGCGCTGGTCACCACCCGGCTCCCGAAGGGTGTCTGGAGCAGCGGCCTCGTCGAGTCGTTCTTCCGTGGCGAGCGGATCACCTACGCCCTGCTGGCCGTCGTCGTCGGCGTGATCGCGGCGGGTGGCGCGCTGAGCCTCACGGACTCCCACAGCGTCGAGGAGGAGGGCCACGGCGGCGAGGTTGACGCGTGAGGGTCACGCCGTGGCGGGGGTCTGAGCCGGAACGGGCGACGGAGCCTCCGTCGCCGCTTCCGCCGCCGACTCGTCGAACGGGAGGCGTCCGCCGAGGACGAGGCGCAGGCGGTCGTGGTCGAGTTCGCCGGTCCAGTGGCCGATGAGGACCGTGGCGACGGCGTTCCCCGCGAAGTTGGTCAGGGCGCGGGCCTCGCTCATGAAGCGGTCGATGCCGACGATGAGGCCGACGCCGTCGACCAGGGCCGGCTGGTGGGACTGGAGGCCGCCCGCGAGGGTGGCGAGGCCCGCGCCCGTCACGCCCGCCGCGCCCTTGCTGGCGATCACCATGAACAGCAGCAGCGAGACCTGCTGGCCGATCGACATCGGCCGGTCCATCGCCTGGGCGATGAACAGCGAGGACATCGTCAGGTAGATGGCGGTGCCGTCCAGGTTGAAGCTGTAGCCCGCCGGGACGGTGATGCCCGCGACCGGGCGGCTGACGCCCAGGTGCTCCATCTTCGCGATCAGGCGCGGCAGCGCGCTCTCGCTGGACGAGGTGGAGAGGATCAGCAGGAACTCGCGGCCGAGGTACCGCAGCAGTGCGAACACGTTGACGCCCGCGAACAGACGCAGCATCAGCCCCAGCACCAGCACCACGAAGATCACGCAGCTCGCGTAGAAGCCCAGCATGATCATCGCCAGTGACCGGAGCGCCGCCCATCCGGACGCCCCGACCACGGCGGCGATCGCGCCGAACGCGCCGACCGGGGCCACCCACATGATCATCGAAAGCACCCGGAAGACCAGCTTCTGCAGGTGCTCGACGCCCCGGAGGACCGGCGCGCCCGACGCGCCCAGCGACTGCAGGGCGAAGCCGACCAGCAGTGCGACCAGCAGCGTCTGGAGCACCTGGCCGCCGGTGAGGGCGGAGACCAGGGTGGTCGGGATCATCCCGAGGAGGAAGTCGGAGGTGCCCTCCGCGCCGCCGGTCGCGGCCTGGGCGTGGCCCGCCTTGGCCAGCTCTGCGGTGAGGTGCAGGCCGTGGCCGGGGTTGACGAGATTGCCCACCACCAGGCCGATGGCCAGCGCGACCGTCGACATCACCAGGAAGTAGCCGAGTGCGAGGCCGCCGACCTTGCCGACCTTCGCGGCCCTGGTGACCGAGCCGATGCCCAGCACGATCGTGGTGAAGATGACGGGGCTGATCATCATCTTGATCAGGTTCACGAAGCCGCTGCCGACCGGCTTCAGGTCCACGGCGAAGTGCGGCGCCGCCAGGCCGACGACGATGCCCAGTACGACGGCGGCGATCACGGCCAGGTACAGATACTGCGTGCGTTCCCGTGCGGCTCTCATGGCTGCGGCTCCCTTGCCGGAGTGTCGTTCCCACCGGACCGAGGTGGCGGGCCGGTTCCGACGAATATCCGGGCGGGCGTGGCGGGCGTCACGTTTGCGTTCATATCGTTCACGGCCCGCGGCCTACTCATCTCCTCGGACGACCGGGCAGACTGGCCGGCATGCCCGCACGTACCGCCCCACGTCCGCGCCGACGCCACCGTGTCGCGCGGAGCCTGGCCGGGCAGCTTTTCGCGGTGCAGGTGCTGATCGTGACGCTGGTGGTGGCCGGTTGCGCGGTGCTCGCGTACGTGCTGACCAGCGACCGTGCCGAGCAGGCGGCGGAGCGTCAGGTGGTGGCGACGGCCACGACGGTCGCGGACGCGCCGACGGTCGTGCAGGCCGTGGGGGAGCCGGACCCGACCGCCGTGCTCCAGCCGTACGCGCTGCGGGTCACCCGCGACGCGGACGTCGACTTCGTCACGATCATGGACACCCACGGCCTGCGCTGGACGCACCCCGACCGGGCGGAGATCGGCAGGCACTTCCTCGGCCACATCGGCCCCGCCCTCGCCGGGCGGACCTTCACCGAGACCTACACCGGCACGCTCGGCCCCTCGGTGCGCGCGGTCACGCCCGTGCGGGACGCGCGGGGCGAGGTCGTCGCACTCGTCAGCGTCGGGATCACCGTGCGGCAGTTGAGCGGACAGCTGCGCGGGGCGATCACCGCGCTCGTCGCGGTCGCCGTCGCGGCCCTGGCGCTCGGCGGCCTCGGCACCTGGCTGGCCAACCGCCGCCTGCGGCGGCACACCCACGGGATGGGCGCGGCCGAGCTCAGCCACCTGTACGAGTACCACCAGGCGACGCTGCACTCCGTGCGCGAGGGCCTGGTGCTGCTCGACCGCGCCGGGACCGTCGTGCTGTGCAATGACGCCGCGCGCGACCTGCTGGCTCTGGACGACGACCCGGCCGAGGGGCGGCCGTTCGCGGACCTGGACCTGCCCGAGCCGCTGCGCGCCGCCGTCGCCGGCCCTGAACCCGTCCGCGACCAGCTGCACCTGACCGCCGAGCGTGTCGTCGTGGTCAACACCTCGCCCATCGGCGACGGTCCCGACCTCGGCACCGTGGTCACCCTTCGCGACCACACCGAACTCCAGGCCCTGAGCGGCGAGTTGGACTCGGTCCGCGGCTTCGCCGAGGCGCTGGGCGCGCAGGCGCACGAGGCGGCCAACCGCCTGCACGCCGTCGTGTCGCTGATCGAGACCGGACGGCACCGGCAGGCGGTCGACTTCGCCACCGCGGAGCTGGAGTTGGCCCAGCAGCTGACCGACCGTGTCGTCGGCGCCGTCAACGAGCCGGTCCTGGCCGCGCTGCTGCTCGGCAAGGCCGCGCAGGCCGCCGAGCGCGGCGTGGACCTGGTGCTGACGCAGGAGAGCCGGATCGACGACGCCCTGCCCGAGCAGCTGAGCGCCCGGGATCTGGTGACGCTGCTGGGCAACCTGATCGACAACGCCCTCGACGCCGCGATCGAGGGCGCGGGCGAGCACGACGGCCCGCCGACGGTCACCGTCACGGCGCGCACCGACGCGCGGGAGCTGCTGCTGCGCGTCGCCGACACAGGACGCGGCATCGAGCCCGACGCGGTCGAGCGCATCTTCGAGCGCGGCTGGTCCACGAAGCAGCCCGGCCCGGCGGGCGCACGCGGCGTCGGCCTCGCGCTCGTCGCCCAGGCCGCACGTCGCAACGGCGGCCGCGTGGAGGTCGGCCGTGCCCCCGGCGCGGTGCTGACCGTGCACATCCCCTTCCAGCGCAGCCCGCTGGCGCGCGACGCGGTGGGCGCCCGGTGATCGACGTGCTGGTGGTCGAGGACGACCCGGTCGCCGCCGAGGCCCACGGCAGCTACGTCGAACGCGCCCCCGGCTTCCGCTGCGCGGGCGTCGCGCACAGCGCGGCGGAGGCGCTGCGCTTCCTCGACCGCGCGCGCCGCGAGGGCGCGCCGGTCGCGCTGCTCCTCCTCGACCTCTACCTCCCGGACGGCCACGGCCTGGACCTCCTCCGCGCGATCCGCGCGGCCGGGCACGGAGCGGACGCCGTCGCCGTCACCTCAGCCCGGGACCTGGCGACCGTGCGACGCGCGGTCTCCATCGGCGTGGTGCAGTACGTCCTCAAGCCCTTCGCCGCGGCGACCCTCCAGGACCGCCTGGCCCGCTACGCGCGCTACCGCGCCAGCCTCGACCGCGAGGGCGAGGCCCTCGGCCAGGACGAGGTCGACCAGGCCTTCGCCGAGCTCCGCTCCCCGCGCGGGACCACGCTGCCCAAGGGCCTCACCACGCCCACGCTCGACGCGGTGGCCGCGGTGCTGCGCGAAGCCGACACCGGCCTCTCGGCGGCGGCGGTGGGCACGGCCGCGGGCGTCTCCCGCATCACCGCCCGCCGCTACCTGGAACACCTGGTCGAAACCGGCCGCGCCCGCCGCGAACCCCAGTACGGCCAGGTGGGCCGCCCGGAACTCGCCTACCGCTGGCGAGCCTGATCCGGCTCGGGGTTCGGCACGGCGTCTGAGCACCCAGCCTGTGGCCCTCTGCGCCCCGACCGGGGCACATTTCTGGTGGGAGGGCCGTTGACGCGGATAGCGTGGATCGTGAGAGGAGGCACCCATGTCGACCGAGACGCAGTGGCTCGTACTGCCCCATGAGGGAGAGCCGACGGAGGAACTGCGGGTTGTCGCGACCGAAGGGGCCGGCGAACAAGCGGATGCCGTGGTCTCCCGGCTGCTCCGTCACCTGTCCCAGGAGGACCGGCTTCGCGTCCGGGGCCTCGAACCGGCTCTGAAGCTCGTAGCCCTGGCAGCCCCGGATCTCCGAACCTGGCTGCTGGCTGTCCGGCCCATACTGGAGCCAGTCGTCGCCCCTCGGCCGAAGACATGGTGGGAGTCCGAGATCCTTCGGCCCGTGCTCGACGAACCTGTCGCCGCGCCGGCCGAACCGGCCTCGGAGGACCGCTCGGGACGCGCCGAGCGTCGAGCCAGGGCGATCCAGCGGATCCGTGAGGAGAACGCGGAGACGCTCGAGAGGCTGGCCGAGCTGTGACCGAACCGGGGGACGAGGTCGAGTACATCGAGCTGGACGACATCAAGGAGCTTCTCGGCGGCTCGTCCATGATCAGGGATCCCGGGCTCCTCCAGTCCGCGCTCGGCCGCCCCAGGTACACGACGTTCGGGGTGGACGCCTACCCGGACCTGTGGACCAAGGCCGCCGCGCTCGGAGAGTCGATCGCTCGGAACCACGCCCTCATCGACCGGAACAAGCGGACCGCCTTCGAGGCGATGCTCCTGTTCCTGGAGCTCAACGAGGTGGCGTACGTCGCGCCGCACCCGGACGATGCCGTGGCGTACATGTTGCGGCTCGCGCAGGGTGGCTACGCGGACGACATCGACTCTGCGGCCAAGGATCTGCGCCACATGCTCGGCCGGTGAGCGGCGGTCCGGCATGTCGGTGCGCAACGGTAGGGTCGGGTAAGTGGAACCAGACCTGTTCACCGCCGCCGCCGAGGAGATCCAGGCCAGGGAGCCGGGGCGGGCGCCGCTCGCGGTGCGGATGCGGCCGCGTACGTTGGACGAGGTCGCGGGGCAGCAGCACCTGCTGAAGCCCGGGTCGCCGTTGCGGCGGCTCGTCGCGGCGACGAACGGGCCGGCGGCCACGTCGTCGGTGATCCTCTGGGGCCCGCCCGGGACGGGGAAGACCACCCTCGCGTACGTGATCAGTCAGGCCACCGACCGCCGCTTCGTCGAGCTCTCCGCGATCACCGCCGGGGTCAAGGAGGTCCGCGCGGTCATCGACGGAGCGCGCCGGGCCGTCGGGACGAGCGGCAAGGAGACGGTCCTCTTCCTCGACGAGATCCACCGCTTCTCCAAGGCGCAGCAGGACAGCCTGCTGCCGGCCGTCGAGAACCGCTGGGTGACGCTGATCGCCGCGACCACCGAGAACCCGTACTTCTCGGTCATCTCGCCGCTGCTCTCCCGCTCGCTGCTGCTGACGCTGGAGTCGCTGACCGACGACGACATCCGTGAGCTGCTGGGCCGCGCGGTCGCGGACGAGCGCGGGTTGAACGGCACGGTCGAGCTCGCCGAGGACGCCCGGGAGCACCTCGTGCGGATCGCGGGCGGCGACGCCCGCAAGGCGCTGACCTCGCTGGAGGCCGCCGCCGGGGCGGCCATCGAGGAGCGGCGGGAGACGGTCACGCTCGAACTGACCGAGACCGCCGTCAACCGCGCCGCCGTCCACTACGACAAGGACGGCGACCAGCACTACGACGTCGCCAGCGCGCTCATCAAGTCCATCCGGGGCAGCGACGTCGACGCGGCCCTGCACTACCTCGCCCGGATGATCGAGGCCGGCGAGGACCCTCGCTTCATCGCCCGGCGGTTGATGATCTCCGCCAGCGAGGACATCGGCGTCGCCGACCCCACCGCCCTGCCCACGGCCGTCGCCGCCGCGCAGGCCGTGGCGATGATCGGCTTCCCGGAGGCGGCGCTGACGCTGTCGCACGCGGTGATCGCGCTCGCCCTCGCGCCGAAGTCCAACGCCGCGACGATCGCGATCGGCGAGGCGCTCGCCGACGTCCGCGCCGGGCTGGCCGGCGCGGTGCCCGCGCACCTGCGGGACGGGCACTACGCCGGGGCGAAGAAGCTCGGCCACGCGCAGGGCTACGTCTACCCGCACGACCTGCCCGAGGGGATCGCCGCCCAGCAGTACGCCCCCGACGCCGTGCACGGCAAGCAGTATTACCGCCCGACCCGTCACGGCGCCGAGGCCCGCTACGCGGACGCGGTCACCTGGACCCGCGCCCGGCTGCGCGGGGAGAGCGGCTCAGACGAACGGTCCGACGAGCGGTCGACGTCCTGAGACGTAGGCCCACGGCCGCACCTCCTCGACCGCCGCGCCGACGCGGAACACCGTCGCGTCGTCGTAGGTGCGCCCGACGATCTGCACGCCCGTCGGCACGCCGTTCGCCGCGAAGCCGGAAGGGACGGAGAGGACCGGGCAGCGGGAGCAGATGTTGAACCCGATGGTCATCGCCATCGCCATGTAGTGCTCCTGCTCGACGCCGGCGATGGACAGCCGCGTCTCGGTGTACTCCTCGTCCGCCGCCAGCGCGGGGACCGCCGTGGTGGGGCAGAGCAGCGCGTCGTAGCGCTCCAGCACCGCGCCGAGCTCGGCGTAGAGGCGGCCCTCCAGCTCCAGCCCCTCCAGGAAGCCGGTCTCCGTCGCGGCGCGCGCCGCCCGCTCCGCGAAGGCGCGGGTGTAGCCGTTGAGCAGGTCCGGCGCCTCGGCGGCGGCCTCGCCGATGGACGGACCGAAGATCGCGCCGAAGTGCGCCCACGCGGCCCGGTCGAGCAGTTCGCGGGTCCAGCCGAGGGAGACCTCCTCGACCACCGCCCCCGCGGCGCGCAGCGCCTCGGCGACGGCGCGGGTGTTCGCCTCGACGTCCGGGTCGAGCACGTAGTCGCCGAGCGTCAGGCACAGCGCGATGCGCATCCCGGCGACCCCGGCCGCGCCCTGGTACTCCCAGGGCACCTCGACCTTGGGGCGCAGCGAGACGACGTCGCCGGCCCAGGGCCCGGCGATGGTGTTCTGCAGCAGCGCGGTGTCGGCGACGGTCCGGGCCATCGGGCCGTCGTGGCAGTAGGTGTCCAGGTTGAACGGCGGCATCGCCGGGACGCGGCCGTAGGGCGGCTTGAAACCTACGACGCCGTTGAACGAGGCCGGGATCCGGATCGACCCGCCGATGTCCGAGCCCGTGGCCAGCGGTGCGTTCCCGGCCGCGAGGGCGGCCCCCGAGCCGCCGGAGGACCCGCCGCACGAGTGCTGACGCGACCACGGGTTGCGGGTGACGCCCCACAGCTTGGACTGCGTGAAGGCGGCGCAGCAGAACTCGGGGGTGGTGGTGCGGGCGTGGATGATGCCGCCGGCGCCCTGGACCCGCTGGATCACCGGGTGCGTCTCCGTCGCGACCTCGTCCGCGAGCAGGAGCGAGCCCTCGCTGCAGATGCGCCCCGCGATGGGGTGCTCGTCCTTCGCCGCGACGGGAAGCCCCTCCAGCGGGCGCGGCGCGGGACCGTGGCCGAGGTACCGCTGCTCCGCGTCCCGCGCGGCGGCGAGGCCCTCCTCGAAGAGCCGCTCGCTGAGGCAGTTGACGTCGGGCTCGGTGCGTTCGGCGCGCGCGATCACGGCTTCCATCAGCTCGACCGGCGAGAGCCGCCGGGCGCGGAAGGCGCGCAGGGCGTCGGTCGCGGGGAGGTAGGCGAGTTCTGTTACGTCCATGGCGGACACCTTCGCCGTGCGCCAACGACGATGTCAATAGCGTTGACAATGGGAGTGACCCGCTGGAGGGAGGGCGGGTGTCGGTCGGGCCTTCGCGGATCCCGTAGACTTTCCCGAGCGAGACGTCCCGTGTGCGCATCGTCAGATGCGACATCACCGGCGGGGCGTCATACAGGCCGCCCGTGGGCAACCGCGGACGGCAGGAGCGTTGCGCACCCATTGGGTGTCGCGTGCAGCCCACCACCCCTCGGGTCGGTGGGCCACTCGCGTGCAGCACGTTGTGCCCGGTCCCGGGAGCGGCTGCCGGCCCGCCTACATGGCGGAACGGTTTCCCGGACCGCGAGAGGCGACCTCCTTCAACAGCGGTGAGCCAGTAGACAACCGAAAGAGGTAATGGTTCATGGCGAACCAGAAGCGCCCCAAGGTCAAGATTGCCCGTGCGCTGGGCATTCCGCTGACCCCGAAGTCCGTCAAGTACTTCGAGGCCCGCCCGTACCCGCCGGGGCAGCACGGCCGTGGCCGCAAGCAGAACTCGGACTACAAGGTCCGTCTGGTCGAGAAGCAGCGTCTGCGCGCCCAGTACGACCTGTCCGAGACCCAGCTCTCGCGCGCCTTCGACAAGGCCCGCAAGGTCGAGGGCAAGACCGGTGAGGCGCTCGTCGCCCTGCTGGAGACCCGTCTCGACGCCCTGGTCCTGCGTTCGGGCATCGCCCGCACCATCTACCAGGCCCGTCAGATGGTCGTCCACGGCCACATCGAGGTCAACGGCCAGAAGGTCAACCGTCCGTCGTTCCAGCTCAAGCCGGGCTACGTGGTGACCGTCCGCGACCGTTCCAAGGAGAAGACCCCGTTCGTCGTCGCCCGTGAGGGTGGCAACGCGGGTGAGGGTCAGACCCCGAAGTACCTCGAGGTCAACCTGAAGGCCCTGGCCTTCCGCCTGGACCGCCTGCCCCAGCGGCGTGAGGTCCCGGTCCTCTGCGACGAGCAGCTCGTCGTCGAGTACTACTCGCGCTGACCCGCGAGCGGTTCCCGCAGCGCCCCCACGGCCTTTCGGCCGTGGGGGCGCTGTGCTTCTCCGGGGGGCGTGCCGGTCCGCGGCCCGGCGAGGGCGCGGACGACGAGCTCGTCCAGGTCCAGCGTGGTGCCCCGGCGGAACGCCTCGGCGGCCTCCGCCTCCGGCAGGCCCGCGCGGACCCGCCGCGCGCACGCCTCGTGGGCGGCGTTGAAGTTGTCCGAGCCGAACAACGGCTCGCCCACCGAGCGCCACAGGGTGTGCGCCGCTCCCTGGAGCGTCGCCGCCTCCCGCAGGTCCCCGGGCGCGCCGTTCCCCTCCGGCTCGGTGGCGAGCAGGGCCAGCAGCTCCACGCCGAGGACCAGGCCGACCAGGTCGCGGAAGGCGTGGTTGAGCCGGACGCACTCGCGGGCCCGGACGCGGGCCTGCACGAGGTCGCCGACGGCCCAGGCCGCGTAGCCGGACGCGAACAGCCCGTAGGCGTAGGCCCAGCGCTCGCCGAACCGCTCGCACTCGACGAGCACCTTGCCGATCCAGGCCGCGCCGGTGGCCGCGTCGCCGCGGAAGGTGTGCGCGAGGCCCAGCTCGAACATCGCCATCAGCACGTTGCTGTTCAGCTCGCCCAGCTGGTCGTAGTGCCACAGGGCCTCGTCGAACAGCGCCGCCGCGCGGTCGAGGTCGTCGGCGATCAGCGCGGCGCAGCCCTGCCGGTGCACGGCGTAGGCGAGCGCCCGGTCGTCGCCCGTGTCGAGGGCCTGGCGGCGGCACTCCTCCAGCAGCCGCAGCGCGTGCAGGCGGTCGCCCTGGAGGATCGACAGGTAGCCGGTGACCCACAGGGCCTTGGCCCGCGCCTCCGTCGGCTCAGGGGCGAGCTCCAGCGCCCGGTCCAGCCAGACCCGGCCCTCGCCGAGGTGGCCGCAGCCGACCCAGAAGTACCACAGGGTGCCCGCCAGGAAGAGCGCCAGCTGCTCCTCGCCCGGGTCGGTGAGGCAGTACTCGAGCGCGGCGCGCAGGTTGCTGTGCGCGGCCTGGGTCCGGGCCGAGGTCTCCAGCTGACGCGGGCTGAACCACTCGACTTCCCCCCAGGTGGCCAGGCCCAGGTACCAGTCGCGGTGGCGTCGGCGCAGCAGGTTCTCCGCGCCGCAGGCGCGCAGCCAACCGGCGCCGTACTCGCGCAGCGTGTCGAGCAGGCGGTAGCGCGCCTGGCCGTCGGCGAGCCCCGGCTGGCGCAGCACCACGGACTTGGCGACCAGCGCGCCGAGCCCCTCCAGCACGTCGTCGGCGGTGACGCCCTCGCCGGCGCAGACGTACTGCGCGGCCTCCAGGTCGAAGCAGCCGACGAAGACCGAGAGCCGCGCCCAGAGCAGGCGCTCCTGCGCCGAGCACAGCTCGTGGCTCCAGCCGATCGCGGTGCGCAGCGTCTGGTGGCGGGGGAGCGCGCCGCGCGCGCCGCCGGTGAGCACCGCGAAGCGGTCGTCGAGGCGCTCGGTGATCTGCTGCACGGACAGCACCGGCAGCCGTCCCGCCGCCAGTTCGATCGCCAGCGGGATCCCGTCGAGGCGGCGGCAGAGCGCGGTGACCTGCGCGGCGTTGCGCGCCGTGACGGAGAAGCCGGGGAGCACGGCCGCCGCCCGCTGGGCGAACAGGGTGACGGCGTCGGCGTCCGGTCCCTCGGTGGGCAGCGGCGGGAGCGGAAGCTGCTGCTCGCCCTCGACGCGCAGCGGCTCGCGGCTGCTGGCCAGCACCCTCAGCCCCGGCGCGGCCGCGAGCAGCGCCGCGACCAGCGGCGCGGCCTCCTCGACGAGGTGTTCGCAGCCGTCCAGCACGAGCAGCAGGCGGCGTGGCGCGAGGAAGTCCCGCAGCACCTCGCGCGCCGGGCGCGCGGTGCCGTCGGTGAGCCGCAGCGCCTCGGCGATCGCGTGGCCCAGCAGCGCCGGGTCGGTGAGCTCCGCGCAGGGGACCAGCCACGCGCCGTCGGCGAAGTCCGGCACGGCCGCCGCCGCGGCGCGCAGGGCGAGCCGACTCTTGCCGACGCCGCCGGGGCCCACCACCGTCACCAGCCGGACGCGGCGCAGCATCCGTTGCGCTATCGCCAGCTCGACACGGCGACCCACGAAGCCGGTCAGCTCGGCGGGCAGATTCCCGATGCCTGGCACTGGACCCCCTTCGGAGGGGAACGTCGGAGGTGAACGCTCCCCTGGACGGCCCAACGAGCTGACTGCGCGGTAGGTTACGTCGCGCGGGCGCGCGGGGCGGCGGGAACCGCCGTTCCCCGGGCGCGACCGCGGGTTCGGTGGTACGGACGCGCGGGCCGCCTGATCCCCAGGTCGGCGTGCCGGTCGTCAGGTCGGGATTACTCCTCCTGGCGCGATAGGGTTTCGCAGATAGACCAGCTTTTGCTGCGAGGGAGCGCCAAGGTGTCGGGTGGAGAGGTTGCGAGCCTCGTCATCGCCGTGTTCTGGGCGGTGCTGGTCACTCTCCTGGCCGTGGTGCTGGTGCGCCTCGCGCGGGCCCTGCGGGCGGCGACCGCGCTGGTCGAGACGGTGACCGAGCAGGCCCTCCCGCTGCTCGACGAGGCCGCGGAGACGCTGCGCGCCGCCAACGACCAGCTCGTGCGCGTCGACGCGATCACCGCGGACGTGCAGGACGCGGCCGCGAACGCGCAGGCGCTCTCCTCCACGATGGCCGCGACCCTCGGCGGGCCCCTGGTCAAGCTGTCCGCGTTCAGCTACGGCGTGCGCAGCGCGGTGGCCAAGCAGCGCGCGGCCGGGCATCCCGAGAAGTACGTCCCGCACCAGTCGGAGCGGGAGATCATCGAGCGGATGGTGAAGGCCGAGGTGCAGCGGGCGACGGTGCGTCGCAACGGCCTGCTGCGCCTGGTGGGCCTCGGAAGGAGGGGCTGAGCCGATGCGCAGGATCTTCTGGATGGCGGTGGGCGCAGGCGCCACCGTCTGGACCATCAACAAGGCGAACCGCGTGGCGCGTTCGCTCACCCCGGGCAGCCTGGCCGAGGGCGCGGCCCTCGGGTCGCTCGAAGTCGGCCGCGCCGCGCGGAACTTCAGGGACGAGGTACGGGCCGGCATGCTCCAGCGCGAGCTCGAGCTGAACCGTCAACTCGGCCTGGACGGCAGCGTGCTGGCGACGCCCGGCTACTCCGAGGACGCCCGCGTGCTGCGCGCCGCCGCCGTCCGCTCCGCGCTGCCGCCAGGCGGCGCGCGCACCACCCCCGTGCCCGTCGACGACGAACGGGCGCCACTCGCTCTGCAGAACACCCCTGTCAAGCCCGATCGGAATGAGGACCTGTAATGGAGTCGGCTGAGATCCGCCGCCGCTGGCTGCGCTTCTTCGAGGAGCGCGGCCACACCGTCGTCCCCTCGGCGTCGCTCATCGCCGACGACCCCACGCTGCTGCTGGTCCCGGCCGGCATGGTGCCCTTCAAGCCCTACTTCCTGGGTGAGGTCAAGCCGCCCTTCCCGCGCGCTACCAGCGTGCAGAAGTGCGTGCGCACGCCGGACATCGAGGAGGTCGGCAAGACCACCCGGCACGGCACCTTCTTCCAGATGTGCGGCAACTTCTCCTTCGGCGACTACTTCAAGGAAGGGGCCATCAAGTACGCGTGGGAGCTGCTGACCTCCTCCGTCGCCGACGGCGGCTACGGCCTGGACCCGGAGCGCCTGTGGGTCACCGTCTACCTCGACGACGACGAGGCCGAGCAGATCTGGCGTGACGTGATCGGCGTCCCCGCCGAGCGCATCCAGCGCCTGGGCAAGAAGGACAACTTCTGGTCCATGGGCGTCCCCGGCCCCTGCGGCCCGTGCTCGGAGATCAACTACGACCGCGGCCCCGAGTTCGGCGTCGAGGGCGGCCCGGCCGTCAACGACGAGCGCTACGTGGAGATCTGGAACCTGGTCTTCATGCAGTACGAGCGCGGCGCGGGCGACGGCAAGGAGGACTTCCCGATCCTGGGCGACCTCCCGGCCAAGAACATCGACACGGGCCTCGGCATGGAGCGCCTGGCGATGATCCTCCAGGACGTCCGCAACATGTACGAGACGGACACCCTGCGCGTCGTCATCGACAAGGCCACCGAGCTGACCGGCGTCCACTACGGGGCCGCCCACAACTCCGACGTCTCGCTGCGCGTGGTCGCCGACCACATGCGCACCTCCGCCATGCTCATCGGCGACGGCGTCACACCCGGCAACGAGGGCCGCGGCTACGTGCTGCGCCGCATCATGCGCCGCGCCATCCGCAACATGCGCATCCTGGGCGCCACCGGCCCGGTCGTCGAGCAGCTGCTCGACGTCGTGATCACCACCATGGGCCAGCAGTACCCGGAGCTGATCACCGACCGCAAGCGCATCGAGACCGTCGCGCTCGCCGAGGAGGCCACCTTCCTCAAGACGCTGCGCGCGGGCACCAACATCCTCGACACCGCCATCACCGAGACCCGCTCCGGGGGCGGAACGGTGCTGTCCGGCCAGAACGCCTTCCAGCTGCACGACACCTACGGCTTCCCGATCGACCTCACCCTGGAGATCGCCGCCGAGCAGGGCGTCTCCGTCGACGAGGACGGCTTCCGCCGCCTGATGAAGGAGCAGCGGGACCGCGCCAAGGCCGACGCGAAGGCCAAGAAGACCGGCCACGCCGACGTCCAGGCCTACCGCTCCATCGCCGACACCTCGGGCGAGTCGGAGTTCACCGGCTACACGCTCAACGCCAACGAGGCGTCCGTCGTCGGCCTGCTCGTCGACGGGGTGCCGGCCCCGGCCGCCTCCGAGGGCGACGACGTCGAGGTCGTCCTCGACCGCACCCCCTTCTACGCCGAGGGCGGCGGCCAGCTCGCCGACCACGGCCGGATCAAGACCGACACCGGCGCCGTCATCACCGTCCACGACGTGCAGAAGCCGGTCCCCGGCGTCGTCGTGCACAAGGGCGTCGTGCAGGTCGGCGAGGTCACCGTGGGCGCCGCCGTGCACGCCGAGATCGACGTGCGCCGCCGCCGGGCCATCGCCCGCGCCCACAGCGCCACCCACCTGACCCACCAGGCGCTGCGCGACGCGCTCGGCCCGACGGCCGCCCAGGCCGGTTCGGAGAACTCCCCGGGCCGCTTCCGCTTCGACTTCGGCTCGCCGACCGCCGTCCCCGGCACGGTGCTGACCGACGTCGAGCAGAAGATCAACGAGGTGCTGGCCCGCGAGCTGGACGTCACCGCCGAGATCATGGGCATCGACGAGGCCAAGAAGCAGGGCGCCATCGCCGAGTTCGGCGAGAAGTACGGCGAGAAGGTCCGCGTCGTCACCATCGGTGACTTCTCCAAGGAGCTCTGCGGCGGCACCCACGTCGCCAACACCGCCCAGCTGGGTCTGGTGAAGCTGCTCGGCGAGTCCTCCATCGGCTCCGGCGTGCGCCGCGTCGAGGCGCTGGTCGGCGTCGACGCCTACAACTTCCTCGCCCGCGAGCACACCGTGGTCGCCCAGCTGACCGAGCTGGTCAAGGGCCGCCCGGAGGAACTGCCGGAGAAGATCTCCGGCATGCTCGCCAAGCTCAAGGACGCCGAGAAGGAGATCGAGCGCTTCCGCGCCGAGAAGGTGCTCCAGGCTGCCGCCGGGCTTGCCGAGGGCGCCGAGGACGTGCGGGGCACCGCGCTGGTCACCGGCCAGGTGCCGGACGGCACCGGCGCCGACGACCTGCGCAAGCTGGTCCTGGACGTGCGCAACCGCGTCGGCCAGGGCGGCCGTGCCGCCGTCGTCGCGCTGTTCACCGTGGCGAACGGCCGTCCGCTGACCGTCATCGCCACCAACGAGGGCGCCCGCGAGCGCGGCATCAAGGCCGGCGAGCTGGTCCGCACCGCGGCCAAGACGCTCGGCGGCGGCGGTGGCGGCAAGGACGACGTCGCCCAGGGCGGCGGCCAGGACGCGACCGCCGTGCCGCAGGCCGTCGAGGCCGTGCGCGCGCTGGTCGTCGAGAAGGCCTGAGGCGCGAGGCGTTGAGTTCCATGCGTCGAGGACGCCGGATCGCCGTGGACGTCGGCGACGCCCGGATCGGGGTCGCGAGCTGCGACCCCGACGGGCTGCTGGCCACCCCGGTGGAGACGGTCCCGGCGGGTAAGAAGTCGCTCGGACGGCTCACCGCCATCGTCGAGGAGTACGAGGCGATCGAGGTCGTCGTCGGGCTCCCGCGCTCGCTCAGCGGGCGCGAGGGCCCGGCGGCGGCCAAGGTCCGCGACTACGCGGCCCAGCTGGCCGGCCGGGTGTACCCGGTGCCGGTGCGGCTGGTCGACGAGCGGATGACGACGGTCACCGCGACGGCCGGCATGCGCGCCGCCGGGGTGAAGTCCAAGCAGGGTCGCTCCCGGATCGACCAGGCCGCGGCCGTGGTCATCCTGCAGAGCGCGCTGGAGACGGAGAAGACGAGCGGACGTCCTCCGGGCGAAACCGTCCAACCGGCCGCCGAGGGGCTGTAGGCTGACGCCGAATTCAAGGGGGTCCACCGTCCGGTGGGCCCCCTTCGTCACTGTGAGCGACGTGTCGTGAAGCTCGCGTGCTGCGGACGTGCCCATCGGAGCCGGTTCGGCGTCGGTCGGGTAACGTTCCGTCCACGCGGGCCCATGGGCACGCCGGTTCGAATCACAGCAGCGAACCCACCTGCCGATATCCGCCGAATCCGAGGGGACGCATGACCGACCAGGGCCGGGGCTACGGCTCCGAACCGTGGGGCCAGGCCGGCTCGTACGGAGCGCAGGGCGGATACCCGCCGCAGGGTCCTCACCCTTACGGACCGCAGCAACCGCAGCAGCCCCAGCAGCCGTACCCCTACGGCCAGCCGCAGTACCCCGGATACCCGCAGGACCCCTACGGCACCGGGCAGCAGCCGGTGTACCCCGGTCAGCCCCAGGCGCCGTACGGGCAGCCGGGCCGGCAGCCCCAGGCGCCCTACGGTCAGCCGCAGCAGCCGTACCCGGGTCAGCAGCAGGCGCCGTACGGCCAGCAGCCGCCCGTCCCGCAGCCGCCGCAGCCGCCGCAGCGCCCGCGTCCGCAGAACCCCCCTCCGTCCGGCCCGGGGCCGGACGGGATCGACTGGGTCGCGGAGGCCGCGAAGCTCGAGGCCGAGGCGCGCGGCGAGGCGCCCGTCGGGGACGTGCACGGCGCCGACGGCTACTCCGACGACGACGTCTACGTCGAGGAGCGCGAGGACGGCGAGGAGGAGTACGTCCCGTTCCTCTCCGACGAGGACGAAAGCCGCACCGGGCGGCGCAAGGACTTCGCCAAGGGCCGCAAGGAGCGCAAGCGCAGCGGCGTCGCCTGCCTCGGCGTCACGGTGCTGCTGCTGGGCCTGATCGGCGGCGGCGGGTACTTCGGCTACACGTACTACGAGAGCCACTACGGCGCGCCCGCGGACTTCACCGGCGATGGCACCACCGAAGTACAGGTACAGATCCCGGACGGCGCGACCGGCTGGACCATCGCCAACACGCTGAAGACCGCCGGTGTCGTGGAGACCGCGCAGGCGTTCGTCGACGCCTACAACGGGGACGTCAAGAACGCCTCCACCATCCAGCCCGGCTTCTACACCCTGAAGCTGAAGATGTCGGCGGCCTCCGCACTGAAGGAGCTGGAGGCGCAGGCGGGCGGCGAGGTGGTCATCATCCCGGAGGGCATGACGGCCAAGTCGATCTACACCAAGGTCGACCAGGCGCTCAAGGTGGCCCCGGGCACCACGGCCAAGGCCGCCAAGGACGACGTCTCCCAGCTCGGGCTGCCGTCCGAGGCGAACGGCAACCCCGAGGGCTTCCTGTGGCCGGCGCGCTACTCGATCTCCAAGGGCATGAAGCCGGTCGACCTGCTCAAGCAGATGGTGACCCAGGCCAACAGCGAGATCCAGTCGCTCAACCTCGCCACGGCCGGCAAGGGCGCCAACCTCAACAACGCCTACGACGTGCTGAAGGAGGCGAGCATCCTCCAGGCGGAGGGCAACAACGTCGCCGACTTCGGCAAGATCGCGCGCGTCCTGTACAACCGCCTCAACACCAACGTCACCTGGGGACGGCTGGAACTGGACACCCCGCTCCAGTACTACCTGAACAGCAAGACCTTCACCAACGCGCAGAAGGCCAGCTCCGCGGGCGGCTACAACACCTACGTCGTCAAGGGTCTGCCTCCGACGCCCATCGACAACCCGGGCCAGGCCGCGATCCAGGCGGTGCTGAACCCCACGCCGGGCAACTGGGCCTACTTCGTGGCGGTCGACGCCAACGACACCCGTTTCGACGCCACCTGGAGCGAGTTCCTCAACGACGTCCAGGCCTACTGCGCCAAGCACGGCCAGAACGTCAACCGCACCTCGGGACAGTGCCAGTGAGGCGGGCTGCGGTCCTCGGATCGCCGATCGCGCACTCGCTCTCGCCGGCGCTGCACAACGCCGCGTACGCGGCGCTCGGCCTGGAAGGGGAGTGGCAGTACGGCCGCTTCGAGGTGGACGAGGCCGGGCTGCCGGGGTTCCTCTCCGGCCTCGACGTGGAGGGCGAGGGCTGGGCCGGTCTCTCGCTCACCATGCCGCTGAAGCGCGCGGTGATCCCGCTGCTGGACGAGGTCTCGGCGGGCGCGCTGGCCGTGGACGCGGTCAACACCGTCGTCTTCCACCCGGACGGCCGCCGCACCGGCGACAACACCGACGTGCCCGGCCTCGTCGCGGCGTTGCGCGAGCGCGGTGTGGAGAAGGTCCGCAGCGCGGCGGTCCTCGGAGCGGGGGCGACGGCCTCCTCCGCGCTGGCCGCGCTCGGGCAGGTCTGCGACGGCCCCGTGCTCGCCTTCGTGCGCGGGCCCGAGCGCGCGGCGCAGATGCGGGCGCTCGGCGAGCGGCTCGGTGTGGACGTCGTCCCGGAGGAGTGGGACCGCGCGTCGATGGCCTTCGACGCGGAGCTGGTGATCTCGACCACGCCCGTGGGCGCGACGGACCATCTCGCCGACGCGGTGCCGGACGAACCGGGCGCGCTGTTCGACGTCCTCTACCACCCGTGGCCGACGCCGCTGGCGGCGGCGTGGCAGCGGCGTGACGGCGTCGTCCTGGGCGGGCTCGACCTCCTGGTGCACCAGGCGGTGCTGCAGTTCCGCGCCTTCACCGGTCTGGACGACGCGGACGTGGTCGCCGCGATGCGCGCGGCGGGGCAGGCGGCCCTGTAGTTGCACGATCCAGGGGCGCGAGGCTCTGCCGATATGCCACTCCTCCCCCAGCCTTCGGCCGGGAGGTGCCCCCAGCGTGGGCGTGAGCAACCACCGGCGTGCGGATGACCCTGCGCGTTCGGTGACTCAGCTCCTGGGGTGGCTTGTCGCGCAGTTCCCCGCGCCCCTGGATCGTGCATGGCTCCTCGCCTGCAGAATCCCCCGCGCCCCTGAAGGGCTCACTTGCTGGACGGATTCTGCCCTTGCCCCTGCGACGTGGGAGGATCGCCGGTAAGGGATCCGCACTTTCGGGATAGGAGCACACCCTTGGGAACGCTGCGCTGGCTGACGGCCGGGGAGTCGCACGGCCCGGCACTCGTCGCGACGCTGGAGGGGCTTCCGGCCGGGGTGCCCGTGACCACCGAGATGGTGTCCGAGGCCCTGGCGAGGCGTCGGCTGGGTTACGGTCGTGGCGCGCGGATGAAGTTCGAGCAGGACGTCGTGACGTTCCTTGGCGGCGTCCGGCACGGGCTGACCCTCGGTTCGCCGGTCGCGGTCATGGTGGGCAACACCGAGTGGCCCAAGTGGGACCAGGTCATGTCGGCCGACCCGGTCGACCCGGAGATCCTCGCGGGCCTCGCCCGCAACGAGGCGCTGACGCGGCCGCGCCCCGGGCACGCCGACCTGGCCGGCATGCAGAAGTACTCCCTCGACGAGGCCCGGCCGATCCTGGAGCGCGCCTCCGCGCGTGAGACCGCAGCGCGCGTCGCGCTCGGCACGGTGGCCCGCTCGTACCTGAAGGAGACGACGGGCATCGAGATCGTCTCGCACGTCGTCGAGCTCGGTGCCGCCAAGGCCCCGGCCAGGGTGATCCCGGTCCCCGCCGACGAGGCGCGGTTGGACGAGGACCCGGTGCGCTGCCTGGACGCGGACGCGTCGAAGGCGATGGTCGCCGAGATCGACCAGGCCCACAAGGACGGCGACACGCTCGGCGGCGTCGTCGAGGTGCTGGCCTACGGCGTCCCGGTCGGCCTCGGCTCGCACGTGCACTGGGACCGCCGGCTGGACGCGCGGCTCGCCGCCGCGCTGATGGGCATTCAGGCGATCAAGGGCGTCGAGGTCGGCGACGGCTTCGAGCTGGCCCGGATCCCGGGCTCGAAGGCCCACGACGAGATCGTGAACACCCCCGAGGGCGTGCGTCGCCTCTCCGGCCGCTCGGGCGGCACCGAGGGCGGTCTGTCCACCGGCGAGCTGCTGCGGGTGCGCGCCGCGATGAAGCCGATCGCGACGGTGCCGCGCGCGCTGGCCACGATCGACACCCGCACGGGCGAGGCGGCCAAGGCGCACCACCAGCGTTCCGACGTCTGCGCGGTCCCGGCGGCCGGCATCGTCGCGGAGGCGATGGTCGCGCTGGTCCTCGCGGACGCGGTCGCGGAGAAGTTCGGCGGCGACAACGTCAGCGAGACCCGCCGCAACGTCCAGGGGTACCTCGACCACCTGGTCGTGAAGTAGTGGCCCACCCCGTCGTCATCCTGGTCGGCCCGCCCGGGGCCGGGAAGAGCTCGGTCGGGGAGCTGCTGGCCGAGCGGCTGGGCGTCGGCTTCCGCGACACCGACGCCGACATCGTCGCGGTGGCCGGAAAGCCCATCGCCGACATCTTCGTCGACGAGGGCGAGCCGCACTTCCGCGCGCTGGAGGCGGCGGCCGTCCGCACGGCGGTCGCCGAGCACCCGGGCGTGCTGGCGCTCGGCGGCGGCGCGGTGATGCGCGCGGAGACCGAGGAACTGCTGCACGGGCTGCCGGTGGTCTTCCTCGACGTGGCCCTGCACGACGCGGTCAAGCGCGTCGGGCTGGACGCGCCGCGCCCGCTGCTGGTGGGCAATCCGCGCGCCCGCTGGCGCGAACTGATGGAGCAGCGCCGCCCGGTGTACGCGCGGGTGGCCCAAGCCGTGGTCGAAACGGCCGGGTTGACGCCGGATCAGGTGGCCGACGCGGTCCTGGACGCACTGGAGCTGAGCAAGTCGTGAGTGAAGACGTCAAGCGCATCCGGGTCGGCGCGAGCGGCGGGGCCGAGCCCTACGACGTGCTGATCGGGCATCAGCTGCTGGGCGAGCTGCCCGGGTTGATCGGCACCGCCGCGCAGCGCGTCGCGGTGATCCACCCCGAGGCGCTGGCCGCGACCGGCGAGGCGATCCGCGACGACCTGGCCGCGCAGGGCTACGAGGCCATCGCGCTCCAGGTGCCGAACGCCGAGGAGGCCAAGTCGGCCGAGGTCGCCGCCTATTGCTGGTCCGTGCTGGGCCAGACGGGCTTCACCCGCACCGACGTGATCGTCGGCGTCGGCGGCGGCGCGACCACCGACCTGGCCGGTTTCGTCGCCGCGACCTGGCTGCGCGGCGTGCGCTGGGTCTCCGTCCCGACGACCCTGCTGGGCATGGTCGACGCGGCCGTCGGCGGCAAGACCGGCATCAACATCGCCGAGGGCAAGAACCTCGTCGGCGCGTTCCACCCGCCGGTCGGCGTGCTCGCCGACCTGGGCACGCTGCAGACCGTGCCGCGCCACGACTACGTCAGCGGCCTGGCCGAGGTCATCAAGACCGGCTTCATCGCCGACCCGGTCATCCTCGACCTCGTCGAGGCCGACCCGGAGGGCGCCCGTACCCCCGACGGCCCGCACACCGCCGAGCTGATCGAGCGCTCCATCAAGGTCAAGGCGGAGGTCGTCTCCAACGACCTGCGCGAGTCCGGCCTGCGCGAGATCCTCAACTACGGCCACACGCTGGCCCACGCCATCGAGCGCAACGAGCGCTACAAGTGGCGGCACGGCGCGGCCGTCAGCGTCGGCATGGTCTTCGCCGCCGAACTGGGGCGCCTGGCGGGCCGGTTGGACGACGCGACGGCCGAGCGGCACCGGGCCGTGCTGGCCTCGGTGGGCCTGCCGCTCACCTACAAGGCGGACGCCTGGCCGAAGCTGCTGGAGGCGATGAAGCTCGACAAGAAGTCCCGCGCGGACCGGCTGCGCTTCATCGTCCTGGACGGCCTCGCCAAGCCCGCGATCCTGGAGGCCCCGGACCCGTCCCTGCTGGTCGCCGCGTACGCCGAGGTGGCGGGCTGATGCCGCGGAAGGTCCTGGTGCTGAACGGTCCGAACCTGGGCCGTCTCGGCTCCCGCGAGCCGGACGTCTACGGCTCGACGTCGTACGCCGGCCTGGTCGAGCGCTGCACCAAGCTCGGCGCGGAGCTGGGCTTCGAGGTCGACGTCCGGGAGACCAACGACGAGGGCGAGATGATCCGCTGGCTGCACGAGGCGGCCGACGGCAGGCTCCCCGTCGTGATCAACCCCGGTGCGTTCACCCACTACTCCTACGGCATGCGGGACGCCGCGTCGCAGCGGACCGCGCCGCTGATCGAGGTGCACATCTCCAATCCGCACGCGCGCGAGGAGTTCCGCCACACCTCGGTGATCTCGGCGGTGGCGAGCGGCACGATCGCCGGGTTCGGCATCGGATCGTACGAGTTGGCGCTGCGGGCCCTCGCCGAGCAGTGATCGTTCCTGCTGGGGGACGGTATCGTCGTCCTCCGGGAGGTGACCGGATGTCAGAGGGCCAGAGCGGCTACTACGGCGGCAGCCTGCCGCCTCCGGCGGCGGGGCCGCCGCGCGCCACGCTGTCGCTGCGGGCGCTGCCGGAGTCGGCGGCGACGGGTCAGTTCGTGCTGCCCTCGCCTGCGGGGCCGCCCGGGGCGCCGGGTCCGCTCGCGGTCCTCCTCATCGGCCCCGCGGGCGCGGGCAAGACCTCCGTCGCCCGCTACTGGGCCGACCGGCGGCCGACCCCCACCGCGCACGTCAGTCTCGACGACGTGCGCGAATGGGTCCGCGCGGGCTTCGCCAGCCCCCAGGCCGGCTGGAACGACCAGTCCGAGGGCCAGTACCGCCTGGCCCGCAGGACCTGTGGGTTCGCGGCGCGCAACTACCTCGTCAACGGCATCTCCTGCATCATCGACGACGCCGTCTTCCCGGATTTCCCGGCCGTGGGGCTGGGCGGCTGGAAGCGGCACGTGGGCCCGCAGTTGACCCCCGTCGTCCTGCTGCCGGGCCTCGACGTGGTCCTGGCCCGCAACGCTCAGCGCAGCGGCAACCGCAGGCTGCCGGACGAACAGGTGGCCGCGATCCACGGCCGCATGTCCGGCTGGTACGGCTCCGGCCTCCCCATCATCGACAACTCCCGCCTGGACATCCCCTCGACGGCGGCCGCCCTCGACTCCGTCCTGGCGCAGGCATTGCAGCGACGTTGAGTCAGTCGCACCACCCCAGGGGCGCGGGGCTCTGCTGGTGTGCGGCTCCTCCCGCAGCCTACGGCCGGGAGGCGCCCCCGGCGTGGGCGCGAGAAGAGCTGTGCATCAGTTCAGCCTCACGCCCCTGGGGATGGTGCGAGTGACCGATGTGCCGGATGGGTCCCGACAGGCGGTAACGCGCGGCCGCGCCTAGCCTCGGAGCATGGGTGAGGTGTTCTCCGAGCGGCGTGAGCGGCTGCGTGAGCGTTGCAGTGGTGCAGGCGTCGACGCCGCGCTGGTGAGCGCGCCCGCGAACGTGCGCTGGCTGACCGGCGTGCCCGACGCGGAAGCGCTCCTGCTGGAGCGCGACCGCGCGCTGATCTGCGTGTCGCACGCGGCGCGGGAGCGGGAGGAGGGACTGGAGGAGCTGGTCCTGGTCCCCGGGCAGGATCCCGCCGTCGCCGCGGCGCACGCCGCGACCGCGGAGCTGCTGGGGGTGGAGGAGCACGACCTGACCGTCGCCCGGCACCGGGCCGTCTCGGAGGCTGCGCGCTGCCGACTGCGGGACCTGCACCATTCGGTGGAGCAGCTCAGGGTCGTCAAGGACGAGCAGGAGCTCGGCTGCCTGCGGATCGCCGCGGAGATCGCGGACCAAGCGCTGGGCGAGCTGCTGGAGTCGATCCTGGTGGGCCGCAGCGAGCGGCACCTCGCGATGGAGCTGGAGCGGCGGATGGTCGACCACGGCGCGGACGGACCGGCGTTCCCGGTCCGCGTCGGCGCGGGGGACCACTCGGGGCGGGCCCGGCACCTGCCGGGGGACCGCAGGGTGGAGGAGGGGGACTTCCTCACCGTCTCCCTCGGCGCCTGCTACCGGGGCTACCGGTCCTGCGCGACGCGCACGTTCGTGGTCGGGCTCGCGCCGCAGGAGTGGCAGGTGGAGCTCCACTCGATCGTCTTCGCGGCGCAGCGCGCCGCCCGCGAGGCCCTGGGCGTCGGCGCCTCGCTGGACGACTGCGCGCGGGCGGCGGGCCGGGAGCTGGAGGCGCGCGGGTACCCGCCCGAGCTGGACGAGGGGGTGGGGCACGGCGTCGGCCTGGATGTCGACGAGGAGCCGCGCCCTGGGGCCTTGGAACCGTGGCCTGGCGAATTCGGTAAGCTTGAGAACCGTGTGCCGGTCACTGTCGGTCTGGGGGTAGCGCTCCCGGGGCGCGGCGGGGTCCGGATCGAGGACACGCTCGTCGTCCGTCCTTCCGAGGACGGGGGGCCCGAGCTGCTCACCATCACGACCAAGGAGCTCCTCGCCCTGTGATTCCGGGTCCGCCCGGGGCCGCAGGACACGCGACTTGGTTCCTTGACAAGTTACTAGCGACACAAGCAGCTAGTTGAATCCAGAAGTTAGGGCGACTGTGGCTTCCACCAACGACCTCAAGAACGGCATGGTGCTCAAGCTCGACAACGACCAGCTGTGGTCCGTCGTCGAGTTCCAGCACGTGAAGCCTGGCAAGGGCCCGGCCTTCGTGCGCACCAAGCTCAAGCACGTGCTGTCCGGCAAGGTCGTCGACAAGACCTTCAACGCCGGCGTGAAGGTCGAGACGGCCAACGTCGACAAGCGCACGATGCAGTTCTCCTACAAGGACGGCGAGCAGTTCGTGTTCATGGACATGGACACCTACGAGCAGACGCACGTCTCCCCGGAGGTCGTCGGCGACGCCTCCAAGTTCCTGCTCGAGGGCTTCGACGCGCTCGTGGCCGTCTACGAGGGCGCGCCGCTCTACATCGAGCTCCCGGCCGCCGTCGAGCTGGTCGTCGAGTTCACCGAGCCGGGCCTGCAGGGCGACCGCTCCACCGGCGGCACCAAGCCCGCGCGCCTGGAGACCGGCGCCGAGGTCGGCGTCCCGCTCTTCATCAACCAGGGCGAGAAGATCAAGGTCGACACCCGCACCGGCGACTACCTCGGCCGGGTGAACTCCTAACCGTGGCGACCGCGCGGAACAAGGCCCGTACCAAGGCCTTCCAGATCATCTTCGAGGCCGATCACCGGGGCGTGAAGCCCACGCTGGTCCTTGCCGAGTGGGTGGCGCGCGCCCGCAGCGGGGAGGAGGGCGTGCCGCAGGTCCCGGAGTACACCCAGGACCTGGTCGAGGGCTACGGCCGCCACGCCGCCCGGATCGACGACCTGATCTCCACCTACGCGGTGGGCTGGACGCTCGACCGGATGCCGATCGTGGACCGCAACGTGCTGCGGCTCGGCGCCTACGAGCTGATCTGGGTGGACGAGGTCCCGGACCCGGTGGTCCTGGACGAGTTCGTGGAGATGGCCAAGGACTTCTCCACCGACGAGTCCCCCTCCTTCGTCAACGGGCTGCTGGCCCGGCTCATGGAGCTCAAGCCGTCGCTGCGCGCCGCGCGCGACTGAGAGCCGCCTGTCGAAAGGCGCCCTGCCGCTCCCGAACGGGAGCGCGGGGCGCCTTCGTCGTCTCCGCCGCTGCCCCGGTCTCTCCGCGGGGGCGGTGGCATTGCTCCATTCGGGGTCACTGATGGTGACGAGGCTGTGACACATGGTGCGCATGGGAGGCATATGACGGGGGAGGACGAGGAGCGTGACGCCCCACTCGGCGCACACCCCGCCCGTCCAACCTCGGAGGCTTCCATGACCAAGCACGTTCGTCCGCGCAGCCCCCGTCCCGCCGTCTGCCATGCCGCCGCCCGCGTCATCACTCCGCGCGACCGCCGCCGCTGCACCGCCTCGTCCCTGGCCGCCACGGCGCCCGCCGCCTCCGCTGGGCGCAAGCCCACCATGGTCGGCGTCGTGACCAACCGGGCCGACTTCGAGCGCCTGATCGCAGAAGGCTGCACCACCTACTCCGCCTACGCCGACTACCTGCGCGACGTCGAGTCGCTGCTGGAGGGTCTCGGCCGGGACGGCGTCGAGGTCCGGGGGCGCGCCTTCTCGCCGGTGGACTTCGACGACTACTGCACGCAGGAGGGTCTCTCCCCGACCGACGGCGACAGCCATCTCGTCTACACCGCCGACCCGGTGGCCGAGGACGAGTGGGTCCGCTGGGAGGGCGAGCCGCTGGCGGAGTTCCTGCTGCGCCTCGACCGCGCCCACGAGCGCGGCCTGGTCCGCCGCCGCCTCGACGGCATGCTCGCCGAGACCGCCGAGGCGGCGCTCACCGGTCAATTCCCTGAGCCGCTGCTCCGGATCGCCTACGCCCGCGGCGCGGAGGCGCTGCGCGGCTTCCTGCTCCGCGCCGGCGTCGGCTCGTTCACCGCGGTCTGCAGCATCTTCGAGCCCGAGATGCCCGTCTTCGCCTGGGCCGACCTGCTGTTGGAGGAGGGCGGCGTGATGCGGATCGACGACGAGGACCTGGACCTGCTGTGCGAGGTCCTGTGCGTCGGGCACGCGCTGCAGCTGCCGGGGGTGCTGACCCTGTCCGGCACCTGCCCGGGACGCGGCGAGGTGGGCTGGGAGTGGACCTTCGACGGCGAGTCCTTCCGCCGGTCCTGACCGGGACTCGAGCGGTGGGCGGCACCGTGTCAGGTCCGTACTGCGCTCGCGGCCACCGGGCGCGGCCCGCCTGGCAGAGGAGAGCGAGACGCATGAACGTCGACCAGAGCCAACCCCGCGACCTCGTCCGCGCCCCGCAGCACTTCCGGATCCGGATCACCGCCGACGGCCGTGGCGGCCTGCCGGTCGAGGCGGGCCGGTACCGACTGGTGGTCAGCCTGGCCTGTCCGTGGGCGCACCGGGTGCTCATCACCCGCCGGCTGCTGGGGCTGGAGGAGGCGATCACGCTGGCGGTGACCGACCCGGTGCAGGAGCGGGTCGACGGGGAGTACCAGTGGGTGTTCACCGAGGAGACGGGCTGTCCGGACGGGCTGGACCCGGTGCTCGGCATCCACGCGCTGCGGGAGGCGTATCTGGCGGCCGAGCCGGACTACACCGGCGGCGTCAGCGTCCCCGCGCTGGTGGACACCGCGACCGGCGCGGTGGTCAGCAACGACTTCGCCAACCTGACCCTCGATCTCGGCTCCCAGTGGCGGGCGCTGCACCGGCCCGGCGCGCCCGACCTCTACCCCGAGCCCCTGCGCGAGGAGATCGACGCGCTGGCCGATGAGATCTACCGCGACGTCAACAACGCGGTGTACCGCGCCGGGTTCGCGCGGGCCCAGGAGTTCTACGACCGGGCGGTGACGGCCCTCTTCCACCGGCTGGACGCGTTGGAGGAGCGACTGAGCACGCGCCGCTACCTGGTCGGCGACCAGCTGACCGAGGCCGACGTCCGGCTGTGGCCCACGCTCGTCCGCTTCGACGCGGTCTACCACGGTCACTTCAAGTGCAACATCCGCAAGATCTCGGAGTACCCGGCGCTCTGGGGCTACACCCGCGACCTGTTCCAGACGCCCGGCTTCGGCGACACGGTCGACTTCGACCACATCCGCCGCCACTACTACCAGGTCCACGACATGATCAACCCCAGCCGGATCGTGGCCCACGGCCCGGATCCGGCGCTGCTGTTCACCCCGCACGGCCGCGAGGCCCTCGGCGGCAGCCCGTTCGGGCCGGCGGGCACCCCTCCCGCCGTCCGCAGGTCGCTGCGCATGCACCCGTGCGTCCCCGTGGCCGTGCCCGCGGAGTGACCGCCGGAGCAACCGCCGGAATGATCGGCGCGGGGGATTGTCCGCCCCGATGCTGTGTGACATATTACTGACTCGTGACAGGGGTTCCTCACTACGACGTGGTCGTCATCGGCGCCGGAATGATCGGCGCGGCCTGCGCGGACGCGCTGGCCACGCGCGGCATGCGGGTCGCGGTCGTCGACCGCGGACCGGTCGTCGGCGGGACGACCGGCGCGGGTGAGGGGAACCTGCTCGTCTCGGACAAGGCCCCGGGGCCCGAGTTGGAGCTCGCGGTCGAGAGCCTGCGGCTCTGGGGCGAGCTGGCCGGGGAACTCGGCGCGCGGGCGCTGGAGTACGAGCCCAAGGGCGGGCTCGTGGTGGCCCGGGATCAGCGGGCCTTCGCCGAGCTGCGCGCGTCGGCCGAGCTCCAGCGCGCGGCCGGGGTCACGGCGGTGGACGTTCCCGCCGACGGCCTGCGGGAGTGGGAGCCGCACCTGGCCCCCGGCCTGGCGGGGGGCGTGCACTACCCGCAGGACGCCCAGGTCCAACCCGCCCTCGCAGCGGCGGCGCTGCTGCGACGGGCCCGTGCCACCGGCCGGGTGGACCTGCTCACCGCGACCGCCGTGACCGGGCTGGCGAAGGGCCGGGTGGAGACCGACGCGCACGGGACGCTCCACTGCGGGGCGGTGGTCAACGCCGCCGGGACATGGGGCGGCGAGGTCGCCGCACTCGCCGGAGCGACCCTGCCCGTCCTGCCCCGGCGCGGCTTCGTGCTGGTGACCGAACCGCTGCCGCCGCTGGTGCGGCACAAGGTCTACGCGGCCGACTACGTCGCCGACGTCGCCAGCGGCTCCGCCGACCTGCAGAGCTCCGCCGTGGTCGAGGGGACGGCCGCCGGGCCGGTGCTGATCGGGGCCAGCCGGGAGCGGGTCGGGTTCGACCGCAGCCTGTCCGCGCCGGTGCTGGCGCGGCTCGCGGCGCAGGCCGCGGAGCTGTTCCCGGTGCTGCGCGACGTGCGGGTGCTGCGCGCCTACCGGGGCTTCCGCCCGTATCTGCCCGACCACTTGCCCGCGATCGGGCCCGATCCGGACCGGCCCTGGCTCCTCCACGCCTGCGGCCACGAGGGCGCGGGCATCGGCCTGGCCCCGGCGACGGCCCGGCTCATCGCCCAACTCCTCGACGGCGAGAAGCCGTTCATGGACCCGGCCGCCTTCGGCCCCGGACGCTTCGAGAAGGAGGAGTCGTGAGAAGGAGTCCGCTCGACCTGGTCCGGGCCAGGCCCGAGCCCCCGATCGAGTTCAGCTTCGACGGCGAGCCGGTCGCCGCGCTGCCCGGCCAGAGCGTGGCCGCCGCGCTCTGGCAGTCAGGACGCCTCGCCTGGCGCCGCACCCGCGTCGGCGACCGCCCGCGCGGCGCGTTCTGCGGGATGGGCGCCTGCTACGACTGCCTGGTCGAACTCGACGGCGTCCCCAACGTCCGCGCCTGCCTGGCTCCCGCACGGCCGGGCGCGCTGGTCCGCACGCAGCAAGGGGACGGCCATGACGAACTCCGCTGAGCCGGCGGGAGGGTACGACCTCGCCGTGGTCGGGGCCGGACCGGCCGGGCTCGCGGCCGCCGCGACCGCCGCCGAACACGGCCTGCGCGTCGTCCTGCTCGACAGCGCGCCACGGCCCGGCGGCCAGTTCTACCGGCAGCCCGCCGCCGAACTGCGCGCCGCCCGCCCGCAGGCGCTGCACCACCACTGGCCCGCCTTCCAGCGCCTGCTCGGGCGGGTCGACGCCGCCGCGGAGCGCGTCACGTCGCTGGGCGACCACCATGTCTGGTCCGTGACGGGCGAGTCGGGCGCCTTCACCGTGCGTGCGCTGACCGGGCCCGACCAGCGACAGGCCCGGTCGGTGACGGCGCGTCAGGTGCTGTTCGCCACCGGCGCGCACGAGCGGCAGCTGCCGTTCCCCGGATGGACCCTGCCCGGCGTCGTCGGTGCGGGCGGCGCGCAGGCCATGCTCAAGGCGGGGCTCGTGCTGCCCGGCCGTCGGGTCGTGGTCGCGGGCAGCGGACCGCTGCTGCTGGCGGTCGCGTCCTCCCTGGCCGCGGCCGGGGCGAGAGTCCCGCTGGTGGCGGAGGCCGCCGACTACCTCGGGTACGCCGCCGGCGCCCGGGTCCTCGCCGCCAACCCCGGCAAGCTGGTCGAGGGCGCCCAGCACGGCGCGGTCCTGCTGCGGCACGGCGTCCGCCTGCGTCCGCGCACCGCCGTCGTGGCCGCGCACGGCTCGGACCGCGTCGAGGCGGTCACCCTGGCCAGGCTCGACGCCGCGTGGCGTCCCGTGCCCGGCACCGAGTGGCGCGTCGCCTGCGACGCCGTCGCGGTGGGACACGGGCTCGTGCCGCAACTGGAGCTGCCGCTCGAACTCGGCTGCCGCACACGGCGTCTGCCGGACGGCAGCGCCGCGCTGGTGGTCGACGCCGCGCAGCGCACCACCGTGCCCGGCGTCTGGGCGGCCGGCGAGAGCACCGGCATCGGCGGCGTCCAGCTCGCCGTCGCGGAGGGCGAGCTGGCCGGCCGGGCCGTCGCCGGGCAGACCGCCGCGCCGCGCCCGCTGCTGCGGCGACGTGCGCGGCTGCGGGCCTTCGCCGACCTCATGGCCGCGCGACACGCCCCCGGCAGCGGGTGGACGGGGTGGCTCGACGACGCCACCGAGGTCTGCCGCTGCGAGGAGGTGACGGTGCGAGAGGTCCGGTCCGCCGTCGCCGAGCTGGGCGCGGCCGACCAGCGGACCGTCAAACTCCTCACCCGCGCGGGCATGGGCTGGTGCCAGGCCCGCATGTGCGGCCCGGCCGTCGCCCGGCTCTGCGGCGCGCCAAGCGCCGACGGGCCCGACGTCCCTGGGCCCGACGTCGCTGTCGCCGGGCAGGACGACGGCGCGCCGACCCGCCCCCTGTCCACCCCTGTGCCGCTCGGCCTGCTGGCCGAGTGCGACACCACCGCACCATCCTCCGAAGGAGCCCCCCGATGAGCACCCCCGAGCGCCAGGCCCCCTGGCGCGGCATCATGGTCGCCACCGCGCTGCCGTTCCACGACGACGGCTCCGTCGACTACGACGCCTACGCCGAGCATGTCGCCTGGCTCCTCGCCAACGGCTGCGACGGCGTGGTCCCCAACGGCTCGCTCGGCGAGTACCAGACCCTCACCGACGCCGAGCGCGCCGAGGTCGCGCGGGTGGCCGTCGAGGCGGCCGGCGACGGCAGCCGCGTCATGGCCGGAACGGCGGCGTACGGCTCCGCGGAGTCCCGCAGATGGGCGGAGCAGGCGGCGGAGGCCGGCTGCGGCTCCGTGCTCCAGCTCCCGCCGAACGCCTACCGCGCGGACCGGGACGCCGTGCTCGCGCACTACGCGGAGGTCGCGAAGGCCGGACTGCCCGTCGTCGCCTACAACAACCCGCACGACACCCGCGTCGACCTGCTCCCCGCGCTGCTCGGGGAGCTGTACGCGGCCGGACACATCGTCGCCGTCAAGGAGTTCAGCGGCGACGTCCGCCGGGCCTACGAGATCGCCGAGCTCGCGCCGGGCCTGGACCTGCTGATCGGCGCGGACGACGTGCTGCTGGAGCTGGCCCTGGCCGGCGCGGTCGGCTGGGTCGCCGGCTACCCCAACGCCCTTCCCGCCGCCTGCGCCGAGCTGTACCACGCTGCGGTGGCGGGCGAGGTGGAGGTGGCGGTCCCGCGCTACCGCCAGTTGCACTCGCTGCTGCGCTGGGATTCACGGACGGAGTTCGTCCAGGCCATCAAGCTCTCCATGGACCTGGCCGGCCGCAAGGGCGGCCCCTGCAGGGCGCCTCGCGGCCCGCTCCAGGGCGAAGCCCTGAAGGCCGTGACGCTGGCCACCGAGAACGCTCTGGCCGAGGGACTCCGGTAGGAACATCAGGGGCGCGGGGCTCGGCCGACAGGCGGCTCCGGCCGCGTGGGCGCGAGCAACCACCCTGCGCGGGGGGCGGCCCGGCGCGTTCGGTGCTCTCCCGGTACGGGTGGCTGGTCGCGCCCACGCTGGGGGCACCTCCCGGCCGAAGGCTGGGGGAGGAGCCGCCTGGCGGCAGAGCCCCGCGCCCCTGGGGAGTGGCAACGGACCGAAGAGGACACAGCTGATGAAAACGCGTCACATCTACCACGCCGTCGACTCCCACACCGAGGGCATGCCGACCCGCGTCATCACCGGCGGCGTCGGCGTCGTCCCCGGTGCGACGATGGCCGAGCGGCGGACCTACTTCCAGGCGCACCTGGACGACCTGCGCACGCTGCTGATGTACGAACCCCGCGGCCACGCCGCGATGAGCGGGGCGATCCTGCAACCGCCCACCAGACCCGACGCGGACTACGGGGTGCTGTTCATCGAGGTGTCCGGGCTCCTGCCGATGTGCGGGCACGGGACGATCGGGGTCGCGACCGTGCTCGTGGAGACCGGGATGGTGCCGGTCGTCGAACCGGTGACGACCGTGCGGCTGGACACCCCGGCCGGGCTCGTCACCGTGGACGTCGCCGTCGAGGACGGTTCGGCGACGGCCGTCACCTTCACCAACGTGCCGTCGTTCTGCGCGCGGCTCGACGCGAAGGCGCACGTGCCCGGGTTCGGGGAGATCCGGTACGACCTCGCCTTCGGCGGCAACTTCTACGCGATCGTCCAACTCGACGACTACGGGCTGCCGTTCGACCGCGAGCCGGCCACCAAGGAGCAGCTCCTGAAGGCCGGCCTGGCGACCATGGCGGCGATCAACGCGGCCGACGAGCCCGTCCATCCCGAGGACCCGCGCATCCACGGCGTGCACCACGTGTACTTCGCCGCGCCCGGGTCGACCGCCGTGCGCTCGCGGCACGCCATGGCGATCCACCCGGGCTGGTTCGACCGCTCGCCCTGCGGGACGGGCACCTCCGCGCGGATGGCCCAGCTGCACGCGCGCGGAGAGCTGGCGCTGGGCGCGGAGTTCGTCAACGAGTCCTACATCGGCACGCGGTTCGTCGGGCGGCTGGTCGAGGAGACCACGATCGCGGGACGACCGGCCGTCGTGCCGACCGTCACCGGTCGGGCCTGGATCACCGGGACCGCGCAGTACTTCCTCGACCCGACCGACCCGTTCCCCAGGGGGTTCCTGCTCTGACCGTCCGGGCCGCCTCGGCTGGCCCTTACTGCAGACCGTCGGCGCGGCACGCCGCCGCGTACGTCGACGTGCAGATCTGCCCCACGGTGTAGAGGCCGTCCGCGACGACGGTCTGCTTGATGTCGTCCTTGGTGAGCAGCACCGGGGTGAGCAGGTCGGCGTGCACGTCGTCGCCGGAGGCGCTGATCTTCATCGCGGCGGCGAGCGAGCCGATGTCGCGGCCCTGGAGCAGGTCCACGGCGAGTTCGGCGGCGGCCTCGGCCTCGGGCCGGTACGCCTTGTAGACGCTGTACGCCTGGGTGCCGGCCACGATCCGCTGGACGGCGTCCAGTTGGGCGTCCTGCCCGCCGATCGGGACGCCGCTGAGGCCCGCGGTCCTCATCGCGCTGATGATGCCGGCGGCCATGCCGTCGTTCGCGGAGTAGAAGCCCGCGATGTTCTTCGCGCCGAGCTGGTTGATCGCGGCAGTGGCCTTCTCCGCCGCGACGTCCGGCTTCCACATGCCGGACGCGTCGTAGGCGATGTCCACCTTGCCCTGCACGGCGGCGAGGAAGCCGCGTTCGAAGTCGATCGAGTTGGGGTCGGCGGCGTCGCCGTCGATCTCCACGACCTTGGCCGACGGGGTGGCCGCAGACCCCATCGCGTCGAGCAGGCCCTGGCCCTGGAGTTCGCCGACCTTCTCGTTGTCGAAGGACACGTAGGCGTCGACCGGCCCCTGGGCCAGGCGGTCGTAGGCGACGACCTTGACGCCCTTGGCCTTCGCCGCCTCGATGGAGGACTTGATCTGCGCGGAGTCCTGGGCGTCGATCACCAGCACGCCGACGCCGGCGTCGATCATCGTGCGCACCTGCTGCGCCTGGGTCTGCGCGCTCCCGGCCGCGTTGGCGTACCGCACCTGGACGTTCGGGGCCAGGGCCTTGACCTTGGCCTCGAACAGCGGCTTGTCGAACTGCTCGTACCGGGTCGCGGTGTCCTCCGGCAGCAGCAGACCGATCACCTGGGGCCCGGCGCTCGCGCCGCCGCCGGACCCGGCGGCGACGGAAGCGCCGCCGCCCGCGTCGGAGCCGCATGCGCAGAGTCCGAAGGCAAGGGCCACGGCCAGAGCGGTGACGGCCGGTGTGCGCTTCATGCTGGGCCTCATGCGGTGCGGTGCCTCCTTGCCGAGGTCACCGGGTGCGGTGACCGAAGTGGCAGGGAGTCAACCGGCGCCGGTGGGCCACGTCAAGAAGTGAACACCCAGCCGTTACCACAAGGACATCTTCGTTCACGTTCGAAGCCTGCCCCAAGCCGGGGCCGACGCCTCACACCTGACCGGCCGCCATGTCCATCAGCCGGCCCAGGACGCGTTCGCCGTCCACCCGGACGCCGTCGTGCTCCCACTCGTTGGTCACCCAGGCGCGGACCGAGCCGACCTCGGCCGCGGTGCGCAGCGACAACTGGGCGTCGACGTACATGTCGTCGAAGTAGACCGCCGCCGCGACCGGGACCTCGTTGGCCGCCAGCCGCGCCCGGTCGTAGAGCGCGGGCCAGTCGGCGCGCCCGGCGAGGAGCTCGGCCGCCTCGGCGAACGGGCGCAGCGCGGCGACGTCCCGGAACATCCAGGGGAGGATCATCTCGCCGGTCAGCAGCAGCGGGTCGGCGTCCTCGGCGAACCCCGGCAGCGAGTCCAGCACGCGCTGAGCGGCCCAGGCCGTCGGTCCGGACCCCGACTGCCCGTAGATCGACTCGTGGAGGACGGCGAACAGGGGGTTGGCGACGAAACCCGTCATCTGGCCCACCTCGTTCAGGAACACGTCGGTGGGCGCGCCGTCGGCGTCGAGCGCCTCGTCCAGCAGCCAGTGCAGCCGCTCGAAGCCCGCGCCCATGCCCAGCTCCATCCCGAGGAAGCGCAGCCGCCGGACCGTCAGCAGGTCGCCGTCCGGCAGCCGGGCCGGCTCCTTGGCGAGCCGCTGGGCGAGCCGCCGCAGGGTCTCCTGGTCGGCCGGGTAACGCGCGGCGAAGGCCGCGTTCTTGGCCTGCACGCGGGGAGCCGTCGCCCGGTAGACGTCCTCCGCGGTGGCCTCCAGGCCGGCCAGGCCGCCGGTCACGTAGCAGGCGGCCAGCCCCTCCGGGGCCTGGGAGAGGTACGTCAGCGTCAGGAACCCGCCGTAGCTCTGCCCGAGCGTCTCCCACGGCCGGCCGCCGGTCAGCTGCCCCCGGATCAGCTCGGCGTCCGCGACGATCGAGTCCGCGCGGAAGAAGCCGAGGTACTCGGCGAGCGCTGCGGCGGAGGGGAACCGCGCGGCGGTGCGTCCGGTGACGGGCGTGCTGCGTCCGGTGCCGCGCTGGTCCAGGAGCAGCACGCGGTGCGTGCGCAGCGCGCGACGCAGCCAGGACGGGTTCCCGGCGGTCGGCCGCGGCGACTTGCCGCCCGGCCCGCCCTGGAGGAACAGCAGCCAGGGCAGGTCCTGCCCGGCGTTCGCCGGATCCACGACCTCGCGGGCGAAGACCTCGATCGTGCCTCGGTCCGGGGCGTGGTGGTCGAGCGGGACGTCGAAGGTGTGGTCGGTGACGGCGAGGCCGGGGAGGCGGACGCCGATGCTGCGGGGCGTGGTCGTGGATGCGCTCGCGGGTGCGGTCCTGGGTGCGGTCATGGGTGCGGCGGGTTCCGTTCTGCGTCAGGAGGCTTCGGCGGTACACCGTGATGGTGCAGGATGATGTTTCACATATCCATGAGCCGAGAGGTCCGAGGTGAACCCGGAGTCCATCGACAGCGACGGCGGCGTGCTCAACCTGCCCTCGGTCCAGGCCCGCCGCAGTCTCCGCGAGCAGGTCACCCACGCGCTGCGCGCCGCGCTCGTCGCGGGCGAGCTGCGTCCCGGCATCGTCTACTCCGCGCCGGTGCTGGCGGGCGAGTTCGGCGTCTCGGCGACGCCCGTGCGCGAGGCGATGCTCGATCTGGCCAAGGAGGGCCTGGTCGAAGTCGTCCGCAACAAGGGCTTCCGCGTCATCGGCCTGACCGAGCAGGACCTGGACGACTTCACCGAGATCCGCGAGCTGATCGAGATCCCGGCCACGGTCCGCGTCGCCGAGACCGCAGCCCCCGAGCAGTTGGAGCCGCTGCGCGCGCACGCCCGCGCCATCGTCGAGGCCGCCCGCGCGGGCGACCTGGTCGCCTACATCGAGTCGGACCGCCTCTTCCACCTCGGCCTGCTCGCCCTGCACGGCAACCGCCACCTCGTCGACACCGTCCGCGAACTGCGCAGCCGCTCCCGCCTGTACGGCCTCCAGGCCCTGGTCTCCGCGGGCCGCCTGGTCGACTCCGCGGAGGAACACGAACGCCTCCTCGACGCGATGCTCTCCCGCGACCTCCCGGCGGTCGAGCACCTGATCGCCGAACACCTCGGCCACGTCCGAAGACTGTGGGCGGCGCAGGAGGACTGATCACACCCGTCCCGCCCGCCGCTGGGCGACGACCACGTCGAACAGCCTCCAGCCGTCGACCACGGCGGTGCTGCCCGGAGCCCAGCCGCGTGCGGACGCCTCGTCGAGCAGCGCGCGGGCGGCGCCCGGCTCGTGCAGGTTCAGCCACCGCCCGGCGGTGGTGCCCACCGTGCCGGAATGCAGGAAGCCGTCCGGCACGAGGCGCCCCGGCGCCTGACGGAACACGACGCTGAGGCGTCCGGCCGAGCCGAGACGACGGAGCGTCAGGATCTCGCGGCAGTCGACGAACCGGTGGTGGCCCGTGGCGGGGTCCTCGACGTGCTGATGATCGTGGCCGACCGTCCACAGGTACGTCGCATCGCCGACGAGGAGCCGGCGCGCTTGGCGACTGCGTCTGGGCACGGGGCAGCGTAACGCGCCACGGGTCGGCGGTCGCCCGGGTAGGGGCCACCGTGTTGTGGCTCACGCCCCCGCGGCGAGAGTCAGGCCGGTGGCGAGCATGGTGGTGGCCACCAGGGCGTCGAGGGCGCGCCAGGAGGAGGCGCGGCGGAAGAACGGGGCCAGGAGGCGGGCGCCGAAGCCGAGGGCGGCGAACCAGCAGAGGCTGGCCGAGGCCGCGCCGAGGGCGAACTGCCAGCGCAGCGGCCCGTGTCCGGCGGCCACCGCGCCGAGGAGGAGGACGGTGTCGAGGTAGACGTGGGGGTTGAGCCACGTCATCGCGAGGCAGGTGAGGACCGCGCGGCGGCCGGAGTGGACGGTGGGGCCGCCCGCCTCCAGGGAGGACGGCCGGAACGCGCGCCGCGCCGCGAGGAGCGCGTAGCCCAGCAGGAACGCCGCGCCCACCGCGCGGATCGCGGTGAGCGCCGCCGGCCAGGCCGTCACCAGGACGCCGAGACCACCCACGCCGCAGGCGATCAGCACCGCGTCCGAGGCCGCGCAGATCGCGACCACCGGCAGCACCGCCTCGCGGCGGATGCCCTGGCGTAGGACGAAGGCGTTCTGCGCGCCGATGGCGACGATGAGCGAGAGGCCGGTTCCGAAGCCGGCCGCGGCGGCGGTGAGTGCGTTCCCCATGGCGCCCACCGTAGGAACGGGTCGCCGCTAAGACCAGCTAAAGATTTTTACGTAGCATGAGCGTTCGTGAAGAACGAGCTGCCGCACGACCTGGTCCGGACCCTTCTGGCCGTCGTCGACGAGGGCACCTTCGACGCCGCCGCGGCGGTCCTCCACGTGACGCCCTCCGCCGTCAGCCAGCGCGTCAAGGCGCTCGAACAACGCACCGGCCGGGTCCTGCTGACCCGCACCCGGCCGGTGCGGGCCACCGACTCCGGGCAGGTCGTCGTCCGCTACGCCCGCCAGCTCGCGCGGCTCGAAGGGGACGCCAGGACGGCCCTCGGCATGGACGAGGTGAGGGAGAGCGCGCAGACCTCGCTCGCCGTCGCCGTCAACGCCGACTCGCTCGCCACCTGGTTCGTCCCCGCCCTCGCCGGGCTCGCGCAGGACGCGCGGATCCAGCTGGACCTGCGGCGCGAGGACGAGGCCCACACGACGCAACTGCTGCGCGAGGGCGAGGTGCTGGCGGCCGTCACCTCCTCGCCGGACCCGGTCGCCGGCTGCTCGGTCCGCCGCCTCGGCGCGATGCGCTACCTGCCCGTCGCCGCACCGTGGTTCGCCGCGCGATGGCTGGACGGCGGGACGACGGAGAGGATCGCGTCCGCGCCCGTGGTCTGCTTCGACCGCCGCGACGAACTGCAGGACGCGTTCGTCCGGGAGCTGACCGGGGGACGCTGCCCGGCGAGCGGACTGCGGCACTACGTGCCGTCCAGCGAGGGCTTCGCCCAGGCCGTCACGGCCGGTCTGGGGTGGGGGCTCGTCCCGGAGGAGCAGGCCGCGCCGGGGCTGCGCGCGGCCGCACTCGTGGAGTTCCTGCCGGGCCGGACGTTCGACGTCCCGCTGTTCTGGCAGCAGTGGCGTCTCGACTCGCCCGCCCTGGCGACGGTCGCCACCGTCGTCGCCGCCGCGGCCGGGCGCAGCCTGCGCAACCCGCCGTCGGCCTGACGGCTCCCGACCGCACGGAAGGGGCCTTCCGCCGGTCGGCGGAAGACCCCTGGCCCGTGCGGTCGGTCCCTGTGCCCTACTGCTCGCGCGGCAGCAACTGCATCAGGCCCGCCAGCGTCAGCTCCATCGCCGCCAGGACCAGCACGCCCGACTCGAAGGCGTGGGCGTAGCCGCCGCTGAGGGAGCCGTAGAAGACCAGGCCCACGAGCGCCACCCCGACCGCACCGCCCACCTGCTGGAGCGTGGTGATGACGCCCGAGGCCGCGCCGACCAGGTGGTTGCCGACCCGGCTGAGGGAGGCGCCGGTCAGCGGACCGAGGACCAGGCCCATGCCGACGCCGTCGACGACCAGGCCCGGGATCAGCCACAGCACCCGCGCCGTGCCCGGGGCGTCACCGGCGACGCGCGCCCCGCCCCACAGCAGGGCCAGACCGAGCGCCATGCCGACCGCGCCCAGGGTGACCGCCTGGCGGCCGAGCCGGGCGGCGACCACGTCCGAGCGCAGCGAGCTGGCGAAGTAGCCCAGGGCCAGGACCGTGAAGACGATGCCCGAGGCCAGCGGGTCCAGGCCGCGGCCGAGTTGCAGGTAGAGCGCGAGGATCAGGAAGAACGAGCCCTGCCCGGCGGCGAAGATCACCTGGGTGACCGAACCCAGGGCGAAGACCCGGCCCCGGAACAGCTCCGGCGGAACCAGCGGGGAGCCGCCGCGAGCCGCCAGCCGGCGCTGGTGCAGGGCGAAGACGACCAGCAGGACGACGGAGGCGGCCAGGGTGAGCCAGGTCCACAGCGGCCAGCCGGCCTGGCGGCCCTGGACCAGCGGCAGCAGCAGCGCCACCAGCGCGGTGGTGATCAGCGCCGTCCCGGTGTTGTCCAGACGCGGACGCCTGGGCGCACGCGACTCGGGCAGGCTGCGGCGCACCGTCGCCAGCGCGGCGAGGCCGACCGGGATGTTGATCAGGAAGCAGGAGCGCCAGCCGCTGCCGAAGAGGTCCGCCCTGATCAGCACGCCGCCGATGAGCTGGCCGCAGACCGCGCCCAGCCCCATGGTGACGGCGTAGAGGGCGATCGCACGCGCCTGGGCGGCCCCCTGGTACGCGGTGCGGATGATGGCGAGCACCTGCGGCGCCATCAGCGCGGCCGCGAGGCCCTGCGCGATGCGGGCGGCGACGAGCAGGTCGATGTCCGGGGCGAGTCCGCAGGCGGCGGAGGCGGCGGTGAACAGTCCGAGCCCCAGCGCGAACATCCGGCGGCGGCCGTGGATGTCGCCCAGCCGCCCCGCGCTGATCAGACCGGCGGCCAGGGCCAGCGAGTAGCCCACCATGATCCACTGGATCGCCCCGGAGGACGCGGCGAGTCCGTGCTGCATCGAGGGGATGGCCACGTTGACGATGAAGAAGTCGAGCGCGTACATGAACGTGGCGGTCAGGACCACCGGCAGCAGCCCGCGCGGCGCGGCGCTCGCGTCGGCGTCGTGGGCGAACCGCTGGTCCTTGACAGCCGGGGAGGCCGGGGCCGGGACACGGGTGCTGGACATGGTCTGCTTCCGCTTCTTTCGAGGTCTGGACTGGACTGGGGGACTGGACTGAGGGAGTGCGGGGATGCGGGCCGCGCGGGGCTGTGGGAGCAGCCCCGCGCGGGGCTCGGGGGATCCGCCGGGTCGACGGGCTCGACCGGTTCAGACCGCGGGGACCTTGTCGAGGAAGCCGTGGACCTGCGCGATCCGGCCGTCGGCGTCGGCGACCAGGACGTCGAAGCCGACCACCAGCGCCTCGCCGCCGGCCGGGCCGAGCTCCCAGGTGAACCGGGCGATGTCGTGGTGGGCGTCGACCGGGCCGCCGAGCCGGAAGACCAGGCCGGGGAACTGCGCCTGCACCGCGCCCAGCATGGCGTCGACGGCGTCGCGGCCCTCGGCGGCGACCAGCGGGTCGGTGTAGCGGGCGTCCTCGGCCCAGCTCGCGTCGACGAGGTGGCGGCGCGCGGCGGGGTCGGTCTCGTTCCAGGCGGCGATGTAGCGGTCGGCCAGGTCCTGAAGGGTGGTGGCGGTGGTGTCCATCTCGGGCTCCTCGTCCGTTCGTTCGTCTGTTCGTTCCGTTTCCTTGCAGGTCAAAAAGCTACGGACGGCGGCGGGGGACCGAATCAGTCGCACTTAGGTACTTCGGTCGGGGAATGTCAGCACGGGGATGTCGGCGGCGCTCGGTAGGGTGCTTGGCATGCTGGACGGACGGGGGCCCGAACAGGCCGCTATCGACGAACTGCTGCGCGCGGCCGCGACGGAGCGCCGCAGCGGGGTGCTGGTGCTGCGCGGCGAGCCGGGGATCGGCAAGACCGCGTTGCTGGACTACGCCGCCGCCTCTGCGGAGCCGTCGGGCGGGTGGACGGTGCTGCGGGCGGCCGGCGTGGAAGCCGAGTCGGATCTGCCGTTCGCCGCGCTGCAGTTGCTCCTCGCCCCCGCGCTCGGCGGGCTGGCCGCACTGCCCGAGCCGCAACGGCAGGCGCTGGAGCGGGCGTTCGGCCTCGCCGAACCGGACGCCAGGGCCGCTCAGGGCAACCGCCTGCTGGTCGGCCTCGGGGTGCTCGGGCTGCTCGCGGAGCTGGCCGAGTCCGGCCCGGTGCTCTGCCTGGTGGACGACCTCCAGTGGTGCGACGCCGCCTCCACGGAGGCGCTGCTGCTGGCCGCGCGTCGGCTGCGAGCCGAGGGTGTCGTGGTGCTGTACGCCGCGCGGGAGGGCGAGGGCGCGGCGCCCGCCGCCGGGCTGCCCGAGCTGCGTCTGGGCGGCCTGGACGAGACGTCCGCCGCGCGGCTGCTGGCCCGGCACGCGCCCGACGCCGACGAGGTGACCAGGCGTCAACTGCTGGAACTGGCCCATGGAAACCCGCTCGCCCTGCGCGAACTGCCGAGCGCCGAGGGCGCCGACGCGCCGCTGCCGCTCGCGGGCCGGCTCCAGCTCGCCTACCACGGGCAGCTCAGCCGGCTGCCCGCGGCGACGCAGACGCTGCTGCTCGTCGCGGCCGCCGAGGAGTCGGGCGAGCTCTCCGTCGTCCTCGAGGCGGCGGAGCGCCTCGGCGCGTCCCCGCGGGATCTGCAGCCCGCCGAGGCGGCGGCGCTGGTCGGCGTCACCGGGTCCGGCGGGCGGCTCGCCTTCCGGCATCCGCTGCTGCGCTCCGCTGTGCTCGGCCGGGCCCCGCTCGCCCAGCGTCTCGCGGCCCACGCCGCCCTCGCCGAGGTCCTGGACGGGCGCGAGGTCCCCGGCGGCGACGCGGCCGTGCGCCGCGCCTGGCACCTGGTGCAGGCGGCCCCCGGTCCGGACGAGTCCGTCGCCGCCACGCTGGAGGGCGTCGCCGAGACCGCGGCCGCCCGTGGCGGGCCCTCCGGCGCGGCGGCCGCGTACGAGCGCGCCGCGCTCCTCAGCCCCGCCCCCGAGGACGTCACCCGCCGCCTGGTCCTGGCCGCCGAGGCCGCGGCCGAGGCGGGCGAGGTCGTCCGCGCGGAGTCCCTCGCCGGGCGCGCGCACGCCCGCCGCCCCGCCGACCCGGTGATGCTGGCCCACGTGATGTTCATCCGCGGCGTCGCCCAGTTCTGGCGCGGCGCGCCGGACGGCGCGCACCGCCTGATGCTGGAGACGGCGGACCTCGTCGCCGACGCCCACCCCGTCCCGACGGCCCGGGTCCTCCTGCACGCCCTCGACGTCGCCCGCACCCTCGACGAGCCCGCCGTCACCCGCACCCTGCGCCGCCTCGCCGACCTCAAGCTCCCCCCGCAGGACGGTCTGGCCCCGGTCGTCTCCTACCTGCTGGCCGCGACGGAGAGCCGGATCGACCCCGTCGGGCGGGCCGCCTCGGCCGGTCCGACCGAGGACGCCGACTCGGCCGGGACGGCCGAGCAGATCGAGCGTGCGGCGCCGGGCGGGCAGCCGGGGCAGGTCGGGCGCGCCGGGCAAGGGCGACCGATCCGCTCCGCAGGGCAGGTTGAGGCCAGCGAGGCGGGGCAGGCGGGTCGGGCTGAGCTGCGCGGGCCGACCGGGCGGGCCCCTTCGGTGGGGCAGGGCGAGCCGTCCTGGGCGGCGGAGCTGAGCGAGCAGGGCAAGCCTGCTGGTCCTGCCGGCCACGCCCGGCTCCGCCAGCCCGTCAGGCAGGCCGGGGCTGCCGGGCCGGCGGAGCCGGGCGAGCGCGTCGGGCAGGCCGGGCAGGCCGGGTGGGCCGGTCCCGAGGGGGCCGGGGCCGGGACGGGATTGGCTGAGGTGCTTGCCGCCGCGCGGGCCGGTGGGGCCGTGGTGCCGGTGGATCTCGGGCAGGCGTGTGCGGCCGCGCTGTGGGCCGGGCGGGACGAGGAGGCGCTGGTCGTCACGGCGGAGGTCGTGGGCGAGGCGCGGGCCTCGGGCGTGCTCGCGGCGCTGCCGCCGCTGCTGGTCACGCTGGCGGAGGCCGAGCTGTTCCACGGGCGGGCGGGACAGGCGCGGGCGCATGCCGAGGAGGCGCTCGCGCTGGCCGAGGACGTGCAGCAGGTGCAGTGGTCCGCGCCGGTGCACAGCCTGCTCGCCTACCTCGCCGCCCAGCGGGGCGACGAGGACGCCTGCCAGGAGGCCCTGCGGACGGCCGGGACGCAGGCGCAGGGCGGCACGCCCGCGCTGTCGGGCGCGCCGTGGCGGTCGTGGGCCGCGGGGTTGCTCGACCTCGGCCACGGCCGCGCCGAGGAGGCTGTCACCGCGCTCGACGCGCTGCTGCGCGCACCCGACCTGGGTCAGGTCTCCGCGCTGCGGGCGGTGCCGGACGCCCTGGAGGCGGCCGTGCGGATCCGCCGCGGCGAGGCGCTGGCCGAGCCGCTCGCCCGGTTCGAGCGCTGGGCGGCGCGCTCCGAGCGCGGCTGGGCCCGCGCACTGGTGCTGCGCTGCCACGCGCTGCTCGCTCCGGAGGAGCTGGCCGAGCAGTTCTACCGCGAGGCCCTCGCCCTGCACGCCGGTGCCGGCCGTCCGTGGGAGGAGGCCCGAACGGCGCTCCTGTACGGCGAGTGGCTGCGCCGGGCCCGCCGCAAGTCCGAAGCCAGGGCCCCGCTGCGCGCGGCCGCGCGCGCCTTCGACCTGCTCGACGCCGCGCCCTGGGCGGCGCGCGCCCGCGCCGAGCTCGACGCCTCCGGCGCGGCCCCGTCCGAGCCGCGCACGGCGGGCCCGCTCGCGGGTCTGACCCCGCAGGAGAACCAGATCGTGCGGCTGGCCGCGCAGGGGCTCTCCAACCGGGACATCGCCGCCCAGCTGTTCCTGAGCGCGCGAACGGTCGGCTACCACCTCTACAAGGCGTACCCGAAGCTGGGCGTCGCCTCCCGGGGGGAGCTCGCGGCCCTGGTCTGATCCGCTCGCGTCGCAGGCCGCAGGCTGTGCGGCGGTGTGCGGCCCCCGGCGCGGAGGCGAGCCCGTCGCCGCCGGGTGATGATCGGAGGGTGGACGAGCAGCAGAGGGCGGACCAGCGAACGCAGCCGATCCTGGACGGGAGCGTCGTCTCCGTGGACGCCGCGCATCAGGCGGTCGTGTTCTACCGGCGGCTTCCTCACCCCGTCGCCCGCGTCTGGCCGTACCTCTCCCGCCCGGCCCTGCTGCGCCGCTGGCTGGCCGCCGCGGACCGCCTGGACCCGGCCGAGGGCGGGGGAGTGGTGCTGCGGTGGCTCAACACCGACACCGAGGGCCGCACGGTCGTCGCCACCGGCACGGTCACCGTCTACGATCCGCCGACGGTGCTCCAGTTGGACCTCGACCCGCACGGCCGGGTGCGCTTCGAGCTCGCCGACGACGGCCCCGGCTCCACCCTCGCCTTCAGCGCCGCCCTGCCCGCGCCGATCGACCGACCAGCCCTGCTGCTGGCCGGCTGGCACCTTCATCTGGACTACCTGGGACAGGCGTTGGACGGTGCCGAGGTCGACTGGCCGAGCTGGGACCTGGCCCGAGACTGGCAACCTCTCCACGACGCCTACGCCGCCCGCGCCTGACGGTCCCGCGACTGCCGCCCGTCTGGCGGCTGGAACCCGCCCTCCCGCGCCGGGCCGCCCGCACCGGGCCGCCCGCGCTGGGCCGCCCGCGCCCGTCCTCCCGGGCTCGACCCGTCGTGCTGGACCGCTCGCGCCTGTCCTCCCGGGCTCGACCCGTCGCGCTGGGCCTTGAGCGCCCGACCTCTCGCCCGGCCCCGCGCGGGGCCGCCCGCGTGCCCGGGCTCCCGCGCCCGTCCTCCGCACCGGGCCGCCCGCGCCGGACCCGCCGCGCGGGGCCTCCCGCGCCCGACCTCTCGCGTCGGACCGTCTTCGTCGTCGGTCAGGCGCTGAGCTCGCGCTCCAGCGGGGTGCGGAAGCGCGGGGTGACGCGCGCGTCGCCCAGGAACGCCGTGAGGCGCGCGGCTTCCTCGCCGACGGCCGCGAGCGCGTCCGCGCCGACGTCCTCCAGCAGCCGCCAGACGACGGAACCGTCGGCCGCCTGGGCCCAGCCGCCCACGACCCGGCCGTCCCACCACACGGTGGGGCCGATGTTGCCGGTGCGGTCGAAGAGCAGGTCCGCATGGGCGGCGTCGGTGTACCAGGAACGTTCGCGCCAGCCCATGGCGGTCGGGTCGAGGGCGGGCAACAGGGCGGCGCGGGGCTCGGTAGAGCCGGTCGGCGCCGTGTCGCCGGGCAGGACGTACCCCTCGCGCCCGGCCGGCTCCCCCTGCGGCAGGCCGACGTGCTCCGCGCCGACCGCGGCCAGCGCCTTGCGGACCGCGCCGAGCGGCCACCCCGTCCACCACTTCAGGTCGTCCTCGGTGCCGGGCCCGTAGCTCGCGAGCCAGCGGCGGACCAGCTCGGCGCGCGCCTCGTCGACCGGCAGGTCCGGCCAGGGCGCGCTCTCGACCCACCGGTAGGCGCTGGAGGTCCAGCTGCCGCGCGGGCGGTCCCGGCGGATCCGGTTCTCCGCGGCCAGCACGCGCAGCACGCGGGAGGCGACGGTCTGCACGGCCTCGTAGGGCTTGCCGGCCGCGACCGTGACGCGCTCCTGGAGGGCGGGCACGGCCGCGCCCAACTCCTGTCCGCTGGAGGGGCCGAGCCGCTTGAGCGCGGCCAGCGTCCGCCGCTCGGCCGCCGCGAGCCACGCGGCGTCCCAGCCACCGCCCTCGTCGAGGAAGGCGAGCAGCTTCTCGCGCTCCTTGGCAGCGATGGTCCGCGCCGCGGCGGTGTCGACGACGGGGGCGAGATCGACCGGGACGACGAAGAGCGTCCGGCGCATGGCCAGCAGCCGCACCAGCGACACCTCGTCGTACAGCGCGCGCTCCACCGCGTCCACGCCGGGGTCGGTCAGCCGGGCGGCGAGGGAGAGATAGACGGTCGCCGCGTCGGTGGCGTGCAGGGCGACCAGGTCGTCCGCGACAGCCAGCGGCTCGGCCCGCCGCACCAGCAGACGCGCGGTGACCCGCGCCCGGCGTTCGGCGGTGTCGATGCTTGGGAGCGCCATGACCAGCACCCTAACCGCCCCTTCACCCGCCTGCGTGCTAACGTCGAAGACGAGGCCGGGTGGAGTACCCGGTGTCCCGGACGAGCGCGTCGTACCCGGTCGGACAAGACGGCGCAGCAAGAGCGGTGGCCCCAGCGGCTTCCGTCCCCTACTGCGAGAGGTCCGCCGTCATGGCCTGGGTCGTGCTCCTTCTCTCCGGCATGCTCGAGACCGTCTGGGCGGTCGCCCTTCAGGCTTCCAAGGGCCTGTCCCGTCCGTTGCCGACGGTCGTCTTCTTCGTCACCGTCGTCCTCAGCATGGGCGGTCTCTCCTACGCGCTGCGCAGCGTCCCGCTCGGCACCGGCTACGCGGTCTGGGTCGCCGTCGGCACGCTCGGCACCGCCCTGTACGGGATGTTCGCCCTGGGGGAGCCCGTCACGGTCGCCCGCGCGCTCTTCCTCGCGATGATCGTCGGCGGCGTCGTCGGGCTCAAGCTCGCGCACTGAGCCCTCGGACCGAGGGCGGCTCGAGGATGCCACGGCAAATTCGATGGCATCCTCCGTCCCCCGTCAGTGAAGATCAAGCCGATGGTGGATCACATACTGACGCCCGCGCTCCTGCGCGCGGCCACGCGCAACAACGCGGACTGGTGCGAGGCGATGTGCCGCGCCCACGGACTGCGCGGCGAGTTCCGCTCCGACGCCTGGACCAGTCCGGTGCGCACTCCGCCCTACTACCCGGACGCGGTCACCCTCTCCGAGCACGCCGACGCGGCCGAGGTCCTCGGCCGCGTCGACCGCCGCAGTCCGGGCGCTTCGGTCAAGGACAGCTTCGCGCGGCTGGACCTGCGGCCCCACGGCTTCGAGCCGCTGTTCGACGCCGAGTGGATCGCCCGCGATCCCCAGCCCGTCGGCCGGCCCGCCGGCCCGTCGGCCGACTGGCGGCGGGTCAGGGACGCTGCCGGGTTGGAGCAGTGGGAACAGGCGTGGAACGGGGGAGCGCGCGGGCTGTTCGTGCCGTCGCTGCTGGACGATCCGTCGGTGCTGGTGCTCGCCGCACCGCAGTTCGCGGCGGGCGCGGTGCTGAGCCTGGGCGCGGGTGTCGTCGGGGTGTCGAACCTGTTCTGCGGCGACCGCGATCCCGACCGCGCCTGGCGGGACTGCCTGACCGCCGCCGCGGTCTACTGCCCCGGCCTGCCGGTCGTCGGCTACGAGCACGGGCCGGATCTCGACGCGGCCGCGAGCGTCGGCTTCGCGCGCCTGGGCGCGCTGCGGGTGTGGCTGGCCTCAGGCTGATCCGGGCGGCGCAGCCCTGCTCCGGCAGTCTCCGCAGCATAGATGACGTAGCGTCAGATTCTCCCGACCCGAATATTGATGGTCCGTCAGATTGAGGCTAGCCTCCGCTGAGAGCCCCCACCCGGCGTGCTCGGATCGACAGCCCGAGGAGGAACCGGCCATGCCCGAGGTATCCGTCAGCACCACCCTCGCCGCCCCGGCGGACAAGATCTGGGCGCTCATCACCGACTTCGAACGCTTCGGCGAGTGGAACACCATCCACACCGCCTTCCCCAACGGCGGCCCGGCCGAGCTCGCCGTCGGCGCGGTCTACGGCGAGAAGATGACCCTGATGGGCATGCCCGCCGAGGTCAGCTGGACCGTCAGCGAGGTCGCCGCCCCCGCCACCCTCGCCATGGACGGCAAGGGCCCGATGGGGATCACCCTGCGCCAGCAGTACCGCCTCACCGCGGACGGCGACGGCACCAAGGTCACCGTGGACAGCGAGTTCAAGGGCGCCGCGGTCAACATGCTGGCCGCCCGCGTCAAGGAGGCCACGACCAAGGCCCTGAACGAGTCCCTGGAGAAGCTCGCCGGGTTGGTGGCCTGAGAAGCGCCCGCCCTCGACGCGCTGATCTCCCGGGCCGACGCGGCCCCCTGACGGTGCGACGGTGCCTTCAGCCGATAGCGTGGCGTCATGCGGACTGCACTCATCACCGGCGCCAGCGCCGGAATCGGCGCGGCGTTCGCGCGCCGGCTCGGGAAGGACGGCCACGCGCTGGTCCTCGTCGCCCGCGACGAGGGCCGACTGGCCGCCTTCGCCGACGAACTCGCCAAGGAGCACGGCGTTCCGGTCGAGGTGCTCCCCGCCGACCTCGCCACCGACGCGGGGATCGCGGCGGTCGAGGCGCGGCTGACGGACGCCGAGCGCCCGGTGGACCTGCTGGTCAACAACGCCGGCTTCGGCTTCCGCAAGGGATTCCTCGATGTTCCGGTCGAGGACGAGCTGACGATGGTGAAGGTCCACATCGAGGCGGTGCTGCGGCTCACCCGCGCCGCGGTCCCCGGCATGCGCGAGCGCGGCAAGGGGTACGTCGTCAACGTCGCCTCGGTGGCCGCGTTCGTGCCGCGTGGTTCGTACGGCGCGAGCAAGTCCTGGGTGGTGCAGTTCACCGCGGGCGTGAACCGCGATCTCGTGGGCAGCGGCGTCACCCTTCAGGCGCTGTGCCCGGGGTTCACCCACACCGAGTTCCACCAGCGCGCCGAGATGGACATGTCCGGCGTCGGCGAGTGGATGTGGCTCGACGCGGACTACGTCGTGGACCAGTCGCTGCGCGACCTCGTCCGCGGCAAGTCCATCTGCGTGCCCTCGCGCCGCTACCAGGCGCTGGTCGCGCTCTCCCGCAAGGCCCCGCTCGCGCTCCTCGGCGGCATGTCCAGCGGCTTCGGCCGCAGGCCCACGGAGAAGTGAGCGAGCGCCCCCGCGCCGGCGCCGCAGGTGTGACGCTCTCGGCGGCGGGGACCGTCGCGTACGTCCTCGCCGTGGACGCCGGCCACTGGTCCGAGGCGCGGATCGTCCCGCGTGACTGCGCGGCCGTCGGCGTCGGCGACAACTGCACGCAGGTCCTCGTGCCCGGACCGGACTATGTCCCGCACGGCGGCTACGGCTGGCTCGGGTGGCTCGGGGTGACGGCCTTCGCGGTCGGGGCGATACTGCTGGCCGGGGCGGCCCTGCGGGCCCGCGCGTGGCGGCGTGGCGGCTACGCGGAGCTGACGGCGCAGGGCTCGGGGCATCCCGTGGAGTGAACGCTCGAAGGCGCGTGCGAAGCAGGGGAAGGAAGCGGGGAGAGGCAGGAATGGGAACGGCGGGCCCCCCCCGGGGGGGGGCCGCC
>NZ_BBPQ01000016.1:32538-56647 GCF_000787855.1 Streptacidiphilus anmyonensis | reverse complement strand
GGGGAGAGGCAGGAAGGGGACGGCGGGCCCCCTCCGAGGAGGGAGCCCGCCGCAACGTTTCTGCAGACGGCGCGGGGCCGTCCGGGATCAGACCGCGTCGTCCTCGCGGACCGCGCGGCGCGCGTCCGGGTCGAGGACGCCCCAGCTGATCAGCTGGTCGACGAGGAGCGAGGCCGGCTGGTCGTAGATGACGGCGAGGGTGCGCAGGTCGTCCTGGCGGATCGAGAGCACCTTGCCGTTGTAGTCGCCGCGCTGGCTCTGGATGGTGGCCGCGTAGCGCTGCAGCGGACCGGCCTTCTCGGAGGGGACCTGGGCGAGCCGCTCCAGGTCCAGCACCAGGCGCGGCGGCGGCTCGGCCGCACCGCCCGGGGTGCTGCCCGGCAGCAGCTCCTGCACCGGCACGCCGTAGAACTCCGCCAGCTCGGCGAGGCGCTGGACCGTCACCGCGCGGTCGCCGCGCTCGTAGGAGCCGACGACGACGGCCTTCCAGCGGCCCTGGGACTTCTCCTCGACGCCGTGCAGGGAGAGCCCCTGCTGGGTGCGGATCGCGCGCAGCTTGCCGCCAAGCTGTTTCGCGTAGTCGCTGGACAATGTGTCTCCCCGGACGTTAAGTGCAAAACAAGTGCTGATGATCACTGCTCTGCCTGGCCTGTGACGGCCGGGACGGCGCGAACCCCACTACGACACAGGGCGCTTCGTCGCTTGGCCGTAACTGAGTGTGAGGTTACGCAGAGTGATATGCGTTCGTCAAGCCGAACGGGGCAGCCGTGTGACTCTCCGGTAACCAGGCGACTCGCCGCAGGTGGGCCAGGGTGCGCCGGGGCCCCGTGTGATCGCCCTGGTAGGGTTGACGGCGGCTCCCCGACGTGCGTCCGGTTCCGGCGCGCGGCGACTGCCCCATCCGTAGACATCCTTTAAGGCCCGTCCCGTGAGGCGGGGAAGGAGGTCGGCTTCGGCATGACCACTGCTGCCCAGCGACAGGTGCTGGACCAGGGCGACATCGCCCGGTCCCTGACCCGGATCGCCCACGAGATCGTCGAACGCACCAAGGGCGCCGACGACGTCGTCCTGCTCGGCATCCCCACCCGCGGCGCCCATCTGGCCCGCCGCCTGCACCGCAAGCTCGCCGAGATCACCGGCCACGAGCTGCCCGTGGGCACCCTCGACATCACCATGTACCGGGACGACCTCCGGCTGCGGCCCGCGCGGGCCCTTGAGCACACCGAGATCCCCGGCGACGGCATCGACGGCAAGCTCGTCGTCCTCGTCGACGACGTCCTCTTCTCCGGCCGGACCATCCGTGCCGCCCTCGACGCGCTGGCCGATCACGGCCGCCCGCGCGCCGTCCAGCTCGCGGTCCTGGTCGACCGCGGCCACCGCGAGCTGCCCATCCGCGCCGACTACGTGGGCAAGAACCTGCCCACCTCGCTGCGCGAGTCCGTGAAGGTCAAGCTGGACGAGAAGGACGGCGTCGACGCGGTCCTGCTCGGGGGGTCCGCAGAATCGAACGCGTCGTCGGAAGGCCAGAGCAGTTGAAGCGCCACCTCATCTCCACCGCGGACCTGACCCGCGAGGACGCGCTGTTGATCCTGGACACCGCCGAGCAGATGGCCCAGGTCTCCACCCGTTCCGTCAAGAAGCTCCCCACCCTGCGCGGCCGGACCGTGGTCAACCTCTTCTTCGAGGACTCCACCCGCACCCGCACCTCCTTCGAGGTCGCCGAGAAGCGGCTGTCCGCCGACGTCATCAACTTCTCCGCCAAGGGCTCCTCGGTCTCCAAGGGCGAGAGCCTCAAGGACACCGCGCTCACGCTTCAGGCCATGGGCGCCGACGCGGTGGTCATCCGCCACAGCGCGTCGGGCGCGCCCAAGCTGCTGGCCGACTCGGACTGGCTGCACGGCAGTGTCGTCAACGCCGGTGACGGCACCCACGAACACCCCACCCAGGCGCTGCTCGACGCCTTCACCATGCGCAGCCACCTGAACCCGGGCGTCGGCCACGACCTGGCCGGCCGCCGCGTGACCATCGTCGGCGATGTGCTGCACAGCCGGGTCGCCCGCTCCAACGTGCACCTGCTGCACACCCTCGGCGCCGAGGTCACCCTGGTCGCGCCGCCCACGCTGATGCCCTTCGGCGTCGAGACCTGGCCCTGCCAGACCAGCTACGACCTGGACGCGGCCCTCACCAAGGCCGACGCGGTGATGATGCTGCGGGTCCAGCGCGAGCGGATGAACGCCGCCTTCTTCCCGACCCAGCGCGAGTACACCCGCCGCTACGGCCTGGACGCCCGCCGCCTGGCGCTGATGCCGGAGCACGCGCTCGTGATGCACCCCGGCCCGATGGTGCGCGGCATGGAGATCGAGTCGACCATCGCCGACTCCGACCGCGCGGTCATCGTCGAGCAGGTCGCCAACGGCGTGAGCGTCCGCATGGCCGTCCTCTACCTGCTGCTCGGCGGCTCCGAGCCCGCGATCACGACTTCTTCCTTCGAGGAGACCGGCAAGTGAACTACCTGATCCGCAACGCCCGCATCCTCGGCGGGGAGCCCCAGGACATCCGTGTCGCCGACGGCGTCTTCGCCGAGATCGGCGCGAACCTCGACGCGCACGAGGGCGAGCAGGAGATCGCGGCCGACGGCCTGATCGCCCTGCCCGGCCTGGTCGACCTGCACACCCACCTGCGCGAGCCGGGCCGCGAGGACGCCGAGACCGTCCTGACCGGCACCCGCGCCGCCGCGAAGGGCGGCTTCACCGCCGTCCACGCGATGGCCAACACCTTCCCCGTCGCCGACACCGCGGGCGTCGTCGAGCAGGTCTGGCGGCTGGGCCGCGAGTCCGGCTACTGCGACGTGCAGCCGATCGGCGCCGTCACCGTCGGCCTGGAGGGCAAGCAGCTCGCCGAGCTCGGCGCGATGGCCGACTCCGCCGCGCAGGTCCGGGTCTTCTCCGACGACGGCAAGTGCGTCGACGACGCGGTGATCATGCGCCGCGCGCTGGAGTACGTGAAGGCCTTCGGCGGCGTCGTCGCCCAGCACGCGCAGGAGCCGCGGCTGACCGAGGGCGCGCAGATGAACGAGGGCGTCGTCTCCGGCGAGCTGGGCCTGGCCGGCTGGCCGGCCGTCGCCGAGGAGTCGATCATCGCCCGCGACGTGCTGCTCGCCGCGCACGTCGGCTCGCGCCTGCACGTGTGCCACCTCTCCACGGCCGGTTCGGTGGAGATCATCCGCTGGGCCAAGGCGAAGGGCTGCGACGTCACCGCCGAGGTGACCCCGCACCACCTGCTGCTGACCGACGAGCTGGTCCGCTCCTACGACGCCGTCTACAAGGTCAACCCGCCGCTGCGCACCGAGGCCGACGTGCTGGCCCTGCGCGAGGCGCTCGCCGACGGCACCATCGACATCGTCGCCACCGACCACGCGCCGCACCCGGCCGAGGACAAGCAGTGCGAGTGGTCCGCCGCGGCCATGGGCATGGTCGGCCTGGAGACGGCGCTGTCCGTCGTCCAGTCCGCGATGGTCGACACCGGCCTGATGGGCTGGGCCGAGGTCGCCCAGCGGATGTCCGCCAAGCCCGCCGCGATCAGCGGCATCCCCGGCCACGGGCGGCCCGTCTCGGTGGGCGAACCGGCCAACCTGGTGCTGTTCGACGATCAGTACCGTGGCGCGGTGAACCCCGACTCCTTCGCCACCCGCAGCCGCAACACCCCCTACCGGGGCCTGGACCTGCCCGGACGCGTCGTCGCCACCTTCCTGCGCGGCGAGGCCAAGGTGCTCGACGGAGAGCTCGTATGAGCCACAACCCCTCCCTCGCGGCCCTGCTCGCCGAGGCTCCGCACTCCGCGCCGGTCACCCACGTGGGCGACCTGGTCGGCTGGGTCATCGGGATCCTGCTGGTCATCGCGCTCGCCTACTGGCTGATGCGCCAGGGCTGGAACTGGCGCAAGACCGTCCAGTCGGGTCTGCCGGAGCCCGCCGCCGTGCCCGCGCGCACGACGGAGACGATCCTGGAGACCGAAGGCCGCTACGCCGGCACCACGACCGCCGGGGACTGGCTGGACCGGGTCGCCGCCCACCGTCTGGGCGAGCGCAGCCTGGTTGAGCTGACCCTCAGCGCCGAGGGCCTGAAGGTGGTCCGCCCCGCCTCGCAGAGCTTCTTCGTCCCGGTGGGCGACCTGCGCGGCGCCCGCCTGGACAAGGGCATCGCCGGCAAGGTCTTCCCCGAGGGCGGCCTGCTGGTGGTCACCTGGCAGCTCGGCGACAAGCTGCTCGACTCCGGCTTCCGGGCCGACCGGTCGGGCGACCACGACAACTGGGTCACCGCGATCGAGGTGCTGATCAAGGCACACGACAAGGTGACGCACGAGAACAACGACAAGAACGTGGAAGGCGCATGATGACCGCACCCGCCCGCACCACGGCGCGACGCGAGCGCGTCCCGGCCGCCTACGTCCTCGAGGACGGCCGGATCTTCCGCGGCCAGGCCTACGGCGCCGTCGGCGAGACCTTCGGTGAGGCCGTGTTCAACACCGGCATGACGGGTTACCAGGAGACCCTCACCGACCCCTCCTACCACCGCCAGATCGTGGCCATGACGGCCCCGCAGATCGGCAACACCGGCGTCAACGACGAGGACCCGGAGTCGTCCCGCATCTGGGTCGCCGGCTACGTCGTGCGCGACCCCAGCCGGATCTCCTCCAACTGGCGTGCCACGCGCTCGCTGGACGAGGAGCTGCAGGCGCAGGGCGTCGTCGGCATCAGCGGCATCGACACCCGCGCGCTCACCCGCCACCTGCGCGAGCGCGGCGCGATGCGCGCCGGCATCTTCTCCGGCGAGGCGCTCGCCGACGACGCGGCGATGCTGGCGCGCGTCCGCCAGGCCCCGCAGATGGAGGGCGCGGACCTGTGCGGCGAGGTCGCCACCGGCGAGGTCTACGTGGTCCCGGCCATAGGTGAGAAGCGCTTCACCGTGGCGGCGCTGGACCTGGGCATCAAGGGCATGACCCCGCACCGGATGGCCGAGCGCGGCATCGAGGTGCACGTGCTGCCCGCGAACGCCACCGCCGAGGACGTCTACGCCGTGGGAGAGAACGGCCCTGACGGTGTCTTCTTCTCCAACGGCCCCGGCGACCCGGCCACCGCCGACGCCCAGGTGGCCGTGCTGCGCGAGGTGCTGGGCCGCAGGACGCCGTTCTTCGGCATCTGCTTCGGCAATCAGCTGCTCGGCCGGGCGCTCGGCTTCGGCACCTACAAGCTCAAGTACGGGCACCGCGGCATCAACCAGCCGGTGCAGGACCGCACCACCGGCAAGGTCGAGGTCACCGCGCACAACCACGGCTTCGCCGTGGACGCGCCGCTCGACAAGGTCTCCGAGACGCCCTTCGGCCGCGTCGAGGTCTCGCACGTGTGCCTGAACGACGACGTGGTCGAGGGCCTGCAGTGCCTGGACCAGCCCGCGTTCAGCGTCCAGTACCACCCGGAGGCGGCGGCCGGTCCGCACGACGCCGCCTACCTGTTCGACCGCTTCTTCGCTCTGATGGAGGGCCAGCGTGCCTAAGCGCACCGACATCCAGTCCGTTCTGGTCATCGGTTCCGGCCCGATCGTCATCGGTCAGGCGGCCGAGTTCGACTACTCCGGCACCCAGGCCTGCCGCGTCCTCAAGGCCGAGGGCCTGCGGGTGATCCTGGTCAACTCCAACCCGGCCACGATCATGACCGACCCGGAGATCGCCGACGCGACCTACGTCGAGCCGATCACCCCCGAGTTCGTCGAGAAGATCATCGCCAAGGAGCGCCCCGACGCCCTCCTGCCGACGCTCGGCGGCCAGACCGCGCTCAACACCGCGATCTCGCTGGCCGAGGCCGGGACGCTGGAGAAGTACAACGTCGAGCTGATCGGCGCCAACGTCGAGGCGATCAACAAGGGCGAGGACCGCGAGCTGTTCAAGGGCGTGGTCGAGGCCGTCAAGGCCCGGATCGGCCACGGCGAGTCGGCCCGCTCGGTCATCTGCCACACCATGGACGAGGTGCTCGCGGGCGTCGACACGCTCGGCGGCTACCCGGTCGTGGTCCGCCCCTCCTTCACCATGGGCGGCGCCGGCTCCGGCTTCGCCCACGACGAGGAGGACCTGCGCCGCATCGCCGGCCAGGGCCTGACCCTCTCGCCGACCACCGAGGTGCTCCTGGAGGAGTCCATCCTCGGCTGGAAGGAGTACGAGCTGGAGCTGATGCGCGACAAGCACGACAACGTCGTGGTCGTCTGCTCCATCGAGAACTTCGACCCGATGGGCGTGCACACCGGCGACTCGATCACCGTCGCGCCGGCGATGACGCTGACCGACCGCGAGTACCAGATCCTGCGCGACATCGGCATCGAGGTCATCCGCGAGGTCGGCGTCGACACCGGCGGCTGCAACATCCAGTTCGCGGTCAACCCCGAGGACGGCCGGGTCATCGTCATCGAGATGAACCCGCGCGTCTCGCGCTCCTCCGCGCTCGCCTCGAAGGCCACCGGCTTCCCGATCGCCAAGATCGCCGCCAAGCTCGCCGTCGGCTACACCCTCGACGAGATCCCGAACGACATCACCGAGGAGACCCCGGCCTCCTTCGAGCCCACCCTCGACTACGTCGTGGTCAAGGTCCCGCGCTTCGCCTTCGAGAAGTTCCCGGCCGCCGACGCCACGCTGACGACGACCATGAAGTCGGTCGGCGAGGCCATGGCGCTCGGCCGCAACTTCCCCGAGGCGCTCAACAAGGCGCTGCGCTCGCTGGAGAAGAAGGGCAGCCAGTTCGACTTCGTCTCCGAGGTCGGCGACAAGGCGGAGCTGCTGGCCAAGGCCGCGATCCCGACCGACGGCCGGATCAACACGGTCATGGACGCGATCCGCGCCGGCGCCACGCCGGAGGAGGTCTTCGAGTCCACCAAGATCGACCCGTGGTTCGTCGACCAGCTCTACCTGATCCACGAGCTCGCCGAGGAGCTCGCCGAGGCCGACAAGCTCGACCCGGAGCTGCTGCGCCACGCCAAGCGGCACGGCTTCTCCGACCAGCAGATCGCCGAGATCCGCGGCCTGCGCGCCGACGTCGTCCGCGAGGTCCGGCACGCGCTGGGCATCCGCCCGGTCTACAAGACCGTCGACACCTGCGCCGCCGAGTTCGCCGCGAAGACCCCGTACTTCTACTCGTCCTACGACGAGGAGACCGAGGTCGCGCCGCGCACCAAGCCCGCCGTGATCATCCTGGGCTCCGGCCCGAACCGCATCGGCCAGGGCATCGAGTTCGACTACTCCTGCGTCCACGCCTCCTTCGCGCTCAGCGAGGCGGGCTACGAGACCGTGATGGTCAACTGCAACCCGGAGACCGTCTCCACCGACTACGACACCTCCGACCGCCTGTACTTCGAGCCGCTGACGCTCGAGGACGTGCTGGAGATCGTCCATGCCGAGGAGCAGGCCGGTCCGGTCGCGGGCGTCCTGGTCCAGCTGGGCGGCCAGACCCCGCTGGGTCTCGCGCAGGCGCTCAAGGACAACGGCGTGACCATCGTCGGCACCTCGCCCGAGGCGATCCACCTCGCCGAGGAGCGCGGCGCGTTCGGCCGGGTGCTGGTGGAGGCCGGGCTGCCCGCGCCGAAGCACGGCACCGCCTTCTCCTTCGACGAGGCCAAGCGGATCGCCGACGAGATCGGCTACCCGGTCCTGGCCCGCCCGTCCTACGTGCTGGGCGGCCGCGGCATGGAGATCGTCTACGACGAGCCCTCGCTGGCCGACTACCTCAAGCGCCACGCGGGCCTGATCTCCGAGCACCCGGTGCTGATCGACCGCTTCCTCGACGACGCGATCGAGATCGACGTCGACGCCCTCTTCGACGGCGAGGAGCTCTACCTCGGCGGCGTGATGGAGCACATCGAGGAGGCCGGCATCCACTCCGGCGACAGCGCCTGCGCGCTGCCGCCGATCACGCTCGGCGGCTACGACATCAAGCGCCTGCGCGCGGCCACCGAGGCCATCGCCCGCGGCGTGGGCGTCCGCGGCCTGATCAACATCCAGTTCGCCATGGCCGGGGACATCCTGTACGTCCTGGAGGCCAACCCGCGCGCCTCCCGGACCGTGCCGTTCACCTCCAAGGCGACGGCCGTGCCGCTGGCCAAGGCGGCGGCCCGGATCTCGCTGGGCGCGTCCATCGCGGACCTGCGCGGCGAGGGCCTGCTGCCCAAGGAGGGCGACGGCGGCACGCTGCCGCTGGACGCGCCGGTCGCCGTCAAGGAGGCCGTGCTGCCGTGGTCGCGTTTCCGCGACATCCACGGGCGCGGCGTCGACACGGTGCTGGGCCCGGAGATGCGCTCGACCGGCGAGGTCATGGGCATCGACGCCGTCTTCGGCACGGCCTACGCCAAGTCGCAGGCGGGCGCGTACGGCGCGCTGCCGAAGACCGGCCGGGTCTTCGTCTCGGTGGCCAACCGTGACAAGCGCAACCTGGTGTTCCCGGCGCGCGCCCTGGTCGGCCTCGGCTTCGAGATCCTCGCCACCAGCGGCACGGCGGAGGTGCTGCACCGCAACGGCATCGACGCCACGGTCGTGCGCAAGCACAGCGAGGGGGAGGGCCCCGAGGGCCAGCGGACGATCGTCCAGATGATCCACGACGGGGAGATCGACCTGATCATCAACACCCCGTTCGGCACCGGCTCCCGCCTCGACGGCTACGAGATCCGCACGGCGGCTGTCGCGCGGTCGGTGCCGTGCCTGACGACGGTCCAGGCGATGGGCGCGGCGGTGCAGGGCATCGACGCGCTGCGCAGCGGGGATGTGGGCGTGCGGTCGCTGCAGGAGCACGCCGCTGCGCTCAACGCTTCGCGGTAAGGGGTGGGGGCGCGGGGAGCGTGTGCGGACCGTAGCCGGTTCTCGCGCAGTTCCCCGCGCCCCCAGGTGGTTGCAACCTAAGGCCAGGATTCTTTGTACAAGCTCTTCTTCAACCTCGTCTTCAAGCGGCTGGACCCGGAGAAGGCCCATCACCTGGCCTTCTTCTGGATCCGTCTCGCCTCGTCCATCCCCGGGCTGCGGAACCTCGTCGCGGGCGTGCTCGCGCCGCGCGACCCCAAGCTCCGCACCAAGGCGCTGGGCCTGGACCTTCCCGGCCCCTTCGGGCTTGCCGCCGGGTTCGACAAGAACGCGGTGGGGATCGACGGGCTGACGATGCTCGGGTTCGACTACGTCGAGATCGGGACCGTCACCGCGCAGGCGCAGCCGGGGAACCCCACCCCGCGGCTGTTCCGGCTGATCGAGGACCGCGCGCTGATCAACCGGATGGGCTTCAACAACGAGGGCTCCGCCGCCGTCGCGGCGCGCCTCGCCCGGCGGCCGAAGAGCTCGAAGGCCGTCGTCGGCGTCAACATCGGCAAGACCAAGGTCGTGCCCGAGGCCGAGGCCGTCGGCGACTACGTCACCTCGACCGAGCGGCTCGCCCGCCACGCCGACTACTTCGTCGTCAACGTCAGCTCGCCGAACACCCCCGGCCTGCGCAACCTGCAGGCCGTGGACCAGCTGCGGCCGCTGCTGACGGCCGTTCGGGAGACCCTCGACGCCACCGCCACCGGGCACGTCCCGCTGCTGGTGAAGATCGCGCCGGACCTCGCGGACGCCGACGTCGACGCCGTCGCCGACCTGGCGCTGGAGCTCCAGCTCGACGGCATCATCGCCACCAACACCACCATCGGCCGCGAGGGCCTGCGCGCCGACGCCGCGAAGGTGGAGGGCATCGGCGCCGGCGGCCTCTCCGGTGCGCCCCTCAAGGCACGTGCGAGCGAGGTGCTGGAGCGTCTGTACGCCCGCTCCGAGGGCCGGATCACGCTGGTCGCCGTCGGCGGGATCGAGACCGCCGAGGACGCGTGGCAGCGCATCCTCGCCGGGGCGTCGCTGGTCCAGGGCTACTCGGCCTTCATCTACGAGGGCCCGTTCTGGTGCCGTCGCATCCACAAGGGGCTTTCGGCGCTGCTGGCCGCGAGTCCGTATGCGACCCTGGGGGACGCGGTCGGCGCCGCCGCCCGCCGCTGACCGATCCGACGGGCTCCGACTGAGAGGCGAGCAGGCACGATGGCGCACCCGGTGCAACGGCAGGCCGAGATCGTCGAGCTCTCGCCGGTGGGTGCCTACCACCGGCTCGTGCTGCGGGCCGAGGGGATCGCGGAGCGCGTGCTGCCCGGTCACTTCGCCGCGCTCGCGGTGGACCGCGCCGACGGGTCGCTGCTGCTGCGCCGGCCCTTCTTCGTCCACCGCGCCGACCCGGCGGAGGCCACCGTCGAGGTGGTCTTCGCCGAGGCCGGGCGCGGCACCAGGGCGCTTGCGCGGCAGCGCGTCGGCGACGTCGTGGACGTGGTCGCGCCGCTCGGGAACGCCTTCCCGATCCCGACGGGGCCCGCGTCCGCGCTGATGGTGGCCGGCGGCTACGGAGGCGTGCCGCTGTTCGGCCTCGCGGAGCGGATCACCGAGCAGGGCGGCTCCGTCGGCTTCATCCTCGGCGCGTCGACAGCCGACCGACTCTTCGGCGTCGAGCAGGCCAGGGCGTTCACCCCCGACGTGCTGGTGACCACCGAGGACGGCAGCTACGGGATACGCGGGCAGATCACCCTCCCGCTCACCGAGGCGATGCGCGCCATAGAGGCGCGCGTCGTCTACGCCTCCGGGCCGACGGGCATGCTGCGGGCCGTCGCCGAGGTCTGCGCACGCGAGGGCGTGCGCTGCTTCACCGCCGTCGAGCAGACGATGGCCTGCGGCGTCGGCGTCTGCATGAGCTGCGTGCTGCCGGTCGTCGGCGAGGACGGGGTCAGCCGGCTGGTGCGCTCCTGCGTGGACGGGCCCTGCCTCGACGGTTCGCGGGTGCGCTGGGAGGACATCGGCGCGGTCCCGCCGGACCTCGAGGGCGCCGCGGCGATGGGAGGGTGCTGAGATGACCGGCGCTGACAGGACCGTCTTCGTGAACACCGCCGCCGCGAGCACCGGGGGCACGGGCGTGCCCTCCGAGTCCGTCGACCTGACCGCGCCGTTCGGCGGCGGCACCCTGCCGAACCCGGTGACCACCGCGTCCGGCTGCGCCGGCTACGGGCGGGAGCTGGCCAAGTTCCTGCCGCTGGCGGAGCTCGGCTCGATCACCACCAAGACGATCATGCCTGCCCCGCGCTCCGGGCGGCCCACGCCCCGGATGGCGGAGACGCCGAGCGGGATGCTGAACGGCATCGGCCTCCAGGGTTCCGGGATCGAGCACTTCGTCGCCAACGAGCTGCCCTGGCTGGCCGAGCGCGGCGCGCGGGTGCTGGTGTCCGTCGCCGGGGAGCGCGTCGAGGACTTCGCCGCGTGCGCGCGGGCGCTGAACGGGCAGCCGGGCGTGGTCGGGCTGGAGGTCAACCTCTCCTGTCCGAACGCCGACAACAGCGGCCTGGTCTTCGCCGCCAACCCCGCCACCGCCCACGACGTGGTGCAGGCCGTGCGCGAGGTCGCCGAGCCGACACTGCCCGTCTACGCCAAGCTGGCTCCCGACGTCACCTCCATCACCGACGTCGCCAAGGCGTGCGTCCGCGCGGGCGCCGACGGACTGTCGATGATCAACACCCTGCCCGGCGTCGTCATCGACACCGACACCCTGCGGCCGCACCTGGCCGGCGTCGTCGGCGGGCTCTCCGGCCCGGCGATCAGGCCGGTCGCGGTCGGCTGCGTCTACGCGGTGCACGCCGCGATGCGGGCGGGGGAGTGCGCCGCGGTGCCGATCCTCGGCATGGGCGGCATCCGCACCGGCCGCGACGCGCTGGAGTTCGTCCTCGCGGGCGCCTCCGGCGTGGCCGTGGGCACCGCGATCTTCAACGACCCCACGGCGCCGCTGCGCGTCCTGGACGAGCTGCGCGAGGCTCTCGCCGCGCGCGGCTTCGCCAAGCTGACGGACGCCGTCGGCCTGGCCCATCACCACTGAGAACACCGAGAAGAGGAACACCGAGAATGACCGCCCCCTTCGGAGCCCGGCTGCGCCAGGCCATGGACGACCGCGGCCAGCTGTGCGTCGGCATCGACCCGCACGCGGCGCTGCTCAGCGCCTGGGGTCTCGGCGACGACGTCGACGGTCTGGAGCGCTTCTCGCGGACCGTCGTCGAGGCGCTGGCCGACCGTGTCGCGGTACTGAAGCCGCAGGCGGCCTTCTTCGAGCGGTTCGGCAGCCGCGGCGTCGCCGTGCTGGAGCGGAGCGTCGCCGAGGCGCGCGCGGCCGGTGCGCTGGTGGTGATGGACGCCAAGCGCGGCGACATCGGCTCGACCATGGCCGCCTACGCGGAGGCGTTCCTCTCCGAGTCCAGCCCGCTCTTCTCCGACGCGCTGACCGTCTCGCCCTACCTCGGCTTCGGCTCCCTCCAGCCCGCCGTGGACCTGGCCCGCAAGAGCGGCTCCGGCCTGTTCGCCCTGGCGCTGACGTCCAACCCGGAGGGCGCCTCGGTCCAGCGCGCGGTCGGCGCGGGAGGCCGCACGGTCGCGCAGTCGATCCTGGCCCAGCTGGCCGCCGAGAACGCCGGCGCCGAGCCGCTCGGATCCTTCGGCGCGGTGGTCGGCGCCACGCTGAGCGACGTGGACGAGGCGGACCTGGTGATCAACGGTCCGCTGCTGGCTCCGGGCGTCGGCGCCCAGGGCGCGACCATGGCGGACATTCCGCTCGTCTTCGGTGCGGCCGCGCCGAACGTGGTGCCGAGCGTGTCCCGGGACGTGCTCAAGCACGGCCCCTCCGTGCAGGGGCTGCGGGACGCCGCGGAGCGCTTCGTCGAGGAGATCCGGGCGGCCGTCCAGGCGTGAAGATGTCGTGAACGGCCGGTGAGGGCGCTGAGCTGCGTCTTCGCCGACCGTTCCGTTTTGTACCGAAAAATCCGTCCCGATCGCCTTGGAAGCGGTCCTGAGCAGGACTTTTCTGCTCTTTTCCCTGACGGAAGGCCTGAACAGCGGTAGGGTCCGGCCATAGGCAGTGAGGGAAGGGCCCTTCCCCCACCGACCTGCACAAAGTCCTGTTCCATTCATTCGAAGTACTGAGGTGAACGGCGTGGCACTTCCGCCCCTTACCCCTGAGCAGCGCACGGCTGCGCTCGCCAAGGCAGCTGAGGCTCGCCGGGAGCGCGCCGAGATCAAGAACCGGCTCAAGCACAGCGGCGCCTCCCTGCACGAGGTCATCAAGGCGGGCCAGGAGAACGACGTCATCGGCAAGATGAAGGTCTCCGCCCTGCTGGAGTCGCTCCCGGGCGTCGGCAAGGTCCGGGCGAAGCAGATCATGGAGCGTCTCGGCATCTCCGAGTCGCGCCGGGTCCGCGGTCTCGGAACGAACCAGATCGCCTCGCTGGAGCGCGAGTTCGGCGGCGCTGCCTCCTGACCCCGCTCGCTCCTGCGGCCCGGTGGTTCGAGAACCCTCGCGGTTCCTGGATAATCGGTGCATGAGTGAACGTCCGCGGCTGACCGTGCTCTCCGGCCCCTCCGGGGTCGGCAAGAGCACGGTCGTCGCTCATATGCGCAAGGCACACCCGGAGGTCTGGCTCTCCGTCTCCTGCACCACCCGCAGGCCGCGGCCCGGGGAGAAGAACGGCGTCCAGTACCACTTCGTCGACGACGACCACTTCGACAAGCTGATCGCCAACGGCGAGCTGCTGGAGTGGGCGACCTTCGCCGGCAACCGCTACGGCACGCCCCGGATGGAGGTGCTGCGCCGCCTGGAGTCCGGCGAACCCGTGCTGCTGGAGATCGACCTCCAGGGCGCGCGCCAGGTGCGCGAGTCCATGCCGGAGGCGCAGCTCGTCTTTCTCGCGCCCCCGTCCTGGGAGGAGCTGGTCCGCCGCCTCACCGGCCGCGGCACCGAATCCCCCGAGGTCATCGAGGAGCGGTTGGCCACGGCCCGGGTGGAGCTCGCGGCCGAGAGCGAGTTCGACACGACCCTTGTCAACACCTCCGTCGAGGATGTAGCGGCCGAGCTGCTAGCCTTGATGAGCGTAGTGTGATCTTTTTTCTTTCTTCTTTCGTTCGGAAGGTTCCCGCGTGTCCTCTTCGATGACAGCGCCCGAAGGCATCATCAACCCGCCGATCGATGAGCTGCTCGAGGCCACCGACTCCAAGTACAGCCTGGTGATCTACGCGGCCAAGCGCGCGCGCCAGATCAACGCCTACTACTCGCAGCTCGGCGAGGGCCTGCTGGAGTACGTCGGCCCGCTCGTCGACACCCACGTGCACGAGAAGCCGCTGTCGATCGCGCTGCGCGAGATCAACGCCGGTATGCTCACCGCCGAGGCCGTCGAGGCGCCGCAGTAGTCGGAGCCGGGCCCAGGGCTTGGATCGCCGCGGAACGTCGGATCAACCCGGCGGTCCGCGGCGATCTGTTGTTTCGGCTGTGATCGGAGTGGGTCGGGGTGTCCGGTAAGAACGTGGTCCTCGGGGTCAGCGGCGGGATCGCCGCCTACAAGGCGTGCGAGCTGCTGCGGCGCTTCACGGAGTCCGGGCACGCGGTCCGCGTGGTGCCGACCGACTCGGCGCTGCACTTCGTCGGCGCGGCCACCTGGTCCGCCCTGTCGGGGCAGCCGGTGTCGACCGAGGTGTGGGAGACCGTCCACGAGGTCCCGCACGTGCGGATCGGGCAGAACGCCGACCTGCTGGTCGTCGCCCCCGCCACCGCCGACATCCTCGCGAAGGCCGCGCACGGCCTCGCCGACGACCTGCTGACCAACACCCTGCTCACCGCCCGCTGTCCGGTCGTCTTCGCCCCGGCCATGCACACCGAGATGTGGGAGCACCCGGCCACCCAGGAGAACGTCGCCACGCTGCGTCGTCGCGGTGCGATCGTGATCGAGCCCTCCGTGGGTCGGCTGACCGGCGTGGACACCGGAAAGGGCCGCTTCCCGGAGCCGGAGGCGATCTTCGACCTGTGCCGCCGCGTGCTGGACCGGGGTCCCGGGGCGACGGCCGCGGACCTGGCCGGCCGTCACGTGGTGGTCTCCGCCGGCGGCACGCGTGAACCGCTCGACCCGGTGCGGTTCCTCGGCAACATCTCCTCCGGCCGCCAGGGCTACGCGATCGCCGCCGTCGCCGCCGCGCGCGGGGCCAAGGTGACGCTGATCGCCGCCAACACCGAACTGCCGGACCCGGCCGGGGTGGACGTGGTCCGCGTCGGCACCGCGCTGGAGTTGCGGCAGGCCGTGCTGGGCGCGGCCTGGACCGCCGACGCGGTCGTCATGGCGGCGGCCGTCGCCGACTTCCGGCCCGCCACCTTCGCCGCACAGAAGATCAAGAAGGTCGAGGGCGTCGAGCCGGCCCCGGTCGAACTGGTCCGCAACCCCGACGTGCTGGCCGAGATCTCGGCCGAACGCCTGCGTCCGGGACAGGTGGTGGTGGGCTTCGCCGCCGAGACCGACAACGCGCTCGTCAACGGCCGCGCCAAGCTCGCCCGTAAGAAGTGCGATCTTTTGGTCGTCAACGAAGTGGGCGAGGACCGCGCCTTCGGCAGTGCCAACAACGAGGCCGTGGTACTGGGCTCCGACGGTTCGGAAACGCCGGTTCCGTACGGGCCGAAAGCGGCCCTGGCCGACCTCCTGTGGGATCTGGTGGCCGCGCGACTCGCCTGATCAGAGCAGGTGGTGGGGCCTGCGGGACGGGCCGGTGCCCGAAAGGTGATCCACAACATGAGATCGGGTGGACGCAAATCGCGGTCCGTTCGTTACACTCCGGTCAGTAGTTCTCCACGTCTTTCCGGACCGCCGGGCAATCCCGCCCGACCGGTTCAGTCAGCAGCCGCTGCAACCCAGGGAGCGCTGTGTCTCGCCGCCTGTTCACTTCCGAGTCTGTGACCGAGGGTCACCCGGACAAGATCGCTGACCAGATCAGCGACACCATCCTCGACGCCCTGCTGAAGGACGACCCGTCCTCGCGCGTCGCCGTAGAGACCCTGATCACCACCGGCCAGGTGCACGTCGCCGGCGAGGTCACCACGACCGCCTACGCGCCGATCGCCCAGCTGGTGCGCGACAAGATCCTGGAGATCGGTTACGACTCCTCCAAGAAGGGCTTCGACGGCGCCTCCTGCGGCGTCTCGGTCTCGATCGGCGCGCAGTCCCCGGACATCGCCCAGGGTGTCGACTCCGCGTACGAGAACCGCGTCGAGGGCGACGAGGACGAGCTGGACAAGCAGGGCGCCGGCGACCAGGGCCTGATGTTCGGCTACGCGTGCGACGACACGCCCGAGCTGATGCCGCTGCCGATCTACCTGGCCCACCGGCTGTCGGCCCGCCTGTCCGAGGTCCGCAAGAACGGCACCATCCCCTACCTGCGCCCGGACGGCAAGACGCAGGTCACCATCGAGTACGACGGCGACAAGGCGGTCCGCCTCGACACCGTGGTCGTCTCCTCGCAGCACGCCTCGGACATCGACCTCGACTCGCTGCTGACGCCGGACATCCGGGAGTTCGTCGTCGAGCCGGAGCTGAAGGCGCTGGCCGAGCGTGGCATCGAGCTCAGCACCGAGAGCTACCGGCTGCTGGTCAACCCGACCGGGCGTTTCGAGATCGGCGGCCCGATGGGCGACGCCGGCCTGACCGGCCGCAAGATCATCATCGACACCTACGGCGGCATGGCCCGCCACGGCGGCGGCGCCTTCTCCGGCAAGGACCCGTCCAAGGTCGACCGCTCCGCCGCGTACGCGATGCGCTGGGTCGCCAAGAACATCGTCGCGGCCGGTCTGGCCAAGCGCGCCGAGGTCCAGGTCGCCTACGCCATCGGCAAGGCCGAGCCGGTCGGCCTGTTCGTGGAGACCTTCGGTACCGAGACCGTCCCGGTCCTGAAGATCCAGGCCGCCGTGACCAAGGTCTTCGACCTGCGTCCGGCCGCCATCATCCGCGACCTGGACCTGCTCCGCCCGATCTACTCCCAGACCGCCGCCTACGGCCACTTCGGCCGTGAGCTGCCGGACTTCACCTGGGAGCGCACCGACCGCGTCGAGGCCCTGCAGAAGGCCGTCGCGGAGTAGTCCCGAGCGGCTCCGAGCAGCTCTTCGTGCTCCGAAAGGGGTGCGCGGCCACGGCCTCGCACCCCTTTTCGCATGCCATTTCCGGCAACGGAACGTGGTGGGGCGACAGCGGAGCGCGAGACCGGGCGTGAGCTGGGCCACACGGAATCCGGGCCTACTAGCGGGAATAGGAGACCTCGCCCGTCGGACTAAGCGTCAGCATGCCGATAAGTCCGATTTGTCCACTATCGGGGGTCGTAATAGGGCCCCTTGCGCCTTTTGGGCCAGTTCCCGCAGGGTGGTTGATGTCAGGCCGCACCGGCTGGGCGCAAGCCCCCGGAGCCCCGAGCGATCGGGTGCCTGACGCCCTACCCCCTAGCAAAGAGGTTCTGCTTCCGCATGGCTTTCAAGATTCGTTCGCTGCGCACCCTGTCCGCCTCGATCGCCGGCGCCGGCATCCTCGCCTCCGCCGCCGTCATGGGCGTCGGCGGTGCCGCCCACGCCGCCACGGCCATCGCGCCGACCGAGGCGCAGTCGCTCGCCGCGTCGATCGTGCCGGCCAACCAGCTCGCCTCCTTCGACCAGATCATCTCCCACGAGAGCGGCTGGAACGTCACCGCGACCAACGCGTCCTCCGGCGCCTACGGCCTGGGTCAGGCCCTGCCGGGCAACAAGATGGCGTCCGTCGGCGCCGACTGGCAGACCAACGCGACCACCCAGATCAAGTGGGCGCTGAGCTACATGAACTCCACCTACGGCAGCCCGAACGCCGCCTGGTCGTTCTGGCAGACCCACGGCTGGTACTGATCGAGCCGACAGCGCACCAACCTGAGGCAGGGCCCGTCCGATCGGACGGGCCCTGCCTCTTTGTCGTCCGGGGACGCGGAGGGACGGGGAGCGACGCGGAGGGACGCGCCGGATCAGGCGAAGGTTCGGCGCAGGTGCGCCGCGAGGCGTTCCGGGACGGCCGGGTGGAAGCGTCCGGAGAGGTAGCCGTCCGGGCGGACCAGCAGCGCCTCGCCGTCACGCGGCGCGTACGCGTCTTGGAACCCGCCCGCCACGTCGCGCACCCGTGGCGGACGCAGGCCCACCGGGCGGGCGTCCTCCGGCACCTCCGCCGCGGTGACCAGGTAGGCGTCGAGCAGGCCGTGGGCCGCGCGGCGCGCCTCGGCGGCGCAGGCCGCGAGCCGGTCGGCGGCGTCGCCCGAGGCGTGCTCCGGGCCCGCGAACAGCAGCAGCACGTGCCGCGGGGTGCGCAGCAGGTCGAACAGCCGGTGCGGGTAGGTGGCGAGGTCACCGACGAGGCCGTGGCAGTCCGGCGCCCGCTCGCCGGGGGCGGGACCGGGCGGGGGCGTGCGGTCCGCCGGGTGCGGCTGGATCAAGGGGCTGTCCGGGTAGGCGACCAGCAGCTGGGCCTGGCGCCGCAGCACCGTCTCGGCGTCGTCCCCGGGGCCGCCGAGACCGGAGCGGGCGTGACGCACGGTGCGGTCGACCACCTCCCTCCCGACCGGGTGGCGTTCGGCGTGATAGCTGTCCAGCACCTCCTCCGTGGCCAGCCCGCGCACGGCCAGGGCCAGCTTCCAGGCGAGGTTGTAGGCGTCCTGCACGCCGGTGTTCAGACCCTGTCCGCCGACCGGCGGGTGGATGTGCGCGGCGTCCCCGGCGACGAAGATCCGGCCGCTGCGGTAGCGGTTCACCAGGCGGTGGCCGATCCGGACAGTGGACGACCAGCGCAGCGTGGAAGCCGTGGTCGGCTCCGGGGACAGCCGGTCGAGTACGGCCTGGATCTGCCCGAGGTCCGGTCCGCGACCGTCTCCCAGACCGTGGATGATCCCGTCCCGCGCGTTCGAGCCGCCGTCGCCCTCGGCCTCGGCGGAGGGGCGCAGCATCGACAGCCAGTAGCGCCGCCTCCCCGGCAGCGGGATGCAGACGAGCATGTCGTCCATCGCCCCGTCGGTGTCCAGGTGCACGGACCGCACGCTGTAGCCGGAGGGCACGTCCCAGTCGACCTCGACATCGCCGACCATGTGCTGCTGAGGGAAGGCGTCGCCGTCGAAGCTCAGCCCCGCCGCCTTGCGGACGACGCTGCGCGCGCCGTCGCAGCCCACGACGTACCGGGCGCGCAGCCGCTCGGTCCGGCCGTCGGCGTGGGCGAGGACGGCCTCGACCTCGTCCGGGTGCGTCTCCACCGAGCGGAGCTCGGTCGGCCGCTCCACCTCCGTTCCGAAGCGCGCCAGATGCTCGGCGAGCAGCCGCTCGGTCGCGCACTGGGGAAGCGTCGCGAAGGGGTAGGGGACGTCGGGCGGCAGAGCCAGCTCGACCCGGGGGCCCGGCTTGCCGTCGATGAAGACCAGCTGGCCCAGGTGCGGCACCGCCTCGTCCAGCACTCCGCGGACCAGGCCCATCGCGTCCCACACCTCCAGCGTCCGGGGCTGGACGCCGATGGCCTTGGCGTACGGGACGGGGACGGCGAGCCGGTCGACGATGCGGCAGTCCACTCCGTGTCGCCGCAGCTCGGCAGCCGCCGTCAGGCCCACGGGGCCGGCGCCCACCACGAGTACGTCGACATCCGCCATCGTCAGGCTCCCTCGTCGTCCGCAGCGGCCCCGCGCCGGTGTGCCCCACCAGGTTCCGTCGACCCGTCAGGAGCCGCCACCGCGCACCGAGTCGGCCGTCACCGCAAGTGACGAGAGGGGATGTCGTCGTGGCGGCGCTTACGCCTCGTCCTCCGCGCAGATCGCCGAGACGAACTCCGCGACGCGCGCCTGCGGCATGTGGCGCGCCACGTCCGCCTCGCTGATCATGCCGATCAGCTTGTGGTCGGGGTGGTCGATCACCGGCAGCCGCCGGACCCGGTACTGCTCCATCACCCGCAGCACCTGTTCGATGTCGTCCTCGCCCTCGATGGTGAGCGGGCGGCCCTCGGCCATCTCGCCCGCCGTGGTGGCGGACGGGTCCAGGCCGGCCGCGATGCACTTCACCACGATGTCGCGGTCGGTGATGATGCCGAGCAGCTTGTCGTTCTCGCCGCAGATGGGCAGGGCGCCCACACCGCGGTCCCGCATGAGCTTGGCCGCCGTGGCCAGCGACTCGTGCTCGGTGACGCACTGGGCGCCGGGGTGCATGATCTCCTGGGCTGTGGTCATCTTGCGGCCTCCTGTGGTGCACGGCCAGCAGTCACCACCATCGTAGGCTTCCTCGGATGAGCCCACGCCCCACGGTGCTGCGCACCGACCGCCTGCGACTGCTACGTCCTGCTCCCGAGGATCTCGCCGCCGTCACGGCCCTCCACGGCGATCCGGAGACCAACCGCCACAACCCCGACGGCCCCACCTCCCCGGAGACGTGCGAGCGCTGGCTCGCCGCGTGGCACGCGAACTGGGAACGGGACGGCTTCGGCTACTTCTGCGTGTTCGCCGACGAGGCGCCGGGGGAGCTGCTCGGCGTCGCCGGCCTCAAGGTCTCCACCACCGCGCTGCCCGGTGGGGTCGAGGTCCCCGTGCGCAACCTGTACTACCGGTTCCGGCCCGCGGTCTGGGGGCGCGGCCTGGCCGCGGAGGCGACCGGCGCGGCACTCGACCACGTCCGCACGCTCCGTGCCGACCTGCCCGTCTGCGCGGTCATCCGCGCGGGCAATCTGCCCTCGCGCCGGCTCGCGGCGCGCCTCGGCCTGCACGAGACCGGCGAGGTGGACGCGGCGGGCCGCCACGTCCACCTGCTGGGCGCGCCGGGCTCGCGGCTCGGATAGGCGGTCAGAAGCCGCGCAGGCGGCGGCTGCGCCGACGGCGGCGCAGCAGGAGCAGGGCGGCGAGGGTCAGCGCGGCGAGCGCGCCGATCGCGAGGGGCTCCGCGATCCCGTCGCCCGGTTGCGACAGCCCCGACTGGTGGAAGGTGTCCGGTTCGGCCAGGGCGGCCCAGTGGCCGAGCGGCCACACCACGACGTCGGCGCGGCCGACCACGTCCGAGACGGGCACGAAGCCGCCGCCGTTGCCGCGCAGACGCTGCGTGCGCGAGTCCGCCGAGTCGTCGCGGTGGTCGCCCATCACCCACAGGTCGCCCTTGGGCACCACGACGGTGCCGACCGCGTCGTCGTCGCACGGTGTCGCGCCCGGGTAGAGGTAGGGCTCGTGCAGGACGACGCCGTTCACCCGCAGCGGCTGGCCCGCCCGGCAGTCGACGGTGTCACCGGCGACCGCGATCACCCGCTTGATCAGGTAGCTCTCGTCGGCGGAGGGCATCAGCCCGATGTCGCTGAGCGCGTTCTGCACGTCGTACCCGAAGCCGCTGTGCGGGGCCGGCGCCTCGGCGGTGCCGTCGAGCCAGTGCCCCGGGTCCTTGAACACCACCACGTCCCCGCGGGCGGGCGTGGACCCGAACCACGGGCTGAACTTGTCCACGAGCACGCGGTCGCCCTTGATCAGGGTGCTGTTCATCGACCCCGAGGGGATCGAGAAGGCCTGGAAGAAGAAGGTCTTCACCAGCACCGCGATGACGACCGCGGCGACGATGACGACGACGGACTCGCGCAGGAACGATCGCCCGCCACGCCGGGATTCAGCCACTGTGTTCCCCCCACCGAGATGTGACCCCGCCCATTCAACGCGGGTGAGTTCCCGGCGCGGCCGGAGCGCGAAGGAGTGCGGAAGGAGCGTGGCCCGGTGTCCGGCCGGATGCGCGCGCGACCCCTCGCCAGCAAGGTCTGAACCGTGGTTCACTTCTTGTATGGCCTACCGGGAGACCCCTGCCGTGCGGATGCGGCTCGACGCCGCGCGCGAGCGGCTCGTCACCGAGGCGACGGCCGTCGTCGCCGAGGTGGGGTGGGCCGGCGCGTCGGTCGGCGCGGTCGCCGCCGCCGCGGGGATGTCCGCCGGGTCGGTGTACCAGCACTTCGCCTCGAAGACCGCGCTCGCGGTCGAGGTGTTCCGACGTGCGGCCGGGCGCGAGGTCGAGGTGCTCGGCGCGGTGCTCCGCGACGGCGCGGGAGACGCCGTCGCCCGGCTGGCCTGCGGCGTCGAGGTCTTCGCGCGGCGCGCCTTCGAGCGGCGCGGGCTCGCCTACGCGCTGCTCGCCGCACCCGCCGACGAGGCGGTCTGCGCGGAGCGGCTGGAGTTCCGCCGCCGCTACCGCGCCCTCTTCGCTGAGGTCGTGCGTGAGGGCACGGCCGCCGGGCTGCTGCCGCCGCAGGACCCCGAGGTGACCGCCGCCGCGCTGACCGGCGCGGTCGGCGAGGTGCTGGTCGACCCGCTCGCCGTCCCGAGCGGCGACGCCGCCGCGGAGGCGCTGCTCGCCGAACTGACCGCCATGGCGCTGCGCTGCGCCGGAGCAGGAACCGTCAAAGGAACGGCACGCCCAGGAGGCAACGATGACCGCTGACACGCCGCGCAGCGAACCCCTCGCCCGCACCCACGAGGTGACCAACCAGCCCCCGCCGCTGGCCGGTCACGACGTCGCCGCCGACCCGGTGCTGCTGGAGGGCCTGCACCGCGAGGGCGCCGGGTGGTACGAGGACGACCTGCACCGGGTCGGGCTCCTGGCCGGCAGCGAGGAGGTCCAGCACTGGGCCGACCAGGCCAACCGCCACGAGCCGGAGCTGCGCACCCACGACCGGTACGGCCACCGCGTCGACGAGGTCGAGTTCCACCCCGCCTACCACCGGCTGATGGACGTCGCCGTGCGCGAGGGCCTCGCGGGCGCGCCGTGGGCCGACCCCCGGCCCGGCGCCCATGTGGCGCGCGCGGCGGGCTTCATGGTGTGGAGCACGCCCGAGTCCGGCCACGGCTGCCCGGTCTCGATGACCTACGCCGTCGTCCCCGCGCTGCGGTCCCAGCCCGAACTCGCGGCACAGTACGAGCCGTTGCTGACCAGCCGGGTCTACGACCCGGGCCTTTCCGCCCCCTTGGGCAAGCGCGGCCTGCTGGCCGGGATGGGCATGACGGAGAAGCAGGGCGGCACCGACGTCCGGGCCAACACGACGACCGCCGCCCCGAGCGCGGACGGCAGTTGGCGACTGCGCGGCCACAAGTGGTTCACCAGCGCCCCGATGAACGACGTCTTCCTGGTGCTGGCCCAGGCCCCCGGCGGGCTCTCCTGCTTCCTGGTGCCACGCGTGCTCCCGGACGGCAGCCGCAACACCTTCCGGATCCAGCGTCTCAAGGACAAGCTCGGCAACCGCTCGAACGCCAGCAGCGAGCCGGAGTTCGACGACACGGTGGCCTGGCTGGTCGGCCCGCAGGGGCAGGGCGTGCGGACCATCATCGGCATGGTCGCCGCGACCCGGCTCGACTGCGTTCTCGGCTCGGCGTCCGGCATCCGCGCCGCGCTCGCCCAGGTCGACCACCACGTGCGCCACCGCTCGGTCTTCGGCGCGAAGTTGATCGACCAGCCACTGATGCGCAACGTCGTCGCCGACCTCGCGCTGGAGTCCGAGGCCGCCACGACGCTCGCGCTGCGGCTCGCCGGCGCGACCGACCGCGCCGCACAGCGCGGCGACGCGCAGGAGCGGGCGTTCCTGCGGCTCGCCACGGCCGTCGGCAAGTACTGGGTCTGCAAGCGTCAGCCGGTCGCCGTCGCGGAGGCGCTGGAGTGTCTGGGCGGCAACGGCTATGACGAGGCGTCAGGGATGCCGCGGCTCTACCGCGACGCGCCGCTCAACGGCATCTGGGAGGGCTCCGGCAACGTCCAGGCCCTCGACGTGCTGCGGGCGCTGGCCCGCGAGCCGGAGGCGGTGCACGCCTTCGCCGCCGAGATCGAGGCGGCGAAGGGCGCCGACGCCCGCCTCGACGCCGCATGGGAGCAGGCCCGTGCCCAGCTCACCGCCGCCGCCGCGGCCGCGCCCGGCGACGTCCAGTACGGCGCACGCCGTCTGGTCGAGTCCCTCGCGCTGGTGCTCCAGGGCTCCCTCCTGGTCCGCCACGCCCCGCACGACGTCGCGGACGCCTTCTGCGCCTCCCGCCTCGGCCCCGACCGCGGCCTCGCCTTCGGCACCCTGCCCGACGGCGTGGCCCTGGAGAGCCTGCTCGCCCGGACCCCCGCGGGCCTGCGGCGCTGACGGCAGGGGGCTGCGGGCGCTGGCGGGGGGCACGCGGGCGCGGGCGGGGCACGCGGGGCGGCCGGATCGCCGTGGGC
>NZ_BBPQ01000016.1:27574-31995 GCF_000787855.1 Streptacidiphilus anmyonensis | reverse complement strand
AAGCTGATCACCCGTGAGCCTTCTCCGTCCGCCCGCCCGCTGGACCCGCACACTCGACGCCGCAGGCGTCGCCGACCCCGCGCTGCGCGCCGACTACGGCGCGCAGCGCGGGGCGGTGCTGCGCTACAAGCCCGAGGCGTACCTCGCCGTCCGCCTGCTCGTCCCGGCGGAGCTGGTGCCGCACGTCGTCGTGGCGACGGCGTTCATGCACCGGACCGACGAGCTGCTCGACTCCGCCGAGCCGGTGCCCCGCCGCCGCGAGACCTTCGGGGCCTGGGACCGGGAGGTCCGCGCCGCGCTGGCGGGCGGCCCGAAGTCCGACGACCCGCTCGTGCGGGCGTTGGCGCACAGCTGTGCCGGGCTGCCCTCGCTGGGCGAACACGTCACGGCCTTCCTGGGCACCGCCCTGACCGACCTCGACTTCTCCGGCTTCGGGACGGAGGCGGACTACCAGGCGTATGTCGACGCGTACTCACTGCCCGCCGTCCTGGTCGTGGCGAGTGTGCTGACACCGGTGACGCCGACGATGCGCACCGTGTGCCGGGCGTGGGTCGACGGCGGCCAGCGGCTCGACTTCGTCACCGACCTCGCCGAGGACCTGGCGGCCGACCGGCTGATGATCCCTCAGGAGACGCTGAAGGCTTTCGCCGTCACCCGGGACGACCTCGCCGCCGCCCGGGACACTCCGGCCGTGCGGGCGCTGCTGACCCACCTGCTGGATCTCTCCGAGGCGTCGCTGGCCGAGGGGCGCGCGCTGGCGGAGCTGCCCCCGCCCGCGACGCGCCCGATGGTCCGCGCCATGCTCGGCCTCGACGACCTCACCGCCCGCGCCGCCCGCGCGAAGGGCGCAGCCCTGCTCCGCGCGGGCGCCCGGCCCTCCGTACCGAGCGCCCTGCGCCTCCTCCTTCGGGAGATGAGGGCGCGTTAGCGCCCAGCCCCCAGCTCTTCACCCTGCCGCGACCCCCCCTCCCACCCCCGGCGTTCCCGCGCTCCGGCCATGCGGCCATCCCGCCCTCGGCCGTGCGGCCCTCCCGGCCGTGAGGCCGTGCGGCGCTGCGGCCGTCCCGGCCCCGGCCGTGTGGCGGCGAGGCCCTCCGGGCCCTGCGCCGCTCCGGCGATGCGGCCGTCGGGCCCCCGGCCACCGGGCGTTCCGGAATGCCGCCCCCCGGCCGTGCGGCGATGCGACCCTCCGGGCCATGCGGCGCTCCGGCCGTCATGGCCTCGGCCATGCGGCGATGCGGCCGTGCGGCCGTCCCGGCCCCGGCCGTGAGGCGGTGCGGCCCTCCGGGCCATCCGGCCGTGCGGCCATCCCGGCCTCGGCCGTGGTGCGGTGCGGCCCTCCGGCCGTGGGGCCATCCGGCGCTCCGGCCATGCGGCCATGCGGCCATCCCGCCCTCGGCCGTCCCGGCCCCGGCGCTGTGGCGGTGCGGCCCTCCGGGCCCTGCGGCGCTCCGGCGATGCGGCCGTCGGGCCCCCGGCTACCGGGCGTTCCGGCCGTCCCGCCGTCCCGCCGTCCGTTCCCCGCGTGTGGGTGGTCGGCCGCAGGCCGGGGCCGGGGGAGGGGACGCGTTGGCGGGCGCGCTACGGGTGGCGCGCCCGCGCGGCCGGTGGAGAGGCCGGGTCGGTCAGGCGCGTACGATCTGCGCTCCGCGGATGTCGACCGGGAGCGTCGGGAAGCCGTCGCCGGGGCCGTTCTGGTCGTCCTCGCCGGCGGCGGCGATCTTGGCGAGGACGTCCATGCCGGACGTCACGCGCCCGAAGGGCGTGTACGCGGGGGAGAGCTTGGTGTCCTTCCAGACGAAGAAGAACTGGCTGCCGTTGGTGTTCGGCCCGGCGTTGGCCATCGCCACGGTCCCGGCGGGGTACGTCGCCCCGGCCAGGTTCTCGTCGTTGAAGGAGTAGCCGGGCGCGCCGCTGCCCGTGCCCGTCGGGTCGCCGCACTGGAGGACGTAGATCCGTTGCGTGGTCAGGCGGTGGCAGTGCGTCCGGTCGTAGAACCCGTGCTGGGCCAGGAAGCGGAACGAGAAGGTCGTGCACGGCGCCGCCGCCGTCAGCGCCTGGAAGGTGATCGTGCCCTGGCTGGTGTGGAGCTTGACCGAGAAGGGCTGCGCCGCCTTGCGCGCGTCGAAGACGGGGATGCCCTTGAAACGGTCCGCCGGAACGGAGGCGACGAAGCCGCACGGGTCGACTGCGGAGGCGGCACGGGCGTGGGCGGTGGCCGCGTGCGGGGCCGGGGCGAGGCTCTCGCTGCCCGCGCCGCCCGAGGCGTCGGCCGCTGCGGTGGTGCCCAGGCCCAGCACGAGCGCGGAGGCGGCGGCGAGCGGGAGCCAACGGCGGCGGCGGGGTGCGGAGGCGGCGGTGCGGTTCCGGCGCGGAAGCGAGAACAGGGACGGCATCAAGGGTCCTTCCGAGGGACGTCGGTGTCCGTTCTTGGCATGACCCCACAGAACTTCCCCACCGCGCGCACGACTACGCGCGTCCGCCGTGCCGCGCGTACCGTGGAGTTGTCCGGCGGGACGTTCACACTGCTCAGCCGGGGTCGTGACCACGGAGGTGGACACACGATGAAACTGCTCCAACGCCACAAGAAGCCCGCCCTCCAGCCCATGGCGACCGCGCACGACGCGCGGGCCGACGTGGTCGACAGCGAGGGCGGCAGCTTCCACCACGCGGACCAGCAGCCGCTCGTCGACATCGCGCCGTACGCGTCCGACAACCGCTACCGGTTGGTCCGGATGGGCGGCGGCCAGCTCGAGCCGCTGGCCCGGGAGGAGTTCGTGCCGCGCGTGCACCAGCTCTACCCGGAGCTCGATCTGGACGACGCGGAGCTCGTCCACTGGGCCGACCGGCCGTGGGAGTGGCCGCCCTGGCACCCGGGCGCGGCCTGACCGCTGCGCCGTGAGGCAGGCGCACGCCCCGGGACCCGGCAGGACCGGCCCGGGGCGTCCGCCTGCCTGGCCCGGACAGGCCCCGGGCGGGCCCCGGGCGGGCTCCGTCCCGATCGGAGGGATCGGAGGGCACTGGGCGAGCGGCGGCAGGAACGGACGGGAAGAATGGGGAGGAAGTTCCCACACGGCGCGAGCTGCACGGCGCAGCCGGCGCAGCTGGCACACCAAGCGGGCGCGCGGGCGCGCGGTCGGCTGTCTTCTGGGCGGTTACCTGGCGATGCGATCCGAGGAGCAGGGCGGCGCGCAGCCGGGCGGCGGCGGGCTCATCCCCGATCGCGCGGCCGGGGTGGAGACGCGTCCCATGGGCCTGATGACGATACCGATCGCGACCGCGCTCATCCTGGACGACGGAACGATCCTGCACTGGAGCGACGACGCGGAGCTGCTGCTGGGCTGGAGCCACGCCGAAGCCGTCGGCCGGCGCGCGGCGGACCTGCTGACCACACCCGAGAACCGGGACCAGGTGCTCTCGCTGTTCGAGTCCATCGTCGCCGGACGGGACTGGTCGGGCGTCTTCCCGGTGCGACACCGGGACGGGCACCTGGTCAACCTCGAGTTCCGCACCCATCCGCTGAACGGCCCCAACGGTCACCCGTTGGTGCTCGCCGTCGCCTCCGACGTGCGGTCGCTGCGCCGGGTGGAGGCCGATCTCGCGGTGCTGAACAGCTTCTTCACCCAGGCGCCCGTCGGCATGGCCGTCTACGACGAGAGCCTGCGCTTCGTGCGCCTCAACGATTCGCTCGCCCGGATGAACGGGCTCCCGGTCGAGGAGCACCTGGGCCGCCGGGTCACCGAGGTGCTGCCGGGGCTGAACGGCGAGGAGATCGAAGCCGTGATGCGGCGGGTGCTCGCGGGCGGCGATCCGGTGGTCGACGCCCGCTCGCACGGCCTCACCCCCGGCGACCCGGACCGTGAGCACGCCTGGTCGACGTCCTACTTCCGGCTGGAGGAGCCCGGCGGGCGGGTGCTGGGCGTCAGTTCGACCATCGTCGACGTCACGGCCCGCTTCCGCGCCGAGCAGCGGGCCGCGATGGCCCGCGAGCGCCTGGAGGTCCTCTCCGACGCCAGCGCGCGCATCGGGACGACCCTGGAGCTGGACCGCACCGCCCGCGAACTGGTCGACACGATGGTGCCGCGCGTCGCGGACGTGGCCGCGGTCTTCGTGCTGGACCACCTCGTCGCCGCCTCGACGGCGGGCGGCGACGCGCATCCCGAGGACCACGCGCACCCCGGGCCGGGCGCGCACCCCGGGCCCGCCGCGACGCCCGAGCCGGATTCGGCGGCTGAGCCCGTGCCGACGCCGCAGGGCCCGTCCGGCGGCCGGTCCGGCGGTGCACCCAGGTCGGTCCGGCGGCTCGCCGTCGCGGGCCTCGACGAGGACGCGGTCGCCGCGCCGCGAGCCGCGCCGGGCGCCGGGGCAGGCACCGGGGCGGGCGCGGGCGCGCAGCGCGGCGAGGTCCTGGCGGTCCCGGC
>NZ_BBPQ01000016.1:0-27279 GCF_000787855.1 Streptacidiphilus anmyonensis | reverse complement strand
GCACCGGGGCGGGCGCGGGCGCGCAGCGCGGCGAGGTCCTGGCGGTCCCGGCTCGTTCCGGCTACGCCGTCGCCATGGGCACCGGGCGCACCGTCACCCTCCCGGCCGAGCAGGCGAACGGACTGCTCACCACCCTCCTCGGCGCCCGGAGGGGCCCGGACGGCGGCGCGGTGGACGCCGGCCTGGCCGGGCCGGTGCGGATCACGCCGCTGGTGGCCCGCGGCACCGTGCTCGGCATGGTCGTCTACCTGCGGCGGCGCGGCCGGGACGCCTTCGAGGACGAGGACGTGACGCTCGGCGACGAACTGGCGTCGCGCGCCGCGGTGGCCATCGACAACGCCCGGCTCTACCTGCGCGAGCATCAGACCCTGCTCGCCCGTCAGGTCGCCCTGCAGGAGGCGAACGCCAACCGCAACCGGCTGGCGCTCGTCAACGAGGCGTCCGCGCGCATCGGCACCACGCTCGACCTGCAGCGGACCGCGCAGGAGCTGGCCGAGGTCGCGTCCCTCGGGCTCGCCGACAGCGTCGTCGTGGAGATCCTGGAGGACATCGCCCAGGACGACCACGGCGCCATCGAGCCCCGCGGCCCCGCCGACCGCTCCGCGCTGCTGCGCCGCCTCGGCTTCCACCGGGCGTCGGGCGTAACCGCCGAGCCGATCGCGCCGATCGGCAGCGTGCACCGGTTCCACCCGGCCACGCCCTACGCCTGGTGCCTGGCCCACCGCCGACCGGTGCTGGTGCGGGAGCTGGACCAGCAGGCGCTGCGCTGGTTCGACGCCGACCCGGTCCGGGCCAGGGCGGTCCGGGCACAGGGCCTGCGCTCCTTCATGATCGTGCCGCTGATCGCGCGCGGCGCGGCCCTCGGCGTCGCCTCGTTCTACCGGACCGTCACCGAGCGTCCCTACGACCAGGAGGACCTCGCCCTCGCCGGGGAGCTCGCGGCCCGCGCCGCCGTCGCGATCGACAACGCCCGGCTGTTCACCCGCGAACGCGACGCCTCGAACGCCCGCGAGCAGGCGCTCGTCGAGGCCCAGGCCGCGCAGGAGCGGCTCGCCCTGCTCAACGACGCCAGCAGCCAGATCGGCACCACGCTCGACCTGCAGCGCACCGCCGAGGAGCTCGTCGAGCTGGTGGTGCCGCGCTTCGCCGACTTCGTCACGGTGGACCTGCTCGACGCCGTCTTCCAGGACGGCTACGCCGAGGACGGCCAGCCGCTGATGCCCGAGGACGGCCGGGTGCTGCTGCGCGCGGTGGCCGTCGGCGAGGTCCGGGGCCAGACCCTGGGCTCGGCCGCCGACCAGGTCGGCCAGGTCTCCCGCTCCGCCGCGGTCTACGCCGAGAGCCTGCGCACCGGACGGTCGATCCTCATAGAGGAGGTCGACGAGGAGTCCATGTACCGGATCACCGCCCACGTCGACCGTGTCGAGCCGGCCATCGAGGCCGGGCTCCACTCGTATCTGATGGTCCCGCTGCTGGCGCGCGGTCAGGTGCTGGGCGGCGCCGAGTTCATCCGGATGCGCAACAACACGGCGCCCTTCGACGAGGCCGACGTCGCGCTCGCCGAGGAGCTCACCTCCCGCGCGGCCGTCGCCATCGACAACGCCCGCCTGTACCGGCGTGAGCGCAACACCGCGCTGATGCTCCAGCACAGCCTGCTGCCGCAGGAGATCCGCACCACCCCCGGCCTCGACATCGCCTACCGCTACCTGCCCGCCAGCGTCATCAGCGAGGTCGGCGGCGACTGGTTCGACGTCATCCCGCTGTCCTGCGGACGTGTCGCGCTGGTCGTCGGCGACGTCATGGGCCACGGCATGCGCGCCGCCGCGAGCATGGGCCAACTGCGCACCGCCGCCCGGACGTTGATCGGCATGGACCTCGCCCCCGACCGGGTGCTGCGCCGCCTGGACGAGACGGCCGCCGCGATGGGCGAGGGCCAGTTCGCCACCTGCGTCTGCGCGGTGTTCGACCCCCTCGACGGCCGCGTCGTCCTCGCCTCGGCGGGCCACCTCCCGCCCGTCCTGGTCGAGCCCGACGGCGCCGCGCAGCTGCTGATCCTGCCGACCGGCGCGCCGCTGGGCGTCGGCGGCGTCCCGTTCGAGGCGGTCACCTTCACCCTCCCCGAGGAGGCGCTGCTCTGCCTCTACACCGACGGCCTGGTCGAACGCCGGGGCAGGGACCTGGACGTGGGCCTGGAACTGCTGCGGGACACCGTCGCCGAGGACCGCGACTCGCTGGAGCAGCGCTGCGACGCGGTCCTGGAGGCGCTGGCGGCGGGCAACAGCGAGGACGACATCGCCGTCATCCTGGCCCGGGTCCTGCCGCGCCGCTCCGACTGGATCGCGGTCCTGGAGCTCTCCGACGACCCCGAGGTGGTGGGCCAGGCCCGCCGCTTCGTGCGCAAGACGCTGGCGTCCTGGCAGCTGACCAGCCTGACGGACGTGGCACAGCTGCTGGTCAGCGAGCTCGTCAGCAACGCGCTGCTGCACGCGGGCCACCCGACGCAGCTGCGGCTGATCCGTGACCGGGTCCTCAGCATCGCCGTCGCGGACACGGACGCCCGCGCGCCCCGCGTCCGCCACGCGGACGCGGACGACGAGGGCGGCCGGGGGATGCACCTCATCAACGAGCTCGCCTACCGCTGGGGCAGCCGCACCACGCCCGACGGCAAGCTGGTCTGGCTGGAGCTGGAGATCCCCATGGGTTCGGGGGCGGCGCTCGCCGGCCGCGCCCGCGGCACCGGAGAGGGCGCGCCGTAGCCCCGGGGGGTCACGCCGCGGCGTCGGGGCTGATGACGGCGGCGGTGCCGTACGCGCAGACCTCCGTGCCGACTCCCGCCGCGTCGGAGACGTCGAACCGCATCATCAGGATGGCGTTCGCGCCCCGCGCGCGGGCCTGTTCGACCAGACGGTCCATCGCCTGGTTGCGGCTGGCGACCAGGGTCTTGGTGAGGCCGCGCAGCTCGCCGCCCGCCAGGGACTTGAGGCTCGCGCCGATCTGGCTGCCCACGTTGCGCGAACGCACCGTCAGGCCGAAGACCTCGCCGAGGATGGTGTCGACCCGGAAGCCGGGGACGTCGCTGGTCGTGACGACCAGCACGTCCGCCGTGTGCTGTCCGCCGCTGTAGTCGCTGATGTCCGTCATGTCGTCATTGTGTGGCTCACGCGTAGCCCAGGAAGTGGCCGACACGCGTGCCCCGCGTGTCGTAGAGGTCGATGACGGAGATCCGCTGACCCGGGGCGATCGGAACCACCGTGCCCTCGGTCGCGGTGCCGGGGATGCGGACGGAGTCGCCCTGCCGCGTGGTGCCGTCGGCGAAGGTGACGACGGTTCGGGCGACGGTGTCCGCGCCGAACGACGTCAGCAGGCGCAGGCCGCCGCCCGGGGCGGTGTGCACGCCGACGTCTCCGTCCGGTTGGCTCTCTTGGACGGGGACGCAGTCGGTCCACCGCCCGGCCGGAGCGTCCACCTGCGTGCCGCCGATCACCAGGTGCTGGCAGAGATCCTCGGCGCCCACCGACACCTGCGCGGTCCAGTCGATCCCGGCCAGGGTCCCCGCGCCGATGCTCACCACGGTCGGACCCGGTGCGGAGCCCGACGGCGAGGGGGTCGGGGTGGGGCTGTGCGCGGGTGCGGGGAGGCCCGAGGCCCCCGACGTGGCCTGCGCGCGGGAGGCCGAGCCGACGTCGACACCACCCTTACTGCTGCTGCCGAGCAGCGGGACGCCCACGCAGAGCGCCGCCACGCCCGCAGCCGCGGCCGCCGTCACCAGCGCACCGGCCGCGGCGCGGCGGACCCGTCGGCGACGCCGGCCCGCCCGCAGCACGGTGGCCAGCGGAGGCGCGCTCGGCGGAAGGCGGTGCGCGCTCGTGTCCAGGGCCCTGCGCACGGCCGCCTCCAGGCGCGGTTCCACGACGTCCTCCTGACGGTCGCTCATCTCTCGGCCCCCAGACCGGTCAGTGCGAGTTCCTTGAGCTCGGGGAGATCCCGCAGCTTGGCCAGGGCCCGGGACGCCTGGCTCTTGACGGTGCCGACCGAGCAGCCGAGCAGCTCGGCGACCTCTTCGGCGGACAGGTCCTCCCAGTACCGCAGCACCACCACCGCGCGCTGTCGCTCGGGCAGTCCGGCGAGGAGCGAGACCAGCAGGTCCCGCTCCCCGAGGCCACCCTGACCGGCGTCGGCCGCCGGACGGTCCGGGACGAAGGGCATGAGCAACTGCACCACCCGGCGCCGTCGGTGACGGCTGCGGTTGTTGTTCACCAGCGCCCGCCGCACATAGGCGTCGGCCGTCTCCGTGCGAAGGCCGCCCCAGTGCGGATACACCTTGGCGAGCGTCACCTGCACGAGGTCCTCGGCCTCGTGGAAGTCACCGGTGAGCAGATAGGCGGTCCGCACCAGGGCGGTCCAGCGGGCGGCGACGAAGGAGCTGAAGTCGCCCCAGCCCTCGCCGCCGCCGCGCCGTCCCCCGGCCGCCGCCGTCGTGCCGTTCTGCACGCGTGCCGTCCCCGTCCCCGTCCGCGTCAGCGTCTGCTTCCGCGTCTGTCCGCGTCAGTGCCAGTAGGTCTCGTGGCTCAGCCGTTTGCCGGCGGCGTCGAACGTGTCCACGCTCCGGATGTACCGGCCCTTGCTGATCGGGATGGCGAAGGCGTTGAACGCGGTTCCCCGCAGATGCACGGAGTCCGCGCGGTAGTGGTGGCCGTCGGTGAAGGTCAGCACCGCGTAGGCGACCGGCGGGGCGTCCTGACCGACGAACAGCCGGTAGCCGGTCGTGCCCTTCCCGGTCAGACCCCACAGACCCTCGCCGCCGACGGGCTGCGTCGGGCCGGTCACGCCCTGGCAGTCCGACCACGGTCCGCCCTGGTGGTCGACGCGCACCCCGCCGAGGTACATCCGCTCGCACAGCAGCCCGGTGTACTTCGGCAGCTTGACGCCGGGCGGCGGCGTGGGCACCTGGTAGCCGTGGGGCAGGTGGCGGTAGTACTCCAGCTTGACCTTCCAGCCCACCCGGCCCATCCGGCCCTGGCCGACGAGCACGCTCGTCACGTCCGACCGCTCGGACGCGACGGCGTTCGCCACCCTGGTGGCCTGCGTCGTCTTCGCCGTCGTGCCGGCGCCCGTGGCGGCGGAGGCGGAGGCGACGCCCGACAGGGCGATCCCGGTGGCCGCGGCCGCCGCGACACCGGCCCCCGCGAGCACCTTCCAACGCGTCCGCTTGGTCTGTGTGTCAGACACAGGACTCCTCACATCGTTACATCGTTGCGAATCGGCATGAGGAAGAAGCCCCCCGGCTCCCTCCCGCCCTCTCTACTCCGGCACGCGGCGGGAGGGTTGCACGGATCGGCGATGTCGGGCCGTGCACGTTCACCGGGGGCGCGCTGACCCCGCGGCGGCCCGGTCGGGCGCGTAGGGCGCGAGCACGGCGTGCAGTGCGGCGCGGCGACGCTCGGGGAGGGTGGAGCGGTGGTCGAGGGACCAGAGCAGCCCGGCGCCCGTCACGGCGGCCTGGACGGTGGCGGTCAGCGCGGTGACGTCCACGTCCGCCCGTAGTTCACCGCGGTCGACCGCCTCGGCGAGCAGGACGGTCGTGGCCCGGTCCTGGGCCCGGTGTGTGGCGAGCGCGTGGGCGCGGGCCTCGGCGTCCGTGAGGTCCCCGCAGAGGAAGGCGAGGTGGTTGGCGTACTCCTCGGGGGCGAGCTCGGCCGGCCACTGATCCTTCACCAGGGCGTCGAGCGCGGCCAGCGGGGAGTCGTGCGCCGCGCGGGCGCGGGCGGCGCTCGCGTCGGTGTCGACGACCGTGCGCGCCGAGAGCGCCAGCAGCAGCCCGCGCTTCGAGCCGAAGCGCTGGACGAGCGTGGCCGGGACGAGCCCCACCTCGGCGGCGATCAGGGCCAGCGTCAGCCCGGACGGTCCGGTGCGCCCCATGACGCGGGCGGCGGCGTCCAGGATCGCCGAGTCGTCCGTGCCGCGTGGACGTCCCGCCACCGTGCCGCTCCCGTCAATAAGTGAACAGTCGTTCATTTATTGAAGCAGCACGCTGTCGCTCCCGGCAATCGTGTCGCCCGTCGCGGCCGGGCGGCTGCTGTTAGCGTGACCGGCATGCGCATCGTCATCGCCGGTGGCCATGGTCAGATCGCCCTCCTGCTCTCCCGCGAGCTCGCGCGCCGCGGCGACCTCACGGTCGGCCTCGTCCGCAAGCCCGAACAGGCGGACGACCTGCGGGCGGCGGGCGCGGAGCCCGTCGTGCTCGACCTGGAGCGGTCCTCCGTCGAGCAGGTCGCCGAGGTGCTGCGCGCGCAGTCGGCCGACGCGGCCTTGTTCGCGGCCGGCGCCGGGCCCGGCAGCAGCACGGAACGCAAGTACACCGTCGACCGCGACGGGTCGGTGAAGCTGGCCGCCGCCGCGGAGCAGGCCGGTGTCCGCCGCTTCCTCCAGATCTCCACCATGGGCGCGGGCGCCCCGCCCAGGCCCGGCACGGACGACGTCTGGGCGGCCTACATCGACGCGAAGACCCAGGCCGAGGACGACCTGCGCTCCCGCTCGCTCGACTGGACGGTGCTGCGCCCCGGCCGCCTGCTGGACACCCCGAGCACGGGCCTGGTCGCCCTCGCCCCGCCCCCGCTGGCCGCGGGCGGCGTGCCCAGGGCGGACGTGGCCCTGGTGCTGGCCGAACTGCTGAGCTCGGGCGCGGGCGGCGGCAGCGTCCTGGAGCTGACGAGCGGCGGGACCCCGGTCGCGGACGCGGTCCGGGCGCTGGGCTGAGGCGCTGGGTTGAAACTCCGGGTTGAAACTCTGGGCTGAGGCGTTGGGCTGAGGCGTTGGGCTGACGCTTCCGGGCGGGCCCGGTCAGGCGCCCGCGGGTGCTCGCGACGTCGGCTGTCAGCGGGTTCTGGTAGGACTTGAGGAGCGATGGCCCACTCCGACCTCCCCGAACCCCCCGCCGAGAGCCCGGCGAGCGAGCAGCTCGAACTGATCCGGACGGAGCTGCGGCGTGCCAAGGCGCGGCCGAAGCCCAAGCCGATGGCGGAGGGGCTGCCCGTCGCGCGGGTCGTCGTCGACAAGGGCCTGTCGCATCTCGACCAGTACTTCGACTACGCCGTCCCAGCCCGGCTCGACGAGGCCGCACAGCCGGGGGTGCGGGTGCGGGTCCGCTTCGGCGGACGCGTCGTCAAGGGCCAGGGGCGGCGCGAGGGCGGCAGGCTCGTCGACGGGTTCATCGTCGAGCGCCTCGCCGCCAGCGACTTCGCCGGGCCGCTGGCGCCGCTGGCGCAGGTGCTCTCGCCCGAGCGGGTGCTCTCGCCGGAGCTGCTGCGGCTCTGCCGCGCCGTCGCGGACCGCTACGCGGGCACGCTCGCGGACGTGCTCCAACTCGCCGTCCCGCCCAAGCACAACAAGCCCGAGTCCGAGCCGGTGGCGGAGACCCCGACCGGTGCCGCCTCCGCCATCACCGCGCCCGAGCCCGGCGGTTGGGCCCGCTATGTCGACGGCCCGTCGTTCGTGCGGGCCCTCGCCGACGGCGAGTCGCCGCGTGCCGTCTGGTCCGCGCTGCCCGGCCCCGGCTGGCCGGACGAGCTGGCCCGCGTGGTCGCGGCCACCCTCGTGTCCGGGCGCGGCGCGCTCGTGGTGCTGCCCGACGGGCGCGCCGTCGCCCGCCTGGACGCGGCCCTCGACGCGCTGCTCGGCCCCGGCCGGCACGTCGCGCTCACCGCCGAGCTGGGCGCGGAGGAGCGCTACCGGCGCTGGCTCGCCGTCAGCCGCGGCACGGTCAGGGCCGTCGTCGGCACGCGCGCGGCGATGTTCGCCCCCGTCACCGACCTGGGGCTGGTGGCGATCTGGGACGACGGGGACTCCTCCCACAGCGAACCGCACGCCCCCCAGCCGCAGGCACGCGATGTCCTGCTGCTGCGCGCCGCGGAGGCCGGCGCGGCGGCCCTGGTCGGCGGCTTCGCGGTCACCGTCGAGGCGGCGCAGCTGCTGCGCACCGGCTGGGCCCGGCCGCTGGCGGCCGTGCGGGAGGAGGTGCGCCGGGCCGCGCCGCTGGTGCGGACCGTCGGTGACCACGACCAGGCCGGCGACGGGGCCGCGCTCGCCGCGCGCCTGCCCTCGCTGGCCTGGCGGGTCGCCCGCGACGCCCTCGCCCAGGGCCCGGTCCTGGTGCAGGTGCCGCGCCGCGGCTACGTGCCCCGCCTCGCCTGCGCCCGCTGCCGCGAGCAGGCGCGCTGCGCCCACTGCGCCGGCCCGCTGGAGGCCCCCGACGCGTCCGGCCCGCTCCTCTGCACGTGGTGCGGCCGTCCCGAGGCGGACTGGCACTGCCGCGAGTGCGGCAGCTTCCGACTGCGCGCGCAGGTCTTCGGCGCGCGGCGTACCGCCGACGAGCTCGGACGGGCCTTTCCCGCGGTGCCGGTGCGCACCTCCGGACGGGACGGCGTGCTGGCCACGGTCCCGGACACCCCGGCGCTGGTGGTCGCCACGCCCGGCGCGGAGCCCGTCGCCGAGGGCGGCTACGCGGCCGCGCTGCTGCTGGACGCGTGGGTGCTGCTGGGCCGCCCCGACCTGCGCGCCGGCGAGGAGGCGCTGCGCCGCTGGCTCGGCGCGTCCGCGCTGGTCCGCGGCGCGGCGGAGGGCGGCACGGTCGCGATCGTGGCGGAGCCGAGCCTGCGCCCCGTGCAGGCGCTCGTCCGCTGGGACCCGGCCGGCCACGCGGCGACGGAGCTCGCGGAGCGGGCGGAGCTCGGCTTCCCGCCGGTCTCGCGCATGGCCGCGGTCAGCGGCGCCCCGGCCGCGGTGCGGGACCTCCTCGACCTCGCCCGGCTCCCGGAGGGCACGGACCTGCTCGGTCCCGTCTCCGTTCCCGTCGCACGGGGGGAGGACCGCGTCGACCGCATGCTGCTGCGCGTCGCCCCGGGCCGTGGCGCGGCGCTGGCCACCGCCCTCAAGGCCGCGCAGGCGGCGAGGCTCGCCAGGGGCAAGTCCGAACCGGTCCGCGTCCGCATCGACCCCCCGGACATCGGCTGACGTCGCGGACATCACGCCGCACGTCTACCGGATCGACGCCGGCCACGAGGGGGAAGACCTGGTCATCGAGCCCGTCGCCCGAGCCTCCCGTGGCTGCCCCGCGCAGCCGCAGTGACCCCTGGCAGGGCACGCACCCCTCTCCCGGCGATCGGGGAGGCGGGGCGCCTGCCCTGGGTCGTGTGGAACGGTCGTGTGGAACCTCGGTGACCGCTACCGCGGGAAGCTGCGGGAGGGGGCGGGAAGCGCCGGGCCGCGCCGTGCGGAGGGGATGGGGGCGCGGAGCGCGGAGGGTGGCGGGGCAGGCGGCCCCGCGTGCTGTTGGGGCAGCGGCACCTCCGCCGCCGACGGGAGCCCGGGTGTCTCGGCGACGATCTCGCCGTCCTCCAGCGGAACGCGCTGCGGCCCCGGCGGGAGGCCGCCCTGCGTCGCGCCGTCCGGCACGTTGCGGCGGACGCCGTACCGCCGGTGGACCGCCTGTTTGGTCACGCCGAGCGCGGAGCCCACCGCGTCCCAGGAGAAGCCGAGCGAACGGTCGAACTCCACGGCGGCCGCGACCAGCCCCTCCACGCTGTCACGCAGCTCCTGCGCGAGCCGGACGGTCGGCGCGGGCGCCCGCCCGTAGACCACGAAGCCCGCGGCGGTCGTGGGGCGGCGTGGCCGGTAGACGTTGCCCAGCTGGGCGGTCAGCGTGCGCAGCGCATCCACCTGGCGGCGCACCCGCTCGATGTCGCGGACCAGCAGGTGGAGGCTGGCTCGGGCACGGGCGTCGTGCGTGGCGTGTTCGACCATGTCGTGTGTGCCTCTCGGACGGCGGTGGGCGGACCGCGAGGGGGAGGGTTCCGGCGGTCAATCTCCTTTGACCAACGCCCGAAGTGTCGGATCGGTCACGATGGGGGCGTGCGGGAGGGCGCAGAGGAGGTCGTACGGGGCTCGTACCGCTCGCGCGCAACGTGCGAGTGAGCCCCCGCCCCGGCCCTCTAGACTTGATCCTCCGAGCATTCGAGGCATCTTGTGGCACCAGTGCACGGCCGCGCGCGGACCGCCGCCATCGGGGGAGGCACGGCGCGGCCACCTTGCACGCACCCACCCTGACGACGGGAGTCCGCGCCGTGGCGATCCAGCCGATCCGTATCTTCGGCGATCCGGTCCTGCGCATGAAGGCGCAGCCGGTCACCACCTTCGACAAGGAGCTGCGGGGCCTCGTCCGCGACCTGACGGAGACGATGAAGGACGCCCCGGGCTCGGGCCTGGCGGCTCCTCAGATCGGCGTCTCGCTGCGCGTGTTCACCTACCACGTGGACGGCGAGCTGGGCCACCTGGTCAACCCGGTGCTGGACCTCACCGACGAGCAGCAGGACGGCGAGGAGGGCTGCCTCTCCCTGCCCGGCCTGAGCTTCGACACCCGCCGGTCCTTCGGCGTCGTCGCGAAGGGCTTCAACATGCACGGCGACCCGGTCACGATCGAGGGCACCGAGCTGCTCGCCCGCTGCATCCAGCACGAGACCGACCACCTCGACGGGATCATCTTCATCGACCGGCTGGACCGCGAGCAGCGCAAGGCCGCCATGAAGGCGATCCGCGACGCGGACTGGGGCGGCGAGCCGGCCCCGCAGGTGCGGGTCTCCCCGCACAGCACCTTCGGCCGCGCCTTCTGAGCGGTACCGACGTATCCCGAAGCCTCCAGCACCGTCCCCGAAAGGCACTGGTTCTCGCATGAAGTTGGTCTTCGCCGGCACCCCGGAGGTCGCGCTCCCGTCGCTGGAGGCGCTGATCGCCTCGCGCCACGAGGTGGTCGCCGTGGTCACCCGCCCTGACGCGCCCGCCGGTCGCGGCCGCAAGCTCGTCGCCAGCCCCGTCGCGCAGCGCGCCGAGGAGGCGGGCATCGAGGTGCTGAAGCCCGCCAAGCCGCGGGACCCGGAGTTCCTCGAGCGCCTCGCGGAGATCGGGCCCGACTGCTGCCCCGTCGTCGCCTACGGCGCGCTGCTGCCGAAGGCGGCGCTGGAGGTCCCGGCCCGCGGCTGGGTCAACCTCCACTTCTCGCTGCTGCCCGCGTGGCGCGGCGCGGCTCCCGTCCAGCACGCGGTGCTGGCCGGCGACGAGGTCACCGGCGCGTCGACGTTCCTCATCGAGCAGGGCCTCGACTCCGGCCCGGTCTACGGCACGGTGACGGAGGAGGTCCGCGCGACGGACACCAGCGGCGATCTGCTCGGCCGGCTCGCGGACTCCGGCGCGCGGCTGCTGGTCGCGACCATGGACGGCATCGAGGACGGCACGCTGGAGGCCCGCCCCCAGCCGGCCGACGGGATCACCGTCGCGCCGAAGATCACCGTCGAGGACGCCCGCATCGACTGGAGCGCGCCCGCGCTGCGCGTCGACCGCGTCGTCCGCGGCTGCGCGCCCGCGCCGGGCGCGTGGACCGAGTTCCGCGGCGAGCGCCTGAAGGTGGGTTCGGTGCGGCCGATCGTGGGCCGGGCGGAGCTGGCGCCCGGCGAGGTGGTCGTGCAGAAGAACACGGTGCGTGTGGGCACCGGCTCGTACGAGCTGGAGCTGGGCGAGGTGCAGCCGCAGGGCAAGAAGCGGATGCCGGCCGGCGACTGGGCGCGCGGCGCGCGCGTCGAAGCGGGCGAGCGGCTGGGATAGTCGCGCAGCGACCATCCAGGGGCGCGAGGCTCTGCTGATGTGCGGCTCCGCTGCGTGGGCGCGACCCGGTCAGTTGTGCTCTCGCAGGTAGTTGCACCTGTCAGGGGCGCGAGGCTCTGCTGATGTGCGGCTGCGCCGCGTGGGCGCGACCCGGTCAGTTGTGCTCTCGCAGGTAGTTGCACCTGTCAGGGGCGCGAGGAACTGCGCGAGAAACCCCCCTGTGCGGATGGTCCTCTTCGGCGAGGACCGTCCGCATGTCGGTGGCTTGTCGCGCAGTTCCTCGCGCCCCTGGGGGTGCAACCGCGCGCGGCTGCACGGGCTCAGCCTGAGCAGGCGCCGTCGCGCTTCGTGCCGGAGAGGTCGCCGCAGGCGATGAAGCCGTGGCCGCGCAGGGCGGCGGACTCGGCGGGGCTGGTGAGGAACTGGAGGTAGTCCGCGACCAGTCCGGCCGGCTGGCCGGCCGTGTAGAGGTACTCCGTGGCGACGAACGGGTAGCCCGCCGAGGTGACCGACTGCGCGCTCGGCAGCTGGCCGTCGACCGCGATCACCTGGACGTCGGGGAAGTACGGCAGGGCGTCCGCCTCGGCGTAGCCGATCGCGTCGGGGTGGGACTCGACGAAGCTCAGCAGGTCCATCGTGTTGTCGCTGGTGCAGAAGCCCTGGGTGGTGCCGGGGCCGCAGGCCGCTGCCGTGCCAGGCTCGGGGTCGACGCCGCCGAAGAACGCGCCCGCGAACGCCGCCCGCGTGCCGGAGGCGTGCGTGCGGCCGACGGCGGTCACGCGCGGCGTCGCGGACGCGTGGGCGCCGGTGAAGAGGGATCTCAACTCGTCCTCGCTGACACCGTTCTGGCTGAAGAGGTCCGGCAGGGTGGCGCGGAGCGCGGTGTTGGCGACGACGGCGAAGGTGACCACCCCGACGGGTCGGCGGACCAGCGTCTCCGTCCCGGCCTGGGAGGCCGGGAGGCCGTCGGACATGGCGATGAGCGTGCTGCTGCGCGAGTGCTCCAGCGAGGCGAGGCCGCGCTCGCTGCCGTCGGCGGTGATGGTGATGGTGGCGTTCTGGCCGCACAGCTGCCGGTAGTTGTTCCTCACCTGGTTCGCGACCGGCGCGAACGCGCTGGACCCCTCCAGGGTGAGGCTGCCGCCGGAGCATGCCGCGGTCGGCGTCAGCGCGTCGTTGGCGAGCCGGACCCCGAGGGTGATGCCGGCGATCAGCACGGCGAGCGCGGTGCCGACGGCGATCAGGCGGTAGGGCGGGCGGCGCACGTCGTGGCGGGCGATCTTGCCGTCGACGATCTCGCCGCGGACGTCCACGTCCGCCTGCGAGCGCGGCTGGGCCTGGAGGAGCACGAGCAGCTTGAACTCGGAGCCCGGGTTGAAGAGGAAGGTCGGCAGGGTGAGTTCGGTCCTGACCACCTTGGCCGGGCTCTCGCCCTGCGGCAGCGCCTGCGCCCGCCGGGCCTCCTCCTCCGCCTCCTTGACGCGGGCCGCCTCCACCAGGCGGTGCAGCTCGTGGTGGTCGCGGACCTTGAAGCCCAGCACCTGGCGGCCGCCGAAGCGGAAGGAGAGGCCCGGCCGGAAGTCCTCGTCCTTGATCGCGGTCTCGCCCGCGTTGCGCACCCGGAGCAGGACCAGGCTGCCCTGCTTCACGGGCTTGTTGCGGAACTGGATGTCCCAGAAGTTGGGGCCCTGGTTCTGGTGCGGGTCGCTCTGCTGGTCCTGCCCCTGGTTGATCGGCTCGTCGTAGAGCACGCCCCAGGAGATCTCCCGGGCCGGGCGTCGGCTGCGCCAGAACAGCCCCGCGCCGGTGGTGATCGCCGCGACCAGCAGTGCCCCCAGCACTCCGCGGCTGTCGATGAACGTGTTGACGGTGTCCAAGGCCGAAGCCAACTGCATCATGCACATCCCCCGGATAAGTATCCGGCAGTCTCCTGCCGCCGGGCGGCGTCGGCATGGGCTCCAGGTGGCGGAAAGGTGAACCGTCAACGAGCGGAGCATCCGGAGCGGCACACTTCTGACATTCCGTCAGTGAGGTGTCGCGCCCCCCATGCGGCATGATGGTCACGACGCACACCATCCGTGCATAGCAACCGTCAGCACCTTCAGGCACAGAGGTAGAGCCGAACCATGAGCAGCCCCGGCCCCGCATCCCGTCCGACGACGGCGAAGAAGCGCCCCTACCGCAAGCCGGCGCAGGACCCCGCCCGCCGACTGGCCTTCGACGCCCTGCGGGCGGTCGACGAGCGCGACGCCTACGCCAACCTGGTCCTCCCGGCGCTGCTGCGCAAGGCCGAGCAGGACGTGAACTTCACCCGCCGCGACGCCGCCTTCGCCACCGAGCTGGTCTACGGCACGCTGCGCATGCGCGGCAGCTACGACGCGATCATCGCCGCCTGCGTGGACCGCCCGCTCGGCAAGATCGACCCGCCGGTCCTCGACGTCATCTCGCTCGGCGCGCACCAGTTGCTGGCCACCCGGATCCCCACCCACGCGGCCGTCTCCGCGACCGTCGACCTCGCGCGCACGGTGCTCACCGACGGTCCGGCGAAGTTCGTCAACGCGGTGCTGCGCAAGATCTCCCAGCACGACCTGGACACCTGGCTGGAGCAGGTCGCCCCGCCGTACGAGGAGGACGCCGAGGACCACCTGGGTGTGCTCTTCTCGCACCCGCGCTGGGTGGTCTCCGCGCTGTGGGACGCGCTCGGAGTCTGGCAGCCGCAGGCCGCCGGCCGCGCGGCCATGGAGCAGTTGCTCGCCGCCGACAACGACCGCCCGGCGGTCACGCTGGTCGCCCGCCCCGGGCGCTCCACGGTCGAGGAACTGCGCGCGGCTCTCGATCAGGACGCGACGGAGCCAGGCCGCTGGTCGCCGTACGCGGTCCGCCGGGCCGAGGGCGGCGACCCGGCCGACCTGCGGGCGGTGCGCGAGAACCGCGCGGGCGTCCAGGACGAGGGCAGCCAGCTGGTCGCGGCGGCGCTCGCGGCCGCGCCGCTGGAGGGCGGCCGTGACTCGGTCTGGCTCGACGGCTGCGCCGGCCCCGGCGGAAAGGCCGCGCTGCTGGGCGCGCTCGGGGCGGAGCGCGGCGCGGCCCTGGTCGCCTCCGAGGCGCAGCCCCACCGGGCCCGCCTGGTGGCCCGCGCGCTGGAGGGCAACCCCGGCCCGTACGCGGTGATCACGGCGGACGGCACCCGCCCGGCGTGGCGGCCCGGCAGCTTCGACCGGGTCCTCGTCGACGTCCCCTGCTCCGGCCTCGGCGCGCTGCGCCGCCGCCCGGAGGCGCGGTGGCGCCGTCGGCCCGCCGACGTCGCCAACTTCGCCCCCCTCCAGCGGGGACTGCTGCGCAGCGCGATCGACGCCACGCGTCCGGGCGGCGTCGTGGGCTACGCGACCTGCTCCCCGCATCTCGCGGAGACCCGCGTGGTGGTCCAGGACGTCCTCAAGGGCCGCGAGGACGTCGAGTGGATCGACGCGCGCGCGTGCCTTCCCGGCGTCCCGGACCTGGGCGACGGCCCGGACATCCAGCTGTGGCCGCACCTGCACGGCACGGACGCCATGTACCTCGCGCTGCTGCGCAAGCGGTAGTCGCCACCCCTGAGGGGTAGGGCATGATGGCAGGCAATCCCTCCTCCTGATCGACTCCGAAAGTGCGTGAGATGCCCCAGATCTGTCCCAGCATCCTGTCCGCCGACTTCGCCCGGCTCGCCGAGGAGGCGGAGGCGGTGCGCGGCGCGGACTGGCTGCACGTGGACGTCATGGACAACCACTTCGTGCCGAACCTGACCCTCGGCCTGCCGGTCGTCGAGTCGCTGAGCAAGGCCACCGACATCCCGCTCGACTGCCACCTGATGATCGAGAACCCGGACCGCTGGGCTCCGCAGTACGCCGAGGCGGGGGCCGGGTCGGTCACGTTCCACGTCGAGGCCGCGGCCGCGCCGGTCCGGCTGGCCCGGGACCTGCGGGCGCTCGGTGCGCGGGCGTCCATGGCGCTGCGGCCGGCGACGCCGATCGAGCCGTACGAGGACCTGCTGCCCGAGCTGGACATGCTGCTGATCATGACCGTGGAGCCGGGCTTCGGCGGGCAGGCGTTCCTGGACATCATGCTGCCGAAGATCCGCCGGACCCGGCAGCTGATCGACAAGCACGGGCTCCAGCTGTGGCTCCAGGTCGACGGAGGCGTCTCCGCCTCCACGATCGAGCGCTGCGCGGACGCGGGCGCGGACGTGTTCGTCGCGGGTTCCGCCGTCTACGGCGCCGACGACCCGGCCGCGGCCGTGGCGGCGCTGCGGGCGCAGGCGCGGGAGGCCACGGACAAGGCGCCGTGGGTGCGCAAGCTCTGAAGCGTCCGCCGTTCGGGGCCCGCCCTCGCTAGTGTTGTAGCTAACCACAAGCCCATATGGATGATCCTCCAAGGAGCGGCCGGATTTCCGGCCGCCGCCTTGTAGCGTCCTGCCATGAACCGTGCGGATTCGGACCGTAGGCTGAAGTCATGCGGTTCCTGAATCCGGTCACCGGCGAGCTGGACGCCCGTCCCTCCGCTCCCTACGACCTCACGTACGACGACGTCTTCATGATCCCCAGCCGTTCGGCGGTGGGGTCGCGGCAGGCGGTCGACCTGTCCAGCAACGACGGCACCGGGACGACGATCCCGCTGGTCGTCGCCAACATGACCGCCGTGGCCGGCCGACGGATGGCCGAGACGGTGGCCCGGCGCGGCGGCATCGTCGCGATCCCGCAGGACATCCCGATCGATGTCGTCTCCGAGGTCGTCGGCTGGGTCAAGCAGCGCCACCTGGTGCACGACACGGCCGTCACGCTCGCGCCCGGCGCGACCGTCGCCGACGCGTTCTCGCTGCTGCACAAGCGCGCCCACGGCGCGGTCGTCGTGGTCGAGGACGGCAAGCCGGTCGGCGTGGTCAGCGAGGCCGACCTCAAGGGCGTGGACCGCTTCACCAGCCTCGACGCCGTGATGAGCAAGGAGCTGCTGCTCCTGGAGGAGAGCGTCGACCCGCGCGAGGCGTTCGAGAAGCTCTCCGCCGGGCACCGCAAGCTGGCTCCCGTCGTCGACGGCCGGGGCGACCTCGTCGGCATCCTCACCCGGAAGGGCGCGCTGCGCGCGACCCTCTACAACCCGGCCGTGGACGCGGACGGGAAGCTCCGGATCGCCGCCACCGTCGGCATCAACGGCGACGTGGCCGGCAAGGCCAAGGCGCTGCTGGAGGCCGGCGCGGACGTGCTGGTCGTGGACACCGCCCACGGCCACCAGGAGTCGATGATCAACGCGCTGCAGGCCGTGCGCGGTCTGGACCCGCAGGTGCCGATCGTCGCGGGCAACGTCGTCGCGCCCGAGGGCGTGCGCGACCTGGTCGAGGCGGGCGCGGACATCCTCAAGGTCGGTGTCGGCCCCGGCGCCATGTGCACCACCCGGATGATGACCGGCGTCGGCCGGCCGCAGTTCTCCGCCGTGCTGGAGTGCGCGGCCGAGGCCCGCAGGCTCGGCAAGCACGTCTGGGCCGACGGCGGCGTGCGCCACCCGCGCGACGTCGCGATGGCGCTGGCGGCCGGAGCCTCCAACGTCATGATCGGCTCCTGGTTCGCCGGCACCTACGAGTCGCCCGGCGATCTGCAGACGGCCCCTGACGGCCGCCAGTACAAGGAGAGCTTCGGCATGGCCTCCGCGCGCGCCGTGCGCAACCGCACGGCCGAGGAGTCCAGCTACGACCGCGCTCGCAAGGCGCTGTTCGAGGAGGGCATCTCCACCTCGAAGATGTACCTCGACCCCGCCCGTCCCGGCGTCGAGGACCTGATCGACTCGATCGTCGCCGGCGTCCGCTCCTCCTGCACCTACGCGGGCGCGGACTCGATCGAGGACTTCCACCGCAAGGCCGTGGTGGGCGTCCAGAGCGCGGCCGGCTTCGCCGAGGGCAAGCCGCTGCACGCCAGCTGGTGACCTCCGGTCGGTGACGCGCCGTCGGTGTCGTCCTGGCGGGGACATCGGGCCGGTGACGCCCCGTCGGGGACATCGCGCCGGGGACATCGCGTCGGTGGCGTTCAGCCGATCGTCGCCGCCTGCCTGCTCGCCTCCCGCGTGTCGCGCACGTCGCGCAGCGGGGTGAGCAGGCAGCGGCTGATCATGCCCGTGGAGCGGTCGAGCGCGGCCGCGGCCGCCGCGTAGGGCTCCGGTGTGCCGCGCAGCTCCCACAGCATGCGGGCCGAGGCCCAGGCCGCGTCGCGCGCCGCGTCGATGCTCCACGAGTCCAGCAGGTGCAGCAGCGGGTCCGCCACGTCCAGTTCCGGCGGCAGCGTCAGCAGTTCCTCGCGGACCTGTTCCTCCACGCCGGCCAGCAGGTCGTTGACGCGGTGGAAGTCCGCCTCCAGCTCCTGCGGCGGGCAGTCGAGGCTGCGGCAGGAGTCGACGATAGCGAGCGGCAGGTCGTGCTCGATGTGGCTGTTCATGCCCGCCAGCGCGAACTGGACCGGGCGGATGCCCGGATGCAGCCGCAGGTCCAGCAGCGGCCGCCAGCAGGCGGGCGGCGCGTCCGCGCCGAGCGCGCCGAGGAAGCGGTCCGCGAACAGCGTGTCCAGCCGGGCGACGTCGGCGGGCGAGCCGAAGTAGCCGTCCTCGCCGAGGCGTCGCATCACGGCGTCGGTGACCTGGAGGTAGACGCCGCCGAACACTCCGACGCCGTCGCCCGGCGGCAGCCCTGACACGGCGTCACCGAGCCGCGCGGCCACGACGGCGACGGCGTCGGCGGGCGCGGTGCTCAGCTCCATGCCGTCAGCATCGCAGCCCGTCCCCACCTGCGGCGATCCGCCGCGCGGGTACATCACGACGCGCGGAGCGTCATCACGCGCGCGAGCGTCACAACGCCCCGGCGTCCCGGGCGGACCACACCGACGGGTAGAGCGGACGCCAGCCGAGCTCGTCGCGGAGCGAGCGGTTGGAGGCGATGCCGTTCCACGGGTCCGGGTCGACGGCGTCGGCGTTGGCCTCCGGAAAGGCGGTGCCGTTGAGCTCGTGGATGTCCCAGGCGGTGACCGGCGCGTCGTCGGCGGCGTTGTAGTTCCGGCCCTCGATGCCGGGTGTGCGCAGGGCGCGGAAGAGCGCCTGGGCGACATCGGCGTGGTGGACCATCTGGAGCCGCCGGTGGGCCGGCCAGTCGGCGATGAAGCGGCCGGCGTTCGGCAGGTGCGGGTCGCCCTCGCCGTAGACGAAGGCCAGGCGGACGATCACCAGGGGCAGATCCGCGACGGGGGTGAGCCCGGCCTCGGCTTCCGCCTTCGAGCGCGGGTAGACGCCCCAGACGGCCTCGGGAGCCGGCACGTCCCCCGGGACGGCCGGACGGCCCCGGCCCGCGCCGTAGACGAGGTTGGTGCTGGCCTGGACGAAACGGCGGACACCCGCCGCCGCGGCCTCCCGGCCGAGCGCGATCGCCGCGTCCCGGTTGACCGCCCAGGCCTCGTCGTCCGGCACGCTGCGGAAGGCGGCGGCCACGTTGACCACGTCGTCCACGCCCTCCAGGGCGCTCTTTCGGCCGTCGGTCTCGCGCAGGTCGCCCAGCACCGCCTCCGCGCCGAGGGCGGCGAAGTGCTGCGCGCTCTCCTCGCTGCGCACCAGCACCCGCACCGTCTCGTCGGGCCGGACCCACTGCAGCAGGCGCGGCACGAACCGCCGTCCGACCTGTCCCGTCGCGCCCGTCACCAGAATCGTCGTCATGATCGGTCCCTTTCGATCCTCCGGGCCGGCTTCGCGACCCGCTGTCCATGCTGGCCGGACCGGACCGGCGGTGGGAGAGACCCGTCGATCGGGGGATCGGCGATCCCTGGTTGCGGATCCGCCCCCGAGGGATGCTGGGGGCATGGACCGACCCGTGGACCGTGCCGCCCTCGCCGACTTCCTGCGCCGCAGCCGGGAGCGGCTGAACACCGCCGACGTGGGTCTGCCGGACGGCGCGCGCCGACGGACGCCCGGACTGCGTCGCGAGGAGGTGGCGGGCCTGGCCGGGATGTCGGTGGACTACTACACGCGTCTGGAGCAGCAGCGCGGACCGCGCCCCTCGCCGCAGTTGCTCGCCGCGCTGGCCCGTGCGCTGCGTCTGAGCGACGACGAGCGCGACCACCTCTTCCACCTGTCCGGCCAGCAGCCGCCCCAGCACCACCACGTCGCCGACCACGTCCGTCCCGGGCTGCTGCTCGTCCTCGACCGCCTCTGGGACACCCCGGCGCAGGTCATCTCCGACCTCTGCGACGTGCTGGTGCAGAACCCGATGGCGCGGGCGCTGTGGGGCGACGCTTCCTCCCGGCCGCCGGGGGAACGCAACCTCCTGCGCCGCTGGTTCACCGACCCCGCCGCCCGCGCGCTGATCCCCGCCGAGGACCAGGAGCGGCTCGGCCGCTCCCATGTGGCGCACTTGCGCGCCGTCGCGACCGCACGTCCGGAGGACCGGCGCGCGGAGCGGCTGGTGACGGAGCTGCTGGCGCAGTCGCCCGAGTTCGCGGAGTACTGGGCGGAACACGACGTCGCGCAGCGGCGCAGCGACGTCAAGCGGATCCTGCACCCGGTGGTGGGCCTGCTGGAGCTCTCCTGCGAGGTGCTGGTCACCGACGGCGGCGGGCAGCGGCTGCTCGTCTTCACGGCCGAGCCCGGCAGCGTCAGCGCCGAGCGGCTGGAGCTGCTGCGCGTGGTCGGGCTTCAGGACCTGAGCGCACGGGACTCGGGGGTGCGGCCGACGGAGACGCGGCAGGGCTGAGGGACAGAGCAGGAGTCGGGCTGACCGGGCCGGGCTCGGGGGCCCTCGGCGCGCACGGCCGTCCGACCGCGCGGGCGGGGCGGGCGCAAGGGCGGGAGACGGCCCGATGCCGCCGACACCGGGCGACGGTCCGGTGCGGGGGCCGCGTCGCGGGAGCGGCGGAGGGGCCGACTACCCTGGCCAGCACGACGTGCGCCCCCGCACCTCCTGCGGGTGGGCACCCTGGACCGAGCACCCTGGACTGGACACAGCCTCATGACCACCGCGGTCGTCGTCGGCGGCGGGCCCAACGGGCTCGCCGCGGCTGCCCTGTTGGCGAAGGCGGGCCTGGAGGTGACCCTCCTCGAAGCCGCGGACGAGGTGGGCGGCGGCACGCGCAGCGAGGAGGCTCTGCTGCCCGGCCTGCTGCACGACCACTGCTCGGCGGTGCACCCCATGGCCGTCCGCTCGCCCGCGCTGCGCGCGCTCGGCCTGGAGCGTCACGGGCTGCGCTGGCGGCTGCCGGAGGTCGACTGCGCGCACCCGCTCGACGACGGCACGGCCGGAGTCCTGCTGCGGTCGGTCGCCGAGACCGCGCGCGGTCTCGGCGTGGACGCGGGGCGCTACCGGGCGCTGTTCGGCCCTTCGGCGCGGAGCTGGGACGCCCTCGCAGGGGACGTGATGGGCCCGCTGCTGCGCCTTCCTGACCACCCGCTGCTGCTGGCGCGGTTCGGTCTGCCGACGCTGGCCCCGGCCGAGGTCCTGGCGCGGCTGTTCCGCACCCCGCAGGCGCGCGCCCTGTGGGGCGGCGTCGCGGCCCACGCGTTCCGACCGCTGTCCGAGCCGCTCAGCTCGGCGATCGGGCTCGGCATCCTGACCGCCGGGCACGCGGCGGGCTGGGCCGTCGCGGAGGGCGGATCGGGGGCCGTCGCCCGCGCTCTGGAGGGGGCGCTGCGCGAGCACGGCGGCGAGGTCCGCACGGGGGTGCGCGTCACCGGCCGCGCCCAGATCCCGCCCGCCGACGTGACGTTGCTCGACCTCGACCCCGCGCAGGTCGCCGCGCTCTACGGCGACCTGCTGCCCGCGCGGGTGCGGGCCGCGTACCTGCGGTTCCGGCGCGGACCGGGCGCGTACAAGCTCGACCTCGCGGTCGAGGGCGGCGTGCCCTGGACGGCGGAGCCCGCCCGGCGCGCGGGCACCGTCCACCTGGGCGGGACGTTCGCCGAAGTCGCCCACGCGGAAGGGGAGGTGGCGGCCGGTCGGATGCCGGGCCGCCCGTTCACGCTGGTGGGCCAGCAGTACCTCGCGGACCCGTCACGCTCGGTCGGGGACGTGCATCCGGTGTGGGCGTACGCGCACGTCCCCCACGGATACGACGGGGACGCGACGGAGGCGGTCCTGCGGCAGATCGAGCGGTTCGCGCCCGGCACGCGCGACCGGATCACGGGCGTCCGGGTGACCCGGCCGGCCGACTTCGCCGCGGGGAACCCCAACTTCGGCGGCGGCGACATCCTCACGGGCGCGAAGTCGCCGCTGCGCCTCCTGCTCGGCCCGCGCGCGGCGCTCGACCCGTACGCGACGGGCCTCCCCGGCGTCTTCCTCTGCTCGGCCGCCACCCCGCCGGGCCCCGGAGCCCACGGCATGTGCGGCGCGGGCGCGGCGCGCGCAGCGCTGCGGCACCTGGGCGGTTCGGGCGCCCTGGGCGACCTGGGCGGCTTGGGCGGGTAGACGGTCCTGGGCAGGTAGACGGCCGGGGTGCTCGGAGGCCGCCCCGGCTCAGTCCGCGATCCGGGTGAACGACATCCGCCAGTTGTGCACCCAGGTCCGGCCGTCGTCGAAGGAGAACGCCTGCTCCCAGCACGCCGTGTCGGCGTCGAGGACGGTCCATTCGAATCGGACCGAGACCTGCTTGCCCTGCACCACGTCGTCCCCGTGGAAGACGCCGTGCTTGCCGTTCCAGCGCCCGGACACCGGCGGGTCCAGTCGGCCGGGCGCGCCGGTCGAGGCCCACCAGATCCGCCACAGGCCGGCCTCGACGTCGTACAGGCGCACCGACATGCCCTCGAACGACCGGCCGTTCGGCATCGTCTCGACCCTGAGGTTGTCGACGTTGCCCAGGCCGCCGAGGGTCTGGCGCATCCACTGGACCCCCTCGAACTCCACCCAGTCCGCGCAGTCCGGGTCGGCCATGTCGGCGCTCTTGCGGTGGTGGACCCGCCAGGTGCCGGCCAGGAAGTCGAAGTCGTGGCGGCCGTCGGCGATTTCGTTGCTCGTGTTCGCGCTCATGACCTCACGATGGACCCGCACCCCTGACATCCTGTGTCAGTGGACTTCGCGCTTGTCCTCGACCTCGTCCTACGCCGATGACGCCGAGCCGACCCGATCGGGTGCGAGATCCGCCAAGTAGGCGTCGAGCAGGCTCCGCTGGCGCTCCGGCGGGAACTCCTCCGGTGCGAACAGCGCCTGCACCACCAGGCCGAGGACGAAGCTCTGCGCCGCCCCCGCGAGGTCCTGCGGGGTGCGGTCGGTGCGGAGTTCGCCGCGGCGTTGCGCGGCGGCGGCGAACTCGGCCATGCGGCTGCGGGCACGGCGGTAGCGCGCGGCGTGGTCGCCCGCGAGTTCGGCGTCGGCGAGCGCCGCGTCCCAGGAACTGACCCAGATCCGGGAGCCGGCCGCGCTCTCCGGGGTGAGCGGCAGGATGTCCAGCAGCGCCGCGCGCAGTGCGGCCAGGCCCTCCGCGTCGGGGCCCGCCGCCTCGGCGTGCGGGCGCGGACGGGCCGCGTGGGCCTCGTCGAGCAGGTCCAGCGCGTAGCGCAGCAGCGCGCGCTTGCTGGGGAAGTAGTGCGTGAGCAGGCCCGTCGTCGCGCCCAGTTCGCCCGCGACCGCGCGCAGGGTGAGTCCGGCGAAGCCGCGTTCGGTCAGGACGCGCCAGACGGCCGCGGAGACCTCGGCACGGCGGGCTTCGTGGTCGCCACGGGCGGGAGTCATGGCGACAGCGTACATACCCAACGCTTGTTATGTACTATCGGCTCCGTCGGCCTCCCCTCGAAGACAGGACCGCCCGTGTACGCCGTCGCTCTCGCCCCTGATGCCCAACTCCGCCCGCTGGAGCCGTGGCAGGCCGAGGAGTTCCTCGCCCACATGGACCGTGCGCGGGAGGGGATCGACCCGTTCATCCCCTTCGCGGCCCGCAACGCCGACCTCGACGCGGCCCGCGCCACCCTCCAGGGCTACGCCGACCGGCAGGCCCAGGACACCGGCCGGATCTACGGGATCTGGCGCGAGGGCGTGCTGGTCGGCGGCGCCATGTTCGTGCACTTCGACGCGGCGATGGGCAACTGCGAGATCGGCGTCTGGTCCGAACCGGCCGGTCAGGGGCGCGGCCTGGTGACGGCCGCGGTGCGAGCCCTGCTCGGGTACGCCTTCGAGGAGCGCGGCATGCAGCGGGCCGAGTGGTGGAGCAGCACCCGCAACGAGCGCAGCCGCGCCGTCGCCCAGCGGCTGGGCATGCGGCTCGACGGGACCCTGCGGTCCTACTTCCCGCACAACGGCGTGCGCCACGACAAGGAGGTCTGGTCGATGCTCGCCTCCGAGTGGCCCGGCGCGCCGCGCTCCTGAGCGGCTACGCCGTCGCCTCCGCTGCGGCGCGGCCGGCCGCGCGGCCCGAGAACAGGCAGCCGCCCAGGAACGTGCCCTCCAGCGCGTTGTAGCCGTGGACGCCACCGCCGCCGAAGCCCGCGACCTCGCCCGCCGCGTACAGGCCCGGCACCGCCGTGCCGTCGGCGCCGAGCGCGCGCGAGGACAGGTCGGTCTGGATGCCGCCGAGCGTCTTGCGCGTCAGCACGTGCAGCTTGACGCCGATCAGCGGCCCGGCGGCCGGATCCAGCAGGCGGTGCGGAGCGACGGTGCGCCCGAGCCGGTCGCCCAGGTAGCGGCGGGAGTTGCGGATCCCCTGCACCTGGGCGTCCTTGCTGAACGGGTTCGCCACCTGGAGGTCCCGCGACTCGATCTGACGGCGGATCACCGACGGGTCCAGCAGCGGCTTCTCCGTCAGCGCGTTCATCTTCGCGACCAGCTCCTCCAGGCCGCCGGCGACGACGAAGTCCGCGCCGTGCCGCTTGAACGCCTCGACCGGGGCGGGAGCGCCCTTGCCGAGCAGGCGCTCGCGCAGGAACGCGCGGCGGTCCTTGGCGGTGATGTCCGGGTTCTGCTCGGAGCCGGAGAGGGCGAACTCCTTCTCGATGATCCGCTGCGTGAGCACGAACCACGAGTGGTCGTGCTCGGCCAGGTTCGGTGCGGTGCGCAGGTGGCGCAGCGTGCCGAGGGTGTCGTAGCCGGGCAGGTACGGCGACGGCAGGCGGCGGCCCAGCGCGTCGAACCACATCGAGGACGGGCCGGGCAGGATCCGGATGCCGTGGCCGGGCCAGATCGGGTTCCAGTTCTGGACGCCCTCGGTGTAGTGCCACATCCGGTCGCGGTTGACCAGGCGCGCCCCGGCGCGCTCGCTGATCTCCAGCCCCCGGCCGTCGACGTACGCGGGCACGCCCGTGACCATACGCGCGGGGGGAGTGCCGAGCCGCTCGGGCCAGAAGCGGCGCACCAGTTCGTGGTTGGCGCCGATCCCGCCGGTGGTCAGGATGACGGCCTGGGCGGTCAGTTCGAAGTCCCCGACCTCCTCGCGGCTGCTGGAGACCCCCCGGGCGGAGTCGTCCGCGGCCAGCACCCGTCCCCGCACGCCGGTGACCACGCCGTCGGTGGTCACGACCGAGTCCACGCGGTGACGGTGAAGGAACGTCAGCATGCCTGCCCCGGCAGCCTGCTGGGCGTAGCGGACGAAGGGCTCGACCACCCCGGTGCCGGTGCCCCAGGCGACGTGGAAGCGGGGAACCGAGTTGCCGTGGCCCTCGGCGCGCAGATCGCCGCGCTCGGCCCAGCCGACGGTCGGCAGGAAGGAGATGCCGTGCCCCTCCAGCCAGGTGCGCTTCTCGCCCGCCGCGAACTCCACGTAGGCACGGGCCCAGCGGGCGCCCCAGGCGTCCTCGTCGTCGGTGCGGTCGAACTGGGCGCTGCCCTGCCAGTCGCCCCAGGCGAGCTCGAAGGAGTCCTTGACGCCCATCCGGCGCTGCTCGGGGGAGTCGACCAGGAACAGGCCGCCGAAGGACCAGAACGCCTGGCCGCCCAGGTTGGCCGCGTTCTCCTGGTCGACGAGCGCCACCTTCCGCCCCCGGGAGACGAGTTCGTGCGCGGCGGTGAGACCGGCCAGGCCGGCTCCGACGATGATGACGTCAGCGTCCATGGTTACAGGTCCTCGGTGGGGGTGGCGGCGGAGGCCGCGGTGGAGGGCTCGGTGGGGGAGAGGATCGCGGTGAGGAGCCGTCCGAGCCAGGCGCGGGCGGCGTCGAGGTCGCCGTCGAGCAGGAGTTGGACGGTCACGCCGTCGTAGAGCGCGATGACCGCACGCGCGGCCTCGTCGGCGTCCGTGAGCAGCGCGGGCAGCGGGCGGCCGCGTTCGGACAGCTCGCGGAGGCGCCGGGCGCAGACGTCGCGCAGGGTCTCGCGGTGGTCCGCGAGCGCGCGGGCGACGCCGGGGCGTCGCGCGGCGTGCAGCAGGAACTCGGTCTTGACCAGCAGCCAGTCGCGGTCGAGCAGCAGTTCGCGGGTGACCCGGGCGGTGAGCTCGGCGAGCGTCAGCCCGGCCCCGCCCTCCGTGGCGGCGAGGGCCTCGGTGAGCTGCCGCGCGATCAGCGCGGAGCGGTCGTCGTAGAGCGCGAAGAAGAGCTCGTCGAGGTCGGTGAAGTTGGAGTAGAACGCGCCGCGCGTGTAGCCGGCGGCCTCGCAGACGGCCTCGATGGTGCTGTGCCCGAAGCCGTTCGCCGCGAAGACGTCGAACGCGGCCTCCAGCAGGCGCGCCCGGGTCCGCGCCCGGCGACTGGTGACGCGTGCGGGCGCTGCTCCGGCTTCGCCCGCGGCGACGGTCGACGGCATCGGCTCTCCGTTTCGATACATCGGTGTATCCGATACGCGAATGTATCGTGCCGGGTCCTTGGCGTCGAGAGTCGACGCGCGGCAGTCGCGGGGCAGGTGAGACCTGCGGCAGTCGTGGGATCGCGGGAGGATACAGCGCCCGGTCCGGCAGGGGAACGGTGGCGGCGCGCGGCCGGAGGCGTCCGTATGATGACCGACCCATGGAGCCGCAGCCGGAACTTGTCCGTCCCTACGTCACCGCCCTGAGCGGCGCGACGGACACCCCCGACGACCCGCCCGAGCCGCCCGCGTGGCCCGCCCCGGCGGCCGGGGGCAGTCAGCCGTCCGTGCGCCCGGCGGAGCCCGCGGGTGGGCGACGCGAGCCCGACCGGCCGCGTCGGCGCGGCCGCTCGCGCGGGCTGACGGCGGCGCTGGCGCTGGGGGCGCTCGCGGCCGTCGGGTTGCTGGTCGCCGTGACGACGGACGGGACCGCCCCGCGCGGAGGCACGGCAGGGTCGTCCGCCGCCCCCGCCGCGATCCCCACGTCCGGCGACCCGGCGACGGCGGCCGCCACGACCGCCGGGGCGAGCCGCAGCGCCCGTCCTGCCGTCGCACCGGCGCGCGGGGTCGTCCCGACCTCGACTCCGCAGAAGGCCGTCGCCGCCACACCCGCCCCGACGGCGACCACCGCGACCACCGCGGCCGCCGACGGCACGCTACGACCGGGGGACCGCGGGCCGGCCGTGGTGCGCCTGCAACAACTGCTGTTCCAGCAGGGTTTCACGTACGTCGCAGTCACCGGCGTCTACGACGCGGCCACCACACGCGGGGTGACGCAGCTTCAGCAGGACCGTGGCATCACCGGCGATCCCACCGGCGTCTACGGCCCCCAGAGCCGCGCGGCCCTCGACCCCGGCGACCAGTAGGAGCGAGCCTGACCG
>NZ_BBPQ01000017.1:87665-126702 GCF_000787855.1 Streptacidiphilus anmyonensis | reverse complement strand
GCGGCGCGCTGGCCGCGGCGGGCGGCCTGCTGGTCGTCACCGCCGGCGGCGCCGCGCAGGCCATCGCCGGCTTCGCACTGCTGGGCGTCGGCATCGCCGTGGTCGTGCCGCTCTGCTTCGCGGCGGCCGGGCACGGCGGCGACAACCCGAGCCGGGCGATCGCGGGGGTGGCGACGGTGACGTACACCTCGGGCCTGATCGCCCCGGCGACGGTCGGCGCCATCGCCCAGGCGACGTCACTGCGCGTCAGCTTCGCCGTGGTGACGGCCCTGACGCTGGGGCTGGCCGCCGGCGCGCGGCTGCTGGCCCCGCGGGCGTCGGTGCGCGGCCGGACCGTCGGCGCGCGCGAGTCCGACGCAGTCGAATCGAATCTCTGATCGATTTCGAATATGCCGCTTTCTGGTTCATCCGACAAATCCGTGGCCGGAAAACGTCCGAGCCCGCAATCATAGGGCGCATGAGTTCCTCCGACTCCTTCGACCCGAGGGACCGTCAGATCGTCATTCCGGCCAAGGACGAGCGGGCCGATCCGCCCTACCTCCAGGGTGAGCGGGTCATGCTCGAAAGCTTCCTGGAGTGGCACCGGGAGACGCTGGCGTTCAAATGCGCCGGTCTCGACGCGGCCGAGTTGCGCGAACGCTCCGCGCCGCCGTCGACGCTGTCGCTGCTCGGTCTCGTCCGCCACCTGGCGGACGTGGAGCGGTACTGGTTCCGCGTCGTGCTCGACGGGCAGGACGCGCCCGCGCACTTCTGGACCGAGCACTCGCCGGACGGCGACTTCGACGACGTCGACACGGCCGACGCGGAGGCGTCCGTGTCGACCTGGCGTCAGGAGGTCGCGCTGGCCAGGGAGCTGGCCGGGGCGCGCACGCTCGACGACACCGGCACGCGTCGCGGCGAGCAGGTGCCGCTGCGGTGGATCTACCTGCACATGATCGAGGAGTACGCCCGCCACAACGGACACGCGGACCTGCTCCGCGAACGGATCGACGGCGCCACGGGCGAGTAGCGTGACGCCCTGACGCCACGGACCGCGAGCACGATCGCCATGCACGACCACGAGCACGAGCACGGCCACAAGCACCGCCACGAGTCCGGAATGTGCCCTCATGGGCGCGCACGAAACCGGGTCTGCATCGAAGTCAGCAGATCCGGGGAACGCGAAATCGTATAACTGTTCGAGTGGAACCAGCTGAATCGCCGCCACGTCCGAATGAATCGTCAGAACGGTTGACACAGACGGCGCGGCGAGGCGTCCGGACGGGTGCCTTGTCGGTGATCAATGCGATACTCGGACAGCATCGTGGGAAACCACGTCAGCAAGAAGCAGCCCACGCCCGGTTCGATACCGGAATCGCGGGCACACACGGGGCAGCAGGATAGATGGGGAGGTTGGGCATGGGAGCAGCACTGCGTGACGACTACCGCGGGTGGCTGTCGCCGTCGGGGAGGTACCCGGTGGCGGTCCCGGACTACGAGGAGCCGTGGGACTCCCCGGAGCCCGACGCGGCACCGCTGTCCCCGAAGATCACCCAGGTCCGCCCGACCGGCTTCGAGTCGGCCCGCGAGATCGGCGAGCACGTCCGCGTCGGGACTCCGGTGATCATGGACCTCAGCCAGATGGCGGATCCGGACGCCAAGCGCCTGATCGACTTCGCCTCCGGCCTGGTCTTCGGCACCCGCGGCACGATGGAGCGGATCGCCCGCCGGGTCTTCCTGCTCGCGCCGCCGGAGATCGAGGTCATGGTCATCGACAACGCCTCGGACGACTCCGGCTTCTACAACCAGAGCTGATTCCGCGTCGGGCTCTCTTGCCGGAGCCCGACGCGAGGACGCCGCCGGCGCCGTGCCCCCGTCGCGGCCCCGGCGGTGCGGATTCTGTCAGTACACCCGCTTAGGCTGCAGGTCGGGAGTGGGACGGAGCAGCCGTCCCCCGGCAGACCGGGAGCGGGTGAGGCGATGTTCGCACTGCACGGCATCTGGCGTGCGGACCGGCGCCTCGCGCTGTGGGCGGAGGACGCCGCCCGCCCGATCGCCCCTCCGGACGCGGAGGCGGGTCTGCACCCCTTCGCCTGTCCCCCCGCGGCGCTGCGCGCGCTGCTGTCGGCTGTGGGGCCGGGCCTCGCCTGGCTCACCGAGCAGGCCGACGAGGACGACACCCGTCTCCTGCTCCCGACCGCCGAGGGCACACCCGTGCCGTCCCCCGAGATCGCCTTCCCCTCGGCCCACGAACGCCGTGCCGCGGCGCGGCTGACGCCGTGGCGGGTCCCGAGCCTGCTGTTCACCCCCGGCCAGGCCGCACAGCTTCTCGGCGCCCTCCACTCCCCCGATCGCCAGGCGGTCCACCCCGACCTCCCGGGCCTCGGCCCGGTCGAGGCCGCCTACGGCGCGTCCCTGCGCTGGCTCACCGCCCTCCACGACCTCGCCTGGCGCATGACCGGCCGCGGCCGCGCCCTGCCCGGCATCACCCTCCCGGGCGGCGTCAGGCCTTCGGCCCACGGAGTCGGCGACGACAGCTCCCTGACCGCCGACCTCGAGGGCCGCGGGCCAGGCGCTCTCCGGCCGGAAGCCGACGCGCCCTCCCGCCCGGACGACGAGGCCGACGCGTCCCACCCGGCCCCGCGTGAGGGGCTGGGCCCCGGCGCCGGAGTCGACTCAGCGCCAGGGGGCGGAGCCGCCGCGCCCGCCAGGACGGGGCTGGACGCGGACGAGCCGGAGGCGCCCGCCTCCCCCGGCGCGTCCCGTGCGACTGGGTCGTCCCGCGCGTTGGCGCGGTGGGTGGCGGCGCCGCAGAAGGAGGATGTGGGCGAGTTGGCCGGGCTGGTGGCCGCGTGTCCACCCGTGTGCCGGGCGGAGGCCGGGGCGCGGCGGGGGGCCGGGGCGCTGGCGGAGGAGCTGCTCGGGGTGCTCGTGGACGAGGAGGCACGGGCGCGCGTGGCGACCGCGCCGGTCGAGGCGGGGCAGGGCACCGACGTCGCGGCGTTCGTCGCCGCGCTCCGCGCCGAGGACGCCACGCTGCCGGGCCCGGCCGAGCGGTGGCGGCCGCTCGCCGAACGCCTGCGGCACTGGCGCGCGCCGGGTGAGGGCGCCTCAGGCAGCGGGCTGCGGCTGGGCTTCCGTCTCGTCGAGCCCTTCGGGCAGGCCGAGGAGGACGAGGACCGCTGGTGGCTGGAGCTGCTGCTCTCCCCCGCCGACGAGCCCTCGCACGTCGTCACGGCGGAGGATCTGTGGGCCGGTCGCGCGGGGGCCGAGGTGCTGGCGGAGACGGTGCCCGCGCCGGAGGGCCTGTTCGTCCTGGAGTTGCGACGCGCCGCGCGGGCGCATCCGCTGCTGGCCCCGCTCGCCGACGAGGGACGCCCGCAGGGCCGGTGGTTCGACCGGGCGGAGGCCCTCTCCTTCCTGCGCGAGGCGGCGCCCCGGCTCGCCGAGGCGGGGTTCGAGGTGTTGTTGCCGACCTGGTGGCGTGAACCCCCCACGCTCGGGCTGCTGTTGGCGGCACGGCCGGCCCAGGCGGGCGTGGTCGAGCAGGAGAGCACGGTCGGACGGGAGGAGCTGCTGGCCTTCCAGTGGCAGCTCGCCCTCGGCGGCGAGCCGCTGACCGTCGAGGAGCTGGCGCTGCTCACGGACGCGAAGGACACCCTCGTGCAGCTGCGCGGCCGCTGGGTGGTGGCCGATCCTGAGCGGCTGGCCGCGGCCACGGCCTTCCTCTCCCGGGAGGGCTCCGGGGAGATGGCCGTGTCGGAGGTGCTCGGGCTGATGCTGGACGCGCGCGAGCCCGCGGGGCTTCCCGTCCTCGCCGTCGAGGTCGAGGGCCGGCTGCGCGAGCTGATCGCCCGCCTGTCGGGCGAGGGTGCGCGGACGGCCGACGCCCCGCCCGCGCCCGTCGCCCTGCCCGGGGGATTCACCGCGGAGCTGCGCCCGTACCAGCACGACGGCGTGGCCTGGCTCGCCCAGCTCGCACGCCTGGGCCTCGGCGGCGTGCTCGCCGACGACATGGGTCTCGGCAAGACCGTGCAGACCCTCGCCCTCCTGGCGGCCGAGTACGGCGGAGCCGCAGGCGAAGGCGGTGTCACTCCGCCGGGCGCGCCGACGCTCGTCGTCGTGCCGATGTCGCTGCTCGGCAACTGGGAGCGCGAGTGTGCGCGCTTCGCGCCCATGCTGCGCGTGCACGTGCACCACGGCGCGCGGCGCGGCGGCCCGGCGCGGGTGCGGGAGGCCGCGCTGGGGGCCGACGTCGTGCTCACCACCTACGGCCTGGCGGCCCGCGACTTCACCGCGCTGCGCACCGTCCCCTGGCACCGGGTGGTCGCCGACGAGGCCCAGCACCTGAAGAACGCCGCCACGTTGCAGTCCCGCGCGGTGCGGGCGCTGCCCGCCGCGCATCGCGTCGCACTCACCGGCACGCCGGTCGAGAACCGCCTGGCGGATCTGCATTCGCTGCTCGACTTCGCGAACCCCGGTCTGTTCGGCACGGCCGAACAGTTCAAGGAGCGCTACGCCGTCGCCATCGAGCGCAACGCCAGCGAGCGCGCCACCGCGCTGCTGCGCCGCCGGACCGAGCCGTTCGTGCTGCGCCGCGTCAAGACCGATCCGGCGATCGCGGCGGAGCTGCCGCGCAAGCAGGAGATGACGGTGCTGTGCAATCTCACGGTGGAGCAGGCCGCGCTCTACCGCGCCGTCGTCACCCGCCTGCTCCAGCGGATCAAGGGCTTCGGCTACACGCGGGATCTGGAGCGGCGCGGCTCGGTGCTGGCCGCGCTGACCAGGCTCAAGCAGGTCTGCGACCATCCGGCCCTCTTCACCGGCGAGGGAGCGCGCGGCGGCGCGGTGCGCGTCGCGGGGCGTTCCGGCAAGGTGGCGCTGCTGGAGGAGATCCTGGAGCAGGCCCTGGCGGAGGGCGACAGCACGCTCTGCTTCACGCAGTACGCGCAGTTCGGCAGGCTGCTCCAGCCCTATCTGCGCCGCCGCCTCGGCTGCCGGGTCCGGTTCCTGCACGGCGGCGTGCCCGAGCCCGAGCGGCGCACGATGGTGGACGCCTTCCAGGAGGACGGGGAGCCGTCGGTCTTCCTGCTCTCGCTCAAGGCGGGCGGCACCGGCCTGAACCTGACGGCCGCCAACCAGGTGGTGCACCTGGACCGTTGGTGGAACCCGGCCGTCGAGGAGCAGGCCACCGACCGTGCCTTCCGGATCGGTCAGCGCCGCGACGTCCAGGTGCGGCGGCTGGTGTGCGTGGGCACGGTGGAGGAGCGGGTGGACGAACTCCTCACCGCCAAGCGGGCGCTGGCCGACGCGGTGATCGGCGGCGGCCTGCCGGCCGACGCGGGCGTGCTGGAGGTCCTGACGGCCCTCTCCCCCGACGCGTTGGCGGACGTGCTGGCCCTGGCGGAGGAGGCGGTGAGCGAGCTGTGAGCGTGCTGCCGTGGTCGGAGCGGTTCCTGGCCCGGGTCGAGTCCCTGGGCGTCGGCCTGTACGCGGCGCAGATGCGCGAGGCGGGCGGCTCGGCGCAGGTGCGCGAGGTGTCCGTCGCGCCGGGCTCGGCGCGGGGGCGTGTCGGCGGGGTGGACGTGTGGGCGGATCTCGCCGTCTTCGACGCCGAGCAGTGGCGGCTCGCCGAGGAGGCCCTGGCGCCGGTCCGTCGCCGGCTGCTCGCCGACGAGTTCCCGCCGGACACGGACGCCCTGCTGGCGGGCGTGGGCTTGCCGTTGCTGCCCGCGCGGGCAGCGGAGCTCACCCTCGACTGCGCCTGCGGCCGGACCGGGGGCCCCGACGGGGCCGTCTGCCGGCACGTCGCGGCGCTGCTCGGCGCGCTGGCCCTGCTCTTCGACCAGGACCCGTTCCTGCTGCTGCGCTGGCGCGGCCGCGACCGCGTCCGGGTGCTCGCCCACCTGCGGCGGACGCCGACCCCGTCGGGCCCGGAGCCGCTCACCCCGACCCCGGCGGGTTTCTGGACCGAACCGGCCCCCTATCCCGCTCCGGGCGGCGACGACCTCCCGGCCGCCCCGGCCCTCGACGAGCTGGGTCCGACGGGTCTCACCCTGCACGGCCGCCCGCTGGACCGCGCGCTGCGACGGCTCTACCAGGCGATGACGGAGGACTGAGCGCGCGTCAGCGGACGCCTCTCGGCAAGGGCGGCATCAGCTGGGGCCGATTGCGTCGCGCCGGCTGCTCCGCCTCGGGGCCGCGTCGGGCGGCAGCGGGCCGCGTCGGGCCGTCCCGGAGCCTCGACGGCTCGAGCCCGGCTTAATCGATGGCGTCCGCACCACCGGGCGGCGATCATTCCCGGCCGGGACCCCTCCGGAGCCTGGATCGCGCACGCCGGACCGGAGCAGCTGCGCGGGCAGGTGGAGGAGAAGCTGCGCCAGCTCGGCCGTGACCATCTCGACGTGGTCAACCTGCGGATCCTCGGCGACGGCCCGATCGCCGAGCGCTTCGGCGCGCTGGCGGATCTCCGGACGAAGGGGCTGATCCGCCACCTTGGCCTGTCCAACATCCGGCCGCACCACCTGGCCGAGGCCCAGGAGATCGCCCCGGTGGTCTGCGTGCAGAACCCGTTCGGCCTCGGCGCCGCCTCCGCCGACCAGGACGAACTGCTGCGCCTCTGCGGCGAGCAGGGCATCGCGTTCGTCCCCTTCTACGCGATCGCGGGCGCGGGGCGGGAGAGGGGCGCGGGTGGCGCCGAGCCCGAGGCCCTCCGGGCTCTCGCGGAGGAGCGCGGGGTCAGCACCGCCCAGCTGCGGATCGTCTGGACGCTGCACCAGGGCCCGCACGTGCTGGCCATCCCGGGCACGGGCGACCCCGTGCACCTGGAGGCGAACGTCGCCGCCGCCGGGCTGCGCCTGTCCCCGGGGGAGCTCTCCGTCCTGAACGCGGCGCACCGGGGGGACGTCGCCCGCTGACGGCCGTCGGGACAACGGCTGGCGAGTCAACAAGTCGCCAATGGCAAGACAGCCAAGATTCTCATGAGACAGAACTGTCTCAGTTGATATACCATTGCTCCATGGCCACCGATCGCGAATCCGTCCTCCTCGCCGCCGTCGGGCTGCTCTCGCGGCAGCCCACCGCGGCGATGGACGAGCTCGCGCGCGCCGCAGGCATCAGCCGGGCCACGCTGCACCGCCTCTTCCCCGGCCGCGAGGCGCTGATCCACGAGATCGGCGCGCTCGCCCTGGCCCGGATGGAGGCCGCGCTGGACGCCGCCACCATCGACGAGGGCGATCCCGTCGCCGCGGTGCGGCGGCTCGCGGACGCGCTGATTCCGCACGCCCAGCTCGTCGCCTTCATCTCCGGCGAGAGCCGCCTCTTCGACGACGACGCGATCAACGACGCCTGGGACCGGGTCGACGCCCGCGTCGCCGCGCTGTTCCTGCGCGGCCAGCAGTCGGGCGCGTTCCGGATCGAGCTGCCCGCCTCCTGGCTCAGCGAGGCGTTCTTCGATCTGCTCGCCGGCGTCGGCTGGGCCGTCCAGGACGGACGCCTCGCCCACCGCGAGAGCAACCGCGCGCTGACCGAACTCTTCCTCGGCGGCGCGGTCCGCCGGGACCAGCCCGGCTCCGCCGACTGATCCCCTCCACTCCGCTCCACCCACCACGCTTCCCTGCCACCAGGACCGAGAACCTCCGATGACCACGGACATGACCGTGCCGCAGACCACTTCCGCCTACCGATATAACCGCCCGGGTGCGCCCGCGGGCAGCCCGCGCACCCGCTGGACCGCGCTCGCGGTCCTTGTCCTGGCCGTGCTCCTGGTGGCCGTCGACGCCACCGTGCTGGTCCTCGCGCTGCCCTTCATCAGCGAGAGCCTCGACCCCTCCGCGCCGCAGCTGCTCTGGATCGGCGACAGCTACTCCTTCGTCATCGCCGGTCTGCTGGTGAGCATGGGCTCGCTCAGCGACCGTGTCGGCCGCCGCAAGCTGCTGCTGCTCGGCGCGGCCGCCTTCGGCGTCGCCTCGCTGCTGGCCGCCTACGCCCCGAGCGCCGGCTGGCTGATCGCCGCCCGCGCCCTGCTGGGCGTCGCCGGCGCGACGATCATGCCGTCCACGCTGTCGCTGATCCGCACCCTCTTCCCCGACGACCGCGAGCGCGCCCGCGCCATCGGCATCTGGGGCGCCGCGGCGACCGCCGGCGCGGCAGCAGGGCCGCTGCTGGGCGGTGTGCTGCTGGAGCACTTCTGGTGGGGATCCGTCTTCCTGATCAACGTGCCGCTGGTACTGCTGCTGCTGGTGCTGGGCGCCCGCCTGCTGCCCGAGTCCCGTGACCCGAAGCCGGGCGCGTGGGACCTGCCGAGCGTGGGCCTGTCGCTGGTCGGCATCATCGGCGCGGTCTACGCCGTCAAGGAGGGCGCGGTCGAGGGCCTCCTCCGGCCTGACGTCTGGATCGCCGGCGTCCTCGGCGTCGTCTGCCTGACCTCCTTCTGGCGTCGTCAGCTGCGGCTGCCGATGCCGCTGCTGGACGTGCGGCTCTTCTCGAACCGCCGCTTCACGGCGGCCGTGCTGGCCGCGCTGATCGCCCTGATCGGGCTCTCCGGCGTCGTCTTCTTCCTGGCCCAGTACTTCCAGCTGGTCCGCGGCTACTCGCCGCTGGTCGCCGGGCTCGCCGACATGCCGGCCTTCGCCGGCTCCACGCTCGGCGCGCTGGTCGCCGCACGGCTCGCGTCGCGCGCCGGGCACCGCCGTGCGCTGGCGGCCGCGCTGCTGGCGATGGGCCTCGGCATCGGCGTACTCGGCTGGCTCGACGCCTCGACGCCCTACCTGGTGATCGGTGTCGCGTTCGCGGCGATCGGCATGGTCGAGGGCATCATCTACGCCCTGTCCACGACGATGGTGCTGGACGCGTCCCCGGCCACGAAGGCCGGTGCGGCCTCCGCCGTCTCAGAGACGGCGTACGAACTGGGCACGGCGCTGGGCATCGCGCTGGTCGGCACCGTGACGACGGCGATCTACCGGTCCGGGCTCCCGGCGGGCACGTCCGACGCCGCCCGCAACTCGCTCGGCGGCGCGGTCGACTCCTCCCGTACCCTGCCGGCCGGCCAGGGCGAGTCGCTGCTGCGCGCGGCGCAGGATTCGTTCGTCCACGGGCTGAACGTCGCCGCGCTGCTCTCCGGCGGCCTGCTGGTCGCCGCGGCGGCACTGGTCTGGTTCCTCCTGCGCAGCCGCACCAAGCGCTGACGCGCACTCCCCGCTGCCACACCTCTGGCCACCGGGTCGGCAGCCGCGCATACTTGGCGAGCTGACGTGCTTTCAGGGGGGAGAGTCACGTGGTCGTCTGGGTGCTGTGGATCCTGCTGTGGGCGGCCTTCGTCGCCCGGACCTACGTGGTGGCGAAGCGTCGCTGGAACGTCACGCCGGAGGTCGCCCAGCGCGCACCCGGCTCCTGGTCCGAGCGCAACCGCCGCAGCTACCTTCGGATGAGCCTCCCGATGACGCTGGCCCTGGACGCGGGGCTGGGATTCGTGGTGTTGGCAGACGGCTACAACCACCTCCACGGGGTCCTCGCGGCTCTCTGCGCTCCGGTCGTGCTGTTGCTCTTCCTGGTGGCCGTCGTCGCTTCGGTTCTCACCGGGACGGTGTACCGCTTCAACCGTCCGCGTGCGCTGGTGCCGCCGGCGCTGCGCGGGGATCTGGGCACCGTCGGCGACTTCCTGGCGCGATGGCGCGGCCGCCGCTAGTGCCGCGCGGCACTAGACAGCCCAGGCGCTGATCCGCTCGCGGAGCGAGCGGGCGTCCAGGCCGTGGGCGGCGATGTGCTCCTGCATCGTCCCGTAGTGCCGCAGCTCCTGACGGGAGACGCCGAGGCCGAGGACACGGTGCGGGCGGTCGGCGAGGGCCTCGGCGACGAACGGGGTCGAGGCGCCCGCGAGGTAGGGCTCGACGACGACCACGTCCGCGTTCGCGCGGTCCGCGAGCGCGCCACGGAGCGCGGCGGAGTCGAAGGGCCGGACCGTCGAGGCGTAGAGCACCGTCACGTCCAGCCCCGCGACGGCCGCGAGGACGTCGTCGAGCACCGGGCCGACCGCGATCACGACCGGGCCGCCGCGGCCCTGACGGACGGTCAGGAAACGGCCGGGGGTGATCGGCCGGGCCTCGGCGTTCTGCTGGAGCGAGAGGCGCACGTAGACGAGGCCGTCGGCGGCGGCCGCGTCGCGCAGCAGCAGCTCCGCCTCGTCGGGGTGGCCGGGCACGTGGACGGTCCAGCCGGGCAGGGTGTCGAGCAGGGCGACGTCGGCTGGCGACATGTGGGTACGGCCTCCGGCCGGCCAGTCGTAGGAGCCGAGCGCGCTGACCAGGACCGCGCCGACGCCCTGGTGCCCGAGGTCCAGCTTGACCTGCTCGAAGGGGCGCTCGACGAGGAAGCTGCCGAAGGTGTGGGCGATCGGGCGGACGCCGGTCAGCGCGAGGCCGCCGGTCGCGCCGATGAGCAGCTGCTCCCGGATCCCGACGTTGATCACGCGGTCGGGGTGCGCCGCGGCCGCGGCGTCGAAGCCGGTGGCGGAGATGTCGGCGAGCACGACCGCGAGGCGCGGGTCCTCGTCGAGGAGGGTGCTCGCGGTGGAGATGAATCGGTCACGCATGGTCGCAGCAACGGTAGTGGTCATGGCAGGAATCCCCCGTTCGGTTCAGTTCTTGGGCTCGACGACGGCGACGACCGCGTGCGGCCGTCCCGGGTGCGGCTGGGTGAACGCCTCGTACAGCGCGGCGTGGTCGCGGCCGTCGACGGTCGCCGTCGACCAGCCCGCGGCGGCGAAGTGCGAGGCGATCCCGCCGTACCAGCCGTGTGTGGCGGACTGGTTGTCGACCACGACGGCGTGCAGCCGGTCCAGCCTGACCGCGCCGGCGTAGGCGATCGCCTCGTGGTTGCTCCCCTCGTCCAGCTCGGCGTCGCCGACCAGGACCCACACGGCGGGGTCGATCAGCCCCTGCGCCCGCAGGCCCAGCGCGGTCCCGACCCCGAGCGGCAGCCCGTGGCCGAGCGAGCCGCTGCCGATCTCCACGCCGCGGATCAGGGTCCGGTCAGGGTGGTGGCCGAGCGGGGAGTCGTAGCCGCCGAAGGTCTCCAGCAGTTCCGGCGCGATGAACCCCTTGGCGGCGAGCACCGCGTAGTAGGCCATCGGTCCGTGGCCCTTGGACAGCAGGAAGCGGTCCCTCGCCTGGTCGTCGGCGGCCTCGGGGGCGATCCGCAGCACCCGGTCGTACAGGACCCACAGCACGTCCAGGGTCGAACTCGCGGCGGGGCCGTGCTTGTCCGCCCCGGTCATCCGGCCCATCAGGCCGGGCAGGTCGTCGAAGGTGCGGGCGTGCGGGTAGGTGTGCGTGTCGGCCTCTGCCGTGGTCAGCGTCATGGCAAGAGCGTGCAACTTCAAGTCCGCTTGAAGTCAAGCGGCCACCGCCCGGCACCAGCCCGCACCATCCAGAGCTGGTGGGCGATCAGGCGCGGTTGGTGAGCGCGGCGTGAACCGTCAGCGCGGCCAGGCGTCGCCTGCGACGCGGGCGTGCAGGTGCTCGTCGTGCCAGCCGTCGGCGTGGAGCAGGGCGCTGCGCATCGTCCCCTCCAAGGCGAAGCCGGCCTCCGCCGCCACCCGGCACGAGGCCGCGTTGGCGACGGAGTGGGTGATGCGCAGGCGGTGCAACCCCAGGTCGTCGACGGCCCAGCGGCTGACCCGGACGACCGCGTCCACCATGACCCCTCGGCCACGGCCGGCGGGGAGGAGCCAGTAGAGGAACTCGGCGCCGCCCGCCGCGAGATCGACGTCTCCCAGACCGACCAGGCCCACCGGGCTCTCCCCGCGGGGCTCGGCGATCGCCCAGATCGCCGCCGCTTCCTCCTGCCACTGCTTCCGCCATCGGGCGATCCGGTCGCGCGCCTCGGGGACGGTGAGGCTTCCCGGCCGGTTCCACTGCTGAACGTCCGGGTCCAGGCATGACTGCGCGAGGACCTCCGCGTCGTCGACGCGCCACGGGCGCACCTCGAGGCCGGAGGCGAGGCCGAACACGGGCTGGTCGGCCCCGCCCATCCGGCCCGGGGGAACGACGGGAGGGATCGGAACGATCATCCGAGCATCATGCCAAAGCCCGGGGCGAGGCACTCCGCGGCGACGCCCGGAGCCGCAGGGGAGGCCGCCCGCGCCCGTATCGTGGCGGTATGGCGAGGACTCGGCTGTACCGGGACGGCAATCTGGCGCTGGAGGACTTTCCCCCCGCGGACATCTCCGACTACGTGGGCGATCCCGACGCGGTGGTGTGGCTCGACCTGTGCTCACCGACGCCGGAGGACTTCGCCATGATCTCCGAGGAGTTCGGGCTGCACGAGCTGGCGATCGAGGACGCCCGCCACGAACACCAGCGCCCCAAGCTGGACCACTACCGGACCCACTCCTTCCTAAGTACCTACGCGGTCTGCCCCGAGCCGGACGGCGACGGGCTGAACACCATCGGGATCTCGGCGTTCATCACCGCCAACGCGCTGATCACGGTCCGCTCCGACGACCGCTTCGACATCGAGGCGGTCGTCGCCCGCTGGGACGACGCCTCAGAGCTGGCCCGTTACGGGGTCGGGTTCCTGCTCTACGGGCTGCTCGACGTCGTGGTCGACGGCCACTTCGCCGCCGTCCAGGATCTCGACGACCGGATCGAGCAGTTGGAGGACCTGCTGTTCGAGGAGGGCCGGCGGCAGATCCAGGAGGTGCAGCGCCGCTCGTTCGAGTCCCGCAAGACGCTGGTGCACCTGCGCCGGGTGGTACTGCCGATGCGGGAGGTGGTGAACTCGCTGCTCCGCCGCGATCTGCACATCGTCGCCGAGCCGATGGTCCCGTACTACCAGGACGTCTACGACCACGTCCTGCGGGCCACCGAGTGGACCGAGTCACTGCGCGACCTGGTCGGCTCCATCATGGAGACGAACCTGACCGTCCAGGGCAACCGCATGAACCTGATCATGAAGAAGGTCACCAGCTGGGCCGCGATCATCGCCGTCCCGACCGCGATCACCGGGTTCTACGGGCAGAACGTCCCCTACCCCGGATTCGGCAAGGAGTGGGGTTTCGTCGTCTCCAGCGTCGTCATGGTGGTGATCTCGGCGGTGCTCTACTGGGGCTTCAAACGTCGTGACTGGATCTGACGCAACCGGGGGGTGAGTTGATCGGCAATGACCGATCCTGACATGCTCTGGTTCTGTGAGTCCTCTGAGTGTGAGCCATGCATCCGCCTCGTCCTGGTCCCGTCGGCGTCTCCTGGGCGGCGCGGTCAGCCTGGCCGCTCTGGGCTCGTTCACCGCGGCCTGCGGGGGCGGCGGCACGCCGAAGGCGACGAGCGGGGACCGCGCGACCTCCGGCGCGTCGCCGAGCCCGACCGCCGCCGCCGGCGGCGGGGTGGACGCCGAGCTGATAGCGCGCCGCTATCCGGGACTCAAGCCGTTCGCCCCGGCTCCCCCGCCGCCCGCCCACAAGCCGATCGTGCTGAGCGCGGCGCACCCGCAGGTCTTCTCCCGGGTGCCGATCACGGACAAGGTCGTGTTCGTCACGATCGACGACGGCGTCGAGAAGGACCCGGCCTTCATCCAGATGGTCAAGGACTTCCAGGTCCCGCTGACCCTCAGCCTCGCCGACACGCTCATCAAGGACGACTACCGCTACTTCGCCGAACTGCACGCGACGGGCTTCGTCTCGATCCAGAACCACACCCTCACCCATCCGCTGGACATGCCCCGCCTGTCCGCCCAGCGCCAGCTGGAGGAGATCGCCGGACAGCAGGTCAAGCTGCACCGGGAGTACGGCACCACGCCGTACCTCTTCCGTCCCCCGGGCGGCAACTACAACGCGGCGACCGTCGCCGCGGCCAGGGGGGCCGGCCTCAAGGGCATGATGCTGTGGAAGGAGTCGATGGAGATCCACGACATGCAGTACCAGGGCGCGTCGCACCTGCTCCGGCCCGGCGACATCATCCTGTGTCACTTCCGCGGGCCCGCCCAGCTCAAGGGCGAGACGATGGTGCAGATGATGGCCAACCTCTACCGGCACATCCAGGCCCAGGGCTTCACCGTCGCCGACATCACCCACTACGTCTGAGCGCTGCCTGAGCTGAGCGCTGCGCGTGGGCGCTACGCCTCGGCGAAGCGGCTCATGTGGGCGAGCGTCTGGGCGGCGCTGTCCGGCGCGAAGGCGCCGGCGATGCCCTCGGCGGCCCCCTCCGCCGCGGCGAGCGAGCGCGGACGCAGGACGGCTTCGTAGGCGCGGACCGCCGCGTCCAGGGTGGGCTCGGCGATGAGGGTGTGGGCGAGGTCCGCGCCGTCGAGCATGGCGAGGTTGGCGCCCATGCCCGAGAACGGGGACATCAGGTGCGCCGCGTCGCCGAGGAGGGTGACGCCCGGCCGGTGCTCCCAGATGTGCGGGACGGGCAGCGCGAACAGGGGCCGGTTGGTGTAGCCGGTGTCCGTCTCGGTGATGAAGCCGAGCAGGTCGTCGCTCCAGCCCGCGAACTCCGCCAGGAGCGCGTGGCGCACGGCGTCGTGGTCGGCCAGGTCGACGCCGCGCCGCCGGTGCCAGTCCTGCGGGGTGCGCATGCCGACGTAGACGCGGACATGGCCTCCGCTGTTGCGCTGGGCGACGAACCCCTTGCTGTCGTCCAGGGCCATCATGGTGCCGCGGCCGGTGAGCGCGGCAAGGCGCGGATGCCGCAGGTCGGCGCGGTCGAGGCCGGTCTCGACGAAGGTGACGCCGGTGTAGACCGGCTCGGCGGCGGACAGCAGGCGGCGCACCCGGGACCACGCTCCGTCCGCGCCCACGACGAGATCGGTCTCCGTGCTGCCGCGCCCGTCGAAGTGCAGGCGGTGGCCGCCCCCGTCGAGCGGCTCGACGCGCGTGAGCTTGTGCCCCCAGCGCACGGTGCCGGGATCCAGGGAGTCGAGGAGCAGGGCGCGGAGCTGCCCGCGGTCGATCTCGGGACTCCCCTGCGCGTCGTCCCCCTCGTCGGGGACGTGGTCGAACAGGATGCGGCCGTCGCGGCCGACCAGGCGCATCTGCTGCCCATCAGGGCGGGCGAGGCCGGTGAACTCGTCCCACAAGTCGGCACGTCGCAGGGCGAGTTGCCCGGACTCGGGGTGCATGTCGAGGGTGCCGCCCTGGTCCCGGGCGGCCGGGGAGGCGTCCAGGTCGTGGACGGTGACCTCGACGCCGTGGCGCTGCAGGATGCGGGCGCAGGTCAGGCCGCCGGGACCGGCGCCGATGATCGCGATTCGGTGGGCGAGGGGCATGGCGGATCGCACCTTTCGAGCAGGTGGAGGAAGAAGTGGGAGTCAGCGAAGTGCAGTAGGCCCAGAAGACCACACCCGTGAAAAAAGTGCAACGACACAACTTTTGAATTCGCTCAACCCAAGCGTAGAGTGGCGGCATGCCCGAGACCACGCCCCCAGCGCCGCCGCCGCCGAGTCCGACACCGCCGGGACGCCGCGAACGCAAGAAGGCCGCCACCCGCCAGGCGCTGGCCGACGCCGCCCTGCGCCTCTTCCTCGAACGCGGCTACGAACACGTGGGCATCCGCGAGATCGCGGACGCCGTCGACGTGTCCACCACCACGCTGTTCAAGCACTTCCCCGTCAAGGAGGCCCTGGTCTTCGACCAGGACTCCGACCAGGAGGAGCGGCTCCTCGCCTCCGTACGCGAACGCGCCGCGGGCCAGTCCGTCCCCGCGGCCCTGCGCGAGCACGCGCTGCGCCACCGCATCCCCACCGTGGACGGCGACCCCGGGTTCGCCGCGTTCAGCCGACTGGTCGAGGAGACCCCCGCCCTGCGCGACTACGCCCAGCGGATGTGGCTGCGTCACGAGACCGCCCTCGCCCGCGCCATCGCCGAGGAGACCGGCCGACCGACCGACGACCCGGCCTGCGCCGCCCTCGCGCACTTCGCCCTCGAAGCACCCCGGATCGCCTGGGACGGGGACTCCGCCGAGGCCGTGACCCGCGCGTTCGACCTCCTGGAGCAGGGCTGGGCGGCCATCTCCCCGAGGCCGTGACGTCCGACCCGCGAAGGCCGAGCCGTGACGTCCCACCAGTAGGCTGCGCACGCCGGCCAGGGAGGCCGAAGGGGAAGGGGAAGGAACGCGCCGTGTACTGGGTGGGGTTGCTGCTGTGCGTCGTGCTGGGTGTCGAGGCCGGGGGGATCGTGGCCGGCGTCCTGGCCGCGGACACGGGCTGGAGCGTGACACTGATCGTCGTCGGGGCGAACCTGGCGCCGTGGACGGGCATCGCCGCCTTCGGACTGCTCCTGGCCGGACGCCGTCGGCGACACACCTCGACGGCGGCCGTCGAACCACCCCGCTGGGAGACCGTCATGGCGCGGATCGAATCCGTCCGCGCCGTCGGTGACGGACCGGACGTTCCGCTGCGCCTCGACCTCACCGTCGCGCCCGACGGCCGCCCCGGGTGCCGCGTCGACGCCTCGGCGGTGGTGAACCTGATGGATCTGGACGACTTCCGGGTCGGTCGCACGGTCGTGGTGGACCAGGACGCCGCGCACCCCTGGGAGGTCCGGGTCCACCCCCGCCCGCCGGCCGGTTTCGCCGCGCACGTGGCGCAGGCGAGGATCGACAGCGCGCCGTCGGAGACCCGCCTGACCGCGCCCGCGCCGTCGTCGCCGCCCGCCGGCCACGGCTGGGGCGGCGTCCGGGCCGGCCTCCTCGCGGCCGCGCTCGGCGCGGCGCTGTCCGTCGTCCCGTTCCACGGCTTCTACTAGGAGCTCCCGCCCCTGCGTCTTCTGCAACTGACGCGACGTCATATTGCCTACGCAGAGGGAGAAGAACGCGCAGAAAACGATGAGAGCCCTTGTCCGCACCTCACCGCCACGACAAGAATCCGATCTGCACCGAGGCTCCACGGATCCTCGAAGTCGGGGATCGAGGCTCCTCGGAACGACAAGCCACCATCCCTGGAAGGGCCTCATCATGACCGTCCTCAAGCGCGCACTCGGAACCACCCTTGCCGCCGGCGCCCTCCTGCTGACCGTCGGCGCACTGCCGGCCAGCGCCCAGACCGCCGTCACCGGCCAGAAGGTCTTCGTCGGCAACGCTTTCAGCTACAGCCCGTACCTCTCGAACACCGCCGCCTACAACAGCGCCTACGCCCAGGCCACGGCAGCGGGCTACACCACCGCCCAGTGCTCGCTGACCCGTGCTCCGATCGCCATCCGGATCACCCCGACCATCTGGCAGTCCAGCGCGCAGGTCACCTGCAACGCCTGACGACCACCCACTGCCGACCACTGGCGGACTGTCGGGACTGGCGCAAGCCAGGGGTGGCTCGCGTCAAGGGAGTTGATTACGGGGTCAGGGCGAGGGGGTACCTGTCCTGACACGGACCGGACCGTCACTGAAAGGGCTCTCCCTGCTATGCCACCGATGCGCATCGGCGTCTCCCTCCAGCCACGCTGGCCGATCGAGGACGGGACCGCCGTGCTCCGCGCCGCCTCGCACGCCGAGCAGCTCGGCTTCGACCACGTAGCGGTCGGCAACCGCCTCCTGGACAGCGGGTTCGGGCTCGACACCGACCCGCTCGTCCTGCTCTCGGCGATCGCCGGCGCGACGAAGCGCCTGCGGCTGCTGACGTCCGTGCTCGTCGCTCCGTTCTATCCGGCGTTGGTGCTCGCCAATCAGGCGGCCACTCTGGACGTCGTGTCGGGCGGACGCATGATCCTGGGCGTCGGCACCGGGTGGAACCCTTACGAGTTCGAGGCCGTCGGCGTGCCCTCCCGGGAACGGGGCGCCCGCACCGACGACCACCTCGCTGCCGCCCGAGCCCTGTGGACGTCGCGTCCCGCCGACTACGACGGGCCGTTCACACACCTCCGTGACGCCCGCCTGGGGGTGCCTCCGCTCACCCCCGGTGGGCCGCCGGTGTGGATCGGCGGGAGCAGTGAGGCGGCCCTGCGCCGGGCACTGCGATACGGCGACGGCTGGTACGGCAGTGGTGTCGACGCGGCAGACGTCCTCGACGTGCGACGCCGCCTGCACGATCTGGCCGCCACCCCGGCGGAGGCCGAGCGCCTGACGCTTGCTTCGGCCGCGTTCCTCACGCCACCCGGCTTTGCCGCGGTCGCCCAGGCTCCCGGACGGCCCCTGGGCGGAGCGTCACCGACCGCCGCGACCGTGGCTGACGCCCTGGAGAAGCTCGGGGAGGCTGGGCTCTCCGTCTGCACGCTGTGGCTCCCCCTGGCCGCCGAGGACATGGAGAAGGCCATGGAGTGGATCGCGTCCGAGGTCCTTCCGCGGCTCGCCTGAGATGCGGGTTTCACCTGCCCACCCTCGTGGGCGGAGTCGAGGTGGACTCCGCCCACGAGGGTGGGCCTGCTACCGCCTCCGCCCGTCCCGCGGGTCGGACGGTCGACCGACGTGGACACGGTGCGGCCCGGCCACGGGGGTAGACTGACGAACTTCAAGCGCGCTTGAAGTAGACAGCGAATCTCGGGAGAGACCCATGACCCCCTCCGCGGACCGGCTGACGATCGGCGAGCTGGCCGCCCGCAGCGGGCTGGCCTCCTCCGCCCTGCGCTACTACGAGGAGCTCGGCCTGATCACCTCGCAGCGCACGGCGGGAGGCCAGCGCCGCTACCACCGGGCGATGCTCCGGCGTCTCGCCTTCGTCCGCGCCGCGCAGCGCGTCGGGCTCTCCTTGGACGAGGCCGGGCAGGCGCTCGCGCGCCTGCCCGACGACCGCGCTCCGACCGCCGCCCAGTGGGCTCCGGTCGCGCGCGCCTGGCAGCGGCGCATCGACGCCCAGATCGCCGAACTCCAGCTCCTGCGCCGCAAGCTGGGCGGCTGTGTGGGCTGCGGCTGCCTGTCCCTCAAGACCTGCGCCCTCTACAACCCGGACGACACGGCCGCCGCCCACGGCCCGGGCGCCCGCTGGCTCCTCGGCGACACCCCTCCCGAGCCCCCGGCCCGGGCCTGACCGACACGAGGATCTACCGCGGTCGGCAGGCCGCGATGCCCAGGAGGTCCGGAACGGGCTGCCGACCGTTGTCCTCGGCCGTCTCAAGCAGTCTGAATCCGGCATCAAGAACGGAGTTGAGCAACACGGGCAGCGGCACGTTGACCACGCCGACCCGGGATCGGATGCCGTCGCCGAGCAGCGGGTGTTGTTCCACTCGCTCATGGAGCCGATAGCCCGGATGGACCGTGCAGGCGCCCGCCCCGTCACGTTCGACGTAGACCCCTCCGAAGCAGGGATGGGCCCCGACGACGGCCAGACGCCCGCCTGGGCGCAGAACACGGTAGGCCTCCATGAAGACGGCGGGCAGGTCGTCGAAGTCGGTGGTGGTCATGATCGTCGCAACCGCGTCGAACGACTGGTCGTCGAAGGGCAGGTCGTCGGCGCCGGCCACGACGGCATCAGCCCCGGAACGGCGGGCGATCTCGACCTGGCGAGGAGAGATGTCCACCCCCAGGACCCGCCATCCCAGGGCGGTCAGGGCGGGGATATGGGCGCCCCCGCCACAGCCCAGGTCGAGGCAGGTCCGCCCGGCCCCGACGCCGAGCACCCGAGCGATCAACTGGTCGGCTGCTTCGGCGAACGGACGACCGACTCCGCTCCGAACGTAGGCGTCGTACCAGTCGGCGAACTCGTCGTAGCGAGGGCTGAGGGACATGACAGCACCAGAGCAGACAACAGACCGCCCCGCCAACTGCTTTCGGCCTGCACACGGCCTCGCACCGGGTCCCGGGGCGTCGGGTGACATCGACATCCGCTTCGAGTTCGAGGCCAAGCGCCCGGATCTCGCTCCGGTTCAGAGCGCGGGCACGCCGCCGTCCGCGGGCGCGCCGGGGCCGGGGCGGTGGAGGAAGGACTCGGTGCCGAGGCCGAGTTCGCGCAGCGTGGGGTCGGTGAACGCGGAGACGCTCGCGCCGCGTTCGAACTCCGAGGCGTGGCACCGGAGCGCCGCCCACTTCGTGGCCAGCCAGGGTCGGACGTCCAGGGAGACGGTGATGCGGTCGTCCGGGGTGGAGGGGACGTCCGCCGGCTGGAGGCCGACCGCGGCGGCGTGGCCGACCAGCGAGGACGGGGCGGTGACGAGCCAGAGCGACTCGACGGCCCAGGCCGGGCCGTGGGAGGGCAGCAGGAACGGGACCGCCGCGGCCTCGACCGCCGCGAGGGTGGCCCGGTGGACGCGGATGTGGTCGAGGTGGCCGGAAGCGCCCGCCGCGTCGTAGGTCACGACGGCGGTCGGGCGCAGCACCCGGATCTGCTCGACGAGGTCGGCGACGACGACGTCGAACGGGGCCGCGCACAGGGAGCCCGCGCCTTGCCCGTGGCGGCCGGAGTCGCGGTAGGGCAGCATCGCCGAGGAGGTGACGCCGAGGACCCGCAGGGCCTCGCCCCACTCCTTGGTGCGGACGCCGGGCGCGGCGAAGGAGCCGCCGTCGGCGAGCTCCCCGTCGGTGCAGGTGACCACGGCGGTCGGACGTCCCGCGTCCGCGCTGCGGGCGAGGAGGCCGCCGGTCCACAGCGACTCGTCGTCGGGGTGGGCGTGCACCGCCAGCACGGCGTGCCGCGGCTCCGGCCGCCGCACGGGCTCCGTCTTCTCCATGGAACCGGTCCTCTCCCGCCCTCGGCACGGATCGCCTCGGCTGCTCCCGGCGGCCCATGCTAGGGCCTGTCTTCAAACTCGCGCCGGATCAGCCCGGCTCGTCTGGCGCGGCCAGATGCAAGGCGGAGGGGCGCCCTCGTACTGGATGTACTTGGGCGTGCCGACAACCCAGCATGGGGGGGTTCCCCCGGCCGAAGGCTGGGGGAGGTCGTGGCAGGCGGGCCGGGCCCGGCGGGGGTTTGAAGACAGGCCCTAGCGCCGAGCCCCACCCGCCCAGCGGGTGCCGCTCCCGCCGACCGGTGGTGCCGACGGCCGGGTTCCGCTGGTTGCGTCGACCTCAGCCGTGTCCGCCACCGGGCGGACCGCCCACGGGGGGAGATCCACCATGCGCAGCGACTTCGCCGGCGGAGCCGTCAAGCTCCTTGCCGCCACCGCGATCACGGGAGCCGCACTTCTCGGCCCCGCCGTGCACGCCCAGGCCGACTCGCTCGACCCCGGCCGCACGTACGCCGCCCCGCAGCTCGGCGTCGCCGACCCGTCCGACGGCCGGGCGTACGCGCCCGAGGTCAACGGCCCGAGCTACTTCAAGACCGCCACGCTCCGGCCCGCCGACTGGGAGTTCAACAACTCGGCGGCCCCGGACGGCGGCTGGTCCGGGCTGCAGGGCGTCCACCAGGAAGGCCCGGGCTCCGGCGCGGCCGCGTCCTGATCGGCGGGCCCGACCCCGTTCCGCTCCTTCCCTACCGCTGTTGCGCGTTCTCGAAGTACGCCGCCAACTCCGGCTCCAGCGGCGGGATGTCGTACGGGCGACCGCCGTCGCGCAGCGACATCGTGGCCATGTAGCCGGCGGCGACGCTCATCCGGGCGGCGAGCGGGGAGGTGTCCGTCGGGCCGCCCTCGCGGACGAAGCGGGCGAACTCCGCGAGGATGGCCGTGTCGCTGCCCCCGTGGGTGCCCTCCACGTCCGGGACGCGGTAGCTGATGTCGCCGTCCGCGCGGTAGCGGGAGGGGCCGGTGTTCCAGACGCGGACCTCGGCCCCGGCTTCGTCGCCGAAGTTCTCCAGCCGCCCCTCGGTCCCGATGACGGTGTAGTTGCGGAAGTAGTCCGGACTGAAGTGGCACTGCTGGTACGCGGCCAGGACCCCGTTGTCCAGCTGCATGTTCATCACCGAGACGTCCTCGACGTCGATGTGGTGGTTGAGGCCGGTACGGGCCGTGGGCGGCCACTCGTACTCCTTGAGCCAGTTCTCCGGGCGCGGCGTGCCCGGGGCGCGGCGCGGGAGGTCGCCGTGGAGCATCAACGAGCCGAAGGCGTTGACGCGTTCGGTGTATCCGCCGGCCAGCCAGTGGATGACGTCGAGGTCGTGGGCGGCCTTCTGGAGCAGCAGGCCGGTGGTGCGGCTGCGTTCGGCGTGCCAGTCCTTGAAGTAGAAGTCGCCGCCGTAGGAGACGAAGTGGCGCACCCAGACGGTCTTCGGCTCGCCGATGTCGCCGCGCGCGATGATCTCGCGCATCCGGCGGACCACGCCCATGTGCCGCATGTTGTGGCCCACGTACAGCCGGGTGCCGGTCTGGTACGCGGCGCGCAGGATCGCGTCGCAGCCGTCGACGGTGATGTGCATGGGCTTTTCGAGGTAGACGGCCTTGCCGGCGCGCAGGCAGTCGACGGCGAGGGCCTCGTGCGTGTCGTCGGGGGTGACCACGAGGATGGCGTCGAGGTCGGCCCGGTCGAGCAGCCGGCGGTGGTCGGCGACCGCGTCCTCGGGCTTCAGCCAGTCGAGGCGGTCGAGGCCGCGCCGCAGCGCCTCCGGATCGTTGTCGCACACGGCCGCCACCACGCTGCCCTTGCCGGGGCGGTGGGCGGCGAGGGCGAGCGACAGGCGCAGGCCGAGACCGATGACGCCGAGGCGCACGTCTTGCACGGTCACTGATGTCCTTTCAGAAGGGGTCGCAGGCCAGGACGGCGGATCACTTGGAGCCGGTGAAGGCGATGCCCTCGGTGATCCGGCGCTGCGAGACGAGGAACATGGCGATCATCGGCAGGCTTGCCAGCAGCGAACCGGCCATCAGCACGGGGTAGTCGGTGACGTGCTCGCCCTGGAGCGTGGCGAGGCCGACCGAGAGCGGCATCTGGCCGGCGTCGCTGGTGACGACCAGCGGCCACAGCAGGTCGTTCCAGGACCACAGCACGGTCAGCACGCCGAGGGAGATCAGACCGGGCTTGGCGAGCGGCAGCATCACGGACCAGAAGATCCGCAGGGGTCCCGCGCCGTCGAGCCGGGCGGCCTCCTCGACGTCCACCGGGAGGGAGAGGAAGAACTGCCGCAGCATGAAGGTGCCGAAGGCGCTGAACAGTCCCGGCAGCACGATGCCGGTGAGGGTGTTCAGCAGGCCGAGGTGCATCAGGATCTGGTACTGCGGCAGCAGGTAGACCTGGCTGGGCACCATCAGCACCGAGAGCAGGACCAGGAAGAGCACGTTGCGGCCCGGGAAGCGCAGCCGCGCGAAGGCGTACCCGGCCATGGAGCAGAACAGCAGCTGGGCGGCGACGCGGACCACGGTGATCACGACGGTGTTCAGGAACTGCCGCAGGAACGGCATGCTCGTGAACACCTCCCCGTAGTTGGACCAGCGCCAGCCTGGCAGGAAGGTGGGCGGGACGTGGGTCGCCTCGCCGAGTGTCTGCAGCGAGGTGAGCAGCTGCCACAGGAACGGGGCGATCATCGCGGCCGCGCCGATCGCGAGCACCACGTGGACCGGCCACAGGCGTTGACTACGCATAGTGCACCCACCGCTTCTGGAGCCGGAACTGAACGGCCGTCAGCAGGAGCAGCACCACGGTCAGCACGACGGCGATGGCGCAGCCCATGCCCTGCTCGTTGTCGAGGAAGACGTACTCGTAGAAGAGGTAGGCGATGGTCTTGCTGTCGGCGAGCGCCGGATTGGACCGGCCGAGCATCAGCAGCACGTAGTCGAACATCTGCAGGCCGCTGATGACCGTGATCACCGAGACGAAGAAGATGCTCGGACTGAGCAGCGGGAGCGTGATGGAGAAGAACTGCCGGACACGGCCCGCGCCGTCGAGTTCGGCGGCCTCGTAGTAGTGGCGCGGGATGCCCTTGAGGCCGGCCGCAAAGATGATCATGTTGTAGCCGATGACCGCCCAGATGCCGACGAGCGCCATCGCGTAGACCGCGAAGCGTCCGTCCGAGACCCAGTGCGGGCCGTGGATCCCGATCAGCGACAGCAGGTAGTTGATCAGGCCGTAGTCGCCGTTGTAGAGCCAGCGCCAGACCATCGCCACCGCGGCCGGCATGCTGACGACGGGGATGAAGTACAGCGTCCGGTACAGGCCGACGGAGCGGCCGCGCACCTGGTTGAGCAGGGCCGCGAAGACGATGGACACCGGGATCGAGGCGAGCAGCAGCAGCGAGTACAGGACGGTGTTCCACGCCGCCTTGGGCAGCTGGGGATCGCTGAGGAAGGCGCGGTAGTTGGCGAGTCCGGCCCACTGCTGGCCGCCGAAGGCGCCCCAGGAGGTGAAGCTGTAGTAGACGGACTGGACGATGGGCCACAGGTAGAAGCCGGCGAGCCCGAGGGCCAGCGGGGCGACCATCAGGTAGCCCCAGACCCACTCGCGCGGGTGCCCGTGGCGTGCGACGACCCGGCGGGCGAGACCCGGGCGCCCGGCCGCGCGGGCCCCCGCCGCCGCGGGCGCGGCGGCGGAGGTCGGGGACGCCGGGGGCGGGGAGCCGCCTGCGACGGCGGGTTCGGTGGCGGGCATGCTCACCCCTTCGCCAGGTCGGCGTCCGTGGTGGACTTCAGCTGCTGGGCGCCCGCGCTCAGGCTCAGCTTCCCGGCCCAGATCTGGTCCAGGATGGTCTGGTCGGCGGTGGCCCAGGGGCCGGTGTTCGCCGAGACGGGGTAGGGCACGGCGTGGTCGAGCTGGTCGACGAAGGTCTGCAGGTGGAACTGCGGCATCGCCTTGACCCAGGCGTCGCTGAGCCCGTGGTAGGCCGGGATGACCGCGCCGCTGGCCGCCTGGAGCTCGTTGGCCTGCCGCCCGCCGAGGAACTGGACGAACTCCCAGGCCGCGGCGGCGTGCGGGGTGCGGGCGTAGATGACGTTGGCCAGGCCGTTGATGACGGTGGCCTTGCCCTGCGGCCCGGCGGGCAGCGGGGCGACGTCGGCGGAGAGGCCGGGGGCGTTCTTGTAGGTGAGCGCGTCCCAGTCGCCGTCGGTGAACATGGCGACCTTGCCGGAGGCGAAGAGCTGCGACGGGTCGGTGTCCGTCATCTGCTGCGCGGTCGGCGAGGTGTGGTACTTCGTGATGAAGTCGAGCGCGTACTGCATCCCGGCGAGGGTCTTGGCGTCGGTGAAGCCGGAGGACTTCTTGTCGGGTGAGACGACCCAGCCGCCTGCCTGGTAGATGTCGTTGTAGAGGTTCTCCTGGGTCCAGTCCGGGGAGGCGATGCCCCAGGTGCCCTTGGCCGGGTCGGTCAGCTTCTTGGAGGCGTCGATGACGTCCTGCCAGGTCCACGAGGCGGTGGGGTACTTCACCCCGGCGGCGTCGAAGAGCTTCTTGTTGTACCAGAGGCCGATGGTGTCGTAGTCCTTCGGCATCCCGTACTGCTTGCCGTCCACGGTGTAGATGCTGTTGAGCGACGCGGGGAACGGGCTGTTGTCGAAGCCGCTGCGGCCGGAGAGCGGGAGCAGCTGGCCCTGGCCCGCGTAGAGGCCGATGCGGGTGGTGCTCATCCAGAAGACGTCGGGGGCGGTGCCGGAGGCGGCCTCGGTCTGGAGCTTCTGCCAGTAGTCGGCGTTGGGGGTCAGCTCGATGTTCACCGTGATGTTCGGGTGCAGCTTCTCGAAGGCGTTCACGATCTGCTGCATGGCGGGCTTCTGGTTCGGGTCCCAGATGCCGTAGGTCAGGGTGACCGGTCCCGTGGCGTCGCCGCCTCCGGCGGCCGAGGTGGAGGACGAGCAGGCCGAGGCGGCGGCGACGAGCGCGGCGGCGCAGAGCAGGGCCGACAGCTTTCTGGTCATCGACGGTCCCATCGATCGGTGGGGGTGGAGGGTTGTCGGGACCTTAGCCGAGCATTTATGTCGAGAACTAGCGTTAATTGAGCAAGGATGCGCAGCCGAGATGTGAAAGAGTCGCTCCCGAGACCTTCCCGCGTCCTACTGCACAGTAGATATGAGACTTGTTGACGAAAATAGTCTCAGGTCGAGGCGAAGAGCAGCCGCTCGGCCTCGTTCAGCGCGTGGCGCACCGCGCCGAGGCAGACCGCGTCCGCGCCCAGCTCGGAGACCACGACCTCCGGCGGGTACAGGCAGACGTCGGCCAGATAGGCGCGGATCGGCTCGGTGAGCTGCTCCTCAGCCTGCGCCAGGCTGCCCCCGATGACCAGCAGCTCGGGATCGAGCGGGGTCACCAGCGTGACCAGCGCCTCGGCCAGGGAGCGCGCGAAGGCCTCGACGGCCCGCCCGGCCTCCGCGTCCCCCTCGCGGGCCCGGTCCAGCGCGAACAGGGCCGCCTGGGAGGGCGCGCGCAGCTCCCCCGGGTCGACGGCCATCGCGTAGTCCATGACGTGCTGGAAGGTCTGCCACCTGCTGTTCGGGTGGCCGCCGAGCTCGCCCGCCGCGGCATGGGAACCGCGGTAGGGCACGCCTCCGAGCAGCAGGCCGAGGCCGATCCGGCTGCCCGTGTGCAGGTACATCACGTCGGCGCGGCCGCGGGCGGCGCCGCGCCAGTGCTCGGCGAGGACGGCCAGCCGCATGTCGTTCTCGACCAGGACCGGCACGGTGAGCCTGCGGGCCAGCTCGGCCTGGAGCGGGACGCCCGTCCAGTCCGACAGCACCACGCTCTTGACCACCCGTCCCTCCCCGTCGATCACGCCGGTGGTGCCGACGCCGACGACGGTCAGCGCCGAGGCGGCGATCCCGGCCCCCGCGCAGGCCTGCTCGACGAGCCCGCCGATCGCGTCCAGGCGACCGGCCGAGGGGAGGTCGGCCGGCACGCTCACCTGCTCCCGGGCGACGATCCGCCCCCGCAGGTCCGCGACCATGACGGTCAGGCGCGCCGCGCCGATGCCCACGCCGGCGACGTGACCGACCGCGCCGCGGAACGCGAAGCGACGGGCGGGGCGGCCGCGCAACCCCTCGGTGGCGTTGGGCGCGAACTCCTCGGCCTGGCCCTCGCGGATCAGCGTCTCCATGATCGCTTCGGCGGTGGCGCGGGAGACCCGCGCCGCACGGGCGAGCTCGGCGAGCGTCGCGCTCTCGGTCGCATGCAGGGCGCGCAGCACCGCGACCTGGTTGAGCCGACGCAGAAAGCTCGCGTCACCGCTCTCGCGTGGCACCGGTCCTCCAGCGTGTGTCTGCGGGTCCCGGCTCCCTCACCGGGAGCCGGATGATGATCCTAAGCGGTCGCGGCCGTGGACGGACCAGCCTCCGGCCCCGGCTACAGCGGCAGCGGGCGCGCCTGGACGACGCTCACATCGCGCTGACCGCCGTGGACGGCGCGGCCTGCCTGATCCGGCTGGGCGTCGCGGCGCCGGCCCGCCCTTCGACGCCGCAGGCCGTCCGGCCTGGCCGGCTCCCCCGACTCCGCCGAGCCCGGCGCGTCGCTGCTGCTCGTGGTGGACCAACTGCTGGGCTGAGGTCGGGGCGGGTGTCGCGCAGGGCTTGGCAGTCACAGTGCGCGGACCTGCTTGATTATTCACAGGTCTTGTCAGAAATGCGCAGTGTCCCGTAGAAAGAGTGCGGCTGCTGAGGACACGTCAGCCACCATGCCCTGACCCCGAGATGCCGTGAGGTCGAAGCGTGAATTCTCCCGCGCCCCTGCCCAGGTGGCTGCGCGCCACCGTCGCCTGCTGCACCACTCTGGCCGCCGCCACCACCGGGCTGCTGCTCGCCCCGCCCGCGCTCGCCGCAGGAGCCCCAGGCTCCCCGGGCGGCGTGACGCAGTATCCGAACTTCGCGCCGACCCCGCCCATGGGGTGGAACGACTGGTCCTACTACCAGTGCGGCATCAACGAGAAGACCATCCTCGGCAACGCCCACGCGCTGGTCAGCACCGGGCTGGCGAAGAAGGGCTACGACACCGTCACCATCGACGACTGCTGGATGGCCAAGCAGCGCGACGCGAACGGCGACCTGGTCGCCGACCCGCAGCTCTTCCCCGACGGCATGGCCTACGTCGGGCAGCAACTGCACAAGCTCGGGCTCAAGTTCGGGATCTACGAGGACGCCGGGACCGACACCTGCGGCGGCTACCCCGGCTCGCTCGGCCACTGGCAGCAGGACGCGGACCTCTTCGCCTCCTGGGGCGTCGACTACGTCAAGCTCGACGGCTGCAACGTCCCCTCCAAGCCCGGCGAGACCGACGAGCAGAGCTACCGCGACACCTACACCGCGATGAGCCAGGCCCTGCTGAACACCCACCGGAAGATCGTCTTCTCCATCTCGGCCCCCGCCTACTTCCAGGGCGAGTCGAACTGGGACTCCGTCATCAGCTGGTCCTCCCAGCTGGGCAACCTCTGGCGGGAGGGCGCGGACATCGCGCTCGGCCAGGACACCGGCCCCGACAAGTGGGCGTCGATCGACTACAACTACAGCTACAACGTCGGCCTCGCCGGCCTGCAGAAGCCCGGCCGGTGGAACGACCCCGACTTCCTGCTCGCCGGGGACTCCGGCCTCAGCCGGGACGAGATCCAGAGCCAGGTCTCGCTGTGGTCCGTCATGGCCGCCCCGCTGATCTCCAGCACCGACCTCACCCACCTCTCCCCCACCGCGCTGGCGGTCCTCGGCAACAAGGACGTCATCGCCGTCGACCAGGACCGCCTCGGCGTCCAGGGCCGGATCGTCCAGCACGGGGCCGGCTACGACGTGCTCAGCAAGCCGCTGGCGAACGGCGACCGGGCGGTCGCGCTGTTCAACTCCTCCGACAGCGCCCAGACGATCACCACGACCGCGGCCAAGGCCGGTCTGCGCGCCGCCTCGGGCTACTCCCTGACGGACCTGGTGAGCAAGCAGGTCACCGAGACCACCGGGGTGATCTCCGCCGACGTGCCGCCGCACGCCACCGTCCTGTACCGCGTGCACACCGGCGCGGCCCGCGGTCTCGCGCCCGCCACCACCGTCAGCTGGCACGACGTCAGCACCGCCGCGCACCCGGGCACGTACCGGATCACGCTGGCGGACCACGGCGCGGTCGCCCTGACCGGCGCGCAGCTGCGCGTCGGCGCTCCCGCCGGGTGGACCGTGACGCCGTCCGCCGTCCGTCTGCCGCGCGTCGCGCCCGGCGGGTCGGCGAGCACCACGGTGAAGGTGAGCGGGCCCAAGGGCGCGCCGGGCACGACCGTCACGCCGATCACGGCGACCGCGAGCTACCGGGCCGTCGGCTCGGGCCGGGTGGACACCGTCCGCGGTGAGGCGACGATCGTGCAGGTCGTCCCCTATCCGACGCTGGCCTCCGCCTTCGACAACGTCGGCGCGACCTCTGAGAGCGACACCACCCCGGGCAACTTCGACGGCGGCGGCGACAGCTACTCCACCGAGGCGCTCGCCAAGGCCGGCGCCACGCCCGGCGCCGCGATCAACGCGAACGGCCTCAGCTTCACCTGGCCGTCCGCCGCACCCGGCACCGCCGACAACGTCGCCGCGGGCGGCCAGGAGATCGCCTTCAGCGGCCAGGGCAGCACGCTCGGCTTCCTCGGCGCGGAGGCCGGCTTCGTCTCCGGCACGGTCACCGTCACCTACACCGACGGCACCACCAGCACCGGCCAGCTCGGCTTCCCCAACTGGTGCTGCGCCCCGACCGACGCCTACGGCGCGAAGACGGCGTTCACCACCGACCACCGCGACACGCCCACCGGGCCCGCCAACTACGGCATCAGCTACGGGGTGTTCACCAACACCGTCCCGCTGACGCCCGGCAAGACCGTCCGCTACGTCACCCTGCCGAACGCCCCCGCGATCCACGTGTTCGCGCTGGCCGTCCAGCCCTGACCCCGCACCGACGACGAAGCCGCCGCCCTGTCACGACAGGACGGCGGCTTCGTCGGCTCCCGGCGAGCGCCCGGACGCGAACGCGCTACCAGCAGCCCTCGACCGTGGTCGCCCACCGGTCGATGAGGTCGCGGGCCGAGGTGGTGTTGAAGCCGCCCTGCTCCAGGAAGGCGAACGCCTTCCAGCGGCCGTCCGTCTTGTTGACGGTCAGGCCGGCCAGGGCGATCGCGCCCGTCAGCGTGCCCGTCTTGGCGTCGATCCTGCCCTTGGCGCAGTCGGTCGGGGCGGTGGTGTACCGGCCCCAGCCGGGGCCGAGCGTGCCGTCGACGCCCGCGATCGGGAAGCCGACCATGACCGGGCGCAGCACCGACTGGTAGCGCGGATCGATGGTCAGCGCCGCCATCGACGCCAGCGCCTGGGCCGTCATCCGGTCGTCGCGGGAGAGCCCGCTGCCGTCGTAGAGGTGCACGCCGGTGAGCGGCACGTGGTAGCGGGACACCTCGCTGAGCACGGCGTGCGTGGCGCCCTGCCAGTCGGCCGGCTGGCCGACGGCGAGCGCGGTCAGGCGGGCGAAGCCCTCCGCGTTGTCGTTGACGCTGTCCTTGAGCATCGTCTCGACCTCGGCAGCCAGCGACTCCGAGGTGTGCGAAGCGAGTTGGACCGCCGTGCCGGGCGCCTTGGCGCGCGTCAGAGTGGTCGTCTGCACGCCGATGCCGTGGGTCCCCAGCCGGGCCCGGAACACGTTGCCCGCGTACAGGCCGCTGTCCACGTTCTCGTGGCCGAAGACCTGAAGCGCGCCGATCGAGGAGATCTCGCCGGGGATGTAGCCGGTCTGCCAGCCCGGGGAGGTCGCCTGGGCGTGCGGGAAGAGGGAGTCGTCGACGTAGAGCGTCACCGAGCCGAGGTGGCGGGCCTTCAGCGCCACGGCGGTCGCGTCGGCCAGGGCGTTGACGTCGTCGCCGGTCAGGTGCTGGTCGGCGCCGCCGACCAGGTAGAGCGCGTGGCCCTGGAGCAGGGCGCGGGTGCGCTCGGTGTGGCCCGCGCCGAGCGCCGTCAGCGCCGCGATGGCGGTGGCGATCTTGGTGGTGGACGCGGGCATCAACTGCGCACCGGCCCCCGACGACCAGACGACGCGGCCGCTGGCCGCGTCCAGCACCTCGCCGGAGGCCTGCGAACTCGGCAGCGCCTTGAAGCGCAGTCCGAGTTCCTGGGCGATGCGCTGGTCGCCCGCGGTGGCGCCGGTGGCGGCGCCGGCGGCCGTGGCCGTGCCGACGCCGAGGCTCAGCGCGGAGACGCCGACGAGCGCGACGATGCACGCGCGGCGCAGGGTAGGACGAAGGGTGCGGCGAAGCCGAGGCATGTCTCCCCCAGGACCGGCGGCGTTCCCCGCGCACCGGTCGGCAATGGACGGCTGGTGTCTGCTGTGCTGTCTCTTCTGACAGACCGCCCGATTGTGCCAGGAGCCGGTTCGGGGGCGGTAGCTCGACACTCTCGGGCGATCTACCGCAAACATGGTCCTTCTGCCCGCTCACCGGCCGAAACCGTGCGCCCCTCGCTGCGAGATCGTGATGATGCGCTCCCTGCGGAGCTCAGCGCCCCTGGGCGAGTCGGGTCAGGATGCGTGCGGCGGGCTCGTCCGTCGCGTGCGCGTGCCCCGTCCCGGCCCAGAGGTTGATCCGCTCGCCGTCGCCCGCGGCGACCGCCGCACGGCGCAGTGGACCCGTCAGGTGGTGCACGGCCGGGTAGCCGTCGGGAGCGCCCGCGGTGTGCCGGTCGGTGAAGGAGTTACGCAGGGCGCGCGCGGGCCGACCGGTGAACGCCCTGGTCACGACGGTCTCCTGACGCGCGGGATCGGCGAGGGCCGCACGGTGGGGCGCGGACGTGCCCGCCTCGTCGGACCGCAGCAGGACGGTGCCCACGGCCACGGCCACCGCCCCGGCGTCCAGCGCCCCGGTCACCGCGTCCGGCGTCGCGATGCCGCCCGCGGCGATCACGGGCAGGGACACCGCGCCGCGCACGCGGCCTACCAGTTCGACGAGCGGGACGGGCTCCGGGAGCACCTGCGGGGTCAGTGTCCCGGAGTGCCCGCCCGCGGCCGACGCCTGCACGGCCAGCATGTCCACGCCGGCCTCGGCGGCGGCCCGCGCCTCGGCCGGCGAGGTCACCGTCTGGACCACCACGGTCCCGGCGTCGCGCAGCGCCGCGACGACGCGGGCCTCGGGCAGGCCGAAGGTGAAGCTGACGACCGGGACGGGCGCGGCCAGCAGCAGCGCGATCTTCGCGGACCAGTCGTCGTCGTCCTCGACGAGGGTCTCCCCGAGCGTCGCCGGATCGAGCCCGACGGAGCGAGCGTCCTCGGCCAGGGAGCGGGCGTAGCGCGCGAACGCCTCGCGGTCGACCGGGACGGGGTTCGGCGCGAACAGGTTGACCCCGAAGGGCAGTCCCTCGCCGCGCACGCCCGCGATCTCCGCGGCGAGCGCGGACGGGGGCTTGTAACCGCCGGCCAGGAACCCGAGACTCCCGGCCCGCGCCGCAGCGGCGACCAGCGCGACCGTCGTCGGCCCACCCGCCATCGGCGCGGCCAGCACCGGCAGTTCGAGCCCCAGGGCGTCCAGCGGCGAGGTCATGCGGCATCTCCTTCGACGACCGGGGGCAGGGCGCGGCGCGGCCGGGCCAGGCGTGAACACCATCCTGCCCCGGCCCGACCGTCCGCGCCACGACCGTCGGCCGCCTCGGCCCCCGCGTCGGCCCCGCCCGGGCGGATCAGCTCCACCGTCGGCCAGGAGGCGCGTCCGAGCCGGCCAGCAGCTCGTCGGCTCGTCGCGGGCGAGCCGGAGCCGGTGACGAAGGCCGAGGGCTGGCGGACGGGGATGACGCACCCGACGCGGAGGCTCACTGCCGCGTCGGCACGGCCGGCCGGGTCCTCTCCCGAAGCCACCCGCCAGGCTGCCGGCCGGAGCCCCCACGCTGGGTCCCCCGCCCTCCACTCGCCGTGGCCGACCCCACCGACCCCGGGGCCGTGCGACGGAACCGTGCGCGCGGCGGATGCCGACGTGGCCTTCGGCCGCGCCCCCGGGGGCCGGTCAGGCGTCAGGGCCCCGGCGGCGTTGGCGGTTGAGGGTTTCGAGGAGGCGGAGCCAGATCTCGGACGGGGTCGGGTAGCTGGGGACGGCGTGCCACAGGGCGGTGACCGGGACCCGGCCGACCATGGCGACGGTCGCCGAGTGCAGCAGGTCGGCGACGCCGCTGCCGACGAAGGTCGCGCCGGCCAGGGCGTCCGTGGCGCGGTCGATCACCAGCTTCGCCCGGCCGGTGTACTCCTCGCGCAGCAGGGAGGTGCCGGCGAGCGCGGCCATGTCGTACTCGACCGTCTCGACGTCGATCCCGGCCTCGCGGGCCGCCCGCTCGGTCAGGCCGACGGAGGCGACCTCCGGGTCGGTGAACGTCACCTGCGGCACGGCCCGGTGGCCCTCCGCCGTGCTGAGCTCGGCGGCGAAGCCCCCGGGCGCGCCGCCGCCGTTCGGGCCGCCGCCGTTCGCGCGGGAGGCGATGACCTCGCCGGCGATCCTGGCCTGGTACTTGCCCATGTGCGTGAGCAGCGCGCGGCCGCAGACGTCGCCGATCGCATACAGCCAGTGACCCGGAACGCCCTTGACCGTCTGCTGGTCGTCGACGTCCAGGTAGCCGCCGTCCGGCAGGCCGACCGAGGGGAGACCGATGTCGTCGGAGGCCGGCACACGGCCCAGCGCCACCACGATCTCGTCCACCGTCAGTTCCGTCCCGTCGTCCAGCGTCAGCGTCGCCGGACCGCCGTGCGGGAGGCCGACGCCGGTCTCGGCCACCTTGTCCCGGCGCACGGCGACGACGCTGCGGCCCAGCAGCAGGCTCACCCCGCTCTTCGCCAGCTCCGCGGCGACCAGTTCTCCGGCGAACGGCTCCTGCTTCGCCAGCAGCGCGTCGCCGCGGTGAACGAGCGTCAACTCCTCCACGCCGAGCCCGCGCAACCAGGTGGCCGCCTCGCAGGCCACCACGCCGCCACCCAACACGGCGACGCGCTGCGGGACTTCGCGCAGGTGCGTGACGTCGCGGGAGATCCACGGACGGGCGGCCCGCAGGCCGGGGATGTCCGGGACGGACGCCTTCGACCCGGTGTCGATCACCACCGCGTGACGCGCGGCGATCGTCCGCACCGAGCCGTCCGGCTTCGTCACCGCCACGGTCCGCTCACCGGTGAGCCGACCGTAGCCGCGCACCACGTCGATCCCGGTGTCGATCGCCCACTTCACCTGGCTGTCGTCGGAGAGGTTGTTGACGACGGCGTCGCGGCGCGCCAACACCGCCTCGACGTCGATCCCGCTGCGGCCCACGAGCGAGGCCACGCCGGGCAGATGCCGGGCGGTGTTCAGTACCTCGACCGGTCGCAGCAGGCCCTTGCTGGGCATGCACGCCCAGTAGGAGCACTCGCCGCCCACCAGTTCCGCCTCCACCAGGACCGCGTCGAGGCCGGAGAACTGGGCCGCGTACTGCGCGGCGTTCTCACCGGCCGCCGCACCTCCGAGCACGATGACGTCCCACTCCGACCGCTCGGGGTCGACTGCCGCTGCCATGAGCCACTCCTGCCTCTTCGTGCGCCTTCGGTCCGCCCTGCCATTCTGGAGGAGCCGTTGGCCTGCGGCACGTCCATCCGTGCGGACGTCACACTTGCGTCATCACCCCGGTCCACGGTCAGAGGGCACGCCGCGCCCGCCTCACCCGGACCTCCTCGACGCCGAGAAGACCGAGCAGCGGCACCTTGGCCCGGCGCTGCTCCGGATCCACCTCCCAGCCGCCGTCGCGAAGGCGGTCCAGCAGCAGCTCGGCGAGCGGCATGACCATGTGCCGGCCCCAGCAGCGCTCCGAGGAGTGGCCGAAGGGCAGGTAGCCGGGGGTCTGGTCGGGGTCCAACGCGTCCCAGCGCTCGGGGCGGAACGCGTCCGGGTCCTCCCACAGGGACGGGTCGCGGTGCGACAGCAACGGGAGCAGCAGGACGTCGTCCTCCCGGCCGATGCGGGGGTCCAACTCCGGGTACTCGGCGCAGCGGTGGCGCAGGATGTTCCACGAGGGCGGCAGCAGGCGCATGGCCTCGTGGAGGATGTTCCGGCTCGGCACGCCCTCGTCGAACGGCGCGCCGAGCCACAGGGCGTTCGCGACCAGCGTGGAGACGGTGAAGCAGACGGGCGCCGCCGCCCGCCGGTACATGCCCATGGCGTAGCGGCGCTCGTCGTAGCTCTCCGCCCGCTCCCACAGCCCGGCGACGCCGGTGACGGACCTGCCTCGGCGGCGCGGCAGCGCGGCGCCGGCGGCGATGACCGTCCAGGTCAGCTTGGGGGTCAGCTCCAGGTTGCGGCTCATCAGCAGGCGCAGCCGGAACGGGTCCCCGGCGAGCACCAGATCACGCAGCAGTTGATGCCCCGTCAACGGCCAGGGGCCGGACAGGTCCACGTCCGCCGGCAGCGGCTCGGCCAGCGCGTTGCGCACGTCGCGCCCGATGGTCTGCATGACCGAGGACGCCTCGCTGCGGGAGATGGAACGCCCGTGCAGGGGCTTGAAGGTGGGCCGCTCGGTCTCGGTGGCACGGCGCAGCCCGAGCAGGCGGTCGGTGAGTTCGGCTCCGGCGATCCCGATGGTGTCGGGTTCCAGCCGGAACAGGTCCTGGCCCAGGTGGTCGCGGAGCAGTGCCTCGAGCCGGGGGGCGAGCACGGTGGTCCGCGCCGGGGCGGCGCTGGCGGTGGCGGAGCGGGGCATGAGGGTTCTCCGGGGGTCTCGCCGAGAAGTGGGGACGGGCCCGCGCCCGGCAGCCGGTGGGCTCTCCGGGGGCGGGCCCGATCCGTTGGCGCCCGCCCCGCGCAAAGGCGGTGACGGGGAGGCCGGATCAGTACCAGAAGTACCAGGCGGCGGCCTTCAGGCTCTTGTTGGCGCAGACGGTGTTGCGCACGGCGAACAGCAGCTTCATCACTTCACCTCCCCTCGCTCCGTCGCGGGTCTCGCGGGAACGACCACCACCCTGGCCGGTCGGGGTCAACGGGAGGTCTACGGGTGCGTCAACGGCCGGGCCGCGACCCGCAGCTGCGCGTATATCGGACGTAGACACGGCCCCCGTAGGCTCCGGTCTCGCTTGTTGCACGGACGTTCCGAAGGAGCAACCGATGGCCCGCCTTCCCACGACCTTTCACGCGCGCCTCGGCGCGTGCGCGATCCTGCTGCTCGCCGTCCCCGGCGCTGTCGGCGCTCTCGGTGGCTTCGGCACCGGAGCGGGCGCGCTGGAGGCGCACGCCGGCGCAGTGCGGATCCTGGCGGCGGCACCCGCCTCGTGCTCCGGCCTGACGGACTGGAACAGCATCGTCACGACCGGGAACCCGGACTGTCAGCTCTCCTGAACCACCGGCCCGCGCACGTGGTCCAGCAGCGACCGGGCCCGCTGCTGCTCGGCGGTGCTGCCGAGCCGCTCGAACTCCGCCAGCGCCGCCTCGGCCTGGTCCGCGGCCCGGTCCGGGGCTCCGGCCTCGACCAGCGCCCGCGCGAGTTGCAGACGCGCGTGCGCGGCGCGGCCGGGAGCGCCGAGGTCGGTCCACTCCGCCGCGGCCGTCTCGAAGCGTTCGGCCGCGTCGAGGGCGCGTCCCTCGGCCTGCAGAGCCAGGCCGAGGACGAACAGGGTGTGCGCGCCGCCCAGCCGGTCCCCGTCCTGTCGGAGCCGACCCAGCAGCTCCTGACACCGCGTCATGACGGCCTCGGACTGCCCGATGCGGATCTGTGCCGCCGCCGCGTTGAGGGCGGACGCGGTCTCGCCGCTGCGGTGCCCGAGGATCCGCGCGAGCGCCACCGCCTCGGTGAACCGCTCGACGGCCTCGGCGTACCGGCCGGTGGCGTGCGCGATGACGCCGAGGTCGTTCAGGGCCTGGCGCAGGATCGCCGGGTCGTCGGCGGCCCAGCACAGCTCCACCGCCCGCCGCGTCCGCTCCTCCGCGAGCTCGTAGCGGCCCGCGCCGAGCGCGATGTTGCCGGCCAGGAAGCACGACCGCCCTTCGCTGCGCGGGTCCCGCATGGCCGCCCCCGCCCGCGCCGTCGCCTCCAGGGTGCGGGCCAGCCTGGCCCGGGACGCGCCCTGCCCGAACGGGGAGAGCGCGACGAGGAGGTTCACCGCCTTCGGCAGCATCGCCCGGTGGGCCTGCGCCGCGACGCCCTCGCCGACGGCCTCCTGGGCGATCCTGGCCGCCAGTTCCACCGCGCCCGGCGCCTCGGCCACGGCCCACTCCCGCGCCTCGTCCCGGTCGGCGAAGGCGGGGCGTGCCTGCTCCCGGGGACCCGGCCACGGCGAGTGCGGCTGCGGCTGCGGCTGCGGCTGCACGAGCTCAGTGCCAGGAGCGAGCGCGGAACCGGAAGCGCGTTCTCCGCCCGGTGTCGGTGCGGGGCCGAGGTCGGATCCGGGTCCGGGTCCGGGGGCGCTGTCGAGGACGCCGCGGATCGGATCGCCCGGAACGGCGCGCTCGAACGCCGCGCAGGCCGCCGCGAGCAGGAAGTCCAGCAGCCGGCCGCGCGCCGCGGCCTCCTCGCCCGGCGCGGTGCGGGCGGAGACGTGGCGGGCGAAGTCACGCAGCAGGTCGTGGTGGCGGTAGCGGCCGTCGGCGGGCGACTCCAGCAGGGCGACGTCGACGAGCGACTCCAGCAGCCGCTCGGCCTCGGCCTGCTCCCGGCCCAGCAGAGCCGCCGCCGAACGCAGCCCGAGCTCGGTCGCGTCGACGGCGCCGAGGAGCCGGAAGACCTCGGCCTGGTCGTCGCCGAGCTGCCGGTAGCCGAGCTCGAAGGCCGCCGCCACGGCCAGTTCGCCGATCCGCAGTTCGTCGATGCGGCGGCGCTCGTCGGCGAGCCGGTCACTCATCGCCCGCAGGGTCCAGCCGGGCCGGGCGGCCAGACGCGCCGCGACGATGCGCACGGCGAGCGGCAGCCCTCCGGTGGCGTGCAGCAGTTCCTCGGCCGCGTCCGCCTCCGCCGCGACACGCTCCGCGCCGACCACGACGGCGAGCAGTTGCCGGGCCTCGCGCGGCGCGAAGACGGCCAGGTCGAGCTGGAGCGTCGCGGGCAGTCCGACCAGGCGCTTGCGGCTGGTGACCAGGGTGGCGCAGCTGTCGGTGCCCGGCAGCAGCGGGCGGACCTGCTCGGCGTCGGCGGCGTTGTCGAGGACGATCAGCAGCCGCCGCCCGTCCGCGACCGAGCGGAACAGCGCGGACCTGGCCGCCGTCCCCTCGGGCAGCCGGTCGGGCGGGACGCCCAGCGCGCCGAGGAGCTCTGCGAGCACGCCCTCGGGCTCGCCGGGCGTGGCGGTGTCGCCGCGCAGGTCGGCGTACAACTGGCCGCCGGGGAAGGCGGGCCGGGCCCGGTGGGCCACGTGGAGGGCGAGGGCCGTCTTGCCGACGCCGCCCATCCCGGCGAGCGCGAGCACGGCGGGCGTGGCGTGCGGCGGCTGCGCGAGCGCCCTGCGCAGCCGCGTGACGAGTTCCTCGCGTCCCACGAAGTCAGGCTCGCGGGGCGGCAGTTGGGCCGGCACGTAGACCGGCCTCGGCTCCGCGGGTGGTTCCGGCAGGACCGCCTCGGCGGTGCTGTCACCGCCACCGCGCCCGACCGTACCGCGCCCGGTGTCTGACTCGGCACGGCCACCGCCACCGGCGCCACCACCACCGCCACCACTGCTGGCATCTGCGCCTGCCTCGTGGTGGCCGACGCGGCCGCGGCCGGAAGCACGGTGCTCAAAGGGACCGCCGGAGTGTCCGTGCTCGACGCCCGCCTCCGGGCGCCGGCCGACCCCGCGCGCGGCTCCCGCGCCGGCGCCGTCTGCGGCACCGGCCCCCGCACCTGCGGCGGCGCCGATGTCCGCGCCGGACCGACCGTCGACGCCGCCTCCGGCGCTGAGGCCTGAGGCGCGACCGGAGGCGCTCCCGGCGTCCGGGCCCGAGCCGCCCCTCGCACCCGCACCCGCACCCGCACCCGCGTGGCCGCTCTCGCCCGCCCGACCGCGACCAGGGCGCGTCTCCCGCTCGGCTGACGAGATGCGGACCGGGTCCGCGGGCTCTCCCGCGAGCACGGCGGCGTGCACGGCCGCCAGTTCCGCGCCCGGCTCCACGCCGAGTTCGTCGATCAGCCGGCGTCGGGCCGTGCGGTAGACGTCGAGCGCGTCGGCGCGTCGCCCGGCCCCCGCGAACGCGCGCATCAGCAGGCCGTAGAGGCTTTCGCGCAGCGGGTGCTCGGCGGTCAGCGAGCGCAGCTCGGGGATGCACCGGTCCGGGCGGCCGAGTCGGACGTCGAGCCCGATCCGCCGTTCGAGGAGGCTGAGCCGCAGCTCGACGAAGCGCTGCCGGTGCCGCTCGGCGAACGGCCCCGGCACAGCGGCGAGGGGCTCGCCCCGCCACAGGTCCAGTGCCTGCTGCAACA
>NZ_BBPQ01000017.1:75144-87261 GCF_000787855.1 Streptacidiphilus anmyonensis | reverse complement strand
CGGCCCCGGCACAGCGGCGAGGGGCTCGCCCCGCCACAGGTCCAGTGCCTGCTGCAACAGCTCGCGTGCCTGCTCGCCCCGGTCCGCGGCCTGGGCCCGCTCGGCGTCGCGGGCGAGGGCGTCGGCCGCGTCGGCGTCGAGCGCGCCCGCGTCGAGCGCCAGCCGGTACCCGCCCGCGACGGAGACCAGGACCGCGTCCCCCGCCGCCCCCGCCTCGGCGAGCGCCTGCCGCAGCCGCCAGGCGTAGGTGCGCAGCACGGCCCTGCCGCGCGCGGGCGGCCGCTCACCCCACAGCGCCTGGACCAGCTCCTCGGCTCCGGCCGTCCGCCCCGGTCCCAGGAGCAGCGCGGCCAGCATCGCCTGCTGTTGCGGACTGCCGAGCCCGATCTCCCGGTCTCCGCACCGACCGCGCACCGGGCCGAGGATCTGCAACCGCAGGGCTTCCACGTCGTCGATTGCCTCTTCTGTACGGGGTGTCAGGTCACGGGCAGCTCAGGCTAGTGCAGGAGCTGCGAGGGACCCTGGCAAGAGGATCATGAATTTCCGGCTGGGAACAGCCCCCAACGAGCGGTGCGCCGCCCACGGCTGTGGACGGCGCACCTCGGTTCGGAGTCGGGTCGGGCAGGTCAGGCGACGTCCTTGCGGCTGACGGCCAGGTAGCCGACGAAGACCGCGATCAGCGCGGCGAGCACGAGGCTGACCGGGCCGGTGCCCCAGTCCAGTCCGCCGCGGCCGTGCGAGACGCCCATCCAGTCGGCGAACGACGCGCCCAGCGGCCGCGTGACGATGTACGCGAACCAGAAGGCGAAGATCGCGTTCAGGCCGAGCTTCCAGTGGCCGACGGTCGGGATCGCGATGAGGACGGCGAAGAGCACGCCGGAGGAGAAGTAGCCGAGCTTCAGCGTGCTGGCGGTCATGTCGCCGGTCGCGGTGCCGAGCGCGAAGGTGGTGAGCACCGTCGCCCAGTAGAAGAGCTCGCGGCGGCGGGTGGTGATGCTGTGGATCGAGAGCGTCTTCTCCGTCGCGTACCACAGGCCGAGGACCGCGGCCAGGACGACGGCGAAGAAGCCGGTGGAGACGACGTAGGGGATGCCGAGCTGCACGTGCAGCACGTCGGCGGCCATCGTGCCGAAGACGCTGACCATCACCACCGCGAACCAGTAGACCGCGGCGCTGTAGCGCTTGGCGAGCAGCTGTACCGCGAGCGCGACCGCCAGCACCACGCCGGCCGCCGGCACGACCAGGAACGGGTTGAAGGTCTTCACCAGGAAGTCGGAGGTGGTCTCGCCCATGCCGGTGGTGAGCACCTTGACGACCCAGAAGACCACGGTGACTTCGGGGACCTTGCTCAGAGCCTGTCGGGCGTCCACCCCGCCGTGGCGGGCGTGCAGCAGTTGATCTCTCGCCATAACCGCAGAGCTTTTCACACCGCGACGCCCGTCCCCAGCCACGGGGGCCCCGGGCCGGAAATCTTCACCCACTTATGGAATCGCCCATACCGGTACAGAGCTACTCGATCTGCGCTACTCGATCTGGCCCACGATCCACTCGCACAGTTCGTGCGTCTCCAGCGCGTCGCGCGCGTCGAGGAGCTTGCCGGAGCGGACGGCGTCGAGGAAGGCGAGGACGACCTGCTCGATGCCGCGCTGCCGGGCGACCGGGACCCAGTCGGGGCGACGGCGGACGACCGGGTCGCCGTCCGGGTAGGAGACGGTCTCGGCGAGGTTGCGGACCTCCAGCTTCGCGCCGCGTCCGGAGACCTCCAGCACCTCCTCGGTGGCGCCGCTCTCGCGGTTCATGATCCCCAGGGCGGTGAATCCGTCGCCGGACAGCTCCAGCACCAGGTGGCGCAGCAGCGGGCGCCCGTCCGGGCCCTCCGTGCACCGCCAGCGCACCGCGCGATGCGTCGCCTCGCCGGGCAGCAGGTAGCGCAGGGTGTCGACGACGTGGACGAAGTCGTCGAAGACCATGCTGCGCGGCGCCTCGGGCAGGGACCGGCGGTTCTTCTGCAGCAGGACCAGGTCGCGCGGCTGCGCCGCGGCCTCCACGTAGCCGGGCGCGTGGCGGCGGTTGAAGCCGACCATGAGGGAGCGCCCGCGGCGCTCGGCCAACTCGACCAGGCGACGGGCCCCGTCCAGGGTGTGGTCGAGGGGCTTGTCCACGTAGACGTCGACATCGGCCGCGAGCAGCCGCTCGACGACGGGCACGTGCTGGTCGGTGGCGGCGTGCACGAACGCGGCCCGGATGCCGCTGTCGATCAGCTCGCGGAGGTCGGTGAAGCGGGCCCGCGCCCCCACGCGGTAGGCGTCGCCGAGCCGCTCGACCTTCTCCCGGTCCCGCGTCATCAGCCGCAGGTCCAGGCCCGGCAGCGCCCCGAGCACCGGCAGGTACGCCTTCTGCGCGATGTCTCCGAGGCCGACCACCCCGACCGGCAGCAGTGCGTCGACGGGGAGGGAGTGAGGCATGGGCGCTCCAGGGACGCGGGTGATCACCGACCCGCTCACCCTACCCACGCCGCGTCGGTGGCCCGTGCGCGGTCAGCGTCGTCGGCGGGCCTGCATCCGCATGTAGCCGAGGGCCCCGATCACGCAGCCGGCCAGCAGCATGATCAGCAGGACCACCCACATCGGGGCGTTCACCGTGGTGATGCCCCACAGGTGGATCTTGACCGTGGTCCGGTTCATGAGGATGAACCACACCGCCAGGACCGTCACGACCAGGAGGACGATCCTGCCGCCGGTGACTCGCACCCCGCCGATCCGACGCTCGGCAGCCTCTTTGTTCGTGGTCATTCTTCCAGTCTGGGACGGCGGCCCCGCCCGCGCCCGGCGAGGGCGCCACGGGGCACGGACAGTGGGCCGGTCGGCCCTGTCCGCGCGGCGGGGCCGCCCGGCAGGCTGGAGGGTGAGGACGAAGAGGCCGTCGCCTGCACTCCCGGAGGGGGAGCCGACCATGAGCGCACCGCTGACCGACGCGGAACTCGCCGAGCTCGACGCGCACTGGCGCGCCGCCAACTACCTCGCCGTCGGACAGATCTACCTGATGGACAACCCGCTGCTGCGCGAGCCGCTGCGCCCCGAGCACATCAAACCCAGGCTGCTCGGCCACTGGGGCACCTCCCCCGGGCTCAACCTCGTGCACACCCACCTGAACCGCGCGATCCGCGCCCGCGACCTCGACGCCCTCTGCGTCTGGGGACCGGGCCACGGCGGACCGGCGGTCCTCGCCTGCTCCTGGCTGGACGGCAGCTACACCGACCACTACCCGAGCATCACCCGCGACGAGGCCGGCATGGCCCGCCTGTTCCGGCAGTTCTCCTTCCCCGGCGGTGTCCCGTCCCACGTGGCCCCCGAGACGCCGGGCTCGATCCACGAGGGCGGCGAACTCGGCTACGCGCTGGCGCACGCCTACGGGGCCGCCCTCGACAACCCGGACCTGGTCGTCGCCTGCGTCGTCGGCGACGGCGAGGCCGAGACCGGACCGCTGGCCACCTCCTGGCACGGCAACAAGTTCCTCGACCCGGTGCACGACGGCGCGGTGCTGCCGATCCTGCACCTGAACGGGTACAAGATCGCCAACCCGACCGTCCTCGCCCGGCTCCCCGAGGCTGAGCTGGACGAGCTGCTGCGCGGCTACGGCTACACGCCGCTCCACGTCACCGGCGACCAGCCCGCCGAGGTGCACCGCGCCTTCGCGGCCGCTCTCGACGCCGCCCTGGACGCCGTCGCCGGCGCCCAGCACGCCGCGCGCACCCAGGGCGCGACGGAGCGCCCGCGCTGGCCGATGATCGTGCTGCGCACGCCCAAGGGCTGGACCGGCCCGGCCCGGGTGGACGGCCTGCCGGTCGAGGGGACCTGGCGGGCGCACCAGGTGCCGCTCGCCGAGGTCCGCGAGAACCCCGAGCACCTGCGCCAACTGGAGGCGTGGCTGCGCTCCTACCGCCCCGAGGAGCTGTTCGACGCCGACGGGCGCCCGGTGCCGGGCGTGCTCGCGCAGATCCCCTCCGGCGCCCGCCGGTTGGGCGCGAACCCGCACGCGAACGGCGGTCTGCTGCTGCGCGACCTGCCGCTGCGGGAGCTGGAGCGGTTCGCCGTCCCCGTCGACAAGCCCGGCACCAGCCTGCACGAGCCGACCCGTGTGCTGGGCGACTACCTCGCCCAGGTGATGGCGGACACCGCCGCGCGCCGCGACTTCCGCCTGGTCGGCCCGGACGAGACCGCCTCGAACCGGTTGCAGGCCGTCTACACCGCCACCGGCAAGGCCTGGCAGGCCGAGGTCCTGCCGGTCGACGAGCATCTGGCGCGCGACGGGCGGGTGATGGAGGTGCTCTCCGAGCACCTGTGCCAGGGCTGGCTGGAGGGCTACCTGCTGACGGGCCGTCATGGCCTGTTCTCCTGCTACGAGGCGTTCGTCCACATCGTCGACTCGATGGTCAACCAGCACATCAAGTGGCTGCGGACCACCCGGCAGATCCCCTGGCGGGCGCCGATCGCCTCGCTCAACTACCTGCTCACCTCGCACGTGTGGCGCCAGGACCACAACGGCTTCTCGCACCAGGACCCGGGCTTCGTCGACCACGTGCTCAACAAGAGCCCCGAAGCGGTCCGGATCTACCTCCCGCCGGACGCCAACACGCTGCTCAGCGTGGCCGAACACGTGCTGCGCAGCCGGGACTACGTCAACGTGGTGGTGGCGGGCAAGCAGCCGTGCTTCGACTGGCTCAGCCTGGAGCAGGCGCGCGTCCACTGCGCGCGCGGGCTCGGCATCTGGGAGTGGGCCGGCACCGAACGCGGCGACCGCGAGCCGGACGTGGTGCTGGCCTGCGCGGGCGACGTCCCGACGCAGGAGGTGCTGGCGGCCGCTCAGCTGCTGCGGCACGAACTGCCGGACCTCGCCGCACGGGTGGTCAACGTCGTCGACCTGGCCCGGCTGATGCCCGCGGGTGAGCACCCGCACGGGCTGAGCGACCCGGAGTTCGACGCGGTCTTCACCCGGGACCGGCCGGTGATCTTCGGCTACCACGGCTACCCGTGGCTCATCCACCGGCTCGCCTACAGCCGCGCGGTCCACCCGCAGATGCACGTACGCGGGTACAAGGAGTCCGGCACCACGACCACGCCGTTCGACATGGTGGTCCGCAACGACCTGGACCGCTACCGCCTCGTCATGGACGTGATCGACCGCGTCCCCGGGCTCGCGGTCCGCGCCGCGCCGCTGCGTCAGCGGATGGCCGACGTCCGCACCCGGCACACCGACTGGATCCGCGCCCACGGCGCGGACCTGCCCGAGGTCGCCGACTGGAGCTGGACCGGCTGAACCGCCGAAGCGGTGGCGGACCGGCCTACCCGCCTACCGGCCGCCCGAGGCGAGCGCCTCGGGGCGGTCGGTGTCGCCGTGCCAGGTGGGCCAACCCAGCAGGCGGGGACGCTCGGTGACCCACGCGCGCGTGTCGGCGCCGATCTCGGCGTCGATGAGGCCCTCCAGCAACGCGCGGTAGCGCTCGACCAGTTCGCGGTTCGCGGGGTCGGCGGCCAGGTTGCGGGTCTCCGCCGGGTCCTGCTCGCGGTCGTAGAGGACGACGTCGTTGTCGGCCAGCAGCGCCTCGGTGTCGGCGGGACGGTTCGGGTTGAGCGGGGAGAAGTAGCGGCCGAAGGTGTAGCGCTGGTCGCTGCACCCGCGCAGGAAGCCGCGCTTCTCCCAGTCGGGCCGCAGGTCGCCGGAGGCCACGCGCCCCGGCGCCTCGGGGTCGGCGAACTCGAACCAGAAGGAGGCGTCGAGCGTCGTGATCGACTCCACGGCCTTCAGGACTCCCTCGCGCACCGATCCGCCGTGCAGCACCGGCATCAGCGAGTGCCCCTTCAACGCCGGGTGCCGGGTGGCCCTGTCGGCCGCCTCGAGGCCGGCGATCTCCAGGAGCGTGGGAGCGAGGTCGACCGCGGACGCGAGGGCGCCGGTGCGCGCCCCGCCGGCCAGATCGGGGTGGGCGATCAGAAAGGGGACGTGGAAGTTCTCGTCGTAGATCAGGTTGCCCTTCTGGCGCAGGCCGTGGGAGCCCGCCATCTCGCCGTGGTCGGAGGTGAAGACGACGACCGTGCCGTCCGCCTGCCCGGACGCCTCCAGGGCGTCCAGGACGAACTCGACGCTGCGGTCCACGTCGCGGATCGCGTTGAGGTAGAAGTTCAGGCCGTCGTACCAGTGCTGGTCGTCGGCGACCGGACCGAAGACCGTGTCCATCACCCGCGCGTACTCGGCGATGGCCGGCGCGGCGCCCGTCAGGTCGTCGCGCAGGCTCTCGGGCAGGTCGAAGTCCCAGCGGCGCCGGTAGACGGGGATGTCCGCGGCCGCCCGCGCCACGACCGCGTGGGCGAGCCCGAACGGGAGCTGCACCTGGGGCCGCCCGCCGTAGTCGAAGCTCATGATGTCGTGCGGGTTCACGAAGTTGACGGCCATGAACCACGGCTGGTCCTGCGAGACCACCGGGGCGCGGTTGCGCAGCCATTTCACGGCCTGGCCGGCGATCACCGGGTCGATCTTGAGCCCCGCCCAGGCGCCGCCGTCGATGTCGCCCCAGTCGTTGAACTCGCTGAAGCCGTAGGGCTCCAGGGCGTCCGTGGTGGGGCCCGGGTGCTCCGGCGTGAGGTAGGCGTTCGACAGGTGCCACTTGCCCTGGTAGCTGGTGTAGTAGCCGGCGGCCCGCAGCATCGTGCCGAGCGTGCCCAGCCCGGGGTCGAGCGGGCGGATGTAGGGCATGTTGTCGTTGTCGTAGATCTCGGTGATCGGCACGTGCTGCCCGGTGTAGATCACCGACCGGGCGGAGCTGCACTGCGCCGAGGCGGTGTAGTAGCGCTCGAAGGTGGTCCCCCGGGCCGCGATCCGCTCCCGGGCGGGCAGCGAGTAGCCCTGCGGCCTGGGGAGGGAGGCCCGCTCCTCGTCGGTGACGATCAGCAGGATGTTCGGTCGCCTGGTCATGGCCTGCCCCTCGTTCGCCGCTCGCCTCGTTCCGAATCTAGGCCGCCCGCCGCGAACGGCCCGTCAGGACGCGGCCGGGGGCGGCCGGACGGGTGAGCCCTCGCCGCCAGGATCGCCAGGGCCGGGCGGCGCCTTCTGCCGCAGTTCGGCGAGGCCGGGGCCGGGGGCCAGGAACTCGCGGACAGCGAAGGCCATCAGGACGACGAAGGCGAACCAGAACACCACCATCCCGGTGGGGTGGTCCCAGAACACGAAGACCAGCGCGGCGATCAGCAGGATCGCGACCCCGATCCAGTGCTTGAAGCGCCGCACGAACCGCTCCACCGGACCGGCGCGGAAGCCCACCTGCTCGGCCGCCTGCCGGACGCCGCCGAGTCCGGTGCTGGACGCCGCCCGGACGAACGTGGCGGCCCGCGAGGGGCCGACGAAGAACGCGCCGAGGGCCACCAGCACCGCGAGCACCCCGACCGCCCGCACGGTGACCCGCAGGAAGTGCACCAGCGCGTCGTACACCGCGCCCGCCGCGCCGGAGTTGACGCCGGGCGGAAGCTGGTCGAGGAAGTAGCCGCGGAAGACCGCCAGCGCCACACCCAGCACCAGCATGGCCACCGCGATCGCCACCGTCGCCCCGATCAGCGCCCGTCTCCGGTCCCGGGCCAGGTAGACGCCCGCGGCCGCGACGAGGACCGCGACCACCGGAAGCCAGTTGCCGACGATGTCCAGCAGCCGCAGGTAGGACTTGTACTTCCCGATGGACGTGGACTCGTACACGGTGAAGGTCGGATGGACGGCCGGGAGCTTCGCCACCAGCCCGAGCCCGGCGTTCTCCAACTGCGTCTTGACCTGCGCGATGATGGGCCCGAGGTCGATGGTGACCTGGTTGTTCTCCAACGACACGGCCCCGCCGCCCTGACCCGTCAGCGCCTTGACCATGGAGGCGTGCGCGGCGCGCAGCGCGTTGGTCCACAGCGTGGCGAAGGCCGGGCTGGTGACGACCTTGTTGACGACCGTGCCGACCAGGCTGGTGATGCCACTGCCGATCGGTCCGCTGAGCGACCCGATCAGGTTCGCGGCCTTCGGCGGGACGCCCTTCTGCGAGGCGGCCTGGGAGAGCTGACCCACCAACGACGGTACGTCGATCTGCTGCACCACCAGGTTGGTGACCCGGGTGGTCAGCGCGCTCTGCACCTGCGGATCGCTCGCCAGCGGCGCCATCGTCGTGACGAAGCGGCCGGTGTCGGTCACCTGGTCGCGCGCCCAGACGGACACCACCGCCAGCAGCGAGAGCACCGCGGCCAGCACGATCAGCACCGCCGATCCGGTGGCCCGCATCCGGTGGTGCTCGCGCTGCGCGGGCACGTGGCGCGCCTCCAACTGGGCGATCCGCCGCCGCAGCTCCTCCAACTCCCCGGGCTGCGGCTCGGGCCGATCCGGCGGGTGCGGTTCGGGCTCCGGGGGCGGGGCGGGGCCGTCGTCCGGTGGCGCCATGTGCTGCTCCCGTCCTGGACGCTCGGTCCTGGCTGCCCGTCAGGGCCGTCCGCCAGCCCACGTCCCAGGAAAGCCGCCGACCGGCGGGTCGGCGACAGGGACTGGCCCGGTCGGGTGGCAGAGCTCCGTGTCGATGCCCGTGCGCCGACGCGGCGTGCCGCAGAGTGGGCTGAAGGGCCTGTTCCGGGTTCCTGCCGCGATTGGGGGCTCGGTGAGTGACGCCAGCTGGACGGGAGCGGCGGTCGCCGGCGTCGCCGCCGGCTACGCACTGGTCTCCCGCAGGCTGGCCCGGACGCCGGTCTCCGACGCGCTGGTCTTCGTCGGCTTCGGCGTCCTGCTGGGGCCCGTCGGGCTGAACCTGGTGAGCCTGGGCCACGACAGCGGGCCGCTGCGCACGCTGGTGGAGGCCGCGCTGACCCTCGTGCTGTTCGTCGACGCCTCGACCGTGCGTCCGGCCGACCTGCGCACGGAGGGCACCCTGGCCGGACGGCTGCTGTCGGTCGGGCTGGTGCTCACGATCGGCGCGGGGTGGCTGCTCGCCCGGCCGCTCTTCCCCGGGCTGACCCTGTGGGAGTGCGCGCTGGTGGGAACCGTCCTCGCGCCCACCGACGCGGCGCTCGGTAAGGGCGCCATCTCCGACCCCCGGGTGCCGAGCCTGGTACGTCAGACGCTGAACGTGGAGAGCGGGCTGAACGACGGCCTGGTGCTCCCCTTCTTCGTGGTCTTCCTGGCCGCGATCCCGGGCACCTCCTACGCCCACGAGGGCATGGCCGAGACGATCTGGAGCGCACTGCTGCTCAGTCCGGCGCTCGGGCTCGCGGTCGGCGGGCTCGGCGGGCGGCTCCTCAGGGCGTCCTTCGACCACGACTGGGTCGCCCGCGACTGGCGTGAGATCTTCGTCCTCGCGGCGGCCGTCGGCGCGTACACGCTGGCCGCCGTGACCCACGGAAGCGGCTTCATCGCGGCCTGGGTGGCGGGGTTCGCCTTCGCCGGGGTCTGGCGCGGCACCGGGCGGCCGACGGTCGAGCTGGCCGACACCACCGAACTGGCCGAGGACCTCGGCGGCCTGCTGGCCATGCTGAGCCTGCTGTTCTTCGGCGCCGTGCTGCTCGGTCCCGCCCTCCAGCACCTCAGCTGGGCGATCGTCGGCTACGCCCTGCTGAGCCTCACCGTGATCCGGATGGTTCCCGTCGCGTTCGCGCTGCTCCGCAGCGGGCTGAAGCGCCCGACCGTGGCGTACGTCGGCTGGTTCGGTCCGCGCGGGCTCGCCTCGGTCGTCTTCGGGCTCCTCGTCGCCGAGGAGCACATCCAGGGCGTGGAGATGATCAGCCGGGTGGTCGCGGTCACCGTCGGGCTGAGCGTGGTGCTCCACGGCGCCTCGGCCGGGCTGCTCGCCGCGCGTTACGGGCGCTGGTACGAACGGGCCGCCGCCGCCGATCCGGCGCTGCGGGAGAGCGCCGCGACGCCCGTCACGCCGCGACGCCGCAGGCTCGGCCCGATCGAGCAGCCCGACGGCTGACCCGCGGGCCCGGCCCGCGCACGTGCGGACCGGGCCCGCGGCGGGGCCGGCCGGTCACTCCGCCGGCGCCTCCTCCACTGCGGGCGGCCCGCCGTAGACGCACAGGCCGTAGATGGCCACCACGTCCAGCGCGATGATCATCAGGGACCAGAACGGGTACGAGGACACGAACCACATCTGCGCGAAGGCGTTCAGCCCCAGGATGCCGACGCCGAACCAGCGCCCGGTCTGCCCGCCGCGCAGCACGGCGACGGCGGCGAACGCCTGCGCGATGCCGAGGGCGAGCACCGTCCAGCCCCAGGCCCGCAGGTCGCCCGCGACCAGGAGCGTGCCGTTCACGAAGATGCGGGACTGCCGGATCGCGGCGATGCCGTCGAGCCCGTTGAAGAACGCCAGCAGGAAGAGCATGACGGCGGCGAAGGTGACCCACCCGCTGCGCCGTGTCTCGGACATCCCGCGCGCCGCGGACCGCGGTCGGTAGGCGGCGGAGGAGGATGCTTGTGATGCCATGGGAACCTCCGAATCACTGGCCCAGGATGCGGGCCTTCTGGGCCGCGAACTCGGCGTCGGTCAGCACCCCCTGGTCCCTGAGGGCGCCCAGCTGCTGGAGCTGGGCGAGCTTGCTGTCCATGTCGCCGCCGGCCGGTGCCGGGGCGGCGGGCGCGGCCTGCGGCGGCGCGTAGCCGGCCTGCGCGGACGCCTCGTACTCGCGCTGCTCCTGTTCGGCCCAGCGGCCGGCCTGCCGGCGCGAGACGCGGTTGGAGACGGCCGTGGCTGTCCCGGCGATGGCGGCGGTGCGGGCGACGCCCCGGATCAGTCCAGGCATGGTGTGCTCCCTTCGGCTTCGGAGTGGACGGGCGGACGGCGGATCACGCCGCCCCGTCCAGGTCGTCGAGCGTGGTGAGGATGTCCTGCACCGGGATCCGCCCTCCGGCGACGATGTGGCCGCCGCCTCGACGCAGGGCCGCGGCCAACGGGGCGGCCCAGAGGTTCTCGTAGATCAGGACCCCGGCGGAGTCCCCCGGCGACAGGATCGCCGTGGCCTCCTCCATGTCGTCCTGGCCCAGCAGGCCGGAGGAGACCCCCTCGAACACGGCGAGGTCCAGTTCGCCGTCGGCGTCGAAGTCGGCGACCTGAAGCCCCGTCAGGGTGCCGTCGTTCTCCTTGCGGACGAAGGCCAGGTCGAGGATCCGGATGATGCCCCGGTCCACCAGGTCGACCAGGAGCGGCAGCCCCTCACCGGTCATCCGGCTGCCGGGGAACTCGACGATCAGGTAGTCGATCGGTCCCATCTCGTTGAATTCGGTGGTCACGTCTCCTCCTCGGGTTGTGCGGCCCGACGCGGCACCGGCTCCGCGTCCAGCACCCGTTGTCGACGAAACCCCCTGACCGGCCTCCCGGGGATCACCCCTCGTGGGTGACCCGGTCCGGCGGAGCCGGTCGCACGGTGGAGGGATGGCGGGTTCCCCGGAGCCGCAGCTGCCGGTACTCCTCGGATCCACGGCCGGGAGGAGTCACATGCGCTACGAGATCCGCGTCGAGGGGCTGATGGTGGAGACGACCTTGCACGACGCGTTTCCGGAGCTCGAAGGCGTCTTCATCCCGAACCAGACCATCCTGTTCGGCCAGATCACCGACGACGCGCATCTCTACGGCCTGCTCAACCGCTTCCAGGCGTTCGGTCTGCGGGTCACCGAGATGCGCCGACTCCCCGACTGACGTCGGCCCGGCCGAGGCTCACAGCAGTTTCAGCAGGCGCGCACGCCGCACGGCCTCGCCGCGGCGGCCGGCTCCGAGCTTGCGGTTGATGCTCTTCAGATGCGTCTTCACGGTGTTGACGGACAGGTGGAGGTCGGCCGCGATCTCCTCGGTGGACATCAGCTCCGCGGCCCTGGCCAGCACCTCGTGCTCGCGTTCCGTCAGCGGCTCGACGACCGCCGGGAGCCCCGCGGCGAGGACGCCGGACCCTGCCGGGACCGGAGCCGAGGTCGGGGCCGGGCACAGGTCGGCGGGCAACCACGCGTAGGCACGGGTGAGCGCCGGGTCGCCGCGCAGCACCCGGCGCAGCCAGGGGGACGCGAGGCGGAAGGGCAGCCACAGTCGTTCGCCGTCGGCGGCGGCCAGCGCCCGCTGCACCAACC
>NZ_BBPQ01000017.1:21158-75124 GCF_000787855.1 Streptacidiphilus anmyonensis | reverse complement strand
CCGTCGGCGGCGGCCAGCGCCCGCTGCACCAACCGCCGCGACCCGGCCGGGTCGCCGAGCGCGTCCGCCGCCTGGGCGCGGGTGAGCAGCGCCTGGACGTCGACCACCGATCCGGGGCCGCGGCGCGGCCCGAGCTCGCCGAGGTCGCGCAGGGCCGTCTCCGGCTGGCCGCAGGCCAGGCGGGCGCGCGCCGAGGCGACGGCCGGTTCCGGCGCCTGCGGGTCCGCGTCGCACAGGGCGTCGATCGCCGCGTCCGGGCGACCCGCCGCCAGGAGCGCCGCCGAGGCGGTGGCGGCCACCCGGTCCGCCAGCCAGGGCGAGCCCGCCCCTTCCGGGACGGCCTTCTCGCCCTCCTGAAGCGCGTGCAGCGCCGCGTCCGGCTCGCCCTTGGCGAGCATCAGGCGGGAGCGGGCGACGGACAGCTCCTGGGTGACCACCGGATCCGCGCGGTCGCCCGCTGCCGCGTCCGCGCGCCGCAGTTCGACGTCGGCCGCCTCGAGCTCGCCGCGGTCGATCGCGACCTCCGCGAGGACCAGTTGTCCGGCCCGGGTTCCGGTGCCGGGCCGGAGCCCGGAGCGTTCAGCCTCGGTCACGGCGGTCCGCGCCCGCGCCTCCGCGCGGGCCAGGCGGCCGTCGAGGACGTCGAGGAGACCGAGCCAGCTGAGCGACTCGTGCCGCAGCTGCGCCGTCCCCGGGACGTCGGGCGCCTCGGCCGCGGCGGCCAGCGCGCGCCGTGCCTCGGCGAACCGGCCGTCCCGCAGCAGGACCGCGCCGAGGTCGCCCATCAGGTGGGCGGAGAGCTCCGGGTGTTCGTCGACCAGCTCCCGGGGCAGCCGCGCCCGCAGCTCGGCCGCCTCGCCGGCGGCGGCCTCGGCCGACTCGGCGGAGCCGTGCAGCCTGGCCGCGAGCACCCGCAGACAGGCGCCGGTGAGACGCAACGCGGTGGTCTGCTCGACGTCGACAGGCTGCGCGGCGTAGGCGGGCTGAACGGCGGCCACGGTGGGCCGCGCCACGTCACCGTCCCGAAGCGCCGCCTCGGCGCGGCGCAGATGTCCGACCGCCTGGTCGGGGTCCTCCCGGGCCAGCGCGAGGGCCGCGCGGACCAGCGCCGGGGCCGGCCCCGGAGTCTCCTGCGGCATGACGGCGAACAGTTGGAACAGCCGCTCGGCGTCGCGGCCCTCCAGCAGCCGCCCGATCGCGAGACTCCGGATGAGCAGCGCCGAGGCGAACTCCCAGTCCTCGGCCTCGGCGGCGTGGGCGAGCGCGGAGACGGTCTGTCCGTGCTCGCCGAGCCAGCGCGCCGCGCGCGCGTGCAGCTCGCGTTCCAGTCCCGGCTGCCAGACGTGCAGGCGGATCCGCACGATCTCGGCGAACAGCGGGTGGTGCCGGTACCAGGAGTGGCCGACCGGGGTGACGAAGGCGTTGGCGCGGTGCAGGTCGGCGAGGATCCTGGCACCGTCCAGGCGTCCGGTGAGCGCGTCCGCCAGGTCCGGGTGGACCTGGTCGAGGATGCAGGTGCGCAGCAGCAGGTCCTGGGTCTCGGCCGGCTGCGTGGTGAAGACCTCGTTGGTGAGGAAGTCGGCGATGGTGCTCTGCCCGGCCTCGAAGTCGCGCAGGCACGCCTCCGCGTCGGGCGCCTCCTGGGCCGCGAGCGCGGCCAGGCGCAGGCCCGCCGCCCAGCCGCCCATCCGCGCGGTGAGGGCGCGGACCGACGCGTCGGGGACGGTGAGCCCGTGCGCCCCGAACAGGGCGACCGCGTCGTCGCCCGAGAAGGCGAGGTCGGCGGCCCGCACCGACGTCAACTCGCCCGAGACGCGGTAGCGGTGCAGCGGCAGCAGCGGCTCGGCGCGGCTGACCAGGACGAGCCTCAGGCCGGAGCCCGCGTGGCGCAGCAGCTCGTGCAGCCCGGCGGCGATCTCCGGTGAGCCGATCCGCTCGTACTCGTCCAGCACCAGCACCACGGGCCGCTCCTGAGCCTGTAGGTGCGCGGCCAGGCGGCCGAGCAGGGCCTCGTCGGCCTCTCCGGCGTCGGCCGGGGCGGTGATGTCCGCGGGCAGCGCCACGCCGTGGTGCTGCAACGCCTGGAGGACGTAGGCCCAGAACAGGCCTGGCTCGTCGTCCGGCCGCTCCAGGGTCAGCCAGGCCGCGCGGCCCGTGCCGCGCTCACTGCGGAACCAGTCGGCGACCAGCAGCGTCTTGCCCGCCCCGGCCGGCCCGGTGACCAGGACCAGCGGCCCCCGCACGCCCTGCGCCAGCCGCCGCACCAGCCCGGGACGGCGCACGTACGTCGCCGGGAGGACGGGAACGGCGAACCGGGCGACCATGATCGGGTCGCCGCTCGGCGAGCTGCTGAAGGGACGGGGCATGGTGCTCACCGCCAGGCTCAGGGCGGACGGACGTCCGCGACCGTTTCACCACGAGTCTCGTCGTGCGCGCACCGCCCTCGAAGGGCCTCATGGGCTCCGCGGCCGGGACCAACGGCCCCAGCCGGAGGAAGGGAACCCGGCTCGCCCGTTCCGGCTCACCCGGTCCCTGGACCATGGTGACATCACCCGTGCCGGAACGCCGGTCGAGCCGGGATTCACCCGGAACGGGTGGTGCGTGCGGCGGCTTGGCGTGCGGAAGTGGAGGCAGCACCCGTTCGCCGAGCGAGGAGAGGGCGATGAACTACCCGCTGCTCAATGTGTTCTTCACGACCATGTGGGTCTTCCTGTGGATCATGTGGTTCTTCCTGCTGTTCCGGGTCTTCGTGGACCTGTTCCGGGACGACTCCGTGAGCGGCTGGGGGAAGGCCGGCTGGTCGGTCTTCGTCCTGTGCCTGCCGTTCCTCGGCGTCTTCGTCTACCTCATCGCACGCGGCAAGGGCATGGGCGAGCGCGACATGATGCGGTCCCAGCAGGCCGAACAGGACTTCCGGGCCTACGTCCAGGAAGCCGCCACCACCTCGGACGCGAAGCCGAGGAGCCAGGCCGAGGAACTCGCCCAGCTCGCGGAGCTGCGACAGCACGGCGACCTCACCGAGGCCGAGTACCAGAGCGCCAAGGACCACGTCCTGGCAGCCTGACGCCCGATACCCGAAAGCCGGGTCGGCGCACCCCCTGGGTGCCCCGACCCGGCTTCGGTTTCTCAGTGGCCCACGGCGACCTTGGCCACCACGATCAGCAGCCCGAGGGCGAGGTTGACCGCGGCCTCGACCGCGATCTGCTGCTTCGACGCCCCGGCCCGGCGGGCCCCGAGCGTCGCCCAGACCACCTGCTGGGTGATCGCGACACCGAGGGCCAACCATGCCTCGTCGGCCTTCCCCAGCCAGGGGCTGACCAGCACCGCCAGGGCCGGCAGGACCGCGGCCTCGACGATGGACCACTCGTGCCGCCCGATCCTGCGGGCCTGCTGCCAGCTGACCGTCTTCCCGGCCTCCCGCTCGCCCGCCACGTGGGCGTAGACGTGGGCGAGCCAGAACACCAGTCCGGTGACGACCAGCAGCACGATGATCGACAGCCGTGCGTGGGGTCCCTTGACGTCGGACGCGGCGATCACGGATGCGGCGAGCAGCGAGCCGTAGACCGCGCCGGCGTAGTCCGTACGGCCCCGGTCCGCACCGGGCACCGACTCCGGCAGGCCGCGGGCGGAGGGGCTTCGGGGCGGTTCGGAGGCTGTCACGGGCGCCCTCCTCTTCCAACGGCCCGGTCTCTTTCCCAGGGTTCGAAGGCCCAGGGTTCGAAGGCCCAGGGTGCGAAAGCCCAGTCCCTTCATGATCGCCTGCCGCGGTGGGCCTCGAATCACCCCGCGCAGGTGAACCGGCCGTCGGCGGCGGCCGGTTCACGGCCGGTTGTGGCCGCTCTCACCCACCCGGGGTGATTCGCGCCGGGGCCGCCCTCCTTACGGTGGCAGCGCGGGCGGTTTCGGACGGAGAGGGCGACGATGACCGACACCCTGACCCTGCCGACGGCGGCCGGACGGCGCGTGCTGATCCCGCTGGCCCTGGCGCAGTTCATCTGCAGCTTCGCCGGGTCCAGCATGAACGTGATGATCAACGACATCAGCACCGACCTGCACACCACCGCGCAGGGCGTCCAGGTCGCCATCACCGTCTTCCTTCTGGTGATGGCCGCGCTGATGATCCCGGGCGGGAAGCTCACCAACCGCTACGGCCGCAAGCGCTGCCTGATGATCGGTCTGACGACCTACGGGATCGGGGCCGTACTCAGCGCCGCCGCTCCCGGGCTCGGTGTGCTGATCCTCGGCAACTCGATCCTGGAGGGCGTCGGCACCGCGCTGCTGATCCCCCCGGTCTACATCCTGACCACATTGCTGTTCACCGGGACCACCAACCGGGCCAGGGCCTTCGGTGCCATCATGGCGCTCGGCGGCATCGGCGCGGCCGCGGGACCGCTCATCGGCGGACTGCTGACCACGGCGATCAGCTGGCGGGCCAACTTCGGCTTCCAGGTCCTGGTCATCGTGGTGATCGTGTTCCTCACCCGGAACTTGAAGGACCCGCTGCCCGCCGACCCGACCCAGTCGTTCGACACCGTCGGCGCGGTCCTGTCGGCGCTGGGGCTGGTGCTGGTGGTGACCGGGATCCTCGCCGCCGACAACAACACCTGGCTGATGATCTCCCTGCTGGTCGCCGGCGCGCTGGTGCTGGGCGGGTTCTTCCGCTGGATCACGTACTGCGAGCGGTCCGGACGAGAGCCGCTGCTGTCCATGGACCTGTTCCGTAACCGCGTCTCCAACCTGGGCATGGTCACGCAGAACATCCAGTGGCTGGTGCTGATGGGCGCGTCGTTCACCGTCGGCGCCTACCTCCAGGTGGTCCGCGGCTACAGCGCCATCGCGACCGGCGGCGTCTTCACCGCCGCCACCCTCGGCCTGCTCGTCTCCTCCCTCGCCGCCGAGCGCCTGGCCAAGCGCTTCGCCCAACGCACCCTGATCGTGGCCGGGTTCGTCGTCACCGTCGCCGGCATCGTGCTGCTGCTCACCCTGGTCCGCGCGTTCAACGACGTCTGGGCGTTCACCCCCGGCCTGCTGCTGGTCGGGCTCGGCCTCGGCGGGATGCTGACGCCCTCGGTGAACGTCGTGCAGTCCAGCTTCCCCGACAGCCAACAGGGCGAGATCTCGGGGCTCTCCCGCAGCGTCTCCAACCTCGGCTCCTCGCTCGGCACGGCCATCGCGGGCACGATCCTGGTCTCCGAACTGACCAAGAACGGCTACGCCGCGGCGATGCTCGCGCTGGCCCTGATCGGCCTGGTCGGCCTCGGCGCGGCCTGGCTGCTGCCGCGCGAGGCCCCGCCCCGTCGGACTGAGCACATCCCGGTCGGCTGAGCACGCCCCGGCCGGCTGAGCACGCCCCGACCGCTGACGGTGCCGACCGCCGCCGGTCGATGGCAGGCTGGGCGGGTCGGGACGCCCGCCGGGCGTCCCTCGGCCGAACGGGAGTCCTCGCGTGCGTTTCGGTGCGGTCCCGCCCTTCGACCCGGAGTTGGGGGCCGTGCTGGCGGCCCTGGGCGTGCCGGAGTCGCTCACCCCGGAGGGGCTGGCGGACTGGCAGGCCCGGGACGCGGCGACACGGCCCCGGCCGACCGTGCGCGAGCTGCGGGCCGACGGGCTGTTCGACGTCGAGGAGTTGCACGTGCCGCGCGTGCCGGGTGGGTCCCGGGTGCCGGGTGCGCCGCGCGTGCCGGGCGTACCGCACGTCGGCGGCGACGGCGCCGGGCTGACGCTCGTGAGCGCGCGGCCCGCCGGGGTCACCGGACCGCTGCCGCTGCTGTACTACCTGCACGGCGGTGGGATGGTCTCCGGCAACGCCTGGTCGGTGCTGCCGCGGGTGCTGCGGGAGTGGGCGCTCCCGCTCGGGCTCGCCGTGCTCTCCGTCGAGTACCGACTCGCGCCCGCGGCCCGGTACCTGGAGCCGGTGGAGGACTGCCTCGCGGGGCTGCTCTGGGCGGCGGGGCACGCGGACGGGCTGGGGCTCGATCCGGAGCGCATCGTGCTCGGCGGCAAGAGCGCGGGCGGCGGACTCGCGGCCGCGCTCGCGCTGCTGACCCGCGACCGCGGCGGGCCGCCCGCGATCGGCCAGCTGCTGCTGAGCCCGATGCTGGACGACCGCAACGACAGCTTCTCCGCCCGCCAGATGGCCGGCGTCGACCCCTGGGACCGCGCCTCGAACGCGACCGCGTGGCAGGCCCTGCTGGGCGAGCGTCACGGCGCGCCCGACGTGTCACCGTACGTCGCCCCGGCCCGCGCCACCGATCTGGCCGGTCTGCCGCCCGCCTACCTCGAGGTCGGCTCGGCCGAGACCTTCAGGGACGAGGTCGTCGCCTACGCCGACGCGCTGTGGCGCGCGGGCGGGGAGGCGGAACTGCACGTGTGGCCCGGCGCCTTCCACGGCTTCGACACCGTCGCCCCGCAGGCGAGCCTCAGTCAGGCCGCCCGCGAGGCCCGGCTCCGCTGGCTGCGGCGGGTCGTCACGCGATGAGCCGGGCCTTGTCAGTGGCGGCGGGTAGCGTCCCTCCCGGAAGCGGCTCACCGACGGGAGGATGAGGACGATGGCGACCTTCACGCTCGTTCCCGGCGCGGACGGCCGCGCCTGGTTCTGGCACCGGCTCGTGCCCGAGCTGCGGGCGCGCGGCCACGACGCGATCACCATGGACCTGCCGGACGAGCCCTCCGCCGGGCTCGACGAGCTCGCCGACGCCGTCGTCGCGGCGGTGACGGCTGCTTTCGAGGAGGGCGGCGAACGCGCCTCCACGCCGCTGGTCCTGGTCGCCCAGTCGCTCGCGGGTTTCTCCGCGCCCCTGGTCTGCGAGCGGCTGCCCGTGCCGGTCTCCGAGCTGGTGCTGCTGAACGCGATGGTCCCGGTCCCCGGGGAGACCGCGGGGCAGTGGTGGGAGAACATCGGCCAGGCCGAGGCCCGGTCCGCGTACGCGGCCGCCACCGGCCGCGGCGCGGTCCCCGCCTTCGACCTGCGCGTCGACTTCTTCCACGACGTCCCCCCGGAGGTGACGCAGGAGGCCCTGTCCGTCGGGGCCTCCGCGCCGCCCGCCGCGCTGTTCGAGCAGCCCTGGCCGCTGAAGGAGTGGCCGGACGTGCCGACCCGCTTCCTCCAGGGGCGCGACGACCGCTTCTTCCCGCTGGAGTTCCAGCGCCGCGTGGTGCGCGAACGCCTCGGGCTGGAGGTCGAGGAGATCCCCGGCGGCCACCTCGCCGCACTCAGCCGCCCCCGTGACCTGGCGGACCACCTGCTGCGCTCCGCCGCCACCCGCTCCTAGGGCCCCGTCAGGGGGCCTGCAGCACGAAGAAGAGGAAGCACAGGAAGCGCGGCTTCGCCGCGAGCTCCTCGGGGAACACCTCGCGCGCGGCGGGGTCGGGTTCGGGCTCGCTGATGCCCGTGATCCGGAAGCCGGCCGCGGTGAAGGCCTCGGACATGGCGTGCAGCGGCCGGTGCCAGATGCTCACCATCCCGCTCTGGCCGCCGAAGCTCCACTCCTCGACCCAGTTGGTGGTGCCGAAGTACGGGTAGTCGGCCTCACGGCCGGCCTGGCGGTGCATCAGGTGCATGGCGAAGGGGTGGTCCACCGAGACGAGCAGCCGACCACCGGGCCTCAGCACGCGCCGCAGTTCGGCGAGCGCCGGCCCCCAGTCCTCCAGGTAGTGCAGCACCAGGGCCGCGACGACGTCGTCGAACGTGTCGTCCGGGTAGGGAAGCGGGCCGCCCAGATCGGCCAGGCGCAGGTCCGCGTCGTCGCCGAGCCGACGCCGGGCCAGCTCCAGCATCCCGGCACTCGCGTCGAAACCGCTCATGAGGGCGCCGCGCTCGCGCAGCGAGGCGAACAGCGGGCCCGAGCCACAGCCGGCGTCGAGGATCCGGCGGCCGGACACGTCTCCCGCCAGGGCCAGCATCGCGGGCCGCTGGTAGTAGCCGTTGACGAGATTGGCTTCGTTCTCGGCCGTGTACCCCTCGGCGAAGCTGTCGTAGACGCTGACCCTCGTCGGCTGTTCGTCAGAAGTCATGGTGCGAGGGACGCGTGCGCGATCATCCGCGGTTCCCGGCCTTGAGGTCGTCGTCCCCCGGTCTCTACCGGTGCGTACGGCGGCACTTGCGCGCCAGGACGAGCCACGCCCCGGCGAGGAAGAGCACGGCGTAGCCGCCGAGCCAGACCCAGCCCTCGACGGCCGAGCCGGCGAAGGTCCGGCCGTAGGAGGCGAGCAGCGGCAGGCCGAGCGGCGAGGAGCCGCGGGCCCAGAGGGCGTCGAGGCCGATGCCGCGTCCCAGCGCCTCGTACGCCCACCGGTTCGTCATCGCCCAGCTCAGGGCCGAGCCGACCGCGCCCATCTGCGGGACCGGCACGAAGGCGCCGGAGAAGAGCACCTGCGGGAAGCAGAGCAGCGGCAGCATCAGCGTGGCCTGGCCGGGGTCGGAGACGGCGGCCGAGGCGAGCAGGCCGAGCGTCAGCGCGGCGGCGGAGGCCAGCAGCGTGGTGACGAACAGGGAGCCGTAGACGCTCGCGGCCGCGCCGGGCAGCCGGTCCGTGACGCGCAGGACGAGCAGCAGCAGCGCGTCGGCGGCGGCGAGGACGGGGAGCAGCAGCGTGATCTTCGAGGCCAGGTAGGGCCCGAGGCGCAGCACGGTGCGGCGCTCGCGGCGCACGATCGGCAGTTCCGTGCAGATCTGCAGGAGCCCGTAGGTGAGGCCGAAGAAGAAGGCGCCGAAGGCGATCCAGAACATGATCATCGCGGAGCTGCCGGGGTTGTCCGAGCCCGGCGTGAAGGCGTGCGGCCGGAAGAGCATCGCGAACATCGCGGCGATCATGACCGGGGATCCCACGACCACGGCGGCGGAGAGGCGGTTGCGGGTGAGGATGGCCGCGGCGCGCTGCGTCAGCAGCCACCACTGGCGCAGCGCGCCGACCGGCGGTGCCGTCGCCGTGACGGGTGTCGTGGACGTCCTCGTGCGGACCGTCGTGGCTTCGGGCGCGTCGGCCACGCTCCGCGGAGCTGACTTCGACGCCGTGGAGGGGGTGGAGGGGATCGGCGCGGTCGCCGGATCGACGCCGTAGACCTCCTCGACGGTCGCGACGCCGAACGCCGCGCAGAGCCCCTCGGGCGGGCCCTGGAACAGCAGTCGCCCGCCCGCGAGGAACGCCACCTCGTCGGCGTGGGCGAGGTCCGAGGGGTTGTGCGTGGTGAGCACGACCGTCGTGCCGGACTCCGCCAACGCCCGCAGCACTCCGAGCAGTCGGGCGCCGGCCGCCGGGTCCAGGCCCGAGGTCGGCTCGTCCAGGAAGAGGGCGCGCGGCCGCGTCAGCAGCTCGACCGCGATGCTGGCCCGCTTGCGCTCGCCGCCCGAGAGCGCCCCGACCCGCCGCCCCGCCAACTCCCCCAGCCCCAGAGCGGCCAGCACCCGCGCGACGGCCGAGGCCACCTCGTCGCGCGAACTCCCGGCCGGCAGGCGCAGCCTGGCCGCGTAACCGAGCGTCCGCGAGAGCGTCAGGTCCAGATGCACGATGTCGTCCTGGGGGACGAAGCCGATCGTGCCGGCCGGGTGCCCGGCAGCCAACTCCTCCAGCAGCGTGGTCTTCCCCGCCCCGCTCGGCCCGGCGACGGCCAGCATCGCCCCCGGCGGCACCTCGACGTCCACGCCGCTCAGCAGCTCCCGGCCGTCCCGCAGCCGGACGGCGAGTCCGCGGGCTTCGATCCGCAGGCCCTCGGCGCCCATACCTTCTCCCCCTGTCGCCGCCCACCGCACCGGTCCACACTGTAGGACAGCGGGAGTCACCGCGAGAACACGGGGGATTTCGTACATGACCACTGAGTTGACACCTGCTCAGTTGGGGTCGGACGCCGGGAGGTTCGCGCGTCTGCGCGCGGACGAGTACGGCTACCTCGACGAGCACGGACACACCTACCTCGACCACACCGGCGCCGGGCTGCCCTCCCGGTCCCAACTCGCCGCCCACGCCGCCCGGATCAGCGGGGACTGCTTCGGCAATCCGCACTCCGACAACCCGACGTCCGCCGCGTCCACCGAGTTGGTCGAGCGGACCCGGGCGCGCGTGCTGCGGCACCTGAACGCGGATCCCGCGGAGTACGCGGCGATCTTCACACCCAACGCGACCGGCGCGTGCCGCCTCGTCGGCGAGGCGTTCCCGTTCCGGCGCGGCAGCCGCTTCGTGCTGCCGCTGGACAACCACAACTCCGTCAACGGCCTGCGCGAGTTCGCCAGGGCGGGCCGCGCGCGCGTCGTCCACGTCCCGTTCACCACACCGGACCTGCGGATCGGCGACGACGCGATGGCCGCCGCGCTGGCGGGCGGATCCGCACGCGCAGGGCGCGGCGCGCCGCTCGGGCGCGCGGGCCTGCTGGCGTACCCGGCGCAGAGCAACTTCACCGGCGTCCGGCACCCGCTGGAGTGGATCGAAGCCGCCCACGCGCACGGCTACGCGGTGCTGCTCGACGCCGCCGCGTACCTGCCGACGGCCGCGCTCGACCTCTCCGAGGTCAAGCCGGACTTCGTCACCGTCAGCTGGTACAAGGTCTTCGGCTATCCCACCGGCGTCGGCTGCCTGGTCGCCCGCCGGGACGCGCTGGAGCTGCTGCGCCGGCCGTGGTTCTCCGGCGGAACCATCCACGTCGTCAGCGCGCAGGGCGGCTGGCACCGGATGGCCGAGGACGAGTCGGCGTTCGAGGACGGCACGCTCAACTTCCTGGCCGTCCCGGACGTGGCCACGGGGCTCGACCACCTCGACGCGATCGGCCTGCCGGCCGTCTCCGCACACGTCACCGGGCTGACCGGCCGCCTCCTCGACGCGCTGCGGGACCTGCGCCACTCGAACGGCGCTCCGCTGGTGCGCGTCTACGGGCCCGAGGACACCGACCGCCGGGGCGGCACGATCGCGCTCAACATCCTCGACCCCGACGGCCACGTCGTCGACGAGCGCGCGGTCGGCCGCGACTCCTCCGCGCGCGGCATCTCGCTGCGCACCGGCTGCTTCTGCAACCCCGGCGCGGGCGAGGAGGCGTTCGCCATCTCCCGCCGCCTGCTGCGCGGCCGCCGCATCGGCCGCATGTCGGGAACCCTCGACGACTACCTCACCCGCCTGGGTCTCCCCTCCGGCGGCGCGGTCCGCGTCTCCCTCGGCGTCCCCTCCTCCCCGGAGGACCTCGCGGTCCTCCTCGGCTTCGTCGAGGACACCTACCGCGACCGCCCCGCCTCCGCCGCAGCCGTCCGCCTCAATCCCCGCCTGCGCTGCTGAGCCCGCTCCGCCCGGTGCAGCGGCGGGGCCACGCTGTGGTCGACTGCAGGATCGATCCCACTACGCTCCAGTTCGTCGAACCAGCGATCCCGCATGGGGACTCGGGGAGGCGTTGTCCGCACCAAGGGCAGAAGTCGATCACCATGCTCGATGCACCACCGTCGTGGACGATCAGCCCGTGCTCCCAGAACTTGGCACTGAATCGGATGAGCGCGTCCGGGCAAGCCTCGTCACACCTGTCCCTCGATGACCCTCTTCCGCCCACGGAGGTCTTCTGACAGATCGGCTCCCCTGGGGATGCTCAGGATCAGCTCTGCTGTCCCCACTGCTTCCCCGGTCAGGACCCGGTGCCGGCACCTGGCGTGCTCGGCGATCCACTCGGCGAGCATCCGGGTCGCCCTGGTGTTGTAGCCGCCCAGGTTGACCACGCCGCCGATGGACACGGCGAGGCCGTAGAGGCTCGGCAGGGGCGGTAGCCCGGCCAGTTCGAGCGCCGCTTCGAGAAGTGCCGCTGCTTCGTCAGCATCCTGACGGTAGGCCCGCTCGCGCTCTACGAGAGAGCCATGCCGGACCTCGGCCTGATCGGCCATGTGTCACCCCGAACCGCTGAATCAGAACCAGTGATTTCGACCCGCGTCGAGCGTAGGAACCGGCCTGAACGGCCAGCAATGAAGTTGCACGCTCTTGCACACCGGTCAGCCGTGGGTCTCGAGGGCGGAGGCGATCAGCGCCCGCGCATCCGCACCATAGACGGCGATCTTGGCCAAGACGCCGAAGGCGCGCAGGTAGGCGCCGATCTCGCTGGGCGCGGTCACATCCAGCCGGGCCGTCAATGTCTCCACGACAACGAGGCCGTCATCAAACCCGTAGAAGGCTTCGAGTGGCCACATCGGCCGTGGTGCGTCGAAGGGGATGATTCCAAGGCTGACGTTGGGCAGTCCCATCACTGCGAGCAGGTAACCGAGCTGGCCCGCCATCACCGATGGATCGCCGATCCTGTAGCGGAGAACCGTCTCCTCGAGCAGGAGCGCGAATCTGTGGTCACCCTCCTGGATGACCCGGAATCGCTCAAGGCGCGTGGCGGCTGCCGCCTCGGAGTCGTTGGGATTGCCCTGGAACTGGGCGATGGTCGAGAGGAGAGCCGACGCGTACGCCTGCGTCTGGAGCATCCCCGGAACCACGTTGGAACAGTAGACGCGGAACGCGCGGGTGCGGTCGTAGAGGGGGAGGACCTCCTCCTGTGACCTGCGCATCCCATGGCGCTGCAACCTCCGCCAGCGCACGTACATCTGGTCGGCCTGGCGGTTGGCCGCGACCAGATCCTCGGCTTCGCCGAGGGCATCGCAGGCCCGACACCATGCACGAACGTCGTCGTCCGTGGGCGCGGTCCTGGCGCTCTCGATCCGGGAGGACTTGGACGCACTCCATCCGCACCGCTCCGCGATGTCAGCGCCTTTGAGCCCTGCGTCCAGACGCAGGTCACGCAGCCTGGCCGCGAGGGCTTCCCGGGCGGCCTGCGCACTGGACGAGGATGCAACGGACATGAGGCGAGTTCTTCGTATCGCTCAGACAGCGAACTTCTCGTGTGGGGTGGCCAACTCCCACACGGATCCAAAGGCCGTGTGCGCCAGGTCGACCGCTCCCCGATCCGTCCTGTACTCGGTGTCCACCCAGTCACCCCTGCCGTCAAAGATGTTGAAGAGAACGGCGGTCTGGTCGAACAACCAGAAGTCGTTTCCGGGGAGAGCGAGTGAGGACGTGCGGGCACGAGGCAGCCAGCGCACCTGTTCGCCGGCATGGATGTTGATCCATGTCCCGGCGTGGAGCCAACTGACGTACTCGCTGACCGGCTCGGAGACGATGCGAGCCCGACGAACGGAGACGCCACGGGACACCGTGCGCCGAATCAAATCAACCCAAGGCGTCCAGTACTCCGAGGTCGGGTCGCAGTCACGCTCCCCGGTCGCCTTCCACCGCTCGAAGTCTTCGGCCTCGTCGGCCACGGCGTAGGAGTCGCGCATCTCCAGGTGCACCGCTGCGTGCTCGGCAGACATCAGCAGCTCAGTGAAGGTCGGAGCCTTCTGCGGCATCGCACGCCTTCCTGAGCGTCGGGATCATGCGGAACGGGATGCGGATCACCTGTTCGTGCTCAGGGATGCCCAGAGCGTGTCCCGGAGCAGTGCTGGTCGAGCACTCTGCTTCCAGCTCGGCGCTGGGCTTCCACCCCTGGAGCACCAGTTCTTCCTTTCCGCAGTCCAACCACACGGTCGGAGAACCCTGCTGCTGCGTGTCCGGGTCAATGCCCATGAACTCCAGGGCCATTGCTGCCTCCAACGGGTAGCGGCTTGCGGCATCTTGCAGGACGATCCTCTGCTCTCGCACAGAGCGTCAAGGGCGCACGGATGCTTCCCGACCAGCCTTCAACGAGCAATGCGCCCACCGCCGTAGCCCGCTTTGGAATACGGTGCTCATAGCCGAAGCCTCACGCCGGGTGTCCCCCGACGCGAGCCCGATGCGCCGGGCAGGCCCGGGCGGGCCGGGCGGGCCTGTGCGGCCGGCCGACAGTGCCCCGCTGGTGACGCCGTGTCGGTTTCGTAAGTGTCCGTTCCCTGCGCATCCGCGTTCGAGGCGCGTAGGGTGGTTCGGGGATGCACCGTACGCGCACGGCGCGACGGGGACGGGGACGGAGAACGGGGGCTCCGAGATGGGGCGACAGGCCGCCTGGCCGGGAGACGACGGAACACGGGCGCCTTCGGCCGCCCTCGAACTGGACCGGCCGCACCCGGCGCGGATCTACAACTACCTGATCGGCGGGAAGGACCACTTCGCCGTCGACCGCGAGGCCGCCCACGCGCTGCAGCGTCTGGTGCCGGAGAGCCGGGACGCGATGCGGCTCAACCGGGCGTTCCTCGCCCGTGCCGTCCGCGGTGCGGCCGAAGCCGGGATCTCCCGGTTCCTGGACGTCGGCACCGGCATTCCGGCGCCGGACAACACCCACGAGATCGCCCTGGAGGTCCGCCCGGACGCGCGCGTGGTCTACGTCGACCGCGACCCGCTGGTGGTCACCCACGCCCGTGCGCTCGCCGCCCACCCCGGCGTGCCCGCCACGGCGGTCCTCCAGGCGGACCTGCGCGACCCGGACGCGATCCTCGCCGCGGCACCGGTCGCGGAGCTGACGGGCGAGGGCGAGCCGGTGGCCCTGGTGCTCGGCGCGGTCCTGCACTTCCTCCAGGACGCGGACGAACCGCACGCCGCCGTGCGCCGCCTCCTGGAGCCGCTGGCGCCGGGCAGCAGGCTGATCGTCAGCCACGTGTGCCACGACTCACGGTGGGTCGACGACGAGGACCGCGAGCGGGCCGTCGAGGTCACCGCCCTCTACCGGGAGACGGTGGACCGGCTCGCCCCGCGCGCCTCGAAGGACATCGAGATGTTCTTCGACGGCCTGGAGCTGCTCCGGCCCGGCCTGGTCCCGTGCGCGGCCTGGGGCGCTGACGCGTCGGTCGGCGAGCTGCGCGCCACGCGCGGCTTCCTGGGCGGGGTCGCCGTCAAGCGTTGACCCGTCAGATCCCGGAGGCCAGCACGGACGCCGACGCTTGCGCCGACGCTTGTGCCGACGCCGACACCGACATCACGAGCAGCACGATCACCAGCAGGGCGACGTAGGCGACGGAGTGGATCCGGTCCGGCACGCGGCCGGTGACGCGCCGCAGCAGGGCGATGGTGGGCAGTGAGCCGAGCAGCAGCGCGGCCCCCGCGCCGAGGTCGACGTAGCCGAGGCGGCCGGCGGCCCCGCCGACGGCAGGATGGGCCGGGGCGGCGACGGCGTAGACCAGGGTCGCGGCCGCCGCGACCGGGACGCTGAGCGGGTTGGCCATAGCGGTGGCCTCGGCCATGGGCAGGCCGCGGCGCCGCAGCAGCGGGACCGTCATGACACTGCCGCCGACGCCGAGTCCGGCCGCGACGAGGCCGATGCCGGTCCCGCCGAAGGTGACCGTGCCACGGCCCAGCGGCCTCGGCCGCTCCGGCTCGGCGACAGCGACGAAGCCCTTGCGCAGCAGCGCGTCGGCGATGGTCACCAACAGATAGGCCGCGAACAGCAGGCGCAGCTGCGTGGCCCCGATCAGGGTCGCCGCGAACGCGCCCACGGCTGCGCCGATCGCGACGAAGCCCGCCAGCGGCCAGAGGTAGGCGCGGCGCAGCCGTCCCTGCCGCCACTGGGCCAGCGATGCGGCGGCGGCGTTGACGACCATGACGGCCGCCGAGGTCGCCACCGCGACGTGCATCGCGTCCGCGTCCGTGCCCGGGCGGGCGTCGAGGCTCAGCACGCCGTAGACGACGGGGACGGTGACGAAGCCGCCGCCGAAGCCGAACAGCACCGTCGTGACGCCGGTGAGGCAGCCGAAGAGGAGGAGGGTGAGGAGCGAGGAGTCGATCACTGCTCCGACGCTAGGGAGCGGCGCCGGTGTCGGGCAATCGAAGATCGGTCACCTTCCTACGCGCAGCAGACAGGACCGCTCGGCGGCCCGTACGCTCGCCGGGTGCGCAACATCCCGATCGCGGAGGTCGACGACCTCGACCGGCCCGTGGTGGCCATCGGCACCGACTACCCGCCGGACCACCTGCTGCCCCGGCACGCACACCGTCGCGCTCAGGTCCTGTACGCGGCGACGGGCCTGATGCACGTCGAGACCGCGGACGGCAGCTGGACGGTGCCGACGGCGCGAGCCGTGCTGATCCCGCCGACGGTCGGGCACCAGGTCGCGATGACGGGCGTCAGCACCCGCAGCCTCTACATCGAACCGGCCGCCGTGCCGTGGTTCCCCGACCGCTGCCAGGTGGTCGACGTGTCGCCACTGCTGCGGGCGCTCATCCTGGCGGCCGTGGAGATGGAACCGCGCTACGCCGAGCACAGCCGGGACGCGGCGGTCGCCGCGCTGATCCTGCACGAGCTGCGGAGCCTCACGCCGCTGCCGCTGGACGTGCCGCTGCCGTCCGATCCACGGCTGCGCCCCCTGTGCGAGGCGTTCCTGCGGCGGCCGCACGTCCACGACGCTCCGGCGCGCTGGTGCGCGGAGCTCAACGTCAGCGAGCGCACGCTCGCGCGCCTCTTCCAGCGCGGCACCGGCCTCAGCTTCTCGCAGTGGCGGCAGCGGGCCTGCATCCTGCACTCGCTCCAGCACCTCGCCGCGGGCGTGCCCGTCGCCCGGATCGCCGCGCTGCTCGGGTACGACAACCCGGCCGCCTACACGGCCGCCTTCGGCAGGCTGCTCGGCCGCCCGCCCACGGCCTACCGGACCCCGGGCGGGGCGGCATAGCCGTGTGGGGCCGGACCTCCTCGTCCGACCCCACACGGTGATGGCACGTCAGGCCTGCCAGGCGCGTCAGGCGCCCGGCGGCACCGGCGGGTTGCCCTGCCCGCCGCCCTTCGGGCCGCCGGGAGGGGGCCCGTACTGGGTCGGGCGGTAGGCCATGGCCTCCTGAGTCGGCGTGGGCTGCTGGATCGGCCCCGCCTGCGGCGGAACCGGCGGCGGGGAGTAGCCCGGCGCGGGCTGCCCGCCCTGGCCGGGCTGCTGCACCGGGCCCGGCGGCTGAACCGGGCTCGGCACGATCCCGCCGGGCTGCTGCACCGGGCCCGGCTGATGCGGGGCCTGCTGATGTGGGGCCTGCTGATACGGCATCGGCTGCGCGGGGTAGCCCGGCTGGGCCGGCGGAGGGGCGTAGCCCGGTGCGGGCTGCTGCGGGTAGGCGTGGACCGGGCCGGGCTGCGGGTAGGGCTGCTGTCCCGGCACGGACATCGGGCCCTGACCCGGCATCGGGGCCTGAGCCGGCATCGGACCCGCGCCCACCGGAGTCGCGCCCGCCTGCGCCCCGGTCCGCGAGGACACGAGGATGGCCACCAGCGTGCCGACGGCGATGAGAAGCTCGATGATCATGATCAGGTAGAACCAGAGGTTGTGCCCCAGGGTGAAGGCATGACGCCCGTCGGAGGTCCGCAGCGCGTCCAGCAGCGAGGTGGCCACCGGGTAGCCGACCAGGCCCATGGTCGCCCCGATCGCTGCCCGGCCCCACGTGCGCCCGCCCTGGGAGCCGATGATTCCCGCGCCCAGCACCGCGCAGATCGCGACGTCACCGGCCGTGAACTGGGTCGGGGCGTCGATCCAGTGGTCCCCGAGCCCGAACAGGTTGAGCAGCGCGTCCAGGTGGCCCGGCGCGTCGACCAGCGTGAGCAGCAGGAGCAGAGCCTCCATCAGGAGCATCGCCCCGGCGCCGACCAGGGCGACCGCGGCCCCCGCGCCACCGGCTCGGTCGGCTCCGCCCCGCGGCGGCTGCGGTCCCGGCACCGGACCGGGTGGGTTGAACGACATCGGCGACTTCCCCTTCCGTGCGCACGCCCCCGCGCGCGCCACCGGTCGAGGGTATCGGGGTGAACGGCCGTGGGCCGCACACCCCCGGCGCATCGAGGGCCAGTGCTCAGGCCGAGTTGGCAGCCGACCCGCCGCCCGCCGACCCGCCGCCCTCCTACCCGCCGCCCGCCGACGCCCACGCTGCGGCGAGGACTTCGCGCAGCATGGCGGGGGTGAGCCTGCCGGTGAAGGTGTTCTGCTGGCTGACGTGGTAGCAGCCGAACAACGTCAACGCCCGCCCTTCGCCCGCGGGTTCGAGCACGGCGCGGGCCCCGTGGCCGAACACGGGACGCGGGCGCGGCACGATCCAGCCGGACGCGTCCAGCACCGGCAGAACGGCCTGCCAGCCGAAGGCGCCGAGGGCGACGACCGCGCGCACCGTCGGTCGGAGCAGGGCGAGTTCGCGCATCAGCCAGGGGCGGCAGGTGTCGCGTTCGCCCGTCGTGGGCCGGTTGTCGGGCGGGGCGCAGTGCACGGGGGCGGTGAATCGAACACCGTGCAGGCGCAGTCCGTCGTCGCGGCTGACGGAGGTGGGCTGGGAGGCCAGGCCGAGCTCGTGCAGGGCGGCCACCAGGACGTCGCCCGAGCGGTCGCCGGTGAACATGCGGCCGGTGCGGTTGCCGCCGTGCGCGGCCGGAGCCAGGCCCACCAGCAGCAGTGACGCGTCGGCCGGTCCGAAGCCCGGCACGGCTCGGGCCCAGTAGTCGTCGGCGGCGAAGGACCGTCGCCGGACCCGGCCCACCTCCTCGCGCCAGTCGACCAGGCGCGGGCAGGCGTAGCAGCGGCTCACGGCAGCGTCGAGCCCCGCGAGGTCCCGCGCCTTCGGCGCCTCCTCGCGGGGCTCGGTCACCCGGTCCGGCAGGTTCACCCCTGCCCGGACTCCTCGGGCTTCGCAGCGGTCTCGGGAGCGGCCTCGGCGGCGGCGTCGGTCGCCGCGCCCGCCGCGTCAGGCTTCTTGACCGTGCAGACCAGGGCGTCGCCCCGGACGTCCGCGACGATCGTGTCGCCCGGGGACGCGTCTCCGCCGAGCAGCAGCGAGGCGATGCGGTTGTCCAGCTCGGACTGGATGGTGCGGCGCAGCGGGCGCGCGCCGAACTCCGGCTGGTGGCCGTGGGCGACGAGCAGGTCCCGGGCGGCCTGGGTGACCTCCAGCTGCAGGCCCTGCGACTGCACCCGCCGCTCGCTGCCCCGCAGCAGCAGGTCCACGATGTTGTTCAGCTCCTGCTTGGTGAGGGCGTGGAAGATGATCGTGTCGTCGATGCGGTTGAGGAACTCGGGCGGGAAGTGGCCCTGCAGATCCGCCATCAGCTGCTCGCGGATGCTGTCGGTGTCGCCGTGGTGGGCCAGGATCCGATGCGCGCCGATGTTGCTGGTCAGGATGACGACGGTGTGGCGGAAGTCGACCGTGCGGCCCTGCGCGTCCGTCAGCCGGCCGTCGTCGAGCACCTGGAGCAGCGTGTTGAAGACGTCCGGGTGGGCCTTCTCGACCTCGTCGAAGAGCAGCACGCTGTAGGGCTTGCGGCGGACCTTCTCGGTCAGCTGCCCCGCCTCCTCGTAGCCGACGTATCCGGGCGGCGCGCCGACCAGACGGGAGACCGTGTGCTTCTCCTGGAACTCGCTCATGTCGAAGCGGACCAGCCGGTCCTCGTCGCCGAAGAGCAGCTCCGCCAGCGCCTTGGCCAGCTCCGTCTTGCCGACGCCGGTCGGGCCGAGGAAGAGGAACGAGCCGACGGGGCGGTTCGGGTCGCCCATGCCCGCCCGGTTGCGGCGCACCGCCTCGGAGATCGCGACGACCGCCTCGTCCTGGCCGACCACGCGCGCGTGCAGCTCCTGCTCCAGCTTGAGGAGCTTGGCCTTCTCGTCCTGGGTGAGCTGGGTGACGGGGATGCCGGTGCGGCGGGAGACGACCTCGGCGATGTCGTCGACCGTCACCGCCATCACGCCCTCGCGCCGCTCGGCGATGCCCGCCAACTCGCCCTCGGCTTCGGCGAGCTGGTCCTTGAGCCGCTTCGCGGCCTCGAAGTCCTCGGCGGCGATGGCCTGGTCCTTCTCGCGCCTCAGCTTGGCGATCCGGTCCTCGCGGTCGCCCGCCTCCGTCGAGCGGCTCAGCGACTTGAGCCGCACCCGCGCGCCCGCCTGGTCCATCAGGTCGATGGCCTTGTCCGGCAGGAACCGGTCGGATACGTAGCGGTCGGACAGCTCGGCGGCGGCCCGCAGCGCCTCGTCGGTGAACCGCACCTGGTGGTGCGCCTCGTACGCGTCACGCAGGCCCAGCAGGATCTGCACCGTCTCCTCGACGCTCGGCTCGGGGATCAACACCGGCTGGAAGCGCCGCTCCAGGGCGGCGTCCTTCTCGATGTACTTGCGGTACTCGTCGATCGTGGTCGCGCCGATGACGTGCAGCTCGCCGCGCGACAGCGCGGGCTTGAGCATGTTGCCCGCGTCCATCGCGCCCTCGCCGCCGGCGCCCGCGCCGACGACGGTGTGCAACTCGTCGATGAACAGCACCAGCGAGTCGGTCGACTCCTGGACCTCGTCGATGACGTTCTTCAGCCGCTCCTCGAACTCGCCGCGGTACTTGGCTCCGGCCACCATGCCGGCCAGGTCGAGCGCGACGACGCGCTTGCCGCGCAGCGTCTCCGGCACCTCGTCGGCGACGATGCGCTGAGCCAGCCCCTCGACGATCGCGGTCTTGCCGACGCCCGGCTCGCCGATGAGCACCGGGTTGTTCTTCGACCGCCGGGAGAGGATCTCGATGGTCTGCTCGATCTCCTCGGCGCGTCCGACGACCGGGTCGAGCTTGCCGGCCTTGGCCTCGTCGGTGAGGTCGCGGCCGTACTGGTCGAGCGTGGGGGTGTCTCCCCCGGACTTCGACGGCGCGCGGTCGCCGGCCGCGGCCCGGTCCGAATCCCCGCGCAGCCGGGGCACGTCGACGCCGGTGCTGCCGAGCAGGTGCCCGGCGCCGGAGTCCGGATCGTCCAGCAGGGCGGCCAGGATGTGCTCGGGTCCGATGTAGGAGCCACCGCCGGCCTGCGAGCGGGCGTGCGCGGCGATCAGCACGCGCTTCGCGGCGGGAGTCAGGCTCGGCTCGGCGGAGGGAGTCCCCGCGAGGCCGGGCAGCACCTTCTCGATCGCCTGCGCGAGCTCGTCGGGGTCGACGCCCGCCTGGGCGAGCAGCGAACGCGCGGGCTCGACCAGGCACGCGGCCCACAGCAGGTGCTCGGTGTCCAGATCCTCACTGCCGTCCTCCGCGGCCCTCTGCTGCGCCCGCCCGATCAGCTCCCGCGCGGGCTCGGTCAGCAGCTTGCCGATCGGCACACGCTGCACCGCGGGCGGCGAGGAGGCGGGGGACATCCCGAAGAAGCGGTTGAGCAGATCGGAGAACGGGTCTTGACCACCGTAGGAGCCGAAGGTGGACATGGACATGGAAGTACTGCCTCCTCACCCCCGAGTCGGCATGACGGCTCCCATTCAACCCCCGAATCCCAGGGTCCACCCGCGCAGCCGGGCGTGTTGCACCCATCCAGGGGCGCGGGGCTCTGGACGGGTGGAGCCTCAGGTGATCACGAGAGCAGCGCGTTCAGCTCGACCCAGCCCAGATCGGCCTTCGTCGCGGCCGCCGTCCCCTGCGAGAGGATCTCCCGCGCCGCCCTGTCCGTCAGGGCGTACGCCGCCTCCGCGATCGACGCGCCCGCGCTGATGCGGGCCGCGCCCGCCGCCGCGAGGGTCGGGACCGGGAGGGTGTCCGCGGCGACCGTCACGTTCAGCGGCAGCGTGATCTCCTTGGCCAGCGCGGCCACCGCCTCCGCGCTCAGCGCGCCGAAGACGAAGACGCCGCTCGCCCCGGCCTCCGCGTACGCGGCCGCCCGGGTGACCGTCTCCTCGTGGTGGCGGCCGCGCTCCTGCGCCGGGAGGCGGTGCGTGTCGATGCGGGCGTTGATGAACAGCGGTACGCCCAGCGCGTCCGCGGCCTCGCGCGCGGCGGCGATCCGCGCGGCGCCCTGCTCGACCGGCCCGAGCGAATCCTCGATGTTGACGCCGACCACGCCGGCCTCGACGATCGCCCGGATCGTCTCGGCAACGCCGGGCAGGTCCTCGGCGTAGCCGCGCTCGATGTCGGCCGTCACCGGGATCGAGACGGCCTCGACGATGCGCGCGGCCGCGGCGACGCCTGCCTCCCTGGTCAGCCGACCGCCGTCGGCGCTGCCGAGCGACCAGGCGATCCCGGCGCTGGTGGTGGCGACCGCCGCCGCGCCCGCCGCCTCGACGATGCGCGCGGAGGCGACGTCCCACGCGTTGGGCAGCACCAGGGGGCGACCCGGCTGGTGGAGTGAGTGGAGGTGACGGGCCTTCTCGACGAGTTCGACAGCAACCTTGGTCATGCGCTCATCCCATCACACGCCACCGACAACGACGGGAACCGAACCGGCCCGGCCGCGGGGACGCGGTCGGGCCGGCAGGCAGGTTACGCGGCCCCCGGGTCAACCCGGAGCCGCCACAAGTCAGTTGTGGCCGAAGCGCTTCTCCTTCTTGCGCGTGTGGCGCATCGGCATGTCGCCGGAGGCGTCCATCGGTTCCATGCCCGGCATCTGCTGACCGGCCTTCATGTCCGCGAGCATCGCCTTGTCGTGCGCCTGCGCGCGGCTCGGGGTGGGAGCCGCCGACTGCTTCTGCTTGCGGGGCTGGTTCTTGACCTTCGTCATGGTGTTCTCTCCCGAAGGGGGTGAGGCGCCGTGCCCGGGTCCGGGCGGAATCTCCGGCGCATGGCTTCACCCTGACAGCGCCGGTCCACGATCGCATCTCGAAGGGTCACGGAACGTGACCAACGACCGTGGAACCGGCGCTGCCTGGAGCCTCACCTCCCGCTGAGGGCCGAATGCTGCTCCGCTCCGCGGTGCCGGTGTCCGGGCACGATGTCGTGCGCGGCGGCCATACGGGAGCCGGACCACTGCGTCCGGCGGTCGCCGGCGGCGTGGTGGGCGAAGGCGGGGGCCATCGGCCCGGCGCCGACACGTCCGGTCATGCCGGGCTGCATGGGCTGGGGCATCCAGTCGTTCATCGACTGCGTGCCGGTCATTCCGGTCCTGCGCAGCAGGTCCTCCGCGCTCCGGCGCAGCTTCTTGGACTGACGAGCGGCCATCGCGGCTCTCCTCTCCGCGCGCGTGCCGCGCGCTTGGTGCTCGCGCCTGCCGCCGCCCCGGTCCGGACGGGAGCCGGAGCGGTGTCTGCCCAAGTCTAGTGAGGTCGGCACGGTTACGCCCCGATGCGCGGATGACCGTCGCCGGCCGCCCCGGCACGCCATACTCGGCTTGCTCACACTCGGCCTGCTCGGCACGCTCGGCGTGGACGAGCGGCCACCGGCGGACATCGAGGGGGGCGTGTGCACGGGGAACGGGTGGCGGTCGTCGGCGGGAGCATCGCGGGCTGCGCGGCGGCGCGGGCGCTGCACCGGGCGGGAGCGGGCGAGGTCGTCGTGCTGGAACGTGCGTCCGGGCGGCTCCAGGACCGGGGCGTGGGCCTGGCGATCCAGAACGAGCGCTACGCCGAGCTCGAGGCGGCCGGCTACCTGGACGCCCGGATGCCGTGGGTCCCGCTCACGCGACGTCCGTGGGTGGTCCGGGACGGCGCGCGCCGGGCGGGACGCGAGATCGCGTCGCTGCCCTTCCCGTTCCGCTCCTACCGGTGGGGCTCGCTCTGGCAGGAGCTGCGCCGGCGGCTGCCCGACGACGTCGACTACCGCGGCGGCGTCGCCGTCCGCGCCGTCCACCCGGACGCCGACGGAGCGGCGGTCGTCCTCGCCGACGGCACCGAGGAGCGGTTCGACCTGGTCGTCGGCGCGGACGGGCACCGTTCGACGGTCCGCGCCGCGATGCTCCCCGCGGCTTCCTCCGCGCCCGCCTGGGGCGGCTACCTCGCCTGGCGCGGCACCGTCGCCGCTGCGCAACTCCCCGGCCCCGCGGAGGCGTTCCCCGAGGACACCGCCACCACGGTGGCTTTCCCGGGCGGCCACATGATCTCCTACCGGATCCCCGGCAGCCCGAGCGGCGAGGACGGTGCGGCAGACGGGGAGGCAGCCCGCGACGGGGACGGCGGCAGCAGCGACGACGGCGTCCGGGTCAACTGGGTCTTCTACGCGACCCCGCCCGCGCACCTCGCCGAGCGGCTGGCCGATCCCGAGGCGAGCCCCTCGGCCGAGCTGACGAGGGAACTGACCGACCATCAGCACCGCTTGGTGGAACGGTACTTCCCGGGGTACTGGCGTGACCTCGTGCGGGGCACGCCCGAGGAGGACCGGCTCCTCCAGCCGATCCACGACGCGGCCGCGCCCCGGTACGCCCACGGACGGCTGGCGCTGCTCGGCGACGCCGCCGCCATCGCCCGCCCGCACACCGGCAGCGGCGCGCTCAAGGCGCTCCAGGACGCGACCGTCCTCGGCCGCGCACTCCTGGAGCACGACTCCCTCCCTGCGGCCCTCGCCGCCTACGACGCGGAACGCGCCCCCGTGGGCCGCGCGATCCTGGAGCTCGGCCGCAGCCTGGGCCGCGCCCACGTGCTGCGCACCCCCGACTGGGCGTCCATGGACCAGCGGTCCTTCGAGGCGTGGTGGCATGAGAACAGCGGCGCGGGCGTCGGCGGCCGACCGCTGCGGCCGTAGGGCCGCGCTAGGCCGCAGAGCCGCAGAGCCACAGAGCCTCAGTGCCTCAGGGTGAAGGGGTCGCCCGGAGCCGACGGGCGAGCGAAACGGGGGGAAGGTGCCGTCGACCCGTGGGCGGCCGACCGCGGTTCAGAGGGGCGACCCCACGGCGGCTCCACCCCCCGGGCCCCCGCCCTGCGCGACCGCGTGCGCGTCGCGTGCTGGAATGGGCCCATGATCTACCACGTCGTGCCCCTCGCCGACTGGGACGCCGCGCCCGACAGCGCCTACGCCCCGGCCTCCCTCGCGGACGAGGGCTTCGTCCACTGTTCGCCCGACGTCGCGACGACCCTCGCCGTCGTCGACGCCTTCTACCGGGACGCCCCGAGGCCACTGCTCGCGCTCCTCGTCGACGAGTCGCGCCTGACCGCCGAGTGCGTCTTCGAGGCCGCCGCCCCGGCCCCGCCGCCGGGTGTCGCCGCCGGCACGCTCTTTCCGCACGTCTTCGGTCCGCTGAACCGCGACGCCGTCACCGGTGTCCTCGAGGTCGCCTGGGACGCCGACGGCCGCGCCACCGGCCTGACGGAGCGCGGATAACCGCTCGCCTCCGCGCGCCCGGGGTCGGCATGATGTCCTGGTGACCGGCATCGAGTGGATCACCCTCCTCGGCTATGACAACCTCCCGGGCAGCCCGCGCCCCGTCGAGGCGCTCACCGCTTGACTGCGTGAGCGCGGCATCGACTGGATGCCGTTCGAGCCGGACGACGTCCGGATCAACCTGATGTGCGGGAAGGGCGCGGACGGGCACTGGTTCGGCTGCTTCTCGGTGTGCGTGCGCGGTGACGCCCTGCGTCCCCTCGGGCTTCACCCCGAGCAGCCGACATCGCAGGTCACGGGCCCCTCACCGCCGCGATGGTGGCATGCGGCGGCCGAGCGGCAGGTCAGATCGGCCCGGTGGCGTCCGAAGAACCGGAACTGACGGAGTATCGTCTCGTGCCATGCCTCAGCTGATCCGGATCGTGACGCGCTCCTCCCCCATGGCTCTCGCGCAGGTGGAGCGGGTGCGATCACTGCTGGCCGAGCGGCATCCGCGGCTCGTGACCGAGGTCGTGCCCGTCACCACGTCCGGGGACCGGTGGCTCGGCGCGCTGTCCGCGCTCGGCGGGAAGGGGGCGTTCACCAAGGAGGTGGACGCCGCGCTGCTCGCGGGCGAGGCGGACCTGGCCGTGCACTGCCTCAAGGACATGCCCGGCGACCGTCCGCTGCCGGAGGGCACCGCCGTCGCCGCCTACCTGCCGCGCGACGACATCCGCGACGCCGTCGTCCAGCCGCTCGGCCTGCGGCTCGACCAGTTGCCCGCGGGCGCCAGGGTCGGCACCAGCTCGGTCCGGCGGATCGCCCAACTCGCCGCCGCGTACCCGGAGCTGGAGTGCGTGCCGATCCGCGGCAACGCCAACTCGCGCCTCGCCAAGCTCGACGCGGGCGAGTACGACGCCCTGCTGCTGGCCGTCTCCGGCCTGGAGCGGATCGGGCAGGCGCACCGCATCGCCGAGGTCCTGGAGCCGGACGCGATGTGTCCGCCGATCGGCGCGGGCGTCCTGGCGCTCCAGTGCCGCGCGGACGACAGCGCGACGGTCGACGCGGTCGCCGCGCTCAGCCACGCGCCGACGTGGCGCGAGGCCGCGGCGGAGCGGATGATGCTGCACGCACTCCAGGGGCACTGCAACTCCCCCATCGCCGGCTACGCGCGGGCCGAGGAGGACGGACGGCTCTCGCTGCGGGCACGCGTCTTCACCCCGGACGGCAAACGCGTCATCGAGGCACACGAGTGGGCGGGTGCGCTGTCGCCGGAGGAGCTCGGCATGGCCACCGCGCTGGCGCTGCTGCGCCAGGGCGCACGGGAGATGATCGACGAGATCCCGCACTGACCCCGCGCCGGGACCGCCGGGGAACGCGTCAGGCGGGGACCGTCTCCGGCGCGTGCTCGTGGCCGTCCCCGTCATGGGCGTGCGCGTGCGCATGGGCGTGCGCGCCCCGGACGACCAGGGAGTCCAGCAGTTCGCGCGTCGCGTCGGCGACGGCCTCGACCGCGGCGTCGAACGCCTCGCGGTTGTGGGCCGCGGGCGCGCGGAAGCCGGAGACCTTGCGCACGTACTGGAGTGCGGCCGCCTGGATGTCGGCCTCCTGCGGGTCGGGTGTGACCGGGGCCCGGAGCGTCTTGATCGATCGGCACATGGCTCCAGCGTAGGCCGCGACGGTGCGGCGCGGGCCGGATGCACGGTGCGGTGGGGATGCCGGAGGTCTACAGTGCAGGGAAAGGCAAGTCTGTTCATACAGGGCAGGAGGTTCCAGATGTCCCAGCCCGAGGGCGACGACGAGCGACCCACGCCGGACCGGTTGCTCCACACCGGAGCGGAACACCCGGTCGACCCGGAAGACCTGGTCCGCGCCAGCGGTCGCGAACCCACCCCGGCACTGATCGAGAAGGCCCGCAAGGCCCTGGAGGAGCAAGGCGCCGCCGCCGTCGAGCGTCTGCTGCCCTGACGCTCGCTGCTCTGACTCCCGAAGCCTGGTCCGACCCGCGCACCGCGCCGGTCGGGTCAGGCTTCCGTGCGTGTGGACCCCGTACCGGTGGACCCGGTGCGCGCGGGCGGCGCGGCCCCGGCCGCGCAGTCGGGGCAGAGGCCGCGGTAGGTGACCGCGACGCCGGAGACGGTGAACCCGTAGCGCTCGGCCGCGGGGAGGCCGGCCAGCGGGTCGCCCAGGGGATGGACGTCGCGGATCGTGCCGCAGGACTCGCAGACCAGGTGCTGGTGGGCGTGGTGGGCGTTCGGGTCGTAGCGCTTGGCCCGGCCGTCCGTGCTGACCTCGACCACCTCGCCGAGCGCGACGAGCTCGCCCAGCGTGTTGTAGACCGTGGCCCGGCTGATCTCGGGGAGCAGCGCGGCCGCGCGGGCGTGGATCTCGTCGGCGGTGAAGTGGACGTGGTCCCCGTCCAGCACCTGCGCGACGACGCGCCGCTGCGCGGTGAGCCGCCAACTGCGCGCTCTGAGTCGTGCCAGCAGGTCGCTCATGTCTGCGAGCGTAGCAGCCGGTCGGACGATGTTCGAGATTAGTGCACCTGTTGACTTAGACAGTGTCTAAGGTAGGGTCGAATCCGGTCTCACTCCCCTAGCCCGCAAGGATGGTCATGTCTGAGAACCTTGACGTCAACGTCGACGCCAACGGGGGGAGCTCGGGCGGTTGCCCGGTCGCGCACGGGCGCGCACCCCACCCCACGCAGGGCGGCGGAAACCGTCAGTGGTGGCCGCAGCAGCTGAACCTGAAGATCCTGGCCAAGAACCCGGCCGTGGCGAACCCGCTGGGCGAGGACTTCGACTACGCGGCCGCGTTCTCGGCGCTGGACCTGGCGGCCGTCAAGCAGGACGTCGCCGAGGTGCTGACCGACTCGAAGGACTGGTGGCCGGCGGACTTCGGCAACTACGGGCCGTTCATGATCCGCATGGCCTGGCACTCCGCGGGCACCTACCGCATCAGCGACGGCCGCGGCGGCGCGGGCGCGGGCCAGCAGCGCTTCGCCCCGCTCAACTCCTGGCCGGACAACGGCAACCTGGACAAGGCCCGCCGCCTGCTGTGGCCGGTGAAGAAGAAGTACGGCAAGTCCCTGTCCTGGGCCGACCTGATGATCCTCGCGGGGAACGTCGCCCTGGAGGAGATGGGCTTCGACACCTTCGGCTTCGCCGGCGGCCGCGCCGACGTGTGGGAGCCGGACGAGGACGTGTACTGGGGCCCGGAGACCACCTGGCTCGGCGACGAGCGCTACACCGGCGACCGTGAGCTCGAGGAGCCCCTGGGCGCGGTCCAGATGGGCCTGATCTACGTCAACCCCGAGGGCCCCAACGGCAACCCGGACCCGATCGCCGCCGCGCGCGACATCCGCGAGACCTTCCGTCGCATGGCGATGAACGACGAGGAGACCGTCGCCCTCATCGCCGGCGGCCACACCTTCGGCAAGACCCACGGCGCGGGCCCGGCGGACAACGTCGGCGCCGACCCCGAGGGCGCTCCGCTGGAGCAGCAGGGCCTCGGCTGGAAGTCCTCCTACCGCACCGGCAAGGGCGGCGACGCCATCACCTCCGGCCTCGAGGGCACCTGGACCAACACCCCCACCACGTGGGACAACAGCTTCTTCGAGATCCTCTTCGGCTACGAGTGGGAGCTCTTCCAGAGCCCCGCGGGCGCCAACCAGTGGCGGCCGAAGGACAACGCGGGCGCCGGCACCGTGCCGGACGCGCACGACGCGTCGAAGTCGCACCAGCCGGTCATGCTGACGACCGACCTGTCGCTGCGCTTCGACCCGGCCTACGAGCCGATCTCCCGGCGCTTCAAGGACGACCCGGCCGCCTTCGCGGACGCCTTCGCCCGTGCCTGGTTCAAGCTGACCCACCGCGACATGGGCCCGATCGCCCGCTACCTCGGCTCCGAGGTCCCGGCCGAGGAGCTGCTCTGGCAGGACCCGGTCTCCGCCGACACCCGCTCGCACGTCGACCCGGCCGACCTCACCAAGCTCAAGCAGAAGATCGCCGACGCGGGCCTGTCCGTGGCCGAGCTGGTCTCCACCGCCTGGGCCTCCGCGTCCTCCTTCCGCGGCAGCGACAAGCGCGGCGGCGCGAACGGCGCCCGCATCCGCCTCCAGCCGCAGGCCGGTTGGGAGGTCAACGACCCGGACCAGCTCGCCCAGGTGCTGCGCACCCTGGAGGGCGTCCAGCAGGCGTTCAACGCCGAGCTGTCGGGCGGCAAGCACGTCTCGCTCGCCGACGTGATCGTCCTCGCGGGCGGCGTCGGCGTGGAGCAGGCCGCCAAGGCCGCCGGGGTGACGGTGGAGGTGCCGTTCACGCCGGGCCGCGGCGACGCGACCCAGGAGCAGACGGACGTCGAGTCCTTCGCCGCCCTGGAGCCGACGGCCGACGGCTTCCGCAACTACCTCGGCAAGGCCAACCGCCTCCCGGCCGAGTACCTGCTGCTGGACAAGGCCAACCTGCTGAACCTGTCGGCTCCGGAGCTGACCGTCCTGGTCGGCGGCCTGCGCGTGGTGGGCGCGAACCAGGGGCAGTCGTCCCTGGGCGTCCTCACCGACCGGCCGGGCGCGCTGACGAACGACTTCTTCGTCAACCTGCTGGACCTGGACACCACGTGGGCCCCGGTCGCGGCCGACGCCGGCACCTTCGAGGGCCGCGACGCCTCCGGCGAGGTCCGGTGGACCGGCAGCCGTGCGGACCTGGTCTTCGGCTCCAACTCCGAGCTGCGCGCCGTGGCCGAGGTCTACGCGAGTGACGACGCGCAGCAGAAGTTCGTCGCGGACTTCGTCGCCGCCTGGGCCAAGGTCATGGACCTGGACCGCTACGACGGGCGCTGATCCTCTCCGCTGAACGACCGTGCGGGCCGGCCCTTCCGGGCCGGCCCGCACGTCTGCTTCGGGGCAGGGTCAGCCGATCCGGGCGACGGCGGCGATCGGAGCGCCGGTGTCGTCGGGCTCGTTCTCGTCCGCCCGCCACTTGTAGTAGGAGACGAGGCCGGGCTCCAGCAGGGTGTACGGCTCGAGCCAGCCCGCGACCGCGGCGGGCGAGTGGAGCACCAGCGGGGAGGAGGCGTTGGCGTAGATCGCCTCGGCCTTCTCGATCTCGTCCTGAGAGAGCCGGCCGGCGCTGGCGATCGACAGGGCGAGGTGGCTGCCCGGGGCCAGGCGCTCGGTATAGGCGCGGATCATGGCGCCCGGGTCCTCCTCGCGGCGGACGAAGTGCATCACCGAGATCAGCAGCAGCCCGACGGGCTGCGAGAAGTCGATCGTCCCGGCCGCCTCGACGCGGTCCATGATCTCCTGCGGGCGGCGCAGGTCCGCGTCGAGCGCGGTCACGCCCGTCTCGGCGCGCAGGGCGCGGGTGTGGGCGAGCACGACCGGGTCGTTGTCGACGTAGACGATGCGGGCGTCCGGCTGGTGCTCGCGCACGATCTCGTGCACGTTCGGGCTGGTGGGGATGCCCGCGCCGACGTCGATGTACTGGCGGATGCCGCTCTGGGCCAGCAGGCCCACGGCCCGCAGCAGGAAGCGCCGGTTGGCCTGCGCGATGGTCCGCGCGGTGGGCTGCGCGGTCAGCAGGTGCTCGGCGGCGGCGCGGTCGGCGGCGAAGTTGTCCTTGCCGCCGATGAGGTAGTCGTAGATGCGGGCGGTGCTCGGCACGTTCGGGTCGAAGCCTCCGTGGCCGGCGGCGCTCCCGTGGCCGCCGTCCGCGTCCGCTCTGCCGCCCGGCTCCTGCTCCACCTCGGACATCCGTCGCCCACCCCTCGTGATGACAGTCGATCAACTCTGCTGCGCAGTCTAGAGGACGCCCGGAGTTCAGTCGGGCGCCCGCTCCGCTCAATCGAGGGAGACGACGGCGGCCTCGGCGCGGCCCTGCGGGGTGTCGTACTCCACCACGTCGCCGACCCGACGTCCGAGCAGCGCGCGGCCGAGGGGGCTGTCCGCCGTGACCAGGGTCCGGTCCAACTCCTCGGCGACCTCGCCGATCTCGACCTGCTCGACCGTGCCGTCGGCGAAGCGCACGGAGACGGTGCTGCCGACCCCCACCACGTCGGTGCCGGGAGGTCCGGCGATCGTCGCCTGCTTCAGGCGCAGGGTCAGGGCCTCGATCCGGTCGTCGAGCCGGGACAGCTCCTCGGCACGCTGGAGCTCGTCGGCCTGGTCGGCGCGGTCCCCGGTGGAGTCGGTGTCGTGCAGGGTGGCGGCGACGGAGGCCCGCTCCGCGCGCAGCTGCGTCAGATCGCGCTCGATCGCCTCGCGCGCCTTCGGGCTGATCGGCTCCGGCTCACCGGCCATGGTCTCCTCCTCGGCGCCCGCGACGCCCTCGACGGTCCGCGCGGCGTCCCACCACTCAAACCCCGCCGTCAGAGGCCCGCAACCGGGCGCGCAGGTGCCGGTCCCGTGCTGCTGTGCCAGCGTGGAACGGGGACACCGCACCGAGAGGAGTGGCCATGTCGTCCAAACGGCGCCGCAGGAAGAAGCAGCGCAGGAAGCACGGCGCGAACCACGGCAAGCGCCCCTGCTGCTGAGCCCCCGGACCGTCCGGCCCCGCCGCCCGCTTTCCCCCGGGCGGCCGGGCCGGACGACTGCACGTGGGGACGGCCGCAGGAACCGCCGCTGGGACGGGCGCCGGGACGGCCGCGTTCGGACCGTTCAGACCGCCTCGACGGCCGCGGCGAGGCCCGGCACCACCTCGGCGCCGGGGAGCCGGGCGACCGCCCAGCCGGGAAGGATCAGCTTGCCGCGGCGCGCACCGCTGCCGACCAGGACGGAGGGCGCGGCGGCGACGGCCTCGTCGACCAGCAGCGGCCACTCCGCGGGCAGCCCGAGCGGGGTGATCCCGCCGTACTCCATCCCCGTCCCCGCGACGGCGGTGTCCATCGGCGCGAACGAGGCCTTGCGCGCGCCCAGGCGCTTGCGGACGGCCTGGTTCACGTCCAGACGGGTGGTGGCCAGCACCAGGCAGCCGGCCAGGGTCGTCTCCCCGCCGCGCTTGGCGGCGACCACGACACAGTTGGCCGAGAGCTCCGGCGGGGCCTCGTAGGCGGCGCAGAAGACGGCGGTGTCCGCCTTCTCGGGATCGGTGTCCACCCACAGCACGGACCGGGCGGCCTCCCGGTCCGCCCAGTCCCGCAGGGCGGCGGCGACGGGCGTGACGAGATCGGCTGACGCGTCGAGCGCGAGCCGGACGGTGGGGAAGTTTCCGAAGGGGGCCCTGGGGGTCTGTACCTGGTCGCTCACGGCTCGACTCTAGCGAGCACGGAAGCCGGTCCGGGGCGCGGGGCGGCCAGGAATGTGACGGGGATCACGGCACGGGTGGCCCGGTCGGAGAAATGGACGGCCCCCGTCCGGGGTTGTCAGGCTTACGCGAAATACTTGCGTACATCAAATGTCCGGCACCTTGAGGAACCACATGACCACCGTTGCGTCCTCCGCCTCCCGCGCGGCCGAGATCCTTGCCAGGCCCGTCGCCCTGAACGGTCTGACCGTCCCCAACCGCATCGCGATGGCGCCGATGACGCGCATGTTCTCGCCGGGCGGCGTCCCGGGCGAGGACGTCCGGTCGTACTACGCCCGCCGCGCCGCCGCCGGCGTCGGTCTGATCGTCACCGAGGGCACCTACGTCGGCCACGACTCCGCCGGTCAGAGCGACCGCGTGCCGCGCTTCCACGGCGAGGAGCAGTTGGCCGGGTGGGCGCGGGTCGCCGACGCGGTGCACGCCGCCGGCGGCACGATCGTGCCGCAGCTGTGGCACATCGGCATGGTGCGCAAGCAGGGCCAGCCGCCGTTCGCCGAGGCCCCCGCCGTCGGCCCCTCCGGGCTGCGCATCGACGGCACCGAGGGCACCGGCAGGGCGATGACCCAGGAGGACCTGGACGACGTCATCGGCGCCTTCGCCGAGGCCGCGGCCGCCGCCGAGCGCGCCGGCTTCGACGGCGTCGAGCTGCACGGCGCCCACGGCTACCTCGTCGACCAGTTCCTTTGGGCGGGCACCAACCGCCGCACCGACGCCTACGGCGGCGACCCGGTCTCCCGCACGAGGTTCGCCGCCGAGATCGCCGCGGCGGTCCGCGCGAACGTCTCCGCCGACTTCCCGGTGATCTTCCGCTTCTCGCAGTGGAAGCAGGAGGCCTACGACGCCCGGCTCGCGGAGACCCCCGAGCAGCTGGAGGCGATCCTCGCCCCGCTCGCGGCAGCGGGCGTCGACGCCTTCCACGCCTCCACCCGCCGCTACTGGCTCCCGGAGTTCGAGGGCTCGGACCTCAACCTGGCCGGCTGGACCAAGAAGATCACCGGCAAGCCGACCATCACCGTCGGCTCGGTCGGCCTCGACGGGGACTTCATCGGCGCCTTCATGGGCGAGGGTTCCCCGGTCCAGGGCCTCGACAACCTCCTCGACCGCATGGAGCGCGACGAGTTCGACATGGTCGCCGTCGGCCGCGCGCTGCTCCAGGACCCGGAGTGGGCCGCCAAGGTCCTCGCCGGCCGCTTCGACGAACTGAAGCCCTACGACGCGGCGTCGCTCAAGTCCCTGAGCTGACCGGAGCCGGCCCACTGCGGGGCGACCGTCACTCCGCGGCGTACCAGAGCGTGGTCGGGTTGGTGAACTCCCGGATGCCCAACCCGTCCAGCTCACGCCCGTAGCCCGAGCGCTTGACCCCGCCGAAGGGGAACGCCGGGTGCGAGGCGGTCATGCCGTTGAAGAAGACGCCGCCGGCCTGCAGGTCCCGGGCGAGCACCCCCTGCTCGCCCGGGTCGCGCGTCCACGCGTTCGAACTCAGCCCGTACGGCGTGTCGTTGGCGAGCGCGACCGCCGCGGCCAGGTCCGGCACCCGGTAGAGGGTGGCGACCGGGCCGAAGCACTCCTCGTGGTGCAGGCGCATCGCGGGGTCGATGTCGGTGAGCACCGTCGGCTCGTAGTACCAGCCCTCGTCGCTCAGCTCCGGGGGCCGCCGCCCGCCGCACAGGACCCGCGCGCCCTTGCCGCGCGCGTCCTCGACCTGCTCCTCGATGTCGGTGCGGCCCTGCTCGGTGGCCAACGGGCCCACGTCGGTGTGCTCCTGCATCGGGTCGCCGACGCGCAGGCTCCGCATGCCGTCGACGAAGGCACGGGTGAAGTCGTCGAAGACGGCCTCGTGGACGATGAACCGCTTGGCCGCGATGCAGGACTGACCGTTGTTCTGCACCCGTGCCCGCACCGCCACTTGGGCCGCCGCGGCGACGTCCGCCGAAGGCAGCACCAGGAACGGGTCGCTGCCGCCGAGTTCCAGCACGCACTTCTTCAACTGCTCGCCCGCGACCGTCGCGACGGCCTGCCCCGCGCCCTCGCTTCCGGTGAGCGTGACGGCCGCGACCCGGTCGTCGCGGATCACGTCCGCGACCTGGCCGGAGGAGATCAACAGCGTCTGGAAGCAACCGGGTTCGTAACCGGCGTCGGCGAAGAGCTCCTGGAGGTAGAGCGCGGTGCGCGGGACGTTCGAGGCGTGCTTGAGCAGCAGCACGTCCCCGGCCATCAGCGCGGGCGCGGCGGCACGGATCACCTGCCACAGCGGGAAGTTCCAGGGCATGACCGCCAACACCGGCCCAAGCGGCCGGAACCGGACCCGCACCGCCTGGGCCCCGCTGTCCGCGACGTCCGCGGCCTCGGGGGTCTGGTCGGCGAGCAGACCGGGCGCGTGGTCGGCGAACCACCGCATCGCTTTGGCGCACTTGTCCGCCTCGCCGCGGGCCTGCGCCAGCGGCTTGCCCATCTCGGTGACGAGGGTGCGGGCCACCTCCTCCCGGTCGGCGGTCAGCTTGTCGGCGGCGCGGCGCAGCAGCTGTGACCGGTGGTCGAAGGCGGTGGTCCGGTAGCCCTCGAAGGTCTCGGCCGCGCGCCGGAGCCGCTCCTCGACGCCGTGCGCGTCCAGCGCCGGGAAGGTCGCCAGCGTCCTGCCGGTGGCCGGATCGACGGTCGCGATCGTCATTCGGATTCCCCTCACTCCTCTGCGGTGGCTTCCTGACCTCCTTGACTCTCGATCAGGATGCGCCCGACTGCAACCGGCCGAACGGGCTGATCCGCAAGGCGGCAGCGGACGGCCACCGCGCTGCGACGCGGTGGCCGTCCTCCGGTGGCTCGCGACGACGCCACGACGCCCGGCTCGGTGCGTCAGTGCCCGAACAGGTCAGTGCCCGAACAGGTGGATGTGGCGGCGGGGCCGGGCAGAGGTCGTCGTGGCCTCGGGGGCCGTGGTCGCCTCGGGGACCTTGGTCGCTTCGGGGGCCGTGGTCGGCTCCGGAACCGTTGCCGTGGTGGAGCCGGGCGCGGTGTCCCCGGGGGACCCTGCCGTCGCCGTCCCCGGCTCGCTCGTCCTCGGCTGGGCCGGCGGAGCGGCCGGCTGGGCGACGGGCGGGGCAGCCGGTGGGGCCACCGGTCGGCCGACCGTGGCCGCCGTTCCGTTCGGGGTGGTGGGGACCGCGTCACCGGTCCGGACATGGCGGCCGACGCGGCCCGCCTCGCGCAGCCTCAGTCGGCGGCGCCTGGCCAGCATCCCGCCCGTCCCCGTCATGGCCAGACCGAGGCAGAAGATCAGCGCCAGGGCGAGACCGGAAAGGAAGATCTCCAGGCTGTTCATGGTGGCGATGGTGTGGCCGAGGACCGTCACGTGGTGGACCGGCCCGCCGGACAGGTTGTCCGCGATCACGAGGCCGGTGAACGCCGCGGTCGCAGCGATCAGCAACAGGCCGAGCAGCAGCATGCGAGGGCTCCTTCCTCGTCGTGGTCCCCTCGCGTCTGACCCGGCCAGGCCGACGCAAACGCCCATGACGAAGTGAGCCCCCGAAATCCGACGCACGGTTCAGTGCGGGCGCAGGGCTCCCCAACCGCCCGCCGGGGTGAACCGGTCGTGCATGCGCTCCCTGAAGCTCTTCTCCGCCGGCGGGAAGTGGTCCTCCGGCGGCCGGACGCCGGGCGGCGGCTGCGGCGTGGAGCGGCCCCGCCGCCTGAGCTCCCGGGCCCGCGCGCCGAGCTCGTCGAGCTCCGACTGCGCGACCGTGGCCCGGACGGTCGGGAACACGCGCGCCTCCTCCCATGACATGTGACCGGTCAGATGCTCGTTCAGCACCGCGAACTCGCGGGTGAACGCCGGGTCGTCGGCCTTGACCACCCCGAGCACGTGCAGCGCCGCCTCGGCCCGCGCGTGGTCGTCGTGGGCCACCTGGGACATCGCCCCGTCCGCGCCCTCGGGGAGCCGCGCCATGAGCGGGTAGAGCAGCTCGTCCTCGATCACGCCGTGCCGCACGATCACGGGCGTGGCCCGGTCCATCTGCGCCTTGCGGTCCGGGTCCCCGATGGGGGTCCCGAGCACGGCCCCGAAGATCAGGCGGATCTTCTCGTGCTCCGCCTCGAGCTGGTCCAGCAGGTCCCCGCTGTCGACATGGCCACCCCGCCAGCCGATCGAGCCGGACCAGTCCAATCGGTAATGCGTGTCAGTCATGGGATCCGCCCTCGTTCCTCGGCCCCGACGCCGTCGCGCGACACCCCGGCCACGACGGTCTTCCGGCGCGCGTCTGCCTTCCAGCCTCCGCCTTTCCGGTCCCGCCCGCACGCGAAGGGCCTGGCCGGGAGCGGAACGCGCCCGAATGCCACGGGCCTCGGGGTCCAGGCAACGGCCTCCGGCCGGGAATCGAGACCCGGGGCGGGTGCCGATGCACCCCGACGTGACAGGGCGGCAGGACTGGGGCGGGCGGCCTCGGCCGCGCCCTGGGGCCGTGGCACCCAGGAGGCGGGAGACGGCGGGGCACCTCTCCCACGGCCTCCGGCTGGGAGGCGGGCCCCGGGGCAGGAACGGTGCGCCCCCACGCCAGAGGGCAGCTGCCGGACCGGAACGGGTGGTCCGGACCGCGCCCGGAGACGATTCCCGCCGCATGGGGCCACCGGGCAGGGCGGTCCTACCGCCGGGCCTCGCCCACTCAGCTGCGGATCTCCACCACCCGAGCCCAGGGCGGCGGCAGGGCGGGCTCGTAGTCGGTGTCCTCGTTGTAGCCGCTGCGGGGGAAGAGGCCGATCACGGTGCGGCAGGGCGGCCGACGGCTCGGCCACGGGGTCTGGCCGTCGGTGAGGGCCACGACGACGTCCGGGGCGGGCTGGGCACGCAGGGCGCGTGCGAAGCCCTCCCGCAGGTCCGTGCCTCCGCCACCGACGAGGGGGATCCCCTCGGACCGGCACAGCTGCTGAGCCGTGTGGGCCGCCGCGTCGCAGGGCACGGCGGTGACCAGGTCCCTGCGGCCACCCACGGCTCGGCAGATCGCCGCGACCTCGCGCACCGCCGCGCCGAGCTCGACGTCGCTGACGGAGCCCGAGGTGTCGATCACGACGCATACGCGCGGCGGCATCCGGCGCAGGCCCGGCAGGACGACCCCGGGCAGGCTCGCCGCGCGGCGGGCGGGGCGGGCGTAACTGTAGTCGTCGCCCGCTCCCCCGCCGACGGCCGCCGCCCGCAGCGCCGCGCCGAGCAACTCGCGCCAGGGCTGCGGCGGTTGGAACGCCTCCTCGGCCCAACGCCGCCATCCGCGCGGGACGCGGCCGGGCCTGGCCGCGATGCCCTGGGCGACCCGGAAGCGCACGGCGTCGCGCTCCTGCTCGCTCAGTCCGTGCGCCCCGCCCGGGCCGAGGTCCCAGGAACGGTCGAGCCCGTCGGCGCCGCTGCCGCAGTCGAGCCACGCGAGGTCGCGCGGGAAGGAGCCGAGCCGGAGGTGGGCCAGGTAGGACTCCATCAACCAGCCTTCGGGGAGCTGTGCCATCCGGGGCACGACGGCGCCCTCGGGGCGGACCAGGCCGTCGCCGAAGGCGTCGTCGTTGATCTCGAAGTCTCCGGCGATGTTCATCCGCAGGCGCTCGGCCGGACTGGTCAGTCCGTGGGCGCAGGCGTAGCGGTCGCTGCGGCCGTGGTGGTCGCGCAGCAGGTGGGACACCTCGTGCACCCAGACGGCGGCGAGCTCCACCTCCGGCGTGCGGTCCACGAAGGCGGGCGACGCGTAGCAGCGCCAGTACCGGTCGACCGCCATGGTGGGCGTGCCGCGCGACTCCACCAACTGGAGGGCGAACAGCGCCGTGGCGAGATAGGGCCGGGCCCGCGCCGCGTGCAGACGCGCGGCGTACAGCTTGTCCAGGTCCAGGGCCGGGGCCGTGCGGGTCGCACCGCTCATCGGGCCGCCCCCGCTCCCGAGGCCGCGCCGGGCTTCGCGAGCGCGGCGGCCGCGGCGCGATCGGCACGCCGGGAGAGCGAGACGGCCCCGGCGAGCGCGTCGATGACGGGTGGCACGCTCCAACCCTCCCGCCGCAGCGAGGCGAGCGTGGTCGCGGGGACCACGACCAGGTCCGGCGCGCCGGTCTCCACGGCCCGGACCAGGAGCCGCCAGGCCGCGTCCCAACGGGCCGGCTCGGGACGGCTGCGGACCGCCGCGACCACGGCGTCCAGCACGGCCTGACGCAGGTCGCCGCGCTCGGGCAGCACGGCCGCCTCCGGGTCGGCGAGCAGCGTCTCGGCGTCTGGGAGGTCCATCCGGTCCATGCTGGAGAGCAACTCCAGCCCGGGGCCGTCGCCGACCGTGCCCCGGACCAGCTGCGAGAGCACATCCCTGGACGAGCCGGCCGCGGTGGCGAAGGCGATCAGACGCAGCGTCATCTCCCAACTGCGCGGCGAGGGCCAGGCGCCGCCCCGGCGGGTCTCGTTCTCGGGGAGCCGGTGCACCAGCCCGGGCCGGACGGCGAGCAGCCCGCAGACCGCGCGCCGCGCCAGGGCCACCGCTTCGGGCAACCGCTCCGGGGCGAGACGCGGAAGATCGGCCCGTGGCCAGGTGCCGCCGAGGCCGCGGACCACGACGTCGTGGTCGTGCGTCCACTGGAGGTGGACGAAGCGGTTGGCCAGGGGTGGGCTGAGCTCCCAGCCGTCGGCAGCCGAGGCACGCGGGTTGGCGGCGGCCACGATGCGGACACCGGCCGGAAGTTGCAGCGAGCCGACGCGCCGTTCCAGCACCAGGCGCAGCAGCGCCGCCTGGACCGCCGGGGGCGCGGTGGAGAGCTCATCGAGGAAGAGCAGGCCCTTTCCCGCTCGGACCAGGCGGACCGCCCAGTCGGGCGGGGCCAGCGGGACGCCCTGCCGGGCGGGGTCGTCCCCGACGACCGGCAGCCCGGAGAAGTCGGAGGGCTCGTGGACGCTGGCGATGACCGTGGTCAGCGGCAGGTCGAGCGCCGCGGCGAGCTGGGTGAGGGCGGCGGTCTTGCCGATTCCGGGCTCGCCCCAGAGCAGCACGGGCAGGTCCGCCGCCACGGCCAGGGTGAGCGCTTCGAGTTGCCGGTCGTCTCGGGGTTCCGTGGTGCTGTCGGTCAGCAGGGCCAGCAGTTCGTCTGCGACGTCGAGTTGGGAGACGGGAGCGGAGGAGGGCATGAGATCACCTTTGTTCGGTCGAAGCGTGGGAGCGCCCGGGGCGCGGGGGCGGTACCGGTCGGTCAGCGGCGGAGGCCGTCGCGCGGGCGGGTGCGCAGCGCGCGGCGAAGCGGGTCGTCCCGGCGGGCCGGGCGAGGCAGCGGTCTGGCCTGCGAGGGGGCGAGGCCCGCGCGGTAGAGGCCGTGATCGACCCGTCGCAGCGCGGCCGCGGCCAACTCGTCCCTGAGCGCGCCGTCGCGGAGCACGGCGTCGGGGCCGAGCAGGGACGTGACGAGGGCGATCGCACCGTCGACGTCGCCGTGGTCGAGTCGGCCCCGGACGTCGTCCAGTGACGCCGGGTCGCGGTGCGCCTGGTCGATGGCCCGCAGGCAGGGAAGCGGTGTGCCGGACAGGGCGGCCAGCAACTCCTCCCGACGAAGCTCGTCAGCGTCGTGGTCCAACGGCGCCAGCACGCCGTCGACGACGGCGATCCGGTGCCGAGCTCCCCCGCACTCGACGGTGTGCGGGCGCGCCTGCTCCCTCTCGCCCGCGGCGGCGGCTGTTTCAGGCGCGGCTGCGGGACGTCCCGGCGCCAAAGCGGCGGCCACGAGCGGGTGCAGCGCCTCCGGCTCGATCAAACCCGCGCGGAGCAGCTCCACGTCGGGCGTCGCCCAGGTCGCCGCGTCGGGGAGCAGTGGCAGCGCGTGATCGCCCGCCTCCGCGGAGGCCGAGACGACGGGTGATGCGGCGGCGGTCCGCCCGAGGACGAGCAGCGTTCGGGAGCCGAGCCGCACCCCGAGGCGTCCGCTTCCGCGACCGTCGGCGCGGAGCAGCAGCTCCGCCTCCGACGCCCACCGGTCCAGGGCGGGTCGGTCAGGACGGTCGATTCCGGAGCGGGCCCGCAACGCGTGGCTCGCGCCCGCATCCCACAGGTGCCGGTGCAGGTCGAGGCGGAACCGACGGCTCGGATGCGGGTGCGGGTGCAGGCCCGCGTCCACGTGCGGGCGGGCCGGGTCCCACAGCGCGAGGCTGAACCACTGCCCGGCGTCGGCCCACCCGGGCGGGGTCCGGGCCACGAGATGCAGCGGCAGCGGCGCGGCCACGTCGGTCGGCGCGTAGCGTGCAAGGCTGACGGTCAGTCCGGGCCGCAGCAAGCCGTGCGGGGCGCTCCGCGGCAGGTGCCAGCGCAGCAGGTCGGGGGCGAGCGACCGCAGGTCGGCGCGGATCCGGGAGGCGAGCTCGCGACCGTGTCGGCGGGCGACGTCCCGGAGGTCGAGGTCGACGTGCACGCGGGCGGCCGCGCACGCGCCCGCCCAGTCGCCGACGGAACGGCGTGCGCTCGCGCTCGCGATCATGGGCGGCGGCACGGCGAACTCGCGTACGCGCCTCCACAGGTGGAGCCGCCAGGAGGGGGTTCGAACGTCCCCGTTCGCGGGTGGAGTGGCCATCAGCACTCACCTTGCGCGGACGGGACCCCCATTCTGTGGTGGGAAGGAGTCATCATCGCGGGGCAGCGTAGCGGCGCACCGCCCGGCGCCTCCACCGGTTTTCGCCGCCTCGGGCGGCCACGGCGACAGCGGAACCTTCACGGCCTGGGCGCGGCGCCCGGCGCGGCTCGCCCCCTACGGGCTCACGTCGTCGGCCGTGCCGGGACGACGGTCCGGAGCGGCGTCTCGACGCGGCCCGGTCGACGGACGCCGCCCGGGGCGTTCGGGTCTGCCGGGCGACCGGGCCACGCCCGCGTGCCGTCCTCGCCCGGCCGAGTCACCCAGCTCCCGGCGTCCGCCGGCCGTGGTCGGCGGCTGACGTGTCAGCGTCACCGCACGCGAGGGTCAGGGGCCCTGGTTCCGCTCGGCCGTCATCGGGGCGGGCTCCTCGACCGGCCTGTCGGCCTGGAGGCCCGGCCGCAGGCCGACGATCGCGGCGAGGGCGGCCACCGCCATGATGGCGGCCATCCAGTACAGGACGGTCTGCGTGGCGTGGGCGAAGTCGACACGGAAGAAGTGCGGGATCGCGGCGGTGCTCGAACTGCCACTGGCCTGGAGCTGCGACAGGTGCGCGGCCTGCGAGGCCGCCTGTGCGGGCGGCACGCCCTGCCCGACCAGCGAGTCGGTGACCTGGGAGCGCAGGTCGGTGACGAGCACGGTCCCGAGGATCGCCAGCCCGAGACTCGCGGCGTAGTTGCGGACCGTCTGGGTGATGCCGGTCGCCTCGCCGTAGGACAGCCGGGACGCCCGGTTGACCGCGTCCGTGCTCGCGGGGCTGAGCATGAAGCCCATCCCGGCCCCGGCCAGGATGACGTCCCACTGCTGCGAGCTGAAGCTGAGCGTGGTCGCGTTGCGCGCCCACAGGTAGAACCCGACGGCGGCCAGCACGCAGCCGAGGACCACCGGTCGCTTCGCGCCGATCCGGTCGAGCATGCGACCACCGAGCTGGGACGCGATCACGAAGCCGATGAAGAAGTAGAGCAGGAAGATGCCGGCCTCCGAGGAGGAGTCGCCGAGGGCGATCTGGGCGTACTCGCTGGAGAAGAAGAAGACCGGGACGAAGACGAGCATGGAGATGCCGAGCACGAGGTTCTGCGCGGCGAAGGCCCGGATCCGGAAGATGTCCACCTGGATGAGCGGCGACTCGGTGCGCTTCTCGACCAGCACGAAGGCGACCAGCAGCAGTACGCCCAGGGCGATGCACAGTCCGATGGCCGGGTTCGACCAGCCCCACGTCTGCGACTGCTGGAAGCCGAACACGCTCAGCCCGACCCCGCCCGCGATCAGCGCCAGGCCGCGGTAGTCCATCCGGGCCGGCCGGCTCTCGGTCTCCGGTTTGGAGACGGCGATCAGGATCAGCGCGATCGCCGCCACCGGCAGGTTGACCCAGAAGATGGCACGCCAGGTCCACTGGGTCAGGTAGCCGCCCAGGACCGGCCCGATGGCCGTCAGTCCGCCCGCGATGCCGAAGAACAGGGCCAGGGCCCGGCCCCGTTCCCGCAGGGCGAAGCTCTGGACCACGATCGCCAGCGCCGCGGGGAACATGATCGCGCCGCCGACGCCCTGGACGGCGCGGAAGGTGATCAGCCAGCCCTCCGCCAACCCGCCCTTGGGAGTGAACCCGCAGCAGGCCGAGGCCCCGGCGAAGACCACCACGCCGAGCACGACCATCCTGCGGTGACCCACCGTGTCGGCCAGGCGTCCGCCGAAGGCGAAGAAGGCGGCCAAGGTCAGCAGGTACGCGTTGACCGCCCACTGCACGCCGGTGGCGGACAGGCCCAGTTCGCGCTGGATCTCGGGCACCGCGATCGACACGATGGTCTGATCGATGAACGTCATCGCGACGGCGAAGATCATCGCCGCGAGGACCAGATATCGGGATGATGTGCCGCCGGCTGTGCTGCTCAAGGCTGTACTCCTGCGAGTCGTCGCACACGTCTGACACGTCTGACACGTCTGGCCTCTGGCTTCCCCCACCGTCTTCGGATGCCTTTCACGGTAGGCGAGCATCGCGTGCGCCGCCGCTCGGACCTGCGCGGCGGCGCAGGTGGGGAGACCATCGAGGCAGGGCCCGCCCGCACGGACCGCCCGCGCACGGACAGGGAGACGCCATGTCCCAGGGGACCGGAAGCGACCACGGGCGGAGTCCGTCCGCCCCGGGCCCGGAGGAATGCCCTCCGGGCTCCCCTCTGCCCGCCCGCTGGCGCGCGGCCCTGGACCGGCACACGTCCCCCGTCCAGCGGTCGCTGCTGGCCACGTGGGTCTCGTTCGGCGCGACGTTCGGCACGGTCCGCCTGATCACGCACGGGATCCGCGGGGGCTGGCTGCCCTGGGGCGACATCTCAGCCGGGGGCCGCCACCTGCATCACTACAACATCGGCATCGCCACGCTCGCGGGCGTCGGGCTGGTCGCCGTCCGCGGCGACGCGAAGTTCACCGGCCATCCGGGGGTCGGCGCGGCCTACGGCGCGGGCGTCGCGCTGATCGCGGACGAGTTCGCGCTCCTGCTGGACCTCCAGGACGTCTACTGGGCCAAGGAGGGACGCGTCAGCGTGGACCTCTCGCTCGGCATCCTGTCCGGGCTCGGCGCCTACCTCACCGCCGTCCCCTTCTGGCACGAAATCGCCAAGGTCACCGCCCGCCACGCCCAGGAGCGGTTCTCCCCGCGGCCGGCTCGCTGAGCCCGCGCGGATGCATGAGGACGCCCATGGCAGCAGGCTGGGGGTATGAGCGAGCCACCGCCCGAGAGCAGCGGCCAAGCCGCGCACGTCGTCGTGCACCCCGTCACCGACGCGGACGAGCACCCGTTCCGGCGCGTGGACATCGTCACCGCCCACGTCGGTGTCGCGCACGGCCTGGAGGATGTCCTGTACCTCATGCGCCGCGCCGGGCTCCAGGACGAGGACCTCGACGATCCGCGCCTGGTGGAGTGGCACGGCGGCGGACCCGACGTGTGGCACTGATCCGGCGAACGGCACCGACCCGGGCGGGTGGCCGCCGGTCGAACGGTGGGAGGAGACGATGAGCGGCTACGAACTGCGCGCACAGCACCGGCCCGCCGATCCCCTCGAAGGGGGAGAGCACGTGCGCTGGCACGTCGTCCGCCAGGGCTCGGCCACCGCCTTGTGCGGCCGGTACTTCCCGCTGGTCGGCGACGTCAGACCGGTCACCGAGGTGCACGCGGTCACGCCGGCTTGCCGCTGCGGGGAGTGCTGGGACCGGCTGGCGGCGCTGGAGGAGGTCTGGGCCGAGGGCAGCCCGCGCGAACCCGACCCCTGAGCGGCCCCGCGCCGCTCCGGCCGGTGCGCCGGTCGTGCCGCTGGGCGCCGAGGCGTCCGGCGTACGGGATCATCGGGCCATGTCCTCCATCACCGGGCCGCTCAACGTCACCAGCACCTTCGTCACCTTCTTCGCGGTCGTGGGGCCGCCGAAGGTGATGCTGACGTTCGCTCATGTGGCGCGCGAGCGCACCGCGCAGGAGGCGCGGCGCGTGGCGTTGCTCGCCTCGGCGGCGTCGGCGCTGCTGGGCGCCCTGTGCGCGTGGACGGCGCCCTACGTGACGGACTTCTTCCATATCAGCGCCGAGTCACTGGAGTTGGCCGGCGGGATCATCTTCTTCCTCTACGCGGTGGGCCTGGTCCTCGGGATGCACCTGGGGGCGGACAGCCAGGAGGAGGCGGACGAGATGCACCCGCTGGTCTCCGGCTTCCGCGAGCTGCTCCTGCCCTACGTGGTCAGCCCCCTGGCCGTGACCGCCGTCCTGGTGGAGTCGCTCAGCAAGGAGGGCTGGGCCTGGCGCTCCACCGTCGTGGCGTCCTTCGTCGCCGTCGCTCTCATCGACGCCGTCTGCATGGTCGCCACGACCGGTCTGCTGCGCAAGGTGCACACGACCACGCTGGAGATGTGCTCCCGGCTGCTGGGCCTGCTCCTCGCGGCCGTCGGCGTGGAGCTCTTCCTCACCGGCCTGGACCGCGCGATCCGCGCCTGGGGGAACGTGCACTGAGCACCGGTGCTGAGCGCGTGCACTGATCGCGCGTCAGGGCGCGTCAGCATCCGGCGTGCATGTGCGCCGCCCAGATCCCCGGGGCGTCCGGCCACTCGTCGCGCACGAGGCGGGTGATCCCGTGCAGCGTCAGCGCGACCGCGGAGGGGTCGAACTCCGCGCCCAGCCTGGTGTAGAAGCTCTGCACCACGGCGAGCGAGGGAAAGTCCTCGACCTCCCAGAGCGTCCCGACGACCTGCGGGATGCCGGCGAGTTGGAGCGCCGAGACGAGCTGGATGGACTCGTCCAGCAGGTCCCGAGCCCGGTTGAGGGCGGTGCCGCAGGCCGACAGGAAGGCGAACTCGACCGACTCGAGATCCTCCGCGCCGAGGGCCGAGACGGTCAGCGGCCCGTCGAGCAGGAGCAGGCCGCTGCGCGAGGGGTCCGCGGTGTCGGCCTCGGCGTGGCAGGCGAAGTGCGCGATCCGACTGCGCCCGAGCTCGGCGAGTACGCGTTCGCTGGTCGGCGCCTCGGTGGTCGGCGCTGCGGTGCTCGGCGCTGCGGTGGTCGGCGCTGCGGTGCGCGTCCCGTCGGGCCGCGTTCCGCCGGCTCCCGTCCCGTGCGTGAGCAGGACGGCCCTAGGCAGGAGTCCGGCGACGAAGTCCGCCTCCGCCTCGGCGTTGGGCAGATCGCGCAGCCGACTGCCCGGCGTGCTGCCCATGGCCACGACGAGGTTCCCGCGGTCGGGGCGGGAGCGGGCCGCGGACCGGGCGGAGCGCTCGCGCAGGTACCGCAGGGTGCGCACGTTGGGGGCGTAGGACGACACCACCCGGTCGAGCACCGACTCCGGCGGCCGGTCCCCATCGCCGCCTGGGTTCGCGGCCGATCCGGCGGCGTAGCGCCCCGCCGCGTGCAGCGGCATGTTCGCCAGGACGCCGCTGGCCACCCACCAGACGCGGGGCCACAGCCCGTCCGGCCCCGGCGCGCGGTCGAGGCCGAGCTCGTCCAGGACCGGCCCGGCGACGGCGTCCCACAGCCAACCGAGTACGCGGAACATCTCGTCGGAGTCCGACGTCTCCTGTGCCCGGTGGAGACGTTCGGCGGCCTCGGTCGCCGCGTCGACGGTCAGGGCGGGCAGGCGCAGCGCCCGGATCCCGGCTGAGGTCACCAGGAAAGCGTCGCTGCGCAGTTCGGCGACGTTGACCACGGCGATCGGGCCGAGGGCCGCCTGTGCGGTCAGCTCCGCCGCGTCGGGGGCGCGCATGAAACCGGACTGACCGGGCAGTGCCCTGATCTGCTCGACGACCTCGGCGAACGCCAGAGCGGCCCGGCGTCGGTCACCGGCGGCCTCCTCCAAGGACAGCACCTGCGCGGCCGTGGCCACGCCCGCCGTGCCGGTGCCCGCCCGGCCGGCGTCTGCCGTGCCGACGACGGCCCCGGACGAGGGCGCCGCCGCTGCGTCGCCGAGCGTCTCCAGGTCCGACCGGTCCAACTGCTCGCGCAGCTCCAGGAAGCGGCGCGCCAGCCCGGGGGCGGCGCGCCGGACGCCGTCGAGGTCGCCACGGGTGTCGTAGGCCTGGTTCAGCAGCACGGTGCGGCCCGCTTCGAGCAGGCCGAGCGCCCGGGCGGCGCGCTGCCCGGGGCTCTCGCCGGGCCGCTCGTCCGCCAGGGCGAACGCGGCCGCGCGGGCGGCGAGTCCGGACGACTCGCCCAGCAGGCGCTGCCGGTCCGCACGGTGGAGTGTCCTGGCGGCCGTCAGCGGCAGCAGGTCCACCGCCGCCGCCAGCCGGTCCGCGGCCCGCGCGGTCCAGCCCGGCGCGCCGACCTTCTCCTCCAGCGCGGCCGCGGTGACGGCGGCCTCAAGCCGCAGGCCGACCGGGACCTGCGTCAGGTGCAGGCTCCGGGTGAGCAGCGCCAGGCCCTCGGCAGCGTCCTGCCGGGACCCCCGCTCGGCGAACCGCTCGGCGAGGGCGCCGGCGAGCTTGTGCTCGACGAGCGCGCGATGGTACGTCTCCGCGTCCCATTCGGCCCGCACCCGCCGTAGCAGTTCCACCGCCTCGTCCAGGTCGGCCTCGGTGCGGTCGGCGCGCTGACGCAGCGTCTGGGCCAGACCGATCGTGGCGCCGGAGCGGAACCGGGGAGGCGTTCCGGGTGACGTGGCGAGCCGCCGCAGGACCTGGAGCGCCTCCTGCGTCTCGGCCGCCTGGCCGGGGTGCTGGCAACGCAGCGCCAGGACCAGGCCCCAGTAGTAGGCGGAGGCGGCAGGCAGTTCCTCCACCGGAACGTGGGTGACGGCCTCCCGGCCCGCCGCGACCGCGGCGTCGGCGTCGCGCGGATCACCCGCCTCCTCGTACCGGGCCCCGAGCAACCAGCTCAGCCACGACAGCGCCTTGGCCCGGTTACGCGGGTCGGCGTTCTGCTCCACGGTCACCGCGAGCCGGGCGACGTCGACGGCGGCGTCCAGGTCGGCCGCGCTGCTCCCGACGATGTGGCGGTGCCGCAGCACCGCGCTGAGGGTCTGCAGCAGCTGCGGTTTGACCGGACTGGCGTCCGGAAGGTCGGACGCGGCGGTGCGCAGCAGCTCGACGGCGCGGTCGAGGTCCGGGGACGCGCTGTCCGCCAGTGCGCTCTGCCCCAGAGCGAGCGCCGCGGCGATGCGCCCGCCCGAGACCGAGGAGACGGAACCCGTGCCGACGGGTGTGTCGGCCCCGGCGCTGAAGGTGAGCGCCTCGGCGAGGTCGGCCGGATCTCCGCACAGGTGGTATCGCGCCAACAGGGCCGCGGTCATGCTCGCTTCGAGTGACGATCGCAGCGGGTGGCGCGGCCCGGCCAGCTCGACGGCCTGACGGGCCAGAGCGACGGCCTCGTCGACGTCGGCGGGATCCTGGGCCGACTCGGCCCGGCTCAGGTACACGGCGGCCAGCGACGACAGCAGCGGCGGTCTGTCGCGTCCTTCGCGGATCGCGAGCTCGGCGCGCATCAGTGCGATGGACTGGTCCAGATCGCCCACGAGGTCGAAGGAGCCGAACCGCTCGCAGCGCACCGCGATCGTGGTAGCCAGGATGACGCGCACCGGGCCGGGCGACGCTCCCGCCGGCAGATGCTCCAGCACGGGACGGCAGAAGGCGACGACGTCGTCGAGCTCGGCCCTCTCGCCGGTGTGGTCGAAGAGGTTGGCCAGGGCGACGCCGAGTCCTTCGGCGACGTCGACGGCCTCCGCCGCGTCGTAGGGCGTCACGGCGGCGATGCGTCGCCACTGCGCGGCGACCCCGTCGAGCTGGTCCGGATCGCCCGTGCCCAGCGCGGCGCGCAGCGCGCGTGCGGCGCGCTTCCGGGCCTCGGCGAGCACCACCGGAAGCAGGTCGGCGGGGACGGGTTCCGCGTCGGCGAAGAAGATCGGGGTCAGCAGTCCGACGGCGATCTCGCGCGCCGGCCGGCGCGGCCAGACTCCACGCGCCACGCTGTGGCGCAGGTAGTAGAGCCCGAGCGGGTAGGCCGCCGCCGGGCGCACGCCGCCGTGCTCCCGGTACTCACGCCGGAGGAACCGCCCGGCCGCGCGCGCGGTGGCCGGATCCGCGGCGCCCTCGCCCGAGGGGTCCTCGCCGATGCGCCGCAGCCGGGCGAGGAACTCCTCCTCCCCCGCCTCCGCCGCCGCTGACACGCGCGACCCGTTCACAGCGTGATGCGGAACGGGACGGGCGGCTGCGCCGGCACCGTGGAACTGCGGCCGACGAGGCCGAGCAGCCGCCGCGTCACCGTGGCTTCGGCGTCGAAGACACCGGTGATCTCGCGGGTGCCCGGGGCGAGTTCGAGGACCGCGATCGTCTGCCGCAGTCCGGGCGAGAGCGGAGCGCCGTTCTGCGCCTGGTACGTCCAGCCGAAGCCCTCGGCGTTGAGATCGAGCGCCGTGACCACCGGCCGCGTGTCGGTCAGGTTGACGCTCGTCGTGGAGTTGTACTTGAGGTTGAGCTGGATCAGCTTCAGCAGCGCCGGCTCGACGTCCTGGCTGAAGGACTGCGTCTGCTGCCTCTGGGCGTTCTCGTCGCGTGGTCGCAACTGCATCAGGGGGTGGGGCGGATCGAGGGTGATGCGGATCCGGACCGTCTCGTAGCTGCTGCCGCGCGGCAGTTCACGGACGGTGAAGTGGAACTTCAGCAGCTCCAGGCGTAGTTCGTCGGCGTTCTCGCGGCGGCGCGCCATCGGTTCGAGGTCCTCGATCGGCACCCGGTAGGGGACGGCCCGGTTGAACGCGACGCCGCCGGCGGCCACGAAGCGCGACCGGACGCCGCGCGCCTCAGGGTCGAAGTAGAAGGCGCGCTCGGCCAGCGGCGCGGCGTTTCCGTCGGCCTTGTCCGATCCGTCGGCCCGTTCGGCCCCGCCGACGGGGGACGGATCCGCTTCGACGAGGAAGGCGTGCAACCCGGCCGGTTCGCCTGGTCTCCGTGCTGCTGTGCTCATCGCGGCTCCGTAGGGTGTGGGGTGGCTGCGGGGGTGTCGCGCTGTCACCAGTCGCCGTAGTGGTCCACGTCGTCGAGGGCGCGGCTCAGCGGTGCGGGCTCGGCCGCGCGCGGTCGCGGCGCGCTGCCGGCACCGGGGTCGGCAGCAGCACCGGTGCCGACCCCGGCTCGGCGCTCGCCCAACTCCGGGACGAGCTCGGCGAGTCGGTCGACGAGCATGGGGACGGTGACGTCGAGACCGGCGCCGGGCGCGAGACGCCAGGCCTGGTGGTACACCAGGGGTCTGATGTCCTCGGGGAGGCTGTCGGCGGCCGGGACGCCCACCTCGTCGTGGTTGCCGATCAGCAGGGGCACGACGTGGTTCCCGGCCGCGAGCGAGATCGCGATCTCCCGCCGCACCCAGTCGTCCGGCGAGTCGAGGCTCCGTCCGCCGCCGGGTGGGCCCGCGCTGAGCCAACCCGGGCCGATGCAGGCCAGCATGACGGGGGAGGCGGCCGCCTGTCGGCGCAGGACCGGCGGAAACGCCTCGCCGACGCGGATCGCGTTGCCGGCCTTGAACACCGCGTCGACGCCGAACGCCTCCGTCATCCGGGCGTAGACCAGCTCGGTGGCCCAGTTCTGGTCGGATCCACGGTAGTTGATGAAGATCAGGTGCCTCCGGACGGCCATGGACGGCTGCTCCTCGGTTGTCTTCTCAGGGGCCTTCGGCGGCGGGTGCGGCGGCGCGCGTCCCGCCGGTGACGCGTGCGACGGACGTCAGGTCCGGCAGCAGGGCACGGACGGCGGACGAGCGGCGGTGCCGGTTCAGGACCCGGATCAGCAGCTTGAGATCACCGCGCAGGGACGCCGACCCCTGGCGGGACACCGTCGGCAGGGACTCCCGCACGACGTGGCAGGCCTGGTCGAGTTCACCGACGTGCGCACAGGCGATGGCCTGCCGGACGGCGAGCCGGGCGTATCCGGTGCGCGGCGCGCCGAGGCGGCTCATGCCCCGATCGAACAGCGACGCGGCGGTGCGGAAGTCGGCGAGGTCCACCAGGCAGGTCGCCTCAAAGAGACGGGAGCCCTCGAAGACCGGGTCCGGCGCAGGACCCCACGGCGTGGGCTCCGCGGACGACCCGCCGGACGCAGGCGCCGCCAGGAGCGTGTGGTAGCGGTCGAGGGCCTGGCGGAACCCGGTCTCGTCGCGTGCGAGTGCGCACGCCTGCGCCTCCCGCTGCGCGGCGAACTGCTCGATGCGCGGCGCGATCCCGGGGACGGATCCGGCCCGGCGGGCCAGTTCGACGGCCGTCCCCGCGTCCCCGCGCCGCCGGGCCCATTGGGAGTGCCGGATCAGGGCGTAGCCCAGCGCGTCGGCATCCCCGAGCGCGCGCGCCCAGTCGCCCACCGTATGCGTCCAACGCAGGGCTATCGCGTCGTGTCCGGTCTCCTGCGCCGTCCAGCCGAGCAGTTCGGCGTAACGGAGCATCACCGGCCAGGCAGGGTTGGCGGGAGAGGGCGGGCGGTGGCCGGCGCCGTCGACGAGGCGGTGGAGTTCGACGACGCCGTCGCCGAGCTCGCCCACGATGGAGTGCGGTCCGCTCCGGTGACTGCGGACCCGCAGCGCCTCCAGGCGTGCGGCGGCCGCAGCGGCGCGCTCGGCCGGGTCCGCGGCGGCCCCGGTGGCACGCTCGGGCTCGGACCGGGGCCCGCGGAAGAGGATGTCCGTGTCCGGGGCCACCGGACCGACCCGCGCGCACTCCTCCAGGAAGAGCCGGGTGAGGCGGCCCTGCGCGCCGAGAGCCGCGTCCAGGGAGAGCGCGAGCTGGTAGTTCCCGCGGGCGTCGCCCTGCTCGATCTTCCCCAAGTAGGGCCGGGACAGGAAGACTTCGCAACCGAGGACGTCGAGGGACTTGCCCGCCGCCATACGCAGCCGCCGCACCTCCGAACCGAACCAGGTGATGCCGAGCTCCGCGCCGTCCGCGGACAGCCGCGGGCGCGGCCCGGCCGCGGCGGGCCGACCGGGCGGCTCGGCCGGACGTCGGCGTCCGGTCTCCGCCAGGGGCAGCTCGGTGTAGACCCGGAGGACGGCGGGCGTCGGCGCCCGGCGTCCGGTCTCTACCCGGCTCAGGTACGACCTGCTGTAGCCGCTGCGCACGGCGAGGCCCTGGAGGCTCAGACCGGCGGCCTCACGTCGTGCGCGCAGGCCGCCACTTGGCGGCGCAGGGCATTCGCGATCCGATCGGTTCACGAAAATGAGCATACGTTCGGCTTTCGACGCTCGTGCCTCCTTCGCACGGCCCGGTCCCGCCGGCACGGCGAGTGGAGACGGGCAACGCTGTCCGGCTCCAACTCGGCTCCCTACGTTGGAGACACCGAGAACGAGCGAAGGGACACGCCGTGCAGCACGAGAACGCGCACGAGGACGCGGGCGACCCCGAAGCGGCGGAGGACCGGACACCCGGCCGCGCGCAGACCCCGGCGGCGTCCTGCGTGGACGCCGACATCGCCGCCATCCACGAACTACAGGGCCAGATCCGGTCGTTGTGGGCGAACCTGACGGCGCCGTCCCGTGAGGACCTGCGCGTGCGACTGGAACTGCTGTGGACCGCCGCCGACCGCCGCGACACCGATTCCAGGCCGGTCCGGGAGGCGCTGCAACAGGTGCTGCTCACCGTGGGGTTGGGCGCCCTGGCCACGCTGAGCGAGGAGACCCGGCAGCGCCTGAGCGACCTCACCGGCATCTCCCTTCCCGGCTGCTGAGCGCACGGGGCGTCCGACCATCTCCGGATCGCCCGGGACTGGTTTCAACTCCCGTGTCAGCAGCGGCTCATGAACATATTTGAAGGAACGGTGACGCGATCAACGCAAATCCCTCACATTTCCCCGATCGGGTCTCTACGCTGGCAACGACCGAGCCCTCCGGAGGGAGGCGGTGAGGATGGCACTTCAGGTTCCGGACAGCGGGACACTTGCACGAAGACTCGACGCGCTGGCGCGGGAGCCGCGCCTGGCGGCGGTGAGCCCCCTGCTGGGACGACTCGCCCGCGCGGTCGAGTCCGGAACGGGTCTGTCGCAGTGGTCGAGCGGCGGTCTCGCCGCGGCCCACGCGGGGCCGGAGGCGCTCGCACCAGGCAGCCGAAGATCCTCGGTGTGGGCCCGCAGGGCCGGGCTGGCCTCCTCGGTCCTGGTCTTCCTGCCGCTGCTGCTGACCTGGTCCGGCCTCGGCGCGGCGGTCCTCGCCTACCGGGCGGAGCAGCGCGACCGCTCCGCGCACCCGACCGGCACCTTCCTCGAACTGTGGCAGCAGGGCTTCGGCGGCCACCTGATCGCCTTCCTGCGCTTCGACTTCCTCGTGCTGTACACGGTGGTGCTGCTGGCCGCGCTGGTCGCGCTGACCCTGTGGCGGCAGGCCGTCGAGGAGCGCGACCAGGAGGACGACCGCAAGCTGCTGCGCGAACTGGCCGGCGCCCTCGCCGAGACCGAGGCCCGCGCCACCGCCGCCGCCCACACCGAACCGGTCACCTTCGTGCGGCAGTTGCAGGACTCGGCAGCCGAACTGCGGGAACTGCTCAAGCTCGCCGCGGTCGCGGACGCGCGGACGGCCGCCCTGCTGGACCGCACGGTGGAGGCCACCGAACAGATAGCCCTCGCGGGCACGGCGCTCCGGTCCGCCGCGACCTCGCTCGCCGACGACACCCGGCGGATCGCCGACAGCGCCGAACAGGCCACGACGGCGACCCGCGAACTGGAGCAGCAGACCACGCGGCTCGGCGACAGCGTGAGCGCCACCGCGTCGGCCCTGTCCCGGGCGGCGGATGAGGCGTCGACCGCGATGGGCCAGAGCCTCACCGACGCGGCGGGACGCGCGGCGGACCGCTTCGACGCCGTGATGGCGACGGCGTCGGAGCGCGGCACCCGCCAACTGGACCTCCTGGCGCAGCAGGCCCAGGAACGGGCCGAGCAGATGGACCGGCTCCTCGCCGAGCGGCTGACCGAGGCGGATCAGCGGGCGGAACGCCAGGCGGAACAGGCGAGCCTCCAACTCGCTTCGGCGCGAGCGGCGTTGGAGGGCTCCAGCACGGTTCTCGGCGACGCGGCGAGTTCGCTCGGCCGCGACGTCGCCGCCCTGCCCGACCGCCTCGCCGACGCGGCGGACTCCGGCGCCGAGCACATCGGCACCGTCTACGAGGCGGCGGTCACCGCGCTCGCCGCCTCCCTCTACGCGGAGGTGCAGCGCAGCAGCGGCGCTCTGGCCGACCGCATCGACACCCTCGACGGCCTCCTGGCACGCCAGGAGCGCGCCCGCGAGCGCGGCTTCGAACGCGAACTCGCCTCCGAGCAGCGCCTGCTGGCCTCCGCCGCGGAGTCCCGCACGGCGGTCGCAGCCCTCGTCGAGGCGCTGGAACGCCTCGCCGCCGTCCCGCTGGCGGCAACCGCCCCGGCGGTCGCGGAGCCCGGCGACCCCGACGCGAGACCCGCGCCCCCGGCCCCCGCCTCCCCCAACGGCACCCGCACCCCTACTCTCGCGGCCGGGTCCCTCCCCAAGCAGACCCGGCCGCCACGCCCCGCCCAGGACTCCGAGCCCCGCCCGGCCGATTCCCCTGCACCGCGCGCAGCGCAGGAGCCCGCGCAGGACCGGGTCCACGGCTCAGCCCAGGCGGCCTCGGGCCCACATTCCGGCGGGGCCTCGGAGCCAGGCCGGGCGCAGCCCCCCGCATCCCGCCCCGGACAGGACGCCGCACCACGCCCCACCCCGACCCCAACGACACCCGCCGCCCAA
>NZ_BBPQ01000017.1:5297-20891 GCF_000787855.1 Streptacidiphilus anmyonensis | reverse complement strand
GCCCAAGACCCGGCCCCCCACCCCACCCAGCGCTCCGCGCCGCACCCCGCGAAGGACTCGGAGCCAGGCCGGGCGCAGCCCCCCGCATCCCGTCCCGGACCGGCCCCACACCCGACTCAGCGCTCCGCGCCACGCCCCACGCAGGACTCCGCATCAGGCCCAGCCCAAACCCCACCGCCGCACCCCGCGCCGGCCACGGGCCGGCCCGCCACCCAGCGCCCCACGTCGCGTCCGGATGACGCGGACCGGGTCGGCGGGGAGGAGACGTGACATCGGGCGGGCGGGGCAAGAGCCTGACGCAGTTGGCCGGATGGCTCTTCGCCGACGTGCTGCTGATGCTGGTCGTCGTCGTGCTCGGCGGCCAGCAGGTCGCCACGCCGAGCGCCGCCGCCCGTGCCCGTGCGACGCCCAGTCACGGGACGAGCCCCTCGCCCAGCCCGACCCAGACCGCGCCCCCGGGGCTGGATCCCGACAGCAGCTCGGTGCCGGTCCGCGACGTCGACGTCAGCGCCGTGATCGCGGGAGACCCGGCCGCTCTGGACAAGGTGAGGCAGCAGGTCCTGGCGGCCGTCAGCCGCTTCGCCGGACGGCATGCCGCGATGGTGTTCGTCTGGGGGACCGCCTCCCCCTGCTCCGGCTGCTCCGGCGTCTCCCTCGGCGTCAGCCAGGACCTCGCCAACGCCGTCGCACCGCACGTGCACGACTGGGATCCCGCGTTCTTCCCGGTCAACAGCCCGAAACTGATCCGCCCGTACTTCGACGGGACCGGTCAGCCGAACTCCCTCAGTCTCGAACTCTTCTTCATCCGCACCTGAATCCGCACCTGAATCCGCGCCCGACTCCACCCGCACCAGGGAGGTCCCCGTGCAGCGTCAGCTCGCGCTGGCAGAGCTCGAAGAGTACGCCTCCGCCGTCCTGGACTACCTCGCCTCACTCGACCAGCCGCGCAACGAGGAGGAGGACCGCCAGCGCAGCGTGATCCGCGAGGCCGCGCGCCGGCTGAACCGGCGCGTGCAGGCGCCGATCGCGCTCGGCGTCGTCGGGCCCTTCTCCGTGGGCAAGTCGCTGCTGATCGGCACGTCCCTGGGACGGCCCGGACTGCTCCCGGTGGAGGAGCGGCCGACCACCGGCAACATCACCGTGCTCACGCTGGTGCAGGGCGTGCGCGGTGAGGGCACCCGGATCCAGCCCGAGACCAGCATCCGCTTCATGAGCACCGAACGGCTCTCCGAGTGCGTGCAGGAGATCCTCGCCCAGCTGGTGGAGGGCATCGAGCACGCGGGGCTCGACCTCAAGCCCCGCTCCTTCCTCACCGGCTACGACCCGGTGCGTGATCCGCGCGAGTGGGCGCGGTTCAACAGCTGGTACCGCTGCCTGTGGGGGGAGCCCGTCCCCGGGGTCGCCCGACTGTCGAAGATCGAGATCAACGAGGCGCACCGTGAGACCGCCCGCGAGCTCGGCCGGATCCGGGACGCCCAGCTGGGCCAGCGCGGGCTGCTGGACGCGCCCGCTCCCCTGGTCATCCACAGCGACCGGGTCCGCACCGCGGTCGAGCTCCCGCCCCCGGCCGTGCCCGACACCAGCGCGCCCGCGCCGCAGCACCTGGACTTCGGCGGGGCCGACCTGCGCACCGACGACGCCGTGCTGCGGGCCAGCTTCCCGCTGGTGGAGCGGATCGAGCAGACCGTCCTCGTGGACCCGCAGCACTGGGACCTGGCGGCCCAGTTCGGCGCCAACAGCGTCCAACTGGTCGACTTCCCCGGCATCGGCGCGGCCGGCTCCTACGGCCGCGACCGCCACCTCAGCCGGCAGGCGCTGCGCGACATGCACTCCATCGTGGTGGTGCTGCCCTCGGACCACATGCCGTCCGCCGACGCGCAGGACTTCTGGACGATGCTCGCGGCCGACCGCAGCAGCGCGGCGCTGGAGACGGCCGCCCTGGTGGTGAGCAACAAGTTCGACCGGATCGCCGTGCCCGTCGTCGACGGCACACCGGCGTCCCTCCGGGCGGGGCTGGACCGCACGGACTGCCTCAGCAGTCTCGACGCCTTCGCGCCGCAGTTCGTCGGGCCGAGGGCGGCCCAGGACCGGGTCCACCTGGTCTCGCCGGTGCGCGCGCTGCTGCGCGAGAAGCTGGCGTACGACGACGTCTCGGACAACACCCGGGCGGTGATCGAGGGCGCGCGCGACGCCCAGGCCACCGCGCGCAGTTGGCTTCCCTACGCGGCGGAGCTGGATCAGGCCGCGGCCGGGAACCCGTGGACCGCCCGGCTGCGCGCCTACGAGGAGCACGGCGGCGTCGCGTCCTTCCGCCAGGCCGTCGCCGCCCACGTGCAGCGGCACGGCGGGGACCACAAGCTGGAGCGGGCCCGGCGGGCCGGGCAGGACCTGCTGGCGGAGCTGCGCAAGCTGCGGTTGATCGAACGGCGGGACGTGCCCGTGGCGGACGACGCCTACGCCCTCGCCGGCGGCCGGTTCCAGGCGCTGCGTCAGATCCTCGACGAGATGGAGAGCGACTTCGCGGTGATGGCGCGGCTCGCCGTGGAGCGGAACGGGACAGCCGTGCCGCTGCACGGTCCGGCTCCCCGGGAGGCGGCCCGCTTCGCCGGCCAGGTGCGGTCCTCCGTCTATGACGGAATGTACTGGCAGCAGGTGCTCGGGCGGGCCAGGAACAGCGGCGACCTGCTGGTGCGACGCTCGGCGGCGCCACCCGAGGACAGCCTCGACCCGCTCGCGGAGCCGACCGCCGCCGTCCCCTCCGACAGCACCGAGGTCTTCGAACGCGCCTTCCTCGGTGTGCTGGAGCGGGAGTCGGAGGGGATCCAGGCGGAGGTCCACGCCTGGCTGGAGGAGTGGTACGCCTACTGGCAGCCGCTGCTGGACCCGACCAGGGAGTGGATGGAGTCGGACGAGGACTCCGCCGCCCTGCTGCCGCGGATCTTCGAGCGCCACGCCCAGGACGGCGAGGCGCCGGGCCGGTTGCTGGCCCGGCTCGACCTGCGGTCGCTCGTCGACAACCTGCTGCGCCACCTGCCCCAGCTCGCCGCGTCGCTCCCGGAGCGGCCCAAGGACCGGTTCCCGCTGCAGAGCGGACACGCCCTTCCTTGGCACCCGGACGCGTTGGCGGCGACCCCGACGGCGGACCGGCGCAGCCGGCACCCGCTCGCGGTGCTCCAGATGCGGGCGGCGGTCGCGGACGCCGCCGCCGACTACAGCACCCTGCAACTGCACTGGTTGCAGGGCCGTGTCCGGCGTGAGCTGCACCAGCGGCTGCACCGGATCTCCGAACTCGTGCTGGAGACCGCCGCCTTCACCCCGCCGCCGCAACGCCCCGGCGGCGAGGAGGACGGCACGGGCGGCCCGGGCGGCGGCCAGGGGCCCGGCCCCGACGGTCACGGCGGCCCTGACGCCGCGAACAGCAGCGGGAACGGCGGCGGCAGGCCGCGCACTCTGGACGAACTGATCGCCTACTGGGACGCCGACGGCTCGGCGCGGACGGGAGCGGCATGAGCAGCGAACTGACCGTCAGATTCCGCGTGCCCGCCGAGGGCGGGGACCCGGTGGACCAGGTCTACGGAAACCGGCCCTCGGCGGGCCTGGCGGCTCCGGCCAGCACGGCCGCCCGGGTGCTGCCGGACGGTCCCGGCGCGTTCCGCCTGATCCCCGACCAGCGCGGCTACCTGCTGCCAGACGTCGAGTTGGAGCAGTCGGGCCCCGCCGCCAACCTGGTGGCCACCCTCCCGGCCCGCATCAGCGTGCTGGACCGGGACGGGATGCCCGTCCCGGCGGAGCTCGCCGACGCCGTCACCCGGACGTGGGCGGGAAGCACGCCGAGCCAGGTCCCCGTCGAGGGGCTGCGCCGGATCGCGCAGGGCACCCGGCTGCCCACCGCCCTCTTCTTCCCCCAGGCCACGCCGACCGGGCCGAACGGCTCGACCGCGCCAACCGCAGCACCCGGAGCGCCGGGAACGCCGGGAACGCCGACCGTCAACGGCGAACAGCGCCAGCCGGTCTCCCTCGTGGTCAACTGGGACGTCTCCTACACCGTCACCGGGCCGGGCACCCGGCTGCGCGCCCCCGGGCCGGTGACGCTGGAGTTCTGGCCGCCCGGCCGGCCGCTGCCGGTGACGCGCGCGGCCCAGCCCGACCACCTGGTGCTGCGCCCCGCGGACCGGCGTCGCGGTGACGGCTGGGCCGCCGCCGTCGACTTCGGCAGCACGGCGTCGACGGTCACCCTGGTGCTGTCGCGCAGTTCCGGGGGCGTGGTCGACCGCGACCAGCTCACCCGGCTCGCGGCCGGTCTGCGCGCGCTCACCGGCCCGCCGCCGGAGGCGCCCGTGGCATGGAAGCAGCACCTGAGCGATCTGCGCGGCGGACATCTCGACCTCGGCAGCGTCCGCGTCTCCGGCGCCGAGCTGCTGACCCGGCTCGACGAGCCCGAGGCGGCGACCCGGCTGCTGCTGTGGATCGAGAACACCCGCTCGCTCAGCGACGACCGGTCGCTGCGCGACTGGCTCGCGCAACGCACGCACGAGATCGTCACCGCCGCGGTGCGCACCCCCGCGCTGGACTTCCACCAGCTCGGCCCCGTCTTCTTCCGCTACCTCCAGGGCGGCGCGGAGACCGCGGCTCCCGCCAGCGAACTGCTGCGCTACGAGACGTCGGCCGACGCGGTGCGGGTCTCCCGGTACGGAGACGACAGCTTCACCCTCGCACCCGAGGGCCAGGGCACACTGCGCGCCTTCAAGCGGCGTCTGCTGACGCAGGCGGTCGCCGACGAGGGCGCGGACGGCCCGTCCGCGGCCCACCTGACCCAGCACCTGTTCCACCTGCTCATCAAGCGCGCCGAACAGCTCAACCACGGCGGTGCACCCGGACGCCCGCCGCAGCTCGGCACGATCCTGCTCACCTACCCGACCTCCGCCTATCCCGAGTACCGGGTGCTGCTGCGCCGACTGGTCCAGCAGGGGCTGTCCGTGCCCGACGTGCAGTTGACGGTGGACGAGGGTCTCGCGGCAGGGCTCTACTTCGTCATGCGCGACCTGACCGCCGACCTGGACCTCGGGCTCGAGGCGCTGCGCGCCTCGTCCCGGCCGGTGCCGGGCAGGCCGGGCACGTGGACGCGGACCATGCTCGTCGTCGACATCGGCGGCGGCACCACCGACATCGCCCTGCTCGAACTGGAACTGCGGGACCGGACGCCCCGGTTGAGTCAGGCGCACACGTTCGTCTCCGGCCGCGACTACGAGTTGGAGCCGCGGATCCTGGGCACCATCGGCCACCGCCAGCTGGGCGGCGACCTGCTCACCCTGCACGTCTTCTACTGGCTGAAGGCCAGGCTGGTGGACGTGCTCGGCCAGAGCCTGGTCCTCGGCGGCATGCCCGCGCTGGCGGAGGGCGAGACCCTCTCCGCGCTGGTGGCCCGTCAGGTCCGCCACCACCGCGACACCGTCGTCAGCCCGGACGTACGGCGGGTGCTGGGCCGCGCGGTCCCCACCGAGACCCGGCTGCACGGCCGTGAGCTGGGCCTGGACGCCAGCGTCCGGGAGGCCCGGGAGGAGGCGTTCGCGATCCTGTGGAACGTGGCCGAGCGGGTCAAGCGCGCGCTGGGCGGAGCCGTCGACACCGGGCTGGAGACCACGGCCGACGGGACGCTCCTGTTCCCCCGACAGGAGTTGTCGGAGCTGCTGGGCAAGGTCAGCAAGGGCAACGCCTCCCCGCCGCCGGTCCCGCTGCCCGCCGCCGAACTGCGGATCCTGCTGCAGCCCGCACTGCGGGAGGTCGCCGAGATGGCCGCGGGCCTGGTCCGCGACGCCTTCACCCGCATCGAGGAGGAGGGCACGGGGGGCGGCGCCCCGCCGGTCCTGGACCAGGTGGTGCTCTGCGGGCGCAGCAGCGCCATGGCGGAGGTGCGCCAACTGGTCGGCGAGGCACTGGTGGAGGCGACCAACAGCGACGGCGCCGGCCCCGGCTGGGACCCGAGCCGGCTCGCCACCGAGTCGGGCTTCCTCGCCAAGCAGGCCACCTCGATCGGCGCGGCCTGGCTGTACGACATGCGGGCGCGAGCGGGGGTCTTCGGCGACGGCGGCGGGCCGATGGCCCACTCCGAGCTCGCCTTCGTCTCCCGCAGCCTGCTCTCCTGCCTGCCCTGCGACTTCACGCTGCGGGCCATGGCCGGCCGGGACGCGCCGCTGTTCGCCTCGGGCACCCCCTACGAGGAGCTCGACGCGGCCGGGACACTGGGGCTCACCTCCCCCTGGCGCCGCGTCATCCAGGTCGCGGAGGTCCGCCGACCCCGTCACGGCAGCGGTCCGCTGCCGTGGGGCGCGGTCGACATCGCCCAGCGCGCGGCCCGCGACGGCTGCGATCTCGCGTCGCCCGCCTGGAACTTCGACGGCACGCCCGGCATGCGCTTCCGGGTGGTCGTCGACCAGCGGCTCACCCTGGCACTGGAGTTCTGCCACGGCGAGCGGCAGCACCTGGCGGTTCCCGACCAGCAGCCCGCGCACCTCGGCAGCGGGATCGACCTGCGCGAGCTGACCGACCCGCGGATCCGGACCGGCGGAGGCCGGGACACGATCCGGCTGGCCGGCTCGATCTGCGCCTCGCCGGTGGAGTGGGGCAGCCAGGGGTTCGCCCCCGTCGACCTGTTCCCCGCCGGGGCCGAGGACGGCGAGGAGGAGGTGCTCTCCTACTTTCCCGAGCTGTTCCATGTCGGCGCCCACCCGGACCCACTGGTGCCGCCGACGCCCGGTCGGGTCGCCGAGTTCACGCTCGATCAGCCGGCCGAGCACCTCTACTTCTATCTGCGCGGCTCCGGCGCGGAGGCCCCGCTGCCCCTGGGCCGGCTCCCGTTGCCGGCGGGCAACCCGGACGTGCGCACCGGCCGGCTGCGGGTGACCCTCGACGCACGCGGCGTCCTGCGCGCCCACCGCGGCGCGCTCCCGCACCCGCAGGCGGCCAACTTCACCGAGGCCGTCGACCGCCCCGGCTGGGTGTACCGGGTGCCGATGGAGAGCCGTGCGGGTGACTACGTCCGAGGCTGGGATCCCGAGAGCGGGGAACACTGATGACACATCACGACCGGCCCGACCGGCCGAGGAACGCCGCCGCCACGGGCGGAGCGGCTCCCTCTCCCGGCGCCCGAGGCGGAGCGAGTCCGGGCGCAGCGGGTCCCGGCGGAGCGGGGCCGGGCGCAGCGGCCCGGGGCGGAGAGGGGCCGACTCACGGGATCCCGGGCGCAACGGCCCCGGGCGGAGCAGGTCCGACTCACGCGGTCCTCGGCGAGGCGGCTCCTGGCGAAGCGGGGCCGGGCGCAGCAGCCCGAGGTGGAGCGGTGCGGCCTCCCGGCGAGGCGGTCGCGTCGGGCGCCGTCGCGGGCGAGGGGGTGTCGGAGGACCGCGGCGCGGGCCGCGCCGTCGCGGCGGAGGGCGTCGCGGAGGCGTCCCGGCTGCTGCCGCCGGAGGCGTTGGAGCAGTTGCGTGCGCGCGCGCTGGACCCGGACCCCGCTCCGGTCGACTGGGCGACCGCCGCGGCCCGCGCGGCGTTCGAGGCCGCGCACGCGGCGCAGGCGGTCTCCCACGGCCTCGCGGACCTGCGCGACCGCTGGCGTCAGGCGGAGTGGCTGCTGGAACAGGCGCGCCGGGAAAGGGCCGCCCTGGAAGCCGCGGTGCCCGATGCCGCGAGGCAGCTCGAACAGGCGCTCCTCGACCGGGACGCCCAGCAGGACGCGCTGAACCGCCTGTCGGACGACGCCGAGCAGGCGCGGCGGGAGTGCGCGGAAGCGACGCGGCGGCGGCAGGCGGCCGAGGAGGGGACGGCCGATCTCGTCGCCGCCTGCGAGGCGGCCCGCTCCGCTGCCGCCGAGGCCGAGCACCGGTTGGAGGACGAACGCGCCGGGCTCGAGCAGGAGCTCGGCCTGCTCCGGGCGCACGAGACCCTGCTGGAGCAACTCGCCGCCGAACGCGAGCAGTGCCGCCAGGCCGCCGCGGCCGCCGGCCGCCAGGCCGAGACGGAGAGCGACCTCCTGGAAGCTGATCGGACCGCCCTGCACCGCGAGACGCTCGCGCTCGAACAGGTGCGCGCGGAAGCCGCGCTGGAGCGGGAGCGACTGCTCCGGCTGCGGCTCTCCCAGGCCGCCGACGGCGTGTGGGAGCGGGCCCGGCGGCAGGGCCGCCGGTTCGGCGAGGACCCGTGCCCCGAGGCGGACAACGCCGCAGCGCTGTGGACGGCCCTCCACCTCGCCCTGCTCCGACTGCCGGAGGAGGAGCGGCGCGCGGAGGCACGCGCGCTCGCCGAGGTGGCCCGCGACCTCGGCCTCGACCCGGGGTCGTCGGAGCCTGCGCAACCGTCCGAGCCGTGGGAGTCATGGGAGCCGTCGGAGCCGTCGTCCGAGGATCCGGCCGCCACGGACGTGATGCCGGCGGTGCCGTCGTTGCCTCTCGCCGAGGCGGTGCCCGCGCTGCGACTGTCCGTCACGACGCCGTCCTGGGACAGGCTGGACTCCGGGGCGCAGCAGGAGGTCCGGTCACTGCTGCGCGACGTGGCCGGGGTGAAGGGCGACCACCGGCACCTGGTCACCGGGATCCTTGACGGCCCCCGTGCCGGTGGTCCCCTTGCCGCCGGTGAGTCTCGTGACTCCGGTGGCTCCGGTAACTCCGGTGACTCCGGTGATGCTGAGGGCCTGCTGCTACGCGGCGCGGTCCGGGTCCAGGAGACGCTCCTCCTGCTGTGGCTGGACCCGCTGCTGGGACGCCATCTGGGCACCGCGGCCCGCGAATGGAGGCCGTGGCAGGCCGACGGCCTGCGCAACGAGGCCGTCCAGCAGCTCGCCCGGCTCGGGGCCGCTCTCGCCTCCCGGGCCCCGGGGGAACCCGGGTGGCGGACGGTGGCCGAGCGCCTGCACGAGCTGGACGAGCTGCTCGCCGTCCACCACCGCTCCCCGGCCGCCGTGGACAGCTGGTGGGGCCGCCACCGCGCCGCTGCCCTGCCCGAACTCCGCGACGTGTGGCGGCAGGCCGGATGCCACGCCGTCACCGACGCCGGTGAGCTTCAGGCGCTGCTGACCGGGGGCGACACAGCCGGAGAGTACTTCGAGCGCAACGACCTGAGCCCGCGGCCGAAGCCCGTCCTCCAGTGGATCGAGTCGGTGCCGGTCGTGCAGCAGCGCGACGGCTCGGTGGTCCGCAAGGGACGCCTGGTCTGCGGAGTCGTCGATGACTGAGCCCACCCCGACCCGGACCCCGACGCAGGTGCCGACGCAGATGTCGACGCAGGTGGAGGCGCTGGTGACGGCGCTGGCCGACCTGCCGGTGGCGCGGGCGTGCGGGGTGACACCCGCGCTGGCGGCGGACGTGCGGACCGTGTCCTCGGGCGGTGTGCCCCGGCTGCGGCTCACCCTCGTCGGATGGTCGGCCGGTGCCCGGCAGTTGCGGGAGCGGGCACGCGCGGCGCTCCCCGACGCGTCGGTCGACTGGTCGGCCACCGCCGTCGACGCCCACCTGCTGTGGTACGTCGTGCCGGACCCGAGGCAGGACGCCGGTCCGACCCCGCCCGGACCGCGGCTCAACACCCTGCTGACCGGTCCGGCCGCCCCGGCTGCCGTGCTGGTCGTCGCGGCCGACGACGACTGGCGGGGGCTCGGTCTCGACTCCGTCGCGGGCTGGTGCCGCAACCGCACGGCGTCCTGGCCCGCGCCCTGGCCCACGGTCCCGGTCCGGGCCGTGGTCCCGGCCTGGTTCGAGGACCGTCCGAGCCAGAGCGGGCTCGCCCCGCTGCTGCGGGACGTCCTCGACCGGGCGGACGACACCGCCGACGAGCCGCTGAGCGTCGCGCTGACCCGGCGACGTCTGGTGCCCGCCCTGCGCCTGCTGCTCCACCAACTGGCGCCCGACCCGACGGATCCCGCGTCCGTTCCTCCGAACCCGGCCGAGGCGTGGCGGCGCTGCCACACGCTCGCCGCCCTGGCCCCGGCCCGACGCCTGCATCGACGGCTCGCCACCGCCGCCGACCTCCCCTCCCCCACCGCCAGCCCTTCACGGCAGACCTCGCCCTGGACGGAGAGACCATGAACGCAATCGGCTACGCCGCCGTCGCGATCCTGACGGTCCTGCTCGCGACCGGGATCTACCTGCTGGTGCGACAGCGCGCCATGTCGGGCGATCTCGCCCGCAAGCTGGCCACCGCCAACGAGTTGACCACCCGGCTCGCCGGCGAGCTCGACGGCGAACGCACCGCCCGCGCCGCCCAGGTCGAGCGGGCCGACCGCCTCGCTCTGGAAAAGGGCGGCCTGAGCGAGGAGTTGGAGCTGGTCGTGCAGCAGCGGCAGCAGCAGCGCGGCCGCGCCGAGGAGCTGGCCGCCCGGCTCGCCGAGCACGACGACGTGCTGCCACCCGAGTTGGAGACCGCGACCCCCGCCGTGCCCCGTTCGCTGCCGATCGGCCGCGAGGCCGCCCCCGACAGCGTCGTGGACGGCGCGGACCTGGGACCGGTGGTGGTGCGGGCGGCGTCGGTCCGCGGCAGCCGTCACCGCGAGGACCGCGAGCAGCGCCGTGACGCGGTCAACCTGCGTCTGGTGGACGGCTTCGGCGCGCCGGTGCTGCTCAGCACCGTCGCGGCCGGGGCTGCCCACGCGCCACTCTCCCAGACCGGGGCCGACGCGGCCTGCCGGGCCCTGTCCACGCGACTCGCCGCCGGGGCCCTGGCCTCCGGCGTCGCCGTCTTCACACGCAACCGTGACGCGGCACTGGAGGCGGCGCTGCACTCGGCGTTGGCGGGGGCCGCGGAGTCGGTCCGCCTGGTCGCGAGGGCCAACGCCGTCGAGAGCGGCGGAGCCGAGGTCGAACGGCAGGCCGGCACTTCGGTGTTCGCCCTGATCAGTCAGCTGGGCGACCTCGACGAGCGGCAGCATGTGCTGTTCGGCGCGGGTGACGCGGTGCTGCTGGGACTGCGCGCGGACGAGTCCGGCCACATCGGCGGGGCCGGCTGGGAGACGCTGTTCGAGCCCGAGCCCGAGCGGCGCACCGCCCTGCTGCCCGGCCGGTCGGGCGAGTCGCCGGAGCTCCAATGGGCCAGGGTCACCACCCGGCCGGGCGACCTGCTGGCCCTCGCCTCCCGCCCGATGGCGGAGTTGCTCCGCTCCCCGGGCGCGGGCGCGTGGTTCGCGCGGCGCTGGCGCACCCGGCGCCCGCACCTGATCACCTTCCTGTCCGACGTCAACGCCAACATCCGCTCCGCAGGCGGGGACCGCACCGTCGCGTGCGTCTGGGACCACGGCCGCGTGCGCTGAGCCCCATCGGGAAGGCGGCTCCACGCCGAGGCGGCCGAGCCGCCTCCCCCGGAGGGCCGCGGGCCTCAGGCCCGCGGCCCTCCCTGCCGGGCCGTCGGGCCGTCGGGCCGGCCCCGGCAGCGCGCAGCTCGCCGAAGAAGGCGCGGATGTCCCCGACCAACAGGTCGGGCTCCTCCATCGCTGCGAAGTGCCCGCCGCGGTCGAACTCCGTCCAGCGCGCCCGGCGCACGATGTTGTTCGTCCGCTCCGCCACGTGCCGGAGCACGAGGAAGTTCTCCCTCGGGAACAGAGCCAGGGCCGTGTGGTGGCCGAGGGTTCCGCGGGAAGGCCCCAGTAGTCCGTGTGGGCGCGCTCGTAGTAGCGCCGCGCGGAGGATCCGGCGGCGCCGGTCAGCCAGTAGAGCATCCCGTTGGTGAGCAGTTGGTCGCGGTCCACCGCCTCCTCGGGCCGGTGCGCGCTGTCGGTCCACTCCGTGAACTTCTTGGCGATCCAGGCGAGTTGCCCGACGGGTGAGTCCGTGAGGCCGTAGGCCAGGGCCTGCGGCCGGGTGCTCTGCATGTCCGCGTAGCCCTTGTGCTCACGCTTCCACGCGCACATCCGCTCCCACGAGGCCGGCGTGCGCTCGCGCTCCTTCGGCTTGAGCGCGGCCAACTCCCCCTTCGTGGGCGGGGTCTCCGCCGCGTCGCCGGGGAGCATCGAATCATCCGCCGACGGGCCGCTCGGGCCTCGACAGGCAGACGGTAGTCCCGCGACAGGCCGCCTCGGAATCATCACCGGCACGCCGCGGACGACGAGCTTCGGGGCGACGTCCCGGGCGCGTCCGACGCGCCCGTCGATGAGGGATGACGATGCCCCGAGGACCCGCGTGCGAACGTCCCGCGAAACCGTCATGGACCACGGCGTTCTCGCTGGTCAGCGGGCGTCCCGTCCCGAGTTTCCGGCATCGCGGGCCGGGGCCCGTCCAAGGGGTCGTGACGCCGGTAGGTTTCGCAGCCGACGGCCTGACCACCGGGCACGGCGGTGCCCGGTCGGTCGGCCGCTTCGCGCCGGGCCAGGGGGCCCCATCGTGGCGCGAGCCACTCACACGTCTGACACCACGTCCGACACCACGTCAGGCAACACGTCCTGGGGACGGCGCGTCTCCCGGACGCTTCAACAGAGGGGGAACCTTGCACAGGGAACTCAAGCGCTTCGCGATCGTCGCGGCTCCGGTCCTGTTCGCCGGCTCTGCCGCCGTCCTGGGGCTGAGCGGCAGCGCGACCGCCGCCACGCCGGGCACGTTCGCGACGGCGGTCAAGGCCGCGGCCGCCGCGGCGGTGTCGCCGCAGGTGACGCCGCCCGTCGACATCCGCTCCTCGGCGTGTCCGAGCAACATGGTCGAGAACCAGGTCAGCGGGACCTGCGTGGTGGCGCTCCAGGACCTGCTGGCCAACTGGGGCTTCTGGGGCGACCTGGGCCCGAGCGGCGCCGACGGCGGCTTCGGCCCCGACACCGAGAACGCCGTCAAGGCGTTCCAGACCGCCGCCGGGATCGGCGTGGACGGCCAGGTCGGCCCGCAGACCAAGGCCGCGCTCTACAGCAACGCGCACCCCGGGGACGGGATCCGGTGGACGCTGATGAACCAGTACGACAACCCTCCGGGCGTCAGCTCCTACTGGTGCCTGGACGCCGACGCGAACACGGCGGGTCAGAACGGCCAGAAGATCCAGGGCTGGCAGTGCCTGTCCGGCGACGTCAACCAGGACTGGGAGATGTACGCGGTCCCCAACTCCGGTAACACGATGATCGTCAGCGCGCGTGACGGCGAGTGCCTGGACGCGGACACCAACACCGCCCACACCAACGGGCAGAAGATCCAGGGCTGGGCCTGCAACGGCTGGAAGAACCAGCAGTGGTACACCGGCTCGTCCTCCATCGGTGACTGGGCGAACGCCGGCGACAGCGAGTGCCTGGACGGCGACACCAACACGGCCCGCACCGACGGCCAGAAGATCCAGGGCTGGGCCTGCAACGGCTCCTCCGAGCAGTTCTGGAACAACGGCGAAAACTGACGATCAGTCACTTACGAAAAACCGAAAGGCATCCATGAACGTGCTCATCCGGCGGCCGCTGCGGCTGCTGACGCGTCGCGTGCTGCTCCCGGCCGCACTCGGCGCAACCCTGGTCGGCGGGCTGACCGTGCCGGCGTTCGCCACGCCCGGTCCGCTCGACCTCAACTCGTCCTCCTGCCCCACCAACATGACCGAGAACGAGAACGACGGCTGCGTCACCGAGCTCCAGACGCTGCTGAACACCCACGGCTTCCACCTCTCCGTGGACGGCGACTTCGGCGCCAACACCGTGGCGGCGGTGCGCACCTTCCAGTCCGAGACCGGCATCGCGGTCGACGGGCAGGTCGGGCCGCAGACCAAGGGCGAGCTGTACGTCAGCTCCACCTCCGTTCCGGACCCGATCAACCTTCAGTCCGCCTCCTGCCCGGCGAACATGACCGGCACCGAGGACGACGGCTGCGTCACCGAGTTGCAGGACCTGTTGAACGCGCACGGCGCTCACCTGTCCGTCGACGGCGACTTCGGCAACGACACCCTGGCTGCGGTGAAGGCGTTCCAGTCATCCCACGGCCTCGGCGTCGACGGCCAGGTCGGCCCGCTCACCAAGGACGCCCTGTACGGAAGCTCGGCCGTCACCGGCGCGGCGGTGGACCTGCGGTCCTCCTCCTGCCCGGCCAACATGACCGACGGCGAGGTCGACGGCTGTGTCGCGGCTCTGCAGAGCCTGCTGGACGCCCACGGCGCCACGCTGAGCGTGGACGGCGGGTTCGGCCCGCTCACGCTCGCGGCCGTCAAGGCCTTCCAGAGCGCCAACGGACTTGGTGTCGACGGCCAGGTCGGCCCGCAGACCAAGGCCGCGCTCTACAGCAACGTCAGCACCAGCACGGGCGCTCCCGCGCCCATCGCCCTGGACTCCGCCTCCTGCCCGGCGAACATGACCCAGGGCGAGGACGACGGCTGCGTCACCGAACTGCAGAGCTTCCTGAACTCCCAGGGCCAGCACCTGGCCGTGGACGGCGACTTCGGAGCGCACACCTTCGCCGCCGTCGAGGCGTTCCAGGCCGCCAACGGGCTGGGCGTCGACGGCCAGGTCGGCCCGGCGACCAAGGCGAAGATCCTCTACGAGGACGGCGTCTACCACTGCCCCTCGACCGGCTGCCCCGGCCAGGGCAAGGCGATCCAGCCGTACGTCGTCCAGTACGCGGCGGCCATGGCGAAGACGGGCACCATGCCCTACGTGTACGCCGGCGGCCACGGCGCCTCGCCGGGCCCGTCGCGGGGCTACTGCTCCGGGACGCCCGGCGGCAGTGACTCGGCCGGCTGGCTCCAGGACTCCAACGGCACCTGGTACTGCTTCGCCGGCAGTCACGTCGGCCTGGACTGCTCCGGCTTCGCGCGGTTGATGTACGACGAGGCCGCCGGCTACGACGTCCTGGGCGCGGGCGCCACCAACGACCAGATCAAGTTGGGGAATCTGATCTCCTCGACCCAGGCGGTCCCCGGCGACCTGATCTTCTTCGGGACCAGCACGTCCGCCACCGACCACGTCGGCATCTACGCGGGCGTCGTCAACGGCGTGCGGATGATGTACAACGCGTTCGACACCGGGACGTACGTCCGCGAGGAGCCGGTCTCCGACGCCATGAGCTCGGACCACCCGAACGCCTACTACGTCCACTACGACGCCTACGTCAGCATCCCGGTCTGACCCCGCCCGCCACGTGCGCACAGCAGAAAGGCAGACCGTCGTGAACCTCCGCACACGGGCAGCACGGGCGGCACGGGTCGCCACCGCCGCCGCACCGGTCCTGACCGTCGCCGCGTGCCTCCTGGCCGCCACCGCGGGCTCGATCCCGTCGGCCCAGGCCGCGGTCGGCGTTCCCCAGGTGGTCCAGGGCGACGAGGGCTTCCCGGTCTACTGCGTCCAGGACGCGATCAACTGGAGCGTCGACGCCGGCCTCGCCCTCGACGGCGACTTCGGTCCCGCCACCTACAAGGCCGTCAGGAACTTCCAGGGCATCGCCAGTCTGAAGATCGACGGCGAGGTCGGCCCCCTGACCGGCACCGACATCTGGGCCGCCATCCAGGATCAGATCTCGGTCAAGGGGAACTTCGGGACGCCGTACGGCATCCCGATCGGCAACTGCTACCGGGTCATCCCGACCAGCAGCTGAGCTGTCCGCCGCCCAACCACCGATCACCCGGCACGGCCCGGGAGGCGGCACGCCTCCCGGGCCCAAGGGCCGCACGTCTCGT
>NZ_BBPQ01000017.1:3681-4843 GCF_000787855.1 Streptacidiphilus anmyonensis | reverse complement strand
GTCTCACATCTCACGTCTCATGTCTCACATGTCTTCAGAGGGGGACCCATGCACAGGAACATCAGGCAGTTGGCCGTCGTCGCGGCTCCGGTGCTGTTCGCCGGCTCGGCGGCGGTGCTCGGGCTCAGCGGCAGCGCGAGCGCCGCGACCACACCCGGCTCGCTCGTCTCCGCGGTCACGTCCGCGGCCATGGTGCCGGCGCAGGTGACGCCGCCCGTCGACATCCGGACCTCGGCGTGTCCGGGCAACATGGTCGAGAACCAGGTCAGCGGAGCCTGCGTGGTGGCGCTCCAGGACCTGCTGATCAACTGGGGCTACGGCGGCGACCTGGGCCCGAGCGGCGCCGACGGCGGCTTCGGCCCCGACACCGAGAACGCCGTCAAGTCGTTCCAGACCGCGGCCCGGATCGGCGTGGACGGCCAGGTCGGCCCGCAGACCAAGGCCGCGCTCTACAGCCTCGCCAACCCGTTGGCCAACCACACCACCGCCGTCAACGGATACGACGACAACACCTGCCTGGACGCCGACGCGAACACCGCGGGCAGGAACGGCCAGAAGATCCAGGGCTGGCAGTGCATCGCGGGCGACGCCAACCAGGAGTGGAACGTCTACCTGGTGCCCTACTCCTCGAACCGCATGCTCGTCAGCGCGGTGGACGGCGAGTGCCTGGACGCCGACACCAACACCGCGGCCGAGAACGGCCAGATCATCCAGGGCTGGGCCTGCAACGGCCAGTTCCAGCAGCAGTGGGTCAGCAAGCCCAACTACGCCGCCGCGAACGCGAACAGCGGCAAGTGCCTGGACGCGGACACCAACACGGTGGGCGTGAACGGCCAGAAGATCCAGGGCTGGGCCTGCAACGGCTCCCCCGAGCAGTCCTGGCTCCCCGGCAGCAACTGACCCCTTGGGTCGGCTCGACCTGGCTCGACCTGGCGTGACCAGGTCGAGCCGACCCGGTCGGCCGCCGCACCGCTTCGGCGGCCGACCGGATGTCGTCAACAGCACAGGCAGTCCCGCCCATCGGCGCCGGGTGACGTCGTCCCCGCGCCCCTCGACCAAGGAGAACCCCGTCCATGAGTCCGCTCTCCATCCGCCGCTCCGGAACGGCCACCGCGATCACGGCGGTGATCGCCCCGGCCGCCCCCCCCCCCCCCCGAGCGCC
>NZ_BBPQ01000017.1:0-3661 GCF_000787855.1 Streptacidiphilus anmyonensis | reverse complement strand
CAAGGAACCCCCGCCATGTCCCGCTCCCCACCCGCCGCTCCGGAACGGCCACCGCGATCACGGCGGTGATCGCCCTGGCCGCCCTCGCCACACCCGCGAGCGCCTCGACCGTCCGCCCCGACTCGTCCGGCGGCGGCTGCTCGACGACCGCGCAGCTCGAAGCGTGCATCAGCTCCAGCGGCGCCTACGTGGAGCCGGACGCGTACATCCTGAGCAACCGCGGTTGCCAGAGCGCGGACCTGACCCTGTGGGACGACACGGCCAACCAGGAGGTCGAGCACGTGAACCTCGGTTGCGCGGCCGGCCACCACGGCCCGTTCCCCTTCCGCGGCGTCAACGGACACACGTACTCCACGTCGGCGACCATCACGGCCTCCCCCTCCGGCGCCATCGCCTTCAGCCCGCAGGCGCACTTCTCCGACTGACGACCTGCTCGGCCCTCGGCCTGCTCTCCCCTTTCGAGCGGAGAGCAGGCCCGCCGCATGCGACGCCCACCTCCGTAGCCGAGCCGACGTGGTCGGGGTGCCGGTGGGTGAGCGGCAGGTGGGTCAGCGCACCGTGCCCGAGGCCTCGCACCTCGGGCCGCCGTCTACACGTGCGGGTGGGCTTCAGGCGAGCAGGTCGTCGGCCTGCCAGCCGGCGCCGATGAGGGTGCGCGGCCGGAAGACGTGATCGGTGCCGCCGGTGCCGGCGTAGAACCACAGCCGGCCCGATCCGTCGCGGGCACGGAACCGGGCCCGTCAGGGATGCCGTCACAGCTCGTGGTCGGCTCCGGTCGGCGGCGGCGGTTCGGCGTCGATGCGGGCCTGCTCGCTGTCGGTGAAGAGCCGGGAACGGATCAGGAAGCGGACGCCTTCCGGCGCCTCGACGGAGAAGCCGCTGCCGCGGCCGGGGACGACGTCGACGGTCAGATGGGTGTGCTGCCAGTAGCCGAACTGGTCGGCGCTCATCCAGAACGGCGTGTCCTCGTCGACGACGCCCAGCAGCACATCGCCCGCGCCCACGTGGAACTCGCCGCGCGGATAGCACATCGGCGCGCTGCCGTCGCAGCAGCCGCCGGACTGGTGGAACATCAGCGGGCCGTGCTGACCGGCCAGCCGTCGCAGCAGTGCGGCGGCCGGCTCGGTCAGCTCCACCCGCGCGGTGCGCGGGCCGGTGCCCATCAGAAGAAGCCGAGCTTCTGGTCGGAGTAGCTGACCAGCAGGTTCTTGGTCTGCTGGTAGTGGTCCAGCATCATCTTGTGGTTCTCCCGCCCGATCCCGGACTTCTTGTAGCCGCCGAAGGCGGCGTGCGCCTACTTCCCCTATGTGGGGTATTGGTGCGGGCCTGATGCGGAGGGAATCATGGCTTTCGTGACGAGTACGAACGATGCCCCTGTTACACCGTATGACGGGTGCGGTCGGTGCCTTCTGGGCGTCCGTCGCCTCTCCCGGGTCCTGGGGGCCACGTCGTCCCCGGCCCGGCAGCGGGATCTCATCTTGGAAGTGACCGCCCGGGAGGGAGGACATGTCGTCGCCTGGGCCGACGACTGGGAGGTCTCGGGTGCCACCGACCCCTTCACCCGGCCGAAGTTGGGGCCGTGGCTGCGGTTGGAGCAGGGGCCGTTCGACGGGCTTGCCGCGTCCGCGGTGGACCGGCTGGGGCGCGATGTGTATGAGGGCTTGCGGTTGGCCCGGGAGAATGCCGCAGCGGGGCGGAGGCTGCTCACGGCCGACCACCTGGGGTGGTGGGACCTCAGCGACCCGGGCCAGGAGATGGAGTTCACGATGAAGCTGTTCGGTGCCCAGATCGAACACCGCAGCATCCGGACGCGGATCCGACAGGAGGCCGCGCGTGCGCGTAAGGCTGGGCAGGTCTCCCACCGGCCGTCGTACGGATATGTCCATGTGCGGCTTCGTGCTGGAACAAAGATCGACCGAACGGAGTTGGAGCCCGACTCCTCGACTGTCATCCGGGAAGTGGCCCGACGTATTCTCGCCGATGAGGCCAACGGGACCACGGTGTACAGCGAGGCTGCGCGGCTCAACCGGGCCTGTGTGCCCTCCCCGGCCGACTGGTCCCGAACGATGTACGGGCAGGAGTCGCAGGGCACACCGTGGACTGGGCAGGGCATCCGGCTGATCCTGCTATCGGATGCCGCGCTCGGGTACCTCGTCCACAAGCGCAAGCCGGTACTCGGCAACGACGGCCGCCCTGTGCGGGTCGCCCCGCCCTTGTGGGACCGGCCGACACAAGCGGCCCTACGGGAGAAGGTCGAGCGGCGGCCAATCACGGACAAGCGCGGACCACGCGGAATGATGCTGCTGTCCGGACTGGCCTGGTGCGGGGTCTGCGCCGAACGGCTCTACCGCTCGGGCTGCTCCTACGCGGACCTGCAGCGGGTACCGGCCCTGGGATGCAAGGGACGAAGCTTCGGCCTGCCCCAGTCGCAGGACTGCAAACCGTCGCCCACCATTGCCATGCCCGTCATGGACACCTACGTGACCAACTGGTTCCTCGCCACATTCGGCCCAGCCTCCGAGTCCCGGAAGGTCTACGAACCCGGCAACGGCATGGCACAGCGCATCGCTGACCTGAAGGCCGACCGCGAACGCCTGCGCGACGACCGCGCCACCGGGCTCTACGACCTGCCCGACGACGCCGAATGGTTCCGCCGCGAATACGCCCGCCTCGGCGAAGAACTCCAGGAGGCCCAGGCCACGCCGGAGAAGCCCGCCGGCTGGTACACGGTCCCCACCGGTAGGACCGTGGCCGACTGGTGGCGCGGTGCCGCTGACAACGCCGAACGACGCGAGATCCTGCGCAGCTTCGGCGTCAAGGTGGCGTTGTTCCCCGCACGCGGACCGAAGAAGCGAGCCGGAAGGATCGTGATCACCAGCGAGGCTCAAGCCGAGGGCTTCGATCCGGGCGCGGAACTGGGCTTGAGCTTCCGAGACCTGATGTAGCGCCGCGAGGCACCCACCTCGGTACCCCGGCGGAACAGCCGCCCAGTAACAATCGACACCCACCCATCGGGCCCGTCCTCCCGCACACAACGGACGGGACGGGCCCGTTGGGCACGCGCTCACAGCTCGTGGTCAGCTCCGTTGGGCAGCGGCGGTTCGGCGTCGATGCGGGCCTGTTCCGCGTCGCTGAGCAGCCGGGAGCGGATCAGAAAGCGGACGCCTTCCGGTGCCTCGACAGAGAAGCCGCTGCCGCGGCCGGGGACGACATCGACGGTGAGGTGGGTGTGCTGCCAATAGCCGAACTGGTCGGCGCTCATCCAGAACGGCGTGTCGTCGTCCCCAACGCGTCCGAGCAGGACGTCCTGCGCACCGACACGGAACTCGTCACGTGGATAGCACATCGGCGCGCTGCCGTCGCAGCAGCCGCCGGACTGATGGAACATCAGCGGGCCATGCTGCCCGGCCAGCCGCCGCAGCAGCGCGGCGGCCGGCTCGGTCAGCTCCACCCGCGCGGTGCGCGGGGCGGGCGGCATCAGAAGAAGCCGAGCTTCTTGTCGGAGTAGCTGACCAGCAGGTTCTTGGTCTGCTGGTAGTGATCCAGCATCATCTTGTGGTTCTCCCGCCCGATCCCGGACTTCTTGAAGCCCCCAAACGCTGCATGAGAAGGGTACAAATGATAGCAATTGGTCCAGACGCGGCCGGCCTTGATGGCGCGA
>NZ_BBPQ01000018.1:106003-124084 GCF_000787855.1 Streptacidiphilus anmyonensis | reverse complement strand
ACCACACACAAGGGGTGCAGGGCGCGCGAAAAGGGGGTTGTCAGACCAAGAAGGAGCGCGCGCAGCCCAACTGACCAGGCGTAACGCTCCCGCTCTGCAAGGTGCCGCGCAGCGCGTTTCATGGGGTGTTTCACGGGGTGTCTCCCTCCCTGTCTCACGGGGCGTTTCACGGGGTGTTTCACGGTGGGCCGCCCCGCGTCTGAACGGGTGAACCCCGGCGGCGCGCTGGAAAATCGCTGGCGTTCCCCGCTCCGTCGATCTATTCTTTACATAGTTCCTCGCTGGCACCGAGGACCGACCGAAACCGTTGGACAACCGAAGGGACTCCCCAAGTGGAGATCATCATTGCTCAGGCCCGCGTCTCCTCCGTCGCCCGTGGCCCGGAGTCGGCGCAGGCGGACACGGCGCGCCGGATCGCCACCTTCCTGCCGCTCCCGTCGCTGCTGGCCGGGGCCCGCGTCCTGCATGACGAGGACGAGAACATGACCGCGCTTCAGCTGCCGACGCTGGCCGGGCCAGTGCTGGTGGTGATGCCCCTCGCCGAGGAGTTCGAGTACTCGATCATCTTCGAGGGCGAGACCGGCCGCCGGATCATCGGCAGCGTCCGAGAGGACCGCCGCGTCAAGGGCAACGCCGCCCGCGTCGTCGCCTACCGCGTCGCGGAGTTCCTGCGCACCCGCCGTCTCGTCTGACCCCCTCCCAGGACCCTTGCGCGGGGCGCGCCGAGCGCGCCCCGCGCCCACCAGAGCAGCGAGCAGGAGGCAGGAGTCATGAGCACCACGTTCGGGACAAGCCCGCAGCAGTCGCCAGGCCGGCCGGAGCCGGAGCCCTACACCGAGTCGGAGGAGATGCAGGCCCACACCGCGTGGGCGGCCATCGTGAGCCGCGTGCGGTGCAGGTTCGGCGGAGCGCATCGGTCGGAGCGTACGGAGCGGGTGGCGCGGCGCGCGTTCATCCTGGGGTACGTGATCGGGGTGCGCAACGGGCACACCGGCCCGGCCCTGACGGGCCGTGACGTGCCGATCGCGGACGCCGGGCGCGCGGTGGGGGCGCTGGCCGAACCCGAGCTTCCCGGAGTCGGGCAGTACGTGGAGTACCACGGCACCCAGGTGAGCGCGTGGGGCCGCTACTGGGTGCAGGAGATCACAGAGTCGGCCGATCCGAGGACCGGGGAGAAGGACACCCGGCTCACCCTCTACAAGGACCGCCGCCTCATCCTGTCCCTCGTACGCCCGTCCAGCGTGACGGCGCAGCCGGGCGCGTGGCGGGACGCGGCCGACGACGGCGACCAGGCCGCCGCGTAGCTCTGCCGGTGGGGGCCGCCGGGAAATTCGGTGGCCCACGCTCGCAAATCTATCTATTATGGAGTTGTTGGGGATGGCACCCCGGCACCTGACGAACTACCGCAAGGAGACACACCATGCAGGACCAGGACCAGCAGCTCACCGGCCGCGCGGCCGTCGTCACTCCCGGCCCGGACGGGTCGGGCACCGCCCGCAACGCCGAACTGCGCGACCTGGTGGAGGCACTGCACCACCAGCACGCCCGCAAGGCCGACATGGTCGTCCCCGCCGAGCGCATGCGCGCCGAGGGCGGGAACCTGCTGCTGACCGACAACGCCCACGTGCTCAGCACCGAGGGCGTCACCCGAACCGACCAGCCGTTGCGGCCTACCTCCATCGCTGACGAGGGGATCGCGGAGAAGCTCGGCATCCCGCGCGCCTACCTCCGCAAGCTGCGCGAGCAGCTGCCCAGCCTGTACGACGCCAACGTCAACGGGTGGCTGGGGGCCGACCCGTCGCGCCGCCTGATGCTGCGCACGTTCACCCCGGGCGACGGCGACGGCGGTATCGGCGTGCTGCGCGCTGTCCTCAGCGACAGTTACCGGCGCATCGACAACTTCGACGTGCTCGTGTCCGCGCTGGCGGGCATCCGGGAGAGCGGGCACCCGATCAAGATCACCGGCTGCGACCTGTCCGACCGCCGCATGGTCGTCCGCGTCGAGTCCGAGGACGTGCGCGTCATGGCCCCCGAGCTGCTGCGCGGATACCGGAGCCCGTTCAACGGCCAGACCGGCGACCAGTTGCCCATCGTGAGCGCGGGTTTCGTGCTCACCAACAGCGAGGTGGGGTCCGGCGCGTACACCGTGACGCCCCGCGTCACCGTCCAGGTGTGCACCAACGGGCTCACGATCACCAAGGACGCCTACCGCAAGACGCACCTGGGCGAGCGCATGGACGAGGGACTCATCCGGATCTCGGAGGACACCGACAAGAAGTATCTGGCGCTGATCCAGGCCCAGACCCGCGACGCGGTCACCACCTTTCTGGACCGGGAGTACGTCGAGGCCAAGCTCCGCGAGATCGAGCGGCAGGCCGGGCGCGAGGTGACCGACCCCGCCAAGTCCATCGAGGTGATCTCGAAGAAGTTCCGGTTCTCCGAGGCGGTGCAGGCATCGGTGCTGAACCACTTCATCCGGGGCGGGCAGCCCACCGCCGGGGGCATCCTCCAGGCCATCACCGCCACCGCGCAGACCCTCCAGGACGCCGACGCCGCGTACGAGCTCGAAGCCCAAGCGCTGGCCGCGATGGCGCTGGTCTGACCCACCCCGCCCGGTGCTGGGGCGGGACCGCCGCCCCAGCACCCACCACCGGCCGCCGAGCCGATCCCGGCGCGACCCCTGACTTTCCGTGTTCCCCGGCCGAGCGCCGGGGGACACGGCCCCGCCCTGCCCAGGAGGCACCCCCGTGACCGATCACCGCTCCCCCGCCACGCCCACCACCGGAAACCCGCTCAGCCCGCACGCCGCCGACGTGCTCGCCTGGGCGCTCGGCAGCCCGCTCCCCGTCCCCGCCGAGCAGGCCCCCGCGCCCACCGACACCGTCGAGCAGGCCGACCCGGTCGCGCCGGTCGAAGACGACGCCCCGGCCGACGCGACCCAGACGGCCGCGCCCGAGGAGCGGCCCGACGTCGACCCCGGCCCCCACGCCGGCATCGAGCCCCCGGCCGCTCCGGAGCCAGAGCGCGCCGAGGAGAGCGCTCCGACCCCGGAGGAGCAGAGGACCGCCGACGGCGGAGCGGAGCGCCCGCACGCCGCCCCGGAATTCCCGGGCAGCCACATCGGGCGCAGCTTCGCGGGGACGGAGATCGAGGACGAGTGCCCGTGCCCGCAGGAGGCGTGCGGACTCGTCGACCCGATGCGGGCCGACCCGGAGTGCGACCAGCACGGGCGAGGCGCGCGCAAGACCATGCGCCAGGGCCACCGGTCCGACCAGTGCCCCGGCCCGCGTCCGGAGATCACGCCCATGGAGGCGCTGCGCCAGCGCGCCGACCAGGCCCGCACGAACCTGCACCGGCTGGGGGCGATGGAGCGCCGCCAGGCCCGCGAGCTCGGTTACACCCGCGAGCGCATCACCTCCGCTCAGGCCGAGTTGCAGCGGATGGTGGACGAGCTGTTGGCGATGATCGAGGAGCCGCCCGAGGCCCCGGCCGCGCCCGAGCCCGCACCGGTAGCCGAGCCGAGCCCGGCCGCCGAGGAGGCCCCGGCACCGCTCGCCATCGAGCCGCCCGCCTCCCCGGAAACCAGCGCCGCCGAGCAGGTCGAGGCCCCCGAGGAGAGCAGGGAGCGGGAAGCACTGCTTCGGGTGCTGGACAACCAGGCGGCCGAGATCCACCCGCAGTTCGGCCCGCACGGCCCCTACCCGCACACGCGAACCGGGGACGCGCGCGCCGACTGGGTGGCCTCCTGGCTGGGGAGCGCCCCGGCCGCGCGGTTCCGGGCGGAGCAGTTGGCCGAGGCCGGTTGGCAGCGCGCGCCGCTGACCGACCCGGACGGCGAGACGTCCGCGTGGACCGTGGCGCGCACGCTCGCCACCCTGCGCAACGGCACCCCCGTGGAGTGGACCGCGAGCGGCGCGGTGTCCGCGCCGCGCCTGCGCTGGACCCCGGTGGCCGACTGCCGCACGCTCTCCGCTGGGGCCCGCATCGACTGGGCGCGGGAGTTCACGGGCGCAAGCGCCCTGTTCACCCCGGACAGCCGGTGGAACAGCGATCCCCGCACCACGAGCACCGCCGAGGACATCACCGCCGCTCTGCGCGAACTGTCCGGGCACGTGGACATGTCCGAGCGCGCCGGAGAGCTGAAGGTGTTCACCCGCGACGGCGCGTACCGCTTCACCCCCCGCCGCTGACTCACCCCGGGGTCGCCCCTGCCGGGCGGCCCCGGCCCGACGGCAGAAAGGCCGGCTGCGCCGCCGCCCGGCGACCGACGGCCCGTCGCACCGCAGTGGTTCGGCGCACTAAGCCCCGGACCAGCCGCCAACACTCGCGAGGAGTTCCCGTGTCGACCACGCTCGCCCGCACGCCGGGCCCCTGCCCCACCCCTGACGACATCCCCGACGAGCGCGCCCGCTGGGTCGCTTCCTGGCTGGGCGAGGCCGCCCGGCACCCGCTGTTCCGCATGGAGGTGAACGACGGCACCGGCTGGACCGTGCATCCGTTCGCCGACCCGGACGGGCAGATGCCCGCCGAGTACGTCGCCGAGGCGCTCGAAATCATGAGCCCCGGCACGACCGTGCTGCGCACCGGGCAGACCATCACGACCACCGGCCCCGCCCCGTACGAGCACGTCCGCATCCGCTGGACCGCCGTCCCAGACGCCCGCACGCTCGCCCCCGGAGAGCCCGTCGACTGGGCCGCCACGTTCACCGGCGACGGCTGGGACACGGCCCTTGTCGTCCAGGGCGCGCGGCACGTCTGGCGTCCGTACCTGACCCGTGCCCGCGCCCACGTCGTCCAGGACGCCCTGTCCGACGCGTCGTGCCCGGACGGGACCGCCGTCACCGTCGACGCCGCCGGAGTGATCAAGATCTACGGCGCGAGCGGCGAGACCATCCGCCTCACTCCCGACAGCTGACCACCCATCGCGCGCACCGGCACGCCCGCACGCTGCGCCGGTGCGCGCCCCAACACGAGGAGGACAAGTGAACCTCAGCCACACCGAGCAGCACGGCACCGAGTTGGAGTGCCCGTACCCCGCCGCGCTGGTCAGCCCGGCGCTGCGACCGATCGGCTGGTCGCCCCGCCCCGGCGGCCGGTGGCGGTTGCGCGGCAGCGCGGGACGGCCCGCCGACGAGCGCCGCATCCGCCTCACCACGCAGGCACTGCGCCGCCGCGGCTTCACCCTCGCTACGCCCGCACGCCCGCACGCCCCCTGCCCACAACGGCCGCACAGGGCGCGCCCCGCGCGGACACCCGTCCACGCTTCGACGCCGAGCACCACGAACGACTAGGAGGGCCGATGCCCACTCGCTACCCGACCGCTCTGCCTGACGTCCCGGAGAGCCGATGGAACGCCGAGCACACCGAGCCGGCCACCATCGCGGACGACGCGACGTACGCGGAGGCCGTGTACGAGATCGACGCCGAGAGCGGCGAGCAGGCGGAGACCCGCACCCTCGCGTGGATCGACCACGAATACGAGGACGACTTGCGCGGCGCCACCACCACCGCGCTGCACGAAGTGCGCCCGGGGCGCTGGTGCGTCCGGCTGCGCGTCGTCGGCGAGTTCTGACATGCACGGGGCCTAGCCCGACGGCAGGGCTCCCGTACGACGCGCATCCCGCACACCACCAGACGGGCGCGGAAGGCGCGACGTTCGGCCCCACCCCGACCGCTGAGCGCCGGGTGGGTCGTGCGCACGCCCCGCCCCAGCCCCGGACCTGCCCCGCAAGAAGGGCAACCCATCCCGCTGCTGGCTCTCTCCGGGCCGGTCGCACCGACACCTCAGAAGGGCAACCACCATGACCACACCGACCGCCCAGAGCATCTGCCAGGCCCTGGAGGAGACCGCGTCCCTGTGCGCCGTCTTCGACTGGGCCGAGGAGGAGATCGAGAAGGCCCAGCACCGCCACGGCGAGACGGGCCGGGGGCCGATCTGGCGCGCGGGATTCACCCTCGTGCGCCCGACCCTGGACCGGACCTACTCGTGCGAGATGCTGTACCGCGCCCACGCCGCCGAGCTGCTCGACCGGCTGGCCGCCGGGGAGGACACCCGGCCCGGGACGACGGCCGAGATGATCGCCGTTCTGTTGGATTCCGCCCTCAAGGCCCCGCTCGCCCCCTCGGCGTTCTGCCTGTACGTGCGGCTGTTCATCCGGGCCTTCCCGCAGACCGCCCGCTCGCTGTTCGCGGACACGGACGCCCTGGATCCGGCCGCGTACGAGAGCGTCCACGGCGCACGGGCCGACGAGCACGAAGCGGAGCTGCGCCGCACGCTCACCCGGAGCTCGCGGACGCCGACCACTGCCGGCCATCAGGTCTCCGACGACGAAGCCTGCGAGGGCGGTACCAGCTGACCGCAGCACCGACCGTCCGCAGGGCTCCTTGGTCGCCCGGCCATTGGGGCGGCGCGGACGGGCTGACGTGGCATCACCGCAGGTGAGGGGCCATCCGGAAAATCGGTGGCCCCTCAACGTCAATCCATCTATTATTGAGTTTGTCAGGGGGTGGCACCCCGGACACGACGACCACCGCTCCAAAGGAGGCCCCCGTGGCCAGCACCACCAGCCAGCCCACCAGCACCGACGACACCCCGGCCGCGATCGCCGACACGGCGGTCGCGGCGACCCGCCCGGCCGCGATCGGCACCTACGTCGAGATCCACCCGGACCAGCTCGTCCGCGACCCGGCCAACGTCCGCACCGACAACCCCGAGCCGAGCGCCGAGCTGCTCCAGTCCGTCGAGGAGGTCGGCGTCCGCGAGCCGATCGGCGTCCGGCAGCTCGCCGACGGGAAGTTCGGCGTCTTCAAGGGCCAGCGCCGGATGCTCGCCGCCCAGGCCGCCGCCGCGAAGGCGCGCAAGAACGAGGAGCCGGTGCGGCTGGTGCCCGCGATCGTGCACGAGATCGGCGACGACGAGGCCGAAGCGGTCCTGCTGTCCCTGATCGAGAACAAGCACCGTGAGGCGATGACCGCGCGCGACGACGTCAACGCCGTCGCCCAGCTGAGCCTGCTCACCGACGACGACACCCAGCGACGCACCCGCGCCGCGAAGGCTCTCGGACTGACCCCGGACCAGGTCGCCGCCGCGCAGCGCGCCCGTAAGCTCACGCAGAAGTCGCTGCGCACCGCCACCGCGTCCGGCTACGACCTGGAGCAGATGGCCGACCTGGTCGAGGTCGAGAAGGTGCCCAGCGCCACCTCCGTCCTGGACGAGGCTAAGAACAACGACGCGCGCGACGGCGGGCGCGGCCACTGGCAGCACGCCATGGCGCGGCTGCGCGGCGAGCTGGAGGTGATCGAGCGCGCCGCCGCCGTCCGGGCGGAGCTGGACGCCGCCAAGGTCAAGGTCGTGGCCGCGCAGCCGTACTACGGGTATGGGGAGAAGCCGAAGCAGCACGACCTGGCCCAGCTGCACACCCAGCTCGGCGGACCGGTCACGGCCGAGAGGCACGCCGGCTGCCCCGGGCACGCGGCCCGGATCGACAGTGAGACCGGCGAGGCGGTGTTCGTGTGCCTGGACCCGGTCGCGCACGGCCACAAGCTGCCGAAGAAGCCGGTGCAGCCGCGCAGCGACGCGGACAAGGAGCGGCACCGCCGGGTGGTGTCGCACAACAAGGCGTGGAAGGCCGCCCGTACGGTGCGTCACCAGTTCCTCGCCGAGCTGGTCGCGCGGCCCAAGGTCTCTGAAGCGGCGCAGCTGTTCTGCCTGTCCCACCTGCTCCACAAGGGCGAGGGGAGCCGCCGGTATGCGGAGAAGGGCGAACTCGCGTACGTGGCCCGGTTTCTGAGTGTTCCGGAGCCGAAGGTCGGTGCGCGGGACCTGCCCTTCGACGGCTCGATCGCGAAGGCGATGAAGGGCCGCCGCAGCGCGAATCTGCTGCTCGCCCACGTCGCCGCCGTCATTGAGTTCAACCTCGACGACCGCGCGTGGGACCACCCCCGCGCACAGGTCAAGGAGTGGCTGCGGCTGCTCGCGGCCGAGGGCTACACCCTGTCCGAGGTCGAGGCCGAGATCACCGGCCCGCTCCCGAAGCCCGCCGCCAAGGCCGCGCCGAAGACCCTGGCCGCCTCCCGCAGCAAGCTCGCCAAGGCCGCCTGACCGGTCAACTCCCCCATCGCGCACCGGGGCCGCCGCCGAACACGGCGGCGGCCCCGCCTTCTACCCCTACCGACCAGCGCCCGGCACCCGGGCGCTGCCCCGCCGCGCCCCCGCGACCCGCGCCGGGCGCATCGCACCACAGGAGGAACCAGGTGGAACCTTCCCGGGACGACCTGCCGCTGTGGCTGGTCACCATCCCCTTCCGCGGCCCCCGCGACCGCCTCAAGGGCACCCAGACCTTCCGCGTCCGGGCCGCCACCGCACGCGACGCGCGCACCGAGGCATGGCGCCGCGCCCACAAGCCCGCCGCGCTCGCGCACCGGCGCGGCGCGGCCCTGATCCCCACCGGCCCGCTGCTGCTGCGCGCCGACCGCATCCCCGACTGACCGCCCCCGCACCGAAGGAATCCCTGCCATGACCAGCCCGCACCCCGACAACGAGCCCGTCATCCCGAAGATCCCGCACCCGCGCCGCTCCCCGGAGCCGCGCACCAACATCCCGCCCCAGCGTGATCGCTGACCAGCACCCCCGCCGGGCCGCCGGGGCGGCCCGGACCACGAACGGAGCCACGTGATGCCGTACGACACTGCCGTGTCCGAGGCCTGGCCGGTCGGCACGGTCACCCGCGCACCGGCCCCCGACCTGGCCGACTACGACGTGATCAGCGTCAACCTGTCCGGCGGAGGGGACTCCTTCGCGGCCGTGCACGAGCTGATGGGAGCCGCCCAGGCCGCCGGCGTCGCCGACCGGGTGTGGACCTTCCACGCGACGCTGGGACCGGCCGACTGGCCCGACGTCCACGACGGCGCGGGCCGCCTGCACCCCGGTGCGGCCGGGATGGCAGCGGCGCAGAGCCTGTTCTGCGGTGTTCCCGCCGGTCGGCATCTGGTCGGCACCAAGCTCACGACCGGACCCGAGCCGGTGGTCTACGACCTGCTCACCTACACCGCCGCCTACGGCCGCTTCCCGCGCCTGGGCACCCGCTACTGCACCCGCCAGTTCAAGGAGGCCGTCGAGGAAGCCGCCTTCACCCCCGTCATCAACCAGCTCAAGGTCACACTCGGGCTGGCCGGCGCTCCGACGGCGGTGAAGCTGCGGCGGCCCGTGCGCCGCCTGAAGGTGCTCGGGCTGCGCGCCGAGGAGTCGCGCGCCCGCGCCGAGCGCCCCGCCTACCGCCACGTGCACCGCAACGGCGTGCGGCACGTCGACGAGTGGAGCCCCGTCAAAGCCTGGACCAAGGACGACGTCCGTGCCCTGCACGCCCGCACCGGCATGCCGCACCACTGGACGTACGACTCCCGGCCCGGCGCGAACGACTGGCTGGGCACCAGCCGCTGCTCTTGCTCGCTGTGCTTCCTGTCGGCCCGCCGCGACCTGCTGCTCGGCGCGGCGCGCCGCCCCCGGTACGCCGCGCTGATCGCCCGGGTCGAGCAGGTCCGTGGCGACACGTTCCGCCCCGACTGGTCGATGGCGCAGCTCATCGAGGAGTCGAAGCGGCCCGGCGCGCCCGAGCCCGGCATCGTCCTCGCGGACGAGACACCCGAGTTCGCGCACCTGGAGCGCCAGGTCGCACTCGCGCTCGCGCAGCCGCCCCGCAGGCTCCCGCACCTGGCCGCCCGTTTGCCCGTCCTCGGCGACGGCTGCGCGGCCACCTGCTGCTGATCCCCCTCCCTCTTGCTCCGCCCGGGGCCGCCCGCGGCGGCCCCGGGGCACCTGACACCGGAGACCTTGATGCCCTGCACCACCGACGTCTCGTTCCTGCTCCAGATCGCCCGCGACGAGAAGCGCCCTCAGCCCTTGGCCGAAGCCGCGCTTGCTCTGGCCTTCCCCGACGACGACCGCGTCACCGACTCCGCCCCGGCCGTGATCGCCGCCGAGGTCCTGGACAACGCCGCGCGCGGGCACGTCGCCACCCGCTCCGCGCTCGCGGCCGCCGCCCTGACCGGGCTGGAGGGCGCTCCCGCCTGGGCGCAGTCCCAGATCCACCCCGAAGGGCTCCCGCACGCGGCGCTGCTGCGCGCGCTGGTGGTGTTCACCGCGCAGCACCTGGCCGAGAGGCCGGCGGCGCTTCGGCTGCTCGCCCACGTGCTCGCGCCGCCGATGCGGGCGGGCCGATGAACGCGGACGCGTCCGCCGAGCTGCGGGCGCAGCAGCACCAGCTCGCCCGCACCCTTCACACCCTTCACGCCCGGCCGACCAAAGCACCCCGGCCGGGCCGGACGGCGCGCACCGACGAATCGACCTGACTTCCCGCCCCTCTGCGTCCGGCCAAATCCGGCCGGACGCAACCCCCAACTGCCACGAGGAGGCATCCGAGATGACCGTGAAGCTCAAGACCCGCAAGCCCACCGGGCTGGTGCCCTGGCCCTTCCTTCTCATCGAGGGTGAGGAGGGCGCGGGCAAGACCTACGCCGCCGCGAAGTTCTCCGCCTCGGAGCGGATCGGGCAGACGTACTGGGTCGACCTGGCCGAAGGGTCGGCGGACGAGTACGCCGCGATCGAGGGCGCGAACTTCGAGATCGTCGACCACGACGGGACGTTCCGCGACATCCGCGAGCAGATCGAGGCCGTCCACGCCGAGGCCCGCCGCGCCGCCGCCGCCAAGGAGCCGCCCGTGGTCCTGGTGCTGGACACCGCCACCGCGCTGTGGCGGATGCTCACCACCTGGACCCACGAGCGCGCCCGGCGCAGCAAGTACAACGCCCGCACCCTCGCCGCCGACCCGGACGCGCCGATCGACGTCGCGATGAACCTGTGGAACGACGCCAACGAACGCTGGCAGCAGGTCCTCTACCTGCTCCAGACGTTCCCCGGCATCGTCATCGTCACCGCGCGCGGACGCGAGGTCACCGCGATCGACGAGGACGGCAAGCCGGTCAAGCGCGGCAACAAGGTGATGACCGAGTGGAAGGTCCAGGCCCAGAGGGATCTCGGCTTCGACTGCTCGCTGTGGGTGCGGCTGCGCCGCGAGCAGCCCCCGCAGGTCATCAAGACCCGCTCGCTGCGGCTGCGGGTGGAACCGGGCAAGCCGCTCACTCTCCCCGCGCTGGACGTCGAGGACCTCATCTTCACCCGGCTCGGCTGCTCCGTGGACACCCAGCCCCGCCAGGTCACCGCCCTGGCCGCCGACCGCACCCGGCCGTGGCTGGGCCGCGTCTCGCAGTCCGGCGACGTAGAAGCGCTCAAGGCGCTGTGGCGCGAGACCTCTCCCGAGAAGTCCGGCCTCACCCGAGAAGAGGCCGCCGTCGTCCAGGCCGCGATCCGGCTGCGCAAGGAGGAGCTGGAGGCCCCGCCGAGCGAACTGACGGACCCGGGCAGCGACGCCGACAAGCTCCGCGCCGCCGCCCAGCGCGCCCAGCCCCCCGCCCCCGCCGACGCCGACGCCGACGCCGACCCCGAGGCGACCTGACCTTCTTCCCGCCAACCGGCGGCGCGGCTGTTCGACTGCGTCGCCCACCGATCCCAGCACCCCGCAGGGGCGCGGCCCACATGCCGGGGCCGCGCCCCTGCCTCTTCCCCGGAAGGGACAGCACGCTCATGTCCACCGCCACCGTCGCACCGGTCTCCGTCTGGGAGGCCGCGCACCAGGTCGACGCCGACCGCCCGCGCTCGCGGCAGAAGCAGCTCGGCGCGTCCGACACCGTCTGCCAGCGCCGCGCCGCCTACATCCTCGCCGGCACCCCGCCCACCGACGAGGCCGACAAACGCACAGCGATCCTGGGCACCTACATCCACGAAGGCCTGCTCACGGCCGCCCGCACCCGCTACGGGTGGCAGGTCGAGCGCACCGTCGCCGACGAGCTGATCCGCGGTCACATCGACGTCGTCCAGTTCGACGAGGCCACCGCGCGCCGTCTGCCCGAACGCCACCGCCCCCGCGTCCACGCCACCGCCAGCGAACGGCAAGGCGTCGTGGTGGAGGACCTCAAGACGAAGAGCACGTTCGTGTGGGACCGGGTGATCAAGTACGGGGCGACGGCCGCAGAGCTGCGCCAGCTCTACACCTACGCCCGTCTGCTCCGCACGCACGGCTTCGAGGACGTCAAGGGACAGCGGCACCTCGCACGGCTCGGCCCGATCCCCGTCCAGACGCTGCGGTTCCGGTTCGTCAACCGCGACAACGGCACCGAGCACACCCAGGAGTTCCGCTACGACGAGCGCGCCGCAGAGCAGGCCCGCTGGTGGGTCGAGCAGGTCCACGACGTCGAGGATCCCGACGAAGCGCCGCGCGACTTCGACGGCCCCGGCCTGGACGGGACCTGCGACCACTGCCGGTTCCGCACCCGCTGCTGGCCCCCTACCGACCCGCCCGGCGCGGCCCCGCAGAGCATCCTGGTGCGCAACGACGCCGACCGCGCCGCCGCGCTGGCCGACTACGAGCGCGGCCAGCAACTGGAGAGCCGCGGTGGCCGCATCCGAAAGCTCGCGAGGGCGAAGCTCGACGCCGCCCCGCCCGGCATCTACGGCGAACACCAACTGACCTGGACCGGCGGCAACGCCAAGCGCGAACCCGACGTCGACGCGATGATCCGCCTCTTCCACGACGCCGGTCTGCCTGTGCCGACGACCCCCGACACAGCCGCGATGACGACCCAGCTCAAGACCGCCGGCATCCCCGTCCCCGAGCGGACCGGCCGTGCCCGCACCCCGCGGACCATCCAGGTCAGCCCCGCGCCAGCCCAGTGATCCCAAGTGCGTCGGGCGCGGTGCCCCTTCTGGCGCCCCGCCCGACGCACACCCGGTTCTTCAACGGAGGTTCCCTCATGTCCAGCTCTCCAGCTCTCGTCGGCCTGTCGCTCGGAGCGGGCGTGCAGTCCACGACCCTGCTGATCCTTTCGGCCGAGGGCGTCCTGCCGAAGATCGATTTTGCGGCCTTTGCCGACACCCGGTTCGAGCCGCGCGCGGTGTACGAACACCTCGACCGGCTGGAGCGCGAGGTCGCCCGGCCCGCCGGAATCGAGATCGTCCGCGTCACCGCCGGCGACATCCGCGACGACGCGGTCAACCCCGACGCGGAGCACTACGCCCAGATGCCGCTCCACATCCGCGGCAACAACGGGGGCGCCTTCATGATGCGTAGGGCCTGCACGGCGCACTACAAGGTGCGCCCGCTGAAGGCGGAGGTCCGCCGCCGCCTCGGCTACCCCTACCCGGCCGCGGTGCCCGCGGGCGTGTTCGCCCAGCAGTGGATCGGCATCAGCACGGACGAGGCGTCCAGGGCCCGCTTCTCCGACGTCGACTACATCCGCCATGAGTTCCCACTGATGCTCCTCAAGGGCGGCGGCAGCCACTACGTGGGCTGGACCCGCCAGGACTGCCAGCGCTTCCTGGAGTCCCGTGGCTTCGGAAACACCCCGAAGAGTGCCTGCGTGACGTGCCCGTATTCCGGAAACCGGAGGCTGAGGCTGCTGCGGGACACCTGCCGCTGCGGTCACCACCGCGAGGTTCACACCCGGTTCAACGGCCGCCAGGACCAGGCGTGCGCGCACCTCACCAGCCGGGGGCGTGAGGCGGAGCCGTGCGGGTGCGGCGGCTTCGACAACCCCGACTGGCGCGACGCGGTCGACTTCGATGCCGCGATCCGCCACGGCTACGCCCGCGCCGTCGCACGCGGCAGCGCCCTGCACGGCGAGGCGTTCGTCCACCGCAGCCTCGTCCCGCTCGACCAGGCGCCCATCGACCACGTCACCCGCGCGGAATGGAAGGAACGTCAGACCACCCTCTTCGAGCCCCGCGAGGACGACGAGCGCGGCTGCTCCCCTTGGTCCTGCCGGGGCGAGGACGACGATGACTGACGGGCCACCAGCCGGCTCGGGTTTCTGAAAACAGCTGGACCATCAACCAAAATCTATCTATTATGAAACTTGCGCCCACGTCGTGAGAGGAGCGTCCTGTGCCCATTGCAACCGCCCCGGCCGGAGAGGTCCACGCACCCACGTCCGCCTGGCTCGTCGTCCACGCGCGCGTCACCGACCGCCGCGCCATCACCGCCGACCTCGCCGTCGCCCTCCCTGACGGCGCGGGCGACGGGGCCGTCCCGGTCCTGGCCGTCCTCGCCCTGCACCTGGCCGAGCTGCGCCGCACCGGAACCGACCCCGACGCCGGCGCACTGCGAGGCGCCCTCACCCGCGCCTTCCCCCAGCTGCGCGGCTACCCCTACCAGGCCGTCCACGACCCGCGCGTCAGCGTCCTGGTCGACATCGCCCTGCACCCGGCCGCCGACGGCGGCTGGGCGGGAGTCCAACTGGCCGTCACCGAGCAAGGCGTCGAGGCCGGCCAGCACCCGTGGAGCCGGATCATCCGCCGCCACGGCATCCGCGCCGTCCTGCGTCACACCGAAGCCGAACTCGGTGCCGCCGAACAGCACCAGCACACCCTGGCCCGCACCGACCGCTCCGCCGAGCGGCGGGCCGAGCGCGTCGCACAGCTGCGAGGCGCGGTCTTGGCCGCGCTGCACCAGGCCGAGCAGGACGTGCCACCGGGCACACCGCCGCCGCCCGCGCTCGGGACCGGGGCCCGCCTGGCCACCAGGACAGAGGCTCGGCCGCAGGTCCTGACCGGCGCGGTCACCCGCCCCGTGATGCTGCGCGAGGGGGACGATGGCCCCGTCGCCCGGCTGCTCCTCGCCCCGGACACCCCGCCCGTCATTGGCGAGGTCACCGCGTCGGTACTGGTGTGCACGCTGCGCGGCGACGCCGCCCGCCAGGCCGCCGCCTCCCTCACGCCCGGCTCCCACGTCCTGGTCGTCGGCGCCATCGCCCACCGCTCCTACACCGGCGAGGACCGCATCCCCCGCGTCGCCCTCACCCTCGACGTCCAGCACATCGGCCAGGCCCTGACCTGAGCCGCCGACGGCGGCGGTCCCGGCACCACGAGTTCCGGGACCGCACCCATCCGATCAACCTGCCCACACAGAGAAAGGACCGCACCGATGAACAGTCCCTGGGACTGCGGCGCCTGCGGCACCCCCGAAGACACGCGCGCCTCCTGTCTGGTGTGCGGCACCAGCAGCCCGACGGCCACCCCGGACAGCCTCGCGGCCACCGCGCTCGAGGACGCGTACGCCGCCCACCGGGCCCGCACCGAGGAGGCGGCACGGGGCAACCACGACCTCGCCGCCCACCTGGGGCGCGTCGCCGACGCCTGCCTCGACGACGCGCTCGCCATGCGGCAACTCGGCAACAGCACGCCCGACCCCCTCTGAGCCTCAGGAGTCCGGCCGCGGCGGTATCCGCTCGGACGGAAAAGCCGAACCCACCCCACTACGCAGAATGGACACTTGACCCATGCCCGACGACATCGCCACCGCACTGCTCGACCTGGTCTCCCAGGCCGAGAACCTGACCGAGCCGACCGGTCTTCGCAGGTTGCTCGCCCAGGCGCACCCTCTGTGGTGCCACGCCCTCGAAGACGTCCGCACCCACACCCGAACCCAGGCCGCCGACTGGACCGACGCGCAGCTCGTCGAGCGCGCCACCGCGGAAGGCATCCACGTCGCCCCCGGCAGCTCGCGCGAGGAACTGCTCCAGGATCTGGTCTTCCAGCGCTTCGACGCGACACCCGCGGCGCTCGCCTACCAGGCGCTGGCCGAGCGCGCCCATGCGCACCACGCCGGCCTCGTCGACTGACCCACGAAGACGACTGGTGACCCTGCGCCATAGGTCACCAGCCCAGGTCAGCGGCCCGCACCGCCCGAGGTAACCAGCGCCGCAGCAGCCGACCCGTGACCACCGGACGCCGCAGTGGTTACCCAACCGGTGACCCCGGCGCGCTCCCATAGCCCCGTACCGACAACTCCACCACCGAAAACGAGAAGCCCATGCACGCGATCGTGATCACCACGCTCGGCGAAGCCCGCAGCGTCGAGCTCTCCGACGATGCGCACCACGCCGAGATCCGCCGCATCCTCGGCGGCTCCCCCGACCGGGCCGTCTACCACCGCGAGGCGCTGCTGTGGATCCACGGCAACGGCGCCGGCGAAGGCCTGCCGTCGAACCTGCCCGCCTGGACCCTGGCCTGCGCCTGGCGCGGCCTCACCCTGGACTACGAGCTCTTCGGCGACGTCGTCATCACCGGCCGCACTTCCGACGGAGACGCGGAAGCCCTCCCCGCGCGCCTGGCCGAGCAGGCCCACACCGTCACCGCCACTACCCTCGAGACGATCCGGCGCTGGCAGCAGCACCCTCCGGCGTCCAACGAGGCCGGACTGAACGAGCTGCTCGCCTACGCCGCGCGCGACGTCGCCAAGTGACGCCCACTCGGTGGGCTCCCAAGGAGAAGTGGGAGGCCACCGATGCACGGGGGGAGCAGCGGCGGCCTCGGTTCGAGGGTACGCCCCGTCAGGCCGAAGAACCGGGCAACGCCGGATACTTCGTCCCTCCATTGCTGACCAGGATGCCCGTGTGTCCTGCTACTTGCCGGGACGGCCGAGCTGGTGGATACGCCAGCCCGCCAGACGCCAGCGCTCCGCGTCGAGCGCGACGCGGCAGTCCACGAGCACGGGGTTGGCGGGCAGCGTGACCAGCGCGTCCGGGTCGGCCTGCTGGTACTCGGGCCACTCGGTGGCGAGGACGACCAGGTCGGCGTCGGCGAGCGAGCCGGGCAGGTCGTCGGTGAAGTCCAGTTCGGGATTGCGGTGCATCGCCGTGGTGATGGCCTGCGGGTCATGGACGGTGACGACGGCGCCGGCCTGCTGCAGAGCGTGGGCCAGGGCCAGGGCCGGGGACTCGCGGACGTCGTTGGTGCCGGGCTTGAACGCCGCGCCCCACACGGTGACCCGGGCGCCTCGTACCTCGGCGTCCTCGGCTGCGAGAGCGACTGTGATGAGGTCCATGGCGACCAGGACGCGGTTGTCGTTGATGCGCTCGGCGGCGAGCAGCAGGGCGGCGGCCTGGTCGGCGCCGAGCTGGCGCGCGGAGGCGGTGAAGGCGCGGACGTCCTTGGGCAGGCAGCCGCCGCCGTAGCCGATGCCGGGTCGCATGCCGCCCGCGCCGATCCGCGGGTCGATGCCCAGGATGTCCACGATCTCGGAGACGTCGGCGCCGGCGGCCTCGCACATGTCCGCGACGGCGTTGATGTACGAGATCTTGAGGCCAAGGAAGGTGTTGGCAGCTCCCTTGGCCAGCTCCGCGGTCTGCGGGTCGGTGACGAAGATCGGCACGCCGCTGTCGAGGATCCCGGCGTAGACAGCGCGGATCGCCTTCTCGCCCTCGGCGGTGGTGACTCCGGCAATGAGGCGGTCCGGGCGAAGGGTGTCCTCGACCGCGTGGCCTTCGCGCAGGAACTCGGGGTTCCACACGACCTCGACCGCTTGGCCGGCGGGAGCGAGGCGCTGGGCGAGGGCGGCGACCTGGGCGGTGGTACCGACGGTGACGGTGGACTTGCCGACGATGGTGCAGGCGCGGGTCAAGTGGGGTGCGAGCTGGCGGATCGCGCCGTAGACCTGGGCGGTGTCGTAGGAGCGGCCGTCGGCGTCGATCGGGGTTCCCACCCCGATGAAGTGCACGTCCGCGTGTTCGCCGGCCTCGCGGATGTCCGTGGTGAACCGCAGGCGCCCGGAGGCGACGTGCTTGGCCAGGAGCTCAGGCAGGCCGGTCTCGAAGATGGGGCATTCGCCAGCGTTGAGCCTGGCCGCCTTGGCCTGGTCGACATCGACGCCGACAACGTCGTGGCCGAGCTCGGCCATCGCGGCCGCGTGCGGGATGCCGAGGTGACCACAGCCGATCACGGAGACGCGCATGTACGAGGTCCTTCTCTGCTCAGACGTCAGGTGGCACAGCTAGTCGGGCAAGCGTCGCGGCTCAGCTCGCCGCTGCAAGCCTCGTGCGCGCGCGGTGCAGCAGGTCCCGCACCTCGGGCTCCCGGCTCCACGGCTGCAGCGCCGTCGTGTACTGCCGGACGTAATCCCGGGCCCGTGTCGACTGCACTCGCGAAAGGATCTCCACGGCCCGGTCGCCCATCGAAAGCCCCTGCTCCAGCTC
>NZ_BBPQ01000018.1:55655-105763 GCF_000787855.1 Streptacidiphilus anmyonensis | reverse complement strand
CCCGCCTGCAGGTGCGTTGTCCCGAGCACGGTCAGGCGCAGACCCACCGAGCGGGCGAACGACCCCGCCGGCATCGCGTCAGCGTGCTTGTTCCAGCCGAACGCCACCTTCGGCTTGCCCAGGTCCCGCCATACCTCCACCGCGTCGCTGGAGAGCCGGGTGTGGGTCATGTAACTGATCCACTCCGGGTCCGGATCGGGCCAGCCGCGGCCCAGCTGCGTCTCCGCCTCGGCGAGCGCCCGCGCCGCGGCCCGCGGATCCCCAGCCCGGCCATGGGCCCGCGCCTCGACCATCTTCGCGAACGCCAGAACCCGCGGGCACGCCGACGACCGGGCCCGCTCGAAGGCGCCCTGGGTCATGTCGATCGCCTCCCCCGGGAAGCCGCGCAGCAGCGCCTGGAGAGCCATCGTTGTCAGCACATGGCAGCCGACCCCCGTGTCGCCGGCGGCGCGCGCGAGCGCGAGGGCCTGGATGAAATGCCGCTGCGCGGCGTCGTGCTGGCCCATGTCGAGCGCGGACCAGCCGACCACGCGGGCCAGCTCGGCGGTCACGCAGAACAGCTCCGTGCCGATCTGGTCCAGGTAGGTGCCCGACAGCAGCGGTGTCGCGCGCAAGCGCAGGCACTCGGCGACCGAGCTGGACTTCCAGCTGCCGCCGCCGTAGCGCGAGTCCCAGGAGCGGGCGTCGCTGGACGCCGCCCACAGCTCGTCGAGATCGGCGCGGCCGACTTGCCGGCCGCCGCGGTGACCGTGCAGGCGGGCGTCGGGCTGTACGAGCCAGCGGGTGACCGGTGTGGTGTAGGCCGCGACGGCGAAGGCGCCGCCGAGGAATTCGCGTCGGTGCACGGTGCTCCAGAAGCTCGCGGCGCCGCGCACGGCGTCGGCTGGGTCTCTGGGGAAATCCAACCCCATCTCGGGGCTGTCGTCGGGGACGCTGCACATGCTGATTTCCGCCAGGCTGACGGGTCGTCCGAGGCGTTCGCCCAGCGCAACGGCTATCGCGTCCGGTGCCGGCGGGTCGGGGATCATTCCCCGGACGACCCAGTTCGCGACACTCGTATGGGTGTAGGCCCTGCGGTGACCGCGCTGCTCGCACAGCTGGTTCACTCTCGGCGCGAAGGACTTGCGGGTCCAGCCGCTGGCGGTCAGCAGCCGGTCCAGGGCCGTGTTGGGCCCGCGCGATCGAGACGCGGTGGCCATGAGCACCCTCCTGGCAGGCGGGGTCCGGGGTTCGAGAGTAGGGCCGCAGGTGGCGGGTGTGTAGCCGGTTCTGTGATCTGTGGGCCCCCTTTGTGTGCCTGCCCGCCGGCGCGGTGCCGCGGTGTCCTGGATTCACGGCGGACCGGTCCCACGAAGGGGTGAGGGGCGGGCGCTTGATCCTCCAGGATGGGGGTGCCCTTATGCGGCTGCTCGTCACCGGCGGTGCCGGCTTCATCGGCTCACACTTCGTCAAGCGCATGGTCGCCGCGGCGGACGTCGAGCACATCACGGTCCTCGACGCGCTGACCTATGCGGGGAACCTGGACAACCTGCGGCCCGCGCTGGACTCGCCGAAGCTGTCCTTCGTCCACGGCAACATCCTCGACCCGGAGCTCGTGACCACGCTGATGGCCGAGCACGACCAGGTGGTGCACTTCGCCGCCGAGTCCCACGTCGACCACTCCTTCTACCAGGCCGGGGCGTTCGCGGCGACGAACGTGCTCGGGACGCAGAGGCTGCTGGATGCCGCGTCGAAGGCGGACATCGCGAAGTTCGTCCACGTGTCCACCGACGAGGTCTACGGTCCGCTGCTGGTCGGGGCCGCGGCCGAGGACGCGCCGCTGCGCCCCACCGTCCCCTACGCCGCGTCGAAGGCTGCCAGCGACCTCCTCGCGCTCTCGTACAGCATCACCTTCGGCCTGCCGGTGTGCGTCACCCGTTCCTCGAACAACTACGGGCCGAACCAGCACCCCGAGAAGGTCATCCCCCGGTTCGTGTCCAGCCTCCTGGACGGCGACAAGGTCACCATCCACGGCCACGGCCAGCACGTGCGGAACTGGCTGCACGTCGAGGACAACTGCGCCGGCGTCGAGCTGGTGCTCCGAGGTGGCCTGCCCGGCGAGGTCTACAACCTCGGCTCCGGCACCGACCTGACGAACCGCGAACTGACCGCGCTGCTGCTGACGGCGTGCGAGGCGGACTGGAGCCGCGTCACCTACGTGCCGGACCGGCAGGCCAATGACCTGCGCTACGCCATGGAGTGCACCAAGGCCGAGGGGCTCGGCTACAAGCCGCAGCGCAACCTCCAGGAGGGCCTCGCCGAGACCGTCGACTGGTACCGCCGAAACCCCGACCGCTGGGCGCCGCTGCTGCGCAACCGCGCCGCCGCGGGACCGCACGTCGCCCTCAACCTCGAATAGGAGGCAAGCAGCATGCCTGGAAACTGGCCGCTGAACCCGCTGCTCGTGCTCGGCGCATCGGAGGAGCACATCCCCCTCTACCAGGAGGCCGCACGCCGAGGAATCCCGACCGTCGGCGTCGACATGCGGTCGGACGCCCCCGCGTTCCCCTTCGCCGACGCGGCCATGACGGTCTCCACGCGAGACGCCGATGCCATCGCCGAGGCGCTGGGCGACACGCGGCCCGCAGGAATCGTGGTCGGCGCGACCGACGCTGCGCTGCCCACCTGGCGCGTCCTGGGCCTGCGCTACGGCATGCCGTACGTGTACCCCGAGGCCGCCCTGGCGGGCCTGGACAAGGCCGCCTTCCACCAGGTCGTCGCGGCCTGCGGCATCGCCGGGTACGGGTGGGCCGCATCGAACGACCCGGGCGAGGTCGCCGCCAAGGCGGCACGGTTGCGCTTCCCGGTCGTGGTCAAGCCGGTGGACGGATCGGGCAGCAAGGGCATCACCCGCGTCATCCACCCCGACGGCCTCCCCGATGCCATCGCCCGCGCTCGCAACTACTCCGCCTCCCGGACCGTGATCGCCGAGGAGTTCGTCCAGGGCCGGCAGCTGACCATCGACCTCTTCCTGCGCGACGGCAAGTCGGCCATGACCTGCATCAAGGACCAAGCCCTCGTGCCCGGCAAGAGCGTCGTGCGGCGGATCAGCACGGCGCAACTCTCCCCGGCGGAGCACCGCCACCTTGAGGGAGTCGCCGAGCGGCTGTGCGGTGCGCTGGGCATCACCGACGGGCCCGCGAACTTCGACCTCGTCCTCGGCGAGGACGGCCAGGGCCGCATCGTCGAAGCCAACCCGCGCCTGAGCGGAGACAGCATCCCGCGCCTGCACGAGGCCGCCCTGGGCGTCAACGTCGTGGGCGCCCTCATCGCACTCGCCCTCGGGCAGCCGTTCGACGACTATCTGACGCCGACGCGCAACACGCACGCCGCCGTGGAACTCCTCGGCTCCCCCCTCGACGTGCAAGGCGAACTCACCACGTGGGAGGGGGTCGCCGATGCCCGCAACGTGCCCGGCATCACCGGTATCGAGCTGTACGCCAAGCCCGGATGCCGTCACTGCTCCGACCGATCATCCGACCGACCGGGGAGGCATCGTGACCACCCCCTCGCGGCCCGACACCGCACGCAACGCCAGCCCCTACCTGTACGGGACGGAACTGGAAGCGGTGAGCCAGGTGCTGGCCGACGGCCAGTACGGGCACACCGCCGTCACCGAGCAGTTCGAGCAGGAGATCGCCCGGTACCTCGGCGTCCCGGACGCCGTTGCCGTCACCTCCGGCACCGCCGCGCTGCACTGCGCTCTGCTGGCCGCCGGCGTTGGCGCGGGGGACGAGGTGGTCGTGCCGTCCATGACGTTCTGTGCCACCGTCCAGGCGGTCCGCGCCGTCGGCGCTATTCCCCGCTTCGTGGAGGTCAACCCGGACACCCTGTGCGTGGAACCGGACGCGGTCCTGGCCGCGCTCACCGGCCGCACGCGGGCGGTGCTGCCGGTGCTGTACGGCGGCCGGGCCGTGGACCTGGGCGCGGCCAACGACACCTTGCATGAGCGCGGCATCGCCGTCATCGAGGACGCGGCCCACGCTTTCGGTTCCCGCCTCAACCACCTGCGCGTCGGCGCGACCGGGGCACTGACGTGCTTCTCGTTCGGGCCGATCAAGAACCTCACGTGCGGTCAGGGCGGCGCGGTCATCCCGCGCACCTCTGCCGAGGCCAGGAAGCTGCGGGGCCTGCGGATGCTCGGCGTCGTGCAGTCGCAGGCCGAACGCCAGGCCACCACCGGCTACACCGTGGACGGCTTCGGGTTGCGCTACCAGCTCTCCGCGATCAACGCTGCCATCGGTCTCGCCCAGCTGCGCCGCTTCGCCGAAGCGGAGAAGACCCGGCGGGAGCTGTGGTGCGCCTACCGCGACGCGCTGCGCCCGGTCGACGGCGTGACGCTGGTGGACGTGAACGTCAGCCACAGCGTCCCGCACCTGTGCGTGGTGCGCGTGCGGCGTCGCGAGCAGGTGTTCCGGCTGATGAAGGAGCGAGGCATCGCGGTCGGCGTCCACTATCCGCCCAACCATCTCCAGGAAGCGTTCAAGCCGTGGTACCGGCCGCTGCCGGTCACCGAACAGGTCGGCGAGGAGATCCTGAGTCTGCCGTTCCACCAGCACCTGACCGTGGCCGAAGTCCACCACGTGGCTGCCTCGCTCGCGGACGCCGTCGCGCAGGCGCAGGCAGGCGGAGCGCAGTGAACCTGCTCGGCGACCGCGCCGACTGGACCCGTGCCGCAAGCCCGTCAGCTGGCAGTGTCTAGCAGCACGTCGACCAGCCGCTCCGCGGCATCCGGGCGCCCCAGCAACTGCGCCCGATGGCCCACCTGTCCGCGGCGTCCCGGATCCGCAAGCAGCGGCTCCAGGGCGCCGCGCAGGCCTGCTCCGTCCACCTCGCCGACCAGCGCCACCGCGGCGCCCTGGGCTTCGAGATGCTGCGCGTTGTGGGTCTGCTCGTTGCCGGCCGACGACGCCAGCGGCACCAGCACTGCCGGCTTCCCGAGCGCTGTCAGTTCCGCGATCGTGCCCGCGCCGCTGCGCGAGACCACCACGTCGGCGAGCGCCAGTACGTCCGGCAGCTCGGCGCCCACATACCCGGTCAGGAAGTAGCGGGACGCCAACTCCGCCGGGAGGGCCATCGCTGCGGGCCGCAAGCCCTCCACGTTCGCGGGCCCGCACTGGTGAACCAGGTTCGCCCGGGAAAGAAGCCACGGCAGGATGCCCCGCACCAACTCGTTGATCTGCTGCGACCCCTGCGCGCCACCAGTCACGTACACCGTCGGCAACGCCCGCTCGAAGCCCCACAGGCCGAGTGACTCGACGGCTTTCTCCGCATGACCCGACAGCACCTCGGCCCGGACCGGGTTCCCCGTCACCACAGCGGTCGCCCGCACCTGCTCGGGCAGCAACTCCAGCGTCGCCTCAGACGAGACCGCGAACCGCGCCGCAGCCCGCGCGAGCGAGCGGTTGGCGAGCCCGAGGCGCACCGTCTGCTCGTGGACCACCAGCGGGCGCCGGCACATCTTCGCCGCCAATCCCACCGGAACGGCCACGTATCCCCCGGTCGCCAGCACCACGTCGGGCCGGAACTCGGAGACGATCGACCGGGCCTGGGCCACGCCCAGCGGCACGCGGCTCATGTCGCGCACGTTCGCGGGCGACACCAGTTTCAGCGGGTTCGCTGAACGGCGCACCTTCCCCGTCGCCACGGACCGGAACGCGATGCCCTCGGCGGTGGCGACCCGCTCCTCCAGACCGCCTGCAACGCCGACCCACAGCACATCCAGCGAGCGGCCCACCCCGGCAAGCCGGGCCTGAAGCGTACGGACCGCGGTCAAGGCCGGGTAGGTATGGCCGCCGGTACCGCCGCCAGTCACGATCAAGCGAAACGACGGAGCCGCGCCAGTACCGGAACTCATCAGTGAACTCCCACCTCGTGCAGATGACACCACACTAGCCACAGCGACCAGCCGTACACCGCACGCAATTCGGTGTGCGCGGCAGAGCTCCCGTCCGGACAACACTCGGCTCGGTCCGCCTGAACTGAAGGGGCTCCGCGGGAGACTCGCGGCACACACCTCGAATCCGGCCGTCCGAGTCTCTAGAGATCGGGTAGGCGCAGGAGCTCACGCAGGCGCCGCGCCACCACCAGCTCGTCCAGGCCGAGCAGCACCTTGATGCCCAGAGCGTCCGCGGCCGCGAGGTTCTCCTCGCCGTCGTCCACCAACAGGCACTCCGAGGCCGGCACGTCGAGCCGCTCAAGGGCCAGGCGGAAGATCGCCGGGTCGGGCTTGCGTACCCCGGCTTCCGAGGAGAGCAGGACCGCGTCGAACGTGCCGCCCAGGTCGAAGCCTGCGTAGGGGTCGTAGGGCTCCCGCCCGAGGCTGTTCGACAGGACCGCGGTCCGGATCCCCGCGGCCCGCGCCTGCCGCGCGACCGCAAGGACCGGGTAGGCGGGGAAGGCGTCGTGGAGGTATCGGGCCATCAGGTTCTCCGGCGCGATGCCGATCAGCTCGGCAAAGCCGATGTTCCAGTCCGCCTGGCTGATCAAGCCGAGCTCAAGGCGCTGGAAGAGCTCCTGCCCTTTCGGATCGGCCCAGCCACGCAGGAAGGTTTCCGCGGGAGAGCCTTTCCCGGTCCTCGAAGTACGAGATCACCTCGACCATGTTGGCGGTCAGGACCCCGAAGAAGTCCAGGATCAGACCCGAGAACCTGGGTTTGCTGGTCCTCACCATGGGCCCAAGGCTACGGTCCTGTCGGCCATTTGATCACCCTGTTAGCGGGTTCTGCGCGGGTCTCCAGCAGTAGGGGCGATGGTCACAAGGTCGGGCGGTTGCTCAGCGGGATCTCGTAGGCGATCTCCCATCCGTCATCCGGGATGAGGACGTCAGCGGTCTCGACCGGGGAACCCGCATCGTTGTAGTAGGTGCGCTCGATCAAGGTCGCTTGGGTTCCAACCGCCAGGCCGAGCAGCTCGGCCTGGTCCTTGTTGAGTCGCGTCGGTCGCGGAACCTCGACGGCGCGGTCGACGGTAACGCCGATGTGCGCCATGCGCGCGACCACTCCGGCGCCGGCCAGCGGTCCGCCTTCGGGCAGGACCACCACGGTGCCGGAGGTGATGGCCATCGGTTCCCAGCTGGTGGAGAGCATGACGGGCTGGCGGTCGGCGAAGAATTCGTAGTCGGTCCGCACGCACAGGTCGTCCTCGGCGATGCCGAGACGGGCGGCGATGTGGGCGGGTGCGGGGGGCTTGGCGGCACTGTTGGACTCCCAGTCGCCGGCCATTCCGAGCGAGGCCATCTCGGAGCGGAACGGGCTGGTGGCGTACTGCTCGCGGGCCCAGCTGCGCAGCATCCGGCGGCGCGGGCGTGGGGCGCGTACGTAGGTTCCGGATCCGGCGCGGCCTTCGAGCAGGCCTTGGGCGATGAGCAGTTCCTGAGCGCGGCGAATGACGTTCTCCCCGACGTCGCCGAACTCCTGGCCGAGCGCCGCGCGGGAGGCGAGGCGGTGCCCGACGGGCCAAGTTCCGTCGGTGATCCGCTGGCGCATGGCGTCTGCGACGCGCAGGTAGGGGGCAGCCGCGGATGCTGAGGCGCCGTCAACCATGCTGCTCCCTTGGTCTGCAGGAGAGTTCCACCGATTGACAATCTAGTCCACTAGCTAGAATCTAGTTAACTAGCACTACCCAATGTAGTTGCAGGTTGATCGGATGGTGACCGCCGTGAGCACAACACGCCACACCGAAGCAGTGCGCTCGGCGGCAGAAACGCTCACCGCCCTCGCCGGAACCGAGGCACGCGTCAGCAAAGAGCCCCGCTCCCTCCTCATCGAGGTCGATGTCACCGACTCCCTGCGACACGCCTGGCCGCACCTGCTCGCGGTCCTCAACACCGGCGACACCTTCGGGCTGCACTCCAGCCCCACGGGACAGGTCGCCTGGCTCCGTCTGACCCTGAAGGGCAACACCCATGACCAACGCCCGGACCCGAAGCCGCCCGTCCTCCCCGAGCAGCGCCGCGACCTATAGCGCCTGGGATCCGCTCGCCGGGCCCTACATCACGCGCCCCTGCCGAACCGGGAATCACGACACCTGCCCGGGCGGCCTGAGCTACTACCCCGACGGCTGGGAGGGCGCGAAGGTCGACGTCGTTTGCGCCTGCGAGCAGCCGGACTGCTCCTGCACGAGGGTCGGCCGGTGAGCGAGGACCAGTTGCCCGCGCCCGTACAGCCCAGCTACTCCGCGATCGTCCAGCGGGGCCGCCACGTGCCGGGGCGGTTCGAGGACGTGGCCCGCAGTCTGCACGAGGCCGACGAGGCGGCCCGGTTCGCCGGCGACCCGGGAGGCGGAAGCGACGTCACGGTGAGCCCGGCCACGTTGGTAGTGTGCGTCGGCTCGACACAGGCGGACGCGCTTCAGGCAGCGGCGGACTGGGCCTGCGAGGCCCCGCAGATGCAGATCCACGCCATCGCGTTCGCGCGAATGCCCGGGCCGGCGGAGGAGGTCTTCGAGTTCCACGTGACGCTGACCGTCTCCAGTCGGCACCCGCTGACCGGGGAGTTCGACGGCTCCACCCACCATGCCGACCGCAGGATGTGACGCGATGGCCGACTCTGTGGCGCGGGCCGACAGCCCCTTTGGTCGCGCGGGTGCGCTCGCCAGCGGTTTCGACGGCGTGCCGTGGCCGCAGTTCTGGCGATCGCTCCCCGCCCTGGTGGTTCCGCAGGTTCCCGGCCTGGAGCGGCCGCTCGAGTCGGCCGCGGGTTGGTCTGCTGTGGCCAGCCCATTTAGCGGCGGCCCCCACCTGGGCTGGTCGCTGGTCCAGCACGGGCGTGGCATCTCCATCACCGCCCCGGACGGTGCGCTCTGGTACGAGGGCTGTCCGTTGCTGACTCGCGACTGGCGGCGCGCCGCGGCGGCCCAGGGGGCGGTTCTGCTGATCAGCGGTCCGTTCGCGCGGATCGACCAGTTCGCTCCCGCCGCCTCGGCTGGAAGGCTGCTGGTGCTGCTCGTTACCGCTCGCTGAAGTTCTCTCGGACCCCGTCCGGCCCCCGCCGGACGGTTTCTCGGCCCCGGCCGCGCCCTTCCCCCGTGGGGCGTGCCGGGGCCGACCTGTGCCTTGCACCCCAGCGCCCCATCTATCTATTATGTGAGTCCTGCGATTGGGAGGAGGGCGGCCATGCCTCGAGCCGCTGGCATCGACTTCGACGGCATCGTCGCCGCGTACGGCGTGTCGCCGGAGCGGCTGCGTTCCATCGTGGCCCGCGCATCGGAGACCGGGTTCCCTGCTCCGCGCTCGGGCGAGCAGTGGGACGCGGAGGCCGTCGAGGCCTGGATGGGCGATCTGGTCCGAGCTTCCCACATCGCGGTACTTCTTCAGCTGAAGCGCGAGCAGACGGTGACGGCCTACGTCGCCAAGCCGGGGTACTTCCCGGAACCTGACGCGCTCGAGGTCACGTCGGCCGGGTACAAGCGCAAGCAGTGGCGTCGGTCCGTCGTGCTGGCCTGGGACGCCGGACGCTCGGGGCGTGGCAACCGGGCGCCTGGCAGGGGACGCTCCGTCCCGCAGGACACGGCCGGTGTCGACGTGAGTCAGCCGACGCTGACGTCCCGTGAGGTGGCCGCGGTGCTCGGTTTCGCGGACACCGCCAGTTTCGCCTCCGCTCACGCGCAGGGTCGGCTGGACAGCCTGGGTGAGCCGATCGAGCCCGTGGAGGCGAGCGGTCCTCCGCGCCCGAGCCGGCGGTGGGACACCGCCGCGGTGCTGGCGGAGGCCGAGCGGCGCCGCGGTGCCTCCGACGGGCACCGGGCGCGGGTCAGCGTTTGCCTGCGCGCCCTGGAGGAGGCGGCCGGCGGGCCGGTCTCGGCGGTCGCGCTGCAGGCTGGCGACGAGAGCGGCGCCCCGCTGAAGCAGTGGCAGTCCGCGCTGGCGCAGGCGCGCCGCCAGTCCAAGCGCGGCTGAACCGGCCGCACCATCCGTGGAAAGGGCAAGCGGCCGGTTCCACGTTCCCCTGGGGGATCGTGGTGGGAGGTTGGCTTCCTCCCCCGGCCGCACTCTCCGGCCGACTGGGACCGCTGGACCCTTACCGGAGGTAGACCCACTCTACCGTGTTCCCTTCCTCGGGCTACGGCTTTTCTACGGCGCGGTGCCGGGTGCGGCGCAGGTGCGGCACAGGGTCTCGCCGACGGTGAGCGGGCGGCCGCACAGGCCGTCGTTGCCGGGGCATTCGCGGTGGACTCCTTGGTCGGCGGGACGCTGTGGCTGGGCTGCCGGGTGCACTGTCTCCTGCGGAACGGGTGTGGCGAGCAGGTCGTCGATGCGCCAGGCAAGGGCTCCCCGTGGGTGGGTGAGGTCGTCGGTGTCGGCGGTCAGCACGGTCAGCAGCCGGCTCCTGGACCAGCCCCGGTGCAGCAGCTCGTCGGCTTTCGGGGCCAGGCGGCGCACGGTGGCGCCGGTGAGGGTGAGGTGCGGGATACGGTCGGCGGCTTCCCACAGCAGGGCCTGCCCTGGCGTCGGGGCTTGCGGCGGGGTGGTCGGTTCGGCGGTGTTCGGCTTCCCGACCGGGTCGTCCCCGGAGTCCTCGGGGGTGGGGGGTCGGGTCGGGTTGGTCTTCTTGTTGCTGGTGTTCTTGGTCTTGGTGTTCTTAGGGGTCGGATTAGCCGCTGACGGTTCAGCCGCTAGCCGGTGACTTCGCAGATGGGGATTTAGGTCTCCAGCCAGCGGGGGCGGGTTTCGTCGATGCCGAGGAGTTCGAGCAGGTGCGCCTGGACTCCTCGGTGGATGAGGACGGCGGGCGGGCTGGTGGCGGTGCCGGGCCGGATCATCAGGCCGGCCAGGTGGTAGAAGATCATTCGGCCGGTGGGCGGACCTCTCGGCCGTCGGGATACAGGCCGCGCATCGTCTGCTCAGGGCCGAGGGCCTGGCGGACTTGAAGTCGTGGTAGCGGCGCTCGACCACGGCCTGGCCCTTGTAACGCAGCAGCACTTCCTCGGCGTCGGCCTGTTCCGGAGCGAGATTGGTCAGGAGCGCGTACCAGCCGTCGGTGGCGGCCTGGGCGTCCAGGATGTCCTGGTCGAAGTGCCATGCCAGGGTCGGCCGGCCCTCGGTGTCGGTCGTGATCGTGGTGCGCAGGCAGTCGGCGACGCGGCGCGTGCGGGCGATCACGCCGATCCGGGCGGTGATCTTCTCGGCGGTCGGGTAGTAGTGGCTGCCGGCTCCGCGTTGGACCTTGTTCAGGTCTTCCGCGGCGCGGGCCAGGCGCTTGTCGCGGGCGGCCTGCTGGCCGCGGGCGTTGCCGGTGGAATGGACCAGGATCCGGCGCAGTGTGTGGACGGGGTCGCTCTTGCGGCGGCCGGCCAGGACGTGGGTGTCCTCCAGGACGCGATAGGCCTCGCGCTGACCGGCCGGTTTGGTCGCGTCCCGGTCCGGGACGTAGTCCACGACGCGGGCGTCGTCCAGGTTCAAGGCCGCGTAGACGCGGTCGGGGATCTTGGCGGCCGGGGCCGGGGCGATGAAGGCGACCTTTGCGTCCAGCAGGGCGGTGATGTTCGGGTGGGACACCAGCTTGGAGTCGGCGACGAGCAGGAAGTCCTTGCGGTCAGCCATCTTGCGCAGGGCGTTCATCGCGCCGACGACCTGGGCCACCTCGCCCGCGCCGCCGTCGTAGACGCGGTGGAACACCGGGATCCCGCCGTCGCCGGTGACCGCGAGACCGGCCTGGATCTGCTTCAGATCCACCCGCCGGTCCTTCGGATGACCGTACTTGACCTGCGGGAACTGCTCGTCCTGGTCCTCGTGGGCGCCGAAGAGGGACATCGAGGTCATGTCCCAGTGGATCCGGGACACGTCGATGCCGAACTCCGCGATGGCCTGTGCGCCCACCGTGCCGACGAGCTGGTCCAGGTGCGGTGCGATCGCGTCCAGCGCGCGGGCGAGCCGGTCATCGCCCAGCAGGCCGGGCTCGACGCCGAAGACCTCCTCCACCGCCCACTCCCGGGCCCAGTCGCCCACCCGCACCAGCGGCGCGGGCGCGGACAGCCGGTTCGCGACCAGTACCTCGATCACCTGGCCGTGGGTGAGGTGCGCGACCTCCCGGATCGGGCACAGCCCGTCGACGATCCCGGCCACGTCCAGCCGGCGCAGGAACTCGGCAGAGGCAGGCAGAGCGCCCAAACGCCTCTCCACCACGGAGGTCAACTCCACCGTCATCCGAGGACGGTGGACCCGCGAGCGACGTGAACGAGATATCGGCACGACCGACTCAACGACCGGCACCCCACCGAGGTACCGGTCGCATCGTCAGTTCATCCGAACTCGTCATGTGCGAAGGACCGGGCTAGCGGATAATCCGTCACCGGCTGCGACCTGCGGTTTCGTGTTTTTCCGCTGGTCGGGACCGGGGGCGGGTTTTCCGTCACCGGTAGCGAGCTGGGCGGCAGTGGCTCGGGTGTGTCGGTGATGAGGTACTCGACGGGGCCCAGGGTGCCGTTCGGGCGGCGTTCTTGATGCCGTACCAGGTAGCCGTGCCGCTCGAGTTCCTGCAGGCCGGTCTTGATGGCGTCCAGGCCGTCGGTGGACTGCTCGGCCAGGCGGCGGGGTGTGGTGCCGTAGCCGTCGCGGTGGCTGGCGAGGAGCCCGAAGATGCCCTTGGCCTTGAACGACAGTCGCGGGTCGCGGAAGAGGTCGTTCGCGATCTGGGTGAAGCGGTCCGCCGCCATGGTGCCGCGGCGGATCCGCGCGAAGGGTGCGGTGGTGCTCACAGTTCGCTCCACCCCCGCGGGGCGGTGTCGTCTCCGGCCAGCGGTGTCCATACCGGTGCGGAGGGTCCCTGTTCCTCGAGGTCTTCCAGGACGGCGGCGCCGAGTGGGACCTTGCGGGCCAGGCGCAGGGCCAGGGGGTTGCCGGCCGCCATGGCGCGAAGGTCGTGGATGCGGTTCTCCAGCGTGGTCGGCGAGGCGTCGGTGAGCACGAACAGGACGCGGGGGAAGACCGGGTAGTGGCGCATCCAGGTGGGGTGGGCCGGTGTGCTGCCGGCTGTGCTTCGGCGCTGCCCGGGGGTCGGGCTGGGGGTGTGGTCGAGGAACCGGCTGTAGGTCATGAGCTTGGAGGCGAGGCGTTCGCTGCTCATGGTGGCGCGGTCGACTTCGACGAAGGCGCGCAGCTGGGTGCGGCCGCCGGTGTGGTTGGCGGTGTAGCGCAGCAGCGCGTCCGGGATGAGGGCCTCGCCGCGGGACTCGGACAGCCGGTGGTAGACCTCCGGGGTCCAGTCCAGGGGCCCGTAGTCGTCGCCGCGGTCGCGGGCGTCGGTGAGGAACGCGAGGTGGGTGCGGAGTACGGCGACGGTGTGTGCGGCGCGCAGGCGGGCGGCGAGCGCGGGCTCGGCGGGGACGGGCGGGAGGTCCAGGTCGCGCAGTTCGGGCAGTTGCTGGGCCAGGTCGCGCCCGGTGGGGGTGAGGTACCAAAGGCGTTGGGAGCTGGGCCGGCCCAGGAAGACCTGGTCGACCAGACGTTGGTTGCGCAGCGTCTGCAGGTGGAAGCGGGTGGTGTTCGGTTGCAGGCCTGGCGCGGTGAGCGTGTGGAGCTGCGCGGTGGTCGCCATGCGGTGTTGCGCGATGCAGGCGAGCAGCAGGTAGGCCGGGCTCTGGTGGCTCACTGGTACTCCGTCGGCTGGGTGGTCGTGGTGGTCTGGTTGGTGGCCGCTCGCAGGCGGCGTGTGCGGCCGGGGGGCTGGTCGTGGGGCGTGGTGAGGAAGGTGAGGACGACGTCGGCTTGCTTGTCGGCGATCCGGTTGGTGTAGGCGGCGGTGCGGGCGCCGAGCGCCTGGGTGCTGGCCCGCTCGAGGGCGCCGACCTTGGAGGGGCTGCGCAGGGAGCGGAAGACCTCGTCTGGTTGGGGGCCGCGGACGGTCAGCGGGCCGCGCTGCTTGCCCTGGTGGGTGAAGGACAGGGCGTGGTGGTAGCGGGGCAGTTGCGCGACGTCGGCGGTTTGGAGGGCGCCGTGCCACTGCTCGGTGATGGAGCCGACCGATTCGAGGGAGCCCGCGGTGCTGGAGAGGATGGAGGCGTTTTGCAGCAGGGAGGCGCGGGTGGCCGGGTTGATGCGCTCCAGGAGCTGGACCAGGACGTGCATGCGGATGCCGAATTTGCGCAGCTGTTCGACGATGTCGGCGACGGTGCCGCCGGCCCCGGCCTGGTCGAGGGAGATCAGCTCGTCCAGCCAGATGTGGAAGGGGGTGCGCTTCTTCTCCGCCAGGTCGCCGCGGGAGAATCCGGCGCGGAACAGGTCGCGCAGGAGCAGGTTCACCAGCAGGCGCTGGATGGGGCCGGTGCCGCCCAGGCACAGCCACACGATCTTGCGGCGGTCCATCGCGGTGCGTGCGTTCCACTTGCCGGTGGGCGTGCCGAGCAGGGCGCGGGCGATCGGGTCGGCGGCGAGGCGGTCCAGGGGGTTCAGGACGGGGGCGAGTGCCTCGTCGTTGTAGGCGGCGAAGGTGGTGGTCCACCAGGCCGTTTCCTTGGCCGGGAGTTTGGCCAGGACGGCTTCGCGGAAGGCCGGCTCGGTGAGCAGGGTGCGGACCTGGAAGAGCGTCGCCTGCGCGTCGGGCCGCTCGGCCTCGCATGCCTGGCGGTTGATCTCGGTCAGGGCGGTGAGGGCCTTGAAGAGGATGGTCGACGCGCGGGGGGCGGTGACGTCGTTCCAGCCCAGGACGAGCGCGAAGGAGTCGACGGCTGCTCGGGCGACTTCGTGGGCCTTTTGGCCTGCGTCCATGCCGATCGGGTTCCAGGACGGCAGCTGGGCGTTGTCGTCGCGCCCGGTCAGGTCGATCTTCCAGACCCGGCGGCGCAGGGAGTCGTCGGCGAGGAAGGGGGCGGCGGCGTTCCAGGAGTCGGCGTGCGGGTCGACGAAGAACACTCCGGAGCCGGCGAGGGCGACGGCGATGGCCTGGACGACGGCGCGGGTGGTCTTGCCGTAGTAGGCCTTGCCGACCGAGACGGAGAAGAGCGACTCGGCCAGTGGCGAGGCGACCAGCCGGGTACTGCCGTCGGGGGCGCGGTACCAGCCCTGCGGCATCAGCGGCTCGCCGAGCTCGTAGACTGGCAGCGCGGCGGCGGTGAGCGGCTGTCGGCAGTGCTTGGTCGGGGGCTTGAGCAGGCCGGCGAGTTCGGTGATGCCCAGCCAGGATGCCGTGTGAGGTGCGAATCGGCCGGTGTTCCACCGGCGGTCGAATCCTGTGCGGCGCAGCACGTGGTTGGCGCTCCACTGCCAGGGTCCCAGCCGGGTTCCGTCGACGCGCAGGCGGGAGCGTCCGCCGTACACGTCCATGGCCGCGGTGAGGGATTTGAGGGCGCGTTCGGCGCGTCCCTTGTGGTCGGATGCGCAGCGGACCAGGAGCTGGATGCGGACCAGGCCGACGTCGTTGGCGAGCCTTCCCCAGACCTGCCGGGTGTCGACGGGGTGGGGGCGGATCGGCATGGCCATGCTGCGGGTCGGGGCCTGCTGGCCGTGGGTGGCGGTGTCGAAGAGGTGGGCGAGCTGGTAGGTGAAGGAGTCCTCGATGGCGTCGGTGTCGGCGATGGCGCGGCGGGTTGCCTTGCGTGCCTCTTCCTGCGCGCGGGCTCGCGCGGCGGTGATCATCTGCCAGCGCTTGAGGCGCAGGCGCCAGTTCGGGACCTGCTGAAGGTCGAGGATGACCTCGGCCAGGTCGCCGAGGTCGGCGCGCACCGCGGCGACCGCGTCGACGATCGGCTGGAGCGGGTCGGGCTGGAGCGGGACGTCGCGCAGCATGGAGGCGGGGTCGCCGCGCAGAACGAACTCGGCGCGCAGGGTGTGCTTGCGCATCCGGTCGCGGATCGGGCGGCAGCGCTCGACCGTCACCTTGTCGAACGGCGTGGTGGACAGTATGTGCCGGGCACTGACGTGACCCTCGACGCTGTAGGCGAGAGGCGTGTCCGCGGTGCCGTCGGCGCGCATCCGGATCCGGACCGCCTTCGCGGTCGCGGGCGCCCACCACGGCCCCGAGCGTGCGGCGCGCAGCAGCACGGCCGATCCGCGGATGATCTCCTCAGGTCCGGGGTCGAAGGAACGGCCCGGGGTCAGGGCGTACCGCACGCGGTGGTCGAGGATCTTCCGGATCAGGCGCTCGCGCAGGTACCAGCCGGCTGCCACGAGCGGCAGCGCGAAGGCCGCGAAGAGCAGCAGGTGTGCGGCCACCCATGCGGGGGCGTGCCACAGCAGGACCGCGAAGCGGACGAGCAGCCGGACCAGCTCGGTGGTCAGCCCGGTCACCGCGCACACTCCCGGTTGGCCGGGGGTGTCGCGAAAGCGGGTGAGACGTTGGGGTTGTGATGCACAGTCGCCTTCCGTGGGGATCGGTGGGATCCGACACGGGAAGCAGACCCGGGCAAGGTCACCGCTCCGGTCACCAGATCCACTCGCGGAGCATCACGAGCCGATAACAACCGGGGATCACCAGTGGGACTGACGGGTCACCAGTCCCGGTGCGGGCAGGAAGGCGGCTCTGCCAGGATCAACGGAGCGAAGCGTCCGGGAAGGGGATCACCATGGGCAGGTTCGACAACGCCGGGCTGGTACTCGGGCCCGTGAAGGATCGGGCAGCGGCGCTGTGCCGGTTCGCCGGATACCCCGGGGCAGCCGACAGCCCGACCGCCCTGGCGTTGGTCGCCTCCGCAGTGGAGTTTGCCGAGCAGCTGGCGTCGGTGGGCGAGGTCGCGGAGCTCACCGAACTGTGGCAGCTGGGCCATGTGTGGGGCAGACCGGCGTACGACGACGTCACCTATCCGGAGCTGAGCGAGCCAACCCAGGCGGTGGCCCGGCAGTTGCACGCACTGCTGGAGCACCTGGCACCGGATCAGTTGCAGGAGGTCGGCGTCGCGCTGTCGGTCGCGCACGACATGGTGAGCCTGGCGCTGGGGTTCGTGGAGGAAGCCGCCCAGGCCCGCGAGTTCGACGCGCTGTCGCTCGAGGACTTCGCCCTGGAAGAGCAGCTGGAGGAGGAGCGGATCGAGGAGCAGGTCGACCGTCTGCTGCTGGATGCCCCCGCGGACTGGACGGAGCAGCTGCGCGGCGCGGTGGTCCTGGCGTTGGTGTGGGACGTCGCCGACCTGGTCGCGCAGATCGCGCACCTGTCCACGCTGGACGCGCTGCCCGCGCCGCTGCTGTGGCAGCACCCGGGCGGGGAGCACGCCTGCACGAGCGCTCGCGTGCCGAACACCGACCGGCTGGTGTGGGCCAGAATCGAACCGGAGGAGTACGAGGGCCGGCCGCTGTGGAGTCAGGCCCGGCTCCAGGAGCGGTGGCACTGGTCCGTCGGCTGGACCGGGAGCGAAGGCCAGCGCCTGTGGTTCAGGGGCGGGCGGACCGCGAGCGTTGCCGCCGCACGCTGGAATGCCGAACGCACCGTGCAGGGCCTGCTGGCCCGTCGACACGATGCGACCAGTCCGCAGAACGGCGAACGCCTGATCCCACTGGGCTGACCGGCCGCGCGGTCTGCGCAGCTGCTGACACCAGCGGGGCAGTACGGCATGAACGCGCGTCGATCACGCTTCAGCGTGCACCCCGTCCGCGTCCAAGTGGCTCAGGGCATCCCCGCCTGGGCGAACAACCGGGTGACGGAGGCGACGAGCAGCGCGGTGACAGAGTCCGTCGCGCCTGCCGCGCGGGCCTTCGCCCACAGCGCGGTCGCGCGGTTGAAGGCCGCACGCGCGACGGGGTGTCCGGCGCCGAAGTTCTGCGCCCAGCCCGTGGCAGCGCGCGCGTACAGCCGTACCGCACGGACGTCGTCGCCGATCTCGTGGCACACGTGCGCGAGGAGCTCGGTAGCGTGCCAGAGCTCGCTGCTGTTAGGACCGAAAGCGAACTCCACGTCCCACACCAGTGAGCGGGCGCCGAGGACCGCGTCCAGGAGCCTGTGCTCCGTCAGCGCGTCAACGACGCGAGCTGCCGCGGCCTCGACCCACTGCGCATCTCCGGCAGCGTCCCCCACGCAGGTGGGCTGCGCAAGGTACACCGGCAGCTCAGCAGTCTCGTCGTCGCTGCGCACCAGGGTGCGCAGCGCACTGCGCGGAGCGCTGCGCTGGGTGTTGCGCCGTGCGCGCGCACGGGCTGGCCGGTGCGCGCGGGCGGCAGCTGCGCGCGTGACCGAGGTCCGGGTGGTCGTCCAGAGCAGGGCGGCCGGCCACAGGGCCACGCACACGACCACCGCGATGACGGCGCCCAGGGCGCGCACGGGCTCGATGCCGAACCGGTCGCCGCCCGGAGGCGCACCGTGCGCCGGCAGCGGCAAGGTCACCAGCGCGCAGACCGCGATCCCGACGAGCACGTAGAGCGTCACCGCCGTGACGGACGCGGGGGGCTGGGGCAGCAGCAAGGGAATGCCGGACACGGAATCCTCCTCCAGGATGTGCCCCCCACTCCATGCCGCGCGGGTCACCGCTACGGTCACCAGTTCGGCGGCCACCGGTTGCGATGCCATAACGGCACGTCGTACGCCCGTTGGCAGCGCGGTCTGTGCTGCTGCCCGCCTGGAACGCAATCAGGCCCTTGACCTGCACTGGGTACCTTGACGGTGACCTGGGCCAGTGAGGGTAACCAGTCCCGAACAGGCCTCCAGGACGATCGGGATGGGTTCCAGACCGAGCGTGTCGGCCCGTTGCTCGTGCCCGTTGGACAGCGCATGAGTTCCATGAGCACGAAGTTCCTGTCCGCCGCGATGACCGCCTCGGTCCTCGCGGTCGGCGCGACAAGCGCCAGCGCCATCAGCCAGTACCAGGCCATCTCGTTGGACGCGGCGTCAGGCGATTCGTCCGTCACGGGTCATGCGCAACTGGACGTCACGCGCGCGCACGGCGGGTTCCGCGTGCGCGGCACCGTCACGGCGTACGGCGGCTGTGTCGAGCTGAAGCTGATCGAATCCCACTGGGGCCTCTACGCCGGCGGAGACACGGTCACGCGGGTATGCGGGCCCAACCACCAGGTCGTCGTCAGCGCGTTCACGCACCACTCCGACGTCGTGCTGACCGCGGCCATCGGCCCCGGCTATGACTCGCGCATCGTGCAGCTCACGGGGACCGGCGGATGATCCGCACCAGCCTGCGCCCCGCTGCGGCGGCCCTGCTCGTAGCGGCCGCCTTGTCCGGCGTGTGCGGGTGCGCTGCGCACCGCCACTGGATGAGCCCCGGGCCCGAGCCGATCGCCGCGAGCCCGAGCACCTCGGCTTCTGCCTCGCCGGCGGCGGGGTTCCATGCGCCGGCCGGTCCGGCAGATCCGGGGGGCTCCCCCTCGACGGCCTCGACGAGCCCGGCCGCTTCCCCCGCTCCCTCGGTCAGCGCCGCACCCGCGCCAGCGGGAGCACCCGAGGCCGCCCGGCCCACGCAGGACGCAGTGCCGCGCCCTGCCCCGCCAGCGCCGGCCCGGCACCACGCCGCAGCGCACGGCACGGCCGCATCCCACCACCACGGTGGCACGAACCACTCAGCGGGTCGGCACGGCCCGTCCCCGTGCGACGCGCTGGCCAAGGAAGGCGGGCTGCCGGGGAACCTGTACGCGCAGTGCCGGAACATCTACGGTTGACGCTGTCGCGCGCGTGAGCGGTGGTGGCCGGTGCGCACTGCGCACCGGCCACCGTTGTTCTCCGCCGCGTTGCGGGTGCGCAGCTGGGTGCTGCGCAGTGCGCATCGGATGGTGCGCGCGCTATCGCCGGGCGACGATGTGCGCGATCAGGACGAGCGCGTAGGTCTGCGCGCACTTCGTGATGACGCCGAGGGCGACGGTGCGCACGGGGTCGGCCCAGCGCGTTCCGGGCCGGATCGCGGGGCACGGACGCGGACGCCTGGGCGACTTCTTCGCGTTGGACTTCTTCTGCTTGGACATGGCGAGCCTCCACGGATCGTGACAACGGATCACGTCGGCCCGAGGGCGCTCACGCCGCCCGGCGATGCCGACGCGGCGTAGGCAAGCGGTCGAGAAGGGCTCCACCAACACTCCGATTTCGCCGTGCGGACCTCGCCTCGGGTAGGGCGGAGCGACTTCTGTTGGCCGCCGGCCGCGAGCAGATCCGGGTCTTGGTGGACACCGGGGCGACCGGTAGTGGACCCGGATCCGAAAGCCGCGATCGCGGGGGCAGAGGTGCTGGTTACCCGGCGAATCCCGGGTCACCAGAAGGGTCACCAGCGCAGGTCAGCGCCCTGTTGTGCCGTCAGCCCCGGCGCTGGCGGCAGGCACTGGTTACCTTCTCCCAGAGGCAGGCTGGTCACTGGTTATCTCGCTGTCGTTGCGGTTTCGTGATGCTCGGCGGGTGGATCTGGTAACCGGAGCGGTGACCTCGCGGGGGTTTGGTCAGGGCAGAGATCCCGACCAGCCGCCGGAGGCAGACCCCGATGTCCCACTCCCCCGCTCCCCCCACCCACGAACTCGCCGAGGACGTCGTCGACGACGTCGATCCCGGCCGGGCCTGGCGCCAGGGACGGCTACGCCGCGTCACGGTGTGGGCCGCACTCGCCGCCGGCCCGCTGGCCCTGTTCGCGTCCTGCGCGTCCGCTCGTGTCCCGGCTCGCACCCCCTCGCACGCGGTTGCCGCCGCGGCCGCGCCGACCGTCGCGCAGGACCCGTCGGGCTTTGCGCAACTGTTCGTCTCGCTGTGGCTGCGCACCGACGGAAACGCGGACGACGCGCACCTGGCCGCCTTGCGCGCGCTCGCACCGAACGTCGATCTGCGCACCGCGCAGACCTCGCCGAGCAACGCGGTGTCCATCGCGCAGTGCGCAGCGGTGCACAGCGCACAGATCAGTGCGGGCTACTGGTCGGTCGTCGTGGGGTGTGAGAGCGACACCGCGAGCCAGGCGGCGGTGCGGTACTACGCGGTCCCGGTCCAGATGGACCAGGCCGGTGTCGGGGTCGGGTCGCTGGCGGTCGTCGCCCAGCCGGCCGCGGTCGCCGCGCCGACGCCGGCCGGGGTGCCGCAGGCGCTGTACCCGGACAGCGCTGCCGCTGGAACGCCGCTCACCTCCGCGGTCGGCGCGTTCACCACGGCCTATCTGACCGGGCAGGGCGACGTGGGCGCGCTGCTCTCCCCCGGCGCCCGCATCCCGGCGCCGGCCTCGGCCCTGTACGGGCAGGTGCAGGTGGGTCAGGTCAGCGTCAGCGGGCCGGGGATGGACGGTCAGGTTCCTGCGGACGGCACCAGCTGCGAGGTCTGGGTGCAGGTCACGGCGACCGACCAGAGCGGCAGCGCCTGGCCGCTGGGCTACGCGCTGCGGATGCGGGCGCGGGCGGGGCGCTGGGAGGTCGCGGCCCTCGAATCCGGCCCCGCCCTGTCCGCGCAGCCGGCTCCGGCCACGACCGGGGCGCCGTCCGTGGCGGCTTCAGCGACAGCGCCGTAACCGCACCTCCCGCCTCTCCCCTTTCCCTGCTTCTTCTCCCCTATATACGGAGTCCCTTCGTGATCGAGCACCTGTACGTGGCCGGCGCCCTGCAGAACCTGGGCAACAACGTGATCGCCATGTTCGCCGGGTGGGCCAAGCCGGCCCTGGAGGCCATCGTCGGCTTCGTTGTCGTCGTCAAGATCATCCAGCGGTTCAGTATCAAGGCCGGCATCGGCGTCGCATTGGCCGCTGTCGTCTGCTTGGGCATCTACAACGACCGCGACCAGCTGGGCACCGTGGTCACCAACGAGCTCCAGTCCGACACCCACGGCCTGGCGCAGCTTCACCACCCGATCCAGACCCTCCCGGCCACGGCTGCTGAGGCCCGCCGGTGAGTACCGCGTCCGTCGAGGTCCCGGTTGCGCGCTCCTACACCCGGGCCCGCCGGCACCCGTGGGTGCTGGGCAAGCTCGGCGAGATCCGGCTGTGGCTCGGCCCCTACACCAGGGCGCAGCTCGTGGTCGCCGGGGTCGGCCTGCTGGTGCTGGGCAAGACGATCCCGCTGTGGTGGCCGGTCTTCGGGCCGCTGCCGGTCTTCGGGCTCGGTGTCGCGGTGTGGGCGGCGCGCTGCGCGCGGATCGGCGGCCGCGTGCCGGAGGCCGCGGTGTGGGGCTGGGTCCTGCTCCTCGTGCAGCCCCGGGGCGGGCGGATCGGCGGCCGCCCCGCCCGCGATCGGGCCACGAGCCGGCTGGACGGCGGCTTCTTCCTCACCGAGACCGGCACCGCGCCGCCCACCGATCTTGCGCCGGCGCGGCAGCCGCTGCGGGCACCTTCGGCCCTTCGCCGACGCGGCCGACCGCCGGCCGGCCGGCCACTGCCGTCCACCCGGCCCGAAGGCGGGCGCCCCCCTGGCCTGTCACGCCCCAACACGGCACCGGCCGCCACGGCGAAGGCCCCCGCCGTTCCCCGCTCGCCGCTGGACCTGCTGCTGGAGCAGGCCGGCGCCCGGACATCCGAGAGGTCCTGACCCGAGATGCGTGTTCCGATCCGTCACATCGTCGACAACCTGCTCTGGTCAAACTCCGGCACCGTGTGGGCCGTCTTCCGCGTGTCCGCGACCACCGGCCGCTACGCCCCCGCCCGGGCCCGCGCGGAGTTGACCTCCCGCCTGACGTCGATGGTCCGTCAACTGGAGGGTGCGCCGCGCTGGTACGGGCTGGCCGCGCGCATCGACGCGGGCGAGGTCGTGGGCCGGATGGTCGACGGCGTCGACCTGGACCGGCACCCCGCCTGGGAGGAGACCGCGGAGGCCTGCTTCGCGCTGCTCGCCGGGGATGAGATGTACCGGCGCACGCACTGGCTGGCCGTCCCGCTCAAGGCTCCGACCCGGCAGGCCGCCTGGGCGGGTCAGCTGTCGGCGACGTGGACGGAGGTCGCCGACCTGCTCGGGCTGGCCCCGGTGCCGGTCACCGAGCAGGAGGTCGCCGCCTACCGGCAGCAGGCCCGCCACCTGGCCGCGACCCTCGCCTCCGGCCCCGCGCTGCGCCCCGCGCGCCCGGCAGAGATCGTGTGGATGTGCCGTCACGCGATCAGCCGCGGGCTGGCGGAGCCGCTGCTGCTGGAGGCCGAGCACGCCCCGACCGGCGGCGGCCGCATCATCGGCGGGACGCTGCGTTCTCCGTCCTACCTGGAGCTGGGACAGGTCCGGCTCACCGAGGGCGGCCGTCCCGCCCCGACCGACAACACCTCCAGGGACCGCATGAAGAGCCAGGGCCGGGGGCTTCGGCGCGCGGACGGGACATCGCTGATCTCGCGGCGGTGGCTGGAGGTGGAGAGCGAAGCCGGGACCTCCTACCAGGCGCAGCTGGTGGTCGCCGAGCAGCCCGCGGCAGCTGCGGCGGGGTCGGCGGATGTGCTCGCGCAGCTGGAGGTGTGTCCGTTCCCGGTCGACTACGTCATCGACCTGGCGGTGGTTGCGTCGGAGAAGGCGAAGATCTCGGTGCGGCGTAAGAAACGCGAGTTGGTGGACCAGGCCGATCAGTACGGGGCGGAGACCTCCGGGTTGCCGGACAGCATCTACAACGCCGCCGGCGACCTGGGTGAGGAGAGCAGCCGCCTGGAGCAGACCACCAGCGAGGTCGAGATCCAGTCGGTGACCGCGCTGACCGTGTGGGCCACCACCCCCGGCGAGGTCGAGCAGCGCGCCCGGACCCTGGCCGGCGCGTTCACCGGGCTGAACTACCAGATCGTGCGCCCGGTCGGCAGCCAGGAGACCCTCTTCTCCCTCTCCCTGCCCGGCGCGGTCGCCTCACCCAGGTTGCGGGAGTTCCGTCAGCACGAACTGTCCGGGGACTGGGCGCTCCGGGGAGCGGCGACCAGCATCGAGCTCGGCGACGAGCGCGGCGCGCTGGCCGGGTTCAGCCTCGACAGCGGCACCGCGCTGCCCGTTCTGATCGACCTCGCCGGCGCCCCCAGCCGGAACCGGTCCGCCTCGCTGGGGGTGGTGGGTGAGCTCGGGTCGGGCAAGAGCATCGTGCAGAAGGCGTTGTCGATCGCGGTGGTGGACCGCGGCGGGCAGGCCATCATCATCGACCGCACCCCGCTGCGGGAATGGGCCGCCTTCGCCACAGCGGCGACCGAGGGCCGGGCGCAGATCGTGGACGCCGCGACCGCGACGGTCAGCATCGACCCGCTGCGGTTGTTCCCGGCCGCGGACGGGGCGCGGTGGGCGATCAGCTACCTCACCCTCCAGCTCGGTGTCGGCGCCATGTCCCCCGCCGGGGCGCTGCTGTCTCACGCGGTCCACCACGTGGCTGCCTCCGACGCACCGAGCATGCGCGCCGTCCTGGACTACCTCAGCGCGCTGGCCGGCGAGGACCAGTCGAGCCGTCGCGCGCAGGAGGCCGCGCAGCTGGCGGACATGCTGTCCATCGTCGCCGAGGACCGGTTCGGGCAGATGGTGTTCGACCCCGCCCTGCCGGCGCTTCGGTGGCAGGACCTGACCGGCGACATGGTCGTGTTCACCACCTCCGGCCTGCTGCTCCCCTCCAAGGAGGCCCTGACCGACCCGAAGCTCCTGGCCCAGCAACCTTTGGAGGCGCTGATCGGGCGCGCGGTGCTGTACCTGGTCGCGGCGGTCGCCCGTGAGGTGGCGTTCAAGCGGCCGGACCGGTTCGGGTGGATCAACGTCGACGAGTGCTACTGGCTGACCTCCTCCACCGAGGGCGCGAACCTGGTCCACGAGATCGTCCACGACGGCCGCAAGCACAAGGCCGGCGTGGGACTTGGCTCGCACGACCCGCTCGAGCTCGGGGACGAGACCACCCGCGGGCTGCTCGGCTACAAGGTGGTGATGCGGCACACCGACTCCGCCCTGGCCCGCCGCTCCCTGGACTTCCTCGGCCTGGACGGTGCGGACCCGCAGCTGCTCGACACGGTGACCGGCCTGTCGCCCGGCGGCACGCAAGACCGGCAGGAAGAGGTCCAGGGCGATCGGCAGGGCGAGTGCCTGCTGCGCGACAACGCCGGCCGGATCGGCCGGGTGCGCATCGAGATCCCCCCGCTCGCCCGCATCGAAGCGAAGATCCACACCACCCCGCCGGGAACCGACAGTGGCATGGCGCTGGCGCAGCTGAGCGGAGCGCGGGGATGACACAGCGTCTGCTCCGGCGCCTTCTCAGCGCGCGCCCCATCTGGTGGAGGATCCGGCAGGTAGGGCTCCTGCTCGCCACGGCTCTTTCGTTCGTTCTCGTCAACGCCCAGGCCGCAGCAGCTGCCGGAACCGATGGCGGCAGCGCGAACGGGGGGATGCTCGCGCCGTTCAACGTGCCCTCCTCCGAGGGCGTGCCGCTGGACCACTACCAGTTGGTCTCCGATCCGGGCGGCGTCACCGACTTCCAGCAGGAGGCCCAGTCCTACCTGATGGGGATGTGCTTCGCCCTGGTGCGAATCATCGTCGGCCTGGAGTGCTGGCTGATCCACTGGGCCTACAGCTTCCCCGTCACCAAGATGATGGCCGCCAAGTCGCAGGCCCTCGCGGACGGGTACCGCACCTGGGTCGTCGACCAGCTCGGCCTGCCCGGCATGCTGCTCGCCTGGGCGGTCGTGGTCTGCTCCGTGATGTTCCTGCGCGGCCGCACCGGCCGCGCGTTCGGCGAACTGGCTCTGACCCTGCTCATCGTCGGCGTCGCCTCCGCCGGAATGCTGCGCCCGGACGTCGTCCTCGGCTCGGGTGGGCTGCTGGACCAGGCCCGCCAAGCTTCCCTCGAGGTCGCGTCCATCACCACCAACCAGGGCGCGCCCCCGCCGGCGACGGTCGACCCGGCGAGCATCTCCGGGCCCTTGGAGCAGACCCTCACGTCCACCTTCGTCGTCGAGCCCTACCAACTGCTCCAGTTCGGCCGCCCCATCCCGAAGGACGACAAAGCCTACGACACCTACCTCGCCTCGGTCGCCATGAACGGCGGCCCCACCGGCGGCGGCACCCCCGCCAACCCGCACGCCTGCGAGGGCCTGGTCGGCATGGCCGCGCAGGCCTGCCAGCTCGGCCAACAGACCACCAGCCCAACCCCGAGCTGCGACGGCCTGTCCGGCGGCACGAAGATCTGGTGCCTCCAAGGCACCGGTCGCTGCGACCAGCTGTCCGGCGCCACCAAAATCCTGTGCCAGATGGGCTCCAGTGGAAACGCAACCAGCTCCGGATCCAGCGGCGCGAACTGCGACAAGCTCTACGGCCTGGCCAAGCACTTCTGCCAGGCCGGAACCCCGACCAACGGCTCGACCACCGACCAGACCAAGGCCCTGGCCGACCGCTTCAAGGACATCGACCCCGCCATCTCCGCCTACGTCGCCCCACCATCGTGGGACCGCGTCTTCGGCGCGATGCTGCTCCTCTTCGCCGCCCTGGTCCTGCTGCTGATGATCGTCGCGATGGTCCTCGCGCTGTTCGCCGCGCAGGCCGCCGACGCGCTCCTCGCGGCACTGGACTACCCGGCGCTGGTGTGGGCGATCCTCCCGGGCCCCAGCCGCGGCGTGCTGTGGCGGTGGCTCGGCTCCTTCGTCACCTCAATCCTCGTCCTGTTCGCCGCCAGCATCTTCCTGCCCGTCTTCGGACTCACCTGCTCCGCGCTGCTCGCCGGAAGCGGGCAGGACCTGATCACGAAGATGTTCTTCGTCGACCTGGTCGCCGTCGTCGCACTCGGCTTCCACCGCCGCATCATGGCCGGCGCCTCCACCGCCGGCTCCCGGCTCGCGAACCGACTGCGCTGGGCCAGGATCGGCGGCTCCGGCTCCGGCGACGACGCCACCCGCACCGGCCAGGTCATCGCCGGCGCCCTCGCCGCCAGCGGCGCAGGCGGCGGCATGGCGTCCGGCTACGCCTGCTCTCAAGCGCCCGCGCCCTGGCCGACATCCCCGGCGCACCCATGCACCCGGGCCGGCTGATCGGCGACATCGGCCGCGAAGCCGCCCACGGCCTCGCCCCGGCCGTCCTCGCCGTCCGCGGGGTCCACCACGCCTGGAAGGGCAGGGCGCTGACCCCGGAGGAGTTCGAGGCCCGCCGAATCCAGCCGGGCCTCGGAGGCGGGCTCCCGGCCGGCTCCCGGCTGCACAACCGCCTCATCCAAACCCGGGGCGGCCGGACCATCCTCGGCGCCAGCAAGCTGGCATGGGGCGCCACGTTCCGGCTGCCCACCACGATCCGGCACACCCGCCAAGGAATCGGCGCCGTCGGCCGCGAAGCCAAGGGCCAGTACCAGCACTACAAGCTGGAGGCCGTCAACCTCTGGGCCAGCGACTGGCGGCCCGTCGCTCACGGCGCCGCCACCGGTGCCCGAGCAACCGGCCGTGCGACCGCCGCTGCAGGGATGCGCCTGCACGTCGCCGCCGACGTCTACGGCCGACCCGCAGCAGAAGCCACCAAGCGTGCCGCAGTCAACACCGCCACCGCGGCCGTCCTGCGCACGGGAACCAGCACCGCCGCATCCGGCCCGAGCTCGGTGCGACCGGACCGCTCCTACAGCCAGACAGCGAGCAGGGAGGAGCGGGCCCGGGCGGAGATCCTGCACGCTCTGCGCCACGCCCAGCGCGAAGCGCGCGGCGAGACCCGTGGTGACGGCACGTGAAGAAGCTGCTGTTGCTGGGCTTCGTAGCGCTGGTCGGCCTGTCGCTGATGGTGCTGCCACTCGGCCTGGCCGCCGACAGCTCCGCCACCACGACCGGCGGGTCGGCGGCCGGGGTCGCCGGCCTCCCCCCGGTCCTCGGCCAGGCCTACACCCTGGCCGCCCAGAAGGTGCACGACCTGGTGCCCGCCTGCCAGGGCATGCGCTGGGAGATCCTGGCCGGCGTCGCGGAAGTGGAGACCACCCAGGCCGCCGGACACCAGATCAGCGCGGACGGCGAGATCACCCCGCTCATCTACGGGCCGCTCCTGGACGGCACCGGCGCCGGCGGCAACACCACCGCGGTCGTCAACACCACCGCAGCCGAGCTGCAGCTCGACGCGGGCAGCCACTACGCCCGCGCGGTCGGCCTGTTCCAGTTCATGCCCGCCACCTGGCTGTCCACCGGCGTCAACGCCCGCGGCACCGGCGCGGCGCCGGACCCGGACAACGCCTTCGACGCAGCGCTCACCGCGGCGGTGTACCTGTGCGGGAACGGCCGCGACCTCACCCAGCCCGCCCAGCTCGCGGCAGCCCTGCTCGCCTACAACCACTCAGACGCCTACGTCCAACAGGTCGAGGCCGCGATCGCCCAGTACGACGCCCTCGCTTCTGTCACCTCCACCATCCCGGCATCCGGGAAGGCGGCGATCGTGCTGCGCGCGGCCATGGCGCAGTTCGGCGTCCCCTACTCCTGGGGCGGCGGCAACGCCACAGGCCCCACTCGCGGACAGTGCTGCTCCCCCGGTGGCCAGGACGGCAGCCGCATCACCGGCTTCGACTGCTCCGGCCTGACCCTGTACGCCTACGCCCAGGTCGGCATCACCCTGCCCCGCACCGCCGCCGAGCAGGCCGGCGTCGGCCGCCGCATCCCCGCCTCCGCAGGCCTCGGCGCACTGCGCCCGGGCGACCTCATCTTCTACGGCTACATCCCCGGCGACGACGCCTCCATCTATCACGTCGCCATATACGCAGGCGCTGGCATGCAGATCGCTGCCCCAAGACCCGGTGAAGGCGTCCTCGAGCAGCCCGTCGACATCAAGGCATCCACGTTCGCCGGAGGGACCCAGATCCTGTGAAGACCTCGCAGATTCTCACGCTCAGCGCGGCGCTGGCCGCGGCCGGGCTGCTGCTTCTGAGCGGCGGCCCCGTAGCCGGGCCGCGTGCTCACGGTGCCGCCACCAAAGCTCCGGTCGCGACCGCACCTGCCGCAGCCGCAACGTCGTCGCCGGCTGCCCCCACTCCTCCTGTCGCCCCGGCCACGGAGGCGGGCAGTACCGACACCGCAGCCGCAAGACCGTCAGCGCTCCCCACGAACGTGCTGGCACCGGATGACGGTCCGGGCGGCGACCACCTGGTCCAGGCAATGCTCGACGCGCACAGCCCGCACAACCTGCCACCCCGGGTCGAACAGCGGCTGGACCAACTCGGGCGCGCCGTCTGGCTCGCCGACGTCACCGGCCGGAGCCGGGACCAGTGGCCGGGCTACTTCACCACCTCCGGCACCTCCGGCTACAGCGGCGTCCGCATCCAAGCCGCCAGCGCGCACGCCACGGGCCCGGGGCGGGCAACGGTGACGTTGATCTGGGCTGGCACGTCCCCTGCGGGGGATCCCGAAGTCGGATTGCCTGGAACCGTCGCGCTCGTGAAGCGGGGCGACGGAGCTTGGGAGCCGGTCCGATGACGAAGCTGACCAGCCGCATCCTCACAGGACTGCTGCGACGGCAGGCCGCCAACGCGGACCAGCTGCTGGCCTTGCTGTGCGAGGAGCGCCCGACAAGCCGGCAACTCCTGGACGACCGACTTCAGGCTCTCCACGATCAACAGCTCGTGGCCCGCTTCGATGGCCTGTGGCTGCTCACCGAGGAGGGCCTGGCCGTCGCGCGCGCCGAAGCCGGCGCCTTCGGGCTCGGCACAGGAAATCCGATCACCACCGCGGCCGCCCCAGGCCGGGGCGCGCGAGCCGAGGCTGTGACCTCTCTGGCACTGTCGTTCCTCCGGGCCCACCGAGCAGCGTTCGGCGACGCCCCCTTCGAGTGGGAGCCCGAACCTCGGCTGCGCTCCCGGGACGGCTCTGGACGCTGCCATGAGGTCCGCCCGACGGCCGCGATGAAGAGCTTCACCTACGGACCACGGGGCCTTGAACCCGTGAACGCGCTGGTCGACCTATGGACGGAGCAGCGTGATCCCGCAGCAGTCACCGAGCGGCTGCACCTCTATTCACATCTGGCCGCAGCTGAAAGCGATCACCCAGCGATTGGCCCATGGCGTCGGTGGCTGGGCAGAGCGCCCCTCCTACTTATCGCTGTCCCTCCCAGCTCAGACGTCAACGTCCTGGGGCACGCCTTCTGGGAAGCCGCCGGCGCGGACCCCCGCGTGCAGCACCTGATCGACACCGTGCCCATCGGCGTGGTTGACGTTGACGCGGTCGCGGAGGCGGGAGTTGAAGCTGCGCCCTGGTGGTCCCCAGTCGGAGGAAGCAATCAGGTGTGGCGGGGCATCAGCTGCGGTATGGAAAGCGCGCAAGAGGTGTCATGTGCCATCAGCGCTTGTCACCTTACCGGGTGATTTCCGGCAATCCGGGGAACCCGACGCGCCTCCTTCGACTTGCACAACAAGAGCTGACGGGCACTCGCACCGTGCGACTCTTGACCAACTCAGAACAAGCCATGGCTCAAAGCCAGTACGATCCGTTCAAGATCGTTCCACGCAGAGCAAGGGGGACTCCCACCGTGCGCACCACTGAACGGTCCTTCGCGTCCACACGGACCCGTCGGTCCCGACGCCTGGCCGCCGCTGCGGTCGTAGCCTCCTGCCTGCTTATGGCCGGTTGTGGCGGCTCAGCCAAGCCGACGGTTTCCGCCGACAGCGCCGCCCCGGCCCCGTCCAGCGCGTCGCCGTCGCCGAATGCCACAGACACAGCGAAGGCGAAGCTCCTCACGGCCTACCAAGGGTTTTGGAATCTGCAAGTCCAGGCCTACACCCAGGGATCCTTGGACGGGCTCCCCATCAGCACCTATGCGATTGGGAAGGCGGATGCGAACATCCGGGCCTCCCTGCAGTACTACCAGTCCCAGGGGTTGGTCATGCGAGGGCGGCCGACGCTCACCCCGTTGGTGACGGCTCTGGACCTTGCGGCCAAGAGTGCGACGATCACCGACTGCATTGACAGCACCAACTACCGGCCCGTCGATAAGACCACCGGGGAGCCGGCACAGCTGGCGGACAAGGTGTTCCGCCACCGCTGGACCTTCCAAGCCACCTTCGACAACGTCCAGTGGCGGATCTACGACGACTCAGTCGACAGGACAGCTGCATGCTGAGCCGAGCGCGACGCCTGCTGGCGGTTCTGGCGATAGCTGGCGTGGGACTTCTCGTCACCCCCAGCGTCTGGGCAGACGGTGGAGGTGGCGGAGGCGGCACTGTGACCTGCCCAGTTGGTGTTACCGATTGCAGCGTCTCGGCGAGCAGCTCTCCGCCACCGAGCGGAGGCTCCTCCGGTGGGGGGACAGGAGGCGGGAGCGGAGGCGGGAGCGGCCAGTGTTCGTTCTCCGGCCACACATTCCCCTGCTACAACGCCCTCTTCGGCTGGTTCGACAACCAAGACGGCTGCTACTACCAGCTGATGAATCCCCAGCCGGATGCCAGCAGCGACCTGTGGCAGGGACACAAGCCGGGTGACGGCGCCGTCTACTCGTCGGACTGCCCGCTGATAATCGGCAAGGGCCTTCCTGGCGGCGGCGCGCGCTGGTTCCAGAACCCGCCTCCCGGTTACGGCGGCGCCGTGAACGTGCAGGCACTGGCGCAGCAGGCGGTCTCCAAGATGGCGTTGCAGGGGCCAGCGATCGGGATCGCTCCGCCGCCCGGGGCGAAGGGCGTGGTCGGGCTGCCGGTGTGGCTGTGGGACAACGTCTCGGCGACGACCTGGGGGCCGAACACAGCGTCCGCATCAGCCGGCGCCGTCACCGTCACCGCGACGGGGAGCGTGACGCAGATCGTGTGGGACATGGGCGACGGGCAGTCGGTGACCTGCACCGGGCCAGGTGAGGCGTACCAGGCCGCCTTCGGCAGCGCGCAGCCGCCATGCGGCCACACCTACACGCAGACGTCCGCGTCGATGCCGAACGGCCGGTACGCGATCAGCGCGACGGCGACGTGGGTGGTGAACTGGCAGGCCACGACCGGGCAGACGGGGCAGATCACGGTGACCCGGAAGTCTGCGTCGTCGGTGGTCATCGGTGAGCTGCGGGACCTGAACAACTAGACGACGTGCGTGAGGAAGCAGGAAGACGCTGATGGCTTTGACGAAGCCGCGCCAGCCGGTCGAGCAGGGGCTGGGGCCGGTACCGATCACCACGAGCGTGCCGCGCCGGGCGCGGCGGCCGATGCTGGCCGCCGCCGGCGCGGCCCTGGCCGTGGTGGGCGCGCTGGGCGCGTACGCGATGGTGAACCAGGCCGGTGACCGCGTGCCGGTCCTTGCCTTGGCTCGGGCGGTGCCGAAGGGGCAGGTGCTCACCGCCCAGGACCTGACGGTGGCGCAGGTCGCGCCCGATCCGGCGTTGGCTCCGGTCCCCCAGCAGGATGCCTCCCAGGTGCTGGGGAAGACCGCGACGGCGGACCTGGCCCAGGGTTCGCTGCTCACCCGCGGATCAGTGGCCGCCGGACCGGACGTGACGGCGGGCAAGACGGTGGTCGGGGTGCTGGCCAAGCCGGGGCAGCTGCCGGCGGGGATGCTGGAGCCGGGCAGTTCCGTGCAGGTAGTCCAGACCCCGGCACAGGGAGAGGGCAAGGTGCCCGCCGCACCGTTGACGATTCTGGCGAGCGTGGTGTCGGTCGGGTCGCCGGATGCGAACGGCAACAGTGTGGTTGACCTGGCGGTGAACCCGGGTGACGCGCCGCAGCTGGCCGTGTGGGCGGCGCTCGGCCAGGTCGCGATCACCTTGCAGTCGGGGTCGGCGGGATGACGGTCGTCGCCCTGGTCTCCGCCCGCTCGGGCGCGGTGACCGTCAGCGCGCTCGCGATGGCGCTGGCCGCGCCGAAGAAGACGGTCCTCGCCGAGTTGGACCCGGCGGGCAGCTCGGTTCGGGCCGGCTTCCTGCACGGCCAGGTCGATGCCTCCGTCGGGCTCCACAAGCTCGCGACCGCGGTGCGTGCGGGGAATCTGGGGAGCCAGTTCGCCGAACATCTGGTCTCGTTGGACAGCAGCGTCGGGAACCGGATGCTGCTGCCGGGGCTGACCGATCCGGCGCAGGCCTCGGCGATGTCCGGGGTGTGGGAGCACATGGTTCCGGCGTGGCCGGTGCTGGAGCAGAACGGCTTCGACATCGTGGTCGACGCAGGAAGGGTGCTGATCGAGTCTGGGGAGTTGTCGAGCACCCGGTATCCGGCAGCGGTGCTGCGGCGGGCGGATGTAGTGCTGCTGGTGGTGCGCCAGTCCCTGGTCGCGGCGGTGGCGGCGGCCCCGGTCGTCGCAGCCCTCAAGCGGGACCTCGCCGAGCGCGGCACCGGAGTTGAGGCGCTGGGGCTGCTGCTGGTCCAGGAGAACAAGCAGCCTCCCGCCGCGGAGATCGCCCACCGGCTTCAGGTCCCGATGCTGGCGCAGTTCGACTGGGACCCGGATACCGCTCGGGCGCTCGCGCACGGGCCCGACCGGCGCGGTCTGACGCTCAAGTCGGTGCTGCTGCGGCAGGCCCGAAGCGCGTGGGAGCCGGTCACTGCACTGGCCGCGCGGCGCCGGGCGCAGCTGCACGTGGGCGGATACGCCTCGGTGTACCAGGGAGGTTTCGGTGGCTGACACGCAGCCGCGGACCACGCTGAACGGCGTGACAGCGGCAACGTCGATCCCGGGGCTACGCACCTCGTTCGAGGCCGCATTGCAGGCGCCACGGCCGCCCGCTCCGTCCCGTGGACCAAGCGCGGGGGCGGGGCCCGCTGCGCTTCCAGCACAACAGGCGTCTGCGGGGGTCTTGCCGGTCTCGTTCGAAGAGTTGGCCGAGCTGCGCAACAGGGTGGCTGGGGAACTGTCGGACCGGGTCCGCGACGAGCAGGTCAGCGAGGCGGACCGGCAGCAGCTCGGCTGGCAGCTGGTGGTCGAAGTCGTCGCGAAGTGGGCGACCGACTACAGCGCGAAGAGAGCGCCGCTGCACGCCGAGCAGGAGCACGTGATCCGGCGGGCGGTGTTCGACGACCTGTTCCGCGCGGGCCGGCTTCAGCCGCTGCTGGACGACCCCGACGCGGAGGACATCCGCATCAACGGCAGCGATCCGGTCGAGGTGGTCTACCAGGACCGGCCGATCGCGCGCCTTGCCCCGATCGTCGCCTCCGACGCCGAGCTGGTGGAGCTGGTCAACCAGCTGGCCCGTACCCAGGGACAGGGTGAGCGCTCCTTGTCGCCGGCCAGCCCGCTGCTGCGGATGCGCCTGGCCGACGGCTCCCGTCTGACCGCGAGCTACCTGGTCACACCCCGCCCCCAGGTCGTGATCCGCAAGCACCGCCTCAAGGACACCCGGCTGGACCAGATGGTGGCCTGGGGCTCCATCGACACCGTCCTGGCGGAATTCCTCAAGGCGCTGGTGCGGGCCCGGAAGAACGTCTTCGTCGTCGGCGGGCAGGGCGCGGGCAAGACCAGCCTGCTGCGGTCGATGTCCCGTGAGATCGCCCCGGGGGAGCGGATCGGCACGCTGGAGTCGGAGTACGAGCTGTGGCTGCACGAACTGCCGGGCCCTGGTCCGCAGGTCGTGCCGTTCGAGGCCCGCGAAGGCAACGGTGAGAAGGACGCGACCGGCCGGATGCTCGGCGAGCTCACCCTCGCCGACCTGTTCCCCCACCTGCAGCGCATGTCGCTGCGCCGGATCCTGGTCGGTGAGGTCCGCTCGGTTGAGGTCCTGCCGATGCTGCACGGCATGATCGAAGGCGAGGGCGGGTCGATGTGCACCGTCCACGCCCGTAGTGCCCGCGCGGCGATCGAGCGCGTCGCCACCCTGGCGCTGGAGGCCGGGATCGGCATGAGCGTGGAGCTGGCCTACCGGCTGATCGCCGAGGCCTGCCAGTTCATCGTCTACCTGCGCCAGGAGGACGAGACCGAGATCGGCGGCAAGCGGCACCGGTTCGTCGCCGAGATCTTGGAGATCACCGGACTCGGGGAGGGCGGACGTCCCTCCGTGCAGCGCATCTTCGCGCCCAAGGAGGAAGGCGGGCGGCGTGAGCCGCGGGCGGTCCCGCAGCAGATGCCCGCGTGCATCGACGACCTGGTCCGGGTGGGCTTCCAGCGCGAATGGCTGCTGCACCCGTTCGGCACCTGGAGCCACGAACTGAAGACGGTGACACAGCTTTGAGCATCACGTTGATGGAATGGATCGCTGCCTTCTGTGCGGCCGCCGCGGTGGCCGGCCTGGTGGTGGCCGTGGCCGGGTTCGCCGGCTGGATGACGCCCGAGCACGCCCGGCGCCGAGGGCTGACGCAGCGGAAGCTGCGCGCGCTGGCCGGGCTGGACGGCGGCCGGGCTCGCGCGGCGTGGTGGCGTGCGCGCCGCACCCGTGTCCTAGCCGGGTGCGCGGTCGCCGTCGCGGTGTGGTTGGTGACCGGGTGGCCGATGGCCGGCCTGCTGTCCGGTCTGGTGGCGGCGAACGCGGTGTGGCTGCTCAACCCGGGACGCGAACACGCCGAGCGGATCGCCCGCCTGGAGGGCCTTCAGGAGTGGGTGCGCAGGCTCGCGGACATCCACACCACCGGGCTGTCGCTGGAGCAGTCGATCCGGGCGAGCGCCCCGAAGGTCCCCACCTCGATCGAGCCCCACGTCAAGCTGCTGGTCGGACGGCTGGCCGCCGGGTGGCCCACCCGCGCCGCCTACCGGGCGTTCGGCGACGACCTGGACGACGTCACCGCCGACATGGTCGTCGCGATGATGCTGCTCCACGTCCAAGACCGCGGCGACGGCCTCTCGCGCGCGTTCAAGGAACTCGCCGGCGCGCTGCAGGAGGAAGTACTGATGCGGCGCAAGGTCGAGGCCGACCGCGCCAAGCCCCGCGCCAACATGCGCTGGGTCGTCATGTTCTGCCTGGTGGTGTTCGGGCTGTCGATGTTCTCCGGCTCCTACGTCACCCCCTACTCCAGCCCCCTCGGAGTGCTCGCGATGATCGGGTTCGCGCTCGGCTTCGTCGGCATGGTCGCGTGGATGCGGTCCATGGCAAACATGCGCCCCACCCCCCGCTTCCTGTCCTCCGCGGACCGCACCAAGTCCCTGGCCGAGCGCACCCAGGAGGTCCCGCAGTGATCCCCGTCGCCCCCGTCCTCCTGGCCGGCGCCGCCGTCGGCGGCGGCATCACCATGCTGGTCGCCGGTCTCTCGCGCGGTCGCGGCGACCTGGGCGACGTGATCGCCCGCATGGACGCGAACCGCATCGACCTCCTCGCCCCGCAGCAGGCCGTGCAGTCGACGGACTGGCGCGAACGCCTGGGCGGGTGGGCGCTGTCGCGGATAAGCGACAACCTCGTGCGACTGCCCCGCAAGGAACTCGCGATCCTGCGCGAGTCTCCCGCGCTCCAACTCGGCAAGAAGATCGGCGTCGCCCTGTACGGGCTGCTGGCGCCCTCCCTCGGCGCGGCCGTCGCGGTCGCCGGCGGTGCGCAGTTCCCGTTCGCCATCCCCGGTGTCATCTCGCTGGTGTTCGCGGTGGTGGGCTGGTTCCTCGTCGACGTCAACACGCGCCAGCGCGCGGCCGAGGCCCGCACCGAATTCCGCATCGCCATCGCCTCCTACCTCGACCTCGTCTCCCTCGAGCGTGCCGCCGACGCGGGCCCCAGCGAAGCCCTCAAGCGCGCCGCGCAGGTCGGGGACGGCTGGGTGTTCGAGCGGATCCGCGACGCGCTGCTGCGCGCCGAACTCGCCGGCATCGCCCCCTGGGAAGGGCTGCGGCAACTCTCCGAGGAGATCGACGTCCCCGAGCTTGGCCACCCGGCCGACATCATCGCGATCGCCGGTGAGGAAGGCGCGTCGGTCTACTCCACGCTCCAGGCCCAGGCCCGCTCGCTGCGCGGAGTGCTGCTGACCGACCAGCAGGCCCACGCGAACACGGCCTCGGAAAAGATGGTCGTCCCCGTCGCCGCACTCGTCCTCATCATGACCTGCTACATCGCCCTGCCGGCGATGGTCCGGGTCATCAACAGCTGACTGTCCTTCACCACCAGCCCTCTTGGAGGCCCTTCATGTCCGATCCGCTGATCACCATGGCGATGACCGCGGTCCGTGCCCGCGCTGAGCGGGTCCGTGCCCTGCACCGGGATGAGGACCGCGAGCGCGGCGCGTTTTCCATCGAGCTCGCTCTGCTCATCGCCGGCCTCGTCATCATCGCCGGCATCGTCATCGCCATCATCACGACCAAGGCCACCCAGAAGGCCAACCAGATCGGTTGAGCCGTCACGGGCCAGGAGCAGGGTTGTCGGGGAGGAAGAGCGGCAGTCATGAGTGAGCGACCACCTGAACGGCGGTGCCGACGACCGTGGCCGGGGCTGCGGCCTCGCCGAACGGTCGGCCGCGACGTCAGAGACCGGGGCGCGCTGTCGCTGGAACTGGCGATCCTGGCACCGGTGGTGATGCTGCTGCTGTTCACGATCGTCCAGGCGGGCTTCTACTTCTACGCCCGCAACGTCGCCGTCACTGCGGCCCAGCAGGGCGTGGAGACCGCGCGTGTCCACGGCGCGACGCTCGGCGAAGGCGAGAACCAAACGTGGGATCTGCTGCACCGCACCGGCGGCAGCATCACCGGCCCCGCCGTGAGCGGATCGCAGACCGCCGCCGATGTGACGATCACCGTCACCGGCAGCGTCACCACCTGGATCCCGGGCCTGACGTTCCACCTGTCTCAGACCGCGACCGCCGCGAAGGAGCAACTGGTCCGATGAGCCGCTCCCCCCGCACGTCGGCGGGCGACCGCGGCGCGCTGTCGCTGGAACTGGCGATCCTCGCGCCTCTCCTGCTGGCCATGTTCGGATTGATGGCCCTGGCTGGGCGCGTCTACCTCGCCGGCTCCACCGTCGACAACGCCGCCCGTGACGCCGCCCGCGCGGCGTCCCTGCAGAACTCTCCCGGCGCCGCGCAGCAGGCCGCCCTCCAGGTCGCGAACCAGTCCCTGACCTCCCAGGGGGTCCACTGCGCCTCCACCGACGTGACCGTGCCGACCGCCGGGTTCAGCGCACCGCTGGGACAGCCCGCCGCCGTCACCGTTACCGTGACCTGCCAAGTCGAGCTCGCCGGCCTGTTCCCCGGGGTCCCGGGAAGCAAGACGCTTCGGGGCTCGTTCACGTGCTCCATCGACCAGTACCGGCAACGCGCCGCCGGTCAGGTGCCCTTCTCAGGTGGCTCTGCGGGGGTGCGCGTTGCCTGACTTCCACCTGCGCGTGCGACCCCGTCATGGGGACGGCGACCGGGGATCCCTGTCGATGTTCACCGCGATCGTCATCGTCGCTTGCTTCGCGGTCCTGTCCCTGGTCGTCGACGGCGGCCTCAAGCTTCAGGCTCTCGCGAAGGCCGACGGCACCGCCCAGGAAGCCGCCCGCTCCGGCGCCCAGGCGCTGGACAGTGGTGCCGCGCTGACCGGGCACGGCTTCCAGATTCAGCCCCAGCAGGCCGTCACCGCCGCTCAGGCCTACCTGCGCGCCGCCGGTGTCACCGGCACCGTCACCGTGAACGGCAACACCATCCAGGTCACCGTCTCCGCCCCCTACACCCCGCTCTTCCCGCTGATCAGCTCCGGCACCGTGACCGGGCACGGCAGCGCACAACTCCTCTACCAAGGAGGATGACGATGGACTCCGGCCCGCTCCCCCGCCTGCTGAAAGGCCTCGGCGCGCTCGCCGCGCTCAGCGCCCTGGAGGCCGGCGTGCCACTCGCGCTGCTCGCCTGGGGCACCAACCCGCATCAGGTCCCGACCTGGCAGCAGACGACCGACGCGCTGACCGGCCCCGACAACGGCAGCCTGTTCCTCGGCGCGCTCACCGTGATCGGCTGGCTCGCCTGGGCGCTGTTCACCGTCCAGGTCCTGCTGGAACTCATCGCCGTGCTGCGCCACCGCGCCGCCCCGCGGCTGCCCGTGCTCGGGGCCGGGCAGCACCTGGCCGCGACGCTGGTTGCCGCCGCCGTCCTGTTGTTGCCCACCACCGGCACCGCGTTGGCCCAAGGAGCCCCGCACACCGCGGCCGCGGCCACGCTGCACCTGCCCCACCACACCGCCCCCAGTCCCCAGCAGGTCGCCGTTGCTGTCGGCGCGCAGGCCGAGGCCGACCAGGCCGGGCCGGTCCACCACGTCAGCGCCGGCGACGAGACGCTGTGGGGGCTGGCCGAGCGCTACCTTGGCGACGGCACCCGCTGGAAGGACATCGCCGCCCTCAACCAGGGCATCGTCCAAAGCGACGGCCAGACCCTGACGCCCACCACCCTCCACCTGGTGCCCGGGTGGACCCTGCGCCTGCCCGCCGACGCCCACGCCCGCCCGCCCCGGCATACCTCGCAGCACACGCACGACGTCCACCAGGTCCAGCACCACGCCCCCGATACCGACCCAGGGGCCGACGAGCGCGGCGACACATCGAGCCCGGACGGTGTCAGGGAGCGTGTGCACATCGTGCGGCCGGGCGAGACCCTGTCGCAGATCGCGCAGGACGACCTCGGCAACGCCGACGCATACCCAGCCATCTACCAGGCCAGCACCGGCATCACCCAGTCCGGCGGCCAGCACCTGACCGACCCGAACCTCATCCTGCCGGGCTGGAAACTGGACATCCCCCAACCCGCCACGGCCCCCACGCCCGGCCAGCCGGGCGGAGCAGCGCACGCAGGCGGCGGTCGCGACGGCGGCCACTCCGCCACGCCGACGCCAACCGCGCCCACGGCCACGGCTCCCGCTGGCACCCCGACCGCCTCGCCGTCTACGGCACCGACGTCCACGCCCGCAACGGGCCCTGTCGGCGCCCCGACCGCGTCCGCGACGGCCGTGCCCTCCCGAGCGCCGGCCTCCCCCGCCACGCCCGGCACACCGACCGCAGCACCAAGCACCCCCGGCGCGGCGACCTCGTCTGCCGCTCCATCCGCTACAGCGGTAACGCCCGCCTCCGCCGATGACTCCCAGGCAGGGAGCGAGCTGCGGATCGGCCTAGCGATCAGCGCGCTCCTGGCCGCCGGGCTGCTGGGCGGATACGGCATCAAGCGCGCCCTGCAGCAGCGATCCCGCCGCCCCGGCGAGACCATCGCTGTCCCCGCCGAGACCAGCAGCCTGGAGCAGATACTGGCCAACCAGGCCGATCCCGCGACCGCCGAACTGCTCGACCTCGCGCTGCGGACCATGGCCACCCACCTGCCCGACGGTGAGCCGCTCCCCCAGTTGGAGGTCGCGCGGATCGAGCGGACCCGCATCCAGCTGCGCGCCGACGGCCCGGCGATCGCACCATTCACTTCAGGCGAGGACGGCTGGTGGAACCTCGACCCGGCCGCCCAACTGCTCGACCCGCCGGCCGCCTACGACGTGGCAGCCCCGTACCCGATGCTGGCCACCCTGGGCAAAGAGCCGGACGGCACGCTGGTCCTGGTCGACCTGGCCGCCGCCCGGACACTGCTCCTGGACGGCACCACACAGCAGGTCCGCGAGGTCGCCCGCGCACTCGCCCTGGACGCCGCCACCAGCCCGTGGGGCCAGGAGCTCCAGGTTCTCAGTGCCGGCCTCATCGAGGCCGGTCTGCCTCAGATGATGGCCACCGGCCGCATCCGTCGCCTGGACCGGATCGGTCACGCCGTGACGGACTTGGCCGATCAGCTGCTCACGGCGCACCAAGACCCCGACGCCGAAATGCCGTGGATGCTGGTCGCCAGCGACCACATCGACGAGGAGACGGCGTGGGAACTCGCCGGCCTGGTCTCCCGCTCCCCCAACGCGCCAGTCGCCCTCGCCCTGCCCGGGGAGGGACTCGACGCGTTGTTCCCGGACGCACTGCGCCTCGACTGCGCCATCACCGAGCCACAGCCACTCCCTCACAACACGGCGCCCGTACAACTGCAGCGCGTCACCGAGGCCGAGTACCAGATCCTGACCGAGGACCTGCGCACCACCGAGCAGCCCGCCAACAAGGCGACGGGTGCCTGGACCCGGGTCCCCGACGACACCCGCACCCCCGCGCAGCCGCCCACCGATCAGACGGCGGCAGCCGACGAGTCCGGTCCGGCCGAGACAGATGGCGCACCGACCGGGACCGTCACCCCGTTCCTTGCCTTCGCCGGGCAGAGCGGCAACTCCCCCACACAGGCCACGCCGATGCCCGTGCTTCTCACGTCGGCCCCGTCCGGTGGAGTGGCGCTTCCCAGCCCGGTAGCGCTGGCCGCCGACGAAGCCGCGGACGCCACGGCGTTGACCGTGGACGTGCCGACGCAGTCCACGCCGGTCATCGAGCCCGCCGACTTGCATGCTCCGGAGATCCGCCTGCTCGGACCGGTCGACGTCACCGGGCTGGGCAGCAGTGGCCGTGGAAGGCGCCTGGCGGAGGTCGCCGCCTTCCTCTACCTCCGCCCGAACCGCACCCGAGACAACCTCGCCGAAGCGATGAGCCCCAACGCACCATGGACGGAGAAGAGCGTGACGCAGCGCATCCACGACCTGCGCAACCTGCTGGGGAACGCCCCGGACGGCACACCGCGGCTCGCCCGCAACGCGCGGGACGGCGTTTTGCCGACGATGACGGGGGTGCGCAGCGACTGGGCGCGGTTCTGCAAGCTCGCCGAACGCGGGCTCCTCGCGGGCCCCGCGGGCGTCGATGACCTCGAAGCGGCCCTCGCCCTGGTGCGGGCCCGGCCGTTCGCCGGCAGCACAGCCCGGTGGAGCATGCCCGACGCGCAGGAGATGGTCTCCCGCATCGTCGACACCGCTCACACCATCGCCCGGTACCGCACAGACACCGGCCACTACGACCAGGCCCGCGCGGCCATCGCCGTCGGGATCGATGTCGAACCGGCGGCCGAGATGCTCTACCGGGACTGGCTCGCCCTGGAGGCAGCCTGCGGAAACACCGCCGAGGTCCATCGCATCATCTCCCGCCTCCAGGAAGAACTGCGGACCTTGGACGTCGAGATGGACCACGCCACCGAGGAACTCATCGAGGCGATCTTCGAGCAGCACATGAAGGGCAGCGCCTGATCGACGCCTGGAACGGCACGACGCCCCTGGCTCGGGCCAGGGGCGTCTCGTGTGTCCGGAGCCTGTCCACCCGGGCTGCGCTCACCGCGTGCGATTCGTCGAGCGTGCGGCACGTACCGCGTTCCCACCGTCGCACGGCTCAGGAAGTCCTGCACTCGGGCAACTGCGGCCGAGCCAACCCTGGTCGTGCCTGGTTGTGCCGAACGCGGGTCACGGCCATCGCCTCACTGAGGGGTGTTCAGTAGCGCTTCCTGGTCGGCGTCCCACGCGGACTTGAAGCGGGGAAGGTAGCGGCGAAGGTGTCCCGGGCTGAGGGCCTCGCCGGAACGGCCGGTGATTCCGTACTGCTCGAAGAGCCACTTTGCGAGCTGCTCGCCGTCGGGGAAGGCTCCGTGGCGTTGCGTGTAGTCGTTGAAGGCGAGGCGGTACTGGTCCACAGCGCTTCCCTGGGAGGGCGCGGGAGACGTCTGTGCAGCGCCCGACGAGTGCTGGGGTGCGAACACTGAGGTGTCAGGAAGCTGTGGTGCCGCCTCCACCAGGGGCGTGGGCTCTGCCGCAGGGACTGCCTGCTCGACCTGCTGCTCGGGCATGGTCGCCGGAGTCGGTGTCACCTCGACGACGGCCTGTACTGGGGCGGCAGCCGGAGCGGGGGCAGGCGCAGGCTGCTCGGCCAGAGCGGCGCCGGGCGCGGGCTGAGCCTCGGGAAGGCCGGACACGTCGGAGTGGGCTTCGGGCGCTGCGGCAGGGGCGGGAGCAGCGTTCGACAAGGGCTGTTCCTCACGGGGCTGCGGCAGCAGGGCCTTCACTCCGGCCTCCGTGGCAGGCAGGCTGATGGTCGCAGTGCCCGGCAGGACGGGGACGACGTCCAGCTTGAACTCGGGCAGCGCCTCACCGAGGTTCGCCAGCTTGAGAAGCAGGATCATGTCCACCGGAGCCTTGTAGCGCCACAGCCGCCCGTAGGAAGCACGGAGTCGGGCTCGGTAGACCAGGCGGCGACGCTCGTGCTCGAGGGCTTCTTCGTAGGAACGCAGCTCCCACAGCATGCGGCGGCGGAAGAGCCGCATCGTCGCGATCGGGGCGAAAATCCAGCGGCCGAGGCGGGTGCGCTCGAAGAGCTGGTTGGCTTCGATCTGCGCGAGGCGGCCGACGGTGTGGCGGGCAGCTTCGATCGCGGCGACGAAGAGAAGGGGGACTACTCCGTGCATGCCGCTGGCGAGCGGCCGGGGCCAGGCTGATGCCGCGTTGAAGACGATCGTCGCGCCGGTGAGCACCCAGGCCAGCTGACGCAGGATCGGCAGCGGGATCCGCATCCACGTCAGCAGCAGGTCGAGCGCGAGGAAGACGGTGATGCCGACATCGATGCCGATCGGCAGGAGGTAGGAGAACCAGCCGAAGCCGTTGCGTTGGGCCAGCTTGAGGACGGCGTCGTAGGACCCGACGAACCCGATGAGGGAGATGACGATCGTTCCGATCACCACGATCAGCACCAGTGCCTTCTGGCCGCTGCTCAACTGGCGACGGTTCATCCCGTTCCCCTCGTCCTGTCCTGTTGACCTGAGTCCCTAGCTTCACACGCGCCTGTCGTGTCGATGCCTGCATGCCGGGAATCCGGCTCGCGGGCGCTGGCGAGTGCGGGGGTGATCGTATCCGGTCCCTTGAGATTTCCATTATGGAAAGCCCGGGATGCCCGATCATGAAGGCATGCCGAAGCGCCGCCCCCCTTCCCCCGACCCGGCCGCTCCCCTGACCCGGCCGCGGCCGCGGCTCGGCCACGTCGCGGTGCCCCAGGTGTCCACGCAGCTGCGAGATCTGCTGGAGCAACAGCTGAGCGAGACGTCCTCCCTGCCGGCCGCGGAAGAGCTGTACGCCCTGCTCGTGTTCGCGGAGCGCGCCTCTCGCCGCATAGGCGACGCCAGGCTGCGCGGCGAGGCTGCGGTCCAGCGCGTGCTGCTGTGGCAGTGGCTGCGCGAGCAGATCGACGCGCACCAGCTTCGGGCGGTGGACGATGCGCGCGCGTCGGATGTGGAGTGGGCACGGCTGGTGAGACCGCTCGGTGTCGAGTCGGTGCCGGGTGCGCACAACAAGGTTCGCCGGATGCGCGCGGACGAGGCCGTTGGGGCTGACGGGGTTCCTGTGCGCAGAACTCCGGAGGCTGTCAGCGCCGCGCTCGCTGCGCGCGCGGCAGAGGAGGCGGAGGCGCGGGTACGCACACAGGTCGCCCTGGCACGAGCGGGAGCTGTTCTGGCGGCTGCGCGCTCGATGAGAGCCCACGCAGCCGACTTGCTCACGGACGACGGCGAGGGAGAGATCGACTTCTGGTTCGGCGAGATGGAGGCCGTGCTGGCCGAGGTCGACGAGATCGGGGCACCGACGGAGGCACAGGTGTCGTCGCTATCGGCGTGTCTGTCGCAGGTCTCCCGACGGATCAGGGCCTTGGCGGAGGTGAGCGCCCGCCAGGCCGCGGACACAGCGGAGGCTGCGGCGGCACTGGAAGCGGGCGCGTCGGTCAGCCGGTAGCGCCCGCGGGCAAGCGAGGCTACTCGCCAAGGGTCCACGGGCAGCGCGTCGCCGAACGCTTCCGACCGAAACGCGGGACGCATCCACTCCTGCCATCCGCGAGGCGCACCGAGTTCATCGCTTAAGGTGCGCATGGACTCAGCCCGAGCGCGTCTGCGCATTCGCCAGCGAGACGGTTGCGCAGAGCGGGCTCCTGCGCAGCGTTCGTGCGCAAGACAGAATGCGCACACCGCGTTGCGCAGCCCTGGACGCGCAGGGCCTGCGCACCTGCCGACTCCAACGGCCGCGCGCTTCTCTCGCTGCGTGTTTCCGGCGGAAACAGACCCGAAGCCACGTGGGCCTCGTCGTCGCGGCCGGCCTTTGAGGGCGCCTCGGAGAGGGGCCGACGGACGAGCGCGCCACCGCACCAGCGGACGGGTCCCAGCTCCTGGGCGGCGAGCGGCTGGCCGATCCACGGGAACGGGGCGACTGCTGAGCCGTCGGAGATGGCTCGCGGCACGCGGGCGAAGGCACACGGTCTCGAGTAGCCAGCGGGCCCAAGAGCCGCCTCGGGGCATGTGCGCACCACCAGCTGCTCGTCCTGTTTCCGGCGGAAACAGTCCGCCGTGCCGATGCATGCCCTGCTGTGGCGTCCCTCGACGTCGGCCGGGCATGTGGGGCAGGTGCGCGCGCGCACGTGTCTTGACTGCGCAGATGGTGCGCACAGCGGCATTTTGCGCGTCTCGTTGCAATACCGATGTTCAGAGATCTGAGCGCCTGCGTCTCCCAGTGAGTGCGGGCGCTCGCCCTCTTGGAGTTGCCCGTTTCCGTCGGAAACAGCAGCAACCGCAGACATCAGGCGTACTCCGCCCCGTCGATGCCAGCAGCCGAGCGCCTCGGGACAGCGCGCACGCATCCGACGACGGCGAGCTCGGTGAGATTCGGAGGCCGCGGCTCGGTGTTTCCGGCGGAAACGCGTACCCGAGGACACAGCCGAGCTGATGCTGCAGATCCGGCGGAAACCGTCGCAGTCTCGAGATGCCGCCCCCGCGCACCAGCCACCTCATTCTGAAGTTCGCCGGTTGCATCGCCAGCGTCTCGTGGGCTCACGCGGGCCGCATCCGTGCGCATCGCGCGTGGCGCTGTTTCCGCCGGAAACGCCGCCGAGGCGTCACGGGGCGGTGAAATCCAAGGGAGATGGCGGGCGGTGCGATATCGAGCCGATAGTCTCGCCGATGCCGATGTGATTGCCGACGAGGAGAGACTATGGCTGTTCTCATGCCACGACCGTCAAAGAAGGCGGCGGGGAAGCCGCCGGCGGCGCCTGCTGCGCCGAGCGAAGGCGCGGCGCCCGTTGCGCCAGGGGCGGTCGAACCTGCAACTCCCGGCGTTCCTGCTCCTGCTCAGGCCGAGCGTTCGACTGCGATCTACACCGTGGACGCTTCGGACGGCGACATCCTGACCCTTGAGCTCGAGCACATCGCCCCGAATCCGCACAACGATCGAGACCCTGGCGATGTGTCGGCCGAGGCCGAGCACATCAAGGCCAAGGGCGTGCTGCAGCCCATCTCGGTGATGCGATCAGACCGGTATCTGGCCCGCTGGCGCGAGGAGCTCCTGGCCGATCCGGAGACTGCGGAACTCGTCCCGACGGTCGAGGCACGGCCGTGGGTCATCCTCTTCGGTGAGCGGCGCTGGCTTGCGTCGCGGGAGGCCGAGCTCAAGACCATCGACGCGATCGTCCGCAATGATCTTGTTGGCGAGTCGCAGGAGATCATCACCAGCGAGAACCTCCTTCGGAAGAATCCGAGCCCGCTTGAGGAGGCGCGCGCGTTTCAGCGCCTCAGGGACAAGCGCGACCTGTCGTACCGGGAGATCCAGCTTGTTGCCGGGCGCAGCGTCGGCCACATCTCCAAGCGACTGAAGCTGCTGGAGTACGCACCTGAGGTCCAGCAGGCACTGACGGAGCGGCTGATCGGGCCGGATGGCGCGATGAAGATCGGGGACGCGCTGCCGGACCACGGCGACCAGGCTGCCGTTTTGGGGTTCTTGGCTGCCGGGGCAGGCTCGCTGCAGGAGGCCATCACGCGGGTCCTGGCCGGCGAGCGCGTGGGGGTGGATGCGCAGCTGCCGCACCAGGCGAACCGGTCTTCTCCTGCGGGTGTTTCCGGCGGAAACACCACCACCCAGGAGCACAACTCCACGGTTGAGCGCGAGCATGACGCCGGAGGCGATGCAGACGGCTCGCCGTCTGCTGGGGCACAGGAGCCAGCATCCGGTCGCGGCAACTCCTCGGAGTCCGCGTCGGCGGCGAAACCCGCGTCGGCGGAGGACCAGGCGGCTGTCGACCGGCGCGTCGCGGCCTCGGAGCGTGTGCAGGCATGTCGAGCGCTCGTCGCCACGAGTGCTGAGCTCGACGACCCGGTGCGTTGGAGCATTGTGTCGCGGACCGTCCTGGCTCAGTTCAACCAGGCAGCGGCGCAGAACACCGCGCATGCGTGGCTCACGGCCGAGGGAGTGGCCGAGCTAGACCTCACTCCCGCGAGCGCGTATTTTCAGGCGGTGCTCCAGTCGGGGCGCCAAGCGCTGATCGACCGGGCGACATTCACAGTCGCTCTCGCTGGTGCCGAGATCCGAGCTGCGGACCGGCGCCGACCCACCTACGACGCCCAGGACAAGTGGTACGTGCAGTTCCTGCGCGAGCACGGCGCCTACATTCCCAAGACCGACTGGGAGAACCATCAGCTCGGTCTTCCGGCATCCGGCCAGTAGGCCCGGTGCGATCCCTGTGTATGAAGAGAGGCTCCCTTGACCGATGCTCTTGTGCGGACTGTTGATCCGCGCTTTCGCCCCGCCGGCCGGACGTATCCGCAGATCTGGTCGTCCCTGCTCGCCCGCGGTGGGATCGGCAAGACCGCGTTCACGACCTCCATGACCGTCACGCTGGCGCTGCGCGGCTACCAGATCACGGTCTGGGATCTGGACCAGCAGTGCAACGCGAGCTCCGGACTGGGCTGGGGTCCCCAGGAGATCGGCTCCCGTCCGACCATCCTCGACTTCATCCTCGGCGATGCCTCCTACGAGGAGGTCCGGGTTCAGGCGCGCTACAAGCTGGCCCAGGGCGTAGACCACGAAGGCAACGAATTCGTGGAGTGGATGGACATTCCGAACCTGTACCTCATGCCAGCAACCGAGTTCCTGACGAACGCCGACACGCTGCTGACACAGACCGAGCATGCCCACCGCTACTCGTGGTTCAAGGACTTCCTGCGCGACGAGTACGACGGCGACGACGACATGTTCTTCATCGACAACCCCGCCAACTACGGCAAGCTGGTCGGCACCGTCGCGATGATGATGGACGAGCACGACGAAGTCATTCCGACCTGCTTGGCCAGCTCGAAGGCGGTAGAGGGAATCCCCTCCCTGATCAAGGAGCTGTCCCGCCTGCGGGAGCAGTTCTCGAAGTCGAAGGCGATCCCGGGCCGTCCGACCGTAAAGCGCATTCCACTGATCGGCGTGCAGACCGGAAGCCGCGCTGAGGCGGACAACCGGAAGTCCGTCCTGGAGATGGAGGAGCTGTACCCGGAGCTGGTGAAGGACTGGCCATACATCCGGTACTCAGCGACCGCAAAGACCAGCTTCCGTGACCACCTTCCCCTGCCCATCCAGGCACCGAACAGCCCCGCGGTGGAGGACTACCGCAAGCTCGCCACGGCCTGGGGCTTCCCCGACCTCGAATAGCAGCGTGACGACATGAGCCCCGGCCAGGTCGCGGAAGACCTCAACTCCCGCGCACTGACCGGGGCTCAGCCGCTTCCCGGAAGGTTAGCGTTTCGACCTGGCGGAATGGCGCTGCTTGATCAGGATCGGTGTTTCCGACGGAAACACCTACCTCAAGCGAACCCTAGGCGGGATCGCGAACATGGGGCCTCGGCCCCGGATGCCGGGCACGTCTTCCCTTGGAGACTCCCTGGACAGCAATTTGCGGAGCGCCGGATCGCGACGACCCGCTGCCAGGGTGCTGGTGACGTGCGCCAGTCAGGGCTCGTTGAGTCCGTGTGGACACCGACACCATTTCAGCGGCCGATAGCGTAGCCACAGGCATCGCGCTGGACTACGACGCTGGCTGCATGAAGCGCACGCGAGCCTTCATGGGCCTGGTGGACAGAGCCGTGGACAGCTACGGGATCGCACTCAACTACGCCAGCGATGAGAACGAGTCGGATGCTCTCCGAGAGGCGATGGCCGCCGCGCTGGGGCGAGTCTCCCGGGGATTCGCGGCCGCAGCTCTGGATGCGGTGTCCCGCGATTCCGCGCTGGCCTTGACTGCTGAGCAGCAACTGCGCTTGGACGCCCTGATTGTCGCGCTGGATCTGCCGACAGCGGAGACCTTGAGCTGCGGCTGAGCACTGGACCCAAGTCGGGGTCGACCTCGCGGACCAGAATCGGATCGCGAACGCCGCACGGCAGGGCTATCTCGTTGGTGCGCTGATCCGTGGACTCCCTCTCAATGCGAAGCGAGCGGCCGTACCCCGGGCATCATCGCGCACGGAACTGGCCGACACGAGGACATCATCGGCACCCATTGATTCCCCCAGGCGGTCGAGGGGGGCAGGAACGCAAAAAGGCCCCGCACACCTCGCGGAGGAGGCGTGCGGGGCCTGTGCCTGCTGCGGTCTCAGCCGTCAGGTGAGTGCGGCCATGGCCAGGGCGGCGGGCAGGATACCCAGGGCGAGGTGTGCGACCTGGTCGACGTGCTGGGCGCCGCCGTTGGCCCGGAAGCCGGCCTGGCCGGTGTGGTCCATCCACCAGGTGATTGGCCAGCGGCGGTCGATGAACGCGTGGAGTCCACTGACCCAGGCGACAGCCCCGAGTACCAGGCCTACGCCCAGGTGGAGGTGGAGCAGCGCCCCGCCGCCGAAGAGCAAGACGAGGTAGCTGGCGGCGTGGATGGACGCGTGGGTGAGGTTGGCACGCCATCCGGTGAGCCCGGGCCCCGCCTTGTGGGCGCTTTGCGCATCGGTCTGCAAGGGGTAGTCCGCGGCGAGGTGTGCGATGTAGAGCAGCACGAAGACGGCTGCGAACATGAGGGAGCCTCTCTGGATTCGGTGGGCGGTGCCGGGCGGCCGGGACGGTCGCGTCGGCGGGCTGGAGGGTGCGGGTCAGGGTGTGCCCGGGTGCGCGTGCTCGAAGGCGCGGATCAGGTCGGCCAGGGCGTCCAGGTCTTCGGTCTCGCCGACCCAGGCGCCGGTCTCGGTCCACACGAGGCTGACGCCGATGGGGTCGTGGAAGAGCAGGTAGCGGCCGTAGCGCTCGATCAGTCCGTCCTCGGAGATGGTGGGCTGTGCGGTGAGCAGCTCGGCCTGGTCGGCGGGGTCGGGGGCCGGGGCGCGGAGCTCCAGGGCGAGGACGTGGAGCCAGATCGGGTCGTCCGGGGTGCTGGGGAGCCGCAGGTAGCCGGTGACGCGGAGCAGGTCGCCGGGCCGCAGGTCGGTGACGACCTGGCGGGCCAGGACCGGGTCGCTGACGCTGCACGGCAGCACCATCTGGTCGGTGCGCTCGTCCGTGGGCTCGATCTCGATGCGGAAGCGGGCGGTCGTGCAGCCCGCGTCTCCGGGCACGGTCTCCTCATCGAGGAAGCCGTCCAGGACGAGGACGTCGGAGGCGTCCATCAGTTGCTCCAGGTGGTCGGTCGGGCTGTGGGGGAGCAGGTCCGTCCGATGCATCTCGTTGGTGGTCTTGGCGTCGGAGCCCCACAGCGGTCGACGGGAACGGCGACCGCGACGCCACAGCGGACCGGCCGAGTCGGGGCGCATCGAGGCGGGCCTGCAATCCGAGGTCGAAGGCATCGCCCGGATGGCCAGCACGCCATCAGCTCCGCGCCTGGTGCAGGTGGCGGGGGGCTGACGGCTTGCAGCGTGGGC
>NZ_BBPQ01000018.1:0-55107 GCF_000787855.1 Streptacidiphilus anmyonensis | reverse complement strand
GGGGATCCAGGCGGGGAGCTGGTCGGACGTGCGCATGGGGGGTGCCTCCGGTGGTCGGTGGGTGTCGGCCGGGTGGCCGCGCCGCACGCCACCGCCCCGCGCTGTGGTGCGGTTGGCGTGGGGCGGTGGCGGTCAGCGTGACGGCCCGGAAGGGCTTCCGGCGTCAGGCGGGGACGGGTGCCGGGTGGTCGAGTCCGTCGCCGAGCAGCAGCGCGCGGACGGTCCGCTCGTACTCGCCGGTGCGGATGCGGTCGTGCAGGAGCTGACCGGCGATCAGGCTGCGGGCCCGGGAGCGGATCGCGGTGACCGTCTCGGGTCCGGCGCCCGCGGCGTCGGCGGCCTGGCCGGCGCTGTCGGCGGCCAGGCGCGTGGCCGCGCGCAGGGCGGCGGTCCGGCGGGAGTACTGCGCGCGGAAGTGCGCCCACCAGTCCAGGGCGTGGTGTTCCTCCAGCTCCTGCTGCCACGCGGTGTAGGTGCGGTGGGTGGCCTGGGGGTCGGCCGCCCACTGGGCGGTCCACTCTCGGGCCAGGTCGGGGATCTGGGCGAGGGTCTGCAGGACCTGGGCGCCGCGATGCCCGAAGGCCCGCCATCCCTCGGTCTCGCCGACGACGTGGATCTGGTGGGACATCAGCCAGTACGGGTAGTAGCGGCCGCCCCAGTTGCCGGTCTCCCCGCGCGGCTCCACGATCCACAGCCGGACGGGCCAGCCCTCCGCCGTGCTCTCCAGCTCCAGGACCTCGCCGGGGCGGGTGTACATGTGGAAGTAGGAGAAGGGCTTGTCGGTGTACCACTTCTCGCCGGGGCTGGGGTGGTCGACGGTCTCGCCCACGTGCTGGGCGAGGTTGACGGTGGGGACATCCTCGCCGTGGGTGCGGGCCCAGTGAGCGAGGCTGTCGCACGTGGGCGGGACGGTTCCGTCGGGCCGGGTGACCATGTAGTGGATCACCGGTCGGTGCTGTGCCATGGCGTTCCTCCGTAGGCGGCGAATAGCGGGGTGGAGAGTGATGATGGCCGGGCGGCCGCGCCGCGCCTCCGGCCCCGCGCCGTCGTGCTGCTGGCGCGGGACTGCGGGTGGGCAGCTTCAGTACCCGATGAGTGCGCGAGCGGGCGGCGCGCCGATGACTCAGGAGCCTGGCGCGGTGTGGGAGCGCTTGGGTCGCGGGAGTCAGGCGGTGGTGTTCGGGACGGTGGGGGGCTGGAGCTGTTGGGAGCGGGCGTCGATGTTGATCTGGACCAGGCGCAGGTTCAGGCCGCGCAGTGCGAGCAGGCTGGCGATGCCCCAGAGTCCGGCGGCGATGGCGGTGGCGACGGGGCGTGCCGGGTCGGGAGTTGCGCTCCAGACCATCGCGGCGGTGGCGGTGCCGAACGCCAGCCAGCCGAGTCGGGCCAGGGTGGATCCGAAGAACCCGGCGATGATCAGCGCGATGGCTGTGAGCTCCCACAGGCCGAACAGGTTGCGCACGGACAGGTGCAGTTCGCCGCGGTGCGCGTTGAGGTAGCTGCGGATCGGGTGGGAGATCGTGGCGAGGAGTCCGGTGTGGGTGTGGCCGACGAGGCGGTAGTAGACGTCGACGACGTCGCTTCCCAGCGAGCCGAAGATCAGGGTGAACAGGAACAGGCTGGCGAGCACGGTGAGGGCGCGCAGCCACAGCGGCGTGAAGTTCCAGCCGAGTTGGAGGGCGTTCTCCAGCTCGGTGGCGCGGCAACGCAGGAACGGCATGAGGTAGGTGCGGGACCAGGCGATGGCCCTGGCCTGTGCCTTCTCCCACCGCTCGTGGTGGAACTGCGGCTCGGGGTGGGGGGCGGTGGGTTCGGGGGTGGACTGGGTGCTGGTCATGAGGGGGATCCCTTCCCTGTTGTGGCGTGCGGTGTGGGCTGGTTGACCGTCCGGTCACGGGTGGCGCTGGTGATCTCTGATGGGTGCGTCGTGCGGGCGTGCCGCTTGCGTTGTCTCCGGGCCCATGGATGGGCTCGGAGACAACGCTGTCCGCGTGTCGGTGCGGGGCTGTGCTCGCAGGTCAGCCGATGCGGTCGACACGTCCGATGCCGGTGGCGTTGCCGCGGGAGAACAGCCCCTGGTTCAGCACGGTGACGTTGTTGTTCACCACCGGTCCGCTGGGGGTGTGGGTGGCCACGTCGGCGCCGGTGGCATTGGGGCTGCGCAGTCCGAGGGCTCCGGCGATGCGCAGGACGAGCAGCGCGCCGGCGCCAGCGCCCAGGGCGGCAGCGATCCCGAAGGCGAGTTCGGCGAGATCAGCGAGGTAGGGGCCGGCCATGGCGAGGGCACCTCCGATGGAAAGGGTCAGCGCGCAGGTGGAGCCGACGACCTGCATCGCCGCGCGTTCCGTGCGGGACAGCGGCTGCCGGGCGGCGGCCTGGGGCGGTGCGGGCAGGAATACAGGTGGCGCTGGGGGGACTCGGGCGATGACCCAGGACCCGTCGTCGAGTTGGACGAGGGCCCTGGTGGAGGCGGCGCGGCCGTCGGCGGCGATCGGCCCCGGGAAGAGGGCGTTCGGCTCGCCGTATGGGGTGGGGGTGGGTCGCGGATAGAGAACGACCGGCGCGGTCTGCTCGGGGAAGAGGCGAGGGTCGGGGGAAAGCACCGGCGTCTCCTTCAGTGGGGTTGGGCGGGTCGACGCTCTGGCGGGAGCGCCGGTCGCGGGGTGGCTGCGGTCAGTGGGTCGCGGTGTTGACGGCGGTCGTGGCGGCGTGGGCGCTGCTGGTGAGGAACTGGTGGGCCCAGGCGACGGTGTCGGCGCCCCAGGGGGTGCCGACGAGGAGGATCCAGAAGAGGGACACGGCGAGGAACTCCCGCTTGCGGAAGGAGGCGTCGCGCCACATCCAGATGGCGAGGCCGGCGGCGCAGATGACGAAGAGGGCGTTCGTGGTGAGGTTCATGCGTTGCTCCCAGGTGATGTGTGGTCGGTGAATGCGCGGCGCCGCCCCAGATGGTTCTTGCTGGGGCGGCGCTGGTGACTGCTGAAGGCTGCTTTCAGGCTCTGGTGTCGAGGGGTTCGCGGGTGTGCCAGTCGCGGTCGATCTTGTGGAGTTTGCCGAGGCGTTCCAGCCGCGCGGTTCCGTTGGCGACGTTCGATGGTTTGAGGTCGGTGACTTCGGCGATCTGCTTGTTGCGGCGTGCTCCGTCATGGACGGCGTGCCAGATGAGCTGGCTGCGGGACGGTGGGGCGATGTCGTCGAGGTCTTCGTCCTCGACGTCGACGGCCAGGCCTTCGAAGGCGGCCCCGGTGGCGCCGGTCGGCGTGGCCGGGGCAAGGTCGACGATCGCGGGGGCTGCGGTCTTGCCGTCCTTGTTGTGCTTCTTGATCAGTTCGCGCAGGAACTCCTCTTCGCCCTTGGCGTCGAGGTGCCGGTAGGAGTCGCGGTACAGGTAGGCGGCGCCGACGGCGTCGGCCTCGGCGTCGGTGAGTGCGGGCTGGGGGAGTGTGCGGTAGAGCTTGGCGGCGTTGTGGTGGTAGGCCACCCGGGACTGGGTGTACTGGGCGCCACCGTCGGCGATGTAGCACAGGCCTCCGGTGTTGGATCCGTCCGGGAAGGTCTCCGGGATCGGGGAGATCCGGTAGGCCGGGGTTCGCGCCCCGAGGCTCATGTTCGCGACGTCGTTGCGGGCGGTGCGGAACAGCGCGATGTTGCCGGACTGGAGCATGTCGCGGACCGCGTTGGCGTCGGCGTTGCTGCCGATCGCGTCGAGGTTGGGGATCTGGACGTGCACGCGGGCGGCGATGCCGGCGGCGCGGGTCTGCCGTCCGAGGTTGGACACCCCGGAGAGGACCGCTGCGGCGTTCACGTCCCGGCCGCCTTCGCGGACCATTTCGTTGAACTCGTCGAACGTCGCTTGCAGGAGGGCGAACGGCTCGCCGGGGACGAAGAAGCTGCGACCGGTCTCGATGTCGCCGTCGGCGTCTCGCCACTGCATGCGTTGCTGCACGGAGAAGCGCAGTTTCCCGAGCTTCGCGGCGCCCGAGGCCATCAGTGCGAAGCCGAGCGGGCTTTTGACGAGCCAGTCGAGGTCGTCGGCCCACGACGCGTAGCCGCTGCCGCCCTTGCCGTCGGCGACCCAGGAGATGCAGCCGTTGATGGCCTGAGCGATCAGCAGGGCCTCTTCCAGGGAGGTCTTGCCCGCTCCGGTGGTGCCGGACACGAACGAGTGGACCGCTGAGACGCCCTGAACTCCGGTCAGGCCGTATTTGCCCTTGTTGGGGATCATAAGCCGCCATCGGGCCGGGTTGCCGTAGATGTCGCGGCCGATGGTCACGAAGCCGTCGGTGTCCATCACGAGGTCGTCAAGGTCCAGGGGGACCCCGGCGGTCAGCGGGTTGTTCGTCATCTCGCTGACCTCGAGGCGGCGCGCGCCGAGCACGCGCAGGTGCATGGTGGCGGCAGGGTCTTCGCCGGGCAGGTCCAGGGCCTGCACGATTGCCTGCGGCTGCACGTCGCGGACGGAGGTTCCGGTGCGGGGGAGTAGGAACTCCATCCGGCGCCCGAACTCTGTCTCTTCGGCTGCGACCATGATGCTGCCGGGGTAGGGGTTGAAGTCGCGCCAGGCGGCGATCAGGTCGCCGGCGGCGGACGGCGCCGCGGCCCGAAGCCGTACCGTGAGCTTGGCACGGGATGCGGCCATGTCCTCGGTCCGGTACAGGTTCACGGCACGCGCCGGGACGTCGAACGCGATCGAGATCGCGTCCACGGCGAGGCTGTCGGCCGCTTTGGCGGTGGTGGAGACCACGACCGCGCTGACCCGGTCCGCGGTGACGTCAAGGGACACCAGGTACGAGCCCGCCAGCGGGCCGCCCTGGCAGGCGATCCACTCCTCCCAGCGCGCCACGTACCAGTCTGCGGGCTGCTGGTTCGTGGCGTCCTCAGTGGCGGGGCGCTCTGGGCGGGTGCACACCCAGGTTCCCCAGGTGGCGGCCAGGGAGCTGGCGGCGAGGTGGGCGTACCAGGGCATGGGCAGGTAACCGGTGACGGGTAGCGCGGCCAGCGGCCCGGCTCGCAGCGCGAGTTCGGTGGGGGTGTAGCGGCGCCACCAGTCGCTGCCCCATCCGGGCAGGGCGCGCTGCCAGGCGTTTCGCAGGAGGGCGGTGCGGGTGCGGTGGGAGTCGGCGACGCGGGCCCGGACGAGGCTCGCACGGTCGGGGTGGCCGGTCCATGCGGGCAGCAGGAGGGCGCCTCCGGGGGGTGCGGGGCGGGTGGTGGTCAGGCGGCGGCGCATCCGGCGCACGCGGCGGCGGTAGGCGCGGGCGTGGGCGCGGGCCATCCACTGCCACGGCTCGCCGTGGCCGGGGAGCCAGCGCCACGGGCCCGGGTTGAGGCCGAGCGCCGTCCAGCTGGCAGCGGCGGCCCCCGCGGTGAGCGTGGTGGCGAGCAGGGGCGTGCCGGACAGGGAAGCGGAGGCGATGCCGAGCCCGGCACCGGCGTACAGGCCCGGGGAGTTGGTCACCCGGGCGAGTCGGGCGCGCAGCGCGGCCGTGCGCTGCTCGGAGGGGGGCAGGGTCTCGGACATCGCGGAGATGGTCCTTTCAGGTTCGAAGTGGCAGGGCCCCGACTCGGGTGGCGAATCGGGGCCCTGGCGTCGTGTCGGGCGCGTGTGGAAGCGCCGGCGGCGGAACTGGTGGGGCTACTGGCGTTGGATGAACGCCCGGTCGGCCATCTGCACTGCACCGGTTCGGTTCGCGTCAGCCATCCGCGAGTGCGATGCGCGGGTCTCGTTCTCCAGGCCCTGGGCGGCAGTGCTCAGCGCGTCGGCGGAGGAGACGATGTTCCCGACCTCCTGGGCGGCCGAATCGCCGTGAAGTGCGACCTCCATGTAGGCGGTGACGGTGGGCTCGTCCACGTGCAGCTTGGTCATGCCCTCCGCGAGGTAGCGGGCGGAGTCGGCGCGGTCCTGGTAGCGGGCCTGCATGCGCTCGACCGCGGCCCGCGTGCGCTGGGCGCGGATGACGTAGGCCTTGGCGCGGGCGAGGACGGCGAGGTAGTTGCCGGCCATCAGGCGACCCCCCTGGTCTCGTAGGTCTCGGTGTCGGCGGCGAGGTCCTCGGTGTCGACTTGGTCGGAGAGGTAGAACTCGCGGTCGGCGACTTCCTCCATGTCCTGGGCAATGTCGGCGTAGACGCCCTGGCCGGCCTCGAGCAGGGCCTTGGCCTTGGTTACGGCCTCGGCCTGCGCCCGGGTGTCGAACGCGAGCCCCGCGAGCGAGTTGTGCATGGCGCGGTACTGCTCGGTGCAGGCGTTGATCTGCCCGATGATCCTTTCCGCCTTGATGCCGAACTCGGCGAGCTCGGCGATGAGGGCGTCAGCGCGGCCGACTTCCCGTTCGCAGCGCTCGGAGAGCCGGTTGTAGACGACCTGGTCGTCCTCGCACATGATCGACAGTTCGTCGGACTCCTCGAGGACGCTGTCGTAGCTGATGTCTGCGGCCATGCGGCCTCGCCCTTCGGTGGGTGTGGGCGCCGTGCTAGTCGGCGCCGAGGTGGGGGAGCTGACGGGTGCTTCGGCAGCTTCCGGTGTCGAGGTGCTGACAGCGGGTGGAGCGGGCGCGATCGGGTCATCCGCGGGCCCTGGGCTGTCGTCACCGGTAGGTGCGGCAGTGGGTAGTGGCGCGTCCTGCGGCGGCGCGGCCGGTCCGGTGCGCGCTTCGGGATCCGGACCGGCGCCGTCCGGGGAAGGAGGCGGCGCAGACGGAGCTGTGACGGGCCCTGACGCGTCGGCGGGACTCCTCGGGCCTGGCACGGCCGCTGGCGGGGCAGAGGCCCCTCCAGGGCTGTCCTCGGGCGTGCTGACGCCGACGGCGGGCGGGTAGTCGGGCGGGGGTGGCACCAGGGCAACCGGGGACGCACCCTCCGCTGGCGGAGCGGCATCCGGGGCGGGCCCGGTCGCCGCCGGGTCCGGTGTCGTCACCGGGTTCCGGCGGGCGCGGAAGCGGCGCAGCGCCTCCGCGGCGCCGTCGCGCACCCACACCACGGTCCGGCCCGCCGCGTGCCCGGCGCGGCCAGCAATCGGCACCGCGCCGGGATTCGCGTTCCGGTACGCGGCGAGGAACGTCCCCGGCACCCCGGCGACGGGCGCCGTCGCCGGAACCCTGATCCTGACCGGGCCGGTCGGCGAGTGGGTGTACGTCGTCACCGGTGCCCCCGGACCAATGGCCGGCGGGCTCCCGTGGGTGCGGGCGATCTTCTCCACGGCCCGCTGATGGCGGGCGTGTTCGATCCGCGCGGCCCGGTCCGGCCGGCTCAACCCGACCTTGGTTTGCTCACTTTGTGTTCCTGCTGCCCATGCCAGGGCGCAGGCCAGGATCAGGACTTCCACGCGACCGCCTCTACGGTCTCGGACTCGGCTGGGCGGGGTGAACGATCGGGCCTCGCGCGTACGCGTACGTACGCGTGTAGGCAGCTGTCAAGTTCACTCGCGGCCGGGTGAATGAATGGGTGAATGACCGCTAGCGGTCGTAGCGGTTGAGCAGGGTCTGAAGCGCGTCGCCGGCCTCTCGCCAGGCGCGGGTCGCGACGACCGGATCGACGTGCTGGAGCACGCTGCGTAGTCGGTCTGCGCGCCGCTCGAAGCCGCGCTTGGGCGACTCCTTGTCGGCTTTGCGGATCACACCGGCCCAGTAGGCGGAGCCTGCCGCCACTCGGTCTCTCCTCTCGGATCGGGGTCGACTGCGGGTTCCGGCAGTCGCAGCGAGGGCCAGTCCGGCGTGCGGGCTGGCCCTCGCTGGTGGTGTCGGACGCTAGGTCAGGTCAGGTACTTGTCCGCGTCGTCCGGGCGCAGCAGGCCGGCCTGGGCGAGCAGGCGGACTGCTCGGGGCTGGTTGACGCTGAGTTCGGTGCGGGCGCGGGAGACGTTGACGAAGCCGTCGTCTTCGCGGGGCAGTGCCTGTACGGCGGGGAGGAGTTCCTCGTCCGTACGGGCGGGCGTCGTACTTGTACGGCCGATGGCCGCTTGGGTGGTACGCGGGCGGGAGGACGCGGTGCCTGTACGGGCGCCCGGGACTCCGCTCGCTGGGGCTGTACGGGCGTGGACCGTACTGGTACGGCCGCCGCCGGTGGCTGCCGCTGTACCGGTACGGCCGCTGTGCTCCGTACCGGTGCTCGGCGCGCCTGCGGACTGTGCCTGTACGCCGCTCGTACGGCCGGTGTACGCGCTGGTCACCCCGGGTGCCGTCCCGTTCGTGGCGGTGGGGGCGAGGGCGGCGTGTACGGGCGGTGTACCAGCCGGGCCGAGCGCGTTCGCAGCGGTCGGCGTACCGGCTGACGGCCCGTACGAGGACGCTCCAGGCGCGGTTGTACGGGCGTGCTTCGCGCCGTCCGTACGAGCGCCCGTACTGGTGTGTACGGGCGTCGTGTCCGGGCTGTCGTGTCCGTCCGTACCGTCGTCGTGCATGAGCGTGTGGACGCGCCAGATGACGGCCACAAAGATCAGGACGACGAAGGTCGTGAGCCACCATGGGGCCGCGTGCCCGGCGGGCACCAGGTGCGCCTGGTCGGCCAGGTGGAAGGTGACGTTGGCCGACGCCATCAACGCGAGCGCCGCCGTATGTCCCGCTTGGTGCGGAACGCGGTGACACAGTAGACGTCGATGCTGACCGGCAGCAGCGGGGCGACGTAGGGGTGGATGCCGACCATGTGGGCCAGCGCGTACTCGCCGGAGGCGGCGAGCCCGATGCCGGCGGCCAGCGCGATCCACGGCGCGGTCTTCCACGCCTTGCGGCTGACCTTGCGGTGCCAGCCGCGCCAGCGCGAGGCGGCGTGCTTTGCCGCCTTGGCCTCCTCCAGCAGCCGGCGGGCCCGGGCCTCATCCGCCTGGGCCCGGTCGGTGATGCCCTTGGCCTTGCGCTCGGCCTCGGCGGTGATCCGCTCGGCCTCCTTCTGAGCGGCGTCGCGCAGCTGCGCGGCGACCGTCTTGGCCTCCTCCCGCAGCCGGTCGCGCTGCTTGTCGCAGGCCGTCTTGAGGCCGGCCAGGTCGTCGGCCAGCGCGGTGCGCTTGGCCGCCGCCTCGGCGTCGAAACGGTCGGTCAGCGCCCGCAGCTTCTCGCGCAGTTCGCTGCCCGCCTGCTCCGCCTCGCTGCGGGCGGAGGTCACGTGGGCGTCGGCTTCACGGCGCCGCTCGTCCGCGGCCTTGACCGCGTCCGTGTACAGCTGCTCGGCCTCGGCCCGCCGGGCGTCGTACTGCTCGGCCGCCGTGGCGGCGAGCTTGTCGACACGCTCGCGGGCCTGGGCGACCTCGCGCTGCGCCGCGGCCACCAGGTCGTCGGCCTGCGCCTGGGCGCGGGAGAGGATCTGGCCGGCCTCGGTGCGGCGCTGATCGACCATGGCGCTGATCTCGGCGAGGTCGGCTTCGGCCAGGCGCCGCAGTTCGGCGACCGCCTTGCCGGTGGCCTCGCGGTCGGCTTCGGCCAGGCCGGTGAGGTCGGCGACCTGAGCGCGGGCGCCGTCGACCAGCTGCGCCGCGCGCTCGTGCGCGTCGGCCAGGAGCCGGTCGGCCTCGCCGCGCGCACTCTCCAACTCGGCCTTTGCCGCGGCCCGGTGCGCGTCGGCCTCCTGATCGGCGCCGCCCGTGATGCCCTCGGCGCGGGCGCGGGCCTCGGCGAGCAGCTCGGTGACCTGCTCGTGGGTGGCGGCGACAGTGCGCGCCGCCTGCTGCTCGGCGTTCGTCTGGAGCGCAGAGGACTGCTCGCGGGCGCTGTCGATCAGGTCGGCGGCCCGGTCCCGGGCGTCCAGGACGCGGGCCAGCGCGTCCCAGTCCACCAGATCCTCGGGCGTCTCGGCCGGAACCGGCTCCGGGAGAGCGGCGGGGGCGAGAGGCGCGGTGGGCGGCGCCGGACGCCCGGCCGTCGGCTTGCTGCGGGCAGTGGGCTTCCTGCTACGGGCTCGGGTGGCGGCCACGCCGCCTCCTTCCAAGTCGATGCCGCCCCGCAGGGCGGCAGTTGCGGCGTGGTCAGGCCGGGGCCAGGCGCTGGAGCGCAGCCGTCAGGCGGGGGTGCGTGGCCTCGTCCAGGAGGTGGCCCTGCTCGATGAGCGCCGCCGGGGAGACCGGCGTGGTGAAGGCGGCGCGGACGACGTCGGCGAGCGGGCCGGGCTCGGCGAGGACCTGGTCGCGGTCCTCCCAGGCGGTGCAGTGCCGGCGGACGTGGTCGGTGCCGACGGTGCGGACCGTGATCTGCCAGGTGACCGGCCACTGCGAACGCGGACCGTGGTCGATCTCCAGGACCTCGTAGACGTCGCCGGAGTAGCCGGTGCGGTAGATCCCGCCGACCTGGCGGGGCCCGATCTGCCGGGCGAGCCACCGGCGGTGGCTCGCGGCCTCGTACCAGGCGGCCCGTACCGACCTCCCGAGCGGGATCAGCGTGGCGGCGAAGTCGGCGGTGGCGGACAGGTCGAAGGTGAAGTGCGGGTTCGGGGTGCGCTGCTGTGCCATGGCGGCCTCCAAGCCGGAAACGTTGGTCGCGGTCAGCTGGTGCGGGCGCGGTTGCGGGCGGCGCGGCGCTTCATCGCGCGCCGCTCGCCCTCGCTCATGCCGCCCCACACGCCGGCGTCCTGACCGGTCTCCAGCGCCCACTGCAGGCAGTGCTCCATGACCGGGCAGCGGTGGCAGACCGCCTTGGCCTCCTCGATCTGCAGGAGTGCCGGTCCGGTGTTGCCGATCGGGAAGAACAGCTCGGGGTCCTCGCTCCGGCAGGTCGCGCGGTGTCGCCAGTCCATCTCGTCCTCCTTCGTATTCGTGCACGTCAAGGTGGGTTCGCCACGACGAAGGGCGGGTGCGCGGTGATCACGGCCCTCGGGTCCGGAGACCGTCAGCGGGCTGACCTTCCACGCACCCGCCCCGTCGGCGGTGTGCTGCGCTACTTCGTGAGGTGGCACTGGATCTGCTTGCCGAGCGCGGAGCACTCGAGCGTCCAGCCGGGGGCGAGGTGGTCGACCAGGGCCAGGCCCCGGCCGCTCTCCGCGCAGTCGCTGTCCAGGTCGACGTCGGCGCGCTGCGGCAGCAGCTCGGGGACCGGGTCGTGGACGGTCACCGCGATGCCGCGGCCGGTGACGTACACCTCGATGACCAGCGGCACGTGCTGGCCGCAGGCGTTGACGGCATTGCCGACCAGCTCCGACAGGACCAACTGCGCGTCGGCGGCGGAGTCGTCGTCGGCGCCGTAGGCGACCAGCACCGACCGCGCCAGCTGGCGGACGGCGCTCAGCGTCTCCGCCGTGGCCGTGATGTGGGCGGCGAAGCCGCGGTTGCGGTGCCGCAGGTACAGGCCGGGGGAGGAGGGCGGGAGCAGCAGCTGCTCCACGGACATGGTTCCGGTCCCCGCCACCGTCGGGGTGCTCACCGCTTCCCGCCGCTCTGCTCGGCGCGGCGGGCGGCGTCCTCGCGGGCCCGTCGCAGGGCCTCGTCGGCCTGGTTGGGGTGGTCGTCGGCGGCCGTGGCCGCCGCTACGATCGTGTTCAAGGTCGTTACCTCGCTCTTTGATCGGAGTGCCGCGACCTGTGACGACCTCGGTAGCCGCCGGGGTCGTCGTCGCGTTCGGGCCCCTTGCGACCCACCGCCTGGTCCCGCCCCGCGTGGTGGCGGGCGGGACCGACGGAACGTGCAAGGAGCTGATGAGGAGACGGCTCCAGCCGCGCCTGGCCACCGGTCAGGGGGTGGTGAGCAGACGACGCTTTCCGTCAGGGCCGAGGACCATCTGGGAAGCGAGCTCGAGATTCTGGAGGGTTCGCTTCGCCCGGCGCGCGAGCGAGGAGGCCGTCTCGCACCACAGGCCCGAGCGGCAGCGCTCGCAGTCGTGCCGGTGGGCCGCGAGCTCCTGGCGCACGGCCCGCGTTGCCTCCGGCATCTGCGTCGGCGCCAGCGTCGGCGCAGCCGAGTGCGGCTTCGGCGTCGGCTGCGTCGGCCGCGAGGCCCGAACCTCGGTGCTCGCGAGGCGGTGCTCCGCAGCCCAGTGCGTCGTCCAGGTCTTGCCGGTGAGCGGGGTGTCGATGACGATCCGCTGGCCGGAGCCCTTGCAGCGGCGGTCCCGGGGGGCCTCGCCGTGGTAGCGGCGATCGCCGGCCTCGCGGCCGTGGTCGGTGGCCCGGTGGGCGACGATCATGTGGCGGGTCAGGCGCCGCCAGGTCTGGCAGTCCGGGCAGACGATCAGGATGGGTTGCCCGGGGAGGGCGGAGATCTCGGTCGGGGTGATGCGGGAGACGGGGAGAGCCGGACGGCCGTTGTGTCGCACGAGCGGAGTTCCCTTCGGTCCGGGAGACGGGAAGACGGATCGGCGTTGCGTTCTCCGGTGACCACGGGCCTCAGCGAACCGTGGGTACTGGGCAGCGCAACTGCTCTGATCAGCGCCTGCGACCGAACCCGGCGGGGGACCGCTGGACCGAGCTGGTCCGTCACCATCCGCCTGTAGTGAGCCGTCGCAGGCCGTGCTGTGGAGTTCTCAAGGAACGGGACGCACTCCGATCCGGGGTTTGCCGGAGTCGTTCGGCGCCAGACCAGTAAGCCTCAATTGCTCTAGAGCTGTCAAGAACTTCCCTAGAGCAGTTTGCGCATGCTACGAATGAGGCGAGCCCCTGAGGCTCAGCCAGGCGGCAACGCCTAAGATCAACGGCCAGGCGAAGGAGGTGATGGCGTAGTGGGCGATGAGGACTCGCTGGCCAAGTACGAGCAGATCGCCGCTGATCTGCGGCTGGCAATCGCGAACGGCCAATACACCGACAGACTGCCTGGCGAGCGCGTCTTGGCGGCTCAGTACGGCGTCGCCGCCATGACCGTCCGTCAAGCGCTGGCGCTCCTCCGAAGCGAAGGCCTCGCCGAGGCCCGGCAAGGCGCCGGCGTCTTCGTGAAGTCGTTCAAGCCAGTGCGCCGCCACGGCATCCAACGCCTTGCGCGCGACCGATGGGCCTCCGGGGCAAGCATCTGGTCCACGGACGACGAGCGTGAGAACACCGTTGACCAGATCAACGTCCAGGCCGTGGAGGCAACGGACTCCATCGCCACGGCCCTGCAGCTGACGCCTGGTGACCTCGTCTGCCGTCGATCGCGCCGCTACGTGGTGGAACAGCGACCAGTCATGCTCGCAACGTCGTTCCTGCCTCACGCAATCGTCGCCGGTTCGGCGATCACCCAGCCCAACACGGGACCCGGCGGCATCCTCGCTCGCCTCAACGATCTCGGTTTCCCGCCGGTTCACCACCGCGAGGAGATCCGCTACGGCCTCGCCTCGCCCAACGACGCGACCCGCCTGAACCTCCCGGCTGGAAGCCCGATCCTGCACCTCATCCGCACCTCGTACACCGCGGACCGACGGCCGATCGAGGTCAACCAGATGGTCCTCGATGCCACCGCGTTCGTCTTGGACTACGAGTTCGACGCCTAATCTGCAGGGCCTCATCAGGGACCTCCTTCCCGAGGAGAATCAGAGCCGGATTGGCGTCGCATCAGAACCACAACCGCGTCAACAGCTCCATCAGCACGTCATGCACATGCGTTCACATCCACGTACACACGGGATTTGATGAGTCGCCCATAGGCTCCGGCCATGGTGACTGTGAGGAGCGGGGGAATGGGCAAGGACCACCCCGGATGGCGGCCAGATCTACTTCGCGCACAACGCGAGGCGCACGGCCTGACGCTGGAAAAGGCCGGCGAGCGGCTGCGCGAGGTCGCAGCGGAGGCGAAGCTCAAGGGCATCCCGGCGGCCAACCCGCAGACGCTCTGGCAGCACGAGCAGGGTGAGGTGTACCCGGGCCCGCACTACCGGCGGGCCTACTGCCTGCTGTACCGGGCGACCGATCCGGAGCTCGGCTTCCGCGCGGCGCTGCCCGGCGAGGACACCCAGTTCCGGCTGACTCCCGCGAGCGATGACCGCAACGGCACGCACGTGATCGCGGTCGAGCGAGCGATCCACCGGATCGCTCCGGGCAGCAACGAAGCCGACCACATGCAGGTTCAACAACGAATCTTGGACGCGTGGAAGCGGCGTCACACCGGCGGTGATCCGCACCGCCCCGTGGTCGTGTTGGTCGGTGGCTACGCCGGCAGCGGGAAGACGGAGTTCGCGCGGTTCCTGACCCAGCTGACCGGTTGGCCGCTGCTGGACAAGGACCCACTCACGCGCCCGCTGGTGGAGAGGCTGCTCGTCTCGCTCGGAGGCGACCCGAACGACCGGCACACCGACCTGTACCGCGACCAGGTGCGGCACGTCGAGTACGACTGCCTGATGCAGGCGGCCTGGGCCAACATCCACTGCCGCATCAGCACCGTCCTTACCGCGCCCTTCATCGCGGAGATGACGAACGCGGACTGGATGCAGCGGCTGACGAATCGGTGCGAAGCGCTCGGCGTCGACGTCGCCCCAATCTGGGTCCAGTGCGACCCGGAGTCGATGCGCGAGTACATCACCTTCCGCAGCGCGGCCCGAGACGCCTGGAAGCTGCAGCGCTGGGACGAGTACCTGCAGACCATCGACGCCGACCTGCGACCGGTCGTGCCGCACCTGGTCGTCGACAACCGGCTCGGCACCGCGATCTCCCTGGCCGACCAGGCCCGGCACGCGATCCGCGAGGTGTACGCGTGAGCGAGCCCCAGGGCGTCCTCCTGTACGGTCCGCCGGCCGCGGGCAAGGACACCGTGACTGCGGCGCTGGCGGAACTCTCCGGCAGGTACCAGCAGTTCCAGCGCCTCAAGGTGGGGTCCGGCAAGGCGGTCGGCTACAGGATGGGCAGCGCAGAACAACTGGCGCACTTGGAGGCGGCGGGAGACGTCATCTACGCGAACTCGCGCTACGGCAACACCTATGTCATCGACCGACCCGGCCTTCGCGCCGCGTTCGCGTCCGGGGTGCCGGTGGTGCACCTGGGGCAGGTCGACGGTGTCAGGGCGCTGCTGGAGGGTTACTCGGCGGGGTGGGTGACGGTGCTGCTGTGGTGCTCGAGGCAGGCCACGGCGGAGCGGTCGCGCGGTCGCGGTGATGCTGACACCTCCGCCCGGCTGGCCGCGTGGGACACAACCCTTGCGGATCTGGGCGCCAACCCGGGCTGGGCGTGGGATCTGACGGTGGACACGACGGACCACACCCCGGATGCCGCTGCGCGGCTCATCGGCCAGCTGCTGGTGGAGCGGGCGGGAGCGGCGCAGACATGACGGCGGGGGCGGTGGTCTACGGGCGGGAGAGCCGGGCGAGAGCTTCGGCGACGGTCAGCTGCACGTCCTTGCTGGTGTCCCAGCGGGCGAGCGTAGCGGCGGCCGCGTGGAGTATGTCCGGCGGCAGGCCGGCGTCGGCGAACATGTCCGCGGCTTCCTCCAGCTCCGGGCCCCAGCGCCACGCCCGGGCGGCGATCTTGGGGATGTACTCGGTCTCCGCGAGGTACGAGCCGGTGCGGCGCGCGGCGATGGCAGCGAGCTCCTGGCCGACGCCGTGCTCGGCTGCCAGGCCGGTCGCGAGGGCCGCCAGCACGCGGGACGCCTTCTGGTACGCGGTGTACGAGAGCTTGAGCGCGGAGGCCTGCCCAGCGTCGGTGCCCAGCACGCGGATGTGCACGTCTGTTCCGGCGAAGAGGGCTTCCACCAGTCCAGTCGCGACGACTTCTCCAGCCAGGTACAGCGTTGGGGTCTTGCCTCCGACTGGCGGTGAGCCGACCACGGCAGCGTCGACCAGGACGGCTGAGTTCGGCAGCACCGTGGAGATGCGCTGCACTGTGGCCGGGCTGACGGCGTTAGCCTCCACGAAAGTGCCCGTGAACCCGATGCTGGCGATCTGCTCGACGAGGCCGAGAGCGGCCGCGGGAGGGCAGAGGCTGAGCAGCACGTCGGCGTCGGCGAGCAGCTGCTCCAGCGTCGCAGCCTCGAGGCCGTACCGCTCGGCGCGGGCCCGGGTCGCGGGGCTGCGCCCTTCCGGGGTCCACAGCACCCGGTGCCCGGCCTGGACGGCGCACGCACCGACGGGCGCGCCCATGCTGCCTGGATGGAGCAGTCCGACGGTGGCCATGATCTCCTACAGGTTCAGCAGGTGCGTGACGGCCCCGGCGGCGTCCGCGACGTCGTGGTCAGCGGGGCGACTATCGTGGGTCCACGCGCGGCCCGCCGCGATCCAGATGGTACGCAGGCCCACGGCGTGGGCTCCGGCGATGTCGGTGGCTGGATTGTCGCCGACCATCCAGCCATTGGTCAGCGGCGTCCCGCAGCGCTCGGCGGCGGCGTGGAAGATCTGGGCCTCAGGCTTCCGGGCGCCGATGTCGTCGCTGATGCAGATAGCGTCGACGACTTGGTCGAGTCCCGTGGCGCGGAGCTTCGCGCGCTGGATGTCGGTAGCCCCGTTGGTGACGATGCCGACCGTCCAGCCGGCCTCACGTAGCTGGGCAAGGCCGGTTGCGACTGCCGGCGGGCAGGTGACGGCGGCCGCGATGGCATCGACGTACCAGTCCCACAAAGCGATCGCAGGGCTGGGCAAGTGGAGCTCCCGCCGCAGTGCGGCGAAGGTTGCGGGATACGCGCGTTCCCGCAGGGCTTCAGCGATCCGGGGGACGTCGGCGGGGTGGACTCCGTGCGCAGCGCAGAGACGGGTCACCACCGAGTGCACGGCCCCCGTGCGGTTGACGAGGGTGTTGTCGAGGTCGAAGAGCGCGAGCGGCACAGGACGGACTCTAACGGGCAGCCAGGTTGTGGGCTCACGATCGATCCCTGGTTCGCAGGGGGCTGAAGGCTTCTCAGGGACGCGCCGCGCCCGTTGGGTTGGTGTGCCGCAGGGGACGCAGAACACGCTAAGGTGTCACGCAGTGTTATGCGTGATCGTCTTCGGACAAGCGAAAACCCCCGACGCCGGGAAGCTCTCGGGGGTCCGCTCGGTCCGGAGTCCCGGACCGCGTCGGCTTACAGCCCTGTGAAGGAGGGCGGCGACATGCGTCAGCGTACCCGCCTCCAGGGGCGGACATGCAACACCCCGCCGAGAGGGCAGCGCCGTAGCGCGTCGCTGGCCTGTCGACGGGGCGTTTGTCGTTCCTGGACGCCTCTTTCCGCACGGACTCCTGGGGAGCTACGGATGAGATAGGCGTTGGGCGGCTGAGCCGCCGGCCGGGCCTGGTGCGCCAACACCAGACTCCTCGGCCCAACAGTGCGGTCGGGTACCACCCCGTCCGAGCCCGTGATCGGCGCCAACCGATCTGAGCGGGCGAAATGTTCGGTTCTTCCGGAACCAGCCCCAAGGGGCTCTGCCTTGCCGTTTTGCAGTCCAGAAAGGCAGTTGTCATTTTGCAGATTCGTCTTGCCCTGCGCCAGCTCTGTCTGTCGGGGCGACTCAGTGTCGGCTCGCGCGCACTCTGCCCGCTGGCCTCCCTCTCCTTGTGCCACCTGGGCTTCGAGGGCATCGACGCGCGCGCCCACGCCGCGCCCGGTGTGATGCAGATCACACAGTTGGCGGGTCGCACGATCGGCCCTGTTGCCTGGCCTGTCGGCAGTCTTCGCGTCAGGCCGGACACCACCTCCGCGGTCTTCGCGACAGGGACGGGCCGATGAGGGCGACGTCGGCGGCGGTGATCCCGGATCAGCGCGTGGCTGCCAGTCGCCGAGCGGGGTCGGTTCCGACCCAGGTCCGGAACGGCAGCAACAGTGAGCAGCGCGGGATGGTCGCGCAGATCGTGACGCGGTTCCCGGCGGCGTGGCTGGCCGAGTTCACCGGGGACTGGATCCGCGTGGTGACGACGGTGCGGGACTTCGGCAGGAAGTCGGGTCGGTGCTTCGCGTCGGATCAGACGATCGCGGACCGGCTAGGCCTGTCCCGGGGTGGAGTGAACCGTCTGGTCGGGCAGGCTGAGGCGGCTGATGTGATCCGCTCCGAGTACAACCCGCGGACCGGGACCCGGGACCGGGTGGTGCGTCCGGTGCGCGACGAAGAAGTGGCGGTGTGCGTATCCGCGCGGGCTCGTGCGGACTTGGCGGGAAACCGGTTCAAGGTCTACGGCGCGCTCGCCTTGCGTGAGCACCTGCAGGTGGCGACATCTGCTGCGCAGTTGGCGGCAATGTGCCAGGTGACGGTGGCTACGGCACGGACGGTCACGGCCGGGTTGGTCGCGGATGGCTGGGTGAGCCGCGAGGGCGCGGAGGGCGGGGCGTTCCGCTATACCGTGCACGCCGCGCCGCTGGCCGGGGTGGCCACACAGGAAGTGTTGTTCGCGCAGCCACAGCAGACGGCCCGGACGATGCCCAGCGAGGCCTCCAGCGAGAACGAAACAGGTGTGGCAGCCGCAGCCGTCTGCACGGGGCAGCTGGAGCTGTTTGGTCTGGCGGGAGCCGAGGTGACCCCCCTCGATCCGGTGACAGCAACCCCTGCGGATTTGGTGACAGCCGCCCCCCACGATCTGGTGACACAAGCAGGATCTCTTGATCAGGATCTTGTGAGTAGGCAGGAGGTCGTGGGTGGTTGCTCTTCCGCCGTAGGCGCTACGTGCGTACCGCGCGAGCAGCCTGTGGACAAGCCATCAAGGACGCCACCCGTCGGCGGGGTTGCGGTGGTTGCGCCTTCGGCGGACCCGACAAAGACCTCCATTCCGTTCACCCCGACCAGCCCGACACTGCCGCTGACGGTGAGCCCGAGCATCTACGCCGTGCTCAGCGTGGTGCCGATGCTGGTGGCGCGGATGAACCGCTGGCAGCAACGGCAGGCCGCCAAGGCCGTCGCGCAGGCGATCCGCGAGGCCGACGGAGACGTCGACCGGATCACCGACCGGGTGCTCCGCCGCTATGCCCCGCTGGACGCCGGAGAGATCCGCGACGCCTACGCCTGGCTGGTCCACCGCGGGCTGACCCGCCGCGGCTGTCGTCTGCCCCTCTGCGAGAGCGGCACCGACCTGGTGACCGGTTCCGAGTGCCGTACCTGCGGATACCACCGCGAACGCGCGCAGGGCCCGGCTGCCGCGTACCGCCAGGAGCAGGCTGCGCCTCGGCCACAGTCTCCGGACGGCGCGGTGCTGCCCACCCTGACCGTCGTTCCCCAACCGGCCACACCTGCCGATCTCGGCCGGACATGCCCGATACACCGAGGGTCCGGGCTTCCGTGCGCGATGTGCGCGCCGTCGGCCAGCACCTGGCCCGGGACAGCGGTGGTGGAGGAGCCGACGGTCGCGAGTCCCGACCGGCCGCCGGCCTGGGCGAGCGTGGACAGTGCCGAAGGCGTCGCCTTGCGCGAGCATCTCGCCGCCCGGCGCCGGCAGCGCGAGCGAGTGCGCCCATCAGGGCGTGGCCGTCGTTGATGTTCATGAACCACCCGAACCTGCATGAGAGGAAGCGCTTTGGAGACCGTGCCGCTGACAGACTGGTCGCCTGCCAACCGAAACCAGCACCGCCACCAGGTCGTGCGAGGCGGTTGGATGCGGATCCCGCTCAGCATGCTGGCGCTGCTGCTGATTGGTCTGGTCAGCGAGGACCGCCCGCTGACCATGGAGGAGGCGCGCCGCTTCCTGCGCAGCACCGGGAACCCGGATGGGGCGTGGAGCGGGTCCTGCTGGGACGACGGCGAGGACGAAGACGACTACGAGCAGGATCTTGCGGCGCGTCAGCGGGACACAGCCCGGTACGCCGCGCAGTACGGTCTGCCGCCCCTCGAGACGCTGCGGGACATGCTGACGCTGCTGACCACGGCCGGTGTCGTTCACCTGGTGCCCGATCCGGCGGGTGTCCTGCGGTTGTACCCGGCCTGCCCGCTGCCGCGCCCCCAGGACGTCTTCCCCTTGGACGAGGCGGAGCTGGCTGCCCAGCACCAGCTGCAGTGGAGCGCCGCCTACGGCGGCGACGCCTCGCGCATCATCGAGCTGTTCCAGCCGCGCGGTGAGCGCCGGAAGGAGATCACCACCAGTCTTGACCGGCTGGCTCGCGTCATCGACGGCCATCCGCACGACGCCCGCGAAGCTGTCTTGCTCCTGGTGGAGGCAGGCGACTTCACCACCAGCCTGCCTGTGGCCGGGATGCTTCCCCACAAGGTCTTCCGGCTGTGCTGCGATTGGAAGGCGTTCGACGCACACCGCATCGGCGTCCACGGCCGCGACGAGCAGGACCGCATCCGCGTCACCGTTCCGGACAGCCTGCTCGACCGAGCGACCTTGCTCCCGCTGGTGGTCGCGGGCTTGGTGTCCCGTTGGTCGTCAGCCGCGGGGACACACGCTTCGTGCCGGGCGCCGTTCTCTGGCGGCAGTAGAGTCGGCACATGGCGGATGAGACCAGCATCAAGGTCGGCGTCGCAACGCGCGACCGACTGAACATCCTCGCTGCTGAGCGGAACACCACCGTCCGCGCGCTGGTCGAGAAGCTGGCGCAGGAGACGCTGACTTCCGCGGAGCGCGAGCAGCGCGCCACCGAAGCCCGGGATTACCTGCGCAAGGCCACTGGCTCGAGCGTTACCCCAGACATGGAAGCCGCAGGAAAGGCGCTGCTGGGCCGGGTCACCGAGCGGCGCGCCGGTCACACTGCCGCAGGAGGCTCGGCCGCGTGACTGCCGCCATCGCCTCGACGGCGTCGACGTGAATCCGTTCGGGTCGAGGTAACGGCTGACCGTGTATCAGGTGGCCGTCGATCGACGCAGCCTCTCCCGCTGGATCCCAGCGGAAGAGGCTCGGCTCGGACGGGTCCTACTCGGCCGCCGAACAGGGGACCCTGCGCAGCCGTGGCCGGCCTCACTCGTTGACCGGGGCAGACGTGAGAGAGGACGCCGATGGCAGTGAAAACGTGGCAGCCCGCTGAGCCGCACTACGACGACGAGTGCGGCTGCAGCTCCTGCTACCTGGAGCGGCTCGACCGGGACGACGCGATCGCGCAGTGGTGCGATCCGGGGGCCCTCTGCCAGATCTGCGAGGCCGGCAGACCCGCCTTCGATGCCGAGATCGCCCGGTTCACACAGCGCTGGAAGCGGTCCCAGGATCCCGAGCACAACCCCTACGCCGCCGGGAAGAACACCCTGCACCGCGTCTCCTGCAAGTTCACCGTCTTCGACGTGGGCAGTGACCATCCCATGACGGAGCCCTTCGATTACACCAGTGAGCTGCGTCAGCACGCGCACCGGTCACGGATTCCCGGCGAGTACGTGAGCTTCGGGATGCACATGTCTCCTCTCACAGCCGGGGAGGCGGCCTCGTGGATCACTTCTCGAACCGGTCCTGCCGGAGGGAAGAAATATCGGCTCTGCCGGACCTGCCGCCCTGAGATGTGAGGACGGCGAACGCGCTCGCGGGTGCAGTCGACGCGGGCCTGAGACTACGTCCGGTAGCACACGCGGGCGCTACGCCCTGTGGGGGAACCCGAGGTGTGGGGCCTGCTGCACTGGGCGCGCACGCTCCTGGCCCTGGCCGGCTGACGGAGCGCGGGACGCTAGTCGCGCCAGTATCGGTGATCGCCAGCGTGGCCCGTCGGCAGCTGGCAGTCATTCGTCTCCGGGATGCTGCCGGGCTTGGGCTCCCTGCACGGTGCGATCGCGACGATTTCGTAGCCCACACTGTCTGGCTGCTCGGGCCCATCCCAGACGGCCCACCAGTGTGTGAACTCGTCGTCCTCCTGCGTCTGCGCGAGGACAGCGTGCAGCCCAGAGTGGCCGGCCTTGTAGATGCAGCCGTCGGCTTCGACGACCTCATTGGCGACGTCGGGCAGGCTCTCGAGGAACGTGCGCTCCTCCGGGGTGAAGGTGACGGCAGCTGTGCAGAGTCCACTGGTCATGGCCGGAGGTTAGCGGCGGCCACTGACACATCCGCCCCACAGCCGGCACGGGAAGTCGGATGCTTGATCGGGTGGGGGCGTGAACTCCGCATTCTGTGGGATGTTTCAGCCGCCGAAGGTCGCCGTGTAGGCCTTGTGTACCGCCTCGGTAAGCAGCGTGAGAGCGGTGGTGACCTTGGTGGCCGAGTCGACGGCCGACTTGAGTCGGGCAGCTGCCCGCCGCAGCCTGCCGGGGTCCGGCGGGCTGGCCCCGGCCTCCAGCTCGACCGCGGCCGCGCTCTCCACGATCTCCGCGTGCTCGGCCTCGGGCAGGTCCAGCGTCGGGGCGATCTGCCGGGCAAGGCTCGCGGCATTGAGGAGCTCGGCTACCTGGGCCAGCTCCACACCGTGGTGGTTGGTCTGCGTGATGGTGTTGTGGCGCCCGCCGACGGCGCCCTGCACGGAGCCGATGTTGTAGACGTCCCCGCCGACGGCGGGCGGGGTCCGGTGGTCGTTCACGTCTCCTCCTTGGATGGCGTAGTCCTGCCCGTCGGCGGTGAGCCGGAACAACCCCTCGCCGGCGGACGTTAGCAGCCCGCGCTCCTTGAGGTAGGTCACCGCCGCGTCGACCTGCCCCGCGGTGAGTTGATGGCCGTGGAGGAAGGAGTCGCTGGACCACAGGAACGCGGCCGCGTCGGAAGGGCCGCAGTCGCAGGACTCGAGCAGCCAGCGGACCAGGCTGTTCCGGGCGAACCGGTGACGGGCGCCCAGGTCGACGATCTCCGCGCGCATGCGGGCGGCCTCGGCGACACCGGCTTCCGTCAGGCTGACGCCTGCGAAGCCGGGCGGGAGGGTCCACTCCGCGAAGCCTCGCGTGATCAGCATGGCGGCCAGGACGCCGACGTCCTGGTAGGAGATCCCTTGCTGCTCTGCCCACTCCTGCGGCGAGGTGTCAGGCGGGTCGAGCAGCCAGACTGGCGCCAGCTGCCGTTCGCCGAGATGGAGGAGCAGACGCGGCAGGTACACCTTCACGGGGTCGAGGGGCTCGGGCGCCGGCTCGGGCTCGGCTTCCGCGGCATCGACGACCGCCAGGGCGTCAGCGGGGACGGTGAATAGCTCGCTGGGCAGGAGGTTGGCGGACAGCAGGGGGTTGGGCCGGTAGTGCTGGCGGGCTTCCTTGAGCTGCGCCTCGATCAGTTCGCAGGTCCGGGCGACATAGGCTTCCAGCGTCGTGACGTCTTGGTACTCGTCGATCGTCTCCCGGACTCCCTTGCGCCAGGTCAGGTCGTGGGGAGGGTTGGGCCCGCTGGAGCCGCCGCCCCAGGTGGCGGGCTCCGCGCTCAGGATCTCGGGCAGCGCCAGCAGGAATTCCGCGCTCAGGTCGGGCAGGGCCGCCGCGAGCTCTTCGGACTCCAGCCACACCTCTGTGACCTCGTTCGGCGAGGGATCCGTCGCGGCTTGCAGCGCGATCATGTGGTGCAGGACGGCAAGGAAGGGCTCACTCGTGGCCGACCGCAGCTCGCCGAGCACGAGCCCCGCCGCGGCGGTCAGTCGCACGCGGTCGCTGGGGCCGAGCATCCGCGCATCGCCGCCGGTGGTGAAGCCGTAGGAGGGGCCGAGCGTGCCCTGGGCGCCAACGCGGGGCAGAGACTTCAGCACGTCGCGTGCGTCGAGACGGTACTTCTTGCGCAGGGTGCGCTGGACGTAGTCCCAGGTCGGCCACTCCCAGGTGGACACGAAGGGGCGGGCGATCTCCAGCAGCAACAAGGTCTGGTCGTCCGTAAGCGTGGTCGGCAGCGGCAGAGGGGGAATCGGCTCCGGCATCGGATCCTCCCCGTCCGCGGCGTCCCCGAAGCCCTGCTGCCCCCGGTCCTCGTACATCTGCACTCCCTGCCCCCGAACAACTGCCTCATGCGGATCGTAGAAGGCCCGGGATCGGTGGGATCCTCAACCTCTGGCAGCTGTGCCGGGGCTGCTCTCCAACGCCTGCCCTCGCTATAGTGATGCTATGGCGTAGGAGCGGACGGAAGGGTCGAGATGAGCAAGACGACGATCCAGGTCGACACAGAAACACGGGACCAGCTGGCGGCCCTGGCCGCCGAGCAGGGCACGAACATGGGCGCTCTCATCGCCTCCTGGGCCGCCGCGCACCCGACCCGTGAGCAGCGCGAAGCCGCCATCGCCCACAACGCGGCCGTCGCCCAGGAGAGGTTTGGCTACACCTCCACCCCCGAGAGCCGCGCCGACGCCCGCGCCCGCCTCGCCGCAGCCCGCGAACGCGCCCGTGCCGGCCGCAAGGACACCGCTGCATGATCGTTCTGGACCACACGACCATCCCCGCCCTCCCGCACCACCCGGCACTGCTGGACCTGGTCGTGGACGTTCCGGCCGACGGAGACACCGTCGTCATCCCCATGCTCTGCTGGCACGCCGCGACCACACCACCGGCCGTGAGCGACCTCGGTGGCTTCGCCTTCGTCGAGTACGCGCCCTACGACCTGACCGCACGGGCCCACATCGAGCAGCTGCCGATCGCCTGGCAGGCCGGCCACGCCGCGCACGTCATCCTGGCCGCAGGGCCCCGCCCGCACGACCGCGCGGACTCCGTCGTCATCACCACCCAGCCGCAGCTCTACTCCCGCATCCCCGACATCACCGCGATCGACCTCGCGACCCTGTGAGCACACCCGGGCCGGGGGCGTCCGACGCCAGCGGATTCGCCGTGCGCACCGGCCACGAGCCACCCGAGCGGGATCCCGAGGCGCGGGCGCGGCAAGTGGCTCAGGCATGGGAGTCGCTGCTGCAGATCCGCCGCCTGGTCCAAACCGACCACCCGGACCTTCCCGCGCCGTGGGAGCAGGCGCAGCCAGTGCGCGCGGTGGCGCTCGCCGTGGAAGCCTTCGGCGTCCCGCTCTGCGCGGTCGACGGCGACGTGGTCGTCGAGTCCGGCGCGGCGGTGGAGACGGAGAACCGCGGGGGCGTTCGGGTGCTGTGGCGCTACCGGCGCGGCCATCGTGCGGTTGACGCCGGCGAAGCGGACCTGGCCGCGGCCGCAGAGTTGCTGGGCCAGGCGGGATGGGACGCCTTGCTCTACCGGGCAGGGCCGCGCCGGTTTCTTCTGGCCGAACCCGGCAGGCCTTGAGAATCCATGCGGAGAGGAGGCCGCGGGAGCCGGCAGCGTCGGCGTGCGGCCCCGATGCAGCGTTCGCCAGGTCGGGGCCGCGGTTGGCGGGAACGCCCACCGCCCGCCAGGTTGGCGGTGCACACTCATGTCGGGATGATGTTCCGTCAGCGAGTGGGGGAGTCAGTGGAGCTGGAATCGACGGAGTTGTCGCAGGCCATCCGGGCGGTGCGAGACGGGCTCGCGGCCGCGCAGCAGGACGGTGCGGGATCGGGGCTGCGGTTCCGGGTCAAGGAGATCACGCTCGACCTGGAGATCGAGCTACGGCAGACGACGTCGGCCGGCGGCGGGGTACGCGCGTACGTCGTCAACGCGGAGGCGAAGGGGGAGCGGGCCCAGGGTCGGACGCAGAAGCTGACGGTGACGCTGGGCGCGGAGGACCTGAACGGCGGTGACCTGCTGGTCGGCGACCAGCGTCCCGGTTTCCAGTCGCAGCCCGAGCGCCCGTAGGAGGGGCGCCGATGGGGGGAACGCCGTCCCAGCGCACCGTGGAGGTGCGCAACCTGCGGACGGGGAGTTTTGGTACGGGAACGCTGGTCGCGCCGGGTCTGGTGCTGACGGCCTATCACGTGGCGTGTCCTGGGGCTGATACAGCCGGGGTGCACGTGGCCCCGCTGGCAGGCGGACCCCAGGTGCCAGCCCAGGTGGTGTGGACGGACCCCGGCCTGGACGCCGTACTGGTCCGCGCCGACGAGCAGGTGCTGGGGACCGGGCTCTCACCGGTGCGGTGGGGCGAGCTCGTATGCGAGTACGCCACCGTCCGGCCAGTGTGCACACTGACCGGGTTTCCGCGCGGGATGCTCCGCAAAGGCCCCTCCGGCGAGGACCTGAACGATTCGAAGACCGTGGACGGCACGATCAAGCCGGGCAGCGCGGAGCGGTCCGGCTTCTACATGCTGGAGCTGGACGACACGGCCCCGGACCAACTGGAGTTCTGGCGCGGCGTATCGGGAGCGGCAGTGTTCTGCGGCGACATGGTGGTCGGCCTGACCTACGCCGCGGCCGACCGCTGGGGCGAAGAAGTGCTGCTGGTCTTGCCAGCCGCCCGGTTGCTGGCAGCCAAGCGCTTCGTCCAGGCCGTCGCCGAGGGATCCGGGACGCCGCCGCAACTGCGCGCGGCGGACTTGGACCATCTGTTCGTGGACGTCGGCGACCCGCAGATGTCCTCCTCTCACCTGCTCGATCCGCGCTCCCGCGTCGTCCCGCTGGGCGGCAAGAGCGATGCCTTGACCGAACTCCAGGAGTGGTGCGCGACAGCCCGGGCGACCGACGTGGCCGTGGTCAGCGGGACCGGCGGCGTCGGCAAGACACGCCTGGCCACGGAGCTTGCCGCACGCCTGGCCTCCCAAGGCGATGAAGACGGCCGTCCGTGGGTGACGGGAACGCTCGCCGAGCGTCCACGCGGCGACGGCTCCGGCATCGAGGCGCTGGCGCACTGCCGCAAGCCGCTGCTCGTGATCGTCGACTACGCGGAGACTCGCCGCCGCCAACTGGAACAACTTCTCAGCCTTCTGGCCGGTCATCGCCTCGGCGGCCGGGTGCGGGTCCTGCTCCTGGCCAGATCACAGGCCGACTGGTGGGACGAGCTGCGCCGCGCGTACCACGGCACCGCCGTCATGGGTGCAGGTGTGGGCGTCGAAGTCCAGGTCCAAGACGCGCTGACCCGCGGCCGCGACCACGCCGCCGCCCAGGCGAAGACCGCGTTCCAGGACCGCATCACCATGCTCGCCGGCGCCGGGATCGGCGACCTCCGCCCCCTCGGCCGCCCTCTGCCCCCGTCGCCGTGGCGCCAAGCCGTGCAAGCCATACTGGGACCCGAGAGCCAGCAGACGGTGATGTCCCTGCACGCCACCGTCCTGGCCGAGGTCCTCACCGAGATCCATCCCGACCTCGCGCGCTTCGGCCACCCCCTGAACGTACTGCTCGCGCACGAGGAGAAGTACTGGCGGCGCGTCGCCGCCGCCCACTTCCCCGGCACCTCTTACGACCCAGCGCTCATGCGCGCGATGGTCGCCGCCCAGCGACTGGCCGGCGCACACGACCCTCAAGACGCCAGCACCACCGTGCAGGCCTGCGTCCAAGCCCACTACAGCAACTTCCCCGGCGCACCACTCCCCCCGGCCCGGGAACTGGCCGCCTACGAGCAAGCCCTGTGCGACCTCTACCCCTCGGGCACCGGCGCCCGCTGGGGCGGAATCGGCCCGGACGCCCTCAGCGTCGCCCTGGTCGAGGACGTCGAAGCCCGCAGCCGCGACACCTTCCTGACTCAACTGCTGACCGCGCCCAAACTCTCCACACCGCAGCGCCACCAGGCCCTCACCTTGCTGGCCCGCGCCGCCGACACCCATCCCGCGCTCGCCTCCAGCACCGCCAAGGCCATCGCCGCCGCACCCGAACTGCTACTCCCTCTGGCAGCCGAATCCATCCCCGGTGAGCTCGCCCCATCCGCGGCCCACGCCTTCCTCCTCAGCATCCACCAGGCCGTCACAACCGAACCTGCCCGCAGCCCCCGAACCGGGGGCGCCCAGGGCGAGTGGGCCCGCTCCCTGATCAACGCGGCCCTCGAGCAGCGGCACATCCAGCCCCCACCGTCACCCGCACCACCGATCCGACCAGCCCCGCGCCGCGAGCCCGAGGCCCCGCCGAAAGCGGCCGGTCAGGCGAAACCACGGACATCCCCCGCTCTCCGGGAACCGGAACGCCCACGCTCACCAGCACGACGTCCCCCGCGACGACCGGCCGCGACCCCGGTGCCTCGGGCAGCAGGCCCGTACCAACGGGTTGATTTCGGCGCCTTGCCTCCGGCCCGCCCGAGGCTGCTGTCCGTGCGGGCCTTGGTCGCCGCTCCGCGTGGTGGACCCCTGCGCTGGACCATGACGACAGCAGCCTTGACCTACACCGCTCTGCTCGGCTATCTGACCGTCAGCGCGTGTCTGACCTTGCCCCTGCACGGCGCCGACCTGTCGCTCTGGGGCATTCCCGTGGTGGCAGTTCTCACCAACGTGGCCGTCGCCCTCCTGTTTGGGCCGCAAGCGGACTTGCCGATTCCCACCCGCGCGGCTGCACTGCTGATCAACTCGGGCCTGGCCACCGCCTGCGCGATGATGTTCAGCGAGCACCACGGCCCCGTCCCGTACAACATCGCCGGCGCCGGGATCTGGTTGGCCGTCACCCTCGTCGGCACGGCGGTGTCGATCCAGGCGGCCCGGATGTGGTTCGGACAGTTCGAATATCGACTCCAGCCGCAGCAACAGGCCGGTTCCGATGACGACCCTCCCCTCCCAGCATGACGAGCGGGCCTGGAGGAGCGCTGCGTCCTCGCACCGAGAGCTCGGGCACGGCACGCCTTGGGTGGGCCGCCGGTCAGCCTGTCACAAGACCTTGGCGTGGCGGGTGTACGCGCGCCCCGATCACGCTCAGCAACGCTGGTCGGCGGGGCAGCCGAGCGCAGCGAGGGGGTCAAGGACGTCCCGGTGCTCGTCCCGGCGCGGGCGGTCGAACAGCATCTCGGGGGGCGCGATCCGCAGCCGAGGTATCTCCGGTCTGTGCTGCTGCCGAACTGCCACGAGCTCGTCGTCGTCATTGGGGAGCATGTCCGCGACGATACGCCCGCCCCCGCCGGACGGCGTAGAACTTCAACTGCCCCTGGGCAAAACAGCACCGGCCTTCGGGCCGCCCCGTCGGCCCGTCCGGGCGGGAGACGCCAGCCACCGTCATCCTGGAGCCGCCGACCCTGTGCAACACCGGCGGCCTTACCTGGGCGGCGCGTGCCTCCTAGGCGCTTTCCGGCCAGCTCAGCGGTTCGGAGGACGTATCGGCGCGGCGCCAGGACCCTGAGTCCACGGAGGAGGGGCGGGCCAGTTGCCACCCCCGAGCGTCGAGCTCCTCCTCCAAGAGGGCGTCCAGGCGCACCTCCACCGTCAGTTCGCGGCCCTTCATCTGTTGGTGGATCAGTCCGGTGGCGGTGATCAGTTCACGGATGTCCACCCTGGCCAGGATCGCGCCTCGCCTCCACGCGGGGATCACCACGAAAGCGGCGGTGGCCTGGACTTTGTGGACGCGGGCGGCAGTCCTGGTATGGCGCGGGAGGCGGACGCTCACGCGGGCCTCGTAGTCGTCCAGCAGTTGAGCGCCGAGCTCGGCGCGGGCCTGTTCGGTGGTCGCAGTGTTCTCGGGTGCGGCGCCCATGCCCCTACCCCCTTGCATCGTGCTGGTGGTGGTCGGTGATCATTGCCGATATTCGAACGCTTGACCAGTCTTTTTGCGGATCTCGGGGCGCGGGAACCAGATCGCGCGCCCGCTGCAGGGACGGGCCCTACAGGTCTCCCAGCTGGGACCACGGCATCCCGGCAGGAACACAGTGCGTCAGCCAGGCCTGCTGCCCGCAGGCGCCGCGCAGTTCGGCGAAAACATCCAGTTGACATCCTCCCCGACCTAAAGGACGGGGATTCCTCCCGCGCCTGCGGCACGGACACCCGTGCGTGGCAGGTCGCGGAGGTGGGTTCCCCGTTCAACGGGCCGTGCCTGGCGTGGGATTGCCACGCTTGGACTGACCGGCCCTCCAGGGGCGTTTAGCCTGTCCGCCTGCCCGGCGGCCAGGATGTTTCGAGCAGCATTGAGGTCACGGTCATGCAGCACACCACACGAGCCGCATGCCCACGCGCGGACCGCGAGGGGCTTGGGTCCATCGCGGTGCCCGCACGCCGAACAGAGCTGAGAGGACGGGAAAGCGCGGTGCACGACGCCGACGATGCGCCGGTACCGGGCTGCCTTCTCTTCGAGAAGTCGCCGGAAGGTGGACCATCCGGCGTCATGGACGGACTTGGCCAGCCGGCCACGGCCGAGCCCGCGGACGTTCAGATCTTCCAGGTAGATGGCTTGGTTCTCGCCGATCAACTTGGTGGTCTGCTTGTGTAGCCAGTCCAGGCGGGTGTCGGCAACCTTGGCGTGCACCTTGGCGACCTTGCGCCGGGCCTTCGCCCGGTTCTTCGACCCCTTGGCCTTACGGGAAAGCTCCCGCTGAGCGGCCTTCAACCGCTTCTCCGCCTTGCGAAGAAAGCGCGGGTTGTCGATCACGCCGCCGTCCGAGAGGACGGCGTAGGTGGTCAGCCCGAGGTCGATGCCGATCTCGGTGTCCAGCTCGGGCAGCGCATCCGACTCTACGTCCACGACGAAGCTGGCGTGGTAGCGGCCGGACGGGTCCAGCACGACCGTCACCGAGGACGGCTCAGCGGGCAGTGCCCGCGACCACTTAACCCGCACGTCGCCGATCTTCGCCAGGTTCAGCTTCCCATTGGACCGGACGCGGAACCCGTTGCGCGTAAACCGGAGGGACTGTCGCGCGTCCTTGCGGGACTTGAACCGGGGCAGCCCCACAGGACGGCCCTGCCGCTTGCCGGACACTGAGTCGAAGAAGTTCCGGTAGGCCGTGTCCAGATCCCGCAAGGACTGGATCAGCGGGTCCACACCCACGGATGCCAGCCACGCCCGCTCGGCAGTCTTCTTCGCCGCCGTGACGACCTGCTTCTGCAACTCGGTGCTCTTCGGATAGGGAAGGCCGCTCTTCCGGGCTTCCTTCCGTGCTGCGAGAGCGTCGTTGTAGACAACCCGAGCACACCCGAACGTCCGGGCCAGCGCAGTGCGCTGACCCGCCGTCGGGTAGATGCGGTAGGCGTACCGGAGATGCACACGATCAACCTACCGGCAGGCACTGACAACGGCTCACGTCAGAACCTCCGAAGGTCGCTCCGCCGCTTCGCGGCTCCCATCACGATCAGAGGGCGTGGAGGCGCAGGATGTAGACGCGCTCGCTGCGCGGCACCACGGTGTAGAGGAAGAAGCCGCTCGGGACGATCGCGGTCTTCATCGGTTCCCCGGCGCCCTGGTAGGTGGTGCCGTCGAGATGGAGAGCGTGGGCGGCACGGACCAGCTCGTCGGCCTTGGCCTCGACCTCCGCGATGAACGCCTCCGGGGCTCCCTCGGTCAGGTACTCCTCGCTGGGGTTGTACTCCCAGGACCAGGTCACGCGCTGACCGTCGCGTAGGCGGTGTCGAAGAGCGTGGTGCACTCGCGGGCCGCGTCGCGCCACTGCTCGGTCGCCGGGTCCAGGACCTGCATGAGGTGCTCGGCGGCCCGCAGCCGGGCAGCCGTCTCCAGGTTCCGGGCGATCTCGATGTGGGCGGCCCAGGTCAGAATGAACGTGCGCAGCGGCGTGATCGACCCGGACTCGACGGCGAGCGCGAACACCTCGTTCTTCTGTTGCTCCATCTCGGGCAGACGGTGTGGCGCGACCTTGGCCAGCGCGGCGCGCAGTGCCTCCGGGGTATGCGCCGGGGCTGGGATCAGCTCCGCGTCTTCGGGGTGCGCGTGGTGGGTGCTCACTGTGTCCTCCCAGGTGCCTGGCCTGGTTCAGCGTACCCAGGAGCTTGGGGCCTCGGTGCGTTCGGGACCCAGGTGGCGACGAGGGCTTCGGGGTCCGATCGCTTGCGGCGCGGCCCTGGCCCCGTCACGTCCCCGCTCATTAGCTCTGCTTCGGCTCGGGTCGGTCGGGGAGCTGGGCGCCGGGCCGGCACACGAACCACTCGTAGAAGCGCTTGGTGATGTCGCTCCGATCGCTGCCCATCTCGGCAGCGGCGGCTTCGAATTCGTCCCAGAGGTCTTGGGGGATCTGTCGGATACCCCGCAGCTTGTGCGAGTGCTGGTTGGCCATAAAAGCCATGGTGACAGGGTGGTTGACCACCTCGCAAGGGTGTGCTTACATGTTCAGAGGTGGTTGACCACCCCTGAACAGCGATAACGATACCCCGAGGAGTCAGGAATGACCGCCGAAGAGTCCGTTCGCTTCACCGTCCAGGAGCGCATCCCCGCCGGCTTCGTCGTCCACGACGCCCGGCTCGACCAGGACGTCACCGCCTACACCACCAGCACCGACGCCCAGGCCAAGGCCGACGCCAAGAACCGGCTCGACGCCTTCGGCATCAAGGCCGGCGACACGGTCACCGGCACCTTGACCACGAACACCCCGAACCCCGGCCGCATCACCGTGACGGTGGACCGCGAGCCCTGGACCAGCGGCACCCACAACGTCGTCCTCTCCGACGGGCGCAGCGTCGAGGCCGTGCGGCTGGAGGGCCTGGAGGTCGTGCACGCCACCGACATCGGCTCCCGGTTCTGCCTTGCCTGCGGTGCCGTGTTCGACACCCCCGCCGGCCTGGACGCCCACCAGGAGGAGACCGGGCACGAGAAGGACCTGACGGCCGCGACCAACACGGCGCTGTGGGCGATCCGCAACCGCTCCACCACCGCCGCCGAGACGGTCCGCGAACTCCTCGACCCGAAGAACCCGCAGTGGCAGGCCGCTCTGGAGGAGCTGAACCAGATGCTCGCACTGGCCAGGAAGTTCGACCCGACGTTCCCCGTCGACGAGGCCGAGGACGACGTCGAGGACAGCGAGCGCATGGCCGACGTGACGGTTTACTCGCTGCGGCGTGGAACCCTCGACGAGTCGGTCAGCCGCGGTCTCTACGCCAACTGCGAGGCGGCGAAGGCCCACGGGATCACCGAGTACACCCGGCGGTTCGGCGCGAACGACAGCCTCTCCTGGAAGGGCTGGCACGAGGACGAGCCCGGCATGGTCCGCCTCCACGCCGTGGAGTGGCGGGACGAGCCCGTCGCGACGGACTGGTTCATCGTCCCCGTGGTCGCACCGGCCAGCTACGACCCGAACGCCGAGAACTGACCGACCACCCCGGCTCCGCCCACGGGGCGGGGCCACCTGAGAGGAGCAGCATGAGGGCCGCGCTGGCCATCGACGTCCCCGACTGGAGTCCTAGATGAAGGCGGGGGATGCCTTTGACGAGCTGGACCCGAGCGAGGGCGCGCGGATCCTCGCGGAGGAGCTCGCGCCCGCAGTGCTGGCCGGCGCTGTACCGCAGCGGCGGCCGGTGGCGGTGTTCGTCGCCGGGCAGGCGGGCAGCGGCAAGACGATGGTCGTGGACTTGGTGCTTGCGGCGCTCGCCGCCCGAGGAGGCGCGGTGCGCGTGGACCGCGACGCCTACAAGACGGCCCACCCGGGCTACGACCGGCTCCTGGCCGAGGACGTGCGCACGGCCGGGGTACGCGTTCGAGCCGACACCTACGCGTGGGCGGCCCGGGTGGAGGAGCAGGTCCGGCTCAGGCGGTTCGACGCGGTGGTGGAGGCCCCGCTGGGCCGCCCGGAGGAGTTCCTGGACGAGGTCGCCGCGTACCGGCGGGCGGGCTACCGGGTGGAGCTGGTGGCGCTGGCCGTGCCGGAGGCACTGAGCGTGCTCGGGGTGCTGGACCGTTACCTGCGTCTAGCCAAGCAGGGCCGGCCCCGGTTTGTGGGCTGGGACAACCATGACGCCTGCGCCGCGGCGCTGCCCGCGGTCCTGGAGGTGGTGGAGGCGGAGGGGCTGGCCGACCGGGTCACCGTTGTACGGCGCAGCACCGACCTGGCGTTGGAGGCCGTGTACGTCAACGAGGTCGGCGCCGATGGGTGCTTGGTGCGCCCGGCAGGGGCGGCGAAGGCGGTGCTGGCTGAGCGCCGGCGCCCGTGGGACGCGGCGCAGACGGGCCGGTTCCGCCGGGAGCTGGCTGCCGCCGACCGGAGGGTGAACGACCCGCGACTGCCCGAGGACTGGGCGCTGGCGGTACGCCGGGACGTCGAGCGGGCTGCGGCGCTGGCCGAGCCGCTGCGCCGGACCGCTCAGCCGCTGACGCGTGCCCCCGGGGTGGACTACCACCGGCTCAACGCGGACGAGCACGAGTTCGTCTTCGAGCACGTTGTCGCGGGGATGATGCTCAAGCAGGTCGTCGCCCAGGAGCGGCCGCGGGTGGTCTACGTCGCCGGGCAGCCCGGTGCCGGGAAGACCCGGGCCGCCTTCCTGGTGCACCGAACCCTTCCGGACGTGGTGCACCTGTCCGGCGACCACTTCAAGGCTCTGCACCCGGACTACTGGGACCTGCTCACCTCGGGCTCGCGCCGAGCCTCAGCGGCCATCCGGGCGGACTACCGGGCCTGGCAGGCCAAGGCCGAGGCGTACGTGCGCGAGCGCCGCGGGACTCTCCTCATCGAGACCACGCCCGAAGACGCCGCCTCCTTCGTCGCGGGTGCACTGACGTTCCGTCGGGCCGGGTACCGGGTTGAGCTGCTGGTGCTGGCCGTACGAGCTGCCGACTCCCGGCAGGGCACTGCCCACCGCTACGCCCGGGTGACCAAGCTCGGCGCGCCTGCCCGCTTCACCACCGGGGCCGGCCATGACGCCGTCTTCCAGGTGCTGCCTGACGTGGTCGCGGCGGCGGAGCGGCTGGCGGTCGTGGACCAGGTCACCGTGATGCGGCGCGACGCGAGCGCCCTCTACCGCAGCGACCCGACCGCTGAGGGCTCACTGCGGCATGCCGGGGCGGCGCTGGCGCTGCTGGCGGAGCAGTCCCGCCCCTACACCGACCAGGAGGCCGCCCAGTTCTGGGCGATCCAGCGTCACCTGCACCAGGTGATGCCGCAGTACCGCGACGACCTGGTCGACATCGCGGCCCGGGCCATTGCCCTCATGCCCTATGCCCGGCAGCCGCGGCGACTCGACCTGTACGGTCGCGTGGCTGCGTTGCCTGCGTTGTGCCGCGCCGGGTAGGCCCGGGACCGCCTGCTGGCCGGTGCCGGCCTGACCGGACGGCGCCGGCTACTCGGTCCTGAGGGCGTTGAGCTGCTCGGTGTACTGGGCGGCGAGGCGCTCGAGTTCCTCGGGCCCGGCCTCGGCGAGCCGGTTCTGGTCCTGGAGGCAGGCCTGCAGGCGTGTGTCGATCTCGTCCTGGCGCTGCTGGTCGCCGGAGCGTCGGGCGGTCAGCAGCTGCGCCTGGCGCCGGGTGATGACAGCGCTGATCAGCCGCTGGACGGCCTCCGTGGTTGTGTCCCCGTCGGAGGATGCGGGTTCGGGTGCGTGCACGGCTGGGCCACCTCAGGTTGTCGCATGTCGTTGCGGCCAGGATGCCGCCGCGGCCGGTTCCGGGGGAGCCGGCCGCTGCCTCCCGGCCTCGTCTGGTCGCGATCCTGCCCTGCGACGTCGTCCAAGGCATACTGGGCGCGCAGATGATCTGTCCTGGGGGGACTTCAAGTGGCCGACCTTCGCGCGCTGTTCAGCTCCAACGACCCGGCGGCGGAGAGCGCGGAGGCGTTCACCAACCGCCACGTCCAGTGGAGCCTGGTTGCCGCGGCGGTGGAAGAGCACCTGCGCACCGTCGCGTCCCCGGGCTTCGACGTGGAGGACCTGGAGACCCCGCGGACGAACGTGATCACGTTCTACGGTGTCGGCGGCGTTGGGAAGAGCACGCTGCTGCGCAAGATCGAGGCCGCGCTCACGGCCGCGGACCAGCGACCTCCGCAGTGGGGCTCGGGTCTCGGGGCCGGGGAGCGGTTGCTGCCGGTGCGCATCGACCTGTCCCGCGCGGTGTCGAGTGGATCTGATTTCGAGCGGGTGGTTCTGGCGATCCGTCTCGCCCTGGCCGGCGCGGTCGGACGTCCCCTGCCCGGATTCGACCTGGCCTTGCGCCGGTACTGGGACGTGGCGCATCCTGGCGAGCCGCTGGAGGAGTACCTGCGGCGAACCGGCCTGATGGGCAAGGCCGGTCAGATGCTGCCCGAGGAACTGCGGGCCGCGGTCGGCGAGGTCGCCAGTCAGCTGCAGCTGCCGGGCATCATCGGCTCGGCGGCCGGGCAGGTCACCACCGCGCTCGTCCACGCCCTGCGCGCACGCCACGAACGTGCGCGCGCCCTGGCCGGCGCCGCCCGGACCGCCGCCCTGCTGGAGGCCACCCCTGACCTGGAGGCGCTGTCCTTCTACCCTCACCTGCTGGCGTGGGACATCGGCCGCCTGCCCGCCAAGAAGGCGGTGACGCCGGTCATCCTGCTGGACACGTTCGAGGACACCGAGGACCGGCACCGTGACCTGGAGCGGCTGTTGCAGCGCCTGGTGTGGCTGATGCCCAACTGCTTCTTCGTTATCGCCGGCCGCAACCGCCTGTCCTGGGGCGAGGAAACCCTGGAAGGGCAGCTCGACTACACCGGCCCGGCCGCTTGGCCGGGACTCGCGCCGCACGGCGAGCACCCGGCCCGCGCGGCGGGGGGAGCGGCCCAGCACCTGCTCGGCGACTTCTCCGTGCAGGACTGCGACAGCTACCTCGCCCGCCGACTCACCCACGACGGCCAGCCGCTCATCGGCCCGGACATCCGCGCGGTCATCACCGCGCGCTCCCACGGCCTGCCCCTCCACCTCGACCTCGCCGTCGGCCGCTACCTGGAGATCCGCCGCACCGGCCGCACCCCTGCCGCGGCCGACTTCGACCACACCTTCCCCGCCCTGATCGCCCGTACCCTGTCCGACCTGACCGCGGACGAACGCCACGTGCTGCGTTCCGCCAGCCTGTTGGACGCCTTCGACCTTGACCTGGCCACCGCCGCCGCCGGCCTGACCCACCAGGCGGCCGCCCGCCGCCTGGTGGAACGGCCGATGATCAGCGAAGACCCCTACGCGATCTGGCCCTACCACCTGCACGGCGCCGTCCGCGACGCACTGTGCATCGACGACACCCACACCGCGGACCGGTGGACCAGCGCCGACTGGCACCAGGCCGCCACCCGCGCCCTGGCCGCGCTCGGCGCGCAGTGGCAGCGCCACCAGACCCGGGCAAGCAGCCGCGCCGTTCTCGTCGCGTGCCTGCGCCAAGGCCTGCGCCTGGCCCGCGACCACCACCTCGATGATCTCGCCTGGCTCACCGAGGCCGCCTTCGCCTACGTCGACGACTCCGTGTGGGAGCCCATCGCCCCGCCTGTCTCCGCGGCGGCCGCCGGTCCGGCCACGGACACGCCCGCCGACGCCCTCGCCGAGCTGCTGACCGCAATCAGCCGCCGCCAGCACGAACACCGGGAACGCACCGTTCGCCGGCTGACCGCCGTCCTCGAGGGCGGCCTGCTGTCCGGTGAACTGGCCGAGCTCGCCTGGTACTACCGGGCCAAGGCCGACAAGGACCTCGGCCGCACCGCCGACTCCCTCCAGGGCATGCGCCATGTCGCCGACGCCGGGGGCCGCCTTGCCTCGCGTGCCCGGCGCGGCATGGCCAACCTCGCCCGCATCGCCGGTGACTTCCCCACCGCCCAGGCCGTGATTCCCACGCTGGACTGGAAGGGCCGCCAGCACCGCGTCCACGGCGACGTCCTGTGGCCGCACGCCCAGTTCGGCGCCGCCGCCCGCGCCTTCGAGGCCGGGAGGGAACAGGCCGAGCAGCACGCTGCGCCCGGCGAGCGAGCCATCACGCAGACGCGCCTCGCCCTGGTCACCGCGTTCACCGACCCGGATCGGGCGGACGAGGAAATCGCCCTCGCCCGCCAGCTCCTGGAGCCCCTGGACCAGCGCGCCACCGACCTGCTGCTCCAGGTGGCCACCCTGGTCCGTGACGCCGGCACCGACCGCGGGTTCACCGATCGCGTCACCGTCCTGCGCACGCAGATCGACGTCGCCGGCCTGCCCTGGCTGATCCCCCTGCTGGAGACCGCTCTCGCCTTCCACCACACCGTCCGCGGGACCCAGGACGAGCTGACCGCCACCATCGCCCGCCTGCGCGAGGTCACCGCGAACGGCGACTTCGCGTACTACGTGGACATCGCCTGCTTCATGGCCGGCCGCCCGTTGCCCGCCCCGTCGACGACCATGTGGCTCGAGCCCGAGGCCACCGTCCGGCAGCGCTGGTCCACCGTCGCCGACCGCCGTCGCACAGCTCTGCGTCCGGCCGGTCCGACCGCGTAGACCGCTGCGCGGAAAGCCGGGAGACCCGATCCGGGCGGATGACCTGGTCACAGATAGGCTCGGCCGCTCACGACGATCACCACGGGGAGGCTGACGGTGGGAGAGATCCCCGACTACTGGGGCGGACCGACGGCCGAGGAGGCCGCCGAGCAGCGCCGGGACGTTATCGCCGCCGCCGTCCAGTTGCGGAACATCTTCGACAAGGGCCTTGGGGAACCCGGTCTGCTGTACCGGTGGACCCTGGTTGAGCTCGACCGCAAGTGGGGCGGCGAGGTCCAGTTCGACCTACTGGGGCTCTTCATCTCGCAGATCACCGCGAACGCTCCCGACGATGCGCGGGACGAGCACGGTGTACCGGTGCTCGACCGGATCATGCCCCACCAGGTCACACCCGAACACGTCACCCGCACCCTGGTGGCCATGCTGGACCACGAGCAGATGGAGCAGATGTCCGCCGCAGACCTGAAGGCCTACGCCACGCGGGCGGTCAACACCGGCAACATCGCCCAGCAACTGGTCGGCTTGCGCCACCCCGGGGCCGGCGAGTACCGCGCACTGACCTACTCCCTCGCGCTGATGCAGCTCAGCACCGACGAGATCCAGTTCAACGACGTCCTCCAGTACCTGGTGGCCGCCTCCCTGGAAGCCCCCTGGACCATCTGACCGACTTCAGCGCGCGGAACCCCGTCTCCCCGCAGTCCACGACCACCGCCCCCGGGCAGGTACGTGCTGGTCAGGGCACTAAGGCATGTACGGTGACCTTCTGATGCATCAGAACGGGGAAGCTCATGGACACCGCCGCGACCACGACCAGGACCCAGTCCGCTGGGGAACTTGAGCGCCGCAAGGCCGCCACCCTCCGGATCCGCGCCGCCGGTGTCCAGGACATCAACCTGTGCCGCCCTGCTGGCGAGGCCTGGACCTGGGCGACGATCCCCATCGAGCAGCTCGAATCGCTCGCGGAGACAAGCGAGCGCACGGTCCACGACGGGAGTGCCTCCGCCGGCGACAGCCGCCCGCAGCCGGATCTGGTCCTGGAGCCGGAGCCCGCCGCGCCTACCCCGGAACCCACAGAAGAACTGGAGCGCCGCAAGGCCGCGATCCTCCGGATCCGTGACTCCGGTGTCCTGAGCATCAACCTGTGCCGGCGCGGAGGTGGCAAGCCCTGGACCTGGGCGACGATCCCGATCAAGGAGCTGGAGTGGCTCGCAGAGTCCTGCGAGCAGCGGACCGAGGTGCAGGACGGGTCGATGGACCGCCTTCTTGAACAGGAAGCCGCGCCTCAACGGCAGCCCGCGCCCCATCCGAGCCGCTGGTGGCGACGGCGCCGACCGTGAAGAGCGCCCCAGTGCCACATCGGGCTCCTCACCTCGCGCTGACCGGGCCGAGCACCAGCTATCCCTGGGCGGGAACCGGGGTGTCGGCGACCTGCAGGGCCACCGCGCGCTGCGGGTAGCCGCGGATGTCGACGACCAGCCCGTCGGCGATACGGAAGACCTGGTTGGGGCGCTCGCCATCCGGGCCGCGTTCGGGTCCGCTCACGTCCAGGCCGAGGACGACGGCCTGGACGCGCACGATGGTCTCGGTGACCTGGGCGCGCAGGCCCGAGGCGTTGAGACGGCCGTACCAGGCCAGAACGTCGGAGCGCGAGTGGCAGGTCTCGGGCGTCTCCTCCTCGCCGCCCCAGCGCACGTCCGGGCTCAGCAACTCGCCCAGCAACGCGAGGTTGCTGGTGCCAAAGGCCTCCGTCAACCGGCCGGCCAACGTTTCTGCGGTCCCGCTCATCGCTTCTCCTGTTCTGGCAGGTCAGACCCGTCGGCCTGCGGCGATGCGTGCTCCTGTCGGTGGAGGGCCATGCATCGACAGCCTATTCCCCGGGGGCGCCGGGAAGGCTACGTGGTCGCGCGTCCGTCGGTTCTCGCGCAGCCAGCCGGCGCCTGGTTGTCGAGGTGGCAGCGGGCGGTCAGGCGTCTGGGTCGACTTCGGCGTTTCAGTGCCAGGGCCAGGACGTGAGCGCGACGACAGCGCTCACAGCGGCGAATGCGATCAACGCTGGCTTTCGGGTACGGCCCGGCCCTTCCAGGACCGCGACCAGAGCGACGACGAACACGGCGACGACAACCCACAGAGCGAGCCATGCGGTCACGGCCGCAGACGCACCCGCTGATTGGGACGCCCATACGACGGTGTGGCCGAGTGAGGTGATCACCGCCGCCGTCAGCAGCGTCCCGGCGGCGCGCGAGCCCCACTTGGACACGGGATCGGCGCTGTCGACGTTCTCGTGCACCCAGGTCCACAGCCCAATCCAGCGGCGCAGCAGCCAAGTAGTCACCGGGTCAGTGTGCCGATTCGCCCCTGCCGGGCGGAGCATTTCAAGGAAGAAGCGCGACTCCTTCCGTCCCAGCGGGGATGATCATCCCGCTGGTAGGGGTGACCCGGCGCTCCCAAGCCTGCGGTGTCGCCTCCTACGCGCCCGACAGCCGTCGTTGGCCCGCGCGTTTCAGAGCTGCGTCGAGCTGGACCCGCGATCCGTCGGCGCGTGCGGCGGCCATCGCGGGATGGTCGCGGATCCGGTCCAGCGCGGTGTTGCGTTCCGCGCGAAGCCGTTGGAGTTCAGCGCGCTCGTCTCCGTCCTCGGGCCAAATGCGCTGCCGCCACCGTTCCTCTTCGGGGAACACCTCACGGAACTCGGCGTCGACGGTGTTACTGAACGCTTCCACGAGGGCCTGGGCGGCGTAGGCCTCGCACTGGAGGTCGATCAAGTCGTCGGGGATCACGATGTCGTCGGGCACCCGGGGATGCTAGAGGCTGGCACTGACACATCTGCAAGCGGCGCGAGCGGCAGCCGGGTGAACCCGGCCGGGACCGTGTCGCCGCACACCCGCCCACGGTTGATCAGCGTGCGTCAAAGGGCGCATGATCGGTTGACCGACATGGGGGAGGCGGAGCGTGAGCTACAGCGCGAAGGACACGGCGACCGGCCGGATCATCCGGCTCACGGACGGAGTGGAGGGCCTGGAACCCCTGATGGCCGGGGGCCGATACCGCTGCCGCTCGTGCGGGTCGGCGCTGACGCTGCGGGGCTTGAAGGAGGACTCGCAGGTCGTTCCCCACTTTTCCCACATCAGCGGCGGTCCCTGCCCCAACCCGGGCCGGGAGGCGGAACTGGACGCCGAACTGGAGGTCGTCATCAAGTTCCGCGACCGCCTGCGCAAGGCGAACCCGGGGATCACGTGCACGCTCGCCGCACCGGGCGACGACGACCCAACCGATCCGATCGGCCTGCCGCCTGCCCTCATCGTGTGCACCGCCCCGGGCACCACCGTCGTGGTGGAGCGGCCCGGGATCGAGCTGCCCGGCACCGGGAAGATCCGCCGGCGCATCACCGCAGTGCGCGACGGTCACGGCGGAGCCGAGCACGTGTGGTTCCTGCGCCGGGACCGGTTCCAGTTCGGCAAGGTCGGCACTTTGCAGGTCCGCATCGACGGCAAGGACGAAGAACACGAGACCGTCGCGCCGACCGAGCAGCAGGAAGCGATCGCGGAGTCCGGCGGCAGCGTCTACTGGCTGGACGGCCAGCTCGTCCAGGTCCCGTACGGCGTCCACTGGTTCCTGCACCCGGTCCGCGCCAAGCAGGACTGGGACTTCCCTCGCTGGCGCCGCGGCGAGGACCCGCGCAAGGACTGGCGCCTCAGCCACCCCCGCCCCCGCATCGGCGCAGACGCCTGGGGCCTGGTTCCCCTTCCCCTGTCAACGCTGACGCGCACCGAGGCCAGGTTCCGCCCAGCGCAGGCCCACCAGGTGATGGAGAGCCTGGCCCGCGCCGAATCGGCCCGGCACAACTGGCGCCGCAACCGCGCCTTCGCGCTCTACCAGGAGCGCCACCAGCAGCCCGCCGCCACACCGGCCCCCGTGCCGGAGATCATCCCGGACCCGGAACCCACCCAGGAAGCCGACCCTGCGCGGACCGTGGAGCTGGAGCCGCCGACCGACGCGACGCCCGCCCCGCCGCCCGCTGAGGCAGGACCATGGTGGGAGGACGTCGCGCGGCAGATCGGCGTGGACGTGCCGCCGATGCCGTCCACCCCTCCGGCCTTCCCACCGATCGGGGAAGACGATCCGGGCCGGGACACCGAGGCTTCAAGCTAGCGACCCCGCCTCGCCGGGACCCCCGTGCGGGCAGACGCTGATCGACCGCCAGGCGGACCCGAGGCTGTCAGAGCCGATCAAGGCCAGGCCTAGACCGCTCGGCCCCCCTTGTTCTGCTCAACGCTCGATGACGGAGATGGTGGCGGCCAGCAGCCGCCCCTGGCGCGCGGCGCGCGCCAGGCGCTCGTGCTGCTGGTGGACATGGGGACTGGTCGGGTCGAGGCCGGCGTCGCCCACGTACAGCGCCGCTCCGCCTCGGGCGAGCGCCTCACGACACCAGCCGCCCGGTGTGCAGACGACGCCGGAGAAGAACTGGCTGGCCTCGGGGTCAAGGATGAGCAGTCGCGCCGTTCCGGCGTCGGGGGCGGGATGCGCGATCAGGACCGCGATCCACTGCTCCAGGTGCGGGGGAGTGGAGTCGAGCTCGCCCAGCATGGAGAAGCCCTGGGAGAGGAGGTACGGCGCCAGAACCTCGGTGAGTTCACCACCCTGCTCCTCGGGCTTGGTGAAGACGGGCCGGACGAGTTGGGCCGCCAGGATCGGCAGGCCGTGTCCGGTCCTCGGCGGCAGCGCGGTCATCCGCATGTCCTCGCCGTCCGGGTCCGGCGCGAGCGTCTTGGTGCCGTCGACGAGCCGTGACGGCCCGCAGCCGGGGTGGGTGAACCAGACGTTCAGGTTCCCGAGGGGGTCACGAACGACCTGGACGTTCACACCTTGCCCGGGCTCGACCCGGTGGGAGCACATGACGCAGTCCGTTGTCTGGGCTTCGCGCTCGGCCTGTGCGACTCCGAAAGGACCCAGGGCACGGCGCACGTCCGCGCTCATGTGCACCGTCACGCTTACCCCCGTGTTCCGTCAGTGCCTGCTGACAGTGTCTCAGCGAGCAGCCGGTTCGAGAGGCCGCTCCCACCGAACCACCCGTGCGCTGGACTCGCGGGCGCGTCCTGGCCGGTCAGGCCTTCGTGAGCTCGGCGCGGCGTGTCTCGGCAAGGTGGAGAAGGTCCGCGAGGTGGTTGCCGTCCAGGAGCACCCGGGCGCGGAAGAAGGAGGTGGCGGGGTCGTCGGGGAGGCCGGCTGTGATGTCGAGGCAGCCGTGATCGGCGATCCGGGTCAGGGCGTCGCGGTGCGTGTCGGCGTCGAGCAGCAGGACGAGTTGCGCGCGGACCGGGTCGAGCCAGTCGAGTTGCAGGCGCAGCAGGATCTGATGCGGCAGGGGGAGGAGTTGCCACCAGTTGGCGGTGTCCGCGCCGTCTGCTGGGGGGTCGGTCTCCAGGATGCGCAGCAGGTCCTGGATGTCCGGGCGGGCGCCGAGCTCGAGCACGAGCAGGGGCGGCTGGTCGGGGAGCACCACGACGTGCTTCGGTGGCAGCGCCTTGTTGCGGATCTTGCGGATCTCGTCCCGGACGAGCCGGTCCACGGGAGCGTGCTGCCGTTCCTCTGACGAGAGCGCGAAGCAGAGGTCCCCGGCTGGGAGCCGGTCGTTGAGGGGATCACGGGCCAGGCGGTCCAGGCAGGCATCCACCAGCGCCGCAACCTGCGGGGAACCGGCGGGTGCGTCGGTCGCTTGCCTGAGCGCGTGCGCGGCCAGAAGGAGCAGGGTGAGGGCGAGCCGCGGGGTGTCGTGTTCCAGGCGCAGGACCGGGTCCTGCTCGGCCAGGCGGGCGCGCAGGAAGCTCAGAAGCGCGGGCATCACGGGGGTCAGATGGGAGATCTCCGGTTCGTCGAGAAGCTCGGCGAAGTACAGGTCGGCGGTGGAATCGCGTTGGTCGGCCAGGATGGACAGCGCCTCGAGCGCGGCGCTCTCCGCGTAGATGATCGCGTCCCATCCGGCGAGGACGGCGGGGTCGGTGAGTCGGAGGCCGCGGTGCTCGGTGTAGGCGCGGAGCACCTCCTCACTGTCGGCGATCACTGCCGAAGGGGTGGCGCGGTACAGCTTGGAGACGCCGTCCCCGTTCCGGCATTGCCGGTCCGTGCGTCGCTGCTGGCGTCGTCGGCTGGCCTTGCCCATCAGTGGTTCTCCTCGGTGTTCTCGCGCGGGGCGCGCCACGGGAAGTCCCCGGCGAGCAGCTTCTCGAGGGTGACGCCCAGGGCGGCGGCGACAAGGGCCAGGTCGGCGTCGCTGGCCTCGATCTGCGTGGTGCCGAGGAGGAAGGCGCGGTCCGGGCTCATACCGGGGACGCGGAAGCGCAGGAGCATGATCGCGTCACGCACGCACTCGGCTTGGGTCGGCTCCCAGTCGATGCCCTTCCAGACGGCGTGCTCGACGAGGGTCATCGGTTCGTCGTCCCATTGAAAGGCGAGCGGCGGGGTCTCCTTGGCTCTGCGGTAGGCCTCGATCGCGGCGCCTCGTACGGCGGCGGGAGCCACGGTCGCGGCCGTCACCGTCGCCAGGATCCGCGCACCGTGATGAACGCAGGCGAGCACCGAGCCGCCGAGCTGGTCGCTGACGCGGACCGCGTCCTGCGGTCCCTCGCACGCGGTGTGGTCCTCAGGGTGGATGGCTTCGCAGGTAGGCATGGTGACCTCCGGCCAGGGCGGCTGCTGGTTCCAGCCTGGTGACGCTCCTTCCACTGGCGCAGCCGACCCGGCAATGTTCACCCGTGTGGGGTACCCCGGGCCTTTGCCTGCGGGCCGGGGTACCCCGTCGGGGAGAGCGCGCAGGAGCAGCCGGGCGGCGCGGCGCCCGACGACCGCTACACGACACGCCAGGCCTGCCAGACCTTCGACCGAACCTGCGTGCGCGCAACAGCCTGGGCTGCGGTGAGCGCTCTGCCGACGGCGCCCGGCCAGTTGGTGATCGGCACTTGGGCAGCCAGATCTGCCAGGAGCGGGCCGAGCAGGAGAGGGGCTTTGCGGAACTCGCTGGCTTCGTCGCAGGCGACCACCGGAGTCGGTCGGGCCAGCAGGGCGGCGACGTCGGCCGGGCAGGTGGCCATCCAGCAGGAATCGAGCACGACGGCGTCGGCGTCGATCAGGCCGGCCATGACGTGCAGGTCGTTGCCCAGCAGGTGGGTGGGCCGGCCGCCGTGCCACCAGCTGTGGCCGGTGAGCATGACGAAGTCCGCGTGAACGGGGAGCTCGGCGAGGAGGTCGGCGGTGCTGGCACAGCAGACGAGGTCTATCGTGAGGCTGCCGGTGGCGCTGAGCGCCAGGGCCCGCCTGCGGACCCGGCGCGCGACGCGCTCGCCGGCGGTGTATCGGGCGTCGGGCTTCCAGTAGAGGATCCGCCCGTAGAACGGCCTGATGGGCGCAGCAGCTTGCGCTGGCGCCGAGGTTCGGTGCAGTGGTGCGCAGGCGACGATAGTCAAGTCTGCTCCGTCTCATGGGATTTGACTGATATCCAGGGTGCTGCGTGCGTTGACGCGAGGCCCGCTGGCATGCGGCGGCGGTGTCCGCGCCGCACGCGGACACCGACCATCGGCTGCTCATGACTTCTACTGGATAGGCATTGCCTGACCGTAGTCGGTCCGCTACGCTTACGTCTATAGATTTAGCTGGATAGACATTGGGGTTGGGGATGCTGGTCACGACCGGTCAAGCAGCTCGGACACTCGGGGTCTCGATCCCGCTGGTCAGGAAGCTGATCGCATCCGGAGCCGTGCCCGGCGTAGCGTCCCAGGGGCGCCAGGTCTTCCCCTTGAAAGCCCTCCAGATGCTGCAGAACGCGCCTCACTGCGACCTGTCAACACTGCCCGAGCCGGAGGTCGCCGTGCTGCGCGCGGACGCGGCCACACCCGCGAACGAGGACGACCGGGACTGGATGGGCTACCGCGCCGATCTGAGCCCCGGCCAGTTGACCGACGCCCTCTCGGGGTGGTGGCGCTGCGACCCCGACCGCGTCGCCGCCGGAGGCCTCCTGGTCGTCACCGTCTCCGAGTTCGTCGTCGCCGTCCTCACAGACCTCGCCGCCCCGCAGCACAACGGCGGCACTCGCCAGACTCTGCGGTACAAGTTCACCAAGGCGCGCCTGGCCGGATGGCTGACCGATCTCACCGACCCGTCCGCCGCGTGCTACCCCGCAGACCAGAATGCCGCCGAACGACTCCTGGTGCAGCCACTGCTGGGGGCTCGTCTGCCGTCGGTCTCCGGCGGCCCGATCGCCTACGTTCCCGCCGGTCCGGCGGCCGCAGACAAGGGAGACAGCTGATGGACTCCGCCTCCTACAACAACGGGCTCGCCGACCTGCGTCCGCTGCGCGAGGAGATCGCCAAGCTGGAGCGCGAGGCCGCGAAGCTGAACAAGGAGATCGAGAAGCGCCACCGCGACCGCGACGGGCGGATCGTCAGGCTCGGCGCCTTCGAACCGGCGAAGGCCAGCGTGCTCGCCAAGGCCGCCGGGGTGAGCATCGGTGACGTCGTGGCGCTGGTGCCGCGCCTGGACCCGACGCCCGAGCACGCCCGTGCCCAGCTGCACGCCGCGCCCGCTACCGGCGGCACGTCGGCGCCCGAGGCCGCTGGGGAGCAGCTGGCCGAGCCGGAGGGCGCCATCGCTCCGACGCTGCCCGCGCACGGAACCGCCCGGCCCGACGCGACTGCTAATGCCGCCCCAGCCGCTCCCACCACCCCGACCGAGGAGCCCGCCCCGGCCGCGACCGCGCCGCTGGTGCCGTCGCCGTTCAAGGAGCCGGGCGAGCGGATCGAACTGCCGGCGATCCCGGACGGCCCGGAGGCGGCGCGATACACCGCGGCAACGAAGGGCCTGTTCTCCAAGCGGCCCCCCTTCCAGCAGAAGGCCCGCGAGACCGCGTTCCTCGACGCGACCACCGGCGTGCTGGTCGGGCGCGGCGTCGCCCACCTGGATCTCGGCACGCGCACCCCGGGGGAGATCCTGGACGCGGTCATGGCGGTCTCGTCGCACATCGAGCGCATCTACATCACCGCCGGAGCCCCGTGGCACGCGGACGCCGACCGCTACCCGACGATGAAGCAGGCCGTCACCGCCTGGCTGCACACACCCTCGGAGCGCTGGATCGAGGACACCAGCTGGGACAAGGAGCGCCTGGCCGGGCACTTCGTCCCCAGCAACGCCCGTCTGCCGGTCGGCCGCTACACCCGCGCGGGCGCCGACCGGAACGCCGAGCACGTCGAGATCCGTGCGGTGAACGAGTGGCTCGACCCGGCCGGGGCCGACCCCCACCTGGTCCGCGAGGTGTTCTTGCTGCTGTGGAAGACCCTGCGGCAGTTCTGGCCCGACGCCGTCCTGCTGGGCTCGCCCTCGCAGACCGGCAAGGACCTGTGGGCGCGGACCATCCCAATCAAGGGCCAGTGGGCGGACGGCTTCCCGGTGCTCTCGGAGGAACTGCGCGGCCTGTTCCACGCCACCGCCGGGCAGGGCCGCACCGAGCTGATCCTTCCGCCGAAGGTCCCCGCCGAGCTGCCGGGCCTGGTCGAGTACGACCGGACCTTCGCCTACGCCCGCCACACCTGGAAGGGCCCGGTCGGAACCCCGCGCCACGTCACGGCGGCCGCGTTCGCGAAGATGAGCGAGGCGGAGCAGAAGAAGCTGCTGATGGGCTGCGCCCACCTGCGGATCCGCGTCACCGTGCCGCACGGCTGGGAGCACATCGGGCTACTGCCCGCGCCGATCAGCGGCGACCGCCACTGGGAGTACCCATCCACCCCCGGCCAGACGTTCACCACCTGGGCCGGCGCGCCCGAGGTCTACACCGCCCTGTCGAACCCGATCAAGCCGTGGCGCATCGAGATCCTCGACGCGCTGGTCTTTCAGGACGGCGAGCCGATCGACAAGTGGTCCCTACACCTCAAGGACGCCTGGAACCAGCTGTCAGCGGTAGCGCGCGTCCACGAGGACCCCAGGCAGCGGCAGGCCAACTACCTGGCCGCCCGCGCGGTGCGCTCCATCCTGCTGTTCGGGATCGGCGGCTTCGCGCAGCGCCCCCGCATGGTCACCGGCACCACCCCCATGAACGAGCTGCACCTGGTCCCCGAAGGCGCCGAGATCCTCACCCACGACGAGCACAAGGTGACCTGGCAGCGCGTCAGCGGCTTCCGGAAGGACGAGGCGGCCCACCCCGAGTGGTCCGCCTACGTCTGGTCCTCCGCCCGGGCCGCACTGCTGTCGATGAAGATGAAGAACGACGGCGTCCACGTCGGCGCCCTCCACGTCCCCGCGGGCCAGGTGGTCGCGTTCCGCACCGACGCCGTCTACCTGACCGCCCGCCACGACTGGCCCTACCACGGCCAGCCCGGCGAATACCTCCTCAAGGGCCACCTCGCCGGCCCCGTCCCGGCACCCGGCAGTGAGGACGAACTTCTCGCGCTGCGCGACCAGGGCCGCGCCGCCCTCGCCGCCGGGGGTGCGCTGTGACCACGCCGCCGCCCGGAGAGGCCGCGCGCCTGGCCCAGCAGCTGATCAACGCCGGGTTCAACCGCCGCCAGATCGCCGACATGCTCGACCGCAACGCGAGCCTGGTCTCCCAGTTCTTCACCAAGAACAAGGGCGCCAGCTTCGTCCCGGCGCTGCGCCAGCTGGCCCGCGCCGTCGAAGGCGGCGAACGCGACCCCGAGGCACTGCGCGCCATCGCCCAGCAGAACGTGAGTCGGCGCCTGACCCGCGACGGCCGCGTCGCCCGGGTCCGCGGCCGCGACGTCCTGGAAACCCCGGGCGGGTCGATGGCCGGCCGCGCCGGACGGCAGGCCATCGCCCACGGCGCCGGACACCTGGCGGGCGTCATCCACGACACCGCCGAACGCGGCGGCCGCGTCGCCGTCACCGTGCGCATGCGCAAGCGCCACTTCGCCCTGTCCTCCGGCTCCAAGGACGACTCCCCGGGCCTGCGCCGAGGCGTGGTCCCGCGCGCTGATGGCACCGAAGAGCGCTCCTACGGCTCCAAGGTGTCCGGAGGCTTCGACGCCCGCGAATGGTCGGCGATGGTCGCCGCCACCGGCGGCGACGTCACCGCCGCCGTCCTGAACTGGCTGATCGACACCGGCCGCGCCACCGAGGACGCCGAGATCCTCTACATCGAGGTCCGTGGCTGGGTTCCCCGCCGATGACCCCGTACCGCACCTGACCGCGAGCGAGGAGCGCCATGCCCACCGACCCGAAGACCCACCCCTGTCCCGTCGCCCACTACGCGCTCGGCGCCCCGTGCACCCTGACGGCCGATCATCACGACGCCTGGCATCAAACGGTCCATCCGGACACGGGACAGCTCCTTCGGTTCCGGACCGACCGCGGCGCCCTGCACACCCAGGAATGGGAGCCGGACCACGACCCGGGAGCACCCGACGCGGGCACGTGGGTCACCTGGCACTACGTCACCCCGCAGGTCGACCCGACCCCTACAGTCCCGGACGACCTCGACCAGCGCGCCGACACCTTCGTCTCCAACCACTCCCCGAGCGGGCTCACCCGGATCGGACAGACAGGCATCGAGGCCGAGTGCGGATGCGGGGCCTGGTATCCGAACGGCCGCCACAGCACCCATCTGGGACGCGAAGTGTCCCTGCTCGCCCGCGGCTACTTCGACCTCGCGCTCCGCCGCAGCGGCGCCGCACCGCAGGCCAGCTGACGTAATCACCCCCGCATACCCGGACAAGCCGATGGAAAGGGATCAGGAAGTGGAACCCGTGGACACCGACGACGCTCCCCACCCCGTCCAGACGAGCGCCGATCAGGCCCCACCGCGCCAGCGGGCCCCCCAACTTGCCGGTCCCTTCCTGATGCCGCTGCGCGAGCACCAGAAGCAGGCCGTCACCGCCGCCTGGCGGGCGGTCCGCGACGGCGGGCGCGCGATCATCGAATGCTGCTGCGGCTCCGGCAAGACCCTCATCGCCGCGGCCAGCGCCCGCCGCATGGCCGCCCGCGGCTCGGTGCTGGCCACCATGCCCACCATCGAGCTCGTCTGGCAGACCGCCGGCGTCTGGGCGAAGCACGGCGGCCGCCACGGCACCTTCGTCATCGTCTGCTCCTCCTCCGAACACCGGGAGCTGGAAGAGGCCGGCCTCAAGGTGGAGGCGCACATCACCACCGAGCCCCACAAGATCGCCGACCTGGTCCGGTCCGCCGCCGGCGGCCCCGTCACCGTGTTCGCCACCTACGCCAGCATCAACAAGGTCGTCGAGGCCCACGGACTGCACGCGATGCCCGGCTTCGACCTCATGGTCGTCGACGAGGCCCACCGCACCGCGGGCGCGGCCGGGAAGCCCTGGTCGGCCGTCCACGACGACAGCCAGATCCCCGCCACGCGGCGGCTCTACTTCACCGCCACCCCGCGCATCGCCGAAGGCACCGGCATCGGCCTCGACGACAACGGCGTCAAGACGATCTGCTCCATGGACGACCCCGAAACCTTCGGCAACACCGAGTTCCGCTACCCCGTCGCCCAGGGCATCGCGGACGGTCTCATCGCCGACTACGAGGTCGTCGTCCCGGTCATCACCGACCAGGACCTCCAGGAACTCCTCAACGAGCCGGGCATCGCCGACCTGCGCTCACGCCGCAGCAACGACGAACTCCAGCGCCTGGCCCTGCAGATCGCCACCTGCCGCGCCATCGACACCTACGACCTCGAGCGCGTCATCTCCTACCACTCCCGCATCCGCGGCGCCCGCGACTTCATCGGCACACTGCACCACGCCGCCCGCCTGCTCCCGCCCAGCGAACGCCTGCAGCACATGTACTGCGTCGCCGTCGCCGGCAGCGACCGCCTCAAGGACCGCCGCCACGCCTTCGCCACCTTCGCCAAGGAGAGCGCCAAGGGCGGCCACCGCTGCGCCCTGATCGCGAACTCCCGGCTGCTGGCCGAGGGCATCGACCTCCCCGCCGTCGACGCAGTCGTCTTCGCCGACCCCAAAAACTCCACCGTCGACATCGTCCAGGGCGCCGGCCGCGCCTTCCGCGTCCCGCTCGGCGTCACCGGCAAGCTCGCCCGCATCATCATCCCCGTCTACCTCCCAGCCGCCACCGGCGACCAGGCCGAGGACCGCGAAGAGACCGAGACCGAACTCAACCGCAGCGCCTTCGCCACGGTCTGGCAGGTCCTGCGCGCGCTCGCCGCCCACGACGAACGCGTGACCGCCCGCATCACCGAGCTGCGCACCAACCGCTACGGCGTCACCCAGCAGCGGACCCACACCGCCGAACCGGGCCTGCAAGAGGACGCCGACCCCGGGGAGCTGGAGGACAACCTCCCCACCGAGGACGTCGAATGGCTCCGCATCGAAACCACCGCCTACGAGGACCAGATCCTGCGCACCCTCAAACTGCGCACGCTCAGCCCCCGCACCACCGAGTGGGAGAAGTGGTACGAGCAGGCAGAGGCCTTCTACAAGCTGCACGGCCACCTCGACGTCCGCGACGGCGACCTCGTCGACTGGCTGAACCGGCAGCGCGAGCAGTACGCGGCCGGGCGGCTCGACGCGGCCCGGATCAGTGAACTCGACCGGATCGGCATGATCTGGGACAAGCACGCCCACGCCTGGGCCCGCGGCTACGCCTACGCGAAGGCGTGGCTCACCATCTACGGCGACCTCGCCATCCCCGCCACGGCCAAGCTCGACGGCTACACCGTCGGCCGCTGGATGCGCGTCCAGCGCCTGAACCCGGATCTGACGAAGGAGCAGCAGCAGCTGCTCGACGACCTGGACCCGCTGTGGCGTTGGGACCCCAAGTGGCAGCGCGGCTACCGGCGCCTGGCCGCCTACCTCGCGGCCGGCGGCACGCTCGCCGGGCCGCGCAACCGCCCCGGCCTGGGCGACGACACCGCCTTCCGCCCGGGCGTGTGGCAGCACCAGCAGATCAAGCAGGCCGACAAGCTCCACCCCGACCAGATCGAGCTCCTCGACGGTCTCGGCACCTGGCGGAACCTGTAAGCGGTCCAGCGGCCGGCACCTTCAGCACGAACCACGGCGACCACGCAGCCGGCATCAGGCACAATCGCCGCATGAACTATCCGTCACAAACAGGCCCCCGGGCGCTCGCCATGCGCTGGCTGGTCGAATCCGAATCCAGCGAGCGCTCCGCACCCATGGTCCGGGCCCTCGGTCTGCTGGAACTGGCCGAGGCCCACTACCGCGAGTTGAAGGCGCACCACCCTGACAGCGCCGAGGTCGACTCGCTCGCCCCGGCGATGGATGCACTCCACGCCCACCTGAGCCGCATGACGCGGACAGCCGACGCGCCGGTCGGCGCCTGAGCCCTGCCGACGAGGGCGCCCCGAACCGGTCCGGCAAACCTCGGATACCTCGATGCGAGCTCCGGCAGCCCACGGCGGGGGCAGCCCGTCGGTCGCAACGACCAGGCGCCGACCTGTCCCAGGCGGCGATCGGCAGACATGCCCGCCGACGCCCGGAGGCGGCCGGTCGGGGCCGGGCATAGCGTTGCGGTATGGCCACACCGGCAGCCGCCGCACGTCCCGCCTGGTCGGGCAGCATCACGTTCGGCCTGGTCGCCGTGCCCGTGCGCTTGTATCCGGCCACTGAGTCGCACGTAGGCCCCGAGCTCCACCAGGTCCACAAGATAGACGGAAGCCGAGTCCGGCTGCGCCGGTGGTGCGAAGCCGAGAACCGCGAGATCGACTACGGCGACGTCGCCAAGGGCTGGGACGCCCCGGACGGCGGCGTGGTAGTCCTGACCGAGGAGGACCTGGCGTCCCTGCCGGTCCCCAGTAAGCGGATCATCGACGTGCTGGCATTCGTACCCGCAGGGCAGATCAGCCCGCTGCTGTTCGACACCCCGTACTTCGTCGGGCTCGCCGAGAAGGCCCCCGCCAAGCCCTACCTGCTGCTGCGAGACGTCATGCGCGACTCCGGCCTGGTAGCGGTGACGAAGGTGACGCTGCGGGAGCGGGAGTCGCTGGCCGTGCTGCGCGTCCTGGACGACGTCCTCATGCTCCAGACGATCCGCTGGCCCGACGAAGTACGCCCCACCGAAGGCATCAAGGTGCCCACGGCGGACGAGCCGGTCCACAAGAACGAGGTGAAGATGGTGCTCCAGCTCGCCGAGGCGATGTCGGACTCCTACGAGCTGGACGCCGAGCGCGACGCCTACATCGTCGCCATGCAGGAGCTGCTGGCCGCGAAGGCCGGCGGCGGCCAGGTCGAGCACGCCGCCGAGGCGCCCGAGCGCGCGGCGCCGCCCATGGACATCATGGCCGCCCTGCGCGCCTCGATCGCCGAGACCCAGGCCCAGCGTGAAACCACCCCTGCCCCTGCCTCGGCGAAGAAGCCCGCAGCCAAGAAGACGCCAAGGCGCACCGCTCCGAAACGCGCTTCCTGACCACGGTCACCGCGGGGCTGCCCCCGAGGCGACCAGCGCGCGCAGGCCTTCGGCGAGCCAGCGGGCCTGCGCCGGGTAGACGCACGCGGTGTGGAGCGTGCTGTGGCTCGTTGCGTACTCGTCGGCGCGGTGCAGCGCACTGATGAGCCCCGGAGCAGGGGCGTTGTCCGTCGCCGAGGACAGCTCGATCTGGAGCCAGCCGTCTCCCGCCGTCAGCCGATGGGAGACGCCGGCGGCGTCGAGCGCCGCCTCCAGCTCGGCCGCCACCCCCGTCAGGTCGACGTGGCCCTCCATCAGCGGCCTCCGCTGCGCTTCTTGTACGGGATCGTCGCCCAGTTCGCGATCGCCAGCTCGCTGCGTACGCTCAACAGCTGCTGTTCGAGCTCGGCGAGGCGTCGGCCCTCCGCCTCCGTGGCCGCCAGAATCCGTGCGGCCACTTCCGGCAGCACCTGGTCGTCGTTCAACTGCGTCCTGATGCGGGTCCACGCTTCCCGGCAGCCGGCGAGCTGCCCGGCGACGTGGTGCCGGGTGAGCGAGCACAGCAGCGTCGGGTGAGGAACCAGATCGGGGTCCTGTGCCAGGTACGGCGGCGCGACGCCGGCCACCCAGGCGCGAGCCAACGCAGGCCAAGCCCGGTCCCCGTCGCGACGGCGGGGAAGATCGGCGGGCCAGGAGTCATCTACTGCGGACACACGTTCGATTTTGCCAGGCGGGCGACGAGCGCGCCATTTCCTCAAATGGCGTGGGCACGCTAACTTCCAGGCGCGGCCAACCAACCGGCGCCCTCTCGCGGCACCGGGCCGACCGCGCGCCGGGCCGGGGACGACGAGACCCGGCCCGGCCCGCGTGGCCGACAGCCCCGTGCCGACCGACTCCCCGGCCCGGCACTGCCGACGCTGACCACCGCTACGCAGTTCCCGGCGACTGCCAGGTGCCAAGGAAGGCGTCCAGCTCGGCACGCTGCTGGGCTTCCTCGGCCAGGACCTCGCGCAGTACCGCCCGGTCGACGAAGGGCTCGACGGCGCGGCGGACCAGGCGCTCCAGTTCCTCCGGGGGCAGCGCCTCGACCTCCCACTGCACGGGGTTCTCCACATCGAAGCCGTACCGCTCGGCGAAGGCCGGCCAGCGAGGATCTCCGCGCTTACCTTCCGTCGCGGGCAGCCCGTACTCCTGGACTTGCTCCCAGGAGAGCAGCAGCCGCTCCACGCCTGCCCAGCACCCGGTCCGCTCCACCCAGTCCCGCTGGATGTCCTCCCCGGACGCGTCGAAGTCCCCGCAGATCGTGAGCCAGGCGGGGCGCGGATCGCGGGCGACGCGCTCTTGGACCTGCTGCGCGTAGGACTGGCTCCCGTAGCCGCGGACCACGACGACCGGGATGCCCAGGTCCTCGACCCAGGAGGTGAACATCGACCGCAGCGTGTCCTTCTCCGCAGCGAGGTAGAGCGCGCATTCTTGCCCGCGCGTCCGGTCGAGCCGGAACCACTGTGGCATCTGCGCCAGGAACTGCGAATGATCATCCCAGTGCGGTAGGACGTGGATCCGCCTGACGGTGTCGACCAGGTCCGGGAACCGGCCTTCGCGCCGGGCCTGCGCGAGATGGGAGGACAGCCTCCGGTACACCGATGCCTTCGCCGGGATCACGCCAGCCGACTGCAAGCGGTAGTACAGCTGCCTCAAGGTGACGCTCGCGGGCGGGTACTCCGCGACGATCTCGCGGGCCCGCTGCTCGACCTCCGCCCAGTTCAGCCGCATCCGGTACAAGTACCGCTCCGGACCAGTCGCAGTCCAGGAACCGGGCCGCGCCCTGGCCGCCCGCCGGCCACGGCGGCGCTCGCCGCGCGGGCACGATCGAGTGGACTGCTGCGAGACGGCCATCGCGGCCGGACCCCCTGCCTATGCTGATGCTCAGTAACGAGATGGAGGCAGGCCGTGAAGCGGGCGCGGGCGATCGAGCTGGTTGAGCAGATGCTGAAGCGACTGGACGCAGACCCGAGCTGGCCGGCGAGCCTGGTGCAGCAGGTCTGGCTTTTCGGCAGCTTCGCCCGCGGTGCCGTC
>NZ_BBPQ01000019.1:95398-111719 GCF_000787855.1 Streptacidiphilus anmyonensis | reverse complement strand
GGCTGCCCGCGCGCAGGGCCTGCTCCGCCTGGCCCAGCAGGCGCGCGGACCCGGCGCGTTCGGCGACGGCCGCGGCCTCGCGGAGCAGCGAGCGGGCCTGGAGCCGCTGGCCGGCGGCGGTGAGCCGGCGGCCCTGGGTGATCAGCGCGGCCGCCAGCTCGGTCTCCGCGCCGCCGCCGCGGAGCGTCTCCACGGCCTGCGCGGTCAGCTCCAGGCCTCGGCGGCCGTTGGCGGCCGCGCCCAGTAGGCGCAGGGCGCGGCCCAGCACCCTGGGGGTGCCCCAGACCGCCGCCAGCCGGTGCTCCTCCTCGGCGAGCGGCAGGGCGGTCTGCGGTGAGCCCAGCGCCAGCAGGCACTCGGCCGCCGCCGACCGCCACGGCGTCACCACCGGGCTGAGCACGTCGCGCGCCGTCTGCCTGCGCCCGGATTCCAGGAAGTCGTCGACCGCCTCCTGGAGCTCACCCGAGGCCGCGCGCAGAACGCCCCGGGCGTACAGGAAGCGGTTCAACTCCCAGGTGTCGTGCGAGTCCTGCACGTCGACGCGGGTGGCCAGCCGGTGCGCCTCGGCCAGCCGACCGGTCTCCACCAGCGCGAGCAGAGCGTGCGCCGGCAGGTTGCCCGGCCGGTCCCACACGCCCTCCCGACGCTCGAACTCGGCCAGCAGGCGGGCGTGGTCGGAGCGCGCCGCGGCGATGTCCCGCCGGGTCTCGCGCAGGGCCTGGTGCATCGGATGCAGTGGGGGCAGCCGGTACCCGGCCAGGCCGCGCCGGACCAGCCGGTCCGCGTCGTCCAGCTCGTCGGCCCACTGCGCCACCGCTGCGGCCGTGCCCAGCAGATAGGGCATCAGCAGCGGATCCTCGTCAGCGGAGAGCAGCGTACGGACGCGGCCCATGGCCTCGTCGGCGGAGAGCAGTCCCGCGGTCGACTCGTAGCGGACCAGCAGGGCCTGTTCGGCCGGGCCGAACAGCTCCGGATCCCGGTCGGCGGTCTCGCGCAACCCGTCGTAGACCTCGCGGCGCACCTCCCGGTCGTGGTCGGAGAGGAGCGCCGAGGCCAGTCGCACACTGCGGGCCAGCACCGGCTGGCCGGTCAGGGAGCCGTCGGCGTCGAGATCGTGCAGCAGGGCGACGGCGGCGCGCGCCTCGCCGCGCCGGGCCATGGCGTGGCCCAGTGCCACCGCGGCCTGGATCCGCTCCCTGGGCTCCTCGCGCAGCCGCAGCGCCTCGGTCAGTCGGGGTATCCCCGCGCTGCCGCGCAGGGAGGCGAACTCCAGCGCGCCCAGCTCGGTCAGCACCTCGGCCCTGCGCGCGCGGAGCAGAGGCTCCTCCAGCGCGCGCCGCAGCAGTGCGACCGCGTCGGCGGTCCGGCCCGTACGGACGGCGCTCGACGCCGCGTCCCGCAGGGAGTCCGCGGCCCAGGCGGTCCCGGTGGCGGGGGTGCGCAGCAGATGGGCGGCGACCGCCTCGGCGGGGTCGCCCCGGCGCTGCCGGAAGGCGGCGGCCTCGCGGTGCGCCGCCTGCCGTTCGGCGCGCCGCCAGCCGTCGAGCACGGCGTCCCGCAACAGCGGGTGCGCGAAGCGCACCGGGCCGCGCTCGCCCACCCCGGGGTCGTCACGGCGGTCGTGGCGGTCTTGGCAGTCGTGGCCGCGGTGGCCCTCACGTTCCTCGTGGTCGATGCGGACCTCGTGGTCGTCGCCGCTGTGGCCGCCGTCGTGGAGGGGGCCGATCCGGAGCAGCCCCAGCCGGACCATGGCGGTCGTCCAGCCCGACACCCGGGCCGGGTCGGCCCCGGCGACTCCCGCGACCAGGCCGACGTCGCCCGAGGCGTCCTGCGGGGAGCCTGCCGCCGACACCTGGGCGAGGTCGGCCAGCGCGCGGGCGACGGTGGCGGTCTGCGGGCCCGCGCTCTCGAGCCACCAGGCGACCGCCGCCGCGTACGCGCCCGGGTACAGGTCGGCGCAGCTCTGAGGGAAGCGGGCCGGGGTGCCCCCCTCCCCGGTGGGCGCGCTCATGTCATCCAAAAGCGCGTGCAGCAGCAGCGGGTTGCCCGCGCCGGCCCGCAGACAGCCGTCCACCCACGCGTCGGTGGCCCTTGCGCCCAGGCGCTCGCGGACGAGCGCCTCGGCGGCCGCGCGGCTGAGCGGCGCCAGGACGTGACTGCGGACCAGCGTCGACGACAGGGTGCGGGCGAGCCCGGGCGCGGGCCCGGCCACGTCGTACTGGGCGCGTTCGGTCGCCACGATCAGCAGCGGCACCGCGTCCAACTGCCGCGCCGCCTCGGCGAGGAACCGCCGCGAGGCGGCGTCGGCGAGGTGCACGTCGTCGACGGCCAGCAGCAGCGGCTCCGCGACGGCCCGGTCACGCAACGACCGCCACAGCCGGTCCGCGTCGGCGACCCCCGACGGGGTGCCGTCGGGAACGGTGCTTCGCAGGACGGCAGCAGGAGGGACGGCAACAGGAGGGACGGCAACAGGAGGGACGGCAGCAGGAGGGACGGCAGCAGGAGGGACGGCAACAGGAGGGACGGCAGCAGGAGGGACGGCAGCAGGAGGGACGGCAACCGGCGAGGCGGCAACCGGCGAGGCGGCAACCGCCGGGACAGCTGCCGCGGGAAGGCCGCCCCCCTGGACGGGAATCCCGGGGAGGGTGCTGCCCGCGGCCGTACAGCCCGACGTCTCGACTGCCCTGGCGGTCAGTACGTCTAACGCCGTCTCAGCGCTCAGGTCCGGCTCCAGCAGGTGACGCAGCGCGCCGAACTCGGTGCCGGAGCGTTCCGCGGCGCAGCGGGCGCGCAGCACCCGCATGCCCCGCGCCGCGCCGTGTGCGGCGACGGCCTCCAGCAGCGCGCTGCGGCCCGTGCCGGTCGCGCCGCGCAGCAGCACCAGCCGCCCGGACCCTGAGCACGTGCGGAGGATCTCCGAGGCCACCATCCGCAGGGCGTCCTCGCGTTCGTACAGGGGCATCGGATCCTCCGGAGGGCTGCGGAGCCGTCGTCGGTGTCGTGGGGACTGTCGTGGTGACCGTCGTGGTGCCGTTCGTGGTGTCTGTCGTGGGGTGCCTCGTGGTGGTGGCCCCGGGGGTTCTCGTGGCTCATCCCGTGGTCATCCACGATTGCGGAGGCGGTTCGGTTCACCGCAGGCTGGCTCTTATCCGGGTCAACTTCGTCATATCGGTCAACAGGCCCGGAACGTGAGGAACGTGAGGATGGTGGGTCATGATGGTGCGCACGTGTTCCGGGTCGGCGGACGCCGCCGGTGCGATACCCGTCGCCGTGTACGCAGATGACCCCATCTCGCTCGCGGGGGTGCGCAGTCAGCTGCGCCCACAGCCGGGCGTCGAACTGGTCGACACGGTCAGTGGTCGGGCGGGCGCGGTGGCGGTGCTGGTCGCCGAGGCGCCGGACGAGCCGACACTCTCCTCGCTGCGGCGTCTGGCCCGCACCGACGGCACCCGCGCGGTCCTGGTCGCCGCGACGGTCCGCGAGTCCGAACTGCTCCAGGTGATCGAGTGCGGTGTCGGCGCGATCGTCTGGCGGCGCGAAGCCACCGGGCACCGGCTCCACCAGGCGGTGCTGGCCGCCTCGCGGGGCGACGGGGACCTCCCGGCGGATCTGCTGGGGCGACTGATGACCCAGGTGGGCACCATGCAGCGCGGCGCCTCGGGCTCGTCCGACACTCCCGTGCACGGTCTGGCGCCGCGTGAGGTCGACGTGGTCCGACTGGTCGCCGAGGGGATGGACACCGGGGAAATCGCCAGCAAGCTCTCGTACTCCGAACGGACAGTCAAAAACGTGATGCACGGACTCACGACCCGGCTCCAGCTCCGGAACCGGGCTCATGCCGTGGCCTATGCCCTGAGGGAAGGCTACATCTGACAGTTGGGACGCGTACCAATGCCCCCCGGGGCAGCACAGAATGCCCTCGGAACGTCCCCGAAACGCCTGCCGGGGCAAGTCGTCGGCTCGGCAGGATGACTGTGACTGACAGCAAGTGACTGACAGCAAGTGGCTGACGGCAAGTGACTGACGGCAAGTGAAGGGCGCGGCAGTGATCCATGAGGTGGACGAGGTCCTCAAGGGGCTGCTGACCGGAGGAGCCCTGACCGGCAGCGGCGTCGAGATCGCCTTCGAGGCGCCGACCCGCGACTGGGCCGCCCGGCGCAACGCGCCCACCGTCGACTGCTATCTCTACGACATCCGCGAGGACACCCGGCGGCGCGAACGCGGCGCCGTCGCGGTCAGGAACGAGCAGGGCGTCACCGTCCGTCGACGACAGCCGCCGCGCTGGTTCCGGCTGTCCTACCTCGTCACCGCCTGGACCAAGCGTCCGCAGGACGAGCACCGGATGCTCTCGGCGGTCCTCGCCACCCTGCTGCCCCGCGAGATGCTGCCGCCGGAGGAGCTGACCGGATCGCTCGCGGCGCTCGGCCTCACCGTGCCGCTGAGCGTCGCCGCGCTGGCCACGGAGGCCCGCTCCACCGCGGAGATCTGGTCGGCGCTCGGCGGCGAACTCAAGCCCTCCATCGACGTGGTGGTCACCGTCCCCATGCTGTCCTACCCGGAGTACGACGCCGGACCGCCGGTGACCGAGCTGGGCGTGCGGGTACGCGGCATCGACGGCGCGACGGAGGACTCGCCCGAGCGCCGGTACCCGCCGCGGCGCCCGGTCCGGCGTGCGGGCGAGGGCGGCGTGGCGGAGTGAACCCGTCCGCCCCGCTGCTGGCCAGGCTCGACCGGCTGCGCGCGCGGGTGGCGCGGGTGGTCGCGTCCCGGAGCGCCGACGACCCGACCGCCGACGACCCGCTGCGCGGCCTCTACCTCCCTCCGGGCGCCGTGGAGCACCTGCTGCGGCGTGCCGACGCGGTCCAAAAGGGCCGGGAGGACGCGTTCGCCGGTCTGCCGGAGGAACCGGAGGAGGTCGAGGCAGGAGAGGACGCCGACCGCCTGCACCGGCTCGCGGTCCGGTTCGGCCTGACCCTGCTCGACGCCGAGCTGCTGCTCCTCGCGCTCGCTCCGGATCTGGACCGCACCTTCGAGCCGCTCTACGGATACCTCAACGACGACGTCAGCCGCCGCCGTGCCACCGTCTGTCTCGCCCTGGAGCTCTGCGGGCTGCCCGTGCACGCGGCCGAGGCGCGCGCCCGCTTCCACCCCGCGGCCCCGCTCGCCGCCCTCGGCCTGCTCTGCGTCGAGGAGCCTGAACGGCCTTTCTTGAGCCGCTCGTTGCGCGTCCCTGACCGGGTCGTCGCCCATCTGCTCGGCGACGACACCCAGGATCACGCGCTCGACGGGCGAGCCCGTCCGCCAGCCGCGCCGCTCGCCTCGCGGCAGGACGACGCGCTGACCCGACGTCTCGCCAAACGTCTGGCCGCCGGACCGCTCGTGGTCTACCTCCGCGAACAACGCGAGGGCGACGGACTGGCGTGCGCCACTGCCGCCCTGCGCGACGCGGGCCTGGAGGCCCTGCACTACACGCCGCGTGGTCCCGGCACCGGCGCCGAGTCGGACGGCCGGCCCTACGGCCAGGACCACGACCACGACCACGGCCACGAGGGGCGGCACCACGGCCTCGACCACGAGGTCTCCGCGCTGCTGCGCGAGGCCCGTCTGCGCGGATGCGCCCTCGTGGTCGCGCCGCTGCCGGACAGGCCGGGGCCGTTGGTCCGCGCGCTGAGCGTCCCCGACGTCGCGGTGCTGCTCGTCGGGACGGGGGCCTACGATCCGCAGTGGTGCGACGGCCACCGCGACCCGCTCGTGCTCGACGCGCCCCGGCAGCGCTCCGGCGGCCTGGACGCCTGGTCCGCCGGCCTCGGCATGACGGCAGCGGCCGCCGCGCCGGAGGACCAGGACGGACCCGCCGATGGACTCGCCGACGGACTCGTGGGCGATCTCGTGGATGAACTGGCCGAGGTGGTCGCCCCGTTTCGGCTCGGCGGCGAGCACATCCGCCGTGCCGCCCGCGCCGCGCGGGAGTTGGCCGCCTTCGAGGACGCCCCGCTCTCCGCCGCGCACCTGCGGCGCGCCGCCCGGCAGCAGTCCGCCTCCGGCCTGGAGCAGCACGCCCGGCGCATCCGGCCCGCCGTCGACTGGGACGACCTGGTGCTGCCCGAGGCGCCCCTGGCCCATCTGCGCGAACTCGCCCTGCGCGCCCGGCACCGCGACCGGGTGCTCGGCGAGTGGCGGCTCAGCGCGGGCGGCGGTCGGGGCCGGGGCGTGCTGGCCCTGTTCGCGGGCGAGTCGGGCACCGGCAAGACGCTGTCCGCCGAGGTCGTCGCCGCCGAACTCGGCCTCGACCTCTACGTGGTGCAGCTCTCCTCCGTCGTCGACAAGTACGTCGGAGAGACCGAGAAGAACCTGGAGCGGATTTTCACCGAGGCCGACCGCACTGACGCCGTCCTGCTCTTCGACGAGGCCGACGCGGTCTTCGGCAAGCGCTCCGAGGTCAAGGACGCCCACGACCGCTACGCCAACCTGGAGAGCGCCTACCTCCTCCAGCGGTTGGAGTCCTTCGACGGGATCGCGCTGCTCACCACCAACCTGCGGGCCAACATCGACGACGCCTTCACGCGCCGCCTCGACCTGGTGGTGGACTTCCCCTTCCCCGACGCCGCCCAGCGGCTCGCCCTGTGGCGGCACAGCCTCGCCTCGGTGCCCTGCGCTCCCGGCATCGACCCGGCGCCCTGCGCCCGGGAGTTCGAGCTTGCGGGTGGGTCGATCCGCAGCGCCGTGGTCACCGCCGCCTACGCCGCCGCCGGCCGCGGCGAGGCCGTCACCGACGCCGACCTGTTGACCGGCGCTCAGCGCGAGTACCGCAAGGCCGGGCGCCTGGTCCTGGACGAGCACAACGCCTGGTGACGGTTCTGCCGTCACCAGGCGCCACCCGCATGGACGGGACGTACGGACTCACGGCTTGTCCTGGACCCACTTCTGGTTGGACTGGCCGTTGCAGTCCCACAGTTGCAGCCTGGTCCCGTTGCCGGTCCCCTGGTAGGCGGCGTCCACGCACTTGTTGGAGAGGGGGTTCACCAGGTCGCCGCCCTGGGCGGTGTTCAGCGTCCACACCTGGGCCGGGCCGCCGTTGCAGTTGGCCAGCTGGACCGTGGTGCCGTCGGCCGTGTTGGCGTTGGCGACGTCCATGCACAGGCCCAGCGACTGGATGGTGCCGCGGTTGTCCGGTGTCCCGTCCAGGACGAAGGTCCACTTCTGCCAGACGGCTCCGCTGCAGTCCCACAGCTCCAGCGGCTTGCCGTCCTTGCCGCCCGCGGCGGCGCCGTCGGTCACGGTGATGCACCGGCTGGAGCCCCGACCGACCAGCTCGACGCCCGAGCCGCCTCCCGCGGGCGCTGTGTGGGGCGCGCCGCCGCCACCGCCGCCGTTGCCACCACCCCCGCCGCCGTTGCCGCCGCCACCTCCGGTCGGGGCGACCTGCACCGGCGCGGAGGGCGCGCCGCCGCCCTGGGGGGTGGCGGCGGGCTGCGACGGCGCGGGCGCGGGAGCAAGGCTCGGGGTGGGGAGTTGGCTCGGGGTGACCTGCGCGGCCAGCGGCGTGGCCTGGCTGCTGAAGGCGGGCGGGTTGGTCATCCAGAGCGCGACGAAGGCGATGGCGAGCCCCAGGCAGAGGCTGAGCACGGTGAACAGCCAGCGCGGCAGGAAGCCGCGCTGCACGTAGGTGCCGTCCACGGTCAGCGGGTTGACCCCTGAGCGGCGCACCTGGAGCCGGTAGGGCCGGTTCTGCTTGTGGCCGATCCAGATGATCTGACGGGGCTTCAGCGTGGCGTTGACGAAGGCCGCCCTGCCCGGCTCGATCTGGACGTTGGCGGGGACGACCTCGTAACCGAGCTGGTCGCCGTTGTCGTCACCGGCCACGGAGGCGGTGAGGGTGGTGTTGCCGAGGTTGTCGATGGCCAGCCTGGGCCGTCCCCGGAAGCGCCCCTTGACGGTGTGCGGCACCAGTTCGGCCCGCACCTCCACGAACGGCGTCACCGTGATGTTGCCCTCGGGGACGGTGGTCGCCTCGGGGTGCTCGGTCGGGGTGACCTGGACGGCGAAGGGATGCGGCCCGGCGGCGGCGTCGGGGGTGCGCGGTGGTGCGACCGTGAGCTCGACCGTCCCCGTGGTGCCCGGGTAGAGCCGGAGGGTGGGTGGTTCGACGGTGATGTAGGGCGCCAGATCACCGACGACGGTGAAGCGGTACTCGTCGACGATGTCGCCGGTGTTGCGGATCCGCAGGCGTACGGTGGCGGTGCTGCCCGCGTCGACCGTCGTGGACGCGGGCTCCAGGGAAGTCCATAGGCTCACCTTGGGAAGCTACCGGGCGGGCAGGGGCCCGGTCAGGAGGCTGCGGGGCACGGTCCGCGCCCCAAAGGACCTGCCGCGCTGCCCGGTTGGTCACCACCCGTGCGGCCGGGGCAGCCGTCATTACCCGCACCACTGCCCGAATCGCCCTGTACCGCGCCCGCGTTCAGGGGTATCCAGGTGCCAGACCCACACCCCCGCCGGAGGCAGGTTTCATGCGCGTCCCCGCCCACGACAAGGCAGCAGCCGATCCCCGGAGGGACGACTCCGGGCGCTCCCTCCCGGCGCGGCAGCGGCGGCAACAGCCCTCGGCAGCGTCCGGAGCGGCACCCGGAGGGACGGCGGGAGGGCCGGCCGAGCTGCTCGCCCTCCAGCGGTCCGCGGGCAACGCCGCGGTGACCCGGGCGCTGACCGCGGTGCAGCGGGCGTGCGACGACCACGGGGACCACGGGGACCACGAGGACCGGCCGGTCCAGCGGGCGGCGGCCCACCAGGTGCTGCGCGCCCCCGGGCAGCCGCTCCAGGACACCCTGCGCAGGGAGATGGAGGGCCGGCTCGGCGCCGACTTCTCCGACGTCCGGATCCACACGGACGCCCTCGCGCAGCGCTCCGCCGCCGAGGTCGGCGCGCAGGCGTACACCTCGGGCAACCACGTGGTCCTCACCGACGGCGGGAGCGACAAGCACACCCTCGCCCACGAGCTGACCCACGTCATCCAGCAGCGCAAAGGCCCGGTCGCCGGGACGGACACGGGAGACGGGCTGAGCGTCAGCGACCCGGGCGACCGCTTCGAGCGCGAGGCCGAGGCCAACGCGACGCGGGTCATGGCCGGTGCGCATCCGCCCGTCCAGCGTGCCGTCGCCGGGCCGGAGGGCGCCGCGACGCCGGCCTCCGGCGGGCCGACGGCCGTCCAGCGCAAGGGCCATGAGGCCATCAGCTCCTCGCTGCCGGCGGCGGCGACGCCGCGCACCGGTGGATTGTTGGGACGGTTGTCGGCACTCAACAAGACCCAGCCGCCGCCGGACGACGTCCACGTGGCGCGCATCCGGGCGTCGATGGGCGACTACGACCGCGACACCAACCGCGACCCCATGCACTGCCTGATGACGCTGTCCACGATCCAGCTCGACATCGCCTCGCAGAACGAGGAGGGCGCGGCCGGGGCGTTCCTCAAGGCGGCCAGCGCGGCCGTGAAGAGCGAACTCGACGTGGTCAGGGGCCAGATCGAGCGCGACGACAGCCTCCCGGAGGACGCCAGGGCGCCGTTCAGGGCCATGACCGACCACGGCATGCTGTGGGGCCGCGAGGAGTGGGCCGACAGCGCGGCCGCGTTCCACATGGAGGGCCCCAGCTACTTCCGCGAACTGTCCGAGCTGAACCGGGCGGGGATGGGCAAGGAGATCGCCGGGCGCGGCGCGCAGGCATGGGTTCCCGACGTCAAAGCCAAGCTGACGACCGCGCTCCAGCACAGCGTGCTGTGCCACTACACGCCCAGGTCCCGGGCCGAAGCGATGCTGGGACAGGGGCGGGTGCAGTCGATGACCGAACTGCTCAAGGCGAACCCGGAGGCGGAGAACAACACGCAGGCCTTCGACAAGCACGTCCTGGCGAACGAAGGGTTCGTCTTCTTCTACCTGGAGTTGCCGAACAGCCCGTTCCGTGAGACGCGGTTCGGCGGCGAGGAACCGACCCGGGTCGAGATGCCGCTGGTCCGGTCCCCGCTGATGTCCCAGGGCTGGCTGATGCTGAGCGACTTCGCCCAGCGGGAGTACCCCACCGTGCGCGCGAACCCCCAGGACCCGCGGCGGACGCAGAGCGTGCTGGCCACCCGTGAGGAGAACTTCTCGCCCGAGTTCTCCCTCCCGGTGCGGCGGTTCGACCGGGGTACGGGTGCCGCCCGGATGGACGACGAGAAGATGGCGGACGAGATGGTCAACGAGCCGAACGCCGAGCGCAGGGGCCAGATCTTCTACGCGATGTCCTCGGTGGCGTCGGACCCGCACAGTGCCATGACCTACGGCGGCGCTCCCGGAGGGCCGGAGAGGGCCCACAGCGAGCGGATGCGCTCCAACACGCTGATGGGCGCCGACATCGTGCCGGGCCTGGTGGAGCGGGCGATCGTGGAGATCCAGCGCATCGACGAGGTCAACCAGCACCTCGGCGCGCGACTCAAGAGCCTTTCCGGTGACGAGCTGCTGCGCTTCCTCCTCAAGGACCTGCTGCGGCCCCAGGCGATGCTGCCGAACAGCGTCGACCTCAGCATGGCCAGGGTCTTCCGGCAGTCCGGCGCGGAGCTGCACGCGAGCGCCACCGTGTCCTGACGTCAGCGTGTCCTGACGCTGCCGTGTCCTGACGCCGCCGTGTACCTGACCGGGCGCCGACGACAGCGGCGAGGACCGCGCCGCAGGCCGCTGCCCGTTGGTGCACCGACCGGGGCACGGGCGGTGCCCCGGATCAGGTACCCGGGGACGTTTTGCGAACGCGTACGAACAGGGAGGGTTGACGTGGTCCTGTCTTGTACTGCGAGGAGTACCCAGCATGCCGTCGTACCTGTCGCCAGGCGTCTACGTGGAGGAGGTCGCCAGCGGCTCGCGCCCCATCGAGGGAGTGGGCACGTCGGTGGCCGCGTTCGTCGGCCTCGCGCCGACCGGCCCTCTCAACGAGCCGACCTTGGTGACCAACTGGTCGCAGTACGTCGCCGAGTTCGGTGAGTTCACCGACGGCTACTACCTCGCGCACTCGGTCTACGGCTTCTTCAACAACGGCGGCAGCGCCGCCTACGTGGTCCGCGTCGGCGGAGTGACCGGCGGCGTCTCCGGCTCGGCCGGGAACGCCCCGGCGCACGCCCCGGCCGGGCTGACCGGCGGCGCGGCCCCGGCCGCCCTGCTGCCGGGTGAGGCCAAGGAGCTCGGTTCCTTCAAGGTCTCCGCCATCGCCCCGGGCGAGAGCGGCGCGATCAGCGTCGAGGTCGCCGACCCGGAGGGCGAGGGCCCGGCCGACCGCTTCCGGCTGGTCGTCAAGGACGGCGAGAAGCCGGTCGAGACCTTCGACGTGTCGGCGAAGAAGGGGAGCCGGACCTACGTCGTCACGCAGGTCAAGGAACGGTCCAAGCTGATCGCCGTGGCGGAGGCCGCGCCCGCCGCGCAGCTGGTCCGCCCGGAGAACCAGACGGTCGCGCTGCCCGCGCCGTCCGCGTCCTCGGCCCCGGTCCCGGCCGCTGCTCCGGCTTCGGCTCCGACGGGCGAGGTGGAGCACGTCGGGGTCCGCGAGTACGTGGGCGACTCGGCCGACCGCACCGGCTTCGGCGGCCTGGAGGCCGTCGACGAGGTCTCCATGGTCGCCGTGCCGGACCTGATGGCCGCCTACCAGCGCGGCGCGATCGACCTGGAGTCGGTCAAGGCCGTCCAGCTCGCGTTGATCGCGCACTGCGAGCTGATGGGCGACCGTCTGGCGATCATCGACCCGCCGCCCGGCCTGAATGCCCGTCAGGTCCAGGTCTGGCGCCAGGAGACCGCCGGCTACGACTCCAAGTACGCCGCGCTGTACTTCCCCTGGATCAAGGTCTTCGACCCCGCCTCCTCGCAGACGCGGATGGTGCCGCCGAGCGGCCACGTGGCCGGCATCTGGGCCCGCAACGACTCCGAGCGCGGCGTCCACAAGGCCCCCGCCAACGAGGTGGTGCGCGGCGCGGTGGACCTGGAGATGCAGATCACCCGCGGCGAGCAGGACCTGCTCAACCCGCTGGGCATCAACTGCATCCGCGCCTTCCCCGGCCGCGGCATCCGCATCTGGGGCGCGCGCACGCTCTCCTCCGACCCGGCCTGGCGCTACCTTAACGTCCGCCGGTACTTCAACTACCTCGAGGAGTCCATCCTCACCGGCACCCAGTGGGTGGTCTTCGAGCCGAACGACCAGGCCCTGTGGGCCCGGATCCGGCGCAACATCTCCGCCTTCCTGGTCACCGAGTGGCGCAGCGGCGCCCTCTTCGGCGCGACGCCGGACGACGCCTACTACGTCAAGTGCGACGCGGAGACCAACCCGCCGGAGTCCGTGGACCTCGGCCGGGTCATCTGCGAGATCGGCGTCTCCCCGGTGAAGCCGGCCGAGTTCGTGATCTTCCGGCTGGCGCAGTTCTCCAGCGGCGCGGGTGAGTTGGAGGAGTAGTCGGGTCCACCTGACGCCTGCCACCGCCGTCCGCGCACGCACCACGACCGGTACGAGAAGAAGTAAGGAACACCCGGCATGAGCCTTCAGCCCGGCGATTCGCTCACATCCCACAATTTCGGCCTCCAGATCGACGGCGTCATGGTCGAGTACCTCCAGGAGGTCAACGGCCTGGACATGAACCAGGACGTCATCGAGTTCCAGCAGGTCTCGGCCAACGGCCAGCCCGTCACCAAGAAGCTGCCCGGCGTCAAGCGCGCCGGCGAGGCGACCGTCGTGCGCGGCATGACCCAGTCCACGGCCTTCAACGACTGGATCAACGCCTCCGTCCGCGGCGACATGGGCTCGGCCCGCAAGAACGCCAGCATCATCGTCATGGACTACATGAACAACCCGGTGAAGCGGTACCACCTGCGCAACGCCTGGTGCAGCAAGGTCTCCGCGAGCACGGTCAAGGCCGGCGAGGCGTCCGCGCTGACCGAGACCGTCACCATCACCTACGAAGAAATGATCATGGAGTAATGCGCCGAGGAACGGCCACTCGGGCCGCCGGCCCGGATGCCACCAGGTCCGGCGGCGTCCCCGCCGCCGGTTCCGACGCCGCCCTGCCCGCCGGCTCCGCCTTCGCGGCGCCGGCGGCCCCGGCCGTCGAACCAGCCCCCGTACGGCAGCAGTTGCGCACCGAGTTCGCCTTCGAGCTGCCGCGCGGCTACGTGGACGAGGCGGGCACCGTCCACCGCGAGGGCGTGATGCGCCTGGCGACCGCACGCGACGAGCTCATCCCGCTGCGCGACGTCCGCGTGCAGGAGAACCCGGCGTACCTGTCGGTCGTCCTGCTCGCGCGGGTGATCACCCGGCTGGGCACGGTCGCGCACATCCACGACGGCGTGGTGGAGAACATGTTCGCCTCCGACCTCGCCTTCCTCCAGGACTTCTACCGCCAGATCAACGCGGAGGGCCACACCCGGGCCGGCGTCACCTGCCCGCACTGCGAGCAGCCCTTCGAGGTGGAGCTCGGCGGGAGCCGCCTGGGGGAATCGTGACGTACGCGACCGAACGTGTCCACGAGGAGATCGCGTACATCGCCTACCACTTCCACTGGAGTCTGGAGGACATCCTGGACCTCGAACACCGCGACCGCCGCCGGTACGCCGAGCAGATCGCCACGCTCGTGAGCCGCGCCACGGCGGAACGGTAACCGGGGCGGGGTACGACCATGGGAATCCTCGACCGACTCCGGGGCGCACGCCCGGCTCCGGCATCGGCGCCGGCACCTGCTGATCCGTCCGCGTCGCCTGCGTCCGCGCCCGCGCCCGCTTCGGCACCCGCCGGGGCAGGGCGGCGCGGCTGGGCGGCGCTGCCGCCGATCCAGCGCGCGAGCGCGGCTCCGACCCGGCAGGCGGTCGCGGCCTCCGACTTCTCGCGGTCCTTGGCCACCTGGCAGAACCCGTCCTTCATGGGGACCCTCTCCCACGCCGTCCTCGACGGCGCTCCCACCGGCGTGCTCCGCAACGCGCTGACGCCGGTCGGGACGGGGCGCGGCGGCGAGGCCGCGTCGCTCGGCGAGCCCGCCCTCGAACTGCCCGTCGCCCCGACCGAGCCGGCAGGCGACGTGACGGGCGGCGACGCGCCGGACCTCGCCGTCCAGCGCGTCGTCTGGGCTGCCCGTCCCACGGGCCCCCGCGTGGCGTCAGCCCGCCCCCGGTCCGCGCCGCCCGGCCGCACGGTCCCCCTGACCCGGGCGGCCGTCGCCGTCCAACGCCGCCTCCTCCCGACTGCGGCCGCCACGAAGGCGTCGCCCGCCTCCGCCGGCCCGACGGCCGTCCACCACCCCGCAGACGTCCACCCCGGCCCGGCCAAACACGAGCCCGAGCGGCTCCAGCCTGAGCCGCACGAGCCCGTCCCGCACAAGCCTGAGCCGCACCGGCCCACCGCTACGGCCGCGCCGATCCAGCGGGTGGCGCGTTCCGCAGGGTCCGGCGCTTCCTCGGTGTCTCCTCCGTCGGCGGCACCCGTGCGACGTCCGAGCGACGGGCCTGCGAGCCCGGGGCCCTCACGTGCGGCTCTGGGCTCGGCAGCGGCGACGCCGTCCTCGCCTGCCGCACCGGTCCAGCGTTCGAGCGACGGGTCCCGGAGCGTGGGTCCCGCGCGAGCGGCTCTCGGCCCTTCGCCGACGGCGTCCCCGGGTGTCGGTCCGGCGACGCCTTCCTTGCCTGCCACGCCCGTTCAGCGTTCGAGCGGCGGGTCCCCGTCGTCGGCGGCGTCGCCCGGCAGGCCGATGGACGCTGCCTCCGTCGACGCGCCGCTGCGGCGGCCCGGAGCTGACGCTCCGACGGCCGCCTCGACCCCGCCTGCCTCGGTCCCCATGGCGGTGCAACGCTCGACGGCGCGGCCGTCGCTCCCGGGATCGGCTCCCCACGCGTCCACCGCCGACCCGCACCCCGCCTCACCTGCCACGCCTGCGTCTGCGGACGCGGGAGCGGCTGCTCCGGTCGCCCCCGTCCAGCGCGCGGAGCGCGCGGGCGGCGGTGGCATGACGGCGACCTCGCCCGTCGATGCCCCGACCGAGAGGCCGCGCGCCGAGTTCGTGCGTCCCGTCGGTCCCGGGCGTACGGTGCCTGATGCGCAGGAGCTGGCACCGGTGCAGCGTTCCGTCGGCGCGGAGGCGGGCGTCGCGTCCGCTCCTGGCGGCCACCCGGGTGCGACGCCCGACACGTCCGGCCCGGCTCCGGTCCGTCGGCCCGTGAGCGGGCCGACGCCTGCGCCTGTGTCAGAGTCCGCGCCTGCGCCTGTGTCTGCGTCTGCGGACTCGGTACGGCGACGCGCGGGAGAGCCCGCGCGCCCGGCCGTCGACGCTGTGGGCCCGGCCACGGCGGTGCAGCGGGTCACGCAGGCATCCGTGCCCGTCGGACGGCAGGCCGTCTCACCGCCTGCCGCCGTGTCGGGCCCGGCTCCGGTCCGGCACGCCACGGACGGGTCCTCACGGCCGCTGATCGGCCCGCCGACCCCTGTGCAGCGTTCAGGCGCGGGCTCCTCCGACGGGACGCCCGCGTCCACGTCCGAACTCCCCGTCTCGCGACCGTTGCCGGGCGCGATGGGCGACGCTGTCCGGCCCTCCGGCCCGCTGCCGCAGCCCGCAGGCGACGCGGGGGTGAGTACTCCTGCGTCGCCACTCGCGGCTCCGCCCTCCTCGCTTCCGGACACCACCCGGTCCCGGCCCGCCTCGGCGGCTCCCGGCCCGGTCTCCGTGCAGCGCCGGGAGGCGGGGCTCGGGAAGCCCAGCCGGGGGGAGGGCGGCTCCGCCGAGCCCGCCCCACCGGCCGCGCAGCGGAGGCGTTCGCTGCTCGGTGCGCCGATGACGGCGGCACCGTCCGGAACCGTCCCGCTCACCGGCACGCAGACTCAACGCTCCACGGCGGCACGTCCCGGCACCGGAGCGGGAGCGCCTGCCGCCGCGGCACCCGACCGCGCTCCCGTCGCGCCGCTGACGCCGCCTGCCGCCTCCTCCGCGAGCCACGGCACCGACGGCGGCACGCAGCGCTCGCTTCCCCTACAGCGGCTGACCCCTGACACCTCCTCGGCGGACGCAGTCCGCATCGGCGTCTCCGGGGACAGCGCCCCGAGGAACACGCCGTCCGGCGGAGTGCCGCACGCGGTGCCCGTGCAGCGCTTGAGCCCCACCGCGTCCGTGGCGGTGACCGGCGTCCCCGAGAGCGGTGTGGCGCGGGCGATACCCGACGTGCCGCAGGCCGTGCCCGTGCATCGGTCGGTGTCAGCGGCGGCGAGGACCGCGAGCGAGGGTGCGCTTCCGGTGCAGCGGCTCGCGGTCACGGCAGAGCTGCCCGCGAGCCCCGACGCCCCCGCC
>NZ_BBPQ01000019.1:94358-94948 GCF_000787855.1 Streptacidiphilus anmyonensis | reverse complement strand
CCCCGACGCGCCCGCCGCGACATCGGTCGGCGCGCCCGTCGTGCCGTCCGTCCTCCCGCCCCTCGTGCGGCCGTTGGCCCCGGCGCGGGCGGTGGCGCGGCATGCGGGTCCGACCGGGCCCGTCGCCGTGCAGCGTGCCGCGACGCCGACGGCGGTGCCGCTGCGCGTCGCGCCAGGGGGAGCGGGGCGCGGCGACGCCGCGCCGCCCGACGCCCGTCCGGCCGCCTCCCCGCAGCGCCTTCACGGAGCTCATGCAGCTCATGCAGCTCAGGGAGCGGGAGCGGCGTCGGCGGTGACGGCCGCGACGCCGGTGCAGCGCGCCACCACGTCCGCTCCCGCGCCCGTCCCAGCCGTGGCCAACGCGCCTGTGCCCGCCCGCCCGAGGCTCGTGCCGCTGAGCGGGGCACCCGCGCCCACGCCCAGGCCGATGCCCGTGTCGCCCGCTCCCGCGCCTGTGCGTCCGCTGCCCGTGCAGCGGACCCCGGGGACGGCTCCGGCTCGGGCCACCCGGCAGGGGCTGCCGCCCTCGCTGATCTCCCCGCCCCGCCGCGCCGAGCCTCGGGTCAGCACCGTCACGGCCACCGCTGCCA
>NZ_BBPQ01000019.1:73481-94313 GCF_000787855.1 Streptacidiphilus anmyonensis | reverse complement strand
CCCGCCGCCCCTCCCGCCGCCGCCCCTCCCGCCGTCGGCCCGCCGGCGTCGACCGCCGCCCGGTACGACCCCGAGAAGATCACCGAGGCGTTCGACGCGCGGATGCTCAAGGAGGGCCAGCTCGACGAGCTGACCCACCGTCTGATCGGACCGCTGACGCGCCTGCTGCGCATGGAGCTGCGGTTCGACCGCGAGCGGGTCGGCAGGCTCCGGGACGACCGCCGCTGATCCACCCTCCGGGACCGCTCCGCACCACTCCGCCTCGCTCCGCACCACCGCGCACCACTCCGCACCACCCGATCCGCCCGCAGGAAGGCAGCAGCATCCGATGCCCCAGGAACTGGACCCCGGCTCCACCATCTTCTTCCACCTCACCATCGACGGTGAGAGCCTGGGCACCTTCAACACCTGCGAGGGCCTGTCCTCCTCCGTCGAGATCCACCAGCACCAGGAGGGCGGCAACAACGGTTTCGTCTGGCAGCTGCCCTCCCGCGTGATGTTCTCCAACATCACGCTCACCCGCCCGTTGACGCCCGACACCTCCAAGGTCGCGGCCTGGATCAGCTCGGTGACCACCGGCATCCACCGGCCGACGGCCCAGATCGCCGCGCTGCGCGCGGACGGCTCGCTGGTGGCCCGGTGGGGCCTGATCGACGTGCTGCCGGTGAGCTGGCGCGGGCCGTCGCTCAACCCGGAGAGCCCGGCGGTGGCCACCGAGACGCTGGAGATCACCCATCACGGCTTCACGGACGCGGGGGCGGCGTAGATGGCGGGCAGCGGCGGTGGGGCCGGCAAGAGCCTGGTCCGGGCGACCATCGCGATCCACGAGCCGCCGCTCGGCGGCGGCACCTCGCCGGGCGGGCTGATCAGCACCTTCAGCTTCGACTTCAACCCCTCGCAGCTCCAGATCAGCCGCCGGGCCACCTGGAAGGCCACCACCACACCCGGTCACCACGACGGCCCGGTGCCCGAGTACATGGGGCCGGATCCACGCGAGCTGTCGGTCGAGATCTTCCTGGACCGTTCGCAGACCCCGGACAGCAACGAGGTGCGCAAGAACGTCGAGTCGTTGTTCTCCTGCTGCGAGACCACGGCGTCCAGCATCGCGGCCAACAAGCCCTCCACCCCGTGGGTGATCTTCCAGTGGGGGGCCTTCTCCACCGCCCGCTTCAACGCCTACGTGACCTCCGTGGACGCGACCTACACCCTGTTCAGCACTACCGGGGTGCCGATCCGCGCCACCTGCCACGTCCAGCTCGTGGAGGTCCCGGGGCAGACCGCAGGCCAGAACCCGACCTCCGGGGCGCTCACCGCCCGGCGGGTGCACCGGGTCGTCGCGGGCGACTCGCTCCAGTCGCTGGCCTGGCGCGAGTACGGGGACGCCACCGCCTGGCGGGCCATCGCCGAGGCCAACGGCATCGACGACCCCGCCCAACTGCACCCCGGGGCAGCGCTGATGCTGCCCGCCGCCGAAGAGGTCGGTCGCTGATGCCCGAGTTCAGCTACTCCAACATCCTCCACGTCGAGATCGGCGGTGCGAAGCTGACCGACGCCGTCGCCCGCCACCTGGTCGGCGGCTGGATCGACTTCGCGGCGGGCGTGCCCGGCGCGTTCGAGCTGACCTTCCGCGACCACGAGCGGCTGGTGCTGCGCGACACCGGTGCCAAGCTCGGCAGCAAGGTGGTGCTGGCGCCGGTCTCGGACGGCAAGGGCGCCCAGTCCCCGCTGCTCACCGGCGAGATCACCGCCCTGGAGAGCGACTACGACAACACCGGCAGCTTCACCGTGGTGCGCGGCTACGACCTCGGCCACCGGATGCTGCGCCAGCGCCGGGTGCAGGCCTACCGGAACATGACCGCCTCCGACATCGCCCGCCGCCTGTGCGCCAAGGACAGCGTGCCCGTCGGCAGCATCCATGCCACCACCACCGTCTACGACTTCATCACCCAGGCCAACGTCACCGACTGGGACTTCCTCGGCCGCCTCGCGGACGAGAACGACATGGTGATGTCACTGAGCCCCCGCGGGACGTTCCAGTTCGTCAAGCGGGCCTCGGCCGCCGGCGCTCCGCCGGTCAGCAGCGACACCGACCCGCTGGTGCTGAAGGCGTTCAAGGACATCCTGCGCTGCCGGGCCGCCGTCACCTCCGCCGACCAGGTCGCCGAGGCGGTGGCCCGCGGGTGGGACGTGACGGCCAAGCGCACCCTGGTCAGCCGGGAGCCCGCCGTCGACAACCCGGCGATCGCCATCGGCGCCACCCCGGCCGCTGCCGTCTCCGCCTTCGGCGACGCCACCCGCGTGGAGACGCACATCCCCTACGACACGCAAGGGGAGGTGAAGAACGCCGCCGCGTCGCTCGCCGACGACATCACCGCCTCCTTCGCCGAGTTGGAGGTGACCGTCCGCGGCAACCCCAAGCTGCGGCCCGGCACGCCCGTCGCCCTCTCCGCCGTGGGCGAGCCCTTCGAGGGCAAGTACACCGTCACCGGCGCGCGCCACAGCTTCGGCGACAGCCGCCACTACGAGGTCCAACTGACCGTCAGCGGACGTCAGTGGCGCTCCCTGTACGGCCTCTCCTCCGGCGGCGGCGGTGTCTCGCCGCGCCTGCCCGGGGTCGCCAACGCCGTGGTCACCGACATCAAGGACCCGCTCAGGCAGGGCCGGGTCAAACTGCGCTTCCCCTGGCTGGACGACACCTATGTCAGCGACTGGACCCGCACCATGCAGTTCGGCGGCGTGAACGGGGGTGGGCTGATCGGCTTCGACGTCGAGGACGAGGTGCTGGTCGCCTTCGACCGCGGCGCGTTGGACCACCCGTACGTCATCGGCGGTCTCTACAACGGCAAGGACCTGCCGGGCCGCAGCGACGTCCAGCCCTACGACGGCACCAGCGGCAGGACCGTCCGGCACACCCTCGCCGACCGCAGCGGCAACCGTCTGGACCTGCTCGACCAGCGCCTGGGCACCAAGCGCGGGGTGCGGCTGAAGACCGGCGACGACCGGCTGACGATCAACATGGACCGCACCGAGACCGAGATCACCGTCGACAGCGCGGGCAGCGTCAGCATCAAGGGCGGCACCTCGGTGTCCGTCAAGGCGGGAGCGAGCCTGTCGCTGGAGGCCGGGGCCGACCTCTCGGTCAAGGCCGGCGGCGTCGTCAGCATCGAGTCGATGGGCGCGGTCAGCGTGCGGGGCACGGCGATCGCCGTGAACGCGCTCGGCGCGCTGGAGTTGAACGCGATCGGCGCGGCCGTGCTGGCGGGCGAGGGCTCCCTCGCGCTCACCTCGCCGCTGAACGTGGACATCGCCGGTGTCAACGTCGCGCTGGCCGGCGTGGTCACCGCCAACGGAATCCCGGTCGTCTGATGGCGGAGGTGATCTGATGCCCGAACAGTTCGTCGGCAGCGGCTGGGCGTTCCCGATGCGGATCAGCCCCACCGGCGGCGTCGCCCTGGTCAGGGGGGAGCGCGAGATCGAGGAGGCGATGCGGCTGGTGCTGGCCACCGCGCCGGGGGAGCGGCCGATGCGGCCCGAGTTCGGCTGCGCCATCCACGACATGGTGTTCGCCCCCGTCAACGAGGCCACCGCGGGCCGGATCCAGCACGAGGTGCTGGTCAGCCTGGACCGCTGGGAGCCGCGCATCGAGGTCGAGGACGTCGAGGTGACCACAGGCGACGACCAGGCGGTCCTGTACATCGACGTCCGCTACTCGATCCGCGGCACCAACAACCCGCGCAGCCTGGTCTTCCCCTTCTACGTCATCCCCGACCACGACGAACCGGAACCGGCCGGGGCCTCCCCGGGCCCGCGACCGCCGCGTCCGTCCACCGAAAGCGACCGCTGATGGCACTGCCCTCTCCCAACCTCGACGACCGCCGCTTCCAGCAGTTCGTCGACGACGCCAAGCGCTACATCCAGCAGCGCGCCCCGGAGTGGACCGACCACAACGTGTCCGACCCGGGCGTCACGCTCGTCGAGACGGTCGCGCACATGGCGGACCAGATCGTCTACCGGCTCAACCGCGTGCCGGAGAAGAACCACCTCGCCTTCCTCGACCTCATCGGCATCACGCTGTTCCCGCCCTCGGCGGCGCGCGCCCAGGTGACCTTCTGGCTCTCCGCGCCGCTGGACGAGCCGGTCCGGCTGCCCGTCGGCACCGAGACGGCGACCGCCCGCACCGAGAGCGAGGAGGCGGTGGTCTTCGCCACCGAGCGCGAACTCACTGTCGTGCCCTGTTCGTTGTCGCACCTGGTGGTGCAGCGGCAGGGGGAGCCGACCGTCGACCGCACCTCGGACCTGGCCGAGGCCAAGGACGTGATGTGCTTCACCGAGGCCCCGCAGCCCGGCGACAGCATGCTCCTCGGGCTCAGCAACGCCGTCCCGCACTGCGCGGTCGCGCTCACCCTGGACAGTCGCGTCGACGGCGTCGGCGTCGACCCCCGGCAGCCCCCGCTGGTCTGGGAGGCCTGGACGGAGGACGGCTGGGCCGAGTGCGAGGTCGACCGCGACGGCACCGGCGGCCTCAACCGCCCCGGCGAGGTCGTCCTGCACGTCCCCGGCGGCCACGTGAAGTCCCGCACCGGGCGGCAGGAGGCCGGCTGGCTGCGCTGCCGGGTCACCGAACCCCACCCCGGCCAGCCCTTCTACACCACCTCACCGACCGTGCGCAGCGCCGAGGCGTTCACCATCGGCGGCACGACCGGCGCGGTCCACGCCGAGACGGTCCGCGACGAGCTGCTGGGCGAGTCCACCGGGCTGCCCGGCCAGCGGCTGCGGCTCGCCCACGCGCCCGTCGTCGGCGACGTCCCGCCGCTGCACCTCCAGATCGGCGACGACGACGGCTGGACCGACTGGGAGGTCGTCGCCCACTTCGCCGCCTCCGGCCCCGACGACCTCCACTTCACCCTCGACGCCGCCACCGGCGAGATCGCCTTCGGCACCGCCGTCCGCGAACCGGACGGCTCCCTGCGGCAGTACGGCGCGGTTCCGCCGAAGGGCGCGGTCATCCGCGCCCGGCAGTACCGCACCGGCGGCGGCCGCGCGGGCAACGTCGCGCGCGGCGCCATCCAGGTGCTGCGCAGCACCGTCCCGTACGTGGCGGACGTGGTCAACCGCGAGGCCGCCACCGGAGGCGTCGACGGCGAGACCGTCGAGGAGGCCAAGACCCGCGCCCCCGTGACCCTGCGCGCCCAGGACCGCGCCGTCACCCTGCGCGACTACGAGGAACTGGCCCGCCGGGCCGCGCCGGAGACCGCCCGCATCACCTGCCTGGAGGGCGAGCCCGACCAGCACGGCGCCCACGCGGTACGGGTCCTGGTGGTCCCGCACGCGGTGCCCGATCCCGGCGGTCGCCTCCGCTTCGAGCAACTCGTTCCCGCAGACTCGCTGTTGGAACGGATCACCGGCTACCTCGACGAGCGGCGGCTGATCGGCACCCGGCTCGCCGTCGGGCCGCCGTTCTACCAGGGCGTCACCGTCGTCGCCACGCTGCACGCCTTCCGCGGCGCCGACACCGACCGCGTCCGACGGCAGGTCCACGACGCGCTCTACCGCCACCTCGACCCGCTGGTCGGCGGCGCGCTGGGCACGGGCTGGCCCTTCGGCCGCCCCGTGCAGTCCGGCGAGATCTTCGCCGTACTGCAGCGGGTGCCCGGCGTCGAACTCGTCGACCAGGTCCTGCTCCACCCTGCGGACCCGCTCACCGGCAAGCGCGGCGACGCCACCGACCGGATCGACCTCGACGCGCCCTCGCTGGTCTTCTCCTTCGACCACCGGGTCCGGGTCGTCGGCGGCATCGGCGCGGGGGACCAGGCGTGAGGGGCTCCGTCGACGGGCTCGGCTCCTCCGCGCCGCTGGCCGAGATGCTGCCCGCCGTCTTCGCCGAGGACGACCTGGCCCAGCGCTTCGTCGCGGGACTGGACGAGGTGCTGGCCCCGCTGCACAACGTCCTCGACTGCCTGGACGCGTACTTCAGCCCCGCGCTGGCCCCGGCGGACTTCGTCCGCTGGCTCGCCGACTGGGTCGGCGCCGAGGTCGACGGCACCGAGGAGGAGGCGCTGCTGCGGGCGGCTGTCGCCGCCGCCGCGCGCCTGCACCGTATCCGCGGCACCCGCCGCGGCCTCGCCGAGGCGGTACGGCTCGCCTTCGGCGTCGAGCCCGAGATCAGCGAGAGCGGCGGCGTGGCGTGGGACGCCCGTCCGCTCGGCCCCGTGCCGGGCGAGCGCCGCCCCCGACTCCACGTCACCCTGGCGCTGCCGCACCCCACCCCGCTGGACCAGCACCGGCTGGAGGCCCTGGTCTCCGCCGCGCGCCCCGCCCACATGCCCTACACGGTCCAGGTGACCGCGCTCGAAAGGACGACCTGACAGGTGACCAGCCAGAACCCCGACGCGGGCGGGAGCGGGCCGCGGCCCTGCCCCGAGTGCGGCACCCCGTCCACCCCCGGCCAGTCCTTCTGCGACGCCTGCGGCGCGGTCCTCACCTGGACCTCCACCACCCCGCGCACTCCCGCCGGGACAGGCCCTGCGTCCGCTTCCGGTGCGCCCGCCGCGCCGGGTGCGGCCGGTGGCGCGGCTGCGCCGTTCGGTGCTGCCGGCGGCTCCGCCGCCTCGACTGGCGTGGGTGCGTCGGGTGGTGGGCGTGGCGAGGCGGATCGGGGTGCTGCCGCCGGTTCTGCCGCAGGCGGCCCGGCCGGTGCGGGCGGCGCAGTGGGCGCGTCGGGCGGTCCAGGCGAGGCAGGTTGGGGCGCCGCCTCGGGTTCTGCCGGTTCTGCCGGGGGCAGCCCGGCCGGTGCCGGGGGAGCGGCTGCGGCGGAGTGGGGCGCGGCATCTTCGGGGCCCGCTGCGGGTGATGGCTCCACCGGTGTGGCCGGGGCCGGGATCCCGGCGCCCGCTGCCTCTCCCGAGGAGGCGCCCACCGAGCCGCTCCCGTCCGCCGTCCCGCCCGTCACCCCGGACGCGGCTGCTGCCACCGCCGCCGCTGCCGCGGCCGAGCGGGCCCGCGCGCTGCTGGTGCCCGTCGCGGACGCGCAGCAGCAGGAGGCCGAGCCCGCGATCGTGCCGGTGCTGCCGGGGCGTCCGCTCGCCGCGCGGCCGACCGTGCAGAGCCCGGGGGCGGAGCCCGGCGACGACGGGGGAGCGCCGTGTCCCTGGTGCGGCACGGGCAACCGGCCGGACCGGCACTTCTGCCGTCGCTGCGCCATGTCGATGGAGGGGCGTCCCGAGGACCCGCCCAAGCTCGCCTGGTGGCGGCGCCTGCCGGGCTTCGGCCCGCGCCGCAACCCGTGGGCCGGCGAACGGCCCCGGCTGCGCAGCGACTGGAGTCGGGTCGTCGGCTGGGTGGCCATGGCCGCGGTCGCGGCCCTGCTGATCACGCTCGCGGTCGACAGCGGCTCGGTGGCGCAGACGGTCGGCGACCACTTCTCCAAGCGCGTCCTGATCCCGCCGGACACCTCGAAGATCACCGCGTCCAACTCCTATCCGCAGCACGGCCCCCAACTGGCCTTCGACGAGCACGACAACACCTGGTGGGGACCGGGCTTCACGGGTGACGACGCCGGCCGGTGGATCCAGGCGGGGTTCGACCAGCCGGTCGACCTGCTCGACGTCGTGATCACGCCGGGCGAGTCGACGAACGCGTCCGACCTCGACAGCTCCGCGCTCCCGCAGAACCTGGAAGCCGACGTGACCACCGCGGACGGTAAGGTCCACACGACCACCCTCACCCTCGACCCGAACGTCGGGCCGCAGACCCGGGCCTTGCGCTTCGACGACGTCGTCTCGGTCCGCTTCGTCATCCGCTCGGCCTACAACGCCTCGGCGACCAAGCAGGTCGCCGTCGCCGAGGTCGAGTTCTTCGGGCCGTCCCGGGGCGGAGGCTCCTGAGGCCCTACCGCGGAGATCGCCAACCAGTGTCAGCCGGACGGCACTTGCGGCCATCCAGCGTTCCTCGGCGTCACCGCGTCCGGTCACTGGGCCGTCACCTGGATCGCGTTTGGTGGTGCATCGCCAAACGGACCGCAGCGCGACGGTGAAACGGAGAGCCGAGGATGGCCCGCTACCTCGCCTACACCAACGCTCTGCTCGGTCACCTCTACCCGACCGTGCCGACGTTGCTGGAGTTGCGCCGGCGCGGGCACACCGTCGTCGTCGCGACCGCCGGGGCCGCCGTCGGACCGCTGCGCGAGCTGGGTCTGGACGCCGTCCCCGTCGATCCGCGGCTCGAGGAGATCCACAGCGGGGACTGGCAGGCCCGCACGGCGATGGGCGCGTTCAAGCGCGACCTGCGCGCGCTGGTGCGGCGCGCGCAGGTGGAGATCCCGGATCTGGAGCGCGCCCTCGCCGAGCACCGGCCGGACGGGCTGATCGTGGACGTGACCGCCTTCGGCGCCAGTGCGGTCGCCGAGCGCTCGGGGCTGCCGTGGGCGCACGTGGTGCACTTCCCGATTCCCGTTCCGTCCCGCGACGTTCCCCCCTACGGGCTGGGCCTGACACCGCGTGCGGACGCGCTCGGCCGCGTCCGCGACGCCGTGGTCCGGCGCACGCTGCTGCGGCCGGTGGAGCGGATGGTGCTCGCCGAGTCCAACCCGGTCCGCGCGGACCTCGGTCTGCCCCTGCTGCGCGAGCCCGCCGACGTCTACGCCACCGCGCCGCTCGTCCTCTACTACAGCGCGGAGCCCTTCGAGTACCCGCGCTCGGACTGGCCCGCGACGGTGCGCCGGGTGGGCCCCGGCGTCTGGGATCCCCCGCACGACGCGGACGTGAGCTGGCTGGATGACATCGACGCGCCGATCGTGCTGGTCACCTGCTCGAGCGACTTCCAGAACGACGGCCGGCTGATCCAGGTCGCCCTCGACGCGCTCGCGGACGAGGACGTGTTCGTCGTCGCCACCAGCGCCGGCGTCGACCCGGACGGGTTCACCGTGCCGCGCAACGCCCGCCTCGCCCGGTACCTGCCGCACGGGCGGATCCTGTCCCGCGCCGCCGCGGTGGTCTGCCACGCCGGGATGGGGATCGTGCAGAAGGCACTGGCGGGCGGCGTTCCGGTGTGCGCCGTGCCGTTCGGCCGGGACCAGTTCGAGGTGGCGCGTCGGGTCGCCGTCGCCGGGGCGGGCGTCGTGCTGTCCGCGCGGCGGCTCTCCACCGGGCGGCTGCGCGCGGCCGTCCTGGACACGATCCGCCGCGCCCCGGCCGCCCGTCGCGTCGCGGACGGGTACGCCGCCGCCGGCGGAGCGTCGGCCGCGGCGGACGCCGTGGAGCGGAAGGTCGACGTCGCGCTCCGGACCGCCGCCGGCGGCGGTGGCGGTGGCGCCAAGCCTTCTGACGGCCCGACCGCTCGGCTCTCCGGGGGACCTTCGGCCCTGTGAGGTGGGGCCGAAGCGCCCTTCTGGAGTCGACGGTGGCGGGGTCGACACTGGGGCGTGAATCCGATCCGTGTGCATCACGGACGCCCGCGCCGCTGAGGGGAGCTGGTGCCGGGCACCCGCGAGGTGCCGGCGCCGAAAGAAGGAGGGCAGTGACATGCCCGCTGCTGATTCCGCGCTTCGCGCGCCCAAGTCCCCTGGCACGCCGCCGGCGGAGACCCTGCTGATCGTCTGCGTGTCGGTCGCCGCGTTCGCCGCCGCGCACGCCGTCGAGGGAGTGGTCGGGATCGCCCGCGACATCCTGCGCGGCACGCCGTCCGGTGACGGGACCGCCTCGGCCGACGGCCCGTCGGCCGGCCCGCGCCTGACGGCCACCGCCGCGCCCGCCCCCCGGAAGGCGGGGCATCAGGCCGCCGGACTGGTCCTGATCATCGGGGTCGCCTTCATGGCCGGCCTCGTGCGCCGTCTGCTCGCGGATCTCTCCGAGGTGGTGCGGGACATCGGAGGAGCGCGGCCCGCGCAGGGGGTGCGCAGGGCGGCGAAGGCCGCGGGCGCCGGAGGGGCGTCGGTCGGCGCGCCGCCCGTGCGGCGGTCGTCGGCCGACGGTCACCGGCACGCAAGGACGCGGGCCCGGCTGGCCCGACCGGACCGCGCGGCGGTGTCCGGTCCGGGCGGGAGGTGACGACGGGGGCCGCGAGCCGTCACGGGGTCTCCTCGGCTCGTCGGTCGCGCGCCCGGCGGCTCAGCTGCCACCACGCGCCGACCCCGATCGACGAGGCCCCGAGCACCAGGACCAGCAGCGGCCACTGCCGATCGGCCAGTTGCACACCGGTGAGCAGGACCAGCAGCACCAGGCCGACGACGAGCACGACCGAGACCACCGCCCGCACGCACGCCGCGACGAGGCCGGGATCCGTCCCGGCCTCTGCTTCCGCTTCGGCTTGCGCTGCCGTCCGCGCGTGGGTGCCGGCCTCGGTTTCGGTCGGCGACGCGGCCGTCGCGCCGAAGTAGAACGCGTCCGCCCGCGCGGCGATGGCCCGTCCCGACCGCTGGTAGGAGACCGTCATATAGGGCAGCCACACCAGCGGGACCACCATCCCGACCACGATCACGAGGGTGAGCAGCAGCCACTGACCGGCACGCGTCCACCACCGGACCGTCGGCCCGGCCCCTTCGACGGCGCGCAGCCCCAGGACGCTCGCCATCCGCATCGTCACCTGCCACAGTCCCGCCGACCGGCCGCCCGGGTCAGGCGCCGCCGCCGTGCTCGCGGGGGTCGCGGCGAGCGCCGCAGCGGCGGACCGGGTGTCACGGTAGGCGCCTTGCAGCACCAGCAGCTCGGCCGCGCGCGCCGACGCGCGGGGATCGCGCCCGGCCAGGGCGCCCAGCTCCAGCACAAACTGCGCCTGGGCCAGCAGGGCCCGGCAGAACGCGACCGGGATCCACACGAGGAACGGTCCGCCCACGAACGCCCCTTCGGTGACCGAGGCCCGCACTCCGTGGGCGACCGTCTCGGCCCGGAGGTGTTCGGCGTCGGCCTCCGGCAGTCGGCTGCGCAGCCCGTCGACGCGCGCCTGGGCGCGCGGGCCCATCTCCCGTACGGCGAAGGCCGCGAGCTCCTCCGGCATGCGCGCGGGATCGGCGCGCAGCCGCCGCAACAGCGAGCGCGCCCGGGCGTCGGCGGGATCGACCGGCCCGGCGGAGCGGGCGGCTCGCGCCCTCGCCATCACTCTTCTCCCTCGCCCTCCCGAGCCCCGGCCCTGGCCTCCTTGCCCGTGCCCGGCGTCTCCGTCGCGTCCGCCTCGCTCGGCAGCGCGCTGCCCAGTGCCAGGGCGACCAGGCGGCGCCAGTCGAGGGGGCCGCCCGGGGCCGGGGGAACGCCGGGGCGGCGGCGCGGGACCAGGGCACGGAGCGCGCCGGGGCGGACCGTGCAGGTCACCGGCGTGGGCAGGCGCAGCGCCTCACCGTCCACCCCGACCGGGATGGTCGCCGCCGGGGAGTCGACGGTGACCTGGTGGGCCGTCAGCACGGTCAGGGCCGCAGCCCGCCTGCCGAGGAGCGCGACCTCCGCCGCCTGCGCCGCGTTGGCCACCCTGACGCCGACGACGCCCAGGACGCCGCGGTCCAGCCGGGGCCTGCGCGCGGCGCCCAGCGGCTGTGCGCCCGCGTACGGGTTGTTGCTGACCAGCAGCGCCTGCGGCGCGGTGAGCGCGTTCTCGTCGGCGACGGCGTCGAGCCGCTCGCCGGAATAGCCGAGCAGCAGGTCGGGCAGCTGCTCCAGCGCCGTGCCGGTCTTGGCGTCGCGGTACTCGGGGCTCTGCACGATCTGCGCGTACACCCCGAAGGAGACGGTGTTGACGAACGGCCTGCCGCTCACCGTCCCGAGGTCGACCAGCAGTTCCTCGCCGTCGGTCAGCGCGGCGAGGGCGAGGGACGGGTCGGCGCGGTCAAGGCCGAGATCCATGGCGAAGTGGTTGCGGGTGCCGGCCGGCAGCACCAGGAACGGCAGCCCGTGCTCCGCGGCGACGGCCGCGACCAGCGCCTGCGTTCCGTCGCCGCCCGCCACGCCGAGCAGGTCCGCGCCCTCGGCCACCGCCCGCCGGGCGAGCTCGGTGACGTCGACGGGCTCGCCCGAGGTGTCCAGCAGCACCACCTCGGCGCCCAGCGCCTCGGCCTTTTCGACCAGGCCGAACCGGCCGACCTTGCCCCCGCCCGAACGCGGGTTCATGATCAGGACGGGATGCTTCGGCCGAGGGCGCCGGACCGCCCGCATGCCGCTCGGCGGCCGGACGGTCCGCAGCGCCGACCGGGCGGCAAGGGCCGCCGCGGCCCACAGGACCACCGCGGTGACCGCCTCCGGCCAGAGCCCCTTGCGGGTGTAGCCGACCAGGACGACGACCAGCGCCCCCACCGCCAGCAGGACGCCGATCCAGCGCGCCACGCCCCGGTGGGCCACCGTCAGCCACAGCCCGACGGCCATGGCGACCAGGCCGCACAGTCCGAGCAGCAGGATCAGCAGCCCGCCGAGCCCTGCCGTTGCCACCAGCACGACGACCGCGGCGAGGCCGGCGAGCAGGGCGAGCCAGGCCAGGAGGCGGGCGCGGGAACGAGCCGACAACATTCGGAATCATTCCTTCCTTATCTATAGCGATGATCGCCCCGCAGCCCGCCGTCGGCACCACCACACCGACGACGCCCCGCTCCCCCCGGCCGGGCCGAAGGGCCGGCGGGCCCCTCGCGCGCCATCATGAGGAGGCACGACGGAAGGAGTCCCCATGTCTGCCGGTGCCCCTGACGAAGGGTGGCGTCGCGTGGTCCCGACCCTGCCGGGCCTCGCGGTCCTCCGCCGCTACCGCCGTGACTGGCTGCGGGGCGACCTGCTGGCGGGCCTCACGGTGGCCGCCTACCTCGTGCCGCAGGTCATGGCGTACGGGAGCGTGGCGGGTCTGCAGCCCGTCACCGGACTGTGGGCGATCCTGCCGGCCATCGTCCTGTACGCGATCTTCGGCTCGTCGCGCCTGCTGTCGGTCGGGCCCGAGTCGACGACCGCGCTGATGACCGCGACGGTCGTCGGACCGCTGGCCGGCGGGGACGCCGGCCGCTACGCGGTCCTGGCGGCCACGCTCGCGGTGGTGGTCGGCCTGCTGTGCCTGGTGGCGTGGCTGGCCAGACTCGGCTTCGTCGCCGACCTGCTGTCGCGACCCGTGCTGATCGGCTACCTGGCCGGTGTGGCGCTGATCATGATCGTGGATCAGCTCTCCAAGCTCACCGGTGTCGACGTCCGCGGCGAGGGCTTCTTCCCGCAGCTGAAGTCCTTCGCCTCCGACATCACCGAGGCCCACGTGCCGACCGTGGTCTTCAGCCTCGCCACGCTGCTCTTCCTGCTGCTGGTGGCCCGGTTCCTGCCGCGCCTGCCCGGCCCGCTGCTGGCCGTCGTGCTCGGCACCGCCGTCTCGGCGGCCTTCTCCCTGGGGGACCACGGCATCGCGGTGATCGGCGACATCCCGGCCGGGCTGCCCCGTCCCAAGCTGCCGGACCTGGGCCAACTGCACCGGCTGGCCCTGCCCGCGATGGGCATCCTGCTGGTCGGCTACACCGACTTCATCCTCACCGGGCGCGCCTTCGGCAAGCGGGACGACAAGCCGCAGCTGGACGCCAACCAGGAGCTGCTGGCCCTCGGCGCCGTGAACATCGGCGCGGGCTTCTTCCAGGGCTTCCCCGTCAGCAGCAGCGCCAGCCGCACCGCCATCGGCGAGTCGACGGGCGCGAAGAGCCAGGTCTACACGCTGGCGGCGGGCGTCGGCGTGGTCGCCGTGCTGCTCTTCCTCAGCCCGCTGCTGCACGACACCCCGGACGCCGTGCTCGGCGCGCTGGTCGTGTTCGCCGCCGTCCGCATGATCGACCTCGCCGGGTTCCGCAAGCTGTCCTCCTTCCGCCGCCGGGAGCTGCTGCTGGCGCTCGCCTGCCTGGTCGGCGTGCTGGCTCTGGACATCCTCTACGGCGTCCTGGTCGCGGTGGGGCTGTCCGTGGTGGAACTGCTCAGCCGGGTCGCCCGGCCCCACGACGCGGTGCTGGGCCTGGTGCCCGGCATGGCCGGGATGCACGACGTCGACGACTACCCGGCGGCGCGCACCGTCCCCGGGCTCGTGGTCTACCGCTACGACTCGCCGCTGTTCTTCGCCAACGCGGAGGACTTCCGCCGCCGCGCCCTGGACGCGCTCGAGGACCAGCCCGACCCGGCGCGGTGGTTCGTCCTCAACACCGAGGCCAACGTCGAGGTGGACATCACCGCGCTGGACTCGGTGGACTCCCTGCGGCTGGAGCTGGAGGAGCGCGGGATCGTCTTCGCGCTGGCCCGGGTCAAACAGGACCTCTACGAGGAACTCGACGCCTACGGCCTGGTCGAGTCCGTGGGCGCCGAGCGGATCTTCCCCACCCTTCCCACCGCCGTGGACGCGTACCGCTCCTGGGTCCGCGACCGAGGGGACGGCCAAGCAGATCAGGGGGATCAGGGGATCGCGGACGACGCCCCGCCCGAGTGAGCCGCGCGCTCCGCGGCCCGTCGACCGCGGGCCAGCAGCTTGCCCAGCTCCCACACCACCAGCAGCGCCACGGCGGCCAGCAGCGCCCAGCCGAACTGCCGGACGTTGATGTCGGTGGTCCCCAGGATGTGGTTGAACGCGTCCATCTGGGTGACCAGCACCGCCAGCACGAACTCGCCCAGTGCGGCCCAGTTCATCTGCCTGCTGTCGAAGGTGCTGACCGAGAGCACCGAGTCGCGCTCGCTGCGGCACTCGTAGGCCGCCACGATCAGACAGAGCGCGAACGCGGTGAACGCGATCGAGTTGCCGATCTGGGTGCTGCCGTAGTGCGCCTCGCCCAGCTTGATCAGCGCGAGCAGCAGGCAGGTGATGGCGAGTCCGGCGAGCCCCACGGTGATCACGACGGGCCGGGTCAGCACCGACTCCCCGCGCGGACGCGGGATGCGCCGCATGAGCCCGGCGCTCTCCCGGTCGAAGCCCAGGGCGAAGCCGAAGGGGGCGTTGACGACGAAGTGGACCCACAGCACCTGCGGCGGGGTGAACGGTTCACCCGCGGCGATGTTGAGGACGGTGGCCCCGAGGAAGGTCAGCACGAACGTCACCAGCAGCACCAGCACGAAGCGGATGTACTTGGTGAGGTTGTCGTAGAGCTTCCGCCCCTCCTCCACCGCGTAGACGATGGTGGCGAAGTTGTCGTCGGCCAGGACCATGCGGCTGGCGTTCTTGGCCACGTCCGTGCCGCTGCCCATGGCGATGCCGATGTCGGCGGCCTTGATCGCCGGGGCGTCGTTCACCCCGTCGCCCGTCATCGCGACCACGTCGCCCTTCTTCTTCAGCGTCGCGGCCAGCAGCACCTTGTGTTCGGGTGCGACCCGGCCCACCACGCCGATGCCGTCGATCCGGTCCAGTCGCTCCGGCTCCGACAGCGCGGCGAACTCGGAGCCCAGCAGGGCTTCGCCCTCGATGCCGAGCTGCCGGGCGATGGCCGCACCGGTCGTGACGTCGTCGCCGGTGACCATGCGCACCCGGATGTGCGCCGCCTTCGCTGAGGCCACCGCCGCCTTCGACTCCTCGCGCGGCGGGTCGACCATGGCGACCAGGCTGGTGATGCGCAGGTCGGTGACGTGCGCCAGCAGGTCCCCGTCCGGATCGAACTCGGCCGGGGCCAGGTCGCGGAAGGCCGCGGCCATCACCCGCAGGCCCTCGCCGCCCATCCGCTCGGTCTGCGCCTGGGCGCGTCCGCTCAGGTCCGCGTCCCACGGGACGTCGCCGCCCGCCGACTGGGCGCTGGTCACCCGGGACATCACCGCCGGCGCCGCGCCCTTGACGAAGCAGCGCACCACCGGTCGGCCGGAGGCGTCCTTGGCCTCGTTGAAGCTGGCCATCAGCTTGTAGCTCGGGTCGAACGGCAGCGTCGCCAGCCGCGGATAGCGGTCCCGGGTGCCCTCGATGTCCAGGCCGGCCTTGTGGCCCAGCACCAGCAGGGCGCCCTCGGTCGGGTCGCCGACGACCGCGTCGTCGACCAGCTTGGCGTCGTTGGCGATGAGATAGGGCAGGACGGCGTCCTCGATGCTCTCGGCGGATCCGGCGGCGTGCTGGATGCGCCCGTCCAGCCGGTAGCCGGTGCCCGAGACGGTGTAGCGGTCGGTGGGGCTGAGCACCTCGACGACGGTCATCTGGTTCATCGTCAGCGTGCCGGTCTTGTCGGAGTTGATGGCCGAGGTGAAGCCGAGCGTCTCGACGGACGGCAGCTCCTTCACGATCGCGTGCCGCTTGGCCAGGTTGAGGCTGCCGACGGACAGGATCACCTGACTGACCGTCGGCAGCGCCTCCGGGATGGCCGCGATGGCCAGCGACACCGCGCTGACGAACAGCGCGTCCCACGCCTGGTCCCGGCTGCGGCCGAGGGCGAACATCACGATCATGGTCAGACCGGCCGCCGCGGCGATCCACAGCGTCAGCGTGTTCAGCTCCCGGGTGAGCGGCGACTGCTCGGTTTCGGTGGCTGACAGCATCCCGGAGATCTTGCCCAGTTCGGTCCCGGAGCCCGTCGCCGTGACCACCAGCAGCGCGCTGCCGTGCGTGACGGGGGTGTTCATGAAGGCCATGTTCGTCTGGTCGCCCGGGGAGAGCTGCGTGCCCGTCAGTGCCTCGGCGTCCTTCGACGCGGGGACGCTCTCGCCGGTCAGCGCGGACTCGTCGATCTGGAGCGCGCTCGCCCGGACGATGCGTCCGTCCGCGGGCACCTCGTCCCCCGCCGAGATCAGCACCACGTCGCCCACGACCAGCTGCTCGGCGGGGAGTTCGGTCTCGGCCCCGTCCCGGCGCACCCGGGCTGTGGCCTTCATCATCGACTTCAGCGCGTTCATCGCGCTCTCGGCCTTGCCCTCCTGACGCAGGCCCACGACGGCGTTGAAGAGGGTGAGGACGATCAGCAGGATCCCGGTGCTCCACTCCTTGATCGCGAGGGAGACCACCGCCGCGGCCACCAGGATGATCTGCATGTAGCTGCGGTACTGGTCGAGGAAGCGCAGCCAGTCGGGCCGCGCCTGCTCCTCGGGCAGCGCGTTCGGCCCGTGCGCGTCCAGCAGTTCGGCGGCGCGGGATCCGCTGAGCCCCGTCTCCGGGTCCACGCCGAGCCGGCCCGCCACCTCCTGCGCGGGGAGCGCGTACCACGGCGGCGCGTCGAGGTCCGGGGTTCCGCCGCCGCCAGCCTGGTCAGCCATTGGTCTCACTCCGATCCCGGCTCAGCGCCGGTGCCTCGCCGCGTACGGGTCCCGGGCGGCGCCCTTGGGCGCCTCGTCCTCCAGGTCGCGCTTCGCCGCGCGCAGGGCCTTCCGCGCCTTCTTGCCGACCTCGGGATACTGCGGGTCGATGTCCATCAGCGTGTGCACGAGCAGCGCCGAGGCGCAGATCCGGGCGAACCACTTGTGGTCGGCCGGCACGACGTACCAGGGCGCCCACGGGGTGCTGGTCGCCGACAGCATCTCGGAGAAGGCCTTCTGGTAGTCGTCCCAGTACCCGCGTTCGCGGATGTCCGCCGCGGAGAACTTCCAGTTCTTCTCCGGCAGGTCGATCCGCTTCAGGAAGCGGCGGCGCTGCTCCTCCTTCGACAGGTTCAGGAACACCTTGACCAGCCGGAACCCGTTGTCGGTCAGGTGGCGCTCCCAGTCGTTGATCTCCCGGTAGCGGTCGTGCCACAGGTCCGGCCCGCGGGCCTCCGGCGGCAGCTTCTGCCGGTCGAGGTTCTCCGGGTGCACCCGCACCACGAGGACCTCCTCGTAGTGGGACCGGTTGAAGATGGCGATGTCCCCGCGGGCGGGCAGCCGGGCGGCGTAGCGCCACAGGTAGTCGTGGTCGAGCTCCTCGATCGAGGGCACCTTGAAACTGCTGACGTGGACGCCCTGCGGGTTCACCCCGCTCATGACGTGACGGATGGTCCCGTCCTTGCCGCCGGCGTCGAGTGCCTGGAGGCACATCAGCACGCCGTGGGTGTCCTGCGCGGCCAGCCGTGCCTGGTACTCCGCCAGCAACTCCACACCGGTGCGCAGCAGCTCGACGCCTTCGCGCTTCTTCATCCCGCCCTTGAAGCCGGGGTCGAAGTCCTTCGCCAGGCGCACCCGGGAGCCGGGCTTCACCCGCAGCGGCTCGATGAACTCCGCGATGCGCCTGACCGTCTGCTTGTCCGCCATGACCCGCACCTGGTCCTTCCGGGGGAGTGCTGGCTTCCACGCTCGGTTCTGCGGGCGCGCGCGGCAACCGAACGGCGTCCGTCCGGGCGGCCTCGTGTGGCGCGGCCCAGGACCCGGTCCGAGGATGGAAGGCGTTGTGCGTTCCCCCCGAGTTTGGAGGCCACATGGCCACGCTGACGGTCTGGCGTTTCCCCACCGCGACGGGCGCCGACGAGGCCCTCGCCACGCTGAAGCAACTGCAGGGCCAGGAGCTGATCAAGGTTCAGGACGGAGCCGTGATCAGCTGGCCCGGCGGCGCCAGCAAGCCCAGGACCCGCCATCTGAGTGACATGACGGGCGCGGGCGCGCTGGGTGGGGCCTTCTGGGGCTTCCTGTTCGGACTGATCTTCTTCATCCCGCTCATCGGCATGGCGATCGGCGCGGCGGGCGGCGCCCTCGGCGGGCACCTGGCCCACTTCGGCATCGACGAGAGCTTCATCAAGGACGTCAAGGAGAAGGTGACCCCGGGCACCTCCGCCCTGTTCGTCCTCAGCTCCGACGCCGTGCTCGACCGCGTCCGCCCGGCCTTCGAGGGCATCCACGCGGAGCTCATCCAGACCAACCTCTCCGCCGACGAGGAGGCCCGCCTCCGCGAGGCCTTCACCGAGGGGGAGTAGCCCCGGCCCGAGCGGAGCCCGGGATCAGTCCTTGTGGTCAGTCCGCGTGGTCGGTCTCGGCGAGGAGCCGCTCGATCTTCTCGACCTTGGAGGTCAGGCCGTCGGTGACGCCGTCGCGGATGTCGGCCTTCAGGACGACGCTGACCCGCGGGGCCAGCTCCTTGACGGCGTCGACGGCGCGCTTCACGACCGCCATCACCTCGTCCCACTCGCCCTCGACGCTGGTGAACATGGCGTCGGTCCGGTTGGGCAGTCCGCTCTCGCGGACGATCCGGACGGCGGCGGCGACGGGCTCGGCGACGTCCTCGCCCACGCCCAGCGGGGTGACCGAAAAAGCGACGATCATGGGTTGGGGTCCTTCCGGGTTCGCGGAGAAGTGATCGACCGACCCCAGTGTCACGGATGTCTCGGCCGGTTCCCCTGTCGAGATGTCTCGGCGGGTGTCCATGGTGGGCTGTCTTGACATGATGTCCCGATATGTGGGCAGGATGAAGAACAGTGCAAGTGGTTGTGTGCAGCAACCAAAAGCCCAAAGAGAGAGACCTGTCCTCCTCATGAGCATCCACCCTGCCCGCCCCCGAACCGGCGCCGTCCGCGCCGACCACGTCGTCTTCCTCGGCGAGGTGGTCGGCTGAGGAGGCGCGTATGTCCACAGCCATCGACAACGCCCCTTATACGGGGTTCCATCGCCGCCTCGCGCTGGCCTGTTCCGGCGGGCCGCTGCTGGACGGCTACATCCTCAGCGTCGTCGGCGTCGCCCTGATCGGCATGAAGCCCGAGCTCGGGCTCAGCACCGGGGCGGTGAGCCTGATCGGCGCCGCCGCGCTGGCCGGGATGTTCGTCGGCGGAGCCGTCTTCGGCGTGCTGACCGACAAGATCGGCCGCGAGGTGATGTACACCGCGGACCTGCTGGTCATGATGGCCTGCTCGGTCGCCTCGTTCTGGGTCACCGACGTGTGGGCGATCGTCGCCCTGCGGCTGCTGCTCGGCATGGCGGTCGCCGCCGACTACCCGATCGCGACCTCGCTGCTGGCGGAGTGGCTCCCGGTCAAGCACCGCGGACGGCTGCTGGGCCAGCAGATCATCGCCTGGTACGCGGGCTCCGTCCTGGCCTACGTCGTCGGCTACGCCTGCATCCAGCTGGGCGGCCACGACAGCTGGCGCTGGCTGCTGGCCAGCCCGGCTGTGCTGTGCGCCTTCTTCATGCTGGTACGCCGCGGCTCGCCCGAGTCGCCGCTGTGGCTGGCCCGCAACGGGCGCGGCGCGGAGGCCGTCGAGCTGGTGCGCGAGCACCTCGGCGCCGAGGTGACCGTGGACGACCTGCTCGCCGGCGAGCGCACGGGCGGCGAGCGGCTGGACACCGGCTCACTGCGGGTGCTGTTCAGCCCGCGCTACCGCCGCCGCACGCTCTTCTGCGGCCTGTTCTTCCTGTGCCAGGTCGCCCCGCTGTTCGCGATGCTGACCTTCGGCCCCGCCATCCTGGGCGCGTTCGGCCTCCCCGGCGGGACCGTGATGGACACCCTCGGCACCGGGCTGATCAGCCTGGTCTTCCTGGTCGGCTGCTTCCCGGCGCTGCGCGCCATCGACAGCCGCGGCCGCCGACCGGTGATCGTCTGGTCGTTCGCGCTGATGATCGTGCCGCTGGTCTTCCTGGGCGTCTGGCCCGCGGCCCCCTCGCTGCTGGCGCTGACCGCGCTGTGCGCCTACGCCTTCCTGTGCGGCGGCCCGAACGTGCTCGACTGGACCTACCCCAACGAGCTGTTCCCCACCTCGGTCCGCGCCACCGCCGTCGGTTTCGCCACCTCGGTGAGCCGCATCGGCGCGGCGGTCGGCACCTACCTGCTGCCGCTCTCGCTGACGGGCCTCGGCATCGGCCCCACCATGCTGATCGCCGCCGGCCTGACCGCGCTCGGCCTGCTGGTCAGCGTCCTGTGGGCGGAGGAGACGCGCGGCGTCGGCCTCCAGCAGGCCGCGGCGGACGCCCCCGTCCCCCGCCCGCGCGACCGCGCCACCCAACCGGCCCGCGCCTGACCCACCGCCCCCGCCGCCGGGGCGTTCGCGCCCTCCGCACCCCAGGCGGC
>NZ_BBPQ01000019.1:8989-73126 GCF_000787855.1 Streptacidiphilus anmyonensis | reverse complement strand
ACCGCCCCCGCCGCGGGGCGTTCGCGCCCTCCGCACCCCAGGCGGCCCCGGCCCTTCGGGCCGCCTGGGGCGCGACCCGCGTGGGGGCGGCCCTGGCGGGCCCGTCGGCCCGGCCGGACCCGCGCCTGCGGCGAGGGGTGTGGGGCCTGCGCGTGCGTCCGGCGACGTGCGGCCGGGGCCTGTGGCCGGCTGGCTCCGTGCCGCGTAGGCGGGGACCGCCGTGCGGTCCGGCGCGGCGTGGCCGTCTCGGTGGGCGGCGGACCGGGGTTTGTGCCGGTCCGGCACAGGGCCGGTTCCGCTCAGGCCGGGTCGGGTGGCAGTGCCGCCGCCTTGCGGAGGAGCACCGCGCGCTCCTGGGCGTTGCCGCACAGGCGGGCGGCGAGTTCCAGCTCCGCGCGGGCCTCCGCGGTGCGGCCGAGGCGGGTCAGCAGCTCGCCCCGCACGCCCGGCAGCAGGTGCGATCCTGAGAGGCGGCCGGAGACGAGCAGGTCGTCCACCAGGTCGAGCGCGGCCTGCGGGCCGTGGCCCATGGCGACGGCGACCGCGCGGTTCAGCTCCACCACCGGTGAGGGCGCGACCCGCCCCAGCGACTCGTAGAGCAGTACGATGCGGTCCCAGTCGGTCTCGGCGACCGACGGAGCGACGGCGTGGCAGGCGGCGATCGCGGCCTGGAGCCCGTACGGGCCGAGCCCGCGTCCGGCCGCCGAGGCGCGGCCGAGCGCGGCCAGGCCGCGGCGGATCGCCGAGCGGTCCCACAGCCGCCGGTCCTGGTGCTCCAGCAGCACCGCCTCGCCGTCCGGGCCGGTGCGGGCCGGGAACCGTGCCGCCGTCAGCTCGAACAGTGCGAGAACTCCGTGGACCTCCGGCTCCTCGGGCAGCAGCGCGGCCAGCATGCGACCCAGCCGGATCGCCTCGTAGGCCAGGTCGGGCCGGAGCAGCGCGTCTCCCGACGTCGCCGTCGACCCCTCCGTGAAGATCACGTACAGCACGCTGAGCACCCCGCCGAGCCGCTCGCGCCGGTCCTCGGCGGGCGGGAGTTCGAACGGCACCCGCGCCGCCGCGATCGTCTTCTTCGCCCGGGTGATCCGCGCCTGCACGGTGGCGACCGGGACCAGGAAGGCCCGCGCGATCTCCTCGCTGGTGAGGCCGCCCACCGCCCGTAGCGTCAGCGCGACGCGGGCCTCCGGCGAGAGCACCGGATGGCACGCGATGAAGATCAGCGCCAGGACGTCGTCCTCCACCCGGTCCGGATCCCACGGCAGGTCGTCCGCCGGGCGCTGCGGGTCGACCGCGCCAGAGCTGGTCCCGCCCTCGGTGAGCGGGCCGGCCAGCAGCGCGTAGCGCTCGTCCCGCGCCGAGCGGCGGCGGAAGGCGTCGATGGCCCGTCGCCGACCGGTCGCCAGCAGCCAGCCCACCGGGTTCGCGGGCGCGCCGTCGCGGGCCCAGCCGACCAGCGCCTCCGCGAGCGCCTCCTGCGCGACGTCCTCGGCCAGCTCGAAGTCGCCGGTGTAGCGGGCCAGCGCGCCGACGATCCGCGCCGAGTCGATGCGCCACACGGCCTCGACGGCGCGCCGCGCCGCCTCGGCGCCGCCCGAGGCGGCTTCCGAGGCGGCGCTCGCCGCAGCTTCCGAGGCGGCGCGCGACGAGGCGGCGTCCGACGGGCCGTCGCCGGCCTGCCGCATCAGAGCTGGCCCGTCCGCTCGCGCCAGGCGCGCTCCTTGACGATCCACTCGTTGTCCTGCGGGAACTCGTCGATCCCCGGGACCCGCCGGATCTCGCACCTCGAGCCCGGGATCGCGGGCATGCGCCGCGCCCACTCCACGGCCTCCTCCTTCGAGGCCACGTCGAGCAGGTAGAAGCCGCCGAACAGCTCCTTCGTCTCGCCGTAGGGGCCGTCGGTGACGACGGGCGTCTCACTGCTGTAGTCGACGACGACGCCCTGGCCGGGGTCGTCCAGTCCCTCGGCGGCGACGAGCACGCCCGCCTTGATCAGCTCCTCGTTGAAGCGGCCGACGGTCTCCAGCATCTGCTCGAACGGCGTCCCCATCATCTTCGCCAGCGACTCGTCGGTGTTCCGCATGATCAGCATGTACTTCGCCATCTCGGCCTCCTAGACCGGTGAGGGTCGCCCTTCGACCTCTCTACCCCAGGTCGAACGGCGCGGCCGTGGATCGACACGGCCGACGAAGATCTTTCCGCATCCCGGTCGACCGTCGCAGGCGCGTGCTCAGAGACGGCGGGCCATCCGCAGGCGGACGTGCCCGCGACGGCGGGGGAAGACGCGCGTCCACAGGCGGCGTCCGGGGAGTTCCGGCGGGGCGCCGGCCCAGTTGTGGAAGGTGAAGCGCAGCCCGGACGCCGCGGCGACCGCGGCCATCTCGCCGTAGAGGAAGCCCAGCCCCGGCATGGTGAGCAGGCGGCGGCCGGACGCGTCCAGCAGCAGGAGGCGGATCTGCCAGCCCGGCTCGCCCGGGGCCTGCTCGCGCAGCCAGACCAGCTCGACCGGGCGGTCCGCGAGCCGCCCGTGCCCGGGGCGCCGCGTTCCGTCGTGCGGGACGGCCACGCTGTTGCGGCGGCCGTCGGTGAGGATCAGCGCCTCGCCGTCCCAGCGCAGCGACGCCTCCCGGATCCAGGTCCGGTGGGCGCGGTTCAGCAGGCTCAGGCCCAGCATCGCCACGGTCTGCTCCCGCGTCGGCCGTGCCTCGCGCGCCGCTCCGAGGTGGTCGGCGGGTGCGAGCGACCGGTGCGGGACCGGGGCCCCGGCGTAGCCGGCCTCGGGGTCGAAGGCGAGCTGCGAGAGCCGCCCGACGCCGGAGTTCACCTCCCGTACCGCCTCCGCGATGCGCGCCGTGCGCACCTGGAGGCGCAGCCGACGCGGTGCGGCGGCCCACAGTGCGCCCTCCGCCAGGACCGGGACGGGAGCGGCGGCCACCGCCCACAGCGCGGCCACGCCCGCCTGGTGGGCGAGAGCGCCGTGCGCGCCGAGGTGGACGACCAGGCCGACCGAGGCGCCGAAGCCGGGCACCGAGGCCGTCCGCAGACCGATCCGCCGACTGCGTTCACGCAGCCGCAGCGCGTCGGGCAGCCCCTCCTCCGGCGCGCGCCACACCTGCCACCCGACGGCCGCCGCGGCGAAGGGCAACGCGCCTGCCATCCACAGATGTTGGGCGTGCGCGGTGTGCTGCTCCGCGCCGGCCACGACGAGGACGAACCCGGTCCCGCCGAGCGCCCCCGTCACCGCCCGACGCCACCCCTGCCGTGCGCGCGCCGTGAGGCGGCGCAGCGAACGTGAGGTGACGCCCCACCAGATCATGCTCATCGCGTCCCCGTCCCCCCGAAGCACGCGGAGCGAGCCCGCCCGCAGCTGGAGTATCCACCCGCCTGGGCCCGGGTGGCAGGGATTCGGCGGCGGGACCCCATGGCCGTTGCCTTGTCGTCAAATCTGATGGATAGTCAGATGTTCTTGCGGCGCTGCACACTCCGTCACAGCCAGGAGGACCCTCCGTGGAATTCGGCATCTTCGTCAACGGGTTCATCCCCGGCCCGGCCGCGCACGACCGGGCCTCGGAGCATCTCGCGCTGCGCCGCGAGATGGAGATCGCCATCAAGGCGGACAAGCACCACTGGAAGTTCGTCTGGTTCGGGGAGCACCACTCCCTCACCGAGTACAGCCACATGTCCGCGCCCGAGGTCGTCATGGGCTACGTCGCCGCCCGCACCGAGCGGATCCACCTCGGCACCGGCATCAACTCCCTCTCCCCGCGCAAGGAGCACCCCGTCCGCTTCGCCGAACGCGCGGCCATGCTGGACCACATCACCGAGGGCCGTTTCGAGTGGGGCACGGGCCGAGGCGCGGGCTCCCACGAGCTGAGGTCGTTCAACATCCTGGAGACCGACTCCACCAAACCCGAGTGGGACGAGGTCTCCCGCGAGATCGTGCGGATGTGGGAGCAGTACGACTACTCCTTCGAGGGGCGGCACTTCACCGTCCCCACCCCGCACAACATCCTGCCCAAGCCCTACGGGCACTCCCACCCGCCGATCTGGATGGCCTGCGGCAATCCGCCCTCGTTCGCCAAGGCGGGCTCGCTGGGCATCGGCGCCATCGCCTTCAACTTCGAGCCGATCTACAACCTCAAGGGCCGGATCGAGGCCTACAAGGAGGCGGCGGAGAACCCCGTCGAGATCCTCGGGGACTACCAGAACAACAACGTGATGATGACCAACGCCGTCGTCTGCCTCAACGACCGCAAGCGGGCCCGCGAGATCGCGCTCTCGGCGGGCAACGCCTACATCGTCACGCTGGTCAACCTCTACCACGACACCATGCCGAAGTCCGCCGACGGCATCACCTGGCCCGAACCGCCCATCAACCTCGGCGCGTTCGGCGGCGAGGAGCTGCTCGACGAGCTGATCGCCGGCGGCTACCTGCTCTGCGGCACCCCGGACGAGGTCTGCGAACAGGTCGAGGCCTACCAGCGCGTCGGCTGCGACCAGTTGGTGTTCGGCCTCGCGGGCGGCATGACCTTCGAGGAGCACCTGGAGATGGTCGAACTCTTCGGCGACCGGGTGATCCCCGAGTTCGACCGCAGCCCCGAGATCTCCACCGAGGTCTACCGCAGGAACGCGGGCGCGCCCAAGTACCCGCCGTTCAACAACCCCGTCGACCCGGACCTCCGGCACAGCGTCCTGCCGCTCAGCGCGATCCTGCCGGTCCCGGACTGAACCCTGCGCCCCGGGCGCAGCCGTGTCGGCTGCGCCTGGCAGTCGCCGGGCTCAACCCGCAGCGAGACGCGCCGTCAACCGTTCTTTCACGGGACCATCGCCGTCGGAGCGCCAGCCAGTACAGCGCAGCGATAATCCCTGCGGGATCCGGGTGATGCTGCACTAGGGTTCGCAGCCATGACCTCGAAGACGAACGATCATCCCGCCTGGGTCGCGCCCTACCTGGCCAGGCTCGGCGTCGACGACCCGGAGTCCCTCGGCGCTCCGTCGCTCGACACTCTGCGCAGGCTTCACCGCGCCCACGTCGAGCTCATCGCCTTCGAGAACGTCGACATCCAGCTCGGGCGCCCGCAGGGCATCGACCCGGCCGAGTCCATAGCCCGTATCCTGGCCGGCCGGGGCGGCTACTGCTTCAACCTCAACAACGCGTTCAGCGAGCTGCTGACCGCCCTCGGGTACGACGTCACCGTCCACCGCGGCCAGATCAACGGCTCTGCCGCGACCGCCAAGGCGTCCGCCGACGAATACGCCACGCACATGGCCCTCACCGTCGTGATCGACGGCGAACGCTGGTCGGTCGACGTCGGCCTGGCCAACTCGCACCACGAGCCCATCCCGCTCCGGGAGGGCGTCCACAACCAGGGCCCCTTCCGCTTCGAGCTGCGGCCGCTGCCGGAGATCGGCCCGGACGCCTGGCGGTTCTGCACCGATCCGGCGCAGACGACGTTCCACAGCATGGACTTCACCCTGGCACCGGCCACGTGGGAGGACTTCATGGCCTGCCACACCGAGTTCTCGACGTCGCCGAAGTCTCCCTACGTCATGTGGTTCGAGCTCTTCCGCCGCGACGCGGGCGGTGCCGAGTTCGTCCTGGACGACGAGTTCACCCGCGACGAGGGGGCCGGACGGCGCACCACACGGCTCCTCGAGTCCGCCGAGGAGCTGTTCAAGCTCGCAACGGACGTGTTCCACCTGGACCTCTCGGCCATCGACGACGCCGACCGCGCTGCCCTGTGGGACCGCATCCAGCGCGCGGGCGCGGAGTGGCGAGCGAAGCAGCAGTCGGCCGAGAACCAGTGACCCGGTGCGCGTGGTTGTCCAGGACGGCGGCAACCTCGGGCGTCTGCGCCGCCGACATGCCCAGCCGGTAGACCTGCTCCGCCTCGGCGTGCGTGCCCTCCCAGTAGAGCCGCAGCGAGCGGCCTACCTGACCAGGGATCAGGGGCGGCTCCTGGATCTCCGTATCCTGCGGCTGGGGCATCGGCGGGAGGCGCATCCCGCAAGGCTTCCGGGAGTGCTCTCTTCGCTCCTGGCGGGACCCTTCAGCGGACCTGGACCGTATGTGTCGGTGCGCCGTGACACGATCGAAGGGTGAGCCGTACCGACCACCCGTCCGGCGGGCCGTCCGAGGCGCAGCGCGCCCGGCTTGCGCAGTTGCGTCGGCTGCGGCTGGCCAAGGACGCCATGGACCGCGATTGGGCCGAGCCGATCGACCTGGACGCGGTCGCCGGGGCGGCGGGCTACTCGCGGTACCACTTCATCCGCGTCTTCCGGGCGGCCTACGGGCAGACGCCCGGGCAGTACCTCAGCCGGCGGCGCATCGAGCGCGCCGAGGAACTGCTGCGGACCGCGGACCTGTCGGTCACCGAGATCTGCACCCTGGTCGGCTTCGCCAGTCTCGGCACCTTCTCATCGAGCTTCCGGAAGCACACCGGCCTGACTCCGAGCCAGTACCGGGCGCGGCACGTCGAGGCCGGGAGCGCCCTCGTCCCCGGCTGCTACGCCCTGCTCTGGCACGGCGGCTTCAAGGCGTTCCACGCCCGGGAAGGGCGGGAGCAGGAGCCGGAGCAGGAGCGCAATTCCGGAGAAGCCGACTGAGCCCCGACGTCTCTACGGTGGTCAGCAGGAGCGAGGGCGGGACGCGCCCTCGCCGGAACCGGAGGAGACTGCCGTGATCAAGGGCATGTCCATCGCCAACGTCTGGGTGCTGGACCACGACCGGGCCAGGGAGTTCTACACGCAGAAGCTCGGGCTGGAGGTCCGCACGGACATGACCATGGGGGAGGGCGGGATGCGCTGGCTCACCGTCGGCGCCAAGGACCAGCCGGATCTGGAGATCACCCTGATGGTCCCGGGTCCGCCCGCGCTGGACCCGGAGTCCGCGGAGGAGCTGAAGCGGCTCGTCGCCAAGGGCGTCCTCGGCGCGGGCGTCTTCGCCACGGACGACATCCACGCCGACTACGCGGCCATGAAGGCGCGCGGCGTGGAGTTCCTTCAGGAGCCGCAGGAGCGCCCCTACGGGACGGAGGCGATCTTCCGCGACGACTCGGGCAACTGGTTCTCGTTCACGCAGCGCCGTGCGGAGTTGGACCTGGACAAGGACTGGGGCTGAGACTCCTGGGCGGGATCGGCCAGCCACCACCGGACGAAGGAGGCGGGCAGGCGGACGGGCAGCTGGTGCGTGTTCTCGTTCGCTTTCACGATCACCAGCCTGGTGCGTCGTCCAGGGGTGTGGGGGAGTAGCGCGGGGGCGGCGAAACCTGGCGAATCGAGCAGGTGCACCGGCTTCGCAGCCCGCGCAAGGATCGTCCGGGGGCGAACCGCGTGTCGCCGACGGGAACTCGCCCGTAGCCAGCCGTACCCAGCCGTACCCGGCCGGGCTCAGCGGACCGGACTCAGGCGAACTCGGGCGCCGCCGGGGCCGGCACGGGCCCGTCCAGCGCCCCGATGCGCTCCGGCATCCGAAGGCTGACCATCCGGTACCAGCCTCCCACGCGCTCCACCCCGTACATCCCGTGGATGCCCGTACTGATGACCGCCGCCTTCGCCTTCGGCCAGCGCAGGATCTCCGCCATCCGGCCCATCACCGCGAGGCTCACGTCGCGGTAGACGCGGATCTCGGCGGCCGCGCTCCGGTCGAGCAGGTCCTTGATCTCGCGGCCCCGGCCCGCCGCCGCGAGGCGGAGCAACTCCTCGTGGCAGTACGCGAGGTGGTTGTCCTCGTCGCGGCAGATCATGCGGACCGCCTTGCCGATGACCTGGTCGTCGCCGAAGTAGTGGACCAGCATGCGCATCTGCTCGCTCGCCCGCTGCTCGGTGACGCGGCTGTGGGCCAGGTAGGCGACGACGTCGTGCTCGGTGAGCGGCTTGTCGGCGGAGAGCTTGCGGTGGGAGAGGCCGATGCCCAGGCGCTCCAGGATCATCGTGTAGTCGGCCTCCGGCGGCACCGGGACGGGCGCGAGGCCGCGCTTGTGCAGCAGCGCGTTGAAGATCCGGCCGTGCTTGTCCTCGTCGGCTCCGTGCCGCGCGACGCGCGGGGCGAGGTAGCCGAGGCTTTCCGGCAGGAGCGCCGCGATGCGACCGTTCTCCCAGCCGCCCTGCGCCTCACCGCTCGCCGCGATCGAGCAGAAGAGTCGGAACGCCTCGTCGTCGTCCAGGATCTCCCGGAACACGCTCTTCGCCGTCAGCACATCCTCACCTCATCCGGACGTACGCGCCTTCGTCCCAGCCTTGGCCAGGCGACGGGTCGCCACAACCGAGGTGAGGCCGCCCGGGTGACACCGCTCAGGTCTGCGGGACCGTCCGGGTGCTCCAGGCCTGCTCCAGCGCGGAGGTGAACGCGGCCGGGGGCTGGGCGCCCGAGACGCCGAGGCGGCGGTCGAAGACGTAGAACGGGACACCGGTGGCGCCCAGGGCCGCGGCGGTGGCCTCGTCCTCGCGGACGGCGTCGGCATGGGCGGCCGGGTCGGCCAGGACGTCGGCTGCCTGGCGCTCGTCGAGGCCCGCCTCGACGGCGAGCGCGAGCAGTCGGCCGGGGGCGAAGGGGGAGGTGTCGCCGTCGAAGTTCTCGCGGTAGAGCAGGTCGAGCAGCTGCTCCTGGCGGCCCCGCTCCTCGGCGAAGTGCAGCAGGCGGTGCATGTCGAAACTGTTTGCGACGTCGCGCTCGGCGCCCCGGTAGGGCAGGCCCTCGCCGTGGGCGTGCGAGGCGATCCGCTCCTCGGCCTCGCGGGCCTGGTCGACGCTGATGCCGTACTTCGCGGCGATCGCGGGCAGGACCGGGCGCGGCTCCTGCGGGGCCTGCGGGTCCAGCTCGAAGGAGCGGTGGACGACCTCGACCTGGTCCCGGTGCGGGAAGGCGGCCAGCGCCTTCTCGAAGCGGGCCTTGCCGATGTAGCACCACGGGCAGTTGATGTCGCCCCAGATCTCCACGCGCACGGTCTTGCTCCTTCGTTCCTGGCAGTGCTCCTTCAGAATACATGAGGTCATCAACAATGATGAAAGTCAACTTCTTCGGTCGGGGTGCGCCACCCGGGCCAGCCCGGCGAGGGACGCGCGCAACCGGGCGGGGTCGTAGGCGCTGGCGGTGACCAGGATCTCGTCCGCTCCCGTGGCCGTGACCAGCTCGTCCAGGGCCCCGCGCACCTCGTCCTCCGTGCCCGCGACGTGCCCGGCCCGCGCCTGCTCGAAGAGGGTGCGCTGCCGCGCTGTCATCCGCGCCGACCGCACCGCCTCGGGCGGGGATAGTGGCGGGAAGGCACCGAGCGTGCGGGCCTGGGCCAGCGACCAGGACTCGGCCGCCAGCATCTCCCGGGCCTCCTCGGCCGTCCCGCCGACGGCGACCGGCGCCGCGATGACGACGTAGGGCTCGTCGCGCCAAGGCGAGGGCTTGAACGCGTCCCGGTACTCCGCGACCGCCGCCAGCAGCCGCGCGCGGTCGTGCACGCCGCCGACCACGACGGGGAGGCCCGCCTCGGCGGCGATCCGCGCGCCCGCGCCGAGCGCGAGGACGAACGGCGGCACCGGCAGCCCGTCCGCCGGCTGCACCCGCAGGCCGGGACGGCGCGCGTCGTCGCCTCGCAGGAAGTCGAGCAGTTCGGCGAGCCGCTCGGGGAAGTCCTCCGCGTCCCGCACGGTGTGACCGAGCGCCTCCTGCACGGCGCGGGTGAAGCCGACGGAACGGCCGAGCCCCAGGTCGATCCGCCCTGGAAAGAGCGACCCGAGCACGGCGAACTGCTCGGCCACCACGAACGGCCGGTGGTTGGGCAGCATCACCCCGCCCGTCCCGACCCGGATCCGCGACGTCGCCCCCGCGACGGCCGCGGCCAGCACGGTGGGCGCGGAACCGGCGATCCCCGGCACCCCGTGGTGCTCCGAGACCCAGAAGCGGTGGTAGCCGAGCTCCTCCGCGTACCGCGCCAGTGCGACGGTGTCGCGCAGCGCCTGCGCGGCGGTCTGCCCCTCGCGCAGCACGGACCGGTCCAGCAGCGAGAGCCTCAACGGTGCGTTCACACAAGGAGCAACCGGACCGGGCCCCCGAGCCTTCCCGCGCGGGCCTTCCGGCGCGGGCCTTTCGGCACGAGCCCCGCCGCGGGGGCCCTGCCGTCCGCCCGACCTAGGTCGGCGTGCGCTCCGGCTGCGGGGTGAGGCGGTGCAGGCCCCTGCGGTCGTAGTACAGCGTCATGCCGAAGCCGAAGAGGAGCGCGGCCGTCCAGCCGATCGCGATCATGATCCAGGCGCGGGTGAGTCCGGCGTCGGCGCGGGCGTCGAAGTAGAGGATCGCCCGGATGCCGTCACTGAGCTGCCGCATGGGCTCGAAGACGGCGAGGAAGCGGTAGAAGCCCGGGACGGCCTGCAGCGGGATCGTGGCCCCGGAGGACGGCAGGGCCAGGGCGATGAAGACGAACATCGCCACCAGCTGGCCGATCCCGCCGAAGGCCGCGTTGATCGCCTGCACGCCCAGGCCCACCGCCAGGCTCGCGCAGTAGGAGAAGATCCACAGCAGTGGCAGGTGTGTGGCGCTCATGCCGAGGATCGCGATGGTGGCGATCATGACCAGCGTGGTGGTGAGGATGACGATGAACGAGGTCATGGTCATCTTCAGCAGCAGGGTCTGCGTCCGGCTGATCGGGACGGTGGGACGCCGGCTGTGCCAGGGGCCGAGCTCGGTGTCGGCGTAGCCGAGGCCGGAGTCGACGCCGTTGTGGACGATGTTGGCTCCCAGGAAGCCGGTCAGCACCAGCAGCAGCGTGTAGTAGAAGGCGCTGAGACCCAGCCCGCTGTGGGAGGGGATCGGATGGCCCTGCTGGGTGGTGACCGAGACGGGGTCGCTGAGCAGCGTCTGCGTGGTCGCGTTCGCGCCCTGGGCGGCGGCGGACCGGGACAGCTGCTGGCCGATGCTGAGGGAGGCCTGGTGGGCGGCGCTCTGCGAGATCTGCGCGGCGAGCGAGGAGCCGAGGCTGCCCAGGCCCGGGTTGGTGAGCACGGTGAGGGTGGGCAGCGCCGTCGCCTTCATGGTGCCGAGTGCCTCGATGGAGGCGGTGAAGTCCTGGGGGACGACCAGCGCCCCGTAGATCTTGCCGGAGGAGAGCTGGTCCTGGGCCTGGGCGGCCGTCAGCGGCCGCCACTGGACGGTCCGGCCGGGCGTCTGCGCCGGGATGGCGGCGGTGATCTGGGTGCCGACGTTCTGTGTCTGGCCGGGCGGCGGCGCGCCCTGGTCCTCGTTCACCAGGCCGATGGGCAGCCGGTGCAGGTGGCCGTTGGGGTCGATGATGCCGCCCATGTAGAGCAGCGAGAGGAAGAGCGTGACCAGGGCGCAGAGGATGGTGGGGACCAGCCACAGCCGGCCGTTGCGCACGAGCGTCATCGCGCGGGCCCCGCGCGTGGGCGGCCGGGGGGAGCTTGCGGTGGCCATGGCGCTCCTCGTCTCGTGGTCCGGCGCCCATGATCTCCGCTGATCCGCCTGCCGCCCGCCTCCGGCAGCGCAACACCGCGGGGAACACCCGGATGGGCGCAGGGCGCGACGAACGGGCTTCGAAAGGTGTTGCCGAAAGTTGCGGTAAGAATTTCCACGCGGTTATTGACGCCGTCATCAACACCGCGAGAAGGTCGCGTACGCGGCGGGCGGTCACAGCCGGGGACAGGTCGTGGCCGACCGTCGCGCACCCACCCCCTGGCTCCCCACGGCCACCGGTTCCTCCGGCGCGACGACGCGCTCACGTCGTGCTGCCCGGCTCCCGGTCGTCCGCGGCCGGGCCGTGCGCACAGGAGAGAGCCCCATGAAGCGCATCCAGAAGCGCGTCCCGTCGAGACCGCAGCCGGGACAGGACACCTCGGCGCAGCCCGTACCGCGCCGTGCGGCAGGCCGCCGTCAGGCCCGCTGGGCCGGCGTCGGCGCGCTGCTCGCCGGCGCCGTGCTGCCGCTGACCGTCCAGGCGGTGCCCGCGCACGCCGCCGCCGCGCCCGACGGCGGCGACGTGATCGCCAACCTCTTCGAGTGGAACTGGACCTCCGTCGCGAGCGAGTGCACCAACGTGCTCGGCCCGAAGGGCTACGGCGCGGTCGAGGTGGCCCCGCCGGAGGACTCCATCCGGCTCGCCGGATCGACCCACGCGTGGTGGGACGTCTACCAGCCGATCGGCTACGACCTCAACAGTCGGATGGGCAACGCCGCGCAGTTCGCCTCCATGGTCACGACCTGCCACAACGCCGGCGTCAAGGTCTACGCCGACGCCGTGCTCAACCACATGGCGGGCAACAACAACACCAGCACCGACTCCTACGGCGGCGACACCTTCAACTCGTCGACCGAGAGCTACTCCCAGCCCGGCTACAGCAGCTCCGACTTCCACCAGTACCCGGGCAACTGCCCCGACTCGGACCTCTCCATCCAGGACTGGAACAACCAGACCCAGGTGCAGGACTGCGACCTGTCCAACCTGGAGGACCTCGCCACCGAGACCTCCCACGTGCGCACCCAGGAGGCCGGCTACCTCAACAGCCTCGTCGCCGACGGCGTGGACGGCTTCCGGATGGACGCCGCCAAGCACATCAACCAGGCGGACATGACGGCGATCCTCGCCCAGGTGCACAACACCACCTGGACGAACACGCGCCCCTACGTCTACCAGGAGGTCATCCCCGGCAGCACGAACAGCGCGCTGCAGCCCGCCGCCTTCGAGTCCAACGGCAGCGTCATCGAGTTCACCTACGCCCAGGACCTCAAGGCGCAGTTCACCGGGAACATCGCCAACCTCAAGACCTTCGGCCAGAGCTGGGGCCTGGAGCCGCCGTCCGCCTCGACGTCGATGGTGACCAACCACGACACCGAGCGCGACGGCAGCACCCTGAACTACAAGTCCGGCGCGAGCTACATCCTGGCCAACCTCTACGAGCTGGCCTGGGGCTACGACGTCCCGCAGGTCTACGCGAGCTTCGACTGGACCAACAGCGACGACTCCCCGCCGGCCGACGCCAACGGCTTCGTCACCAACACGGACTGCTCCAACGGCTGGTTCTGCACCGACCGCAACCAGGGCGTCGCCAACATGGTCGGCTGGCACAACGCCGTCGCCGGCCAGACGGTGGCCAACTGGTACGACGACGGCGGCAACTTCATCGCGTTCAGCCGCGGCGACCGCGGCTGGATCGCGATCAACAACGAGAGCAGCGCCAAGACCGTCACCCTCGAGACGGGCCTGCCGGCCGGGAACTACTGCGACGTCATCCACGGCGACCTGACCCCGTCGACCGGCGCGTGCTCCGGCTCGACCGTCTCGGTCACGACGAACGGGACCGCGACCGTCACCGTCCCGGCGATGGACGCGGTGGCGCTCTACCTGCCGACGGCCGCCTCCGGCACGGTGGGTGAGTCCTTCGCCGTCAACGAGACGACCAGCTGGGGCCAGAACGTCTACCTGGTCGGCTCGATCCCGGCGCTCGGCAGCTGGAACACCAGCCAGGCCATCCCGCTCTCCTCCTCCGGCTACCCGGTGTGGAGCGGCACGGTCAGCCTGCCGGCGAACACCTACGTCGAGTACAAGTACCTCATCAAGAACTCCGACGGCTCGATCACCTGGGAGCCCGGCAGCAACCACTCCTTCACCACCGGCGGGTCCGGCAACGGGAGCCGGAACGACAGCTGGTAGCAGTCGGACCCCGAGGCAGGAGGCGACCGATCCCGCGCGACGCGTCGAGCAGGGCGAGCCCGGTGGCGGGCGCGCTCAGAAGCCCTCCGGCGCGGGATCGGTCGGGCCGAGGTCCGGAGCGTCCCGCAGCTCCAGGCCCCGGCCGGGGCTGTGCAGTTCCAGGACGGTGACCTCGTTGAGTCCCGGCCGCCAGAGCGGCGCGGGGGCGTAGAGGGTGCGCTGCGGGCCGATCTCCCAGTATCGGCCGAGAGCGAAGCCGTTGAGCCAGACCATGCCCTTGGTCCAGCCCGGCAGGGCCAGGAAGCCGTCGGCGGGCCGCTCCTCGCCCAGGTCCAGCTCGAAACGGTGGAAGGCGGGGCCGGAGGCGGCCTGGCCCGCCGGATCCGCTGGATCCGACTGCGCCGGCGGATCCGTCGGATTCTCCTGGGAGTACGGCAGCTCGGGCAGCGGGTCGAGCGGGAGCGGGCGGATCTCCCAACCGAACTGGTACTGCCGCTCCAGCCGGACCCCGCCCGTGATGCCCTTGCGGTCGGCCAGCTGCGGGCCGTAGTCGACCCGCCCCTGGTTCTCCACGAGCACGTCCAGGCGGGCGCCGTCGGCCGGAACGGTCAGCGGCACCGCGCCGAGCGGCTCGTTGCGGTGCAGCGTGCCGAGCTCGCGGCCGTCGAGGAACACCTGGGCGCGGTCGGCCAGCCCGTCGATCCGCAGGTCCGCGGTGGCCAACGGGCCGCGCAGCCTGGTGCGGTAGAGGATGAGCCCGGTCGACTGGCCCAGCGCCTCCATCGGTTCGGGCTCCAGCCGCCGGGCCGCGTCGCCGAGCAGGTCGAGGCAGTCGAAGAGGGCGACGCGGCCCGCCGGCCCCTCGATCCGGCGGGGCGCGAGCCGTGCGGGCGTCGGCGGCAACGGGTTGGCGACCGGGCCGGTGTGACGTGCGATCACCTCCCGGAAGGCGTGGAACTTGGGGCTGAGCTCGCCGCCCTCGCCGACGGGCGCGTCGTAGTCGTAGCTGGTGGTGATCGGGAGGTAGCGGCCGTCGTAGCAGTTGGCGCCGTTCCACCAGCCGAAGTTGGTGCCGCCGTGGCCCATGTAGAGGTTGACCGAGGCACCGGCCGCCAGCAGGGTGTCCAGGACCTGCGCGGCCTCGGCCGCCTCGCGCACCCGGTGCGGCTCACCCCAGCTGTCGAACCAGGCGTGCCAGTACTCCATGCAGACCAGCGGCCCGTCCGGCTGGTGCCGGCGCAGGCAGTCCAGCGCCTCCTGCGGGCGCGAGCCGAAGGTGCCGGTGGTCAGCACGCCCGGTAGTCTGCCGCCGAGTTGGAACCAGTCCTCGGCGCCGTCGGCGGTGAAGAGCAGGCAGGTGGCGCCGCGCCGGAGCAGTCCGTCGCGCAGGTGCTCCAGATACGCGGTGTCGTTGCCGAAACTGCCGTACTCGTTCTCCACGGCCATCGCCACGACCGGCCCGCCCGCCTCGGCCTGAAGCGGCGTCAGCTGCGGCAGCAGTGCGTCGAACCAGGCGTCGACGGCGGCGAGGTACGTCGCGTCGGTGCGGCGCAGGCGGACGGCCGGATCGGCGAGCAGCCAGGCGGGCAGGCCGCCCGCCTCCCACTCGGCGCAGATGTAGGGACCGGGCCGCACGATCACGTCGAGGCCGAGCCCGCCCGCGAGCCGGACGAACCCGGCCACGTCCTGCGCGCCGGCGAAGTCGAACCGGCCGCGCTCACGCTCGTGGACGTTCCACGCGACGTACGTCTCCACCGTGTTGACGCCCATGGCGCGAAGCCGCTCCAGCCGGTCGCGCCAGAGCTCGGGGCGGATGCGGAAGTAGTGGACCGCGGCCGAGACGACCCGGTGCGGACGGCCGTCGCGCAGGAAGCCGTCGTCGGTGGTGGTGAGGAACACGGCGTTCAGTCCGTTCCGGGGCGGTGAGTGGAAAGCGCTTTCCCTCGCTTTCCCGGTACCGTACGGTCATGGCGAATCCACGGTCAAGGACCCGTCCCGTGCACACCGCCGGGGTGACCCTCCAGCAGGTGGCCCAGCAGGCGGGCGTCTCCCTGGCCACGGCCTCGCGCGTGCTGCACGGCAGCGGCTCGCGCACGGTCGGCGAGGAGCTGCGCCGCAGGGTGGAGGCGGCGGCGCAGGAGCTGCGCTACGTCTCCAATGCGCCGGCGCAGGCCCTGGCGCGTGCCACCAGCGATGTCGTCGGCCTGATCGTCCACGACGTCGCCGACCCGTACTTCGGCGCGATCGCCGCGGGCGCGATGCGCGCCGCGCGTGAGCAGCGGCTGATGGTGATGATCGCGGCGACCTTCCGCGAGCCGGGCCTGGAGCTGGAGTACCTGCGCAGCCTGCGCGCGCAGCGTGCCCGCGCCGTCATCCTGGCCGGCAGCGGCACGGCTGACGCCGACGCGACCGCGCGACTGGCCGAGGAGATCGCGGGCTTCGAGGCGGACGGCGGCCGCGTCGTCTGCGTCGGCGAGCGCGGGCCGGACCTGGACACCGTCGTCATGGCCAACCGCGGCGGCGGCGGGCTGGCCGCGCGCGGGCTGTGGGATCTCGGCCACCGCCGGATCGGCGTCGTCTCCGGCCCGGCCGAGCTGCTGACCGTCCGCCACCGCCTCGACGGTGCGCGCCGCGCGCTGCGCAGCCTCGGCGCGCCGCTGGCGCCCGACGCCGTGACGGTCGGCGATTTCACCCGCGAGGGCGGCCGGGTGGCCGCCGTCCGCCTGCTGCGCGCCAGGCCGGACCTGACGGCGGTGCTGGTCCTCAACGACGTGATGGCGGCCGGCGCACTGGCGGGGTTGCGTGACGACCTCGGCCTCGCCGTTCCGGACCGTGTCTCCGTCGTCGGCTTCGACGACGTCCCCTTCGCGGCGGACCTGCGCCCGGCGCTCAGCACCGTACGCCTGCCGCTGGAGGCGGCGGGCGAGGCGGCGGTCCGCCTGCTGCTGGAACCCTCGGGGGACGAGCCCCGTCGCGTCGCCCTGGCGGCGGAGCTGGTGCTGCGCGACAGCACGGCGACGACGGTCGGCTAGCGTCTCCCGCGGGGGCCGCCCTGCCCGGTTCGGCCCGCGTCCGGCCGCCTGGGGTCGCCGTCCGGGGCCCCGGGTCCGGCCCGAGCCTCGGTGTCCGGCGTCGGTCCGCGGCGAGCTCGCGCCGGCGACGCGCCGTGGTGGGTGGAACCGCTCGCACGCCGGTGGATGGAACCGCTTGCCGGTTCCCGCCTGGGTGAGCCGTTCACGGACCGGGCGACCGGTGAGGCGTTCGCTCCGATCACCCGGGTGGCACCCCGGGGGCCACCGATCTCCCGGCGCCGAACGTCGCGTTGGGAGCACGACGACCCGGACGTGCGCCTCAGGACGGGACCGGGACCGCAGCAGCGGCGGGCGGATAGCCGCGGGCGTGGACGAGTTCGCGGGTGAGCCGGGTGAAGGCGCGGCTGGCGGCGCTGCGGTAGGCGTCGGTGCGTTCGAGGAGGGCGACGGCCCGGGTGGGCAGGGGCGGATCGAGGGGGACCGGCGTGAGGTGGGGGTGGTCGTGGGTGACGGCGGCGGGCAGGACGGTGGCCAGCGGAGCGCGCCGGACGACCTCCGTGAGCGCCAGGATGGAGTTGGCCTCGACGGTGACGTTCGGGCTGACGCCGTGTCGTGTGAAGTAGCCGTCGATGTGGCCGCGGGTGGCGAAGTCGCCGCTGAGCAGCGCCAGCCGGTGCTCCGCCAGTTCGCTGACGGGCAGCGGGGCGCCGAGGTCGGCGGCGGGGCTGCCTGCGCGGTGGCCGGCGCCGGTGACCAGGGTCAGCGTCTCGGTGAACAGGGGCTCGGCCGTGACGCCGGGCAGATGGGGCCCCCGGAAGGCGATCCCGAGGTCGAACTCATCGGCCAGCAGCCCGGATTCGATGCGTTCCTGGGTCGTCTCCCGCACGGTCAGGGTCAGGCCGGGGTGGCGTGCGTGAAGTTCGGCGGTGAGCGGGCCGACGAGGTAGGCGGAGAACGTGGGGGTGACCGCGAGGCGCAGATGTCCGCGTGAGAGGTCCTGCACGTCGTGGACGGCGCGTTCGGCGGCGGCCAGGTCCCGCAGCGCGCCGCGCGCGTGGCGGGCGAACGCGTCTCCGGCGTCGGTGAGACGGACGGTGCGGCCGGTGCGGTCCAGCAGCTGCGTGCCGAGCGTCCGTTCGAGCTGCCTGATCTGCTGCGAGAGCGTCGGCTGGGAGATGTGCAGCTCCTCGGCCGCGCGGGTGAAGTTGCCATGCTCGGCGACAGCGAGCAGATAGCGCAGGTGGCGTAGTTCGAGGGCCATGGACAGAAGTATAGATGTCAGCTATGCCAAGCATGTTTACTGCGTCTTGGACACTATAGATACAGGTCATGCAGGGTGGATCTCGTCGGGCCCCACGGGGCAGGCCGCCATCCAAGGGAGTGAATTCCATGCATGACCTCGCCGACGGCGTCGCGCGATTCCAGCGGGACGTCTTCCCGGCCAGAGAGGAGCTCTTCGCCCACCTGGCCGCGAACCACACCCCGCACACCCTGTTCATCGGGTGCTCCGACGCCCGTGTGGTCCCCGAGCTGATCACCGGGTGCGAGCCCGGCGAGCTGTTCGTCGTCCGCACCGCCGGGAACCTGGTCCCCGCCTACGCGCCGGGCGCCGACGGGGTCACGGCGAGCATCGAGTACGCCGTCGCCGCGTTGGGCGTGCGGGACGTCGTCGTCTGCGGGCACTCCGCGTGCGGGGCGATGACCGCGCTCGCCCACGGCCACGACCTGAGCGGCCTCCCGGCGGTCGCCGACTGGCTCCGGCTCGCGGCCACCTCGGTCGCCCGGACGGCGGCCACCGGGGACGTCCCGGCCCTCGTCCGGCAGAACGTGCTGGCGCAGCTGGCGACCCTCCGTACGCACCCCTCCGTCGCCCGCGCGGTGGCGGAGCGGCGGATCACGCTGCGCGGCTGGGTTTTCGACATCGCGACCGGCCGCGTCGACGAGGTCCGCGACGCGACCGCCTCCACCGCGCGCCTGGCCGCCTGAGGCTCGTCACCCGCGCCGCGACGACGCCGCGCCCGCGCCGCGACGACGCCGCGCCCGCGCCGAGACGGCGACCCGGCTCCGGCCTCGACCCTGCCCCCGCTCGACTCCGATCCCGGTCACGGACTCGGCTCTTGCCCCGGCGTCGACCCCCGCTCCGGCCTCGGTCTCGGCCATGTGCCGGGCCCCGGGGCCGACCTGGCTCCGACCCGAGTCCCAACCTGACTTCCCCACCTGAATCCCCGACCCGAATCCCCACCCCCTCGAAAGGAATCCCTTCCATGCTGCACGCCCAGTTCGACCCCACCGCCCGTCAGTTGCTCGCTGCCACCGCCGTCGAGGCGAAGACCCGCAAGGACCTCTCCTGGCACCAGGTCGCCGACGCCGCCGGCCTCTCGCCCGCGTTCACGACGGCGGCCGTCCTCGGCCAGCACGCCCTGCCGCAGCACTCCGCGGAGGCGGTGGCCGAACTGCTCGGCCTCGACGAGGACGCGGCGCTGCTGCTCCAGACCGTCCCCACGCGCGGCTCGATCCCCGGCGGCGTCCCCACCGACCCGACGATCTACCGCTTCTACGAGATGCTCCAGGTCTACGGCACGACCCTCAAGGCGCTGGTCCACGAGCAGTTCGGCGACGGCATCATCTCCGCGATCAACTTCAGGCTGGACGTGAAGAAGGTCGCCGACCCCGAGGGCGGCGAGCGCGCCGTCATCACCCTGGACGGCAAGTACCTGCCGACCAAGCCCTTCTGAGAGGAGCCACCGTGGACTTCGCACAGCGCACCGTCGACCTCGCGCGCCGCAACGTCGCCGAGGGTGGCCGCCCCTTCGCCACCGTGATCGTCAAGGACGGCCGGGTCCTGGCCGAGAGCCCGAACCGGGTCGCCCAGAGCGGCGACCCCACCGCCCACGCGGAGATCCTCGCCATCCGCGAGGCCTGCACCAAGCTGGGCACCGAGCACCTCACCGGCGCCACCATCTACGTCCTGGCCCACCCCTGCCCGATGTGCCTGGGCTCGCTGTACTACTGCTCGCCGGACGAGGTCGTCTTCCTCACCACCCGCGACGCCTACGAGCCGCACTACGTGGACGACCGGAAGTACTTCGAACTGGGCAACTTCTACGAGGAGTTCGCCAAGAGCTGGGAGGAACGCCGACTGCCGATGCGTCACGAGCCGCGCGAGGAAGCGGTGGCGGTCTACCGCCTGTGGCAGCAGCACAACGGCGGCGACCGCCACGTGGCCGGCGCACCGACCGCCGCCTGAGCGGCCCTGCCTGGTCGGCTCTGCCCGGTTGCCCGGTTGCCCGGTTGCCCGGTTGCCCGCTTACCCGGCCGCCCGACCCGCCTGCCCGGCGGGTCGGGCCGCCGCGCGCGTGGTCAGGGGATCGGCCAGCACGACGCCCCGGCGGGCGAAGAAGCGGTCCAGGTCGGGCCAGGGCACGCGTGCGTAGTGCTGGCTGCCGGGGAAGCCGGAGGGGTTGTTGACGTACAGGGCCTCGTCGTCGTGGCCGACGGCCAGGACCAGATGCCCTCCCCGGGCGGGCGGCTCGGGGTCGAGGGTGCGGATCGAGGGGTGCACGGAGAGCATCGGCAGGCGGCCCGCGTCGAGGTGCTCGCGCACCTGCGCCGGCTCGAGAGCGGTCTCGACCGTCGCCGCCAGGTCCCAGCGTTCGCGTACGTAGTCGGCGAACGGGGCGTAGATGAGGCCCTGGACCCTCTCCCCGTCCACCACGTACGCGCCGGCCGCGACGCACTCGTGCGCGAGCCCGACCGTCCCGGGCGCGTCGCCGCGCCAGTGCACCAGGGCCATGCGCAGGCACGCCATCCCGCAGACGCGCCGACACCACCACGCGTACTCCTGCGGCGACTGCGCGCCCGACTCGGCCCAGCGCGGATCGTCCTCGGCCGGGACCGTCCGGGCGATCAGGTCGGGGACGAGGTCGGGGGAGGCGAACTGGGAGACGTAGGGCACGGTGATCGTCACGGGGTGAGTCTGCCCTAGCGTGCTGGACGGGCGGCTCATATGGCCGCGAAGTTGACTATCCTCGCCTCATGGCACTGCGCAACGCGATCATGGCGACCCTCCTCGAAGGCGAGGCGTCCGGGTACGACCTCGCCAAGGGATTCGACGCGTCGGTCGCGAACTTCTGGGCGGCGACGCCCCAGCAGCTCTACCGGGAGCTCGACCGCATGGCGGCGGACGGTCTGGTCCGGGCGCGCGTGGTGGAACAGGAGCGCCGTCCCAACAAGCGGCTCTTCTCGCTGACCGAGGCCGGCCGCGCCGAACTGCGCGCGTTCACCGCGCGGCCGCCGCGCCCCGGCGCCGTCCGCGACGAACTCCTGGTCCAGGTCCAGGCGGTGGACGCGGGCGACGCGGCGGAGGTGCGGGTGGCGCTGGAGGCGCGCAGGGCGCACGCGGAGGAGAAGGTGGCCCGCTACGAGCGGCTGCGCGCCCGCCTGCTGGACGGGCGGTTCGAGGAGGAGTACCTGGCCTCCGTCGAACGGGTCGGCCCGTACCTGACGCTGATGCGGGGGCTCTCCTTCGAGCGTGAGAACGTCCGCTGGTGCGAGCAGGTCCTCTCGGTGCTCGCGCGGCGCTGAGGCCGTTCCGTCACCCGAGCGCGCCGAGGGCCTCCGCCTCGATCCGGGCGAACTGCGCGCCCATCGCGGCCGCCAGCGCCTGCGCGCCCGAGAGCGGGCGGACCATGACCGTGAACTCGTCGATCAGGCCGTCGTCGTCGAAGTGCAGGAAGTCGCAGCCGTGCACCTCGCGGCCGTCCACCGTGGCCTTGAAGACGAACGCGTGGTCGCGCGCGTCCGGCGCGCCGATCTCGCGGACGTAGTGGAAGTCCTCGAAGACCCGCATGACGCCGCGCAGGATCGCAGCCGTGATGGCCTTGCCCGGGTAGGGCTTGAACGCGACGGGGCTGGTGAAGACGACGTCCTCGGCCAGCAGGGCCTCGAGCGCGGCGACGTCGCGGGACTCCACGGCTGCGCGGAACGGGTGCACGGTCTGCACGATCGACCTCCTGGACAACAAGTTGAATAGTCGCGATGAGCCTAGCCAGCCGGGCCGCGCGTGTCGACGGCGGGCCGGAGGCGGCGAGCCGCGGGGGCGCCACGGGGGCGCCGAGGGCCGACGCGGCGCCGACGGCGGGCCACCACGGACGGGCCGCCGCGGACGGGCTGCGGGCTGCGGGCCGAATCTCCGCGGGTGTTGCGCGGGGCATTGACCGACCGGGGGTGGACTCCTACATTCCTCCATACCGACCGGTAGGTGTGCTGAATTCCCATTCACGGCGACTCGAAATTCACCTGGCCGCGCGCCCGCATGCGCGGCGTGCGCGTCAGCGACGAGGAGGGCCCTGCATGACCGCGACCGTGTCCGTCCCCGAGACCGTCCCGAATCCGCTCGCCAGGCTCTGGCGAAGAGAACTCCCGCACTACCCCGACACGGCGCGCCGCTATCTGTACCTCGCGATCGTGGTCGTCACCACGGTGGTGCTCTACTACGAGCTCTACGTGCAGTACGCGGTGGCGACCTCGATCATCCAGCACTACGGGATGACCTTCCGCGACTTCGTCTGGATCAGCGTCATCGGCAACGCCGTCGGCGCCTTCGCCTCCCTGGTCGCCGGGCTGGCGGACCGGTGGGGACGGGCCAACCTCGTGGTCTACGGGCTGCTGGTGGCGTCGTTGCTGCTGGTGGTCGGCCTGCCCGCCGCGCCGAACCAGACCGCCTACCTGGTCCTCTTCGCGGCGGTCAGCTTCGTCGAGGGCATCGTGCTGGTGGCCACCCCGGCGCTGATCCGCGACTTCTCCCCGCAGTTGGGCCGCGCCACGGCCATGGGCTACTGGACCATGGGCCCCGTCATCGGCAGCCTGGTGGTCACCAGTGTCACCAGCGCGACGCTCGACTCGGCGACCTGGCAGGACGAGCTGCGCTACTCCGGCTATGCGGGGCTGCTGGTCTTCGTGCTCGCGCTGTTCGGCCTGCGCGAGCTGTCACCGCGGCTGCGCGACCAGATCATGGTCACCCTGCGGGACCGCGCGCTGGTCGAGGCGCGCGCGGCCGGGATCGACCCCGAGCAGCAACGATCGGGGCACTGGCGGCAGATGATGCGGCTCGACGTGGTCGGCTCGGCCTTCGCGATCAGCGTCTTCCTGCTCTTCTACTTCGCCGCCGTCGGCAACTTCGTCGTCTTCTTCGCCACCACCTTCGGCTACACCGAGCAGCGCGCCAACGCGCTGGCCAACTGGTACTGGGCGCCGAACGCCGTCGCCCTCGTGGTGGTCGGCCTGCTCTCGGACCGGCTGCGGGTCCGCAAACCGTTCATGATCGTGGGCGCGCTCGGCTGTATGGCCGCGACGGCCTTCTTCGCGACCAGGGCGACCCAACCCACCACCGGCTACTACACGTTCGCCGCGCTGTGCGCGGCCGTCGGCGTGCTGAGCGGTGTCGCCTACGCGCCGTGGATGGCGAGCTTCACCGAGACGGTCGAGAAGCACAACCCGGCCGCGACGGCGACGGGTCTGGCGGTGTGGGGGTGGATCATCCGCATCGTCGTGGCGGTCTCGGCGGCGTTCGTGCCGGTCGTCGTCACCGCGGTCACCCCGCTGGTGGAGCACGGCACGCAGGTCGCCACGGCCCAGGCGGAGGCCGGCCCGGCGCTCGCCATCGTCCAGGCCCATCCGCAGCTCTTCGCCGAACTCGCCAAGTACCCGCCGAACGCGATCCCGCCCACCCTGCTGGCCCAGGCCACCCAGCAGGTCAGCCCGGCCGACCTGCAGACGGTCGCGAAGGCCCAGCCGCAGTTGACGGTCCTTCAGACCTACGGCACCCAGGTGCAGCAGGCCGCCAAGGACGGCCCGGGCCAGTGGCAGACCTGGTGGTGGATCTGCTTCGCCGGCCAGGCCGTCTTCCTCCCCTTCGTCTTCACCATGACGGGCCGCTGGAGCCCCCGCCGCGCCCGCGAGGACGCGGAGGCACACGCGGCCGCGGTGGAACGCGAGTTGGCCGCCATCGCCGACTGACCGACCCCCGGACGCTGCCGCGCCCGGACCACCGGCCCGGTTCCCTTGTCACCGCTGCTGTCTCCGCCCGGAGTACACACGCCGCGGTCCGCGGCCGGGGCCGCTCCACAGGCCCCGGATCCGCGGGACCACGCCCCGCGGCGGTGACGGTCGGGTGACGTCGCGGCCGGTGATCGTGACAGGCAGCGGTGCCGGGTACCGTTGCGGTCGACGATCAGGTGGCGCTGGAAGCCAGGCCAGGCCAGGCGCGGTCGGTTGGGGCCGTCACGTAGTCGGCGCGGCCGTTCCGGAGCCGCCCACCTGCCTTCGACAAGCAGCTCTACAAGGGGCGCAACGTCGTCGAACGATGCTTCAACAGGCTGAAGCAGTGGCCCGGCATCGCAACGCGGTACGACAAGAGGGCCGAGTGCTATCAGGCAGCCGTCACCCTCGGCTCACTCCTCATGTGGGTGTGATCTCTTTGACGCCGATCCCTAACCGACCAGGCGACGACGCCAGTCCAACGGGGTGACGGTGATGGCCCGGCCGGGGTCACGATCCCACTCGACGTGCAGGCCGACTGCTTCAAGGGCAGCCACGGCCTCGTGGCCGATCGCCGCCGTGGTCTCGGACGAGCTGTCGAAGCCGCCGTAGAGGAGCATCAGTCCGTGGCCGGCTGCAGCGGAGTCCGTGCACTGAAAGGAACCGGTCACCGTCGCCACCGATTCGTCGGACCAGCCCAGCTAGTTCCTCGGCTGACACGTGGACGTGCCGCTCCCAGTTCTCCGTCTTCACCACGATCTCGAGCATGCGCAGACTCTGACACACCCCCTAGGACAGCGGCCCCCGAGACCCCCGACGTAACTGCTGCTGCGACAGCTCGAAGCCCGGAAGTCGGCCGAGGAACCCAGTTGAGCAGTCCGGACTGCGTCGACACACTCCTTGTATGACCAACACCGGGACCGAAGCCGTTCAGCAGGGGTGGGACGAGCCTTGGTACCGCGTCCGAACAGATCGGTTCGAGGCGTCGTTCCTGCCCAATGCGGGTGAGCCTCTGGACACCGTCTGCAACGTCGACGTCGAGGTCCGGCTGACAGAGGACGGCTCACGCTGGAGCGCGACCGTGCTCACCTTTGCCGAGGTCGAACGCATCATGGAGAGCTGGGCTCGCACGGGCGAGGCACAGGGCGGCCGCTACTTCCGGTGCTCCGACGGCCTCATCGTCCGGGACCCCGGCGTCGACAACATGACGCAGGTGCTGGCCGGTCTCCTCGACGACGGCGACTTCACACAGGTTCTCCAGCGACTCGATGACGAATGACCGTCCGGCCGACTCCTCCGCCGACACGAGCAGTTCGTGCTGATCGGACGATCCGCGTGTCGAACCTCCCTCAGAACACCGCGCTGCTCGACCTGCTGCGAGCGCAGGCCGTTCTGGAGGAGCGCGGTGCCTATGCCGACGAGGGATGGGAGTCGCATACCCACCCTGACCTGGTCGAGAGACTTCAGCAGCTTGCTCCCGGCCGATCGGTTCTGGCGTGTGGGGACAGCGCCAAGGGCGGAAAGCAGCGGGGGCGCGGGCGGCGCTAATGCCGGTCCCGGCGCGCGGTGAAGGCGGCGGCGTCGGCGTCGAGTTCGGTGCGGGTGGCAGAGAGGACGCGGACCTCGCCGCCGGTGCGGGCGGCGAGCGCGGCGTGGATCCGGGAGATGCGCAGGGCGCCGGTGTAGGAGGGGAGGTCGTCGGGGGCGACCCATGCGGCGTCGCGGATCTCGTCCGGCTGGAGGCGCAGCGGCGGGTGCGGGAGCGGGTGGGTGCCCATATCGAAGTAGAACTGCACGCCGGGCATGTTCAGCAGATCGCTCCCGTCGCCCGTCGCCCAGGCGACGTGCAGCAGCCGCCCGGCCCGCAGTCGAAGGCCCGTCTCCTCCGCGAGCTCGCGCTCGGCGGCCTGCTCCGGGGTCTCGCCCGGATCGATGACGCCGCCGGGGCAGCCCCACGGCTCACGGTTGCGGCTGCGCACCAGCAGGATTCGCCCCTCAGGGTCGGTGACCACGGCGGAGACCGCAGGGAAGGCGCGGGCGATGCCGGGCAGGTAGGCCGGGACATCGGCGGAGGCGGGTTGGGACACCGTCAGGACTCCTTGCAGGGTGCAGTTGGTGCAGTGGTGGCGCGCCGGGCGGTGGTCAGCCGCCGTAGCGGCGTTCGCGGGCGCTGAAGCTGCGCAGGGCGCGCAGGAAGTCGACCTGTCGGAAGGCGGGCCAGTAGGCGTCGCAGAAGTAGAGCTCCGAGTAGGCGCTCTGCCACAGCAGGAAGTTGGAGAGCCGCTGCTCGCCGCTGGTGCGGATGACCAGGTCGGGATCGGGCTGGCCGGCGGTGTAGAGGTGGCGGGTGAGGTCCTCGGGGGTGAGGTCGTCGGCCACCTCGCTCAGGGTGCGGCCCTGCGCCGCGCGCTCGTGGAGCAGGTCCCGCATCGCGTCGATGACCTCCTGCCGGCCGCCGTAGCCGATGGCGAGGGTCAGGTGCGCGCCGGTGGCGCAGCCGCGCGTCGCCTCGACGGCACGCTTGAGGGCGTGCGCCGTCGAGTCCGGCAGGAGGTCGAGCGAGCCGGCGATGTGCAGCCGCCACCGTGCCTCCGGGCGTCCCAGGTGGTCGAGGGCCAGCTCCTCGATGACGTCCATGAGGTAGGCGACCTCCTCGTCGCCCCGGCGGCTGAGGTTCTCGGTGGAGCAGACGAACACCGTGACGTGCCGGATGCCGAGCGGCTCGCACCACGTGAGCACCTCCTCCAGGTGGGCGGCCCCGTAGCGGTGGCCGAGGCTGGGGTTGCCGAGGCCGACCCGGCGGGCCCACCGCCGGTTGCCGTCCATCACCAGGCCGATGTGCCGGGGCAGCGGCCCGGCACCCACCTGCCGGCGCAGGCGTCGGGCGTACAGGGCGTACAGCGGAGCGGAGATCTTCATGACGGTCGGCGTCCCCTTCCTGACGTCCCTTCACGGGAGGACCGGTTCACGGGAGTCCGGCCATGGCGGCATACTACGACGCGGATAGCACGCATCGCGTGCTATCGGGACGATGTCACCGGGAAGTGGAAGCGGAGGAGTGCGACCGATGCAGACGGCCGACGCCCAACTGCTGGTCCTGTGCGCGCTGGCGCGCGGGCCCCTGCACGGATACGCCGTCAACACCGCGGTCGGGGAGGTGACGGGGGAGCGCCTCGGGCGGGGCAGCCTCTCCAGCGCCCTGGCGCGGTTGGAGGCCAAGGGCCTGATCGAGCCGTTGGAGAGGCAGGGACGCCAGCGCCCGCTGCGGCTCACCGACGCCGGCCGCGCCGCGCTGGAGCGGGAGCTGCACGCGACCGCGCGGGTCACCCAGCGGATGTTCGAGGCGGCGGTGCCGGACCGGGTGGCCTACCAGCAGCGGCTCTCCGGTGTCGGCGCGCTCCACGCCTACCGCGACGTCATGGCGCGCCAACTTCACCCCGAGCCGGGCGGGACCGTCCTCGACGTCGGCTGCGGGCCCGGTGGCGACGTGCCGCTGCTCGCCGCGGCCGTGGCCGGATCGGGGCGGGTCATCGGGGTCGACCGGGACCCGCGGATGCCGGCCGAGGCACGGGCCCGCCACGGCGGGCGGGTGCCCGGCGTCGCCTTCCTGCGCGGGGACGCGCACGCGCTCCCGCTGGCGTCGGCGTGCGTCGACCGCGTCTGGATGCACCGGGTCCTCCAGCACGCCGCCGATCCGGCGCTCGTGCTGGCCGAGGCGGCCCGTGTGGTGCGTCCCGGCGGCCGCGTCGTGCTGGCCGAACCCGACTGGGAGACGCTCGTGTTCGACCACCCGGACCTGGAGGCCTCGCGCGCCTACACCCGGCACGTCGTGGACCGGGTCATCCGCAACGGCGTCGTCGGCCGCCAACTCGCCCGGCGCGCGGCCGAGGCGGGGCTCGCGGTGGACGCCGTCGTGCCGGTCGCCGCCGTGTTGCGCGACGCGGGGGAGGCGGACCGCATCCTCGGCTTCCAGCGCAACGCCGAACGGGCGGTAGCGGCAGGCTACTTGACTGCCGAGGCGGCGCAGGGGTGGCTGGACGCGCTGGCCGGGGGCCCGTTCCTCGCGTCGGTGACGGTTCACGTCGTTGCCGCGACGCGCGGCTGAGGTCGTCCTCCGCGAACGTGCGGTGTGGCGAAGAGCCGGTCGGCACGGTCTGGCCGACGGGCGTCTGGTCGGAGAAGGCCTGCTCCACAGAGGCCCGGTCCACAGAGGTCCGATCCGCCCACGGCCAGCCTCTCGTCGGACCGGACCCGCCTGTGCTTACGTAGGCGGTACGTGGACGCACGAAGGCCGGGCGGACGCGCGTCACCGAGGCGAGGCGGAGGGGGCTTACTCCATGGCGCAGGACGCGGCGGGTCTGCTGGCCCGGGTGCGGGAGGAACTGGCGCCGGGCGCCGGGGAGAACCGGCTGATCGGGCGGATCGCCGACGGCAGCGCTCCGCTGCGCGTGCTCGGCGAGCTCGCGGCGCAGCAGCGGCGCATCATCGCGAGCGACCGGCGCAGCTTCCTCACCTTGGCGGCGCGCTGCGCGGACGCGCCCGGAGGCGCGTACTTCGCGGACCTGGCCGCCGGGGAGAGCCGGGCGCTCGGCCTGCTGCCGCCGTTCGCCGCCGCCTGCGGTCTCGACGACGCGGCGCTGCGCGCCCGGCCCCCGCTCGCGGGCTGCCAGGCGTACCCGGCCTACCTCGCCTGGCTCGCCCTGAACGGCGACCCGGTCGGCGTCGTCCTCGCCCTCACCGCCAACTTCGCCGCCTGGGGCGGCTACTGCGCCACCGCCGTCCGCGCGCTGCGCGACCACTACGGCTTCGCGGACGAAGCCTGCGCGTTCTTCGACTTCTTCGCCGTCCCGGACGCCGCGCCCGACCCGGAGGCGGACGCCCCCGCGCTCGCCCTCGTGGAGCACTGGCAGGCGTTGCAGGCGTCCTCGTCGGCCGACCGCACCGACGGTGGCGACCCCCTCGAATACGGGCGGATGCTGCAGAGCTACGAGCTGATGTTCTGGAACACCCTCGCCGACCTGGCCGGCCCGGCCGAGTGAGGCGGCCCGAGCAACTCGTCACCACCACGGGCTCGTCCCGTGCCCGACGGAAGGGAGCACGCCTGCCATGGCGGCCCCCGGTGTCGCCCCGCCCGGAATCGTTTTCCTCCACTTCTCCGACACCGAGTCGGTGGCGGCATGGGAGGCGCATCCGGAACACTTGGAGGCCCAACGCCCCGGCCGGGAGGGCTGACACGACAGCTACGCGGTCGAGGTCGCCCGCGTCGAGCGCGGGTACTCCTTCCAACGCGACTGAGGAGCGGTCTCGATGAGCGAGCGCCCGAACCCGGTGACCGACGGTGTCCTGATGACCTTCGATGAGGTCCGGGACCGCTTCCTGGCGCGACTCGAGGGCATGACGGACGCCGCGTACCTGTGGGAGCCGGTCCCGGACTGCCTCAGCGTGAGCGTGGGCGCGGACGGCCTCTCCCGTGCCGACGACCGGCCGGAGGGGTCGACGGGCCGGGCGCCCTTCGCCACGATCGCCTGGCGGGCCTGGCACATCGGATCCGACTGCCTGCGCGGCTACGGTCGTTTCTTCGGTGAGGAGCCGGGGACCGGCGCGGAGCGGCAGCTCTGGCCCGCCACGGCCAAGGAATCCATCGCTGCCCTGGCCGAGGACTTCGCCCGCTTCCGCGCCCACGTCGTCTCGCTCGGCGATGTCCGTCTCGTCGCGCCGATGGGCCCCGTGGCCGGCCCGTACGCGGAGGACAGCTACCTCGCCCTCACCACCCACGCCATCGACGAGTGTGCCCACCACGGCGCGGAGATCGCCCTCCTGCTCGACCTCTGCGCCCACGGCTTGGGCCCCGGAGGGGCCTGAACCGGCCCCGGCCTGGACTTGCGAGCCTGACCGCTCTGACCTGGCGCCCGCTCAGGCCGCCGCGGGCCGGGGCAGGCCGACGGGGCCGCGGACGCTCAGCAGCAGGCCCAGAAGGCAGCCTGCGACGAGGCCGACGCCGTGGTTGTTGCGGAGGGCGCAGAGGACCAGGCCCGCGGCGGGGACGAGCAGGACCAGCGGGCTGTCCTGGAAGGTCCGTCCGAAGTCGGCGCCCCGCAGCAGGCAGACGACCGCCAGGGCGCCTACCAGACCGCAGACCGCCACGGAGTCCCCGCCGCCGCGGGGCGCCCAACCGGCCAGGCTGGCCGTCTGCGCGGCGACGCCCGAGACGAGGAAGACCCCCGCCGTCCGCCAGCCGCCGAGGACCGCCTCGGCGACGACGCCGACCACGAGCAGCGCGGGCAGGTTGCACGCGATCTGGGCCAGGCCCGAGGACTGCACCAGCAGCGCCGTTCCGGCCCGCCACCACTGCCCGTCGGACAGCGCGCCCGGCTGCCGCATCAGGTCGCCGACCACGGCGGGCGCGGCGTACTGGACCACCGCCATCACGGCCATGACCGCGAACAGCCCGAGCGAGACCCACGGTCGTCGCGCGAGTGCGGCCCGCAGGACGGCGACCACCTCGCCCGGCTGCACACCGCCCCGCGCGGTCCGCCCGGCTCGGGCACCGTCCGCCGGCCCCACCAGTACCAGCGTCCGCAGCCCCGCCGTGACCACCGCGGCGGCGCAGGCGTACAGCTCGATCTCGTGCGGCGACATCGTCGTTCCCCCGTTGACTCAGTGCGTGAGGGACCATGATCTCGTTCCGATGCGACGCCGTGCCAGCGCTGCTGATAACGGATCAGGCATGACAGACGTCACTCGCGGCGGGCCCACGTGCCGGGCGGCAGGGCCGGACCGAACGATCCGCCCGGCAGGGCTACTCGGCCAACAGCCCCGAGGCGAAGGAGTCGTGGGGGCCGCGGACGCCGGGGAGGGCGAAGAAGTAACCGCCGCCGGTGGGGGAGATGTAGTCGACGAGGGGTTCGCCCGCGAGGCGGGCCTGGACGGCGGCGAACTGGCGGGAGACGTCCTGCTGGTAGCAGCAGAAGACGAGGCCGAGGTCGAGGTTGCCGTCGGTGTCCAGGCCGCGTTCGTAGTTGTAGCCGCGACGCAGGATCTGCTGCGAGGCGGTCGCCTTGGTGCGGGGGTTGGCCAGCCGGATGTGCGCGTCCATGGGGATGAACAGGCCTGCGGGGTCCGCCTGGTAGCCGGGGATGTCGGTCTCGGCGGAGCCGTCCAGGGGAGCGCCGGAGTCGCGGCGCCGGCCGATCATGCGTTCCTGCTCGTCCAGGGAGACGCGGTCCCAGAACTCGACGAGCATCCGGATGATGCGGATCACCTGGTAGGAGCCGCCCTCCGTCCACGCGGGCTCGCCGTCGCGGCCGCCGTGGGTCCACACCAGCGCGTCGGTGACGGCGCCGCTGGTGGTGTCGGGGTTGGCGATGCCGTCCTTGAAGCCGAGGTGGTTGCGCGGCGCGCCGCTCGGGCGCGGGGCCGAGTGGGTGCCGTCGATCTTCCAGCGGGCCTGGATCGCGCCGCGGGTGTGCTTGGCGATGTCCCGCAGCGCGTGGGCGACGGTGTCGCGCGAGTCCGCGCACAGCTGGAGCGAGAGGTCGCCGTGCAGTTCGGTCGAGTGGGCCATGTCGTCGTCCGCGAAGACCGGCATGGCCGTCAGCTTGGCCGGCCGCCGCGCGCCGAGACCGTAGCGCTGCTCGTCGAAGAGGGAGGCCCCCACGCCGACGGTGACGGTCAGTCCGTCCGCGGGCAGCACGGGACCGAGCGTGCCGCTGTCGGAGGGCGCCGAGGCGAGGTCGGTGGCCGGGGCCGGGCCGCCCGCGGTGAGGCGGCGGACGCGGTCGGTCAGCACGGCGAAGAGGTCCCGCAGCGCCGCCCGGTCGGGGGCGATCACGTCGAAGGAGACGAAGGTCGCGGCCGCCTGCGGCGGGGTGAGGATGCCGGACTGGTGCGGGCCCTCGAAGGCGATGACCCGGCCCGAGCCGGTGGTCGTCGGCACGGGCCCGGACGACGTCGCCGCCGTGGCCGCGCGCGCGGTGTCCGCGGCGGTCGCGCCCAGGGCCGCCGCGCCGACCACGCCCGCCGTCGCCCGTTGCAGGAAGCCCCGTCGCCCGAGGGAGAGCTGGGGTTCGCTCATGGTCAGGCTCCGTTCCTCGGGCTGAGAAGGTTGGGCAGGGCGGCGAGCTGCTCCAGCAGCGCGCCCAGCGTGCCGTCGAGACGCTCGCGGGTGGCCCGGTCGAGCGAGGCTGCGGCAGGCCAGTCGGCCGCGCTGCCGTGGGCGGCGGCGAGTTGGCCGCGCAGCGTGGCGAGGCCCTGGTCGAGGGTCTCGACGAGCCCGGGGTCGCGCTCGCGCACCAGCGGGGCGAGCAGCGACACCACCTCCTGGGTGCCCTGCGCGTTGGCGTCGAGCGTGGCCAGCGTCGTGCCGGAACCCTGGTCCTCCTGGCCGGTGAGCTGGAACTGCAGGGCGTTCTCCAGGATCTCGTGCGCCCGCAGCGGCAGGTCCTCGGAGTCGATGTCCTCGCTGGGGAAGTCGGCGATCAGCCCGTTGACGTCGGCGACCAGCTTCTGCGTCAGCGGCCGGACCCTGTCGGCGGGGGCGCCGTGCCACAGCGCGTGCTCGATCGCGAGGAAACCCGTCCAGCCGTGATCGTCCACGCCGTCGGGAAGTCCGTCGGGGCGGCCGTCGATGTCGCCGTCGAAGTCGCCGAAGGAGTTGTACGCGGCGCCGAGCCGCTCGTAGGCGAGGTGCGCCGGCAGCCAGTCCGTCCGCGCGGCGGCGAGGTCGCCGCGGGCGACGTCGGCGTCGAGAGTGCGCGCCGCGTCCAGCAGGTGCGGCAGCGCGGCCGCGACGTAGGCGCGGTAGGCGGTGACCGGCTGCTCCAACTCGGTGCTGTTCATCGGCCGGTAGCCGGTCTCGGTGTCCGTCGCCGAGCCGCTCACGGCGACGGTGGACGAGGTCAGCACGGGGCCGTCGGAGAAGACGCAACGCAGCGCGTAGCGCCCCGCGGCCAGCGAGGCGGACAGGGGCAGCGAGTGGTTCGGGCCGAGCCAGCGGATCTCCGCGTACGCGCGGGCCCCGGTCGGGTCGGTGACGTAGACGCTGACGAAGGTCGTCGCGGCGTCGCGCACCTCGAAGTCGACCGGACCGGCCGGGAGCCGCGCCGGCGGCGCGCCGCAGGCGTGCTTGTCGACGGTCACGGCGAGCGGCGCCGGCCCGGCCGCGGCGGAGCCGTCGAGCGCGAGCGTGAGACCGACGGCGCCGCCCGCCACCGCCAGGGCCAGAGCCCCGGCGAGCAGCGGACGGCGGAACCGGGCACGAGCGGTCAACGCTCAGCCCCAGATGTCGGTGATGGGCGTGGCGCTCGCGGCGCTGCCGGTCTTGGCCAGGCCGTACATCTGCTCCAGCGTGGAGAGGACGTTGTAGTGGTTGATCTTCTCGCTGTACTTGCCGGTCACGACGTTCGCGCCGGAGAAGATCGTGGCGATCTGGTTGCTCTCGGTGGAGTCGTCCTCGTCCCAGGTGACGACCAGGAGGCTGTTGTTGGCCTTGGCCCAGGTGGCGTAGGCGGACATGTTGTTCTTCAGCCAGGTGTCGCCCTGCGCGACGGTGCCGTCGTGCATGTCGTCGTTCAGGTTCGGGATGACGAACGAGAGCGTCGGCAGGCTTGCGTAGTTGGAGCTGGACGGGAAGGCGCTGAACGCCACCGAGTCCGAGCTCGGGACGTTGCTGAAGTTGATCCACGGCGAGTGCTTGCGCGCGTAGGCGCCGGAGGTGCAGGTCGTCGAGCCGGTGCTCGGCAGGCCCTCGGAGTAGCCCTTGAACGTGTCGCCCGCGCCCAGCAGTTCGGAGCCGAGGTTGGCGGTGGTGCCCTCGTTGACGGGACACTTGTCGGAGCTGAGCCCGAAGGTGCTGCCCGCGAAGAGCGCCATGTAGTTGGGCTCGCTCGGGTGCGTGACGGCGAACGACTGCGTCATCAGCGCGCCGCCGTTGGCAAGGGAGTTGATGTAGGGCGCGGAGCTGCTGCCGATGATCTCGTTGTACGCGTGGTTCTCCTCCATCACGACCACGACGTGCGAGTAGGTCGGCAGGGCGGAGGCGGCGAGCTGGGCGTGCACATGGGCCTTCGGCGCGGCGGCCTGCGCGCCGGCCTGCGGGGCGAGCGAGAGAGCGGCGATCCCGGCGGTCGCCGCGGTGACGGCGGCGGCGAGGGCGAGGCGGGACTTCGGACGCATGGGTTTCACTCCCGGGGCGAGGTGATTGTGCATGCTCGGATTACCTGTCAGCGTGCATGCTTTCCATGCCAGATGCCATAGGGCTGACGAGTTCGCGTCACGTCGGTGAACTGTTGCCCTCGGGGTCGCGCGCGCCCGGACGGCGGCTGCCCGCCGACGGTCAGACGCCGACGGGTCGGACGGTGGCGGGTCGGACGATGGTGGGATCGAGGATGCCGACGCGATCAGGGATGCCGACGGGATCAGTGATGCCGGCGGGGCGACTTCGGGGCCCGGCTCGTCAGGGTCCCGGACATGCGCGTGCGCCGTCAGGGCTGTCGCCCTCTCCGCCCGAGGGGGAGGGGTCGTCGCGATGACGCGGGCTACGCCGCGTGGTGGGGGCGGATGAGGCCGCGGCGGCGGAGGCCGTCGAGAAGGCGCCGGGGCTCGGACGCCCGCTGCTGCCCCTCGGGGCGGAGGATCGTCGTGCGCTGGAAGTTGCACGGCGTCGGCACCAGAGTGGGGTGCTGCGCCGCGTTGGCCTGGAGGGCGACGCTGACCAGCGTCGAGAGCAGGTCGATGTCGGTGTCGCACTCCACCAGCACCGTCACCCAGCCGGAGTCGGCGTGGAGCCGGACCGCCGTGGACTCGCGCAGGCGTTCGTCCAGCCGTGCGATGGCGGCCGGGGTCAACTGCACATCGGTCTGCGGGCCGGTGTGGAAGTGCACGATCTCCCGCCCGCCCGAGGAGAGCGAGGTGCCTACCCCGCAAGAGGATTGACCGAGCGTCAGATCGGGCCAGCCGACGAGTTGTTCCCTGGCGCGTTCCGCAGCCGACATATGAACATCCTTGCGCCCGCCGTGAGCAGTGTTGGCTTGAGCCTACTGCACACGGCGCGCACATGGAGGACTTGTGAGCGCCCGGTTTCCAGCCGGTGTCGGGAGCGGGACGACCGGGAGGCTGTCGGCCACGGCGACGAGGGAGGCGGTGGGCAGCCCCGCGTCGGACAGAAGGGCGAGGCTGAGCGCCCCACCGTCAGGTGCCCGCCGCTGCCAGGCGATGCCGTTCGGGCCCACCCGGGCGAGCCGGCCGTCCGCCGCGACCAGCGGAAGGTCGGTCGGCCAGCCGTCGGGCCAGTGCCGCCCGTACTCCTCGACAAGCCACAGCGAGCCCCGCTCGTCGTCGGTGAAGAGGGTGGACGCCGCCGGGGACCACTGCGCGTCGGAACCGCCGGGCGCGTATCCCGGGGCGTATCCGGGCGCGACGTACGCGAGCCGGTAGCCGGCCGGGAGCGTGCAGGGACGCAGCAGGTCCGCGCCCTGGAAGACCGTCACCGGTGTGCCCTCGTGCGCGTCGACGAGCGTGCGGGCGCCGAGCGGCGCGGCGAGGTCGACCTGCCGGACGAGCAGTCGGGCGCCGCCGACGCAGGGCCCGGTGTGCGGCACGGTTCGGAGGTCGAGCACCACCGTCGGACCGCGCCCGCGGGCGCGCAACAGGCCGGAGCCGAGGCACTGCCCGGTCTCGGTGACGCTCACCCTGCGGCCGTCCGCGGAGACCAGCGCGGGGCCGACGGGGGTGGCGACCAGGCCGTCGGACGGCGTGGCGCGGGCGGCGAGTACGCCTCCCAGCGCGCTGAGCGCGACGGCGAGGAGGGTGGCGAGGGCGGCGGCGTGGCGCCTCATCGGACGAAGCCCGTCTCCTTCGCGAGCGACGCGCAGGCGGCCGTGTCCGAAGGGACCGGCGTCGGCCTGCCCGACGACGCGAGGACAAGGGTCAGTTCGTAGCCGCCCTGCCGCCACCACAGGCTCCACAGGTCCGCGCCCAGGGTGTAGCAGTCGGCGGGCGCGCCGTTCGTCGCCGCGCGCCAGCGGGACGGCGGGTTGGACGCCCTCGGGGGAGCGGTGCCGGGTCCCGTCGCGGGGCGCTGGTAGAAGTCCCACGTGACGCGCTGCGCGCTGTCCGTGTAGCCGTGCCACAACGCCAGCGGGCCCGTGCAGTATCCGGGCGCCTGCCCCCGTTGCTGCACGACGCAGGGAATGGGGCCGAAGGGCTCGGTCAGCCGCGGGTCCTTCAGTTGCGGCACCCGCTGCCCGTCCAGGACGGGCAGCGGGCGTCCGTGGCTGTCGGTCAGCGTCCTGGCTCCGAGCGGCCGCCCGAGCGCCAGCGGGAACCCGACCGGTTGGGAGCAGGAGCCGTCGGCGTGCGTCTGGCCGGGAGCCTGGTGGACGTGGAAGCGGACGGCGACGGAGGCCGCGTGCGGCTGGACCGACAGGTCGAAGCTGATCGGGGAGAAGCAGGAGGCCATCTCGCCGCTCATCTCGGCGGGACCGTAGGCGAAGAGCAGCGTGCGGCCGTCCGCGGAGACGAAGACCGGCCCGTGCGGGTCCTCGTACCAGTCCCTTCCGGCGAAGCGCCGCGCCCACCCGTAGGCGGCCCAGCCCACGAGCGCGCACACGAGCACGGCCGCGGCGATCCGCAGGACCCTCCGCGCGGAGCGGCGGTCGACGCTGTCGGGAGCTCTCATGAGCGCCCCCTCCCCGTCGCTCCGCACGGCCATGACGCGTGTGCCGCAATCGAAATGACGCCGCGTCATGGACGTGACGGCTCCGGAACCGTGCCGCGGGGAGCAGCTGGTGGGCGTCGGCTGGTGGGGGTCAGCTGGTCATGGTGACCTTGTTGAGCCCCGCCGGCCGGTCCGGGTCGATGCCGAGACGGCGGGCGGTCGCCAAGGCGAGCTGCTGGCCCCGCACGGTCGCCGTGACGCAGTCGCCGAGGTGCCCGAGCGCGGGCCAGGGCAGGTCGGCCTCGGGCGCGGCGCCGGCCAGCAGGATCGGGGCACGACGGGCGGCCAGGGCGTCGCGGAGGTCGAGGGTGTCCGCGTCCGCCGGGCCCGAGCCGGCGAGCAGGAGGGCCGGGGCCTCAGGACCGCAGACCGCGATCGGCCCGTGGCGGAAGTCCGCTGTCGAGAAGCCGTGCGCCATCAGGCCGGTGGTCTCCTGGAGTTTCAGCGCGCTCTCCAGGGCCGCCGGGTAGCAGGCGCCGCGCCCGACGACGGCCAGGCGGTCGTGGTCGGCGAGCAGCGCCGCGGCGCGCTCGGCGCTCTCCGCGTCCGCGAGGACGCGCGCCACCGCGTCCGGGAGGGCGGCGGCCTGAGCCTGCGTGAGCCCGGCCGATCCGAACCCGCCGGGCGCGAGCCCGGCGGCGAGGGCCAGCAGGGCGAGCAACTGCCCCGTGACGGTCTTCGTCGCCGGGACCGCGACCTCGGGCCCCGCCTCCAGGGCGATCGACAGATGAGCCGCGCCCGCCAGCGCGGATCCGCCGTCGTTGGTCACGGCGACCACCCGCGCGCCCGCGTCGGCGTAGCGGCGCGCCAGGTCGACGATCTCCGGTGTGCGGCCGGACTGGGAGAGCGCGACCAGCAGCCAGCCCTGGAAGCCCTCCGGCGCCCTGCCGTACGCGGTCGCCACGCTCGGCGCCACCAGGCACGTGGGCAGGCCCGTCCGCAGTTCGACGGCGTAGCGGCCGAGCAGGGCCGCGTGGTCGGAGGAGCCGCGGGCGAGGAAGGCGACGCCGAGCGGCGGAGCACCGTCCGTCAGGGCGGCGACCTGCGCGGTCAGGGCCGGCCAGCGGTCGACCAGGGCGGCCAGCACCTCCGGTTGCTGGCGCATCTCCGCCTCCATCCGGGCGCCGGGGACGGCGGCGGGCCGGGTGGTCGTCGTGGTCGTCATCGAAGGGCTCCCAGGGGTGCGGTGGGACGCGGTCGGTCGCCGCCGCGTTCGCGGCGGTGCGTGTGGAGGCTGTCGATCGCGAGCGTGACCGCGCCGTGCAGCGAGGCGTCGCGACGGAAGCGGGCGGCCCGCAGTTCGGGCGGGAAGGGGGTGGCGTCGGCGATCAGCCGCTCCAGGGTGGGCAGGATCACCTCGGCGGCGGCCATCATGCCGCCGCCCAGCACGATCCGGGCCGGGTCGGCGAAGGCACAGAGGTTGGCGAGGGTGACGGCCAGCACGGTGAGCGCGTGCTCGGCCAGGTCGCGGGCGTCGGGGTCGGTGCTGCGGAACAGTTCGGCGGCGCTGACGCTGCGGCCCAGCAGTTCGGCGGCCCGTTCGCCGAGGCCCTTGCCGCCGACGATCTCCTCCAGCGGCGCGTGCCCGGCCGCGACGGCGTCCACGGGTGCGCCGCCGGGGTTGACGTAGCCGATCTCCCCGGCCGCCTGGTGCGCGCCGGCGAGGACCTGCCCGCCCACGGTCAGCGCGGCCGCGATGCCGGTGCCGAGGCTCACGTACAGACCCGGGTCGGCGTCGCGCAGCGCCCCGAAGCGCAGCTCGGCGAGCGCGCCCGCCCGGACGTCGTTGGCGACGGCGACCGATGGGGTGTCCAACTCCTCGGCCAGGCGCGTCGACAGGGCGAGCCGCTCCCAGCCGGGCAGGTTGGGGGTGAGCAGGATCCGGTCGGCCTGGACGATGCCCGGCGCGACGGCGGCGTAGGCGGCGACGGCGACGCCGTGGCGCTCGCGCGACTCGCGGGCCAGCCGTCGGGCGGCGTCGGCGGCGCGCGCGAGGGTCTGGTCGGGGCCGCGCTCGGCGAGGGTGTCGAGCCGTTCGCGGGCGAGCAGGCGCCCGCGGGAGTCGGCGAGGGCGACCTCGGTCTTGGTGCCGCCGAAGTCGACGCCGATGACCGTGCCCGGCGCCTCGTCCTGGGCCTGGTGGTCCTGGGCGTGGTGGTCCTGGGGTTGGTCGTCCTGGGGTCGGTAAGGGTGGGGCAGCGGGGTGGGGTCCTGCGGTGTCACGGGCATCAGTGCGTTTCCTCAGGGTGCGGGCCCGGCCGGGGCGGGGAGGTCCCGGCCGGGCCCGCTGGATCGGTGGCTCCCGGGTCGACGGATCGACGGATCGATCAGGTGGCGGAGCCGGCGAGTTCGGTGGCCTGCTGCTCGGCGAGGAACTGCTCGCGGATCTGCTTCTCGCCGAAGGGCCAGACCTTCTCCACCCGGGACCAGATCAGGTAGGCCACCACGCCGAGGGCGACCCAGCCGAGGGACCACTCGATGGGGTGCACGCCCGGGTTGGCCTTGTCCGCGTAGCCGTAGATGACCAGCCAGCCGATGCCCGCGACGACGCTCGGCAGCGGGTAGAGGAACATCTTGTACGGCCGGGCCAGGTTCGGCTGCCGCCTGCGCAGCACGGTGACGGCGGCGATCTGGGCGAGCGCCTGGATGATCACCATCACGGTGGTGAGCAGGGTGATCAGGATGCCCAGCGGCGGGTGCGTGGCGGTGTTGCCGACGTGGCGGGCGAAGAGGAAGCCGGCCGCGGTGATGACGCCCATGCTGAGCAGGCCCAGCACCGGGAAGTTGTGCTTGGGGTGCAGCTTGGCGAAGGACTTGAAGAAGACCTGGTCGCGCGCGGCGTCGAAGGGCACCCGGGAGCCGCCGAGCAGGCCGGTGAAGACGGAGGCGAAGGCGGTGATGAGGATCAGCCAGGTGACCACGTCCGCGGTGGTCTTGCCGAAGGTCTTCTCCAGCACCGCCGAGGCGACGGACTGGGAGGCGACGTTGTTCGGGTCGAGCATGTCCTGCCAGCGGATGACGCCGAGGACGCCGATCTGCAGCAGCAGGTAGATCCCCATGATGGCGACGATGGACCAGATGATGGAGCGCGGCAGCACCCGGCCCGGGTTCTTGACCTCGGCGCCCATGTAGGCGGTGGTGTTGTAGCCGAGGTAGTCGTAGATGCCGATGGTCAGGCCCGAGGCGAAGCCGATCCAGAACGCGCCGTGGGTCAGCTGGATCGCGTGCGCGGGCCAGGTGAAGGCCAGCGACGGGTGGAAGTGCGTGAACGAGGCCAGGATCACCGCGGCGACGGAGACGATCATCACCGCCCACATCACGACGGTGACCTTGCCGATGTTCTCGATCTTGCGCCAGAGCAGCAGGATGACCAGCGCGACGACGCCGACGCCCACGATGTCGCCCTGACCGGTGGTGAGCTTCGGGAACAGGTAGCCGAGGTACTGCACCAGGCCCTGGACGCCGGTCGACATGATGAGCGGGATGAAGAGCATGGCGGTCCAGACGAACAGGAACGGCATGAGCTTGCCGCTGCGGTACTGGAACGCCTCGCGCAGGTAGACGTAGGTGCCTCCGGAGCCCGGCAGCGAGGCGCCGAGCTCCGCCCAGATCAGACCGTCGGCCAGAGCGAGGATCGCGCCGGCGATCCAGCCGATGACGGCCTGCGGTCCGCCGAAGGCGGCGACCATGAGCGGGATCGTGACGAACGGTCCGATTCCGCACATCTGACTCATGTTGATGGCGGTCGCCTGGAACGGGCCGACCTTTCTGGACAGTCCGGACGATCCGGCCGGGTCGGACATCAAGGGCCTCCGTTGGGGAGCTGTGGTGTGGGGTGGGGGTTGTAAAGTTAAATTCCTTTACTAGTGCCGTCAAGGCTCCGGGCGATCACAGTTGTCTAGAGTTGAGGGCCGACGACGACCGAGGCCGGACCACCCGAGAAGCTGGAGCCCGTGGACGAGCAACCCTGGAGCCGCACGAGACTGCGCAGCAACAACGAGCTGCTGCTGCTCGAACACCTGCGCAGCGTCGGCGCCGCGAGCCGCGCCCAACTCGCCCGCGACACCGGCCTGTCCAAGCCGACGGTGTCCAGCGCCCTGGCCGCGCTGGAGCAGGGCGGGCTGGTGCGCGAGGTCGGCACGATCGTCCCCGAACGCGGACGCAGCGCGGTGCTCTACGAGCCGGACCCGACCGCCGGCTACGTCCTCGGCGTCGACATCGGCCGCGCCCGGCTGCGGATCGCCGTCGCCGATCTCGCGGGCCGCATCCAGGCCCGCGTCGACGTCCCCAACGAGGGGAGCACGGCCGACGCCGTCGCCGACGCGGTCGCCGCGGCGACGAAGCGCGCCCTCGCGGAGGCCGGCGTCCACGCCGACCAGGTCGTGCACGCCGCCGTCGGCACCCCCGGCGTCTTCGACGCCGAGTCGGGGCGCGTCCGGTACGCCGTCAACCTGCCCGGCTGGGGCCGGGCGGGGCTGGTCCAGCAGTTGCGCACGCAGCTCGGCGGCCCGGACCTGTCCATCCACAACGACGCCAACCTCGCCGCGCTCGGCGAGTACGCCTTCGGCGCGGGCCGGGGCAGCCGCCTCTTCGTCTACGTCCTCGTCGGCACCGGCCTCGGCATGGGCGTCGTCGCCGAGGGCCGCCTCTTCACCGGCGCGCACGGCGCGGCCGGCGAGATCGGCTTCCTCCCGCTGTCCCTCAGCGCCGCCACCGACCCGGCCCCGACCGCCACGGGCCGCCGCGGCACGCTGGAGGACGCGGTGGCGGCCGACGCCATCGTCCGCACCGCCCGCGAACTCGGCCTGCGCGACGCCCCGACGGCCAAGGACGTCTTCGACGCGGCCCGCGCGGGCGACCCCCGCGCGCAGGAGGCCGTCGCCCGCGAGGGCGAACGACTCGCCCTCGTCGTCGCCGCCGTCACCGCCGTCCTCGACCCGGACCTCGTCGTCCTCGGCGGCGGCGTCGGCCACAGCGCGGACCTCCTCCTCGACCCCGTCCGCGACGCCCTCGGCCGGATGACCCCCCTCCGCCCGGAGGTCGCCCCCAGCACCCTCGGCGACGACGCCGTCCTCCTCGGCGCCATCGCCTCCGCCCTCCGCGAGGCCCAGGCGGCGGTCTTCGAACGCCACGCGACCAGCGCGGGGTGAGGCCCTGCGCCCGACAGCAACGGTGCGGGTCGAGCGTCCCGCGGCCGGGCACCGGCCCCGGCTGCCCGGAGAGGGCCCGGCCGGGCCCGCGACGCATCTCGCCTCCGGAGGGAGCGACGCCGAGGACGCCGCGCTGGGCGCGGACGCCTGGCCGCACATCCTGCACGCCCTGCACGGCGCGGACCGGACGCCGTAGCTCCCGGCGACGCACGACGCGGTACGCGGAGCGGTCACCCCTCGACCAGGACGAGCAAGTCGACTACGCCATGGCCGCACTGCTCCGCGGAAAGGGCGGCCGTCCGAAGGAACCCCGTCGGCCAAACAGGCCGACGCGCGCCGTCATGCCCCGAAACAGGGATGTTCCCGCCTTACGGTCTTGATCTGTTCCCCTACATGCTTTCTCGAGGAGGCGACCCGGTGACGCGTTGGAAGAACAGGCTGGCCTGGAATTCGGTCGCTGCCGCCGCCATGACGGCAGTTGTGGCCCTTGCCTCGCCGGCTGCGGCGGCAGGGCCTTCGACGACGGCGGTCCAAGCCTCACCCTCGGCTGTGACCGTCGGGCAGTCGGTGAGCCTCAGCGCGACGGTGTCCTGCGCCGGAGACCCCAGCGGTGGGCTCGGCATGACGTTCTTCGACGGCAGCACGCTCCTGGACACCGTGCCGGTGAGCGCGGCCGGGGCGGCGTCCTACACGACCTCCCTGTCCACCGCCGGCTCGCACACGATCACGGCCGCCTACAACGGCAACGACAACTGCACTGCTTCGAACGCGGTGACGACGGTCGTGGTGTCGGCGGCACCGACGCCCTCGAACGGGCTGTGCCTGCTCGCCTGCAGCGGCTTGATCAATTTCAATGTCGGCAACATCAACAACGAGATCGACGTCGACCATGACGGAACGTCGGCGCACCGTTCCTGAGGGGGAACGGCGGCTGACGACGCGGGCCCCGACCGGAGGGGTCGGGGCCCGCGCGCGTGGTCACCAGAGCGAGGTGCTACGGATTGACGGTGATGGTGAACGTCGACGTCGTGTTCTGGATGTTCACGTCGTTGTTGTTCTCCACGAGGTGGTTGAAGGTCACCGACCCGACCGCCGGGCCCTGGCCGGACTCCGGGAGCGGGTTGGCCCAGATGCCGTAGCCGGACCTACCGGTGCCGTAGGCGTCGTTGTACGCGTGGGCGCCGGTGATGGTGGTGTTGGTGAAGACGGTGTCGGTCACCGGGTTGAGGGCGCTGCCTCCCGAGTAGTCGCTCTGGAACATGATGCCGCTGTAGGTGGGATCGGTGATGGTCGCGTCGTTGACGCGGATGCCCTGGAAGGGCTGGGTCGCCGAGAAGGCCCAGATGGCCGGGAAGACCTGCGCGCCCCAGAAGTGCCCGCCGTCCCGCGTGAGCGAGAAGTTCGAGATGGTCGTCTGCGGTGACGACTCGAAACCCTCGAAGGCGTAGCCGAAGTTGAGCGAGGAGATGGTCAGACCCGAGTAGCACAGGGTGTCGGAGACGACGAAGTTCTGGATGGTGTTGCCGCCACCGCCGTAGACCGCGACGCCCGCCGCGCGCCACGGGGTCATCGCCGTGACGTTCTGGATGGTGTTGTTCTCCAGCTTGCTGCCCGGGTTCTGGTCCTGGGCCGCGAAGAGCGCGAAGCTGTCGTCACCGGTGCTGCGCGCCTCGTCGTTGGAGATCAGGTTGCCCTGGCTGCCGTTGGTGAGGTTGATGCCGTCCGCCATGGTGTCGCGGATGCGCATGTTGGTGAAGGTGGAGTTCTGCACGTTGGAGGCGCCCCAGACGCCGACCACGTTGTGCTCGATCCAGACGTTGTCGATCGTGATGTTCGACATGTTCCGCAGGTCCCAGGTGTGGCCGGGGCCGTCCTGGCGGGTGGTGTAGTTGCCGAACCAGGCGAAGCCGGTGAAGGTCGACCCGCTGGCGCCGGACTGGAGGTCCCAGCCGGTGTCCGTGTCGGTCTGGTTCTGCGGGGCGACGAACTGGCTGTACCAGACGCCCGCGCCGACCACCTTGACCGGCTTGCCGTACACCTGGAGGCGACCGGTGATCGCGTACTGGCCGGCGGGCAGGTAGACGCCGGTCCAGGTGCCGGTGGTGTCCATCCGCACCTTGTCGAGCGCGTTCTGGACGTCCGTCTGGGTGAAGCCGCCGGGGACGACCAGGTGGGCCGGGTCGGGGTTCGCCGTCTGGGCGGCCTGCTCCAGGTTCATGAAGTCGATCGCGTACTGCGACGAGTTGGACGCGTCCTTCTTCAGCGTGAACAACGTGCCCTGCGGATACGACTGCGCGAGCAGGAAGCTGGACTCGTCGTAGATGTGCCGTGGCGAGCCGGCGCTCGGGCTGTCGCCGGGGCTGGTCTCCGAGCCGTAGAGCCAGGCGTAGTGCGAGCTGAGGTTCAGCGGCTGCACCAACTGCCCGTTGGCGTAGAGGTCGAGGGTGGCGTTGATGCCGCCGCCGCCCGGTGCGTCGGGGATGGAGTAGCGCAGCACGAAGGTGTTGGTGGCCTCGCGCGAGGTCCAGCTGACGGAGTCGCCGGTGTTGTCCAGCGTCACCGCCTCGCGCCCGGTGGCCTCACCGGCGATGTCGCCGATGGTGCGGTTCGGGCCGACGATCGCGCCGGAGCCGCCGAGGACGCCGTCGGTGGACTTGTAGGAGTCGTAGGGCATGTTGGCGCCCTGGCCGACGAAGAGCGGGGTGTCGCTGGTCAGATGCGGCTGCTTGATCGGCAGCTCGTTCGCGTCGGCCGCGAGCACCAGGTGCGCGGTGTACTTGCCGTTGACCGCCGTCCACGAGCCGAGGCTGATCGGGGAGGTCGTCGCGCCGGGCGCGATCGTGCCGCTGACCGAGCCGGTCAGGGTGGTGACGGTGTTGCCCGTCGCGTCCAGCAGCGTGAGCGTGAGGCCGTGGCTGCCGCTGGTGGTGGCGATGGTGCCCTGGTTCTTCACCGTGGCGGAGAAGTTGACCGTGTTGCCCGCGGCCGGGTTGCTCGGCGTCCAGGAGAGCGTGCCGACCAGGTCGGCGGACTGGACCGGCGTGACGACCAGGTTGGTCGGGTTGGTGTAGCTCTGGTCGGCGGTCAGGTTGAAGTTCTTCCTCGACTCGTCGACCTTGGTGGTCAGTTGGTACGTCCCGGCGCTCTGGGTGCCGATGTTCGCCGAGACGGTCTGGGTCGCGCCGGGCGCGAGCGCGCCGACGGTGGTCGAGCCGACCTTGGTGGTGCCGAGGTAGAAGTTGACGTCGGTCGCGACCGAGGCCGCGGTGCCGCCGTTCTTCACCACGGCGGAGGCGGTGACGGAGTCCGTCTCCACCGGCGCGGACGGCGACCAGGAGCTGGAGGTCACCGTCAGGTCCGGGTTCGGCGCCGGAGTGCCGTAGACCTCGAGCTCGGCGACCTGCCCGCCCGGCGCGCCGCTGTTGGAGGTGATGGAGAGCTCGACGTCCGCGACCCGGCCGGAGACCGGGATGGTGACGGTGTTCTGGTTGCTGCTCGGGTCGAAGGAGTACGACTGCGCGGCCGCCAGCGTGGTGAACGTCGAGGAGCTCTGCTCGCGTCCGAGCACGGCGATCGTCTGCGTGCGCGCCGACCAGGCCGAGGCCGGGTTGAGCTTGACCACGACGGAGGACAGGTCGGCGTTGGCACCCAGATGCACCGTCAGCTGCGAGGGGTAGGAGGACCCTTCGAAGTAGGTGGTGACGTCGCCGTCGTTCGCGTTGGCGGGCGCGTAGGTGTAGGTGTACGCGGTGCCGTCGATCGGCTTGTGCAGGGCGAGGTCGGTGGAGGTGCCGCCGGACCCGGTGCGGGTCACGGTGTTGGACGCGGCGGATTCGAGGCCCGCGGCGTCGGTGGCCGTCACGTCGTACGAGACGGTCAGCGAGTCGGCGACGGAGTCGGTGTACGTCAGCGTCGAACCGCCCACGGAGGCGAGCTTGCTGCCGTTGCGGTACACGTTGTATCCGGTCACCCCGACCTGGTCGGAGGCTGCGGACCAGGTCAACTTGACCTGCCCGGAGGCCGGTTGGGTGTAGGCGAGGTTGCTCGGCGCGGTGGGCGGCGTGGCCGAAGCCCCGGCGCGGGTCACGCTGTTGCTGTTGGCCGACTGGTCGCCGGCGGCGTCGCGGGCGCGCACGAAGTAGGTGATCGTCGAGGTGGTCGGCGGGTTGTCGGTGTAGCTCGTCGCCGTGGACGGGACGGAGGTCAGCAGCGCGTTGTTCGCGTAGACGTCGTACGCCGTCACGCCGCTGCTGCTGGACGGCGTCCAGGTGAGCGCCACCGCCCCGGCGGCGTTCTGGGTGTAGGTCAGGTTGGTGGGCGCGGCGGGCGGCTGTGCGGCCCCGGTCGGGCCGTAGACCTCGAACTCGGAGATCTGCCCGGCGGGCCAGCCGGTGTTGGCGGTGATGTCCAGTCGCACGTAACGGGTGGTCGCCTGGCTGAAGTTGATGGTCACCGTGTTGCCGGTGGCCGGGTCGAAGCCGTAGCCGGCGGAGGCGGCGAGGTCGTTGAAGCTGCTGCCGTCCGTGCTGCCCTGGACGGCGAGTGTCTCGGTCCGAGCGGCCCAGGAGGTGGACGGCGGCAGCTTCAGCACGACCTGGTCGACGGTGACGGAAGCGCCGAGGTCGACCTGGAGCCACTGCGGGAGCGCGTTGTCGGTGGACTCCCAGTAGGTGTTCGCGTCGCCGTCGTTCGCGTTGGACGCGACGTAATTCTGGGTGTGCCCGGAGTCGCTCATGGTCTTGCCGAGCGCGAGGTTCGTGGGCGCGTTGGAGCTGCCGTAGATCTCGAACTCGGACAGTTGGGCGGCGTTCCAGCCGCTGTTCGCGGTGATGTTCACGCGCACGTAGCGGGTGCTCGTCGCCCCGAAGTTGACGGTGACCGTGTTCCCGGAGCCGGGGTCGAAGGTGTAGGTGGCGGAGGCCACGACGGTGGCGAAGGTGTTCCCGTCGGTACTGCCCTGGATGCTGAGCGTCTGGGTCCGGGAGCCCCAACCGCTCGGGAGCTTCAGCACGACCTGGCTGACGCTCGTCGCCGAGCCGAGGTCGATCTGGGCCCACTGCGGGAAGGCGCCGTTGGTGCTCTCCCAGTAGCTGGACTGGTCGCCGTCGTTGAGGTTGCCGGCGACGTACTGGCCGTTGGCGCTGGAGGCACTGGCGCTCTTGCCCGCCGCGAGGTTGCTGCCCGCGGCGTGGGCGGGAGCGACGGCGGTACCCAGCAGCAGTGCGAAGAGCGTGGCGAGCACGGCGAGAAGCGCCGGCGCGCGTGTTCGTGCGTGGTTCATCGTCCCTCGGTTCCTGTGAACGGACGCCGAGGCGAGCCGCGCCCCTGACCCGGGCCCCCTCGCTGGTGGCTGTGGTCTTCCGCGATACTGTCGCAGATTTCCAAAGCTTCGCCAGGAAGTTACAGACGTGAGCGCATGCAGTCAATGGACGTGGCAAGTGTCAGGGGCGCGAGGCTGTACCGATCTGCGGCTCCGCCGCGTGGGCGCAAGCAAGCCACCCACCGCGGATGGCCCTGTTGGATGAAGGGCCATCCGCAGTGGGTGGCTTGTCGCGCAGTTCCTCGCGCCCCTAGCGGGCCGGGCCGGTCGAGCCGCGGACGACGAGCTCGGGTTCGAACAGGAGCTCCTCCGCCGCCACCGTCGCGCCCTCGATCTGGTTGACCAGCAGCGCGACGGCCGCGCGGCCGAGCGCTTCGATCGGCTGACGGACCGTCGTCAGCGGCGGTTCCGTGCAGTTCATGAAGGCCGAGTCGTCGAAGCCCACCACCGAGACGTCGCCCGGGACGGACAGTCCCGCGCGCCGTGCCGCGCGGATCGCGCCCAGCGCGAGCGGATCGCTGCCGCAGATGATGCCGGTGACGCCGGCGCGCAGCATGCGGCTGGCCGCCGCGTGGCCGCCTTCGAGGGCGAAGAGGGCGTGGGCGACCTGGTCCGGCAGGACCTCTCGGCCGGAGCGCGCGCACTGCTCGGCGAAGGAGGCGAGCTTGCGCTGGGAGGGGATGTGGTCCTCGGGGCCGACGATCATGCCGATGCGCTCGTGGCCGAGCGCGGCGAGGTGGGCGAAGGCCTGCTCGACGGCGACGGTGTCGTCCGTGGAGACCTGGGGGAAGCCGAGGTGTTCGACCGCCGCGTTGAACAGCACGACGGGGATGCCGCGGTCGCGCAGCCGCGCGTAATGCTCGTGCGGGGCGTCGGCCTCCGCGAAGTGGCCGCCGGCGAAGACCACGCCGGAAACCTGCTGGTCCAGCAGCATGTTGACGTAGTCGGCCTCGGAGAGGCCGCCCGCGGTGCGGGTGCACAGCACGGGGGTGAAGCCCCGCTGGGCCAGGGCGCCGCCGACGACCTCGGCGACCGCCGGGAAGATCGGGTTCTGCAGCTCCGGCAGGACCAGGCCGATCAGCCGGGCGCGCTCTCCGCGCAGCTGGCTGGGGCGCTCGTAGCCGAGCACGTCGAGCGCCGCCAGGACCGCGTTCCGGGTGCCCTCGGAGACGCCGGGCCGGCCGTTGAGCACGCGGCTGACCGTGGCCTCGCTGACTCCGACCTTCTGTGCCACCTCGGCGAGTCTGCTCTTCATGGCGCAAGAGTAGAGCAGGATTCGGCAAGCGATTGCAAGAAGCGGTTTGCAGCCCGCAAACGGCCAGGTCAGGACGGGGAGAAGGCGGTTTGACCCGCCCGAAGCCCTTGGCGGCGGTCATGTCAGGCGACGCACAGTCGTGACTTTTCAATTTTGCGTCGAGCTCTTGCGTAAGCCAGCGTGGCGTCCTACGTTCCTCACACGCCGGCTTTCCCCCACCCACCACGTCACTTCGACCATGGGGCACGCATGATGCTGAACAGATCGCGCACGTTCGCCGCCATCGCCATCGCGGCAGGGTTGTGTCTCGGTACCGCCGCCTGCGGCAGCAGCGGCTCGTCCGGGGGCGGCGGCAACGCCGCCGGCGGTGTGGCCGACGGCAAGCCGCTCGACCCGAACGCCACCGTCACCATCTCGATCGACTGCGCGCCGGGCGCCGACCAGGCCGCGGGCAAGGCCAACTACGCCGACGACCTGGCGCTGTTCAAGGTCAAGTACCCCAACGTCACCGTCGACGCGAAGCCCTACGTGGGCCAGTGCGAGGTGCCGGCGCAGCAGACCGCCGAGTACAAGGCCCACGACGAGACCGGCGCGTACCACGCCTACTTCACCGACCAGGAGCAGACGCTCAACTCCGGTGACGCCGCCGACATCAGCGCCTACGTCAACGACCAGACGGTGCCCGGCTACTCGACCATGCTGCCGAGCGTCAAGCAGAACCTCGGCACGGGCGGCAAGACCTACGCCCTGCCGATCAACTACTACTCCACCGGGCTCGTCTACAACCGCGACCTGTTCAAGAAGGCCGGTCTCAACCCCGACCAGCCGCCCACCACCTGGGACCAACTCCAGGCCGACGCCAAGAAGATCGCCGCGCTCGGCAACGGCATCACCGGCTACGAGGACTACAGCGGCGGCAACACCGGCGGCTGGCACTTCACCTCCGAGCTCTACAGCCTCGGCGGCCAGATGGTGAACGCAGGCGGCACCAAGGCCGCGTTCAACTCCCCGCAGGGCAAGCAGGTCCTCCAGCGCCTGCACGACATGCGCTTCGTCGACCACAGCATCGGCGCGACCCCCGTCACCCAGTGGGCCGACGCCTTCCCGCCGCTGGCCACCGGCAAGGTCGGCATGTTCATCGGCGCGCCGGACGTGGTCAAGCACCTGATCGAGGTGCTCGGCGCGGACAAGAACGCCTTCGGCCTCGGCCCGATGCCGGGCGCCTCCGGCCCCGGCAACAGCCTCGGCGGCGGCGACCTCTACTACTTCAAGAAGGGCCAGACCCCGAACCAGATCAAGGCCGAGATCGCCTGGATCGACTTCGAGTACCTGACCCCCGACGCCGGCCAGTTCAACTTCTCCCGGGCCGCGACGCTCGCCGGCTCCAGCAAGGACCCGGTGGCGATCTCCATCCCCGAGCCGTACTTCTGGGCTTCGAACTCCCCGCAGATCAACCAGATCACGAGCTCGCTCAAGACCAACGGCAACCTGCCGCTGTCCAACTACGACCCCTACGTCAACAACCCGACCAGCAGCGTCAACGAGCCCCCGGCGGCGCAGCAGCTCTACAAGGTCCTCGACACGGCGATGTCGGCGGCGATGACCGACCCCAACGCCAACCTGGACCAGGTGCTGTCCACCGCCGAGACCCAGGCCAACCAGATTCTCGCGAATCAGTGACGTCTGGCCAACCAGTGACGTGTCGTCCGACCGGACCGCTCCAACCCCGCCGCGGTCCGGCCGGACGGCCGACACCTTGACGAGGAGTCACCCATGGCTGTCACGCTGACACGCGGCGGCGCCCGCGTCGACGCGGCGGGCGCCGGACCGCACGACCGGTTCGCGGCCCTGCGCCGCTCGCTGGCGCGGAACCTGCGCGCCCACGCCTTCCTGATCGGCGCGCTGCTCTGCTTCGTGCTGTTCACCTGGTACCCGATGATCCGCGAGATCGTGATGTCGTTCCAGCGGGTCCACTACGGCGAGGCCCAGTGGGTCGGCCTCGCCAACTACCGGCAGATCACCGCCGACCCGGAGTTCTGGGCGGCCTGGCGCAGTACGCTGGAGTTCACCGGCATCGCCCTGTTCTTCGGCTTCGCGGCGCCCTTCGTGGCCGCGATCGTCATCAACGAGTGCCGCCACGCCCAGGGTTACCTGCGGGTCCTGGTCTACCTGCCGGTGATGCTGCCCCCGGTGGCCGGCATCCTGCTCTTCAAGTACTTCATGGACCCCGGCTACGGTCTGTTCAACCAGATCCTGCACGCGCTGCACCTGCCCACCTCCTCGTGGCTGGCGTCGAAGAGCACCGCGATGCCCTCGCTGGTGCTCGTCTCGACCTGGGGCAACATGGGCAGCGCCACCCTGGTCTACCTCGCCGCCCTCCAGGGCATCCCCGGCGAGCTCTACGAGGCCGCCGAACTGGACGGGGCCAACCTGCTCCAGCGGATCTGGCACGTCACCGTGCCGCAGACCCGGCTGATCCTGTCGCTGATGCTGATGCTGCAGGTGGTGGCCACCATGCAGATGTTCACCGAGTCGTTCGTCCTCACCGGCGGCGGGCCCGAAGGGTCGACCACGACCGTGGTCTACCTGCTCTACAACTACGCGTTCAACTATGACAAGTTCAACACCGCGGCTGCCCTGGGCGTGATCATGCTGCTGGTGCTCGGCTGCTTCTCGGCGCTCTACCTGTGGCTGGAGCGCCGCGGACGGGAGGAGTGACATGACGACCGCCGCCCACTCCGGCGCCACCCGCACGCTCGTCTCCCCGGTCCGGCTCGCCCAGCCGCGCGGACGCCTGCTCTACCGGCTCGTGCTGACGCTGGTGCTGCTGGTCACCACGATCGCCTTCGTCGGCCCGCTGTACTGGATGGCCACCGGCGGCTTCAAGTCCTCCCAGGAGCTGGTGCGCACCCCGCCCACGCTCTTCCCGACCCACCCCGCCACACACGCCTTCACCGAGGCCTGGTCCAGGCTCGGCATGGGCGGACTGCTGCTCAACACCGTCGTCTACGCCGGCGGAGCGCTCCTCTTCCAACTGCTGTTCGACGTCGCCGCCGCCTACGCGCTGTCCAAGCTGCGCCCGGTGCTCGGCAACGTGATCCTCGGCATGATGCTGGCCTCGATGATGATCCCCGCTGCGGCGCTGGTCATCCCGCAGTACCTGACCGTGCTCGATCTGCCGCTGGTCCACTGGAACCTCCAGGACACCCCGTGGGTCATCTGGCTGCCCACCGTGGCCAACGCCTTCAACATCTTCCTGCTGAAGCGGTTCTTCGACTCCATCCCGAACGAGCTCCTCGACGCGGCGGCCATCGATGGCGCAGGCCCGCTGCGCGTGCTCTGGTCGGTGGTGCTCCCGCTGTCGCGGCCGATCCTCGGCGTCGTCTCCATCTTCGGCGTGGTCGCGGTCTGGAAGGACTTCCTCTGGCCGCTGATCACCGTGCCCTCGCACGAGACGCTCAACGTCGGCGTCAACACCGCGGCGACCTCCATGCCGGAGAACTCCCTGATCGCCGGGCTGTTCCTGGCCTCGATCCCGACCATCGCGCTGTTCCTGGTCTTCCAGCGCAACATCATGGCGGGACTCACCGCGGGCGGCCTCAAGGGCTAGCCGGGCCGGCCAGGGCCGTCGTCCGCCCCCGCCGGGCGCGTCGCCCGACGCGAACCCCGTCGTCCCGGCCCGCCGCCCGCCCCTGACCGGGGGCCGGCCGGGACGGCGGCTCCCCAACCCGATGACGTCATCTCGATGACTTCCAGAAAGCAGGTTCGTCGTGCCCGGAACCGGAGAGCGCGAGCTCCCGTGGTGGCGGAACGCCGCGATCTACCAGATCTACCCCCGCAGCTTCGCCGACGGCGACGGCGACGGGGTGGGCGACCTGGCCGGGCTGCGCGCGCGCCTGCCCTACCTCGCCGAGCTCGGCGTCGACGCGATCTGGATCAACCCCTGGTACGCCTCGCCCCAGGCCGACGCCGGCTACGACGTCGCCGACTACCGCGCCATCGACCCGCTGTTCGGCACGCTGGCCGACGCGGAGGGGTTGATCCGCCAGGCGCACGAGCTCGGCATCCGCGTCGTCATCGACATCGTGCCGAACCACACCAGCGACCAGAACCCCTGGTTCCAGGCCGCGTTGGCGGCGGGACCGGGCTCGCCCGAGCGGGCGCGGTTCTGGTTCCGGCCCGGACGCGGCGCGGACGGGGAGCTGCCGCCGACCGAGTGGCAGGGCTTCTTCGGCGGTCCGACCTGGACCCGCGTCACCGAGCCCGACGGCCGGCCGGGGGAGTGGTACCTGCACCTGTTCGCCCCCGAGCAGCCCGACTTCAACTGGGAGCACGACGACGTCCGCGCCGAGTTCGAGAGCGTGCTGCGCTTCTGGTTCGACCGCGGTGCGGACGGCTTCCGCATCGACTCGGCCGCGCTGCTGGTCAAGGACGCGGACCTGCCCGTGAGCGACCCCGAGGAGCGCGCCTTCACCGACCGCGAGGAGGTCCACGAGGTCTACCGCGCGTGGCGGCGCGTCGCCGAGTCCTACGGGGGCGGGCTCGTCCTCATCGGCGAGGTCTGGCTGCCGGACGCCGCCCGGATGGCGCGCTACCTGCGTCCCGACGAGATGCACACCGTCTTCAACTTCCCTTATCTGGAGTGCGCGTGGGAGGCGGAGCGGCTGCGCGGCGTCATCGACGACACCCTGCGCTTCCACCACGAGGCCGGCGCGCCGGCCACCTGGGTGCTGTCCAACCACGACGTCGACCGGGTGGTCAGCCGCTACGGCCGTGAGGACACCTCCTTCGCGATCTACGCCCGGCAGCACGGCCGCCCCGTGGACCTCGCCCGCGGGACGCGCCGCGCGCGGGCCGCGGCCCTGCTGACACAGGCGCTGCCCGGCGCGGTCTACGTCTACCAGGGCGAGGAGCTCGGCCTGTGGGAGGTCGAGGACATCCCCGACGACCTGCGGCAGGACCCGATGTGGGAACGGAAGGGCCGCAACCCGGCGGACCCCGGGCGGGACGGCTGCCGCGTCCCGCTGCCCTGGTCGGGCGGCGAGCCGCCGTTCGGCTTCTCGCCCGCCGACGCCGGCGGTGTGCCGTGGCTGCCGCAGCCGGAGGCGTGGAAGGAGTACACGGTCGAGGCGCAGGCCGCCGACGCGGGGTCGATGCTCTCCCTCTACCGGGAGGCGCTGCGGCTCCGCCGCGAGCTGGGCGACGGCGGCTTCGAGTGGCTGGAAGGGACACCGCAGGGGGTGCTGGCCTTCCGGAGGGGAGAGGGCTTCGCCTGCGTGGTGAACCTCTCGGCTGAGGCCGTCGCCCTCCCCTTCACCGGCACCGTGCTGCTGGCCAGCGACGAGCTGCACGGTCAGTCGGCCCTCCCGTCCGACACGGCCGTCTGGCTCAGGGTCTGAGATCCGAGCAAGTCGCACCATCCAGGGGCGCGAGGAACTGCCGCGACAAGCCACCCGCCCAGGTAGAGCCCCGAATGTGCGGGGCCGTCCGCTCATCAGTGGTTTCTCGCCCCCACGCGGCGGAGCCGCACATCGGTGGAGCCTCGCGCCCCTGAAGGTCCTTCCCGTCTGCCAAAAAGGAGCCGCTCGATGTCGCACAGAAAGAGACAACTCTCCCTCGCCATCGCCGTAGGTCTGCTCGCCGCCGTCGGAGGGACCGGCGCGGCGCATGCCACTGCCCACGGACCGGAGCCCGTGGTGACGCAGGCCGGGATCGACCCGTCGCTGCTGCGGGGCCGGGGTGCGAACCCCGGCTTCGCCGAGCAGAACGCCTTCAACGCCCGGACCGACGGGACGGTGATCGGGCCCGACACGACGCCGTACACCCTCGCGTCCGAGGCCACCGGCCGTAAGGCCGTCTCGCTGACGCCGGGTCAGTACGTGGACTTCACCCTGCCCGCCGACACCAACGCGATCACCGTCCGCTACAGCATCCCGGACGCCCCGGACGGCGGCGGCATCACCGCGCCGCTCGACGTCAGCGTCGACGGGAAGCACCGCCGGACGATGACGCTGACCTCGCAGTACGCCTGGCTCTACAACGAGTACCCGTTCACCAACGACCCGGGCGCCGGTCCGCTGGACCCGGACTGGTGGACCACCGAGTGCAGCTGCGTGCCGGACCAGACGACGCCCGCGCCCGTCTTCCCGACGCCGTTCCGGCCCAGCCACTTCTACGACGAGCAGCGCCTGCTGCTCGACCACACCTACCACGCGGGGCAGGTGATCCGGCTGGCCGTCCTGGCCGGAAGCCCGGCCGCGACCACGACGATCGACGTGCTCGACACGCAGCGCGTCGCGCCGCCGCTGCGCGCGCCCGAGCACGCCCTCGACGTCCGGGACTTCGGCGCCGACCCGACCGGGGTCAAGGACTCCGCCGACGCCTTCGACGCGGCGGTCGCCGCCGCACAGCGCAGCGGACGGACGGTGTGGGTGCCGCCGGGGACGTACCAGGTGAACCGGCACATCATCGTCGACCACGTGACCATCCAGGGCGCGGGCAACTGGTACACCGTCATCAAGGGCCACCAGGTGACGCTCTCCTCGCCCATGCCCGACGGCTCGGTCCACACCGGGGTCGGTTTCTACGGCAAGGACGCCTCCGCCGGCGGCAGCCACGACGTGCACCTGCGGGACTTCGCCATCGAGGGCGACGTGCGCGAGCGGATCGACACCGACCAGGTCAACGGTGTCGGCGGCGCGCTCAGTGACTCCTCGATCGAGGGGCTGTACATCCAGCACACCAAGGTGGGCATCTGGCTGGACGGCCCGATGAACGACCTGCGGATCACCGGCAACCAGATCGCCGACCAGATCGCCGACGGCATCAACTTCCACGGCGGGGTGACGAACTCGCTCATCGCGGGCAACTTCGTCCGCAACACCGGGGACGACGGGATCGCGCTCTGGTCCGCACCGGCCGCCGACGCGCACGACGTCGTCGCGCACAACACCGTGCAGACGCCCGTGCTGGCCAACGGCATCGCGCTCTACGGCGGTTCGGACCTCACCGTCTCCGGCAACCTCGTCGCCGACCCGATCCGGGAGGGCAGCGCGATCCAACTGGGCACCCGCTTCGGCGCGGTGCCGTTCGCGGGCCGGATCTCGGTCGCGGACAACACCACCGTCCGGGCCGGGACCTTCGAGTTGAACTGGAAGATCGGGCTGGGCGCGATCTGGATCTACGCGCTGGAGCACAGCATCGACGCGGACGTCCAGGTCACCGGCGACGACTTCCTGGACAACACCTACGACGCCGTCATGCTGGTCTCGGACTACAGCGTGAAGGACCAGTACTCCATCAGCAACGTGCACTTCAGCCACATCCGGGTGGACGGCACGGGCACCGACGTGGTCAGCGCCCGCGCGGCCGGGAACGCGACGTTCCAGGACGTGGAGGCACGGAACGTGGGCGCGGTCGGGGTGAACAACTGCGGCTCGTTCCACTTCACCTCGGCGGGCTCGGAGTTCTCCCTCACCGACCTGGGCGGCAACACCGGCGGCGGCACGACCGGCGCCTGGCTGGCGCCGTGGGAGCTGCCGAACACGATCACCTGTGACGACCGCCCCGCCGTCGTCCCGCCGGCCGCGCCGAGCCCCTGGCTCGCCCCGGACGCCTCCCACTGACCGGCACCGCCTCCTTCAGGGGCGGCGCCGTCAACGGCCGGGCCGGCTCCGTCGAGGAGCCGGTCCGGCCGTCCGCTGTGAATCTCCTGGACGTCGGGCCGCTGGTTTTCGCGCTTAGGTAAGGGTTTCTGACGGTTCGACACATGGGGCTACGCGCGGAGCATTGTTGCGGGCGGGTAAACGTGAGTTTCATCGGCCGACCATCTCTTGTCAGTCCGCAGACACCGTGGGTACGGTTCTCGCCAGCTGACACCACTTAAGAGGGTGTTCAGAGGTTCCTCGCTACGTCATATCGTTCGCGCAGGTGGCACGGTGTCGTGTCCGCCTGCGCGAACGGGCCCGAACTCCCCACTGGAGGCTGTACGTTGCGCACCTCGTCGATATCCGCCGCGGCCACCGCCGTCGCCCTCGGCGTCTCGGCCCTCATGGCCGCCGCGCCCGCCCAGGCCGCGTCCACCCACGGCGCTTCCTGGACCCGCTCGTGCGCCGTCGACCTGACTCCCGGTCACGTCTTCTGTAACGCGCTGCACGTCACCAGCACCGCCGAGCACGTCCGCGCCACCGGCGTCACCCCCAATGCCACGCCGTCCGGCTACGGACCCTCGGACCTGCGCTCCGCGTACAACATCGCCGCCAACGGCGGCGCGGGCCAGACCGTCGCGATCGTCGACGCCTACAACGACCCGAACGCGGCCTCCGACCTCGCGGTCTACCGCTCGCAGTACGGCCTGCCGGCCTGCACCACTGCCAGCGGCTGCCTGAAGATCGTCAGCCAGACCGGCAGCAGCACCCTGCCGAGCAGCAACTCCGGCTGGGCCGGCGAGATCTCGCTCGACCTGGACATGGTCTCCGCGATCGCCCCCAACGCGCACATCATCCTGGTCGAGGCCAAGACGGCGAGCATGACCAACCTGGGCACCGCGGTCAACGAGGCCGCCAAGCTCGGCGCCACCGAGATCTCCAACAGCTACGGCGGCTCGGAGTCCTCCGCCGACACCAGCTACGACAGCACCTACTTCAACCACCCCGGCATCGTGATCACCGCCTCCTCCGGTGACGGCGGCTACGGAGTGGAGTACCCGGCGGCGTCCCCGAACGTCACCGCGGTCGGCGGCACCTCGCTCAGCAAGGCGTCCAACACCCGTGGTTGGAGCGAGAGCGTCTGGTCCACCTCCAGCACCGAGGGCGCCGGCTCCGGCTGCTCCGCCTATGAGCCCAAGCCGTCCTGGCAGAAGGACACCGGCTGCTCGAAGCGGACCGTCGCCGACGTCTCCGCGGTCGCCGACCCGGCGACCGGCGTGGCCGTCTACCAGACCTACGGCGCGTCCGGCTGGAGCGTCTACGGCGGCACCTCCGTCGCGGCCCCGCTCATCGCCGGCGTCTACGCCGACGCGGGCACGCACAGCGCCTCGGTCCCGGCCAAGAACCTGTACGCCAACACCACGTCGCTCAACGACGTGACCACGGGCAAGACCGCCAGCTGCTCCCCGGCCTACCTCTGCACCGCGGAGACCGGCTACGACGGCCCGACCGGCCTCGGCACCCCGAACGGCCTGACCGCCTTCACCGGCTGACGCCGACCCCTCACGAGCGCCCGGCCACCCTGCGGTGGCCGGGCGCTCCGGCTTTCGGGGCGGCCTCCGGCTTTCCGGACGGTCTCAGCCGAGGCGACCCGCGGTGAGCAGGGGGCTCGCGGTGAGGGAGTCGACGTCCAGGCGCTGCACCTCCTCGCCCTCGGGGACGAGACGAAGCGTCCGCAGAGCGAAGGCCCCGGCCTCGGCTGCCGGGATCTCGACGACAGCCGTCCCGGTGTCCCCGGCCAGCACCACGGAGAGCAGGTGACGGCCCCCGTCGAAGGCCGGTCGGATGCGCACGTCGCCCGATCCGCACGGGCGGCGGAGCCCCTCGAGCAGCAGGTCGCGCCCGAAGACCCAGACGACCGGATCGGGCCGGTCGGTGTGGAAGAGCAGCCGGACCTCGTAGGGCTCCTCGGCGCGGTACTCCAGCCGCGCTGCCAGCGCGCGGCCGCACCGGTCCGCCACCTGCTGGTGCGCGATCAGGTCGTGCGCGATGCGCATCGTCATCCGTCCTTCCTCTGCCGTCGCGACCGCCGCCGCAGCGGTCACACCAGGGGAGAGGGCGTCGGCCTCGGACTCTTACAGCGGTTGTGGAAACCTGTTCGTTCGATTGACATGCCGTCACCCTGCGCGTATGACCATTGCAGGGCGTCACGAAAGCGGAATGGCGTCCGCCGTCACCGGTCCAGGGGGTGTGGCGCATGACGACTGTCGAGGCGGTCGCTCGAACCGACCAGGACACCACTACCGTCAAGCGCCTGCGGCTGGGCGTCGGAATCGTGGGCATCGCCCTGCCGATCGTGCTGCCGCTGGGCAACAGCATCATCTCCGCGCATCTCGGCCTGCTGGCCTCGCTGAGCGGTTCGTACTACACCCACATGCGCAACGTCTTCGTCGGCGGCCTGTGGGCCATCGGGGTGATCCTGCTCTGCTACCGCCACAACCGCCGTGAGGACGTGTGGAGTTCGGTGGCGGGCTTGTTCGCGGTCGTGGTCGCGATGTGCCCGATGGAACCGCCGGCCTCGATCGTCGCCCACCCGTCGACCACGCAGAAGTTGCTCGGCGAGATCCACGTCGTCTCCGCCGCGATCGTCTTCACCGCCCTCGCCGTCTTCTGCGTCCGCCTCTTCCGCGACGCCTCCGAGCCGGACGGCCCGCTGCGGCGGCGGATCTACCTGGTCTGCGGCGTCGTCATCGGCCTCTGCATCGCGGGCATACTCTTCGCCGACCTGCTCCACTTCACCGGCGCGGGCGGGCTGACGCCCGTCTTCGCGGGGGAGTCGGTCTCGGTCTTCGCCTTCGGCGCGGCGTGGTTCGTCAAGAGCGACGCCATCGCGGACTTGGCGCGGGCGACCGGACGCCCCGCGATGGCCGCGGCCTGGCGTTGACGGCAGAGGCGTCGCCTGGGAAGGTGCGCCGCCCCTACCTTCGTCAGCTTCGTACCTCGTGGCCGCGTCAGGGAGTGTGGACCACGTCCAGGTTGGTGACCTTCGCGCAGACCGCGAAGGCCTGGATCGTGCCCGCGTCGGTGGGGTCGGTGTTCGTGCCGTAGGCCCACCACGTCTCGTTGCCGATCGGCCTGCTCGCCGAGAGGTTGTAGCGCGCGACGTAGGAGTTCCCAGCCTTCACCTCGGCTCCGCCGCCCGTGAGGACCTCCCCGGCCGGACACTTGGCCGAGGCCGCCGCGTCCCCGGCGTAGCCGTTGCCGGGCGCCTTGGGAAGCGGCACCTTCGGGCCCTCGACGATGTGCATCGTTCCCGTGCCGGCGGCGGCCGCAAAGCCGCCCGAGCCGACCAGCATGGCCGCCGTCGCCGCTGCGGCCAGACCGTACTTCATCGCGCGCTTGACCACTGGGGTCTCCTTGTTTCTCACCGCGAGGGGAGTCATTGGGCTCCACAGGGCTCGTCGGTGCATGTACACCTCACGTACCCGCATATAGTTCGAGTACGTACCATGCTCTTGCCGTTTCACCCTTTGCGCCCAAGCGCAGTCGGCGGGGTCAGCGCAGCCACGCTCCCGTCACGCCGGTGATGACGCGTCGGAGCGCCCCCGGGTCCGGCGGGGCGCCGGTGCGGTCGGCGAGGAGGAGGTGGGCGGCGCCGATGAGGGTGGGCGCGAGGGCGTCCACGTCGGTGTCGGGGGAGAGGCGGTCGAGGTCGCGTTCGGTCGCGAGGTAGGCGGCGAGGACGGCCGCAGCGTCGCCGAGCAGCGGGACACCCCTCGGGCGTGCCTCGCGCAGGCGCGCGCGGAGGGCGTCGCGGGAGATGACCAGCCCGACGACGGCGACGGCCACCGGGCCGAGCATGTCCGTGAGCGCGTCCGCGAGGTTGTCGACCACGGCCCCCCGGCCGGCGGCGGCCTGGAGGGTCGCCGCCCGCGCGTCGATGCGGGCGATGCGGTCGAGGACGAGCTCGGCGAGGAACGCGTCGAAGTCCGGGAAGTGCCGGTGCAGCACGCCCTTGGCGCAGTCCGCCTCGGTCGTGACGGCCCGGCTGGACAGTGCGCTCGGGCCCTCGCGCAGCAGCACGCGCTCGGCGGCCTCGAACAGCTGCTGGCGCGGGTCGCGGATGGCCACGCCGGTCGGCATCGGGGAACCCCTCTCCTGGATGTCCTTGACGAGTGGGCGACCGCCCACTCATAGTGGGCACATGCCCACTCTACCGCCCGAGGGGGCTCTCCCCTCTCCCGTCTCGCCGCATCAGGTCCGTGAGCTCGCCGAATCGTTCGGCACCGATCCCGAGCGCTACGACCGGGCCCGCCCGCGTTATCCCGACGCCCTGGTCGAGGCCGTGCTCGCGGCGAGCCCCGGGCGCTCGGTCCTGGACGTCGGCGTCGGCACCGGCATCGCGGCCCGGCAGTTCGAGGCCGCAGGCTGCACCGTGCTCGGCGTCGACGCCGACCCGCGGATGGCCTCCTGGGCGCGAGACCGGCGCGGGTGCGAGGTCGAGATCGCCCGCTTCGAGAGCTGGGACCCGGCCGGGCGCCTCTTCGACGCCGTCGTCTCCGGTCAGACCTGGCACTGGGTCGACCCTCTCGCGGGCGCGGCGAAAGCCGCCCACGCCCTGCGGCCCGGCGGCCGCCTCGCCGCGTTCTGGAACGTCGACCAGCCCTCGCCCGAAGTCGCCGCGGCCTTCGGCGCCGTCTACCGCCGCCTGCTGCCCGACTCGCTCGCCGCCGCCCAGTGGTCGGCCTCGGGCGGGGTCCGCTACGCCGCGCTCACCGCGCGTGCGACGGACGGGATCCGCGCCAGCGGCTCCTTCAGCGAGCCCGAGGAGTGGCACTTCGCCTGGGACCGCGACTACACCCGCGATCAGTGGCTCGACCAGCTGCCCACCACGGGCGGCCACACCCGGCTCCCCGCCGCGCAGTTGGAGCAGGTGCTGTCAGCCGTGGCCGACGCCGTGGACGCGATGGGCGGAGCGTTCACCCTGCACTACACGGCCGTGGCGGTCACGGCCACCCGCACGAGCAGAAGCTGAACGGGACCCAGGCGCCTGAGGCGTCCCGGTCGAAGGCCCCGCATCCGCAGCCGTGCTGGGGAAACTCCCTGGCAGGTGCGCGGCGTCGTGGGTATGGTCCGGTGCCCATGACCAGCAGGCCCTCGACGACGACTCTGTGGCGACCCACCGGACCCAGGGAGCTGGACCTGGTGCGGGAGCTCAACTGGCGTGCGTGGCCGCCGCGCCTGCCCGAGCAGCCGATCTTCTATCCGGTCCTCAACGAGGACTACGCGATCCGGATCGCCAGGGACTGGAACGTCAGGTTCGACGGTGGCGGCTTCGTGACGCGCTTCGAGGTCGAGTCGGCGTTCCTGGACCGCTACCCGGTCCAGCAGGTGGGCGGGGAGACGATCCTGGAGCTGTGGGTGCCCGCCGAGGAGCTGGACGAGTTCAACGCCCATATCGTCGGCGAGATCCAGGTGGTGCACGAGTTCCGGTGACCGCGGTGAGCGCCGGGGTCCGGCGTCAGGAGACCGGCGGGTTCCAGTCGAAGGCGACCGTGACCGGCGCGTGGTCGCTCCAGCGCTCCGGGTGGGACTCGGCGCGCTCGACGACGCCGGAGACGGCGCGGGCGGCGAGGCCGGGGGTGGTGACGACGTAGTCGATGCGCCAGCCGCTGTCCTGGTCGAAGGCGCGGCCGCGGTAGGACCACCAGGAGTACGGGCCGGTGACGTCCGGGTGGAGGCTGCGGACGGTGTCGACGTAGCCGAGCTCGTCGAAGACGCGGGTGAGCCAGGCGCGCTCCTCGGGGAGGAAGCCGGCGTTCTTCTGGTTGGCCTTCCAGTTCTTCAGGTCCGCCTCACGGTGCGCGATGTTCCAGTCGCCGCAGACCACGACCTCGCGGCCCTGCTCGGCGGCGCGCTCGCGCAGGCGCTTCAGGTGGTCGAGGAACTCGCCCATGAAGCGCTCCTTCTCGTCCTGGCGCGGCGTGCCGACCTCGCCCGAGGGAAGGTAGAGACTGGCGACGGTGACGCCCGGCAGGTCGATCTCCGCGTAGCGGCCGGAGCCGTCGAACTCGTCCGAGCCGAAGCCGATCTTCATCCGCTCCGGCTCGCGCCGCGACAGCACCGCCACGCCTGCCCGGCCCTTCGCCGTCGTCGAGGGCGCCCACAGCACGTGCCAGCCGGCGGGCGCCGCGACCTCGGCCGCGAGCTGGCCGGGCTCGGCGCGCACCTCCTGGAGGCAGACGACGTCCGCCGAGGTGTTCGCGAGCCACTCGACGTAGCCCTTGCCCGAGGCGGCGCGCAGGCCGTTGACGTTGACGGTGGTGATGATCACCTGGGAGCTCATTCCTCGCGAGTCGGGTCCAGGCGGTCGCACCGGCGACGCGCCCGTCCCACCTTACGACGCGCCGCAGCCGGGACCCGCCCCCACCCGATACGCTCCGGACATGACCTCGAGCTCCGACGACTACGACAGCACGAACTGCGTCTGGTGCGGGGCCGCGGTCCAACTCGGTCCCGACGGCGGATACGTCTGCGGGCAGTGCACCTACACCGTCACCCCTCCCGGCTACGAGAAGCAGGCCGCGGCCGAGCGCGCGCAGATCAGCGCGCGCCGCCACGCGAAGCGCCCCGGCTGAGGGCCGTGCCTTCCGGCGTGCTTCACGGCGTCAGCGCGCGGCGATGAACAGGCTCTGCGCGGAGCGGCCGATGACGCCCTTCTCGTCCAGCAGTTGCGCGTCCGCGAGCCCGATGCCCGCCTGGTCGACGCTGGTGCGCGCGTCCAGGCCGACCCACTCGCCCACCGGCGGCCGCCGCAGGTGGACCGTGAGGTCGGGGTTGACGTAGGTGTGGCGCCGGAAGTCCAGCGCGCCGGAGATGCCGTTGCCGGAGTCGGCGGCGATCAGCACCCGGGACAGGCCCGAGGTCTCCTCGCCCGCGACCAGCGGGAGCCGCATCCGGAACCAGGCGGTGGCGGGGCCCGGCTCGGTGACCGAGCCGTGGGCGAAGCGCAGTTCCATCGCGGTGTGGTAGCCCTCGTCCCACGGCAGCGGGAAGGCCTGCGGGGTCGACTGCTCGGGGCCGGGAACCGCGAGCGGCGACTCGATCGTCGGCAGGTCGGCGAGCTCCGCAGGCTCCCCGACACGGATCCGCAGCGCGTGCGCCCGCGCCGCCACCTTGCCCTCGGCGGTGCGCAGTTCGGCGTCCACGCGCTCGACGCTGCGGCCCGTCTCGGCCTCCCGCACGGCGACGCGCACCTCACCCAGCGGCACCGGCCGCAGGATCTCGAAGGTCATCCGGACGACGCGGAAGCCCTCCCGTGCCCCGGGCCGCTGCTCGACCGCACGGCCGAGCAGCGCGGCCGGCGGACCGGCGTGCTGCGAGTCGGGCGACCAGGGCCCACGGGTCGCGGCGGTGGCGGCGAAGCGCTGCTCGCCGAGCGGGAGGTAGAAGGCTTCAGCGGTCACTACCGAAGGGTAACCATCCGGAGGGCTCCGGCGGGAGACCAGGGTCGCCTTTCACCCGCGCGCGGCATCGGCCATGCTGGTGCGCGGCGCACGGAAACCCGTGCGGTGGGAGCGGTAGGGGAGGCGACGCGATGCTCACGCGGACGCGACTGTTCGGCGGCAAGACCCGGGTGACGTTCCGGCTTCCGGCCCAGGTGCCAGTGGGGACGGTGAGCGTGGTCGGCGACTTCAACGGATGGCGGCCCGGCACCGCCGAGCTGGTCCAACGCCGGGACGGCACCCGCACGGTGAGCATCTCCTTCCCGCCCGGCGAGCACCGCTTCCGGTACCTCGCCACGGGCGGCGTCTGGTTCGACGACGAGGCGGCGGACCGGATCGACCCCCAGGGCAGCCTGATCCGCCTGGAGTAGACGAGCGCGGCGGAGCGGACGAAGCGGACGGAACGGACGGTCAACGGCGTATCGTCGCCGTCACCCCGCAGACGCGATCGAGGAGACCGGTGACCGCCCATGGCTGAGCGACAGGCTGTCCGTCATCCCGTTTTCGCCAGGCTCTGGTCGAGGGTCATCGGCCCCGCGCTGGAGAAGGCCGGCATCACGGAGCACCGCAGGCGGCTGCTGGCCGGGCTGTCCGGGGAGGTCGTCGAGATCGGCGCGGGCAACGGGCTGAACTTCGCCCACTACCCGCGCGAGGTCACCCGCGTCCTGGCCGTCGAGCCCGAGCCGGACCTGCGCGCCCTCGCCGAGGAGACGGCGCGCGCCGCCCCGGTGCCGGTCACGGTCGTGGCGGGACGGGCCGAGCGGGGGCCCGCCGACGAGGCGTCGTTCGACGCGGCCGTCGTCTGCCTGCGCTGTGCTCGGGCGCGG
>NZ_BBPQ01000019.1:0-8900 GCF_000787855.1 Streptacidiphilus anmyonensis | reverse complement strand
GGGGGGGAGGGCCGGGGGGGTGCCCGCCGACGAGGCGTCGTTCGACGCGGCCGTCGTCTGCCTGACGCTGTGCTCGGTCGCGGACCAGTACGCGGCCCTGAAGGAGCTGCGGCGGGTCCTGCGGCCCGGCGGCGAACTGCGGTTCTTCGAACACGTGCGGGCGGAGTCGCCCGGCATGCGCCGCGTCCAGCGCGTCGTGGACGCGACGTTCTGGCCGCTGCTCGCCGGCGGCTGCCACACCGGCCGCGACACCCGCTCCGCCATCGAGGCCGCCGGATTCACCATCACCGGCCTGGACACCTTCGCCTTCCCCGAGACGCGCGTCCCCTCGCCGTCGGCGACGCACATCCTGGGCACGGCCGTGCGCTGACGCCGTCGACCGGTCGCACCCGCGTGGACGCGGTGGCCCGCCGGACGGCGGGCGCCGCGCCCTGCGATCGAGCCGTCAGCCCTGGTCGGTGGCCTCGCCTCCGGTGGCCGGGGCGCGGCCGTGGCGCATCAGCAGGGCGACGATCAGACCGACCGCGCCGCAGCCCGCGGCCAGCAGCAGGCCGTTCTGGTAGCCCGCGAACCCGTACAGCGAGGTGACCGGGTGGAAGCCCCCCGTCGTCGCCGCGGGGACACCCGTGATCTGCACCTTCACCTGGAGTGCGTGCCCGGCCAGGAAGGCCGTCAGCGCGCCCGTTCCAACGGAGGTCGCCAGGCTGTTGACGACGCCCATCATGCCCGCGCTGATGCCCTGCTGGCGGGCCGGCACGGCCTCGATCATCAGGTTCGGGCAGGCGGCATAGAACGCTCCGAAGCCGATCCCGAAGACGGCCGCGAACAGCCCGTACTGCCACTTGGAATGCGGGAAGTACGCGTACAGCACCGTGGAGAGGGTGAATGTCGCCATGGCGACGACCAGCGGCAGCCGCGGGCCGGTCTTGCGGGCGAGCTCGCCCGCCGCCGCGCCGGAGAGCATGCCGACGCCGCCCGAGTAGACCGCGGAGTAGTAGCCGTATGCCAGCAGCGAGGCGCCGAGGCCGAAGGCGAGGGTGGAGTTGAAGACGGTGTGGAACAGCGGTGCCATCGCGGGCGGCAGTGTCTGTCCGGCGCCGCCCGACAGGGCGACCTGGAGGATGCTGGCGTGCAGTTGCTGCTCGTTCGGGGTCTGCAGCATGTAGGGGATGCTGTAGCCCTGGATGCCGATGACCATGCTGCCGAGAGTCGCCGCGCCGAGGATCATCAGCACCCGTGGCGAGAGGAGCAGCCGCAGATCCATGATGGGCTCCGCGACGACCCTTTCCACCAGCAGGAACGCCACCAGCATCGCCAGCCCGCCGAGCAGGTAGGCGAGCGAGTCCAGTCGGCCCCAGCCCCAGGTCGTGCCGTTGGACAGGTAGACCAGGACCAAGCCCACGCCGCCGCCGAGCAGCAACGCGCCGCCGATGTCCAGGCGTTGGCGGGTGCGCAGCGAGGACTCCGGCACCACGAGCCACATCAGCGGCACCATCACGCCGACGAAGATGAGCAGGAACCAGAAGAGCCAGCGCCACCCGTGCGCGTCCACCAGCGAGCCGCCGATCAGCGGCGCAGCCAGTGCCGACATGCCGAGGCCGGTGGCGATGACCCCGATCGCCGCCGGGATGTAGCGGCGCGGCAGGATGTCGCGGAAGAGGCCGTAGGCGACCGTCGGGGCGGAGATGGCCACGGCTTCCAGCGCGCGGCCGACCAGGAAGACCCACCAGGTGTGGGTGAGGGCGCAGATGAGCGTGCCGACGGCGAAGGACAGGCCGGTCAGCAGCATGGTGCGGCGTTTGCCCCACAGGTCGGAGAGCTTGCCCAGGAGCGGCGTGGTGGCCCCGCCGACCAGGCCGAAGATGATGACCATCCAGCTGATGTTCGCGCCCACGCCGGGGAAGCTCGGCGCGATCTGGCGCGCGGCCGAGGCGACCATCGTGTACTGCAGGGCGGCGATCTCCGCGAAGAGCACCACGACGAGGATGACCGCGAAGATGCGCAGGCGTGAGGCGCCGTCGAGGCGGTTGGTGGCTTCCGGTTCCGGTTCGGGCTCGGGTCTCGGCGCGGAGTCGACGTTCGTAGGTGCGGATGTCACAGGGCGGCTCCTAGGGTCCTTCTGTGGCTCCAGGGTGGGTGGATCCGGCCACGACGGAGGCCCGAGCAAGGCCCAGGCAGGTCCGAGCTGACCCGGGGGCAGGCCCGAGCAGGGGCGTCCGCAGGGTGTATCTAACAGCCCGTCAGAAAGAAGGGAAGAGCGGCCACGGCCACGATCTGGTTCAATGGCCCCATGGACACCGTCCTCGAACCGTTCTGGCCCTCGCGCCAGCAGTTCCACTTCGACCAGACCTGTCGCCGCTCGACCGGCGCGCAGGCCTGAGTCCTCCCCTTCTCCGGGATCCTCCGGGCCATTCCGCGCGCAGACGCCGCCCCGTCCACCCCGCGCGAATCGAGTCCTGCCATGTCTGTTCCCGTGCTGAACCCTGCCCGTCCCGCCGTCCCCCGGCTGCGTTCCGTGGGCCCCGACGAACCGGTGCGGCCCGGCGTGTACCGGCTGCCGCCGCATGTCGTCACCGGACTCCAGCTCGACGCCGAGACCGGAGCGCCGCTGGTCGGGTACCTCGTCCTGGTGCCGGAGGGGGTCGCGCCCACGCTCGGCGCCGTGGCCGCGACCGTGCCCGCCCGTACACCCGCCACCACCTCGGCCGACGGCCTCGCCGTCGACCGGGAGCTGCGCACGGTCCATCTGGACGGCGAGCCGCTGGAGCTCACCTACCTCGAGTTCGAGCTCCTCGCCCATCTGACCGCGCACCCGCACCGGGTGCACACCCGCGACCGGCTCGTCGAGGCGGTCTGGGGCTACGGCCACGTCGGCGACGGCCGCACCGTCGACGTCCATGTGGCCAGGCTCCGCCGTAAGCTCGGATCGGCCTACCGGGGACAGATCGTGACGGTCCGTCGGGTCGGGTACAAGTACGTGCCGGTGGCGCGGTAGGCCCCCGGCGCACGTCCCCGCACCCGCGCGGGCGGTTCAGCTCTCGCTGATCCGCCCGTCCGCCACCTGGACGCGGCGGTTGGTCTCCACGGCGTCCAGCATCCGGCGGTCGTGGGTGACCAGCAGCAGCGTGCCGTCGTAGGAGGCCAGGGCCGACTCCAACTGCTCGATGGCGGCCAGGTCCAGATGGTTCGTCGGCTCGTCCAGCACCAGCAGGTTCACGCCGCGGCCCTGGAGCAGCGCGAGCGCGGCGCGGGTGCGCTCGCCGGGGGAGAGCGTCGCCGCCGGACGCAGCACGTGAACCGCCTTGAGGCCGAACTTGGCCAGCAGCGTGCGCACATCGCCGGGGGAGAGGTCCGGCACGGCCGCGCTGAAGGCCTCCACCAGCGGCACGTCGCCGTGGAAGAGGCGGCGCGCCTGGTCCACCTCGCCCACCACGACGCCCGGTCCGAGGGCGGCGTGGCCCGCGTCCAGCGGCAGCCGGCCCAGCAGGGCGGCCAGCAGGGTGGACTTGCCCGCACCGTTGGGACCGGTGACCGCGATCCGGTCACCCCAGTCCACCTGCAGGTCCACCAGCCCGAAGGTGAACCCGCCGCGCTTGACCTGGGCGCCGCGCAGCGTCGCCACCACCGCCCCCGCGCGGGGCGCGGCGGCGATCTCCATGCGCAGCTCCCACTCCTTGCGGGGCTCGTCGACCACGTCCAGCCGCTCGATCAGACGCTGCGTCTGCCGGGCCTTGGCGGCCTGCTTCTCCGTCGACTCCGAGCGGAACGCCTTGCCCTGCTTGTCGTTGTCGGTGCTCTTGCGGCGGGCGTTCTTGACGCCCTTCTCCATCCAGGAGCGCTGCATCCGCGCCCGCGCCTCCAGGCCCGCGACGGTGTCGGCGTACTCCTCGTACTCGTCGCGCGCGTGCCGCCGGGCGCGCTCGCGCTCCTCCAGGTAGGAGGCGTAGCCGCCGCCGAAGTGGTTGACCTGCTGCTGGTGCAGGTCCAGCTCCAGCACGCTGTTGACGGTGCGGGTGAGGAACTCGCGGTCGTGACTGACCAGCACCGTCCCTGCGCGCAGGCCCTGGACGAAGGACTCCAGCCGCTCCAGCCCGTCCAGGTCCAGGTCGTTGGTGGGCTCGTCCAGCAGGAACACGTCGTAGCGGGAGAGGAGCAGGGAGGCGAGACCGGCGCGGGCGGCCTGGCCGCCCGACAGCGAGGTCATCTCCTGGTCCAGGCCGACGGCCAGGCCCAGCTCGTCGGCGACGGCCTCGGCGCGCTCCTCCAGATCCGCGCCGCCCAGGTCCAGCCACCGGTCCAGCGCGACGGCGTACGCGTCGTCCGCGCCCGGCGTCCCGTCGACCAGGCCCTGCGTCGCCTCGTCCAGCGCGGCCTGCGCGGCGGCGACGCCCGTACGGCGCGCGAGAAACGCCCCGACCGTCTCACCGGGGCGGCGGTCGGGCTCCTGCGGCAGGTACCCGACGGTCGCGGTCGGCGGGCTCAGCTTGATGCTCCCGCCCTCGGGGGTGTCGACCCCGGCGAGCAGCTTCAGCAACGAGGACTTCCCGGCGCCGTTCACCCCCACCAACCCGATCACGTCGCCCGGAGCGACGACCAGGTCCAGCCCGGAGAACAGCACGCGCTCGCCGTGTCCGGCGGCAAGGTCTTTGGCGACGAGAGTGGCAGTCATCAGACCCGCAATCCTACCGGCCGCGCGCCGACCGACCCGCGCGGCGTCGACCTCCGAACACCAGCGGCTCCGGCAGCGGCAGCGGCCCCCGGAGGGAACGCTGCTGGGATGTTGCAGGCGGCTGGCGTCGCGTCCCGACCGAGGGCGGACCGTCGTCCAGCCCCCGTCCCAGGTTCGGACACCGCCGGGGCGGGTAGCGGTGCAGGTCACAGGAGTGATCGCGGGATCCGGGAACAGCGGCTTCCGGTCGACCGTTCCCGAGGTGCGTCGCTGTGTCGTCGTTGTGTGTTGTTGTGTCGTTGTACGGAAAGCACGGAGCAAGGAGAGGGCCGGGGCATGGGACTCAACCGAGCGGGGAGGATCGCCGCAGGGCTCGGCGTGGCGGGGGCGACGGCTGCGGCCTGGGCGGCACGCGAGGTACCGGTCGCCTTCGGCGGCGATCCGACCTCCGGCGGACGCGGCGAGCGGCTCAGGGAATCCCCGCAGTACCGCGACGGCGTCTTCCACAACCCGCCCGGCCCGGAGCGGACGGGCGAGTTCTCCCGCCCCGACAGCGGCGGCGTCGCCCGCGAGCTGCTCTTCGGCAAGCAGCAGCGCAAGCCCTCGCGTCCGATCCCGCTCGTGCGCGACCTCGCCGCCGAGGCCAGCGAGGACCTCGCGGTCACCTGGTTCGGCCACTCCAGCGCGCTGATCGAGATCGAGGGCCAGCGGGTCCTGCTCGACCCGGTGTGGTCGGAGCGCTGCTCGCCGTCCCAGTCGGTCGGCCCGCGCCGCCTGCACAGCCCGCCGGTCGAGCTGGAGCGGCTGCCGGACGTGGACGCCGTCCTCATCTCGCACGACCACTACGACCACCTCGACATGCACTCCGTCCGGGCCCTCGCCCGGCTGCAGAGCGCCCCGTTCGTCGTCCCGCTGGGCGTCGGCGCGCACCTGGAGCGCTGGGGTGTGCCGCGCTCGCGCGTCATCGAGCTCGACTGGGACGAGTCGGTCGAGATCGGCGGCCTGCGCCTGGAGTGCACGGCGGCGTACCACTTCTCGGGCCGCGGCTTCCGCAACAACGGCACGCTGTGGAGCTCCTGGGCGATCGTCGGCGCGGAGCGCCGGGTCTTCTACAGCGGCGACTCGGGCTACTTCGACGGCTTCCGCAGGACCGGCGAGCGGCTCGGCCCCTTCGACCTGACGCTGATCCAGATCGGCGCGTACAGCGAGCACTGGCCCGACATCCACATGACGCCCGAGGAGGGCCTGCGGACGCACCTCGACGTGCGCGGCGGGCTGCTCGTGCCGGTCCACTGGTGCACCTTCGTCCTCGGCCTCCACGACTGGTCCGAGCCCGTCGAGCGCCTCTGCGAGGCCGCGGACGCCGCCGGCGTCACCCTGGCCGTCCCCCGCCCGGGCGAGCGGCTGCTCGCCGCGGCGCCGCCGAAGCTCGACCACTGGTGGCGCTCGGTCGTCTGAGCGGGGCGCCGCGCCGGGCGGTTCGTGGCGCGTCCGGGGGTGCGTCCAGCGGTGCGTCGCGCCCCCGACGGGGTGGCTCTCAGCCGCCCAGGCGGGGGCGGGGAATGGGGAGCTCGACCCAGACCACCTTGCCGCCGCCGGGGGTGCGTTCGACGTCGCACGAGCCGCCGGACTCCGCGGTGACCGCCTTGACGAGCAGGAGGCCGCGGCCGCCGAGGCGGTTGAAGTCCTCGGAGAGGGCCTTGGGGCGGTAGGGGTGGCTGTCCTCGACCGAGACCCGGACCCACCCGTTGGCGAGCACCACCTCGACCACCAGCTCGGGGGAGAGCAGCGCCGCGTGCCGCACCGAGTTGGTGACCAGCTCGGAGACGATCAGCAGCAGGCCGTCCAGCAGCTCCTGGTACCCGGGGCCGCCGATGCCCTGTGCCAACAGCAGGTCCCGCACGGCGTGACGGGCGTGGGACACGGTCACATCCACCGCGGGTGCGGCGAACCGCCAGACGCCCTCCACGCCCGGCGGCGGTGTCACATCCACGCCGACCGGGACGGCGCCGGTCGCGAGTGGCGGTTCGCAGGGCTGGTCTCCGCGGACATGCATGGTTCGTTCCGCCATCCTCGGCTAGCAGTGGTCGTCGCTCCTGGGCAGAGAGGTCGTCCTATCACAGCCTTGTCCTGCCCACCCGGCGGCCTCAGTGCACAAAGTGACTGAAGATGCACGCTCCGTGTCTGAAAGCGTTTGCGGGGGACGCCTTTCGACCGGAGACCGGGTGGTCGGGAGCACTCTGTTTTCTTGGTATTGTTGTGCACGTCAGCGCGGGGAACCGCGCAGGCCACCAGCGCGGGTGGCGGAATGGCAGACGCGCTAGCTTGAGGTGCTAGTGCCCTTCGGGGCGTGGGGGTTCAAGTCCCCCCTCGCGCACGCTGGAAACGATCAGCCCTCCCGGTCTTCGGACCGGGAGGGCTGATCGCGTTCCGGTGACGGATCGTCAGTAGCCTCAGTCGGAGTAGACGGTCAGCACCGCGCCGTCGATCTCGATCCGACGGGTGCGTCCGACGTCGCCGCGGCGCAGTGCGTCGAGGCAGCGGCGGAAGAGGATCATCTCCTCGCCGTCCAGGACGGCCGCCGCGACGTCCAGTACCGGTCCGAGGGCGTCCTCCGTGAGCTCCGCGGGCAGTTCGCCCGAGAGCAGGATGACGGACTCCCCGGTGCGGCCCCGGACCACCGCGGTGGTGGGGCCTCCTTGCACGACCAGCACGTGTCCCCCCTGGCCTTGTTGCCAACGTTCGACAGGGTCCGCCGGAGGCGGAGGGCCTGTTGGCTGAAGACGCTAGACCCAGGAAGGTGCTTTGGCCCCTGGCAATCGCCGAATTCGCTCATCCCGGTCGGAATCGGGCGTAGCTGCAACCGTTTCGGCCAGCCGGACGTCCTTATCCGACTTCAGTCCGAAGCTTCACCCTCGGGGCTCTCGGGGCCCTCGGGATGACGGCTGCGTTCGAGCAGGGATTCGACCAGGGCGGCGACGTGGCGCCGGTTCTCCGGCGACAACTGCTGGACGCTCGCGATGAGCACGTCGACCTCGGGGTCCGGGGCCGCCTCGTACAGGTGGATCCCGCAGGCCTCGGCCGCGACGCGGCGGATCGTGTCCAGTGGCAGTTCGAGACCGCGGGCCAGGCCCTCGAGGGTGGCGGGCTGGGGCATCCGCACCAGTCGGTCGGTGGTCGCGAGGTGGTGCACCGTGGAACGGGGGATCTCGCCCCGGCGCGCCACGTCGCCGTAGGACCAGCCCTGCCGATCCAGTCGCTCTCGCATGAGCGCCTGCAGTGCGTTGGACACCCTGCACCCTCCCTCGTGTTCCGCTCGGGCCGGCCGAACCGGCGGTCGTGCGGCCTCGATTCTAGGGCGATCACGCCTTTCCGGGCTGGTCCACCGCCGCTCACCTGCACATTTCTCTCTGTTACGAGTCTGTGACAGAGAGTCGCCAGAAAGCCCTTGCGTCGCCGATCGTCACACGACTACTGTCCAATCTCGTTGGACAAGGCGTCCGACGGAATTGGACGATCGGACGCCGCCCACTACCGCACCCCGAGGGGGACTCATGAGCATGGACATCCGCGAGCTGGACGCCGAGTCGGCCGAGCTGCTGCCGGGCCGCGAGGCGCTGGGCCGGCTGAAGTTCAACTTCACCAAGACGGTCAACGTGACCAAGCACGTCGCCACCGTCAACGCGCACAACAACTCCAGCGCGCTGAACATCGGCTCGCACGACGCGACCGCCGCCGCCGACGCGTCGCAGTCGATCACGATCCACCAGTAGTCCGCGCACCGCACCACCCGCAATCCCGCCCACTGATCGAAACCACCGAGGGAGAACACCATGAGCATGGAGATGCACGAGCTGGACGCCGAGTCGGCCGAGCTGCTGCCGGGCCGTGAGGCGCTGGGCCGGCTGAAGTTCAACTTCACCAAGACGGTCAACGTGACCAAGCACGTCGCCACCGTCAACGCGCACAACCACTCCAGCGCGCTGAACATCGGCTCCAACGGTGCGGACGCGGAGTCCGAGGCCGCGCAGTCGATCGTCATCTCGCAGTAGTCCAGGCATCAGACACGACCGCGGTGTGGGCCGGCCCGGGGGAGGAGGAGCCGGCCCACGCCTACGGGGAGGAACACACCCAAGATGACAGTCACTGTGGAGACCGAGGTCGCGGTCGTCCCCGGTCCAGGTGGCTTCGCCACGTCCGTGCAGCCGCCGTTCCCGTCAGGTCCGGTGTT
>NZ_BBPQ01000020.1:95215-110203 GCF_000787855.1 Streptacidiphilus anmyonensis | reverse complement strand
GTTGATGCGTTGCGGACGTTGCCGGTGGGGGTGCATGGGGTGTTGGCGGCGTTGGCGGGGGAGGGGGATGAGGTGTTGGTGGCGGCGGGTGCGCATTTCCAGGCGGAGCAGTTGCTGGCGTTGGAGCGGTTGGAGGAGCGGCTGGCGGCGGAGAAGTTGCGTCGGTTGGCGTTGTTCGATCGTTCGGGTGGGGCGTTGGCGGTGCGGTCGCGTTCGACGCGGGGGTTTCTGCGGACGCATGGGCAGATGTCGCGGGGGCGGGCGGAGCGGATGGTGCGGTTGGCGCGTGAGCTGGACCGGTTGCCGGTGGTGCGGGCGGCTTTGGCCGGGGGTGGGTTGTCGGCGGACCAGGTGGAGGTGCTGGCGCGGGAGCTGGCGCCGGTGGAGGACGGGCGGGCGCGCGGGCAGGCGCAGGAGCTGATGGTGGCGCATGCCCCGGGTTTGCATCTGGTGCAGTTGCGGCAGGCGGCGCGGCAGCTGCATGCCCATCTGGTGCCGGAGCCGGACGGCTCGGGGGAGGGTGCCGGAGGGCCGGGGGTGTTCCGGTCGTGGGTGCGGTTGTCGCCGACCGGGACGACGGACGAGCCGTTCTGGGTGCTGTCGGGGGAGTTGTCGCCGGTGGCGGGGGAGCGGTTGCGGATCGCGTTGGAGGCGGCGATGGGTGCCCCGGTGGAGGGGGAGGTGCGTGGGCATGCGGAGCGGATGGGTGGGGCGTTGGAGGTGGTGACCGGTCTGGCGCTGGATGGGGGGCGGTTGCCGGTCACCGGTGGGCAGCGGCCGCATCTGACGCTGGTCGCGGACCTGGAGGCGCTGCGCGGCACGGTGTGTCCGGCCCACCCGGTCCTCGGCCACGGGGGGAGGGGCCCGGCGGCGGGCCCCGCCGGCCCGGGCCCGCCACGGCCGCCTGACCGGCGGCGCGAGCCGTGCGCGCCTCCCTGCGGCACTACGATCGCCGCATGGCCCCGCAGAAGTCCACGTCGCCGAACCCAGCCGCGGTCCCGCAGGTCAGCGTCTGGGCCAGGCCGCCACGGGAACGGAAGCGGGGCACCGCGCCCAGCGGGCTCTCCCGCCAGCGCATCGTGCGGGCCGCCGTCGAGCTGCTCGACGCCGAGGGCGACCAGGGCTTCTCCATGCGCCGCCTGGCGGCGGAGCTCGGAGTCACCCCCATGTCGGTCTACTGGTATGTCGACAACAAGGGCGAACTGCTGGAGCTCGCCCTCGACGAGGCCCTCGGCGAGATGCGGATCCCGCCGCTCGGCGAGGACGGCGACTGGCGCGAGCACCTGCGGGTGATGGCCAACGAGTACCGCGACTTCTACCGCCGCCACCTGTGGGCCACCCGCGTCGCGGGCGAGGTGCTGCCGCTGGGCCCGCACGCGCTCTTCTTCTCCTCCAGCGCGATCGCGGCGGCGGAGCGCACGGGCCTGCCGCGCGAGCAGTACGCGGGCGCGCTCGGGCTGCTCTTCCAGTTCGTCTACGGCTTCGCCACCTCCGAGGCCCAGCAGCTGATCCGAGTGCGCGAATCCGGGCTGAGTGAGGAGGAGTACCACCAGGCGGTGGTCGGCCTCGCGGCGGAGGTCGACCGCCGCCACGTCGACAACGCGGAACGGATCATGCCCACCCGGGCGGGCGAGACGATGGCCGCGAAGCGGGACTACAACTTCGCGGAGAGCCTCGACCTGGCGCTCGACGGGATCGAGTCCCGGATCCGCCGGCGCGCGGAGCACGGGTAGCCGCGGCGTCCGCCGGCGACGGCGGTCGTCGGTCGCTCGGCCGAGCGTCCGTCGCATGGTCCGGGTGTCAGCGCCGGCCGACGGAGCGGCGGTGGCTCTCCGCGTAGCCGAGCACCATGCTGCGGCCCCGGTACGGGTCGGCCGCGAGGTCGGTGACGCGGCCCCTGGGGAGGTAGCGGACCCCGTCTATCTCGCAGACCAGCATCCCGAGGCCGGTGTCGTGCACCAGCGCCTCGCCCACCGCTGCGGGACCGCCCACGGTGCGTCGCTCACTGCCCCGGCACGGCGGGATCGGCTGCAGGAAGCGCGGCGGCGCGACCTCGCCGCCGTCGGCGCGGAACAGCACCAGCGCCATCTCGCCCGGCCCCTGGCGCAGCCGGACGTACCGCATCGGCTGCCACTCGGCATCCGGCGTGTCCCGCCGCGCGGCCCGCAGCACCGGCCCGCACACCGCCGAGCGGTCGACCGCGTACCAGCCGATCCGGGCGAGAGCGGCGACGGCGATGGCGCCGAACACCAGGAAGCGCCAGCGGCCCAGTTGGAAGCGGTCGTCGAACATGGCGCCGAGAGAGACCGTCAGGAACCACCAGCCGCCGGTGCCGAGGACCGTGACGAGCACCCACCGGCGCGGCGACACCGAGGTCTGCCCCGGTCCGCGGCGGGGCGCGGAGACCCGCGCCCCGGGCCGGTGACGGTCGCCGTGGCGCGCGGCCGCGGCGAGGCCCGCGTAGGTCAGCTCGATGTTCAGCCCGTCCGGCCAGTCGGCCTCGGCCTCCTCCTCCGGTCCTGCGGGCGACCCCTCGGGAAGGGCCGGCCCCGCCGCCTGCGCCCGCCGCACCCTGCGCGCACAGGCGAGCGGGGTGACCACGACGGCGCCGAGCAGGCCCAGCAGCCCGAAGCCGCCTCCGGCGACGGCGGCCACGGTCGGGGTGGTCACCGTGTCGAACGCCTCGCCGAGGAAGGGCCAGGGAAGCGCGACGATGGGCAGCGGGTCGCCGACGCGGACCCGCGCGGTGTCGCAGTCCACCGTCGCGTGCAGGGTGCCGCCGGACCACGCGACCCGGCACGCCCCCTCGTCCGGGACGACGCGCAGCACGCGCGCGGTGGTGTGCTGCCCGAGCAGCTCCACGTCCGCCGCCGCCAGGCCCACCAGCAGGGACGCCGCGAGACAGAGCACGGCCCAGAGCGGCGCCGTCGGCAGCGGGAGCCGGCGTGCGGCGGCGGGCGCGCCGGAGGGGCCCGGGTCCTCGGACAGCCAGGCGCCGACGCTCCGCGCGTCGGACGTGGCCAGGCGCAGCCGGACCGTCACACCGTCAGGCGTCCGGTAGCGCAGACCGACCCGCTCCAGGGCGCGCTCACCGGTCGGCGCGGTCAGCACGTTGGCGTCGAGGGCCGCGCCGCCGCGTGGCAGCGCCGTCGCCTTTCCGGCGCGGTCGAGGAAGACCGGGGTGTCGAGACGCGGGTCGGCGAGCAGCCGGCCCTTCCGGCCGTCGAGGCGCCCCCGGAAGTGCACCGCCCTCCCCGCCGCCAGCCCCCGCCGCCGGCGGGCCGCGGCCCACCGCACGAGCCCGGCGGCGACCAGCGGAAACACCACGAATGCCAGAAAACTGCCGATCATCGACCCTGCCGTCCCCTCCGATGTGTCGGTGCAGCGTATGGGGAGCCGTGCGTGCCCCGGGGACCGGGGTGCCCGGCGGCGTCCCGCCGCCCCCGCCCCTCGACGTCCCCGCACCACGGCCCGGCCGAACCGCCCGTCGGACCCCAGGGCCCCGGGGCCCGACCCGAGTCGCCGGACGCCCTGGACAGTGACGGGTTGCAGCCATGTGCCCGGCCCGGCGGCGCGCGCTGTTCGGCGAAGCCCCGCACGGCGCGGGCGTCCTTCCGGCGTGGCCCTGCCGCGTTCGCGTTCAGAGGGGAGAGTGGGGCTTGCCCGGGGGCCGGCTGGGCAGCTCGAGCGCTGGCGACAGTCGTCGCCGTGTGCCCCGGCCCGGCTGCGGACGCCGCTCGGCGAGAGCCCCGCACGGCCCCTGGCGTCCTCCCGGCGTGGCCCTGCGGTCGTGTGGCGCGACGCGCGTGGGGGTGGGGGCGCGTGGCCGGTGCGGCTGAGCGCTGAGCTGCACGTTAGAATTGCCCAGCGTGAGCGCCAAGCCCTTCATCCCCGATGTCCTGGCCGCCCGCTACGCCTCCGGCGAGCTTGCGCGGCTGTGGTCCCCCGAGCACAAGGTCGTCCTCGAACGGCAGCTGTGGCTGGCCGTGCTGAAGGCTCAGGCCGACCTGGGGATCGAGGTGCCCGCGGGCGCCGTCGCCGACTACGAGCGGGTGATCGACCAGGTCGACCTCGCCTCCATCGCCGAGCGCGAGCGCGTCACCCGCCACGACGTGAAGGCGCGGATCGAGGAGTTCAACGCCCTCGCCGGCCACGAGCAGGTCCACAAGGGCATGACCTCCCGCGACCTGACCGAGAACGTCGAGCAGCTCCAGCTCAAGCAGTCCCTGGAGCACGTCCGCGACCGCACGGTCGCGCTCCTCGCGCGGCTCGCCCAGCTCGCCGCCGAGCACGGCGAGCTCGTGATGGCCGGGCGCTCCCACAACGTCGCCGCCCAGGCGACGACCCTCGGCAAGCGCTTCGCCACCGCCGCCGACGAGCTGCTCGTCGCCTTCACCCGGCTGGAGGAGCTGATCGCCCGTTACCCGCTGCGCGGGATCAAGGGCCCGGTCGGCACCAGCCAGGACATGCTGGACCTGCTCGGCGGCGACGCCGCCAAGCTCGCCGACCTGGAGCAGCGCGTCGCCGGCCACCTCGGCTTCGACCACGGCTTCACCAGCGTCGGCCAGGTCTACCCGCGCTCGCTCGACTACGACGTGCTCTCCGCGCTCGTGCAGCTGGCCGGCGCGCCCGGTTCCCTCGCCAAGACGATCCGGCTGATGGCCGGCATCGAGCTGGTCACCGAGGGCTTCAAGGAGGGCCAGGTCGGCTCCTCCGCGATGCCGCACAAGATGAACACCCGCTCCTGCGAGCGCGTCAACGGCCTGGCCGTGATCCTGCGCGGCTACGCCTCCATGGTCTCCGAGCTCTCCGGCGACCAGTGGAACGAGGGCGACGTCTCGTGCTCGGTCGTGCGCCGCGTCGCGCTGCCGGACGCGTTCTTCGCCTTCGACGGCCTGGTCGAGACCTTCCTGACGGTGCTCGACGAGTTCGGTGCGTTCCCGGCCGTCATCGCCGCCGAACTGGACCGCTACCTGCCGTTCCTCGGCACCACCAAGGTGCTGATGGCGTCGGTGCGTGCGGGTGTCGGCCGCGAGACCGCGCACGAGGCGATCAAGGAGCACGCGGTCGGCTCGGCGCTGGCGATGCGTCAGGGCGTGCGCGAGAACCAGCTGCTGGACCGCCTCGCGGCGGACGAGCGGATCCCGCTGGACCGCGACGCGCTGGACGCGCTGCTGGCCGACAAGCTCTCCTTCACCGGTGCGGCCGCCGCGCAGGTCGGCGAGGTCGTCGCGCGCGTCGAGCAGGTCACGGCCCGCTACCCGGAGGCGGCCAAGTACCGTCCGGGCGCGATTCTCTGAGTCCGGACGGTTCCGGAACAGGAGCGAAGGCCGCCGACCCCTCTCCGGTCGGCGGCCTTCGCCGTCCGCGGCCCCCGTGTCGTCAGACCATCACGTGCTTGGCCTGTGTGTACTCCAGCAGGCCGGTCATGGACAGGTCGCTGCCGTAGCCGGACTGGCCACGGCCGCCGTGCGGCATCTCGGAGACCGTGGTGCCGTGCGTGTTGACCCAGACGATCCCGGTGCGCAGCGCACGGGTCGCCCGCATGGCCCGGTCGACGTCGCGGGTCCACACGCTCGCGGCGAGACCGAAGCGGACGCCGTTGGCCAGCCGCAGCGCCTCCGCCTCGTCCGCGAAGGGCTGGACGGTGACGACCGGGCCGAAGACCTCCTCCTGCACGATCTCGTCCTCCTGGCGGACCGAGGCGACCACCGTCGGCTCGTGGAAGAAGCCGTCCCGCTCCGCCACGCGCCCTCCCGTGACGATCTCCGCGTGGGCCGACAGGCGTGCCAGTAGGCCCTGCACCCGGGCCAGTTGGGCGGCGCTGTTCAACGGGCCGAAGGCGGCGTCCGGTTCGTCGGGCCCGCCCGTGCGCAGCTTGGCGGCATGCTCGGCGAAGGCGGCCAGGAAGGCGTCGTGGACGCCGCGGTGGACCAGCAGCCGGGTCGCGGCGGTGCAGTCCTGGCCCGCGTTGTAGAAGGCCACGTCCGCCAGGGCCGCCGCCGTCGCCTCGACGTCCACGTCGTCGTGGACCAGGACCGGTGCGTTGCCGCCGAGTTCGAGGTGCAGGCGCTTGAGGTCGGCCGCGCAGGCCGCCGCGATCTCGCGCCCGGCGCGCACGCTGCCGGTGACCGCGACCATGGCGGGTGTCGGATGGGCGACCAGCGCCGCGCCCGTGGCCCGGTCGCCGCAGACGACGTTGAGCACCCCCGGCGGCAAGTGCTCGGCCGCGAGGCGGGCCAGCAGCGCCGTGGACGACGGGGTGGTGTCGGCGGGCTTGAGCACGACGGTGTTGCCCGCCGCCAGGGCCGGGGCGAGTTTCCACACGGCCATCATCAGCGGGTAGTTCCACGGCGTGATCTGCGCGCAGACGCCGAGCGGTTCGCGGCGCAGCAGCGAGGTGCGGTCCTCGGCGTACTCGGCGGCCACGCTCCCGGGCAGCGCGCGGGCCGCGCCCGCGAAGAACCGCAACGTGTCGACGACGGCGAGGAGTTCGTCGGCCAGGAAGGCCAGGCGCGGCTTGCCGGTGTCGGCGGTCTCGGCGGCGGCGAACTCCTCGGCGTGCCACTCCATGGTGTCGGCGAGGCGCAGCAGCGCGCGTTGGCGCTCCGCCGGCGTGGTCCGCGACCAGCGCTCGAAGGCCGTGTCGGCGGCGCGGCAGGCCGCGTCGACGTCGGCCGCGTCCGAGCACGCGGCGCGGGCGTGCGGCCGTCCGGTGGTCGGATCGACCAGGACGGTCTCCGCACCGGAGGCCGAGGCACGGTCCTTGCCGCCGATGTGGTGGCGGACGAGTGGAAGTGACGAGAGATCAGCCACGGCGCAGTGCCTCCTCGGCGGCGGCGCGGCCGGTGCGGACGGCGCCCTCCATGTAGCCGGCGACCCACTGGTCGGCGCCGCAGACGTAGAACGGCGGCTCGTGCGTGCCGTGGAGGGGGCCGACGCGTTGCACGTCGCCCGGCACCCACTGGGTCACGTAGCCCTGCGTCCACGGGTCCGTGCCCCAGCAGCGCAGCCATGTCGTGAGGGGTGCCTCGGCCTCCGGCCCGTACAACCCGGCTATCTCCGCCAGCAGTTCGCGCTCACGCCGCTGGGGCGGCATGCCGAGCAGCACGCCCAGCCGTTCCGGCGGGACCAGCGCCGACAGCACGGCCGTGCTCTGCGGCCAGGTGCTGCCCAGCACGCCCTCGCACTCCGACAGGCCGCTCAGGCCCCGCTCCCGCCAGAACGGCCCGCCGTAGGCGGCCACGAACTTCGCTGCGAGCGCGTGGCGTTGCGCGTGCAGGGAGGCCAATCGCGCGTCGGAGACGCCCGTGACGGCGACGTCCCGCAGCGGGCCCACCGGCAGGGCGCTGACCACGGCCGACGCGCTCAGCGTCTCGCCGCCGCGCAGGCGGACCGTGCAGCGGCCGGGCCGGACGTCGAGCGCGGTCACCGGGGCGCCCAGCCGGACGCGCGGGCCGAGCTCCTCGGCCATGCGCAGCGCGACCGTCGCCGAGCCCTCGGCGACGCGCAGGCCCTCCCAGTCCTCGTAGTCGTAGTGGCCCGAGCTCGGCACGGCGGCCTGCTTGCGCAGCGCGGCGAGCAGCGAGGTGCGCTCGACCGAGCCGTCGGCGAGCCCGAGCGCGCCGATCTCCCACAGGCGCACCACGGCTGCCGGTGCCTTGCGCGACCGCAGCCACGCCCCGACCGAGAGCGCGTCCAGGGCCGTCGCGTCGGGGTGCGACCACGGGGCGTCCGGGTCGACCGTCGCCGCCAGGGCGACGAACTCGGCGGTGACGGCCTGGTGTTCGGCCTCGTCGTCGGGACCGAACCAGTGCGGCGGATCGCCCGCGGACACCCCCTCGGGCGTGGCGCGGGCGATGAGGCCCGGTTCGGCGACGTAGCTGGGGACCAGCGTCAGGCCCAGCTCGGCGACCAGGCCCAGATAGGCGCTGTGCGCGCGCCCGACGACCTCCCCGCCGAGCTGGACCAGGCGGCCGTCGGGGAGCTGCTGCTGCTCGACCCGTCCGCCGACGCGGTCCCGGGCCTCGACGACGAGGACGTCGACCCCGCCGGCGGCGAGATCGCGTGCCGCGCTCAGCCCGGCCAGACCCGCGCCGAGCACGATGACGTCGTGGTTCATACGGTTTCCTCTCATGGGCGGCCGAGGGCGCGTCCGTGTCCCCGCGCGTCGACCCGGCCGCCCGGCCGGGGGTCGGCCAGGGACTCGCACGGAGCCGCCGACGGTGCGGCGCGCATCGCCCGGCTCGCAGCTTTCGGCAGACGCCAGACGCCAGACGGCAGACGGCTGATGGCTGAAGCCCCGGCCCGCGCGTGGCTGCTGCGGACGGCAGCGGACGGGGGCCGGGGAGGGGAGTCCGGAGGACTCAGTGGCTCAGCACCAGGCAGTGGTCGGGGTCGTAGCCCAGCTCGACGGTCTCGCCGCCCTCCCAGCGGTCCTCCATGCGGGCGCGGGCGGTGTTCTGCTCCAGCGCGGCGACGGTGATCCCCGGGGCGAGCTCGATCAGGTACGTCGTGGTGGGACCGGAGTAGACCGTCTCGCGGATGACGCCGTTGACCACGGGCATGCCGGGTTCGAAGTCGGAGAGCCAGATCTTCTCCGGCCGGATCGACAGGTCCACCGCGCTGCCCTCGCCGATCCCGGGCCGACGGCCGACCGGCAGGGCAGGCCCGCCCTCGATCAGGACCGCGCCGTCCCGGTAGACGCCGCTCACGAGGTTGGAGGTGCCCATGAACGCGGCCACGAACCGGCTCTCGGGCCGCTCGTAGACGTCCTCGGGCGTCCCGCACTGCTCCACCCGGCCGCCGTTCATCACCGCGACGCGGTCGGACATGGTGAGCGCCTCGTCCTGGTCGTGGGTGACGAAGACGAAGGTGATGCCGACCTCGCGCTGGATCTGCTTCAGCTCCACCTGCATCTGCCGCCGCAGCTTCAGGTCGAGCGCGGCCAGCGGCTCGTCGAGCAGCAGCACGGCCGGGCGGTTGACCAACGCCCGTGCCAGCGCGACGCGCTGGCGCTGCCCGCCGGAGAGGGTACGCGGCTTGCGCTCGGCCATGCCGCCCAGCTGCACCAGGTCGATCATCGCGCCCACCCGCTCGCGGATCTCCGGCTTCGGCACGCCCTTGCGCTTGAGGCCGAAGCCGATGTTGTCGGCGACGCTGAGGTGGTCGAAGAGCGCGTAGCTCTGGAAGACGGTGTTGACGTTGCGCTTGTTCGGCGGCAGCGCGGTCACGTCCTCGCCGGAGAGCAGCACCGCGCCCTCGGTCGGGTCGGCGAAGCCGCCGATCATGCGCAGGGTGGTGGTCTTGCCGCAGCCGGAGGGGCCGAGCAGGGAGAAGAACTCCCCGGGCGCGATGTCCAGGTCGAGGTCGCGCACCGCGTGGGAGCCGTTGAACTCCTTGCTGACGTGGTCGAGCCTGACGGCGGGGACGGTCGGGTCGGCGGAGGCGGTTTCGGCGGCGGGCGTCGCTGCGGTCGGCGTCATGGGTGTCACTCCCCGGAGATGAGGTCGAGGCCGCCGCGGCGACCGAAGAGGCGCGGGATGGCCAGGGCGAGGCCGATGAGGGTGATGGAGCCGGCCAGCATCAGCGTTCCGACGGCGTTGATGGTGGGTTCGACGCCGAAGCGGATCGCGGAGTAGATGCGGACGGCGAGCGGCTGCGGGTCGACGCCGGTGGTGAAGTAGGCGAGCACGAAGTCGTCGAAGACGAGGGCGAAGATCAGCACCGCGCTGGCCAGGATGGCCGGCAGTAGCGCGGGCAGGGTGACCAGCCGCAGCGCCTGCCAGCGCGTCGCACCGAGGTCCATCGCGGCCTCCTCGACCTCCGGGTTCAGCGCGGCGACGCGGGAGCGCAGGATGACGGTGACGTAGGAGATGGAGAAGGTGACCTCGGCGATCATCACCGTGCCGCTGTCGAGGGTGATCCCGAGGCCCTTGAAGAGCAGCAGCGAGGCGACGCCGGTGACGATCTCCGGGGTGATCAGCGGGACCATCATGATCAGCCCGGCGTAGGCGCCGAGCCTGCCCTTGTTGCGCACCAGGCCCAGCGCCAGCGCCACGCCCAGCACGACCGAGCCGGCCATGGCGACGAGCGAGACCTCGAGGCTCATGCCGAGCGAGCCGAGCAGCACGCTGTCGTGGAAGAACGCCTCGTACCAGCGCAGCGAGAAGCCCTTGAAGACGGTCAGGGACTTCTGGGAGTTGAAGGAGAAGAGCACGACCATGGCGATCGGCAGGTAGAGCAGGACGAAGAAGACGACGGTGACGGCGATCGCGAAGACCGGCTTGCGGCGCTGGCCGCGACGTCTGCGCCGCCGGAGGGGAGCGGGAGCGGGAGCGGTCACGGGAGTAGGAGCGGGCGCGGGAGCGGTCGGGTTCATCGGGTGGCCTCCGCCTCGTCCTTGCGGGCGCGCCGCAGGTAGCCGAACATCGCGATCAGCAGCACGGCCATCAGCGCCATCGTCAGCGCCGAGCCGAGGGGCCAGTTCTGGCCTTCGAAGAACTTGTCCTGGATCAGGTTGCCGATCATGATCTGGTTCGGCCCGCCCATGAACTGCGCGCTCACGAAGTCGCCCATGGCGGGCAGGAAGACCAGCACCACGCCCGCTCCCGCACCCTGCCGGGTGGCGGGGACGGTGACGAACAGGAAGGTGCGCAGCGGCCCGCCGTACAGGTCGCGTCCGGCCTCGATGAGCGAGGTGTCCATGCGTTCCATGGCGGCGTAGAGCGGGATGATCATGAAGACGACGAAGCCGTAGACCAGGCCCGCGATGACGCCGAAGCCGGTGTTGAGGATCTTCGTATGGGCGCCCGCCAGTCCGACGGCGCGCAGCACCCGCAGCACCGGTCCGTCGTCGGCGAGCAGCACCGACCACCCGTACATCCGCACCAGGTAGTTGGCGAAGAAGGGCACGACGATCGCCGCGATCAGCGCGTTCTTGAAGCGGCCCGCGTGCAGCGCGACGGCGTAGGCGACCGGGTAGGCGATCAGCAGGCAGATCACCGAGGTCAGCAGCGCGTAGCCGAGCGAGCGGACCATGACGTCGCGGTAGGCCGGGTCGGCGAGCGCCTTGAGGTTGCCGAGGTTGGTGCCGAAGCGGGGGTCGCCGAGCTCGTCGGTGGTGCCGAAGGAGATCGCGGCCACCAGCAGCAGCGAGGCGATGAAGAACACCGACATCCAGACGGTGCCGGGCAGGGTGAGCCAGGTCCAGATCCGCGCGCCGGCGGCGGAGGGGCGGGGCCGCCGGTCGCGGCGGGCGGTTCTGCCGCCGGCCGGCGTCTCGGCGCGGACGGGGGTGCGCAGCGCCATCTCAGCCCGCCTTCACGTCGGTCCAGGCGGTGTCGCGCGCCTGGGCGCCGGCCGCCGTCGGATTGCGGAAGTAGAGGGAGGGCTTGAGGTCGCCGGGCTCGATCATGCACTGCGGCAGCTGCTTGACCAGCCCCGCGTAGGTGGACTCGGTGCCGTGGACCGGCATCGGGTAGCCGAGGTACTGGATGGTCTTGATGGCGTTCTCGGGCCGCAGCAGATAGTCGATGAAGAGCATCGCCGTGCCCGGATGCTCGGCGTCGGCGGGTATCGCGAAGCAGTCGGAGTTGATCGGCGATCCCTCCTTGGCCACCTCGAAGCCGTAGAGCGTGGCGTCCTTCGCCTGGTTGAGCACGCAGACCATGTCCCCGCTCCAGGCCTGGGTCATGGTGGCGGTGCCGTCGAGCAGGTTGTTGTAGTCGTCGCTGGAGAAGCCCCGGAGATTCGGACGGAGCGTGTGCAGCAGCGAGGTGATCCGGTCGAGGTCGCCCTGGGCGCTGGTGTTCGGGTCCAGGCCGAGCTTCAGCGCGGCCATGCCGAGCACCTCGTCCTCGTCGTCGAGGAGGAAGGTCGTGCCGCTGGACTGCGCGTCCCACAGGTCCTGCCAGGAGCCGGTCAGCGCGCCGAGCTTGTCGCGGCGCCAGCCGATGCCGGTCTTGTACATCGTGAACGGCACGGTGTGCGCGGACTTCGGGTCGTACCAGGGGTCCTCGAAGTAGGGGTAGCTGCCGAAGACCAGCTCGGCGTTGCGCAGCTTCGTGTGGTCGATGGCGCGCAGCCGTCCCGCCTGGGCCAGCCGCTGCGCGTACTTGGCCGACGGGAAGATGACGTCGTACTTGTTCCCGGCGTCCAGCTTGGCGACCATGCCGGGCATCGAGTCGAAGTTGGACTGGACGATCTTGACGCCGTACTCCTTCTGGAACCCGGCGAAGACGGAGGGGTCGATGTAGTCGGCCCAGTTGAAGTAGACGAGCGGGCCGTCGACCTTCACGTCGATGGGCTTGTCGGTCTGCGCGGGGGACGCGGTCGCGGGCTGGCTGAAGCCGCAGCCGGCGAGGCCCAGGCCCAGCACGCCGAGCCCGCCGGCGCGGAGCAGGGATCTGCGGGAGAGCTGGGAGCGCTGGGGGAGGTGGTCGGACATCTGTGTCCTCTCCAGGTGGGTGGACCGGCGGGGGCGAGCCGGTTGGAGGTGACCGAGGGGGTGTGAGGGTGTGCGGGATCCCTGGCTCTGTTCAAGGGAGGCTGCACCGGGGGCGTCCACACCGCTGCCGGGTGGACGGTGGATGTGTGCGGGGAACCGTGGTCAGCCGTGGTGGCGCGGGCTGCCGGTGTGGGTCGCGTGCGGGAAGGGAGCGGTGACGCCCAGCAGCGGGGTGACGAGGGACCAGATCTGGTCGCGCGCGTCGGCCACGTCGGTCGCGGAGGAGCCGATCAGGATCCGGGTGCCGTATCCGTTGGTCAGCGCGATCACCAGATCCGCCAGCCGGCCGACGTCGCAGGGCCCGAACTCGCCCGCGGCCTGGCCGTCACGCACGACGCCCGCGATCCAGTCGCGCAGATTGCCGTACAGGTCCCGGGCGACGCCGAGCGAGTCGGCGTCGCGCACGGCGCGCAGGTGCAGCTCCTGCCAGAGCAGGAAGTCCCGGCGCAGCTCCGTGTCGATCGGCAGGCAGGCGTCGATGACGCGGGCCAACCGCCAGGTCTGCGGCAGCTCGTCCGGCGGCTCGGCGGCGTAGCCCTCGACGCCCGCGTGCTCGTAGGAGAAGGTCAGCGCCTCGAGGAAGAGCTTCTCGCGGTTCTCGAAGTGGTAGTGCAGCAGCGCCGAGGAGACCCCGGCCCGCTCCGCCACCATGCGCATCCGGACCTTCTCGAAGCCGACCTCGGCGATCGTCTCGCACGCCGCGAGCAGGATGACGCGGCGCGTCTGCTCCGCGCGCTCCTCGTGGCTGGCGCGGCGGTTGGCCGTCGCGGCGGGGGCCGGGCGGGTCGTGGCGCTCACGCGGACGCTCCGGGGTCGGTGGTCGGGGCGGCGGGGCCGACGACGCCGTCGAGGTCGGCGCGGATCCGCTCAGCGAACCAACCTACCGCCGACTCGCGTCGCGAGAGCGGACCGGGCTCGAACCCCGGTGTGCCGAGGCCCTGCTGGACACGCGCCACCAACTCGGCGTCCTCGTCGTTGGTGATCCAGCCGATGTGGATGTTGAGCCGCCGGGCGAGGGCTGTGCGGGCGCCGGCGCCCGGCTTGGTGTACCAGGCGCCGCCGACGGCGACCCGGTCGGGTGCGGTGGGGATGGCGGTCCAGGCGAGCACATGGTCAGGGTAGAAGTCGAGAAGGGTGTTCGGGTAGATCACCGCGTAGCGCCAGACGCGCCGGTCGGCTTCGGTCAGACCCGGCATCGGGGACGCCACCCGCTGGTAGAGCCGTTCGACGAAGTTGGACGAGGGCTTGTCCCGGAGCGGCACCTGGAACAGGGCGTAGGACTCGCGCAGCTCGCTGGCCACGTAGTTCTGGTAGTCGAACAGCCGCATCAGCCCGGGGTGGGCGACCGGGACGTGGTAGCCCTCCAGGTAGTTGTCCACGGCTACTTTCCAGTTGGCCCGCTGCACCTCGAAGCTGTCCAGGTCGTGGATCCGGTACTTGCCGACCGGGACCAGGTCCGCGCCGAGGTAGCGGCCGACCGCGTCGGCCAGCCCGGCGCACTGCTCGGCCAGCGGCGCGGCACGCCCGTCGATGTTGACGAAGACGAAGCCGAGGAAGGACTCGACCGCGACCGGGAGGAGCCCGAGGTTCGGCTTGTCCAGGCAGGGGATCTGCCGGGCTTCCGGTGCGCCGACCAGGCTCCCGTCGAGCCGGTAGGTCCAGCCGTGGTAGGGACAGCGGATGGCCTTGCCGGACGCCTCGGGGGCGGAGACCAGCCGGGTGCCGCGATGGCGGCAGACGTTGAGGTGGGCCTTGAGACCGCCGTCCTCCGTGCGGACCACCAGGACCTCGCGTCCTGCGGCCCGGGCGCTGAGCCGGGCCCCGGGGCCCGGCAGGTCCGTCTCGTGGCAGACCAGCTGCCAGGAGCGGGCGAAGACGTGGTCGCGCTCGGCCGTGGCGACGGCCGGATCGGTGTAGTAGCGGGCGGCCAGGGCGGCCGCAGGGACGGAGCTCCCGTCGGGAGCGGCCGGGGCGGGGCCGGGTCGGGTCAGTTCGGACTGCATGGCGCTCCTGCTCATCGCGCGGGGCCTGGGGTGGGGCAGAGACTGACTGTCTGCTCAGCGAGCGGTGCGGCAAGGTTGCGCCTTCACGTCCCCGGTGTCAATACTTGCTGACTAACTGGTTGATCAGTACCGTGGCGACCACGCCGCCCGGCCGACACCGGCGCTCCTGACGTCCCATCCCAGGAGCGGCCCGTTCCCCCGGACGCGGCACCTCTCCCCACCCCACTCCCGCGGTCCGGCCCCCACCCGGACCCCTCGGCATCACAGGGTCCGGCCCCACTCGGACCCCTCGGCATCGCACCCCGTCCCACCACGGAGGCAGGCATGCACGGATCCCGCAGGAACGCCTGGCTCGGACTCACCCCCGAGCCCGAGCGCGAGCTGCCCTACGCAGTGGCCCGGCTGCGCGGCGGGAGCGGCGGCACCCCTTCGGGCCCGGAGGCGGAACGCCGCCGCGTGGAGCGCCTGATCCTGCAC
>NZ_BBPQ01000020.1:90782-94952 GCF_000787855.1 Streptacidiphilus anmyonensis | reverse complement strand
CGCCGCGTGGAGCGCCTGATCCTGCACGGCAGTCCGCGCAGCTGGCTCGGCTACCTGCGCGAGGTGGCCGAGCTGGTCGCCGACGTCGCGGCCGGAGGTTCGGCTGGAGGCTCGCCCGGGGGTTCGGTCAGGGGTTCGGTCGGGGAAGGGCCGCCGGGTCCGGCGGAGCTCGAGGCGGCGCTCGTCGCCGGCGAGGTCGTCCTCGCCCACCACCAGATGCTGATCGGCCTGCCCGGCCCCGCCTACGACCGGGTCGCCACCGACCGGGCGCTGCTCAGCCGCGCCGTCGACCGCCTGCGTCGCCTGCAGCCGCCGAAGCCGGCCGTCCACGACGCACCACACCGTCCAGAGGCAGGTTTGCGATGACCCTGACCGTGATCCACGCCCCGTCGGGCGGCCCGACGCCCGTCCTCGGGCCGAACCCGGACCGGGTCGAGAACCTCGCCTGCTACCTGGCCCGGGGCGGATACCGCGCGGAGCTCCCGCCCGAGGAGCTGCTCGCCCGCGTCGAGGCCGCGGAACTGCGCGGCCACGGCGGAGCCGGCTTTCCGACGGCGGTCAAGCTGCGGGCCGTGCGCGACGGCGCGGGCACGCCCGTCGTGGTCGCCAACGGCGAGGAGGGCGAGCCGGGATCGGTCAAGGACCGGTGGCTGCTGCGCGCCCGCCCGCACCTGGTCCTGGACGGCCTCGTCCAGGCGGCCCGGATCACCGGGGCGGACCGCGCCTACGTCTACCTGTCCGATGCGGCGGCCGAGCGCAGCGTCCACGAGGCGCTGACCGAGCGCGACCCCGGGCTGCCTGTGGAGCTGGTGCGCACCGAACCCGCCTACGTTGCGGGGGAGGAGAGCGCCGTCGTCCGCCGAATCGACGGCGGACCGGCCCTGCCGACGGCCAAGCCGCCGCGCGTCTTCGAACGCGGCGTCGGCGGCGCGCCGACCCTGGTGGCCAACGTCGAGACGCTGGCCCGACTGGCTCTGCTGGCCGCCGCGCACGATGCCACGGAATCGGTTCTGCTGACTCTTTCCGGGGGCCGGGACGCCCCGGTTCTCACGGAGCAGCGCTACGGTGTGACGCTTCGTCAGCTGGCATTCCTGCAAGGGACAGTGGAACCGAAGGCCGTGCTGATGGGCGGCCTCTTCGGCGGGCTCCTCCCGTCGACCGCGCTCGAACTGCCGCTGGACCGTGCCCGACTGGCCGAGGCGGGCACCGGTCTCGGCTGCGGCGCGATCCGCTTCCTCGCGCCGGGAGAGTGCCCGGTCTCCGTCGCCACCGACGCCGTGGACCACCTGGCCGTCGAGAGCAGCCGCCAGTGCGGCGTCTGCGTCTCCGGCACCCGGGCCCTGCGCGACACGCTGGTCGCCCTGGCCGAGGGTCGCTGCGACGCCGACGGCGTGGCCAACCTGGCCCGTTGGGCCCAGGGCCTGCCCGGGCGGGGTGCCTGCGGCCTGCTCGACGCCGCGGCGCGGCTGGCCGGCACGCTGCTCAACGGCTTCCCGGAGCTGGTCGCCGCCCACCGGAGCGAGCCGTGCCCGGCCTGCGCCGCCACCCCGCCGGATGCCGGTCGCCGCCTGCGGGTCCACGTTCCCGCGCCCCTGTCCGCGCCCGATCGTGCCGGCGACTCCAGCCGCCCGACCCAGCCCCAGCCCCAGCCTCATCCGCAGCCGCAGCCCGCGCCTGCCTGCGTCGGCTGACCTCCGCTGTCCTCCCCACCCGTTCCGCCGCTCACCGACGAGGGACCGCCATGAAACTCCGCATCGACTCCACCCGCTGCCAGGGGTACGGGGAGTGCCTGCCACCCGCCCCCGGCCTGATCGACCTCGACGAGTGGGGCTACGCCTGGCTCCTGGTCGTCGACCTGACCGACGACCAGGAGAGCGCCGCCCGCGCGGCCGTCGACGCCTGCCCCAACGACGCGCTGCGACTGGAGCGGTGACCGATGCGACGTGATCTGACCGCCCTGTTCGCCCCGGCCTCGGTCGCGGTGCTGGGCGCCAGCGACGACCCGGCCAAGTACGGGCACGCCATCGCCGTCCAGGCCCTGCGGGCGAACGGACGGCGCCCGCTGCACCTGGTCAACCGGCGCGGCGGCACCGTGCTCGGGCGGACGGCCGCCACCAGCCTCGGTGCGATCGGCGAACCGGTGGAGCTGGTCGTGGTGAGCGTCCCGTCGACGGGCTTCGAGGAGGCCGTGGACGAGGCGCTCGCCTGCGGGGCCCGCGCCATCGTGGCCATCACGGCGGGCTTCGCCGAGCTGGGAGCGGACGGCCTGGCCCGGCAGCGCGCCGTCGCCGAGAAGGTCCAGGCCGCCGGGGCGCTCCTGGTCGGCCCCAACTGCCTCGGCATCGCCGACAACACCACCGAGCTCTACCTCGCCTCGGACCGGTTCGCCTCCGGCGGCGTCGCGCTGCTCAGCCAGAGCGGCAACCTGGCGCTGGAACTGCAACTCCGGTTGGAGCCGCAGGGTCTGGGCTTCTCCCGCTTCGTCTCCCTCGGCAACCAGGCCGACGTGACGCTGGTCGACCTGGTCGAGGACTGCGCCCGGCACGAGGGCACTCGCGCCATCGCCGTCTACGCCGAGGACTTCGGCGACGGCCGCGCCTTCGCCGAAGCGGCGGGGCACGCGGGCAAGCCCGTCGTGCTGCTCACAGCGGGCCGCGGCGTCGCCGCCGCGCGCAGCGCCAAATCCCACACGGGTGCGCTCACCACCTCCAGCGACGTGGTCATCGCCGCCTGCCGGGACGCGGGCATCGAGCTGACGCGCACCCCGCGTGAACTCGCCTGCGTGCTGGGCGCCCTGGACGCCGGACGACGGGCCGGGGGCCGCCGCGTCGCGGTCTTCACCGACGGCGGCGGCCACGGCGCCATCGCGGCCGACACGGTCGAGGCGGCGGGGCTGTCCGTGCCCGAGCTGACCGCGCCGCTGCAAGCGGAGTTGACCGGGGTGCTCTGGGAGCAGTCCGCCGTCGGCAACCCCGTCGACCTGGCCGGCATGGGGGAGCGCGACCCGATGTCCTACGCGCACACGGTGCGGGCCCTGTTGGACTCCGACGAGGTCGACGCGGTGCTGCTGACGGGCTACTTCGGCGGCTACGCGTCCGGTGAGGGCGGGCTGGGCGGCGACGGCGGCCCGGGCGGTGATGCTCCGGGCGGTGATGCTCCGGACGGCGATGCTCCGGACGGTGAGGGCGAAAGTGCGCTCGGCGTGGCCGAGCTGGCGGCGGCCGGGGCCATCGCGGCGGCCGTACCGCGATCCGGCAAGCCGTTCGTGGTGCAGTCGATGTATCCGGGATCGGCCAGTTGCCGGGTCCTGGCAGCCGCCGGCATCCCGGTCCACGAGGCGGTCGAGGACGCCGCCCGCGCGCTTGTCGCGCTCGCGCCGAAGGCGGCCGTCGCAGGGGGAGTACAGCCGCTGCCGCCCGCCGTCGAGCGGATCGCCGACCCCGACTACCACGCCACGCGACGCCTGCTCGCGGCGGCCGGGGTCCCGTTCCCGTCCGCCCGCGAGATCGGAAACGAGGCCGAACTGCGCGCCGCTGCAAGGGAGTTCCCCGGCCCGTACGTGCTCAAGGCGCTGCACCTGCTGCACAAGTCCGACGCGGGAGGCGTCGCCCTCCGCCTCGCCGACGAGGACGCGCTGGTCGCCGCCCACCGCGAGATGCACGCCCGTCTCGGCGCGCCGTCCTACTCCGTGGAGGCCATGGCCGACCTGAGCGACGGCGTGGAGCTGATCGTCGGCGTCAACCGCGATCCGCGCTTCGGCCCGGTCGCGATGGTCGGCCTGGGCGGAGTGCTCACCGAGGCGCTCGGCGACGTCGCCTTCGCACTGGCCCCCGTCACGCCCGAGCACGCCGAGCGGCTGCTGCGCAGCCTGCGCAGCGCGGTGCTGCTCGACGGCGTCCGCGGCCGTCCGGCCGTCGACGTCGGGGCCGCCGCGCGGGCGGTCGCCGCGATCACCGCGGTGGCGGCCGCGCACCCCGAGATCGCCGAACTGGAGGTCAATCCGCTGCTGGTGACGCCGCGCGGCGCCCTCGCCCTGGACTCCCGCGCCGTCCTCGCCTGAACCGGCTCGCCTGAACGTCTCTCGCCTGAACGTCTCGCCTGAACCGGCTCGCCCGAACTGCCGCCTGAACCGTTCTCGCGGACGCACCGCCCCGAACCACCCCGCACCCC
>NZ_BBPQ01000020.1:57588-90295 GCF_000787855.1 Streptacidiphilus anmyonensis | reverse complement strand
CCGTCTCGCGGACGCACCCCCCCGACCCACCCCGCACCCCCACCCGCCCCGCTCACGCAGGAGAACCGCCCATGGACTTCCGCTACACCCCCGAGCAGGCCGACCTGAAGCGCCGCGCCGCCGAGTACGCGCGCCTGCTGATGCAGTACGAGAACGAGTCCGAGCAGGCCGGCGGCCCGCTGCCGGCCGAGACCGTGCGGAAGCTGACCGGCGCCGCGATGGACGCGGGCGTCTACGCCATCAACATGCCGGTCGAGTTCGGCGGTCCCGGTCTGTCGCTGCTGGACCAGGTGATCGTCGAGGAGGAGTTCGGCAAGGTCACCAACTGCCTGTGGGACATCCCCTGGCGGCCGGCCAACGTGCTCGTGTACGGCACCGAGGCGCAGCGGGAGAAGTACCTGCTGCCGATCATCCGGGCGGAGAAGTTCGACGCCTTCGCGGTCACCGAGCCCGGCGCCGGATCCGACCCCTCCTCGGGGACCACCACCGCCACCCGCACCGAGGGCGGCTGGCTGCTCAACGGCGAGAAGTGGTTCGTCACCTGCGGCGACATCGCCGACTTCCTCGTCGTCCAGGCCGACGCCGGGCCGGAGCGGGCGGCCACGCTCTTCTTCGTCGACAAGCAGGCGCCGGGCGTGACGATGTCGCGCGTCCCGCGCTTCATGCACACCGCCGTCAATGGGCACCCCGAGTTCACCCTCGCCGATGTCTTCGTCGCCGACGAGGACGTGCTCGGCGAGGTCGGCCAGGGTTACGAGCTGACGAAGGAGTGGTTCACCGACGAGCGGCTGATGATCGCGGCCCGGACGGTCGGCGCGGCCGAGCGCGCGCTGGAGCTGGCCCGGGACTGGGCCGTGCGCCGTGAGCAGTTCGGACAGCCGATCGCCTCGTTCCAGCTGGTCCAGGGCATGCTCGCGGACTGCGCCGCAGAGATCGCGGTGCACCGCGCCTACACCCACCAGGTGGCGTGGGAGGCCGACCAGCCGGACACCGACCGCAAGACCCTGCACGCCAAGGCGTCCACCGCCAAGCTCGCCGCGAGCGAGGCCGCGGGACGGGTCGTCGACCGCTGCGTGCAGATCTTCGGCGGACGCGGCTACGACCGGGGCTACCCCGTCGAGCGGATGTACCGGGAGCTGCGGGTGGACCGGATCTGGGAGGGCACCTCCGAGATCCAGCGCCTGATCATCGCCAACGAGCTGATCAAGCGCGGCACCCGCGCGCTCCAACTGCCCACGCACTGACGTCTGCCCACGCACCGACGCCCCGCCATCCACCATCGCCTTTCAGCCGAGGAGCATCATGGACTTCCGCCTCACCCCCCGTCAGGCCGGCCTCAAGGCCAAGGCCCGGGAGTTGACGGACTTCATCACCAAGTACGAGCAGGACTGCGAGGAGAACAACGGCCTCCCGCGTGAGGCGCACGACGCCGTCCGGGAGGCCGTCCTGGACGCCGGCCTCCAGGCCGTCAACATGCCCGCAGAGTGGGGCGGCGCCGGGCTCACCATCCTGGAGCAGGCCGTCGTCCAGGAGGAGCTGGGCCGGCTCACCGGAGCGCTGTGGGACATGGTCTGGCGTCCCGCCAACGCCCTGCGCTTCTGCACCGAGGAGCAGCGCGAACGCTTCCTGGTGCCCGTCATCAAGGGCGAGCGGCGCGACTGCTACGCCGTCACCGAGCCGGGCGCCGGATCCGACCCGCAGAACCTCGCCACCACCGCGACGCGCACCGACGGCGGCTGGCTGATCAACGGCGAGAAGTGGTTCGTGACTGTGGGTGACCACGCGGACTTCCTGATCCTGCTGGCCGCAGCCGGGGAGGAGAAGGCGCCGACGCTGTTCCTGGTCGACAAGGACACCCCGGGCATCGAGATGACCCGTGTGCCGCGCTTCATGCACACCTTCGTCTACGAGCACCCCGAGTTCACCTTCACGGACGTCTTCGTCCCCGAGGACGCCGTGCTCGGCGGCCTCGGCAACGGCTACGACATCACCCGGTCCTGGTTCACCGAGGAGCGGCTGATGATCGCGGCCCGGACCATCGGCGCGGCCGAGCGCGGTCTGGAGCTGGCCCGGGACTGGGCGGTGGGCCGTGAGCAGTTCGGGCAGCCCATCGCCTCGTTCCAGCTGGTCCAGGGCATGCTCGCGGACAGTGCGGCGGACATCGCGGTGCACCGCGCCTACACCCACCAGGTGGCGTGGGAGGCCGACCAGCCGGACACCGACCGCAAGACCCTGCACGCCAAGGCCGCCATCGCGAAGCTCTCGGCCAGCGAGGCGTCAGGACGGGTCATCGACCGCTGCGTGCAGATCTTCGGCGGACGCGGCTACGACCGCAGCTACCCCGTCGAGCGTCTCTACCGGGAGCTGCGGGTGGACCGGATCTGGGAGGGCACCTCCGAGATCCAGCGCCTGATCATCGCCGGTGAGCTGGTCAAGCGGGGGACCGGGGTGTTGCAGCTGCCCGTCGAGGGCTGACCGCGGCGGCCGCCGGGGCCGCGCCGCACGCGCCCGCCTGGTGTGCCCGCCTCGGCATCCGGAACGCTCCGGATGCCGAGGCACGCGATCGGGGTTAGCTTCGGCTGTACTCGGCTCGCGACGCTGCGTGACCGAGCAGACGGATGAGACGACCGACGGACGAAGGAGTGCGGGCATGCCCGGCAAGTTCGAAGTGCACATGGACAGGCCGCAGGAGTACCGGTTCACGCTGAAGGCGGCGACGGGCGAGGTCATCGCCCTGAGCGAGGTCTTCGAGTCGCGTGAGGCCTGCGAGAAGAGCATCGAGGCGGTGCGCAAGCACGCCCCCTACGCCAAGCTGGTCGAGGCCGGCGCGGCCGTCGGCTGAGCAGGGGTCCGTTGTCGGTCCGGCGCCTTCGGCGACGGCCGCACTCTGCACGTCCACGCCACGGGCGAGGCCGCCGACGGCGCGCCTCGCCCGGTGGTGTTCTGGCACCACGGCACGCCCGGCACGGGGGAGCTGTGGTGCCGCTCTTCGCGGCCGCCGAGCGGCTGGGCCTGCGCTGGATCGCCCGCGACGGCGGCTGCGATCCCGGGCGGATCGGGGGGCTCTGTTGAGCGCTCGACTACTGCGCGTGTCGGGCTGGCGCTTCCGCGTGCGCGGACGGATAATTGGATCATGACGGGACAATCCGGGACATCGGTTCGGGTCTGGGTCAAGACCGAGATCGGGCCCCGCCATGTCGTCGCCCAGGCCCACGACGGACTGAACAACCCGATCGGCGAGGAGGTGGTGGTGACGGAGTCCCACGACCTCTACGAAATGGCGAGACGCTACGGAGTCACCCTGGACCACTTCGACTTCGAGGGCGACAGCGCCGACATCATCGAGTCCACGACCCCGCAGGCGGACGCGTAGTCGACGTGGTCGACGCGCAGCCACAAGCGGACGATGGGCCGTCAAATCGTTACCTCATGGGGCATTGTGGGGTTCTGACGTCCAGCACCATGGTTGACGCATGTTCGTCGACCTGGTGTCCAAACCCCGTACTCTCGCCCGAGCCGCACTGACCGTCGCCTATCTGGGACTGATGGTCATCATGACCGTCGTCGCCTGGCAGGGCGCCAAGGTCGACCTCTCGTCGGTCGGCCAGGTCTCCAGTGCGCTCGCGGCGGCCCTGCTCGGCGCCGCCATCAACCCCGGCGGCGCCAGGAAGTCCGCACAGGGGGTGTCGACCGCGCCCGTCGCGCCCGTCGCGCCGACAGAGCCGGTCGCACCGGTCGCCTCGGGGTGGGGGAAGGCCGGGGCGGACGCGTCCTGGGGGATCCAGGCGGTCGTCGGCTGCGCCGCGTTGCTGGTCACGGCGCTCGCCCTGGTCGTCGACGGAAGCGGTCACAGCAACGCTCCCGCCGCCTTCGTGGCCGTCGCGGCGGCCTTCAGTGCACTCTTCCTCGACACCAGCAGCGTCACCCACCCGCTGACCGACACCCCGGCTCCGGCGGGCGCCGCTGCTTCGACAGGTAGGGCGGTCGCGCAGCCCGTGGGTGCCGGAACCGCCGTGCGCGAGGCTGCCGCCGACGAAACCCCGGCTGCTGATCCCCCGGCGAGCGGTGGTCCTGCCGCGGCTGCGAGTGGGGAGGCGGCGGGCGCGGCTCAGAACGGAGGCAGGGCCACGGGCGGGGACCCGACTCCGAAGGCGCAGATCCCCGCCCAGTCCACCGGCAGCGCCGACGACGCCGAATCCCCGAACAGCTGACCTCGCGGTCGAGGCGGTCGGGTCCGTCGACCCGGCCGCGGCGGCCGACCGGTGGTCGGCGGGCCTGCCGACCCGTCAGCTCACGCCGTCAGTCCCCGAAGGCGGGGGCGTAGCGGATCGCGCCGCCCGGGACGGGGCGGCCCGGGTCGAGGGCCAGGGCGAGCATGGCCTCGTCCGGGACCTCGAACGGCGGCTTGATGCCGTACCCGGAGGCCGGGACGAAGCCGAAGCGCGGATAGTACGCCGGGTGGCCGAGCACCAGCACCAACTGCTCGCCGGCCGCGTGGGCGGTGTCCAGCAACGCGTGGATCATCGCGGTCCCCGCGCCGCGCCGTTGCCAGGCCGGCAGGACGGCGACGGGGGCCAGCGCCAGGGCCGGCACGCCCGACACATGGCACCGGGTCAGCAGGGCATGGCCGACGACCTCGCCGTCCGGCGCGGTGGCCACCACTGAGAATCCCGGAGCCCAGGCCGCGTGGTCCTGCCGGAGCGCGTCGACGAGATCTGCCTCGTTCGGGGTAGGGAAGGCTGCCAGATTGACGCGGCGGACCGCCGTGATCTCGGAGTCGTCCGGCGCCTCGGGCCGGACGGCCCAGGCGAACGCTGCGGAGCCGCTCAGGGCACCGGCGGAATCGCTCGGACGGTACGGCTGGTCAGGACCCTGCGGGGAGATCATTTGTGCCATGCCTCACCCTATACGCCGGGATGCGCCGCATACGCCGGATGTGTCGGCCTCGGCTCACCCGGCTGCCCGCGGTCGTGCAGCTCCGGCGGATCTACCCAGCCCGGCACGGGTCTTGAGCTCGGCCCAGATCACCTTGCCACCGCCGCTGGTGAACCGGGTGCCCCAGCGTTCCGCGAGCTGGGCGACCAGGAAGAGCCCTCGTCCCGCTTCGTCCTCGGAGCGCGCACGGCGCATCCGGGGCGAGACGCTGCTGCCGTCGGCGACCTCGCAGATCAGGCCGCGGTCGCGCAGCAGCCGGAGCTCCACCGGCCCGGTGGCGTGCCGGATCGCGTTCGTCACCAGCTCGCTGACCATCAGTTCGACCGTTCCCGCGAGCTCGCCCAGTCCCCAGGCGACCAGCCGTGCGCCCACCTGGGCCCGGAGCCCGGCGACGGCCGCGGGGTCGAGCGGCACCGGCCATCGCGCGACCATCTCGCCGCTCACGCCCCGCGTCCGGGCGATCAGCAACGCCACGTCGTCGCGTGGCCGCTCGGGTAACAGCGCCGACACGACGGCCGTGCACAGTGCCTCCGGCGTGCGGTCGCGGCCCGTTCGCGCGGTCGCGAGCGCCTCGGCGAGCCGGGCCAGGCCCACGTCGATGTCCTGACCGCGGTCCTCGATCAGGCCGTCCGTGTAGAGGACGATCTCGCTGGCTTCGGGCAGCGCGAACTCGACCGCCTCGAACGGCGTGTTGCCGAGGCCGAGCGGAGGCCCCGACGGCACCTCGGGGAACCCGACCGAGCCGTCCGGCAGTAGCAGGACGGGGGAGGGGTGACCGGCGCTGGCGAGGGTGCAGTGGTGGGTGACCGGGTCGTAGATGACGTAGAGACAGGTCGCACCGATGATGCCGATGCCGCCCAGCTCGCCCTCCTCCTGGTCCATCGCGTCGACGAGCGCGTCCAGATGGCCGAGCAGCTCCTCCGGCGGGAGGTCGAGCGCGGAGAAGTTGCGGACGGCCGTGCGTAACCGCCCCATCGTCGCGGCGGCGTGGATGCCGTGCCCGACCACGTCGCCGACGACCAGTGCGACGCGCGCCCCCGAGAGCGGGATCACGTCGAACCAGTCCCCGCCCACGCCCTCCTGGGCCGGCAGGTAGCGGTGCGCGACGTCGACCGCGGGCAGTTCGGGCAACGCCCGGGGCAACAGGCTGCGCTGCAGGGTCAGGGCGAGCGCGTGCTCACGTGTGTAGCGGCGGGCGTTGTCGAGGCAGACGGCGGCCCGGTGCGCCAACTCCTCGGCGAGCGTCATGTCGCCCCCACGGAAGGGGCCGGCGTCGACGGACCGGTAGAACGACGCCACCCCGAGCACCGTGCCCCGGGCCGAGAGCGGGACCGCGATCACCGCGCCCATGCGGTACTCCTCCAGGCCCGGCTCGGCCCGGACGACGCTCGTCGGCTCCTCGTCCAGCGCGGCCCGACCCGAGGCGAGCGCCCGCGCCTGCGCCGAGCCCAGGGCGTACCCCACCGGCTCACCCACCGGGAGCAGGGCTCCGCGCGCGCATATCGTCCGGGTGGCCGCACGCCGCAACGGCCCCGTGAGCTCACCCCTTGGCGCCCCGACGCCCTCGGGCACCCAGTCGGCGAGGTCGACGGCGGCGTACTGGGCGAACTCCGGCAGCGCCACCTCGGCCAACTCGCCCGCGGTCTGGCCCACGTCGAGGGTCGTGCCGATCCGGACCCCCGCCTCCCACAGCAGCGCGAGACGTGGCCGCGCCGCGACGCCTGCGCCGGCCGCCCCGCCACCCGTCCCCGCCGCGGAGAGGCATGGGTGCGCACCCGCATGTCCGTAGCCGTGGGAGACCACGGCCCGTGCTGCTCCGTCGTCTGTCGCGATCGCACCGTGCGGCGACCTGCCCGTGCCGATCGAGGACGGCGTCCCCCGACCCGGTGAGCTCCCCATGACGGCAACCTCCCCGCCCGGTCCCACCCGGGCCGGGCCCCTCCTGCCCTGCTGGCGAGCCGTGGCCGACTCCAGTTGCCGACGCTAGTCCTGTAGCCCCGGACCGGAAGGTTTTCTTGGGCCGACCACTCGAAGGAGTGAGAACAGATCGATTGCGCACGGGTGACCGGGCGGAGGCGAATACTGGCGTCCGTCTCGTCCTTCCGTCTCGACGGGCCCGAGCGCGGGGGCTCTTGTCGGCGGCGGCCGAGGCGAGGTAAATGGGAGAGGTGAGGACGGACGCGGGAGCCCAGCCAGCCGGAGCTCATCCTGTCGGGGCCCAACCTGTGGGAGCCCCACCGGTCGGGGCCGCCGGCGACGGACCGGGGCCCGGTGGATCGGTCGGGCTGCCCGACGCGTCGCAACTGCGGCGGCTCCGGCAGGAGTTGGAGCGAGCCTGGACGCGCTGGGGCGAGGCCGCATGCGCGGGTAGTGCTGCGGGGGACAGCCACCCAGGGGCCATCGCGGGCGGAGCGGTCGGCGGTGTCCCGACCGGCTACTCCCCGGTCGTCGGCTCAGCGACCGGCTACTCCCCGGGCTTCGGCTCACCGACCGGTGACTCCCCGGCCGCCGGGGCGCCCGGGGGCGGTGGCCGGCGAGGACGGTCCGGCCCGTGGCGCCCGAAGGCGGGCGGCGGGGCGTTGCGCACCGAGGTCGCCGAGTCGTGGGCGCGCAGCGGCGCGAGCGTGGACCGGGCCTGCGTCGAGGCCCCGGTCACCGACGCGGACGCGGCCCGCTCCCGCTGGGCCGACTCCCAACTGCGCCGTCCGGTCGGCGCGGTGGCGGAGGAGCTGCGCCGCATCACGGAGGATGCCGGCTTCGTCGCGGCCGTGACGGACGAGACCGGCACGATCCTGTGGACCTGCGGCGGCCGGCACATGCGCCATGCGGCCGAGCGGATCAACTTCGCTCCGGGCGGCCGCTGGGACGAGCAGGCGATGGGCACGAACGCCCTCTCGCTGGCCCTGCTGCGCGGGCAGGCGGCGACGGTGTTCTCGGCCGAGCACTACCTCTCGGCGCTGCACGGCTGGGTCTGCTACTGCGCGCCGATCCGCCACCCCGACGGGCGAGTCCTCGGCGTGTTGGACCTGTCGACGACCTGGGACCGCTCGCATCCCCTCGCGCTCTCCACCGTCCGCCTGCTCGCGGCCGGCATCGAGGAGCGGATCCGGGAGCAGGCGGGGTCGGTCACACCGTCGGCGGACCCCGAACTGTGCCTCACCGTGCTCGGCGAGAGCCCGCGTCTGGAGCGCGACGGGAGCGAGATACCGCTGCGCCCGCGGCAGTTGGAGATCCTCGCACTCCTGGCCCTGGAGCCGGAGGGTTTCACCCCCGAGCGCCTGCGCGACGCGCTCTACGGAGAGCGCCCCGTCTCGGCCTCCACGTTCAAGGCCGAGGTCTCCCACCTGCGCACCGCGCTGGGCGGCGGCATCGCCACCCGCCGCTATGCCCTGACCCGCCCGTTGGCCTGCGACGCGGCGCGGGTCGCCGCGGCCGTTGAACGCGGCGACGCACGCACGGCGCTCGCCGCCTACGCGGGCACGCTGCTCGCGCGCTCGGAGGCCCCGGGCGTCGTCGAGTGGCGCGAGCACCTCCACGTCGCCCTGCGCGAGGCCGTCCTCGCCTCCGTCGACCCGGCCCTGGCTCTCGCCTTCGGTCACCACGCCCGTTACGACATCGCCCTGCACCGCCACGCCCTGTCCCTCCTCGCCCCGGACGACGCCCGGCGGGGCCTCGCGGCGGCGCGGCTGCGCGCGGCCCTGGCCTGACCGGCGCGTGAAGGTCCCGACGTGTGAAGGCCCGGAAAGGACGAGGCGGTTCGTGCTACCTGATGACCGGGAGTACGGGGTCCTTCGTCCGTCCGGCCGCCGCCTCGATGAAGACGGTCGGGTCGACCACGTCCACCAGAAGGTCCCGCGTGGCCCGCAACGCCGCAGCGGGCGGAGGCGGGCCGCCCACGGCGGCGATCAGGTCGAGCAGGTGGACGGTCGCCTCCATGACGGCCACCTCGCGCAGCGCCTCCAGCGTGACCGTGCCGGCCGGATGCGCGAAGGCCGTGGTCCCAGGGAGCTCGGCGAGCTCGGCGACGGCCGCCGGTCCCGACTCGGTGAACCGCTTGACGAGTTCCTCGGGAGCCGCGCTCTCGGCGGTCTCGCGGGCTTGCGCGGCGACCATGTCCGCCGCAGCGTGTGCCACACCGCCGGGCTGATTGAAGATCCGCAGGATCTCGGCCCCGCCCGTGACCGTCGCGGGCCCTTCGACCACCGCGCCGCGCAGCCCGGCGAACATCGCCGGGTCGGGAGCCACATGGGCATACAACGCCCGCACCGACCACCCGGGCAGCCGTGTCGGTGCGGCCCACTCGTCCGGCTCCAACTCGGCCCCGCGCAGCGCCCAGGCTCCCCACAACTCGGCCAGCAGGTCGGCGGTCGACGTCATCTGAAGTTCCATCACATCCTCCTCGTCGGTCAGCCTACGAGACCGGCACCGCGGTCGATCCGACGACCCGTCACCGCGGAGCGCCTGAGGCCGTCCCAGCCGCACCCGACCCGAACCGTCCGTCTCGAAGGACCTGCCCTGGTGGTCCCGGCGGGTGTGAGCCCGCCGGGACGACCGGCCGCGGCCGGTCGGATCACGCCGTGGCGGTCGCTGCGTCGACGGAGCCCGTGTGCCAGGTGACGGCGTTGCCCGGCTGTTCCCGGGTGGTGCGGAACCCGTTGACCGGGTGGTCGGGGTCGGGATAGCCGAACGAGACGCCCGCCACCACGCGCCGGTCGGCCGGGATGCCGAGGTGGGCGTGGAGGAAGTCGGAGTAGGACGCGAGGGCGGCCTGCGGGGCGGCCGCCAGGCCGAGGCTCTGGGCGGCGAGCAGGAAGGTGTTCAGGTAGAGGCCGCAGTCGACGGCGCCGTAGACGCCGAGGTCGGCCTCGGTGGTGATGATCGCGACGTGCGGGGCGTCGAACAGCTCGAAGTTGCGCAGCATCTGACGTACGGTCCGGTCCACGTCGCCCTTGCTGATGCCGAGGCTGTCGTACAACTGGAAGCCGCACTCCCGACGGCGCTCCCGGTAGGCGCCGGTGTACTGGGCGGGGAAGGGGAAGTCGGGGGCGGTCGGCCCGCCCGCGTGGACGTGGGCGAGCAGCCGGGCGCGCAGGTCCTCGGTCGCGGCGCCCTCGGTGAGATGCACGTGCCAGGGCTGGGTGTTGCACCACGAGGGCGTGCGCTGGGCCAGCGCGAGCAGCCGCTCGATGGTGGCCCGGGGGACCGGATCGGGCCGGAACTGACGGCAGGTGTACCGGTCGGCCAGGATCCGGCGGAGCGCCTCGTACAGGCCCCCGGCGTCGCCGAGTCCACCGACTTCGCTGGTCTCACCGGTTCCGGGGCGGGTGCTGGTCGGGCTCACGGGGCGGGGCCTCCTCGGCGTGGTCTCGTTTCGGGATCGCACCCTAGCGATGCCGGTCTCGTTTTGGAACCGCGCGAGTAGGGTCGACGGGTGCGCTACGAAGACCTCGCCGATCTGCCCTGTTCGATCACCCGCCCGCTGGTGGTCCTCGGCGACCGCTGGACACTGCTGATCCTCAAGGCGTCGTTCGCCGGCGTCCGGCGCTTCAACGCCTTCCAGAGCGCGCTGGGCATCTCCCGCAGCCGGTTGCAGGACCGCCTCGCCCGGCTGGTGGACCACGGGATCCTCGCCCGGCGCCAGGCCGACGACGCCGACCACGTCGAATACCGCCTGACCCGCAAGGGCCACGACATCTACCCGATCCTCATGGCGATCCGCGACTGGGGGGACACCTACATGGCCCCGGACGGACCACCCGCGCACTACCGCCACCGCGACTGCACGGGCGAGGCCCACGTCAGGCTCACCTGCGACGCCTGTGGAACCGACGTCACCGCCCACGACATCGTGCCGGAGGCCGGCCCGGGCCTCTCCTGACCACCTGAGCGGTGCGGCGGGTGGACTGGGGCCGCCCGGCGCGCAGGCGGCCGGGGCGTTCGCTCCGGTCGCGCTCGTGCGCTGGTGGAATGCGCCTAAACGCCGTGTCAGTGGATGTCGGCCAACCGGAGTTGGATCTCCGCTTCATGCTAGGGTCTCTATGCGGAGTCCAATCTCCGGTTAGCCTTGCCCGCTGGAGAGACCTGAGACATGGCCAGAAACAAGAACCGACCGCACTACAACGTCACCTTCGCGGTGCTCGTGCTCGGCGTCGGCGCGTACGCGCTGCTGCAGTCGATGATCGTGCCGGTGCTGCCGACGCTGATCGAGCACCTGCACACCACCCAGTCCACCGCTACCTGGTTGATGATCGGGTACCTGCTGTCCGCCTCCGTCGCCACCCCGATCCTCGGGCGGATCGGCGACAAGGTCGGCAAGGAGCGGATGCTGGTCGCCACGTTGCTGGCGCTCACCCTCGGCTCCGCACTCGCGGGCGTCTCGAACAGCATCGGCCCGATGATCGTCGCCCGCGTGATCCAGGGGCTCGGCGGCGGCGTGCTGCCGCTGGCCTTCGGCATCATCCGGGACGAGTTCCCGGCCCACAAGGTGCGCGGCGCCGTCGGCACCACCGCCGCGCTCACCGCCGTCGGCGGCGGCATCGGCCTGGTCCTGGCCGGTCCCATCACCGACAACATGGACTACCACTGGCTGTTCTGGCTGCCCATGATCATGACCGGGCTGGCCACCGTCGCCACCTTCCTGTGCGTGCCGGAGTCCCCGGTGCGCACCCCCGGCCGGATCAGCTGGACCGCGGCGGGCCTGTTGTCCGCGTGGCTGGTGACGCTGCTGCTGGCCGTCAGCGAGGGCCCCGCCTGGGGCTGGGGCGGGGCCCGGGTGCTCGGCCTGTTCGCCGCCACCGTGGTCTTCGCCGCCCTGTGGATCCTGGTCGAGCTCCGCTCCGCCGAGCCGCTGATCGACATGCGGATGATGCGCATTCCCGCCGTCTGGACCGCCAACCTGGTGGCGCTGCTGTTCGGCGTCGGGATGTACACCACCATGACCTTCCTGCCGCAGCTGGTGCAGACCCCCGCCAAGCTGGCCGGGTACGGCTTCAGCGCCAGCGTCACCCAGTCCGGCCTCTACATGCTGCCGATGACGGTGGCCATGTTCGTGCTCGGCACCTGGACCGGCCGGCTCTCCGCCCGCTTCGGCTCCAAGGCCGTGCTGGTGGCGGGCAGCTTCGCGACCGTCCTCCCGTTCGTGCTGCTCGCGGTGGACCACTCCCACGTCTGGGAGCTCTACCTCGCGTCCAGCCTGCTGGGCATCGGCCTCGGCCTCGCCTTCTCCTCGATGTCGGCCATCGTGGTGGAGGCGGTGCCGGCCGAGCAGACCGGTGTGGCCAGCGGCATGAACGCCAACATCCGGACCATCGGCGGCGCTGTCGGCAGCGGCATCGGGGCCAGTATCCTGGCCTCCGGCGTCACCCCCGCCCACCCGTTCCCGCTGGACTCCGGCTACACCGACGTCTTCTGGCTGCTGACCGCGGGCGGCGTACTCGCCGCCGTCGCCAGTCTGCTGATCCCGACGGTCCGTCAGGCCGGGCGTACGGTGGTGACGGGCGAGCCGGTGGACAGCCGCGAGGCCGACGCGAACGCAGCACCACTGAACGGATGATCATGAACGACTCCCGGGGCCGGAACGCAGCAGCCACCACTGCCACCGCCACTGCCGACGCGAGCGCGGCCGCCACCGCGGCCGCCACCGGTTCGGCGGGCAAGGGACTTCGCCGCGACGCGGCGGAGAACCGGGCGCGGCTGCTGCGGGCCGCCTGGGAGGCGTTCGCCGAGCAGGGGCCGGACGCCGGAGTGGAGGAGATCGCCCGCCGCGCCGGCGTCGGCATGGGCACCCTCTACCGGCGCTTCCCCACCAAGGACGCGCTGATCAACGAGCTCAGCGAGGTGATCTTCGAGTCCATCCTGGAGCACGCCCGGATGTCCGCCGCGCTCGGCGCGGACCGCGCGCCCGGACAGCCCAGCGGGCTGGAGGAGTCGCTGTTCCACATGGGCGAGGTCATGGCCGGCCACCACGGGTGCCTCTCCCGTCTGTGGCAGGCGTCCCCGCCGCCCGACCAGGACGAGCGCCGCACCGAGCTGTGGCAACTCATGGACCGGATGCTGGACCAGGCGAAGGCCTCCGGCGACGTCCGGCCCGAGGTCACCCTCACCGACGTCTACCTGTCCGTGATCGCGCTGCGCAGCCTCGTCGACGACACCGCCGGCCAGGCCCCCGACCTGTGGCGGCGCTACCTGGAGGTCGTCCTGGCGGGCTTCCGCCCCGCCCCGGGCGCCCGCCCCCTGGCCTACCAGCCCGCCGACGACAGCCTCGTCCGCCACGGCCTGCCCAAGCGCCGTCACTGACTCGCCCGCCTCGGAGCGGCTCAGCATGGTCATGTACAGTGCTGCGCGCTGCGGGGGGTCGTCGGCGAAGACCGGCGGCGAGTGACGGCTGTCGTGCCCCGCGCACGAGCCGAGGGGGAACGCGTTGGCGCGATGGAGGCACCTGCCCGAAGACCTGGACGCGCTGACCGTCCGGTTCGTGGCGGAGCTCCGCCGGGTCAAGGACGGCAGCGGTTTGAGCCTGGCCCAGATCGCAGCCAAGACCGGTTACAGCACCTCGTCCTGGGACCGCTACCTGAACGGGCGGGCGCTGCCGCCCCGGGACGCGCTGGATGCGCTCTCCGCGGCGTTGGGCCAGGACGGCACGCGCCTGCTGGCCCTCCTGGAACTCGCCGAGGAGGCCCGGCCCCAGCCGCGCCAGCCGGAGCCGGAGCCGCAGCCGCCGTCGCCGTCGCCGTCGCCTGACGGTCCGCCGGCGACCGAAAGCGCGGACGCGCCGACGGATTCCGAGCCGCCCGAAGGACCTGGAGAGCCGGGAGAGCCCGAGGCGTCCGGGGCGCCCGGAGTGCCCTGGCTCTCCAGGGCCGCCTGGGTCGGGCGGCCACGCTGGCGCCAGCTCGCGACCGCAGGCGTCGCCGCGCTCGCGGGTGCGGCGCTGACCTGGTTGACCGTCCACCCGGCTCAGGCGTCCCTCGCGTGCCCACCGCCGGCAGCCGCGGCGGTGTCCAAGAGGACGCTGTTCACCTGCAGTTACGTCGAGAAGGACGGGCTGTGGTACGCGGGGAACAGCACGACCCGAACCCACCCGCTCGTGGTCGACATGTCCGGTCCGGACGTGGCCGAACTGCAGTGCCTGATGCAGCGCATCGGCGACAGTCCGGGCGGGATCGACGGCAACTTCGGGCCGCTGACGGAGGCCGCGGTGATCAAAGCGCAGAAGGCCCTCCATCTGGACGTCGACGGGCAGGTGGGCCCCCTGACCTGGGCGGCTCTGCGCGGATGAGCCAGGTTCCGCCCGAGTGCGCGCGGCTGGCGGCCGAGCTGCGCGCCCTGCAGCAGCGCTGTTCCCTCTCGCTGGCTGCGCTCTCGCAGGAGACGTCGTTCAGCAAGTCGTCCTGGCACCGCTATCTGAACGCCCGAGCGCTTCCCCCGTGGCATGCGGTGAGGGCGCTCTCACGGCTCGCGGACGAGCCGGAGACGCGGATGCGCGTCCTGTGGGAGCTCGCCGAGGCCGCCTGGAGCGGCCGCGCCGCCGTCGGCCCGAAGCCGTCACCGACTGCCGAGCTCGACGCCCCCGCGAGGGCGACCCTGCGCGGCCCTTCCGTCGTCGCGCCCGGGGAGACCGAAGGCGTCGGCGCCGCCCCCGACCGAGGCCCGGTGGGCCCGACCGGCAGCGGTCAGGAGCGCCGACGCCTTCGTCCCGGTGCGGCGCTGCTGACCGCTGCCGCCGTGGGCGGGCTCGCCGCCTCCCTGCTCGCGGGCGGCCAGTCCGCCGCTCAGCGGGCCCCGCAGGCGAGCGCCACGGGCTTCCACGTCGGCTGTCACGGCAGGAGCTGCACCGGTCTCGACCCCGGCGTGGCCCTGTGCGGAGTGGAACCGGACACGCTGGTGCATCAGACGACCCCGGCCGGGGCGGGGCTGGAGATCCGGTACAACACCTCCTGCGACGCGGCCTGGGCCAGGGTCTGGAACACGCAACTGGGCGACAGGCTCACCCTCTCCGAACCCGGCATGCCCGCGCAGGCCGTCACCGTCCAGGACCGCAGCCTGCTCGACGCGTTCGTGTACACCCCGCTGCTCGCCGTCACCGGTCCACTGACCGCCTGCCTCTCGACGCCGACCGGCCGACGCACCTGCTACTCGACGCCGCGACCGTAAGCCGCGTAAGCGTCGTCGTCATCCCCTGGCCCCGCGGGCCGGCCGCGGCGGTCCGTCGCGCGGGAGCGTCCCGCACCTGCCGCAGTCCGGCTGACATACACGCAGGTCAGGGCGGGTCCCGTGCCGGGACTGCATCAGATCCCAGGCCGGTCTGGACGCACCTCGGAGCCCCGCCGAAAGATCCTCGGCAGCGGCGTCGACGACCGCCTCCCGCTCCGGAAGGGCCGGGATCGCAGCACCGGACGGAACCCTGGCGTCGCCATCCCGTCCGGTCGTCAGAAGGGTTGATGTGCAGATGAGTTCTTCCTCCCGAAGCGGGGCGCGCCTCGCCAAGGTCGCCAAGATCGCCGCGGTGGGCGCGGTCCTCGTGGGCACCACGCTCGGGTTCACCGGCACCGCCTCGGCCAACGGCCTGGTGACCTGGACCAACAAGGCCACCGGCGATTCCCTCGCGTACGGCACGAACTGCGGCTGCGTCTACACCGGTTCCGGCGCGGACAACACCCCGTACGGCGAGTGGTACGACTACCAGCAGCCGAACGGCACCTGGATCGAGGCGAACGACGGCGAGGACGGCAACTGGTGCCTCGACAGCAACACCCAGTGGGACGGCGGCAAGGAGGGCAACGTCTACCTGACCTCCTGCAACCCGCCCACCCCCACCAACACCTACCAGCACTGGTACGAGATCTCCACCACCAACGGGTGGGCCCTGCGCTCCCAGCAGACCGGCCTCTACCTCGACGGCGGCAACGGCCCGGCCGGCACCGGCGTCTACACCAATGCCGCGTACGGCCTGAGCAACAACTACCAGCACTGGACCTGACGCTCCGCACTCCGTAGCCGCACCGGGGTCCTTCCCCGGTGCGGCCGGGCAGAGGTCCGGACCTGCTCCCGGGCCGGGGGCACGCGCCCCGGCCCGGGGCAGGTCCGCCGCAGTGGCGCGAAGCGCCCCGCCGCGCTGCCCCTACTCCGCCGCGCCCCACGCTGCCGTCCTGCCCCGCCTGCGATGCCACGCCTGCGATGCCCCGCCTGCGATGCCGCGCCGCGGCAGGCGGCTGCGGCGCGCACCGCCCGATACCCGTGTGCGCGGTGCCCGCGTGCCCTCACCAACAGCCCCAGGAGCCTGCCGAGATGACGAACGACCTCACCGACCCTCCGCGAACGGAAGAGGCCGTCCGACGGCCGTTTCGCCGCAGGGCCGCCCTGATCGCTCTCGGGGTCGTCGCGGCCGGGGCCGTCGTCCTGGCCCGCCTCGACCAGGCCCCGGCTCCCTCCGCGACCCAACTGAGCGCCTTCACGGTCAGCCCGCCCGCCGGAGTGACCGTGACCTACCGGGCCGACGGCGGAGAGCTGCTGTCGGACGGGTCGATGATCCTGCCCCTGGACGCCTACGACGCCTACGCCACCGCGAGTGACGAGCACGCCGTCTTCGAGGCCGCCACCCACATCGAACAGTCCTGCATGCACGCCCAGGGGCTCACCCTGCCGACCGGCTGGGGCGGCAACTACCTGCCCACCCCCGCACCCCCGTTGATCTACTACGGGGTCAACACCATGACGGACGCGCGGCAGTTCGGCTACCGCATGCCCGGGAGCGCGTCCGCGCCGAGCGCGCAGCCAGAGGTCCCGCAGACGGTCGTCCACGCCTTCAACGGGTGTGCGGGCAAGGCCTACCTCATGCTCGACATCACGCAGGCCAACGACGCCGGCTCCACGCTGGAGAACCTCCGCTCCCACACCCTGGACCAGGTCTTCGCCGACCCCCGCCTCCGCGACGCGAACGCGGCGTGGAGCACCTGCATGAAGGCGGCGGGATACGACTACCCCAACCCCCTCGCCCCCCAGCACGACCGAAGCCTCCTCGGCCGCGGACTGCCCGTCCCGAAGGGCGCGACCCTCCCGCCGCCCTCCCCCTACGAGAAGCACGCCGCCGAAACCGACGTCACCTGCAAAGCCAAGACCGACTACCTCCAGACCTTCACCATGCTCTGGGCCGGTTACCAGCGCCAGGCCATCACGAAGAGCACCGCCCAGCTGGGGCACGTCCTCAGCGACTGGTCCACCGTCCTCCAACTCGCCCGCGCCCACCAGACCCCCTGACGCCGCGGAGGAGTTGCGCGGACCGGGCGTGTTCGCGAGGGCCGATCCAGGCCAGATCCTGACGCCCGGGCCTGAGCGGGACCCCCGCCGGCGCGGACGGCGGGACCGCTCGGTGGAGGGTGTCGACGGCGTTCGCCGGCGCCTTCACCTGCCGCTTGTCGAGGGAACGACCACGCAGAGGCGTCCCGCTCAGCCGGGACATCACGATCGTGGGCCCGTCGGCAGACGGCCCCGACCGCAGGGGCTCGGCAGGCAGGCCGGGAGCGTAGGTGTCGAGCAGGGTCAGAGCGCGCCACTCGCGCTGCTCCCACCGCTCACGGTCCTTGTCGCGGTTGCCAGGACGGTGTGCGGCTGCACCGGCGCGCTGGCGCTGTCCCACGACCCGACCGGCGTACTAACCTCTGCTCGAACGCTGTCGCCGACACGGGGGTGGATGTGGCGATCGAGCTGCCGGGAGTGGTGGCCGACTTCCTGAACTTCATCGGGATCAAGTGGCCGCAGGTCAACGAGGACAGCGTGCGGGACTTCGCCGGGCATGTGCGGACCTTCGCCGCGGGGATCGAGGGCACGCACCAGGACGCGACGGCGACCCTGAAGGCCATGAACTCGGCCTACCAGGCCAACTCGTACGACCTGCTGGTCTCCAAGTGGGCCCACCTGTCGCAGGGTCACATGCAGGACCTGCTGGACGCCTGCTCCGTCCTGGCCGACGCGCTGGACGCGGCCGCGGACTACATCGTCGCGATGAAGCTCGAGTGCATCGGCGAACTCGCCGTCATGGCGGCGTCGTTCGTCGCCGACCAGGCTGCCGCCGTGGCCACGCTGGGGCTGGCCGAGGCGGCCGAGGTGGCCATCGTCGAGGGTGCGAAGAAGCTGGTCGAGTTCCTCAAGCAGGAGCTGATCCAGTACCTCGTCGGCCAGGTCATCAACGCGGCGCTGACGCCGCTCCTCGGCGTCGTGGAGAGGGCCGTCGCCGGCATGAGCTACAAGGCGCTGGAGGACATGCTCGGCGTGTCCGGCGGCGGCGCGGGCGAGGGCTTCATGGTCCACCCGGACCAACTCCGGGAGCACGCCGCGGCCTTCACGGGCCACGCGGAGATGGTCCGGATGCACGCGCAGACCTTCTCCACGAACATGGCGGGGGTGAGCTTCTCGTGAGCGACCCGCTGGTCCAACCCCTGGAACACACCGCCGAGAAGGCCGGCAAGGCCCTGGGCGAGGACATGGCGCACGCCCTCGGCGGGGTCTACGAGGAGACCGCGCAGAATGTCCACACGGTCGCGCAGAACGTCGAGGAGAACGAGAAGAAGCTCGTCCGCAAGTACTTCATCGACGACGAGGGGAACGTCAAGGAGATCGTCGACGGCAAGCTCCAGTCGATCAAGGCCGACGACGCGTCAGGCATCAAGGGCATCCTCGAGGACGGCCGGCAGCCCGACGGCGTCAAGACGCTCACCGACGAGGAGCGCAAGGAGCTGAGCGCCAAGAAGTCGGACTGGAAGAAGAAGGGCCGGGCGGAGGAGGACTGGAAGGAGTCGGAGAAGCTCACGGAGCCGACCGAGCTCTCCAAGGCGGTGGAGGAAGCCCGCCGCGCCCAGAAGGACGGCGCCGGCGACTACGGCGGCACCAACTACGCCGCCCTGCACTACGCCTCCGAGGACGGCAAGCAGGAGTTCATCCTGGTCGGCCGCAGCAGTGGCGAGCGCAGCCACTCCGAGCGCTCCATCGGCTACCCGATGGTCCACAACGGCAAACAGTTCCGCGTGGACGAGCTCTACACCGAACGTCGGCCCTGCCAGAAGGGCTCGACCTGCGATCGGTGGCTCAACATGCACATGTACGACCCGGCCAAGAACCCGGACCTCCGGATCACCCACGGTGTGCAGTACGACAGCAGCATCAAGGATCCGGTCGTCCGCAACGAGCCGTTCGGACGCTACATCAGCCAACTCCAGGCGGACCACGCGGCGTCCCCGCCCCACTACGGTGGGACCGCCGGGTCGCAGGACTTCGACACGGCCCCGCCCACACCATGACGCCCACCGGAACCAGCAAGGCTGCGGTACGACAGGAGAACCCGTGCTCTTCCCCCTGACGTCGGACGACCTCACCTCCGCGCTCCCGCCGGGGCAGGTGGCGCGGACCGAGCGGTCGGCGGCCGCTGAGGTGATCGCGGATGCGGACGCGGTCGCGTTCCTCAGTGAGGTGGGCGTCCCGTGGTGCAGCGGTGTGTTCCACCTGGGCGCCTCGCTCGCTGCGGCGGCGACGCCCGACCGGCTGGTGTCGGAGCGGGGCAGCCTGCCGATGGTGATCGACACGCCGCTCGGTGAACTCGGCTCACTGGGGGCGCTCCAGTACACGCTGGTGTACGTGCGCCGCGAGGACGGCGTCGTCTTTGCGAGCTCCGAGGACGCCGACGAGGGGTACGAGCGGATCCACTCGGACGTCTCGTCGCTCTCGCAGCTCCTGCTGCTGGTCGAGTCGAAGTCGCCCGACCCCGACCTTCCCTACGCGGAGGCGCTGCCGCTGTACGCGCGGGCCGCCGCGGAGATCGAGGCGGAGATCAGCGCGGTCGACCCCGCGCCCTTCGCCGACCCGGACGGGTTCTGGACCGGTTTCCTCGACTCCTTCGGCAGCGGCATGTACCCCCGCAAGCCGCGGTAGCGCCGACCGAAGCCGGCGCGCCACCTGCCGGTCGGCGCCTCGGCGGCCACGGTAGCGTTGCTCGAAACGTCCCGACGTCCCGACGTCGCACGGAACCCGGAAGGAACCGACATGAGCACCGATCCCCGCCGTGCGCTGGTGGAGCGCTTCGGCGTGCAGGGGCTGCGTCGGCTGGCGTGGCCGGCCGAGGCCGGGCCGGTCGGGGTCGGGTTCGCCGCGGTGGCCGAGGTCGGGGTGCCGGTGCAGGTCGGGCGGTACTTCAGCGCACCCGACGCGGCGGATGCCGTGGGTGGGACCGGCGCGGATGCGCAGTCCGCGCCGCTCACGGCGGAGGCGCGGCCGGTGCTCGGGTACGACGGGCCCGTCGAGCTCTATGTGACCTCCGACGGCGGGGTGCGCGGGAGCTTCGACGGCTACGCGCTGCCGGAGATGCCGGTGAACAGCAGTGTGGATCGGCTCCTCCTCTGCCTCACCGCGCTGGACAAGGCCATGCCGCTCATCGCCGGGGCCGAGGACCAGGGCGGGGCTCTGGCCGTCTACCGCGAGCTGCGCGCCGAGCTGATGAGCGTCGACGAGGAGGCGTTCGCCGACCGCGAGGGCTGGTGGCCCCGGATCCTGGACGATCTGCGGCACCCGCTCAACGTCCGTTCCTCGGCTGCGATCGGCTATCAGGACGCCGACGGCCAGGAGCAGATCCTGGTGGCGACGACGGGCCCCGGTTTGCCGCACGCCGAGGAGATCGCCTGGGACCGGCTCGCCGCGGCCGGTGTGCCGGGGGAGGCGGTCACCAGCGTGTTCACCGAGCTCCAGGCCTGCTTCATGCCCGGTCACTGGTGTGCGTTGTGGATGTCGGCGGAGTTCCCACAGGCACGGCTGACGCACCGCTTCGACTACGGCCGCGACGCCGAGTCCCGCGAGGCGGGCGTGAAGGCGCTGATGATGCACATCCTCGAACAGGACTGACGGACAGAAGAGCCGCAGGCTCAGGACGGCGGCTCGGGGCGAGGGCTACGGGGCGCGCGCTCCGAGGGACGGGGGACAGGGCACGATGGAGCGGACACCGGTGCCGCCGCTGCCGGGCGGGCGGAAGCCGGCCGGGGCGGCGCTGTTCGGGTGGCTGGCCGATCCACTCGCGCCGCGCCTGTGTGTGGTGACCGGCGCGCCGGACTCGGGCAAGAGCCACCTGCTCGCCTGGCTGCTGACGGCCTGTTCCGTCGACGACACCCCGCAGGAGCGGCGGGTCCACGCGATGGTCCCGCTGGACGGGCTGACCGTCTCCTCCGCCGTCTGGACCATCGCCCGCCAACTCGACCTCTACGCGCGGACTCCGGCGCAGCTCGTCGGCGCGCTCGCCGCCGACTCGCGACCGACCGTGCTCTGCCTGGCCGACCTGCATCGCGCCGGCGGGCGCGCGCTGCCGGACGAACCGCGCGAGGTGCTGGAGGAGTTGCTGCTCCCGCTGCTCCGACTGCCGCAGGTGCGGATCGTCGTCGAGGCCGACGCAGCGACGGCGGCCCGGCTGCGGGAGGCGCCAAGCGCCGACGACGTGCCCGCCGCCGTCATGGACCTCGACGCGCCGCAGTGGACGGATGCCGAGCGGTTCGGCCGCTGGTACGCGGGGCTTCCCGGCGCGCCTGGGGCGCAGCGTCCGCCCGCCGAGGCCGTGTACCCCAGCCCCGGCCTGGCCCGACTCGCCGCAGGGCTCGGCGGAGCGGCCTCGTCCACGGCGCAGGCGTCCACGGATCAGGCGCCGGTGGGTCCGGCGCCCATGGGTCCGGCCTCGGTGAGCCCGCCAGCTCAGAACCTGCCCTCCGCGCACGTGCTGGACCTTTGGTGGGCCGGGGCACCCGACGCGGCTCGGCCCGCGCTCGCCGCCCTCGCCAGCGTGGACGCGCCGCTCACGGCGGAGGGCTGGACGCTGCTCGTGCCCGACGTCGAGGCCCGCCGACTGGTCGCCGAGCTGCTCCCCGCCGCGCCGTCCGGCGTCCCGGTCCTGAGCACCGCGCTCGCGGAACACCTCCGTCCGCACGTGCCCGAGGAACTGCCGCGGCAGATGTGCCGTGCCCTCGTCGACGCCGTGCCGCGCCGACCGGACGGCCGCCCCGACCTGGACGCCGTGCCGGGGGAGCACCTGACCCTGCTGCTGACCCAGGCCCTGGCGACCGGTCAGGCGCAGGACCTGCTCACAGACGCGGAGTTCCTGGTGCGGGCCGACCCGCACCGGATCACCACCGCGTTCAAGGCCACCGGGGCCGCCGATGCCGGCGGGCCGCTCGCCCGGGCCTGGGCCGAGGCCGGTCCCGCCCTGACCGAGGAGGGGGATCCGGGCGTCCGCGCCGAGATCCTGCGCCACCGACTGCACGGCACGCCCCACGCGCCCACGCGTCATGGCCGTACCGCCGGAGACGGCCCGCGCGGAAACGGACTGCGCGGAAACGGGCTGCGTACGGTGTGGCGGCTCGCCCAAGGCGCCGCGCCCTGGCCCGGCCCGGTGACGGCGCTGGCGGTCGGCCGGGCGACGGACGGCAGGCCCGACGGTTCGCTCCTCGCCGCCGACGCGACCGGCTGTGTCCACCGGCTGTCCCTGACCGACGGCGGCCCACTCGGCCGCGTGCCGCTGCCGCAGCCGCGACCCTTGCGCGCGCTGGACTGTGGCGACGACGGGTCGCTGACCTGGCTGGACGTCTGGGGCACCGCGAACCTCCCCGTCCCGCCCGCTGCCGGAGCCGGGGGCGAACTCGTCGCGCTGGTGCGCTCCGGCGACGTGCGGGTGCTGGGCGACACCAGCGGTGAGACGACCTGGTACGACGCCGCCGCCGACCGGACGGAGCGGGCCCGCCCGCACGTCGGCCCGGTCTCCTCGCTGGGGGTCGCCCGGATGCCGGGGCTGCCGCCGCTGGTCTTCAGCGGCGGCGCGGACGGCACGGTCCGCCTGTGGAGCCCCGGGACGGAACCGCTCGCGGAACCGCTGGACGAGCGGGCCTGCCCGGTCCTCTCGGTCTGCGCGTCGACCGGACCCGACGGTGCGGGCAAGCCGCTGACCCTCGCCGCGAGTTGGGCCGACGGCCTGGTCCGCGTCGTGCGACTCGGCGGCGAGGACGCCCCCCAGGACCTGCGCCTCGGCGCACCCGTCCTCGACCTGCTGCTGCTCGGGCCGAACCGACTGGCCCTCGCCTCGGCCGAGGACGTCTCGGTCGTCGAGTTGGGCGCGTAGAGCGCCCCGATTCGTGCGCGAGAAACGAGCAGCGGACGGCGGCTCCGGCTACGCCGGTCGCTTGCGCAGGTGGCGGTGTCCCTCGTGCGGGAACTGCGGCGGCATCGGGGCGAGCACCGAATCCAGGACGTAGCCGCACCTGTGCGCCACGCGGCACGAGCCTTCGTTGCCGACGGTGTGCAGGAGCTCGATCTCCTCGGCGGGCAGGAAGTCCTGCCCGCCAAACAGCCATTCCGTGGCGGCCTGGACGCAGCGCGAGGCGATGCCCCGGCCGCGGGCCTCGGCCGCCGTCCAGTAGCCCACGCCGGTCGCGAGCGTCTCCGGCGGGTTGGCGGCCTTGATGACGAAGAAGCCGACGACCGTGCCGCCCTCCTCGACGGCCCATCTCAGATGGGTGCCGTTCGCCCAGCCCTTGGCCTGGTCGGCGATCCAGGCGCGGGCTTCGTCCTCGTCGTCGATCGGCCGCATCAGCCAGCGACGCATCGCGTCGTCGCGGTGGGCGGCGACGACCGCGGGGACGTCCGAGTCCTGCCAGGGACGGAGCGTCAGAGCCGGTGCGGTCGCAGTGGGTTTCACGGTCAAGGTCATCGGCGACGTCATGCGGACCATCCAACCAGTGCCGGTCGGATGACCGCCGGGCGGTCAGCGGTCCCAACGCGGTCCGGGTCCTGGAAGGGAGCCCGCGAGCGCCCAGGGGCGCTCCCGGGCTCGTGGTGGTCAGTGCACCGTCTGGGTCACGGCTGAGCTGGTGCTGCCCTGGTGGGTGCCGTCGCCGTTGTAGGCGGCGGTGACGGAGTGGGTGCCGGGGGAGGGGTAGTTCTGCGTCAGGACGGCCTCGCCGCCGGGCAGCAGTTGGACTGTGCCGATCGCGGAGCCGGAGTCGTGGAAGGTCACCGCGCCGGTGGGGGTGCCGCCGCCCTCGCCGACCACGTGGGCGAGGTAGGTCACGGTCTGCCCGGCCCGCGACGGGTTGGGCACCGAGCTCAGCGTGGTGGTGGTCATCGCCCGCACGGTGTAGTGGATGGTCACCCGGCCGTTGCCGCTCGCCGGACCGGACTCGAAGGTGGCGGGGGTGCGGCTGAAGCTGCTGCCTCCGCCTCCGCCACCCCCGCCTCCGCCGCCACCGGCGGTGTCCTCGTCGAAGAACTTCGTGGTGAAGTCGTTGCCGCCACCACCTCCGCCGCCGCCTCCGCCGCCACCGAAGTAACCGCCGCCGCCTCCGCCGCCACCGCCTCCGAAGGGAATGCTGAGGGTCTGGGGGCTGACGTCGTTGCGGCCGGCATGGCCGCCCTGGCCGCCCGCGCCGCCCTGGCCGAGGCGTCCGGCGTTGCCTTTGGCACCGGGAGCGCCGGGGGAGACGAAGCCCGCCCCGCCACCGATGCCGCCGACTCCGCCGGCACCCGGGCCGGTCGTGGTGGCGCCGCCGCCGGCGACGCCGGGGCCGCCCGCACCGGCGTTCATCCCGCCCGCGCCGTTGGTGCCGCCGCCACCGAGGCCGCTGCCGCCGACCCCGCCGGGGCCGCCGCCGCTGTGGACGAAGGGCCCGTTGATGCTGCTGCCGTTGCCCCCGCCTCCTCCGCCGCCACCGGCCACGACGATCCGGTCCGCGAGTGAGTACCCGCCGGTCCGGACGTCCGACGCCCCGCCTCCACCGCCGGCGCTGCTGGTGTTGCCCTCGACGAGATGGGAGATGAGGCCGGGGCCGTCCTCGCCCTCGCCGCCCCCACCGACACCGCCGGTGAGGAGCCCGCCCGCACCGCCGACGTTGATCTGGAGGATCTGCCCCGGGCTGACGGGGACCGTCGTGACGACTCTGGCGCCGCGCCCGCCGAAGTTGCCGCTCCCGCCGCCGACGCCGGCACCGTGGCCGCCATGGGCGCCTTCGACGACGAAGGTGGCGTCGGTGACGCCCGCGGGCACGGTGAAGGTGTCGGCGCCAGGGGTCTCGTAGAGGCACGACCTGGCGGTCCCGAAGGCCACGGGGAAGCCCCTGGCACCGCAGGGCGCGGCAGCCGATGCCGGCGGCACCACGGCGATCAGGCCGGCGGACACGAGTCCGACGGCTGCCGCCGTAGCGAACGCCTTCCGCCGCCATCGGTGAAAGGACCCCGCCGTTGCGGCCGCCCTTCCGGCCGCCGTTCCGGCCGGGGTGCCGACCGCGTGGGGCTCGTGCCCCCGTGGACCATGGAGGGCTGTGCGGACGTCATCCAAGACGGGCCTCCGCTCTCGAAGAGGTGTTCCGGCAGCGGGAGGCTGCCTTCCGTCACTCTGGATCACGCAAGGCCGTGCGACGGTCCCTCTCCGAGCTGACACACTGCCGATTCACACCAGCGGTCCCGAAGCGCGCTCTCCGGTTACTCCACGCCGGCCGCGGTCACGGTCCACGCCCTGGTCGACGTGTCGTCGAGCCGCAGGCCGAAGGTGAAGGCGATCGGCCTGCGCTTGTGGGCGTCACCGCGGAGGACCTGTTCGCTGCGGCGGTCGACCTCGTAGTAGACGCCCTCGGCCTCGACCGCGACGCGGAAGACGATCGGCTCGCGCGAGACCAGCGAACGCACCTTGACCGAGGTGATGGCGGCGTCGCGCATGACGGTTCGGTTGGGCGTGCGCACGGCCGTGAAGTCCAGGCTGCCGTCGTTCAGGACCCACTCCTCGAGGAACCGCTCGACGGCGACCTCGAGGACCGACCTGTCGAACCGGCCGTCGAGCACGCTCAGGTCGCCCACGGCGGCGTCGGCGTCCGTGCTCCACGAGATGGTGGTGAGCGACAGGATGTCGCTCACGCCCTTGACCGCGGTCTTTCCGGCGACCTCCAGCACGGCGTCCCGGGCGACCTCCCTCTGGTCCCAGCCGTCCGTCTCGATGGCGCTGGTCAGGTGGTGGGCGCCCTCCGCCGCCTGCTCCACCGACGACACGATCCACTCGCCGGCCGCGTTCTTGCGCAGCGTCCAGTACTCGACGGGGCGCGTCGAGCCGTCCTTGCGCATGGCGTCCGGGCCGTAGCCGCGGCGAACGTAGTCGTTGAGCGTCGCGGTGATCCGGAAGGTGACGGTGTCGTTCACCTCGCCCGCACGGTTCGCGACGTCGACCAGCTCGACCACCGGGCCGGAGACGATCTCCACGACATTGACCTCGCCACGGGACGCGTAGTCGCGCAGCTCGTCGGCCCACTTGCCGTAGAGCACCGGGGACAGGATCTGCTGCAGCATGGCGTGATCGCGCGCCGTCCAGGCGCGTTGGGCGGTCGTGTACAGCCAGACGGCACGGCGCTCGAGCGCGGCACGGTCGAAGGTCGCGTCCGTGTCGGCGATGGCGTCGACCCGGGCCCCGACCTGGGCGGCGCGCTCGCGCGCCTGCGCGTCCGCCCGGTGGGCCGTACGGTCCGAGCCGGTGTTCAGACCGCTTGCCGTCGCGGCCTTCCGGCGCCGGGACCTGAGCCACAGGATCAGCAGGACCACGGCGAGGATCACCAGCAAGGTGAAGAACCCGCCGCCACCACTGGTGCCGAGACCGGCTCCGAAGCCGGTGCCGAAGCCGCCGCCGAAACCGTGGCTGAAGCCGCCGCCGCTCGACCCGTGGAAGCCGCCACCGTGGCTGCCCCCGCTCCCGCTGAAGCCGTGACTACCGCTGCCACCGCGGGCATACGCGACCGTCGGGCTGCTCAGCGCGACGACTCCAGCCACCACAGATATCCACCGACGGGCGCGCACCGGGCTCTCCCCCCACGAATCAGACAAGTTTCACGCCAGCCTACAAGCAGAGCGGCCCGGGCAGCTCCGAGGACAACGAGCGCCCGGAACGCCGGAGGGGTCCGCGATCCGACGGAAGCGCCCGCGCATGCGCCGGCAGCTCGGTGCGCTCCTTCCGCCCGTCCTCGTCGGGGCGTCGCGCGCGGTCGCGCGCGTCCCCCGGGCGGCGTAGCGTGAAACGACCGAGTCGCCGCCACCACCTGGCATTCCCGGACGGGAGGCGCGGACAGTCATGAGCAAGAACTCACCGGCGAAGGGCCATCACGGGCTCGGGGCACGCGGGCAGGGCAAGCTGCTGTACTTCCACACCCAGCTGGCCCACGCGATCCGCCAGACCAAGGACCAGATGCTCCAGCAGCGTCAACGGCCCCACGATTTCCGCCAGCCCGACGGCCACTGGGCTCCCTGACAGACGGCGTGGTGCGACATGGCCGAGGCAACGACCGAAGAACTGGCCGCGCTACGCGGAACGCGGCCCTATCCGGCGATCACGCTGGTCATGCCGACGGATCGGCGTGACCGCCTCGGTGACAAGTCGCGCATCCTGCTGCGCGATCTGGTCACCGAGGCGAAGCGCAGGCTGGCCGACGATCCGGGGGTCGACCGGGACGCCCAGCGCGACCTGCTCCACCACAGGCTGGACCCCGGCGTGATCGAGAACGCGCGCGACTCGTCCCGTCCCGGCGACGCGCTGGTGGCCTACCTGGCCGCGGGCGAACCGGTGCAGGTGCGGCAGTTCACCTCACCCTGGACGGTCGCACCGCGTGTCGAGTTCAGCACCTCGTTCCTGACGCGGTACCTCGTGGCCGCCGAGCAGGGAGCGCAGCCCTACCTGGTCCTGGTCCTCGACCAGAAGCTGTGTCGCCTGTTCCGCGGGGCCGCGCGGGACCTGGCAGAGGTCAAGGGGGACGGCTTCCCCTACGCCCCGCAGATTCCGTCACCCGAGGACGCCGTCCCCGGCCCGATTCCGCACGCGGCGCCCTACGAGGACCACGAGGCTCCGCTCAAGCAGTACCTGCGGGCTCTCGACGGACACCTCGGGGAGGCGGTCAAGGAACTCGGCCGGCCGCCGCTGTTCCTGGTCGGAAGCCCCAAGATGCTCACCCTGTTCGTCAACGAGACCGACCTGGGCGACCTCCTCGCCGGCACCCTGCCGCTGACCGGCATGGAGACCGTGCCCGCGGCGGATCTGGCGCGACGACTGGAGCCGGCGTTGGAGGCGTTCCACGCGCGTCAGGTGGCCGGGACACTGGAAGCTCTGGACACCGCCCGGGGACGTGGCACCTTCGCGGGTGGCGCCGCGGAGGTCTGGACGGCCGTCGCGGACAAGCGGGTCAGTCTGCTCGTCGTGGACGAGGGCTGCGTGATGGCCGGTCGCATCTCCGACGACCGCCGGGACCTCGAAGTCCTCCCGGCCCCGGAGCCGGTGACGCTGCCGAACCCCAAGCAGGACATCGGACCGGCTCCGCACAGCAGAGGCGTGTCGACCGACATCGTCGAACAACTCGTCGAGGACACCCTCTGCGCTCAGGGCCGCGTCCAGTTCGTGCCCGACGGCACGCTGGCCGCGACCGACGGGGTGGCGGCGGTACTGCGCTTCTGAGCTCCTAGCGCAGGGGGTTCACGATCGTGGGAAAGCGCTCGATCGTGGCGAGCAGCGGCCCGGGGTTGCCGGCGTCCTCGAGCCCGACCGGCTGCACCAGCTCGTACTCGTCGTTCGCCGGCGGGAAGGCGACGGCGTTGGAGTTCCGCAGGATCACCGGCCCCGAGGCGGCGGCGTTGCGCAGTGTGATGCCGGGCAGCAGATCCGGGATCGTGACGTGGACGTGGAGCAGGTACTCCTGAACCGCGGGGAACGGCTGACCCGGCACCACGGCACTGAGGAACCCCGCGGGCGGGACCCGCTCGGGGTCCATCACCCACGTCACCTCTCCGACCGTCATCCCCGCGCCGTCGCAGGCGTCCGCCCGCACCAGCAGGGGCACTGTGCTGACCACGCCCGCCCGGTACTGCTCCAGCACGGCGGGGTCGTAGCCGAGGGAGGTGTCGCCGACGAGATCCACGGCGTGCGTCCGCCCCTGGACGGTCAACAACGCCCCCTTGGTCACTCGGTGGACGTTCTCCACGCTGGACGTCGAGCTCATCGGGACTCCTTCGGACGGTCGACCTCCCCGACCATCGTCGCGCGCCGTGGCCCCCGCCGCATCCGACGACGAGGAGGGGCGGGGCCAGGACGGCGTCCCGTTCGAGCCTGTCGCCGTGCCTCAGCCCATGGGGAACTTGACCTGGCCGGAGACGATCGGGTTGAGGTAGTTCGGGCCGCTGATCTTCAGGCGGTTCATCGCGAGGCCGGTCAGGCCCTCGAAGATGGCGCGGCGGGCGTTCATCGTGGTGGAGTAGCCGGCGTCCAGGTGCGGCGCGACCTCGACCACGTCCATTCCGATGACCTTGGTCTCGTGGCAGATCCGGCGGAAGGCCGGGAACAGCTCACGGTTGGTCAGGCCGCCGGGCTCAGGAGTGCCCGTCCCGGGGGCGAAGGCCGGGTCGAGCACGTCGATGTCCAGGGAGAGATAGACGAACTCGGCGTTCTCCTGCACCTCCGCGATGGCCTTGTCGAGGACGGCGTGGAAGCCGATCTGCTCGATCTCGGCCATGAAGTGCGACTTCATGCCCTGTCGGCGCATCCAGTTGAACAGCTGGTTGTCGGGGCCGGTGACGGTGCGCAGCCCGACCTGGACCACGTTGCCCGCCGGGATCTTCTCGTCCTCGATGATCCGCCGGATCGGAGTGCTGTGGGTGACCTTGTGGCCCAGCATGGTGTCGTGGCAGTCGGGATGGGCGTCGAAGTGGATGACGCCGATCTTCTCCGGGCCGTAGACGTCGGCCAGCGCGCCCACGCTCGGCCAGAGCAGCGAGTGGTCGCCGCCCAGCAGCACCGGTACCGCCCCCACCTCGGCGATCTCCCGGACCAGGTCCCGGATCGGGCCGATCGAGTTCGCGGTGCTGAACGGGTCCACCGCCGCGTCGCCGTAGTCCACGACCTTGAGCACGTCGAACGGGTTGATCCGGGTGCTGGCGTTGATCATCGCCTCGGGCGTGTTGAAGACGTAGCGCTCGTCGGACCGGATCATGCGGGGTCCGTAGGACGCGCCGCGGTGGCCGACCGAGGCGTCCAGCGGGATGCCCAGCACGGCGACGTCGACGTTCCCGGCCCGCAGGTCCTCCTGGTTGAGGCAGTACGGGACACCCATGAAGGTCGCGATGCCCGAGTAGGCCGGGTGCGCGTAGTACCGGCGGAGGTCGATCGGCCCCGGCTCCCGGCCGGGAGCCGTCGACCGGTCGATCTCCAGGCGATGCTCGGGCGTCTGAGGCTTGTCGTTCAACACATCTCCCCGGTGGAGGTCGCTCGCATTCCACATGCGATTCGGGCAGCCGGTTCGCGGACTGGTTCGCATACCTTGCTGAGATGCCAGCCTAGGCAGCGCGAGAAATCCGCCGAACCCCGGACAGCCTCCTGTTCGACCCCTTCAACCCCTGTTCCGGACCGGGTTCACCCCTATTCGCGGTCGCTGCGGATCGGCTCGCCCGGCGACGAATCATCCGACGTCACCTAGGGGTTGGCTAGGGGTTGGCGGTCCGCGGGGGCCGCCTTAGCGTGACGCCGGATATTGACACGATCGCAAGCGGCCCCACCGCAGATCGGCAGCCGGAACGCCGTAATGAGGTCACGTTAAATGGCGAATGAAGAGACACTCCGCGGCTATCTCAAGCGGGTGACGGCCGATCTGCACCAGACCCGGTTGCGGCTGCGTGAGGTGGAGGCCAAGGACCAGGAACCCATCGCCATCGTCGCGATGAGTTGCCGGTTCCCGGGCGGGGTGGCCTCGCCCGAGGAGCTGTGGCAGCTGGTCGCCGCCGGCGGGGACGCGATGTCGGAGTTCCCGGCCGACCGCGGCTGGGACGTGGAGAACCTCTACCACCCGGACCCGGACCACCCCGGCACCTCGTACACCCGCGAGGGCGGCTTCCTGCACGACCTCGCCCACTTCGACCCGACCGTCTTCGGCATCAGCCCGCGTGAGGCGCTGGCGATGGACCCGCAGCAGCGGCTGCTGCTGGAGACGTCCTGGGAGGCGTTCGAGCGGGCCGGCATCGACCCGCTGTCGGTGCACGGCAGCCGGGTCGGCGTCTTCGCCGGGACCAGCGGTCAGGACTACCTGGCCGTCCTGATGAACTCCACGGACGACGTCGAGGGCTACCTCGGCACCGGCAACGCGGCCAGCGTCGTCTCCGGCCGGATCGCCTACAGCCTGGGCCTGGAGGGCCCGGCGGTGACGGTCGACACGGCCTGCTCGTCCTCGCTGGTGGCGCTCCATCTGGCCGTGCAGGCGCTGCGCAACGGCGAGTGCTCGCTGGCCCTGGCCGGCGGTGTCACGGTGATGAACACCCCGGGCACCTTCATCGACTTCAGCCGGCAGCGCGGGCTGGCGGTCAACGGACGTTGCAAGTCCTTCGCGAACGCCGCCGACGGCACCGGCTGGGCCGAGGGCGCCGGCATGCTGCTGGTCGAGCGGCTCTCGGACGCGCGGCGCAACGGACACCCGGTGCTCGCGATCGTGCGCGGCAGCGCCGTCAACCAGGACGGCGCCAGCAACGGCCTGACCGCGCCGAACGGCCCCTCCCAGCAGCGGGTGATCCTTCAGGCGCTCGCCAGCGCCCGGCTGACCCCCGACGAGGTCGACGCCGTCGAGGCGCACGGCACGGGAACCCGCCTCGGCGACCCGATCGAGGCGCAGGCGCTGCTCGCCACCTATGGCCAGAACCGCGAACGGCCCCTGTGGCTGGGCTCGTTGAAGTCCAACATCGGGCACACCCAGGCCGCCGCGGGCGTCGCCGGTGTGATCAAGACGGTGATGGCGATCCGCCACGGCGTCCTGCCGAGGACCCTGCACGTGGACGAGCCGACCCACAACGTGGACTGGTCGGCGGGCGCGGTGGAGCTGCTCACCGAGGCGCGGGAGTGGCCGGAGACCGGGCGGCCGCGTCGCGTCGGCATCTCCTCGTTCGGGATGAGCGGCACCAACGCGCACACCATCATCGAGCAGCCCCCCGCCGCCGAGGAACCGGACTCCGGGACGGGCGCCGACCCGGCGGTGCCGGCGCTCTCCGTGCTGCCCTGGCCGCTGGCCGGCCGCAGCGAGGACGCGCTGCGCGCCCAGGCGGCCCGGCTGCGGGAGCGGCTGGAGGCCGAGCCCGGACTCGAACCCCTCGACGTGGGCCACTCGTTGGCGACCGGGCGGGCGGCGCTGGAACGTCGGGCCGTGCTGGTCGCTGGTGACCGCGAGGAGTTCCTGCGCGGGCTCGGCGCGCTGGCGGCAGGCGAACCGGACGCGAACCTCGTCCGGGGCTCGGTGGTGGAGGGCCGGACGGCGTTCCTCTTCACCGGCCAGGGCAGTCAGCGGGCCGGGATGGGCCGTGAGCTGTACGAGGCGTTCCCGGTGTTCGCGGCGGCGTTCGACGCCGTGTGTGCTGAGTTGGACGGAGAGCTGGACCTGCCGTTGCGGGAGGTCGTCTTCGGCGGGGAGCGGATCGACGAGACGGCGTGCACGCAGCCGGCGTTGTTCGCGGTCGAGGTGGCGCTGTTCCGTCTGGTGGAGTCGTGGGGTGTGCGTCCGGACTTCCTGGCGGGTCATTCGATCGGTGAGATCGCGGCCGCCCATGTGGCCGGGGTGTTGTCGCTGGCGGACGCTGCCAGGCTGGTGGCGGCGCGTGGTCGGTTGATGCAGGCGTTGCCGTCGGGTGGTGCGATGGTGGCGGTGCAGGCGTCCGAGGACGAGGTGCTGCCGCTGCTCACCGACGAGGTGGGGATCGCGGCGGTCAACGGCCCGAC
>NZ_BBPQ01000020.1:0-57568 GCF_000787855.1 Streptacidiphilus anmyonensis | reverse complement strand
TGGTCGGTTGATGCAGGCGTTGCCGTCGGGTGGTGCGATGGTGGCGGTGCAGGCGTCCGAGGACGAGGTGCTGCCGCTGCTCACCGACGAGGTGGGGATCGCGGCGGTCAACGGCCCGACGTCCGTGGTGGTTTCGGGTGCCGAGCAGGCCGTGCTGGAGGTCACGGACCGACTGGCCGCCGAGGGACGCAAGACGAAGCGGCTGACGGTCAGTCACGCGTTCCATTCGCCGCTGATGGACCCGATGCTGGACGAGTTCCGTGCGGTGGTCGAGGGGCTGGAGTTCCACGAGCCCCAGGTTCCGATCGTCTCGACGCTGGACCGGTCCGCCGACCTGACCTCGCCCGCGTACTGGGTGCGCCACGTCCGCGAGGCGGTGCGCTTCGCCGACGCCGTGCAGACCCTGGAGCGCGAGGGCGTCCGCACCTTCCTGGAGCTCGGCCCGGACGGCACGCTCTCCGCGCTCGGCCAGGCGTGCGTGACCGAGGACGCGGTGTTCGCGCCCGTGCTGCGCCGTGACCGTCCCGAGGCCCGTACGGTCACCACCGCCCTCGCCCAGGCCCAGGTGCGCGGCGTGGCCGTCGACTGGCGGGCGTTCTACGCAGGTCGTGGCGCCCGCCGGGTGGACCTGCCCAGCTACGCGTTCCAGCATCGCCGCTACTGGCCGACCGCTGCCGCCTGGGCCGAGACGGCGGCAGCCGGTCCGGCCGGCGCCGACGCGGTGGACGCGCAGTTCTGGGCGGCCGTCGAGAGCGGCGACTTGCAGGCCCTCACCGCCACCCTGGACCTGGACGGCGACCAGCCGCTGAGCTCGGTGCTGCCGGCACTGACCGCCTGGCGTCGGCAGAGCCGCGACCGCTCCACCGTGGACGGCTGGCGCTACCGCATCGGCTGGCGGCCGACCACGGAGGCACCTCGCGCAGCGGTCAGTGGCCACTGGCTGCTGGTGGTTCCGGCCGGACAGCTGGACCACGAGTGGTCCACTGCCGCCGACCGGGCCCTGTTGCAGCGAGGCGTGACCGTCCACCGGGTCGAGTTCGACGCGCCGACGACCGCCGACCGTGCCGTGCTGGCCGAACGGCTGCGCGCCGCGCTGCCCGAGGGCGGCGAGCCGGTCGACGGAGTGCTCTCGCTGATCGCGCTGGACGACCGCCCGCACCCCGGGCTTCCGTCGGTGCCCGCCGCCCTCTCCGGAACCCTCGCGCTGGTCCAGGCGCTCGGGGACGCGGGCGTCGAGGCGCCGCTGTGGTGCGCGACGCGTGGGGCGGTCTCGACCGGCCGCTCCGACCGGCTGGAGCATCCGAGTCAGGCCCAGGTCTGGGGCCTCGGCCGGGTCGTGGCGCAGGAGTACCCGGAGCGCTGGGGCGGTCTGGTCGACCTGCCCGAGACGGCCGACGAGCGCGCGCTCGCCCGGCTGGCCGCCGTGCTCGGCGGTCTCGGCGACGAGGACCACCTGGCGATCCGTCCCTCCGGCGTGCTGGCCCGCCGCCTGCTGCGCGCACAGGGCGGCGAGACCCCGGCGGCGGGCTGGACCCCGCGCGGTAGCGCCCTGGTCACCGGTGGCACCGGCGCGCTCGGCGCGCACGTCGCCCGGTGGCTGGCCCGAGCCGGCGCGGAGCACCTGGTGCTGACCAGCCGGCGCGGCCGGAACGCCGCGGGTGTGGCCGAGCTCGAAGCCGAACTGACCGCGCTGGGCGCACGGGTGACCGTCGCCGCCTGTGACGTCTCCGACCGGGCGGCGCTGGCCGAGCTGCTGGCGGCGCTGCCCGCCGAGTACCCGCTGAGCACGGTCGTGCACGCGGCCGGTGTGCTGGACGACGGCGTGCTGGACGCGCTGACCCCGGAGCGGCTGGCCGGTGTGCTGCGGCCCAAGGTCGACGCGGCCGTCAACCTGGACGAGCTGACGCGCGGGCTTGACCTGTCGGCGTTCGTGATGTTCTCCTCCTTCGCCGGCACCTTCGGCGGCCCCGGCCAGGCCAACTACGCAGCCGCCAACGCGTTCCTGGACGCGCTCGCCGAGCAGCGCCGGGCCGCCGGTCTGCCCGCCACCACGATGGCGTGGGGCGCCTGGGCCGAGGGCGGCATGGCGGTGGACGACGTGGTCACCGAGCGCCTGCGCCGTGGCGGCGTGCCGGCGCTGGCACCGGACCTGGCCGTCGCCGCGATGCAGCACGCGCTGGACCACGACGAGACCTTCTCGCTGGTGGTGGACATCCTGTGGGACCGCTTCGCGCCCCAGTACACCGCGATCAGGCCCAGCACCCTCTTCGCCGAACTGCCCGAGGCGGTCAAGGCGTTGGCCGACGCGGAGGCGGAGTACGGCGAGGAGGCCGACAGCTCCTCGCTGCGGCAGCGCCTGGCCGCCGCCACCGAGGGCGAACGCGGCCGCCTCGCCCTGGACTTCGTGCGCGCCCAGGTGGCCGCCGTGCTCGGCTACCCGGACTCGGACGCCGTCGAACCGGCCCGCGCCTTCCGCGAGTTGGGCTTCGACTCGCTGACCGCCGTCGAGCTGCGCAACCTGCTCGCCGCGCTCACCGGTCTGCGCCTGCCCGCGACCCTGGTCTTCGACTACCCCAACGCCACCGCGCTCGCCGAGCTGCTCTGCGGCGAACTCCTCGGGTCCGCACCTGAGATCACCCCGGCCGCGGCGGCCCCCGCCCGCGCGGACGACGACGACCCGATCGCCATCGTCGGCATGGCCTGCCGCTTCCCCGGCGGGGTCTCCTCGCCCGAGGAGCTCTGGCGGCTGCTGGCCGCCGGTGCCGACGCCCTTGCCGGATTCCCGGACGACCGCGGCTGGGACCTGGACGCCCTGTACGACCCCGACCCCGAGCACCCCGGCACCTCGTACGTCCGCGAGGGCGGCTTCCTGGCCGAAGCCGGCGCCTTCGACCCCGGCTTCTTCGGGATCTCGCCGCGCGAGGCGCTGGCGATGGACCCGCAGCAGCGACTGCTGCTGGAGACGTCCTGGGAGGCGTTCGAGCGGGCCGGTATCGACCCGGCCGGCCTGCGCGGCAGCCGGACGGGCGTCTTCACCGGCACGAACGGCCAGGACTACCTGCCGCTCATCCTGAGCGCGCCGGACGGTTCCGAGGGATTCCTCGGCACCGGCAACGCGGCGAGCGTGATGTCCGGACGCGTCGCGTACTGCCTGGGCCTGGAGGGCCCGGCGGTGACGGTGGACACCGCGTGCTCGTCGTCGCTGGTCGCGCTGCACTGGGCGATCCAGGCGCTGCGGGCCGGTGAGTGCTCGCTGGCTCTGGCCGGCGGTGTCACCGTGATGTCCACGCCGGGCGCGTTCGTCGACTTCAGTCGTCAGCGCGGCCTCGCCGCCGACGGCCGGTGCAAGGCGTTCGCCGAGGCGGCGGACGGCACCGGCTGGGGTGAGGGCGTCGGTATGCTGCTCGTCGAGCGGCTCTCCGACGCGCGGCGCAACGGGCACCCGGTGCTGGCGGTCGTGCGCGGCAGTGCCGTGAACCAGGACGGCGCCAGCAACGGTCTGACCGCGCCGAACGGTCCGTCGCAGCAGCGGGTGATCCGGCAGGCGCTGGCCTCGGCCGGGCTGACGGCCGCCGAGGTCGACGCGGTCGAGGCGCACGGCACGGGCACCTCGCTGGGCGACCCGATCGAGGCCCAGGCGCTGCTGGCCACCTACGGCCAGGACCGTGAACACCCCCTGTGGCTGGGGTCGGTGAAGTCCAACATCGGGCACACCCAGGCCGCGGCCGGTGTCGCGGGCGTCATCAAGATGGTGCTGGCGATGCAGCACGGCGTGCTGCCGCAGACCCTGCACGTGGACCAGCCGTCGACGCACATCGACTGGTCGGCGGGCGCGGTCGAGCTGCTGACCGAGGCACGCGAGTGGCCCGCGACCGGGCGTCCGCGCCGGGCGGCGGTGTCGTCGTTCGGCGTCAGCGGGACCAACGCGCACGTGATCGTCGAGCAGCAGCCGGAGGCCGCCGAAGAACCGGTCGTCGAGGCCACCGTGACGGCGCCCGTCGTGCCGTGGCCGCTCTCCGCGCGTGACGCGGCAGCGCTCCGGGCACAGGCGCAGCGGCTGCGTGACCGGCTGGCGGAGCAGCCCGAGGCGCGCCCCGTCGACGTCGGTTTCTCGCTGGCGACCACCCGCGCCGCGCTGGAGCACCGGGCCGTCGTGGTGGCCGACGACCTCGCGGGCCACCTGCGGGCGCTGACCGCGCTGGCCGCGGGGGAGGAGGCGCCGGAGCTGGTCGAGGGCGCCGCCGGGCTGGGTCGGACGGCTTTCCTCTTCACCGGCCAGGGCAGCCAGCGTCTCGGCATGGGCGCGGAGCTCTACGGGATCCACCCCGTTTTCGCGGACGCGCTGGACGAGGTCCTCGCGCACCTGGACCAGCACCTGGACCGCCCGCTGCGGGACGTCGTCTTCGCGTCCGAGGGCGATCTGATCCACCGGACGGGCTACGCGCAGCCCGCGCTGTTCGCGGTCGAGGTGGCGCTGTTCCGTCTGGTCGAGTCGTGGGGCCTGCGTCCGGACGTGCTGGCCGGGCACTCGATCGGCGAGCTGGCCGCCGCGCATGTCGCGGGTGTGCTGTCGCTCGCCGATGCGGCGAAGCTGGTGGCGGCGCGTGGTCGGTTGATGCAGCAACTGCCCTCGGGCGGTGTGATGGTGGCGGTGCAGGCGTCCGAGGACGAGGTGCTGCCGCTGCTCACCGACCAGGTGGGGATCGCGGCCGTCAACGGGCCGTCGTCGGTGGTGCTCTCGGGCGCCGAGGCGGCGGTGCTGGAGGTGACCGCGCAGCTCGCCGAGCAGGGACGGAAGACCAAGCGGCTGACCGTCAGCCACGCCTTCCACTCGCCGCTGATGGACCCGATGCTGGCCGAGTTCCGCGCGGTCGCGCAGGAGCTGGAGTTCCACCCGCCGCGGATTCCGATCGTCTCGACGCTGGACCAGGCGGCGGCCCCGACCGACCCCGAGTACTGGGTGCGACACGTCAGGGAAGCCGTGCGCTTCCTCGACGCCGTGCGCACGATGGAGCGCCAAGGCGTCACCACCTTCCTGGAGTTGGGACCGGACGGGGTGCTGTCGGCGCTCGGGCCGGAGTGCGTGGCCGAGCCGGGGGCGGTGTTCGCGGCGGCGCTGCGCGCGGGTCGTCCCGAGGCGCGGACGCTGACCGGCGCGCTCGCCCAGGCGTACGTCCAGGGCGTGCCCGTGGACTGGCGCGCGGTCTTCGCCGGTCAGGGCGCCCGCCGGGTCGACCTGCCCACCTACGCCTTCCAGCGGGAGCACTACTGGCCCGACGTCCCGGCGCTCGGCGCCGGAGACGTCACCATGGCCGGCCTCGGCACCACCGACCACCCGCTGCTCGGCGCTGCGGCCGAACTGCCGGACTCCGGCGGCTACGTGTTCACCGGCCGACTCGCCCTCTCCACTCATCCGTGGCTGGCCGACCACGCCGTGATGGGCTCGGTGCTGCTGCCGGGGACGGCCTTCGTCGAGCTGGCCGTGCGCGCGGGCGAGCAGGTCGGCTGCGACCTGCTGGAGGAGCTCACGCTCGCCGCGCCGCTGGTCCTGCCCGAGCAGGGTGGGGTGCAGCTGCGCCTCACCGTCGCGGCGGCGGACCCGAGCGGTCGCCGTGCGCTCAGCCTGCACTCGCGTCGGGAGGACGTCCCGGCCGAAGAGCTGTGGACCCGGCACGCGACCGGTCTGCTCGCCTCCGGTGCGCGACCGGCCGGGTTCGACCTCGGCTCGGAGCTGTGGCCGCCGTCCGGCGCGACGGAGGTCGACCTCAACGGCCGCTATCAGGAGCTGATCGAGCTCGGCTTCGACTACGGCCCCGTCTTCCAGGGCCTGCGCCGGGCCTGGCGGCGCGACGGCGAGGTCTTCGCCGAGGTGCGCCTGCCGCAGCAGGCCGAGGCCGACGCGGGCCAGTTCGGGCTGCACCCGGCGCTGCTCGACTCCGCCCTGCACGCGCTCGGCCTGGCCGGCGCCGGCGACACCGACTGGCAGGGCAGGCTGCCGTTCTCCTGGACGGGCGTGTCGCTGTACGCGGTCGGCGCGTCGGCCCTTCGGGTGCGGTTGACGCCGGCGGGAGCGGACGGTGTCTCGCTGGAGCTGGCGGACGAGGCCGGTCGTCCGGTCGCGTCCGTGGACGCGCTGGTGCTGCGGGCGGTCTCGGCCGAGCAGGTGCGCGCCGCGCGGGCCGCGTTCCACGAGTCGCTGTTCCGTCCGGAGTGGGTGGCCCTGCCCACCGCCGTCGCGGCGGCGACCGGACGTTGGGCGGTGCTGGGCGGCGACGCCGAGGTCCTGGGCGCGTTCGGCGGCGAGGTCGTGGCGTACCCCGACCTCGACGCGCTGCTGGCGGACGGGGCGCTGCCCGAGGCGGTCGTCGTTCCCTGCTTCGCGGAGGACCTCGGGCCGGACGTGCCCGACGCGGTGCGCGCGACGGTGAACCGGGTGCTCGCACTCGCCCAGGCATGGCTGGCCGAGGACCGGCTCGCCGACACCCCGCTCGTGGTGCTCACCCGCGGCGCGGTGGCCACCGCCGCGGACGCGGACGTCACCGACCTGCCCCACGCCGCGGCCTGGGGGCTGCTGCGCTCGGCGCAGACCGAGAACCCGGGGCGGATCGTCCTGGTCGACGCCGATGCGGATGCGGACTCGCAGCGGGCCCTGACCGTCGCCCTGACGGCGGAGGAGCCGCAGCTGGCGGTCCGTGAGGGCGTGGCGTACGCGCTGCGACTGGCCAGGGTGGAGGACACGGCGGCCGAGGCCCCCGTCCTCGATCCGGAAGGGACGGTCCTGGTCACCGGCGGCACCGGCGCGCTCGGCGCGCTGCTCGCCCGGCACCTGGTGACCGAGCACGGCGTCCGGCACCTGCTGCTCACCAGCCGGCGCGGCGTCGACGCCCCCGGCGCGGCCGAACTCCGCACCGAGCTGGCCGCGCTGGGCGCCGAGGTGGAGATCGCGGCCTGCGACGCGGCCGACCGCGAGGCGCTGGCCGGGCTGCTGGGCTCGCTGCGGCGTCCGCTGACGGCCGTGGTGCACACCGCGGGCGTCACCGACGACGGCGTGCTCTCCGCGCTCACCCCCGAGCGGGTCGAAGGGGTGCTCCGGCCCAAGGCCGACGGCGCCTGGAACCTGCACGAGCTGACCGCCGGGCTGGACCTGTCGGCGTTCGTGCTCTTCTCCTCGGCCGCCGGTCTCTTCGGCGGTCCCGGGCAGGGCAACTACGCCGCGGCCAACGCCTTCCTGGACGCGCTCGCCCGGCACCGCCGCGCCGCGGGCCAGGCGGCCACGTCGCTGGACTGGGGCCTCTGGGCCCAGAGCAGCGGAGTCAGCGGTCACCTGGACGACAACGACCGCGCCCGGATGGAGCGTTCGGGCCTCGGCGCACTCAGCTCGGCCGAGGGCCTGGCCCTCTTCGACGCCGCCCTGCGAGACGGCGGCGAGGACGCCGTCCTGGTGCCGATGCACGTGCGGACCGCCACCCTGCGGGAGCAGGCGGCAGCCGGATCGGGGGTTCCCCCGCTGTTGCGGGGCCTGGTCCGCGTCCCGCTGCGCCGGGCCGTGGAGTCGGCGGGCGCCGGCGCTGCCTCCGGCGAGTCCGAGCTCGTCGCCCGCGTGGCCCCGCTGGCCGTCGGCGAGCAGCGGCAGGCGCTGCTCGACCTGGTCCGCCGGCAGATCGCCGCGGTCCTCGGCTACGCCGGAGCCGAAGCCGTCGACGCCGAACGCGCCTTCAAGGAGCTGGGCTTCGACTCGCTGACCGCGGTCGAACTGCGCAACCGGCTGGCCACCGCCACCGGTCTGCGGCTGCCCGCCACGCTGGTCTTCGACTACCCCAACCCGACCGCGCTCAGCAGCCATCTGCGCGACGAACTGCTCGGCGCGCCGGCCGAGACCGCCCGGGCGCAGACCACCGCACGGGCGGCCGGTGAGGCCGACGACCCGATCGCCATCGTCGCGATGGCCTGCCGCTACCCGGGCGGGGTGAGCTCGCCCGAGGAGCTGTGGCGGCTGATCGCCGAGGAACGCGACGGGATCTCGACCTTCCCCACCGACCGCGGCTGGGACCTGGACGCGCTGTACGACCCGGACCCGGACCACCCCGGCACCTCGTACACCCGCGAGGGCGGCTTCCTGCACGACTCCAGCTACTTCGACCCGGCCTTCTTCGGCATCAGCCCGCGCGAGGCGCTGGCCATGGACCCGCAGCAGCGGCTGCTGCTGGAGACCACCTGGGAGGCCTTCGAGCGGGCCGGCATCGACCCGGCCGCCATGCGCGGCAGCTCCGTCGGCGTCTTCGCGGGCGTGATGTACCACGACTACGGCACCCGGCTGCGGGCTGCTCCCGACGAGGTCGAGGGCTACCTCGGCACCGGCAGCTCCAGCAGCGTCGTCTCCGGACGCGTCGCCTACACCTTCGGCCTCGAAGGCCCGGCGGTGACCGTGGACACGGCCTGTTCGTCCTCGCTGGTGGCCCTGCACCTGGCGGTCCAGGCGCTGCGCAGCGGCGAGTGCACGATGGCGCTGGCCGGTGGCGTCACCGTGATGTTCACCCCCGGCACGTTCGTCGAGTTCAGCCGCCAGCGCGGCCTGGCCCGCGACGGCCGCTGCAAGTCCTTCGCGGCCGCGGCGGACGGCACCGGCTGGGGCGAGGGCGCGGGCATGCTGCTGGTGGAGCGGCTGTCGGACGCGCGCCGCAACGGTCACCCGGTGCTGGCGGTCGTGCGTGGCTCGGCCGTGAACCAGGACGGCGCGAGCAACGGCCTGACGGCTCCCAACGGTCCGTCGCAGCAGCGGGTGATCCGCGCCGCGCTGGCCAACGCGGGCGTGACGGCCGACGAGGTCGACGCGGTCGAGGCGCACGGCACGGGCACCTCGCTGGGCGACCCGATCGAGGCGCAGGCGCTGCTGGCCACCTACGGGCGCGAGCACGCCGCCGACCGGCCGCTGTGGCTGGGCTCGGTGAAGTCGAACCTGGGCCACACCCAGGCGGCCTCGGGCGTCGCCGGTGTGATCAAGATGGTCATGGCGATGCGCCACGGCGTGCTGCCGAAGACGCTGCACGTGGACGAGCCGTCGGCGCAGGTGGACTGGGCGGCCGGTGCGGTGGAGCTGCTCACCGAGGCGCGGAGCTGGCCGGAGACCGGGCGGCCGCGCCGGGTCGCGGTCTCCTCCTTCGGGATCAGCGGCACCAACGCGCACACGGTGCTGGAACAGGCGCCGGAAGTCGCGGACCCTGTCGCCGCACCGACCGGGCCGGCCGCACCGGCGGCGCTGGTTCCCTGGGTGCTGTCGGCGAAGGGGGAGCCCGCGCTGCGGGCGCAGGCGGCGCGGCTGCACGCGCTGGTCGCGGACCGGCCCGAGCTGCGGCCGGCCGACGTCGGCTACTCGCTGGCGACCACGCGTGCCGCGCTGGAGCAGCGGGCGGTCCTGGTGGCCGCCGACCGGGAGGAGTTCCTGCTCCGACTGGAGGCGCTGGCGGCCGGCGACGCGCCCGGGGCCGGCCTGGTCCAGGGGTCCGTCACCGGTGGGCGGACAGCGTTCCTGTTCACCGGTCAGGGGAGCCAGCGGGCCGGGATGGGCCGTGAGCTGTACGAGGCGTTCCCGGTGTTCGCGGCGGCGTTCGACGCGGTGGGCGAGGCGCTGGACGGGCAGCTGGGCCTGCCGCTGCGGGAGGTCGTCTTCGGCGGGGAGCGGATCGACGAGACGGCGGGCACGCAGCCGGCGTTGTTCGCTCTTGAGGTGGCGCTGTTCCGGCTCGTGGAGTCGTGGGGCGTGCGGCCGGACTTCCTCGCGGGTCATTCGATCGGTGAGATCGCGGCCGCCCATGTGGCCGGGGTGTTGTCGCTCGCGGACGCTGCCAAGTTGGTGGCGGCGCGCGGTCGGTTGATGCAGGCGCTGCCCGACGGTGGCGTGATGGTGGCGGTCCAAGCCGCCGAGGGCGAGGTGCTGCCGCTGCTCACCGACGAGGTCGGGATCGCCGCTGTCAACGGCCCGACCTCGGTGGTGATCTCGGGCGCCGAGGCGGCAGTGCTGGCTGTGGCCGAGCGGTTGGCGGCCGACGGGCGGAAGACCAAGCAGCTGACGGTCAGTCATGCCTTCCACTCGCCCTTGATGGACCCGATGCTGGACGAGTTCCGTGCGGTGGTCGAGGGCCTGGCCTTCCACGAGCCCCAGGTGCCGATCGTCTCGACGCTGGACCGGTCCGCCGACCTGACCTCGCCCGCGTACTGGGTGCGCCACGTGCGCGAGGCCGTCCGCTTCCGCGACGCCGTCGAGGCACTGGAGCGCGAGGGCGTCCGCACCTTCCTGGAGCTCGGCCCGGACGGCACGCTCTCCGCGCTCGGCCAGGACTGCGTGACCGAGGACGGCACCGCGTTCGCGCCGGTGCTGCGCCGCGACCGCGCCGAGGCGGAGACCTTCACCACCGCCCTCGCCCACCTGCACACCCGCGGTGCCAAGCTGGACTGGGAGGCGGTCTTCGCGGGGGCGGACGCCCGGCGCGTCGACCTGCCCACCTACGCCTTCCAGAAGGACCGCTACTGGCTGGACATGGGCATCTCCGTCGGCGACCTGGCCACGGTCGGCGTCGAGCCGACCGGCCACCCGCTGCTCGGTGCGGCGGTCGAGCTGCCGGACGCCTCCGGGTTCGTGTTCACCGGTCGGCTCGCGCTCTCCACGCAGCCGTGGCTGGCCGACCACGCCGTCATGGGCTCGGTGCTGCTGCCGGGGACGGCCTTCGTCGAGCTGGCCGTGCGGGCCGGTGAGCAGGTCGGTTGCGACCTGCTGGAGGAGCTGACCCTGGCCGCGCCGCTGGTCCTGCCCGAGCGCGGTGGCGTCCAGCTGCGGGTGACGGTCGGTGCGCCGGACGCGTCGGGCTGCCGTCCGCTGAGCCTGTACTCGCGGCTGGAGGACGCGCCGGACGCGGAACCGTGGATCCGGCACGCGACCGGCCTGCTCGCCTCCGGGGCGCAGCCCGCCGGTTTCGACTTCGCCGAGTGGCCGCCGGCCGACGCCGAGCCGGTCGACACCAGCGGTCTCTACGAGGGTGCGGCAGCGGCCGGACTGGAGTACGGCCCGCTCTTCCGAGGGCTCCGCCGGGCCTGGCGACGCGACGGCGAGGTCTTCGTCGAGATCCAGCCCGCGCCGACAGGGCCGGGCCGTGGCGCGCAGGAGCTGGACGGGCAGCGGCTGGACGGTTCGGCGTTCGGTCTGCATCCGGCGCTGCTCGACGCCGCCCTGCACGGCGTGGGCCTGGGTGGCGTCGTGGCTCAGGCCGACCAGGACGCCGGGCGGGCCAGGCTGCCGTTCTCCTGGAACGGGGTCCGGCTGCACGCGGTCGGCGCTTCGGCGCTGCGCGTGAGGTTGACCTCCGCAGGGGCGGACGGGGTGTCGCTGGAGCTGGCGGACGAGACTGGTCGTCCGGTGGCGTCGGTGGACGCTCTGGTGCTGCGCGCGGTGTCGGCGGAGCAGCTCCAGGCCGCACAGGCCGCGTTCCACGAGTCGCTGTTCCGCCCCGAGTGGGTGACGCTGCCGGCTGTTGCCGGTGCGCCGACCGGGCATTGGGCGGTGCTGGGCGAGCACCCCGAGGCCGTGGGCATTCCGATGCACCGCGATCTCGACGCGTTGTTGGCGGCGGGGGACCTGCCCGAGGCGGTGGTCGTCCCGTGTCTCGCACCGGAGGTCGCCGCGACGGATGTGCCCGAGGCGACGAGGGCGGCCGTCCGGGGCGTCCTGGAACTCGCCCAGGCCTGGCTGGCCGAGGACCGGCTCGCCGACACGCCGCTGGTGGTCGTCACCCGGGGTGCGGTCGCGACCGACGAGGGCGCGGACGTCACCGACCTGGTGCACGCCGCGGCCTGGGGGTTGCTGCGTTCGGCGCAGAGCGAGAACCCCGGCCGGATCGTCCTGGTCGACCTGGACGCCGACGCCGACCCCTGGCGTGTCCTGCCGGCGGCCCTCGCCTCCGGCGAGCCGCAGGTCGCCGTCCGGGCGGGTGAGCTGTACGGCTTCCGGCTGGGCCGGGTGCCGGCCGCGCCGACCGAGCGGGCGACGCTGCTCGACCCGTTCGGCACCGTCCTGATCACCGGCGGCACCGGCGCGCTGGGCGCGCTGGTGGCCCGGCACCTGGTGGTCGAGCACGGTGCCCGGCACCTGCTGCTCACCAGCCGGCGCGGCGCCGACGCACCCGGTGTGGCGGAACTGCTGTCCGAGCTCGCCGAGTCGGGCGCCGGGGTCGAGGTCGAGGTCGCCGCGTGCGACGCGGCCGACCGGGAGGCGCTCGCGGCGCTGCTGGCCACGGTGCCGGCCGACCGTCCGCTGACCGCCGTGGTCCACACCGCGGGCGTGCTCGACGACGGAGTGCTCTCCGCGCTGTCTCCGGAGCGCCTGGAAGCCGTCCTGCGTCCCAAGGTGGACGCGGCCTGGAACCTCCACGAGCTGACCCAGCACCAGGAACTCTCCTCCTTCGTCCTGTTCTCCTCGTCCGCAGGAGTCTTCGGCGGGTCGGGGCAGGCCAACTACGCCGCCGCCAACGCCTTCCTGGACGCACTGGCCCAGCACCGCACGGCGCGGGGCCTGGCGGCCGGTTCGCTTGCCTGGGGCCTGTGGGAGACGAGCGGCGGCATGGCCGGAGGCCTGGGCGAGGCGGACGTGGCCCGGCTGGTCCGGGCCGGGTTCGCTCCGCTGCCGCCGAAGGAGGGGCTGGAACTCTTCGACCTGGCCGTCGGGTCGGCGGATCCGGTGCTGGTCCCGATGCGCCTGGACGCGGCGGTGCTGCGCGCCCACGGCGATCCCGACCTGGTGCCGCACCTGCTGCGCGGCCTGGTCCGGATCCCGGCCCGCCGCCCGGCCGCCACGGCCGGTGCCGGTTCACGCGGTGCGGCGACGGCCGAAGAGCGTTCCCTGGTCGAGCAGTTGCGCGGCCTGCCGGACGCCGAGCGGGACCGCCTGCTGCTGGACCTGGTGCGCGGGCAGGTGGCCGCGGTGCTGGGCTACGGCAACGCGGGGGCGATCGAGCCGGAACGCGGCTTCGTCGAGCTGGGCTTCGACTCGCTGACCGCCGTCGACCTTCGCAACCGCCTGGGCACGCTGGCCGGGCTGAGGCTGCCGGTCACGCTGATCTTCGACTACCCGACACCGGTGGCCCTGGCCGGCTACCTGCGCGAGGAGACCCGCCAGGACGAGCCGACCAGCGCTCCGGCCCTCCCGATCGGGGCGGAGCTGGACCGCCTCGAGTCGATCCTCTCCACCCTCGACGCCGACGACGAGGAGCGCCGGACCGTCACCACCCGCCTGCGCACCCTGCTGTCGATGTGGACCGAATCCGGCAGCCAGCAGTCCGCGTCGGCCTCCGACCCGGCGGCTGAGGCCGAGCTCGAGTCGGCCACGGCCGACGAGCTCTTCAGCCTGCTGGACGAGGAGCTGGGCCTGTCCTGACCCTCCCGGGTCGGGGCGTCCAGGCGCCCGAAAGACCGACCGTCCCCTTGGACCGAAGCACCGTCCCGGTCCAAGGGGACGGTTGTTTCTCCGCTGCGGCCGACTGGTGAAGTGTCGGTGTGGCACCACGGGGCGATCGACTTCCCCGAGGGGAGGGTTGACCCCGACGGGGCGACGTACCTGTTCGAGCTCCTGGTCGACCGCTCGCTGGAAGCGTTCCAACGGTTCGCCGAGGACTACTACGAGGTCTCGGTAGACCCGGGGCGGTGGCCTACGTGTACGCCCCGCGCCCGCTGAGCCATCCTTCTGAAGCGAAGCCGCCCCTGTCGCACCCGTCCCCGGAACGCACTGCGGCCCGCCGGCGGGTGCCGGCGGGCCGCAGTGAGGAGGGGCTGGGGTCAGGCGAGTTCGCGTAGGGAGGGCCAGAGCTTGGACCACGGCGTGTGCGGTCCCTGGCAGAGCCAGAGCGGCTTGCCCTGCTGGCTGTTCTTCACCCCGTAGCCGTTGTCGACGGTGCCCACCCGGCGCACGGAGGTGAACTCGGCGCGCAGTTTGGACTCGTCGCCGCCGACGTACAGCACGACGCCGGCGGTGTCCGGCGGGGGCCCGAAGTACCAGGCGCCGCGCTGCGGGCTGTAGGCCTTCGGCAGGCGGAGGGTCGGACCGTAGTGTTCCAGCGCGCCCTCGGCCCAGAACGTGTCGGTGACGACGACGGCCTGTCGCCGCTCGTCAGCGGGAAGCGCGCGGTACGCGGCGGCGACCGTGCGGGACAGCTGCGGCCAGCCGATGGTGTCGGCGGCGGCGAAGTTGACGGCCTGCAGGGCGCCGGTGGCCGAGCCGAGCGGGTAGAGCGGCAACTCGGCCACGGCGACCAGCGCGGAGATCACGAAGGCGACCCGGCTGAACGCCCAGCGCCAGCCGCGCGCGGCCGGCCGGTACTGGAGCGAGACCGCGCCCGCGGCCCAGAGGACCGGGAACAGCCCCGCGACGTAGTACTGCCGGCCATCGGTCACGAGGAAGAACGCCGTCGTGCCGACGGCGGCCCAGCCGAGGAAGCGGTAGGCGCGCAGTTCCTCCATCCGCAGCAGCCGCCACAGACCCGCGCACAGCAGAATCAGCAGCGGGAAGCCGGCGAAGGCCAACGCGAGCGGCAGGAAGAGCGCCTGGCCGCCGAAGAGGCGGTCGTCCTCGGCGGCGATCACGCTGGTCATCTGCGACTGCGGCCAGCCGTGCTGGGCCTGCCACAGAAGGCTCGGCGTCGTCGCCAGCACCGTGAAAGCGCCGGCCACCCACAGCGCGGGCCGGGTGAGCAGCTCACGCGGGCCCACGGCGGCCACCGCGACCAGCAGGGCCAGCAGGAAGACGCCGACCAGGTACTTGTTCTGCAGGCCCAGCGCCGCGGCGAGGCCGAGCCAGAGCAGCAGCCTGTCGTCGCGCAGCCGGATCCAGCGCACCAGCAGCCAGCTGATCAGCGTCCAGAAGAAGACGTCCAGGGTCGGGGTGATCAGCAGGTGGCCGAAGACCACCACGATCGGCGACACGGCGAACGCGCCCGCGGCGAGCAGTTGGGCGCGCCGCTGTCCGCCCAACTCCCGGGCTGTCAGGGCGCAGAGCACCACGCCCAGCCCGCTCAGCAGGGTGGCGGGCAGTCGCAGGACGACCAGGTTGCCCGGGGCGAGCCCGTCCAGGGCGTGCGAGAGCAGCGGCACCAGCGGCGGCTGGTCGACGTATCCCCAGGACAGGTGCTTTCCGGCGGCGAGGAAGTACAACTCGTCGCCGTAGTAGCCGTATCGGGCGCTGGTCGCCAGCAGGGCCAGGGTCAGGACGCCGGCGATGATCGCCACCGGCCGCAGGGCGAACGGTTCGCAGCCGTTCGGCGGCCGTCCGGACGCCGACGACTCCGGACCAGGCGCGGGCCCTGTCGCCTGGGCCGCGGTCGCGGCGGGGTCAGTTGCTTGGGTCACGGTTTCTCCACTCCTCCACGGTGGTCAGTCCAGTGCTCGCTTGCGGAAGCCGCGGATGCCGAGCAGCCCGTACAGCAGGCAGGCCGCCGTGAGCGCGACGGCGTCGGCCCAGAGCGGGATCGAGTGCAGCTGCGAGCGCGGGATCAGGGCGGCCCGCATCCCCTCGCTGACGTAGGTCAGCGGGTTGAGCGCGCAGATCACCTGGAACGGCCGCATGCTCGCGAGGCCGAACCACGGGAACTGGGTGGCACCGGTGAACATCAGCGGGGTCAGCACCACCGTGATGATGATGCTGATGTGCCGCGACTCGACGGCCGTGCCGATGGTCATGCCGAGCGTGGCGCCGGCCAGCGAGCCGAGCACGAGCACACCGGTGACCGGCAGCAGACTCGACAGCGGCCAGGACACGTCGTCCAGCAGCAGGAAGCCGATCGGGACCATCACCGCGGCGGCGATCATGCCGCGGAGCGCGCCGAAGACCAGCTTCTCGACGGCGACCAGGGCGAGCGGGATCGGGGAGAGCAGCCGGTCCTCGATCTCCTTGGTGAACGAGAAGTCCACGATGAGCGGGAAGGCCGTGTTCTGCAGGGCCACCAGGAAGGCGCTCAGCGCCACCACGCCCGGCAGCAGCACCTGCTGGAAGCCGTGGCCCGCGTAGCCGAGACCGGTCAGGACCTTGCCGAAGACGAACAGCATGAAGAACGGCTCCACCACGACCTGGGCCAGGAACGGCACCAGTTCACGGCCTGTCACGAAGACGTCCCGCCAGAGGATGAAGAAGAACGCGCGGGCCGCGGAGGCACCGGGGCGGGCGGCGCCGTGGCGGTCGCCGCCGCTGAGGGGCAGGGTGGGTGCGGTGCTGCTCAACGGAGTTCTCTCCCGGTCAGTTCGATGAAGACGTCCTCCAGGGTCAGCTTGCCGAGGGACACGTCGTCGAGGTCGCAGTGCAGGTCGGTGAGCACGCCGACGACGGCCGGCAGCGCGGCCGTCGGTCGCCCGGCGGTGTAGATCCTCAGCCGCACGGCGTTCGGGGCGGGTTCGGCGGCTGCGGCATCGTCCTGGTCGGTGCCGGTGCCGGTGCCGGCGTCGGCGGGCCCGACGGGCTCGACCCGTTCGATTCCGGCGATCTTCTCCAGCGCGCGGACCACGTCGTTGCGCCCCTCAGGGTCGGGGGTGCGCAGCGAGACCGTCAGGCTGCCGGTGCCGCGCAGCGACTCGGTCAGCGCCCGGGGTGAGTCGAGCGCCAGCAGCTTGCCGTGGTCGACGATGCCGACCCGGTCGCAGAGCTTGGCGGCCTCCTCCATGTCGTGCGTGGTGATCACCACGGTGACTCCGCCGGCGCTCAGTTCGGCGACCCGCTCGTGGATGAAGAGACGGGACTGCGGGTCCAGGCCGGTGGCCGGCTCGTCCAGGAAGAGCACCCGAGGTCGGTGCATCAGCGCGCGGGCGATCATCACCCGCTGGGCCTGGCCGCCGGACAGCTCGTCCACCCGGGCCTTGCCGTGGTCGGTGAGGCCGACCCACTCCAGGCTCCCGTCCGCGAGCCGGGCGCGTTCGGCCCGGCGCATGCCGTGGTAGCCGGCATGGAAGAGGAGGTTCTGGCGGATCGTCAGGGAGCGGTCGAGGTTGATGCGCTGCGGGACGACCGCGAACGTGCGGTGGGCGGTGGCCGGGTCGGCCGCCACGTCGACCCCGAGGATGGTGACCCGCCCCGAGGTCGGGGCCACCCGCGTCGTCATGACGCCGATCGTGGTCGACTTGCCGGCGCCGTTCGGGCCGAGCAGGCCGAAGACCTCTCCGGGACTGACCCGGAAGCTGAGGTCGTCCACCGCGGGGTGTTCGCGATTGCGATATCTCTTGACCAGCCGGTCGACGACGACGGCGGAATCCACGTCGTGTGGTGCGCGTGCTGTATTCATTGATGCCTGCGAATCGGCCGGGACGCGACAACGGCGGCATGAGAGCTGCGCGGCGATGAGTTCACGCGCATCCTGATACGACGTCATGCGCCGGATGAAATGGGACACGGAATTGCGTGGACCATGTATAGCATGGGCGCCGCTCGGGCATGCCTCCCCTGATTCGCCGCCCCCTGGAACAGGGGGGCTAGGGGGAGGGTAGGGGATGCTTCCGGCCCTGAGCCGCTGCTAGCGTGGCGGAGCAGCAATGATGCGGAAATGTCGGAGAATTCTCCCGGGCGGCGGACGGCTGCGGGCGCGCGCTATTCATCACGAATCAATTGGTGGTCGATCAATTGATGGTCCTGCCCGGTCCGCTCGCGACGTGTTCAGACGTCGCGCGGTGACCGGCAGGACCCTCACGGCCGGTTCAGGGGTGTGACGGAAAACGTGGAGAACGAAGAGAAGCTCCTCGACTACCTCAAGCGGGCGACCGCCGATCTGCGTGAGACCCGTCGGCGGCTGCGCGAGCTGGAGGAACAGGAGCCCGAGCCGATCGCCGTCGTCGGCATGGCCTGCCGCTACCCGGGCGGCGTCCGCTCGCCCGAGGACCTCTGGCAGCTCGTCGCGACCGGCTCCGACGGCGTCTCCGACTTCCCCCTCGACCGTGGCTGGGACCTCAGCGCCCTGTCGGCCGAGGATCCCGAGCAGCCCGGCAGCTCGTACACCCGCGAGGGCGGCTTCCTGCACGACGCGGCGGAGTTCGACCCCGACTTCTTCAACATCTCGCCGCGCGAGGCCCTCGCGATGGACCCGCAGCAGCGGCTGCTGCTGGAGACGTCCTGGGAGGCCTTCGAGCGGGCCGGCATCGACCCCGACTCGCTGCGCGGCAGCGCCACCGGCGTCTTCGCCGGCGTGATGTACCACGACTACGCCTCCCGGCTGTGGGACGTGCCCGAGGGCGTCGCCGGCTACCTGGGCAACGGCAACTCCGGCAGCGTCGCCTCGGGCCGGGTCGCGTACGCGCTGGGCCTGGAGGGCCCGGCCGTGACCGTCGACACGGCCTGTTCCTCGTCGCTGGTCGCGCTGCACTGGGCGATCCAGGCGCTGCGCGCGGGCGAGTGCTCGCTGGCGCTGGCCGGCGGCGTCGCGGTGATGTCCACCCCCAACGCCTTCATCGACTTCAGCCGTCAGCGCGGACTCGCGGCCGACGGCCGCTGCAAGTCCTTCGCGGCGGCGGCGGACGGCACCGGCTGGGGCGAGGGCGTCGGCATGCTGCTCGTCGAGAGGCTCTCCGACGCCCAGCGCAACGGGCACCCGGTGCTCGCGATCGTGCGCGGCAGCGCCGTCAACCAGGACGGCGCCAGCAGCGGGCTGACCGCTCCCAACGGGCCGGCCCAGCAGCGGGTGATCCGCCAGGCGCTGGCGTCCGCGCGGCTGACCGCTCACCAGATCGACGCCGTCGAGGCCCACGGCACGGGAACCCGGCTGGGTGACCCGATCGAAGCCCAGGCGCTGCTGGCGACGTACGGACAGGACCGCCAGCGCCCCTTGTGGCTGGGTTCGTTGAAGTCGAACATCGGGCACACCCAGGCGGCTGCCGGCGTCGGCGGCGTCATCAAGATGGTGATGGCGATGCGGCACGGCGTGCTGCCGCAGACGCTGCACGTGGACGAGCCGACCCCCCACGTGGACTGGTCGGCGGGCGCGGTGGAGCTGCTCACCGAGGCGCGGGACTGGCCCGAGACCGGGCGGCCGCGCCGCGCGGCGGTGTCGTCGTTCGGCGTCAGCGGCACCAACGCGCACGTCATCGTCGAGCAGGGCCCGGTGGTCGAGCCCGCCGCGCGAACGGTCGGTCCGACGGGCCCTGGTCGCCCGGTGCCGCTGGTCCTTTCCGGGCGGGACGAGGCGTCCCTGCGCGCCCAGGCGGCGCGCCTGCGCGAGCACCTGGCCGACGACGCCGACCACCTCGACGTGGCGGACCTGGGCTTCTCGCTGGCCACGTCCCGAGCGGCGCTCAAGCAACGGGCGGCGCTGCTGGTCCGTGACCGCGACGAGGCGCTGGCCGCGGTCGAGGCGCTGGCGGGCGGCGCGCCGTCGGCGCGTGCGGTGCTGGGCAGCGCCGACACGGCGGGCCGGATGGCGTTCCTGTTCACCGGTCAGGGCAGTCAGCGGGCCGGGATGGGCCGCGAGCTGTACGAGGCGTTCCCGGTGTTCGCGGTGGCGTTCGACGCGGTGTGCGCAGAGTTCGATGGGGAGTTGGGCCTGCCGTTGCGGGAGGTCGTCTTCGCGGGTGAGCGGATCGACGAGACGGCGTGCACGCAGCCGGCGTTGTTCGCGCTTGAGGTGGCGCTGTTCCGGCTCGTGGAGTCGTGGGGCGTGCGGCCGGACTTCCTCGCGGGTCATTCGATCGGTGAGATCGCAGCCGCGCACGTGGCGGGTGTGTTGTCGCTGGCGGACGCTGCCAAGTTGGTGGCGGCGCGCGGTCGGTTGATGCAGGCCCTCCCTGCCGGTGGCGCGATGGTGGCGGTGCAGGCGTCCGAGGACGAGGTGCTGCCGCTGCTCACCGACGAGGCGGGGATCGCCGCCGTCAACGGGCCCACCTCGGTGGTGATCTCCGGCGCCGAGCAGGCCGTCCTGGAGGTTGCGGACCAACTGTCCGCCGAGGGTCGCAAGGTGAAGCGGCTGACGGTCAGTCACGCGTTCCACTCGCCGCTGATGGACCCGATGCTGGACGAGTTCCGCACAGTCGTCGCCAGTCTGACCTTTCAGGCTCCGCAGACTCCGATCGTCTCCACCCTCGACCAGGACGCGGACCTGACCGACCCCGAGTACTGGGTGCGCCACGTCCGCGAGGCCGTCCGCTTCCGCGACGCCGTGGAGACCCTGGAGCGCGAGGGCGTGCGCACCTTCCTGGAGTTGGGTCCGGACGGCACGCTGTCCGCGCTCGGCCAGGCGTGCGTGGCCGAGGACGCGGTGTTCGCGCCGGTCCTGCGCGGCGACCGTTCCGAGGTGGAGACGTTCACAGCCGGGCTGGCCCAGCTGTCCGTGCGCGGGGTCAAGCTCGACTGGTCGGCGGTCTTCGCAGGGACGGAGGCCCGGCGGATCGACCTGCCGACCTACGCCTTCCAGCGGGAGCGCTACTGGCTCGACAGCGGTGCCGCCCCCAGCGGCGATGTCACCGCGTCCGGCCTCGAGCCCGTCGATCACCCGCTGCTGGGCGCCGTCGTCGCGCTGCCTGACGCGGACGGTCTCCTGCTCTTCGGTCGGCTGTCGCTCGACGCGCAGCCGTGGTTGGCCGACCACGCGGTGGCGGGCAGCGCGCTGCTGCCGGGAACGGCGTTCGTGGAGCTGGCGGTCGTGGCGGGCGACCAGGCGGGCTGCGGGCGGCTGGAGGAGCTGACGCTGGAGGCACCGCTCGTCGTGCCGGCTGAGGGCGCACTTCGTCTCTGCCTGGCCGTGGGCGAGCCCGACGGCTCGGGGCGTCGGTCGCTGAGCGTGTACTCGCGCTCGGAAGATGCCGAGCTGGACGGGTCCTGGACGCGGCATGCTTCCGGTCTGCTGGCGGAGGGTCAGCGCTCGGCGGGCTTCGAGTTGGTGCAGTGGCCGCCGTCCGGGGCTGAGCGGGTCCCGATCGAGTCGGTGTACGACGGGCTCGCCGCGGCCGGGTTCGGCTACGGCCCCGTGTTCCAGGGCCTACGGAAGGCCTGGCGGCAGGGCGGGGAGATCTTCGCTGAGGTCTCGCTGCCGGAGGAGCATCGCGGGGAGGCGGGCCTGTTCGGTCTGCATCCGGCGCTGTTGGACGCCTCGCTGCACGCGATCGGGCTCGGGGGCCTGCTGGAGGACACGGGACAGGGCCGGCTGCCGTTCGCGTGGTCGGGTGTGTCCCTGTACGCGGCGGGCGCGGGCGAGCTGCGGGTGCGGATCGCCCCGGCCGGTGCGGACGCGGTCTCGCTGGCGGTCGCTGACGGGACCGGTGCGCCGGTCGCAACCGTCGACTCGCTGGTGCTGCGGGCTTTCGCGCCCGAGCAGGTGGCGGGTTCCGGCGAGGGTGGTCATGAGGCGCTGTTCCGCCAGGAGTGGACGGAGGTGCCGCTGCCGGCCACGGGATCCTTCGGTGCCATGGCGGTGCTGGGCGACGACGACCTCGGGCTCGCGGACGCGGTGTTGTTCGACGATCTGAGCGAGCTGGCGGATTCCGTGCCGGGCACGGTCGTGCTGCCGGTGCGACCGGAGCCCGGTGATGTCGCCGCTGCCGCCCACGCCTCCGTGCAGCGGGTGCTCGCCCTCGTCCAGCGCTGGTTGGCGGAGGAGGCGTTCGGCGGGTCCCGCCTGGTGGTGGTGACGCGCGGTGCGACCGCTGGTGATCTCCCGTCGGCTGCCGTCCGGGGTCTGCTGCGCTCGGCGCAGTCGGAGGACCCGGGCCGGATCGTGCTGGTGGACCTGGACGAGGATCCGTCGTCCTTGTCGGCGCTGTCCCGGGCGGTGGATGCCGGGGAGCCGCAGCTGGCCCTGCGGGCCGGGGAGGCGTTCGCGCCCCGTCTGGCACGGGTGCCTGCGAGCGTCGAGGCGACGCCCGTGGAGCTGGACCCCGAAGGCGTCGTGCTGCTTACGGGCGCGACCGGTGCGTTGGGTGCTCTGTTCGCCCGGCACCTGGTGACCGAGTACGGGGCGCGCCGTCTGCTGCTGGTCTCCCGACGCGGCGCTGCGGCGCAGGGCGCACCGGAGTTGGCGGCCGAGCTGGCGGCTTTGGGCGCCGAGGCGCAGTTCGCGGCCTGCGATGTGGCGGACCGCGCCGCTCTGGCTGAGCTGCTGGGCTCGCTGGAGCACCCGCTGACCGCCGTGGTGCACACGGCCGGTGTGCTGGACGACGGGCTGATCCCCTCGCTCACTCCCGACCGGGTCGACGCGGTGCTGCGTCCGAAGGTGGACGCGGCCTGGCACCTGCACGAGCTGACCCAGGGACAGAACCTCTCCGCCTTCGTGCTGTTCTCCTCGGCGGCCGGGGTGTTCGGTCCCGCCGGTCAGGGAAACTACGCGGCGGCCAACAGCTTCCTGGACGCCCTCGCCGAGCACCGCCGCTCGGCGGGCCTGCCGGCGACCTCCCTCGCGTGGGGCCTGTGGGCCGAGGACGGCGGCATGGCGGCCGACGTCGAGCGGATGGGCCGTGGCGGCGTGCTGCCGCTCTCGCCCACCGAGGGACTGGCCCTGTTCGACGCGTCGCTGCGGTCGGACGAGGCCGTGGTGGTGCCGGTCCGGCTGGACCGCGCCGGTCTGCGGGCCCAGGCCGGGGCCGGGACGCTGCCGCCCCTGCTGCGCGGCCTGGTCCGGGCGCCGATGCGTCGCGTCGCCGCCGCCTCGACCGCAACGGAGGACTCCGCGTTCGGTGCGCGGCTCGTCGGCCTGCTCCCGGCCGAGCAGGACGCGCTGCTCCTCGACCTGGTCCGGACCCACGTCGCCGCCGTGTTGGGCCACGGGGGTCCGGAGGCCGTCGACCCGACCCGGGCCTTCCGTGATCTGGGCTTCGACTCGCTGAGCGCCCTCGATCTGCGCAACAGCCTCAACGCGGCGACCGCGCTGCGCCTGCCGGCCACGGTGGTCTTCGACCACCCCAACCCGCACGCCCTCGCCCGGCAGCTGCACGCCGAGCTCGTCGGTGGAGCCGCGCTCGACCAGCGGGACGGCGCCGCCGCCGTGGTCGCGTCGGCCGACGACCCGATCGCGATCGTCGCCATGAGCTGCCGCTTCCCCGGCGGTGTCTCCTCGCCCGAGGAGCTGTGGGACCTGGTCGCCGGCGGACGGGATGCGATATCCGGCTTCCCCGAGGACCGTGGTTGGGACATCGAGCGCCTCTACCACCCGGACCCGGAGCACCCCGGCACCTCGTACACCCGCGAGGGCGGCTTCCTGCACGACGCGGCCGAGTTCGACCCCACCTTCTTCGGCATCTCGCCGCGTGAGGCGGTGGCCACCGATCCGCAGCAGCGGCTGCTGCTGGAGACGTCCTGGGAGGCGTTCGAGCGGGCCGGCATCGACCCGGCCGCCCTGCGGGGCAGCCGGACCGGTGTCTTCGTCGGCGTGATGTACCACGACTACGCCACCCGCCTCCAGGACGACCCGGCCGCCGGCGACGGCTACCTGGGGGGCGGCGACACGGGCAGTGTCGCCTCGGGCCGGGTCTCCTACACCTTCGGGCTGGAGGGCCCGGCGGTGACGGTGGACACCGCGTGCTCGTCCTCGCTGGTCGCGCTGCACTGGGCGGTCCAGGCGCTGCGCAGCGGCGAGTGCACGATGGCGCTGGCCGGCGGTGTGACCGTGATGGCGACCCCGGCGACGTTCGTGGGCTTCAGTCGTCAGCGCGGCCTGTCCGTGGACGGCCGGTGCAAGGCGTTCTCGGACGGCGCGGACGGCACCGGCTGGGGTGAGGGCGTCGGCATGCTGCTCGTCGAGCGGCTCTCCGACGCGCGGCGCAACGGGCACCCGGTGCTGGCGGTCGTGCGTGGCTCGGCCGTGAACCAGGACGGCGCCAGCAACGGTCTGACCGCGCCGAACGGTCCGTCGCAGCAGCGGGTGATCCGGCAGGCGCTGGCCTCGGCGGGGCTGACGGCGGACCAGGTCGACGCGGTCGAGGCGCACGGCACGGGCACCTCCCTGGGCGACCCGATCGAGGCCCAGGCGCTGCTGGCCACCTACGGCCAGGACCGTGAACACCCCCTGTGGCTGGGGTCGGTGAAGTCGAACCTGGGCCACACGCAGGCCGCGGCGGGTGTCGCGGGTGTGATCAAGATGGTCATGGCGTTGCGGCACGGCGTGCTGCCGAAGACCCTGCACGTCACCGAGCCGTCCACGCACGTGGACTGGTCGGCGGGCGCGGTCGAGCTGCTGACCGAGGCACGCGAGTGGCCGCAGACCGGGCGTCCGCGTCGAGCCGCCGTGTCCTCCTTCGGGATCAGCGGCACCAACGCGCACACCGTGATCGAGCAGCCTCCGTCCGTCGAGGTGCCGCAGGCGGAGACCGCTTCGACGGGTCAGGCGCCCCTGGTGCCGCTGGTGCTGTCGGGTCGGACGCCGGACGCGCTGCGCGGGCAGGCGGCCCGACTGCGGCGGCACCTCGTCGCCCGTCCGGACCTGGACACCGTCGACGTCGCCTACTCGCTGGCCACCGCACGAGCGGCCTTCGACCACCGTGCCGCGCTGGTGTCGCACGACCGCGCGGAGCTGCTGCGCGGCCTGGAGCTGCTGGCGGGCGGCGAGGTCGCGAGCGAGGCGGCCGTCAGTGTCGGGACGGTCGGCGGCGGCAGGACGGCTTTCCTGTTCACCGGACAGGGCAGCCAGCGGGCCGGCATGGCCCGAGAGCTGTACGGCGCGTTCCCGGTGTTCGCGACGGCGTACGACGCGGTCTGCGCGGAGCTCGACCGGCACCTGGATCAGCCCCTGAAGGACGCCGAGGCGCTGATCGACCAGACCGCCTACACGCAGCCCGCCCTCTTCGCCGTCGAGGTGGCGCTGTTCCGTCTCGTGGAGTCCTGGGGTCTCCGGCCGGACTTCCTGGCGGGCCATTCGATCGGTGAGATCGCGGCCGCGCATGTGGCGGGCGTGCTGTCGCTGGCGGACGCGGCCGAACTGGTCGTCGCGCGCGGCCGGTTGATGCAGGCACTGCCGGCCGGTGGCGCGATGGTGGCCGTGCAGGCCGCCGAGGAGGACGTGCTGCCGCTGCTGGAGGGCCGGGAGCACGAGATCGGCCTCGCCGCCGTCAACGGCCCCGCTGCCGTGGTGCTCTCCGGCGTCGAGCAGGCCGTCCTCGAAGTCGCCGAGAAGCTGGCGGCCGACGGGCGCAGGACGAAGCGGCTGACGGTCAGTCATGCGTTCCACTCGCCGCTGATGGACCCGATGCTGGAGGAGTTCCGCGCGGTGGTGGAGGGTCTGGCCTTCCACGAGCCCCGGATCCCGATGGTCTCCACTCTCGACCAGGACGCCGACCTCACCTCGCCCGAGTACTGGGTGCGGCATGTCCGCGAGGCGGTCCGCTTCCGCGACGCCGTCGCGGCGCTGGAGCGCGAAGGCGTGCGCACCTACCTGGAGTTGGGCCCGGACGGCACGCTCACCGCGATGGCGCAGGACTGTCTGCTCGACGAGAGCGCGGCACTGCTGACGCCGCTGCTGCGGCGCGACCGCCCGGAGACCGAGACGGTCGCCTCGGCGCTGGGACGTCTGCACGTGCGCGGGGTCCGGGTCGACTGGGCCGCGCTGTACGCCGGGACCGGAGCGCGATTCGTCGAGCTGCCGACCTACGCCTTCCAGCGCGAGCGGTACTGGCCCCGGCCGGTGACCGGCTGGGCGGGCGACGTCGCGTCCGCCGGTCTCGGTGCGGCCGACCACCCGCTGCTGGGTGCGTCCCTCGTCCTGGCGGACGCCGACGGTCACGTGTTCACGGGTCGGCTCGCGCTGGACACCCACGCATGGCTGGCCGACCACGCGGTGGCTGAGCGGGTGCTGCTGCCGGGGACGGCGTTCGTGGAGCTGGCGATCCGTGCGGGTGACCAGGTCGGCTGCTCGCTGGTGGAGGAGTTGACGCTGGAGGCGCCGCTGGTCCTGCCGGAGCGTGGCGGGGTGCAGGTGCAGGTGTCGGTCGGTGCGTCCGACGGTGACGGTCGGCGCGGCATCAGCGTGTACTCGCGGTCGGAGGATGCCGGGCTGGACGAGCCGTGGACGCGGCATGCGGCCGGTCTGCTCGCGGAGGGCGAGCGGGTACCGGACTTCGAGCTCGCGACGTGGCCACCGGTGGGTGCGGAGTCGGCCTCGGTCGCGTCGGTCTATGACGCCTTCGCGGCGGCAGGCTTCGGTTACGGTCCGGTCTTCCAGGGGCTGCGGAGGGCATGGCGTCTGGGTGGTGAGGTGTTCGCCGAGGTGTCGCTGCCCGAGGAGAACCGCTCGGAGGCGGGCCTGTTCGGTCTGCATCCGGCCCTGCTGGATGCGTCGCTGCACGCGATCGGGCTGGGCGGACTGCTGGAGGACACCGGGCAGGGTCGACTGCCGTTCGCGTGGTCGGGTGTGTCGTTGCATGCGGCCGGCGCGGCCGAGCTGCGGGTGCGGCTGTCGGTCGTCGGTTCGGACGCGGTCTCGCTCGCGGTGGCGGACGGCACCGGCGCGCCGGTGGCCTCCATTGACTCGCTGACGCTTCGGTCCTTCTCGCCGGAGCAGTTGAGCGGTGGCGGAGGTCGGCACGAGGCGCTGTTCCGCCAGGAATGGACGGCCGTGACGCTGCCCTCGTCCATGTCGCTCGGCGCGGTGGCCGTGCTCGGCGGCGACGACCTCGGGTTGCCGGATGCCGAGTGCTTCGACGACCTGGCGACGCTGAGCTTCGCTCTCGCCGACACGGTCGTGGTGCCGCTGGCGGATCCGGCCTCCCCGGACGTGGCGGCGGCCACCCATGCGGCTGTGCACGATGCCCTGGAGCTGCTGCAGACGTGGCTTGCGGAGGAGGCGTTCGCCGACTCCCGGCTGGTCCTGGTGACGCGCGGCGCGGTGGCCACCTCCCAGGGCGACGAAGTCCACGACCTGGCCTCGGCCGCCGTCTGGGGCCTGGTGCGCTCCGCGCAGGCGGAGAACCCGGGCCGCATCGTGCTGGTCGACCTCGACCAGGACGCGGCGTCCCAGGCCCTGCTCGCTGCCGCCGCCGACTCCGGCGAGCCGCAGTTGGCGCTGCGCGCCGGGGCGGCCCTCGCCCCGCGCCTGGCGGCGGTGGCCACCGACGAACCCGAGGCGACCCCGGAGTTCGACGCCGCAGGAACCGTCCTGGTGACCGGCGCGACGGGTTCGCTCGGTCGGGCGGTGGCCAGGCACCTGGTGGTCCGGCACCACGCGCGGCACCTGCTGCTGGTCTCGCGGCGCGGTGAGGCAGCGCCGGGCGCTGCGGAGTTGGCCGCCGAGCTGGCGGAGCTGGGCGCGTCGGTCCGGTTCGCGGCCTGTGACGTGGCCGACCGCGCCGCCCTCGCCGAGCTGTTGGAGACCGGGCCTGCGCACCCACTGACCGCCGTGGTGCACACGGCCGGTGTGCTGGACGACGGCGTGATCGCCTCGCTCACCCCGGACCGGGTCGACGCGGTGCTGCGTCCGAAGGTGGACGCGGCCTGGCACCTGCACGAGCTGACGCGAGACCAGAACCTCTCCGCCTTCGTGCTGTTCTCCTCTGCCGCCGGGGTCTTCGGCAACGCCGGCCAGGCCAACTACGCGGCGGCCAACAGCTTCCTGGACACGCTCGCGCAGCAGCGGCACGCCGCCGGTCTGCCCGCGAACTCCCTCGCCTGGGGCCTGTGGGCCGAGGACGGCGGAGGCATGGCGGGCGAGCTGGCCGACGCCGACTCGCGTCGGATGACGCGGGCCGTGGCGGCGCTGTCGGAGGCGGAGGGGCTGGCGCTGCTCGACACGGCGCTCGGCCTGCCGGACCCGGTGCTGCTGCCGGCCCGCCTGGACCTGGGACAACTGCGCTCCCAGGCGGCGGAGTCGGGCGAGGTGCCCGCGCTGCTGCGGGGCCTGATCCGGCAGCCGGCCCGGCGCGCGGTCGGGACCGCGGAGGCCGACCCGGGCGCCGCGCTGGTGCGGCAGCTGACCGGTCTGGTCGCCGACGAGCAGGAGCGCATCCTCCTCGACGTCGTGCGCGGGCAGGTCGCCGCGGTGCTGGGCTACGCCGGCGCAGCCGCGGTCCAGGCGACCGCCGGATTCCGCGAGTTGGGCTTCGACTCGCTGACCGCCGTCGAGCTGCGCAACCGGCTGAACGCGGTGACCGGCCTGCGACTGCCCGCGACGCTGGTCTTCGACTACCCGAGCCCGGCCGAGCTCGCCGGACAGCTGCGCACCGCGCTTCCGCTGGACGGGCAGGCCGCCGGGGCGGGCGTCTTCGCCGAGCTGGATCGGCTCTCTGAGGCCCTGGCGGCCACTCCCACCGACCAGGAGACCGGGACGCGGGTCACCCTGCGCCTCCAGGCCCTGCTGGCGCAGTGGCGGGACCTCGTCGGAACCGACGGGCGACCGGCCGAGGACGACAGCGACATCGAGTCGGCCTCCGACGACGAGCTGTTCGACCTGCTCGACGACGAGCTCGAGACCTCCTGACCCGGGCTCCCGCCCCCCATGACGCAGGCGCGACTGAGATGCCGCGAGGAACGGACGAGATGGTGAACGAGGACAAGCTGCGCGATTACCTCAAGCGCGCCACCGCTGATCTGCGCAACGCTCGTCGGCGGGTGCGGGAGCTGGAGGAGCGCGACCAGGAGCCGATCGCGATCGTCGGCATGAGCTGCCGCTACCCCGGTGGTGTGTCCTCGCCGGAGGAGCTGTGGCAGCTGGTGTCGGACGGAGGCGACGCCATCGGGGGCTTCCCGACCGACCGGGGCTGGGAGGTCGAGTCGCTGATCGACGACGACCCGGACCGGCAGGGCACCAGCTACGTCAGCCAGGGCGGCTTCCTGCACGACGCGTGCCAGTTCGACCCGGCGTTCTTCGGGATCTCGCCGCGTGAGGCGCTCGCCATGGACCCGCAGCAGCGGCTGCTGCTGGAGGCGTCCTGGGAGGCGTTCGAGCGGGCCGGGATCGACCCGACGGGGCTCAAGGGCAGCAGGACCGGCATCTTCGCCGGTCTCATGTACCACGAGTACGCCAGCCGGCTCGGCGCGGTGCCGGAGGGCGTCGAGGGGCACCTCGGCACCGGCAGCTTCGGCAGCGTCGCCTCGGGGCGGGTCTCCTACACGCTGGGCCTGGAGGGCCCGGCGGTGACCGTGGACACCGCCTGCTCGTCCTCGCTGGTGGCCCTGCACCTGGCCGTGCAGGCGTTGCGCAGCGGTGAGTGCACGCTCGCGCTGGCCGGTGGCGTGACCGTGATGGCCACGCCCGGCACGTTCGTGGAGTTCAGCCGCCAGCGCGGCCTGGCCACCGACGGGCGCTGCAAGGCGTTCTCCGACGACGCCGACGGCACCGGCTGGGGCGAGGGCGTCGGGATGCTCCTGGTCGAGCGGCTCAGCGACGCCCGGCGCAACGGGCACCCGGTGCTCGCCGTGGTTCGTGGTTCGGCGATCAACCAGGACGGCGCCAGTAACGGCCTCACCGCCCCCAACGGCCCGTCGCAGCAGCGCGTGATCCGCCAGGCGCTGGCGTCGGCAGGTCTGACGCCGTCCCAGGTCGACGCCGTCGAGGCGCACGGCACCGGCACCACGCTGGGCGACCCGATCGAGGCGCAGGCGCTGCTGGCCACGTACGGCCAGGAGCGGGCGGACGGACGGCCGCTCCTCCTCGGGTCGCTCAAGTCCAACATCGGCCACACCCAGGCGGCGGCCGGGGTCGGCGGCATCATCAAGATGGTGATGGCGATGCGTCACGGCGTGCTGCCGCAGACGCTGCACGTCACCGAGCCGTCCACGCATGTGGACTGGTCGGCCGGCGCGGTGGAGCTGGTGACCGAACAGCGGGAGTGGCCCGAGACCGGGCAGCCGCGCCGGGCCGCCGTCTCCTCCTTCGGCTTCAGCGGCACCAACGCGCACGTGATCGTCGAGCAGGCGCCGACGGCGGAGGAGCAGGCGCCGGCCGAGGAGCCCGCCGAGTCGCCGGTGGCGGCGATCGCCGCCACCGTGCTGCCGTGGCCGGTGTCGGCCCGGGGCGCGGCAGGGCTGCGCGGGCAGGCGTCCCGCCTGCACGCCTTCGTCGACGGCGAGTCGACGCCGGACGCGCTGGACGTCGGGCTCTCGCTGGCCGTCGGCCGGGCCCGACTGGAGCAGCGGGCCGTGGTGCTGGGGGCCGACAAGGCCGAACTGGGCCGGGGACTTCTGACGCTGGCCACTGGCGGTGTCGCGGCCGACGTGGTCGAAGGGACCGCCCAGGCGGTCGGCAAGGTGGCGTTCGTCTTCCCCGGGCAGGGCTCGCAGTGGGCCGAGATGGGCGCCCGGCTGTGGGACGAGTCGCCGGTGTTCCGCGCCGCGATCCAGGACTGCGCCGCCGCTCTCGCGCCGTTCACCGACTGGTCGCTGGAGGACGTGCTGCTCGGCCGAGCCGGAACGGAGTGGCTGGACCGGGTCGAGGTCGTGCAGCCGGTGCTGTGGGCCGTGATGGTGTCGCTCGCCGAGGTCTGGCGGGCCTGCGGCGTCGAGCCCGCGCTCGTCGTCGGCCACTCGCAGGGCGAGATCGCCGCCGCCGTCCTGGCCGGAGCGCTCTCGCTGGAGGACGGCGCGAAGGTCGTCGCGCTGCGCAGCCAGGCCATCGCCGCCGGACTCGAAGGCCATGGCGGCATGGTCTCGCTCGCCCTGCCGGTCGACGCCGCGCGCGAGCGGCTGGCCGCCTGGGGCGAGCAGCGGATCTCCGTGGCGGCCGTCAACGGCCCGACCTCGGTGGTCGTCTCGGGCGAGCCGGCCGCGCTGGACGAACTGCTCGCCGCCTGCGAGGCGGACGGGATCCGGGCGCGCCGGGTGCAGGTCAGCTACGCCTCGCACTCCGCCCAGGTCGAGTCCCTGCGCGACGAGCTGCGCACGGCCCTGGCCGGGATCACCCCACGCGCCGGGCGCATCCCCCTGCTGTCCACCGTGACCGGCGAGCTGCTCGACGGCGCGGCGATGGACGCCGAGTACTGGTACACCAACCTCCGTTCGACCGTGCGGTTCGGCGAGGCCGTCCAGGCGGCCGTGACCGCGCACGGCATCGACGGCTTCGTCGAGGTCAGCGCGCACCCGGTGCTGCTGACGGGACTTCAGGAGTGCCTGGAGGAGGCCGACGCGTCGGCGGTGACCGTCGGCACGCTGCGACGCGGCGAGGGCGGGGCACGCCGGATCGCGGCCTCCCTGGCCGAGGCGTGGGTGCGCGGCGTCGCGGTGGACTGGCAGGCCGCCGTCTACGCGGGCACCGGCGCGCAGCGCGTCGAGCTGCCCACCTATGCCTTCCAGCGCAGCCGCTACTGGCTGGACGCGCCCGCCGCCCTTGCCGCCGAGCCCCGGGAGGCGGCCCTCGACCCGGTCGAGGCCGAGTTCTGGGCCGCTGTCGAGGGCGAGGACCTGGCCGCGGTGGCCGGTTCGCTGGACCTCGCCGACGACGCTCCGCTCAGCGCGGTGCTGCCGGCCCTGTCGACCTGGCGACGACAGCGCCGCGAGCAGTCCACCGTCGACGGCTGGCGCTACCGGATCGTCTGGCAGCCGCTGACCGAGCTGCCCGCGCCGGTGCTCTCCGGCACCTGGGCGCTCGTGGTGCCCGAGGCGCTCGCCGGTGACGCGTGGGTGGACGACACCGCCGAGGCACTGGCCCGCCACGGCGCCGACGTGCGGCGTCTGGTGGTCGGTCCGGCGGACCTGGACCGCGAGGCGCTGGCCGGGCGGCTGCGCGCCGAACTCCCCGAGGACGCCGCACCCGCCGGGGTGCTGTCCCTACTCGGCCTGGTCGAGCAGGGATGCCCGGACCACCCGGCCGTGCCGTTCGGTCTGGCCGGATCGGTGATCCTGCTCCAAGCGCTGGGCGACGCCGAGATCGAGGCGCCGGTGTGGACCGCCACGCGCGGCGCGGTCGCGGTGAACGCCGCCGAGCGGCTGAACGGGCCCGCCCAGGCGCTGGTCTGGGGCCTGGGCCGGGTGGCCGCGCTGGAGGACGCGGCGCGCTGGGGCGGTCTGCTGGACCTGCCCGAGCAGCCGGACGAGCGCGCCCTGAAGCGCCTCGTCGGCGTGCTGGCCGGTACCGGCGGCGAGGACCAGCTCGCGCTGCGCGGCACCGGCGTGTACGCCCGCCGACTGGTCCACGCCCCCGCCGGACCGACGCCGGCCGGATCCACTGCGGCCGAGCCGTGGCGGCCGAGCGGCACCGTCCTGGTCACCGGCGGCACCGGCGCGCTCGGCGCGCACGTGGCCCGCTGGCTGGCGGAGAACGGCGCCCCGCACCTGCTGCTCACCAGCCGCCGCGGACCGGACGCCGAGGGCGCCGCCGAACTGCGCGAGGAACTCACCGCGCTGGGCGCCGAGGTGACGATCACCTCGTGCGACGTGTCGGACCGCGCGGCGCTGGCCGGTCTGCTGGCGTCCGTCCCGGCCGAGCGGCCGCTCACCGCCGTGATGCACACCGCCGCCGTGCTCGACGACGCCGTGATCCGGGCGCTGACCGCCGACCAGCTGGAGCGGGTGCTGCGGGTCAAGGTCGACTCCGCCCTGCACCTGCACGAGCTGACCCGCGACCTCGACCTGTCCGCGTTCGTGCTCTTCTCCTCCTTCGCCGCCACCTTCGGCGCGCCGGGCCAGGGCAACTACGCGCCAGGGAACGCGTTCCTGGACGCGCTGGCCGAGCAGCGCCGTGCCGACGGCCTGCCCGCCACCTCGGTGGCCTGGGGGCCGTGGGGCGAGGGCGGCATGGCGGCCGAGGGCGGCGTCGGCGACCGGATGCGCCGCCACGGCATCCTGGAGATGGCGCCGCACCTGGCCGTGACCGCCCTCCAGCAGGCGCTGGACCGGGGCGAGACCGTGCTGACCGTCACCGACATCGACTGGAAGCGCTTCGCGCTCGCCTTCACCTCCGGACGGGTCCGCCCGCTGCTGTTCGAGGTGCCCGAGGCCGTGCGCGCCCTGGAGAGCGGCGCGGGCGGCGACGGCGGTGTCGAGAGCGCCGACGGCGGCTTCGCCGCCCGGCTCACGGGTCTGCCGGCCGCCGAGCGCGAGCGGCTCCTGCTGGAGCTGGTGACCTCGCACGTCGCTGCCGCGCTGGGCTACCCCGGCCCGGAGGCGGTGGACACCGGCCGTGCGTTCAAGGAGCTGGGCTTCGACTCGCTGACCGCCGTCGAGCTGCGCAACCGGCTGGGCGCGGCAGCGGGGATCAAGCTGCCCGCCACCCTGATCTACGACCACCCCAACACCGTCGCGCTGGTCCGCCACCTCGACGAGGAGCTCTCGGGCGCCGTGAGCGCCGCCGTCGCCCCGGTCGTGGTCCGGGCCGCCGACGACGAGCCGATCGCGATCGTCGGCATGAGCTGCCGCTTCCCCGGCGGGGTGTCCTCGCCCGAGGACCTGTGGCAGCTGCTGGTCAACGCCGGTGACGGGCTGTCGGAGTTCCCCGCTGACCGCGGCTGGGACCTCGACTCCGTCTTCCACGCGGACCGCGACCACCAGGGCACCTCCTACATCAGCCAGGGCGGGTTCCTGCACGACGCGAGCCGTTTCGACGCCGCCTTCTTCGGGATCTCGCCGCGTGAGGCGCTGGCGATGGACCCGCAGCAGCGGCTGCTGCTGGAGACCTCCTGGGAGGCCTTCGAGCGCGCCGGCATCGACCCGGCCGCCCTGCGCGGCAGCCGGACCGGCGTCTTCGCGGGCACCAACGGCTCCGACTACCTCGGCCTGCTGGCCGGCGCGGCGCAGTCGGCGGAGGGCCACGTCGCCACCGGCACGGCGGCCAGCGTGGTGTCGGGCCGCGTCTCGTACCTGTTCGGCCTCGAAGGCCCCGCGATGACGGTGGATACCGCGTGCTCGGCCTCGCTGGTGGCCCTGCACCTGGCAGTGCAGTCGCTGCGCAACGGCGAGTGCGAGCTGGCGCTGGCCGGTGGCGTCACGGTGATGTCCACGCCGGGCACCTTCGTCGAGTTCAGCCGTCAGCAGGGCCTGGCCTCCGACGGACGCTGCAAGCCGTTCTCGGCCGCCGCGGACGGCTTCACCCCGTCCGAGGGCGTGGGCATGCTGCTGGTCGAGCGGCTCAGCGACGCCCGCCGCAACGGGCACCCGGTGCTGGCCGTCGTCCGTGGATCGGCGATCAACCAGGACGGCGCGAGCAACGGGCTGACCGCGCCGAACGGCCCCTCGCAGCAGCGGGTCATCCGTCAGGCGCTCGCGAACGCGGGCCTGACGGCCGACCAGGTCGACGCGGTCGAGGCGCACGGCACGGGCACCTCGCTGGGCGACCCGATCGAGGCGCAGGCGCTGCTGGCCACCTACGGCAAGGACCGTCCCGAGGACCGGCCGCTGTGGCTGGGTTCGGTGAAGTCCAACATCGGCCACGCCCAGGCGGCGGCCGGTCTGGCCGGCGTCATCAAGATGGTGCTGGCGATGCGCCACGGGGTGCTGCCGGAGAGCATCCACATCGACGAGCCCACCCCGCAGGTGGACTGGTCGACGGGCGCGGTGGCGCTGCTGACCGAACAGCGGCAGTGGCCCGAGACCGGGCAGCCGCGTCGGGCGGGCGTGTCCTCCTTCGGGTTCAGCGGCACCAACGCGCACGTGATCATCGAGCAGGAGCCCGTCGCGGAGCAGTCGGACGGGCAGTCGGACGAGGTTCCGGCGGTCGCCGCCCCGGTCGTGCCGTGGGTGCTGTCGGGCCGGGGCGAGGACGCCCTGCGCGGTCAGGCGGCACGGCTGCGGGCCTTCGCCGCGGATCAGCCGGAGCCGGACGCGCTGGGTCTCGGCCTCAGCCTGGCGGTGGGTCGTACGGTGCTGGAGCACCGGGCCGTGGTGCTCGGCGAGGACACCGCCGAACTCGGGCGCGGCCTGGCCGCGCTGGCCGCCGGCGGACCCGACGCGCGCGTGGTGCACGGCGTGGCGGGCACTCCGGGGAAGGTGGCGTTCGTCTTCCCGGGGCAGGGTTCGCAGTGGGCCGCGATGGCGGTCGAGTTGCTGGAGTGCTCGGCGGTGTTCGCGCAGCGGATGGCCGCGTGCGCTGCCGCGCTGGCACCCTTTGCGGAGGACTGGTCGCTGCTGGACGTCGTCCGTGGCCAGGCCGGTGACGGTTGGCTGGACCGGGTGGACGTGGTGCAGCCGGTGCTGTGGGCGGTGATGGTCTCGCTCGCCGAGGTCTGGCGCGGGGCGGGCGTGGAGCCCTCCGTGGTGGTCGGGCATTCGCAGGGTGAGATCGCTGCTGCGGTGGTCGCGGGTGCGCTGTCGCTGGACGACGGTGCGCGCGTGGTGGCGCTGCGCAGTCGGGCGATCGCCGGTGGCCTGGCCGGCCTCGGCGGCATGGTGTCGGTGGCGCTGCCCGTCGAGCAGGTGCGCGAGCGCCTGACAGTGTGGGGTGAGGACCGCATCTCGGTCGCGGCCGTCAACGGCCCGACCTCTGTGGTGGTCTCGGGCGAACCGGCCGCCCTGGACGAGCTGCTGGCCTCGTGCGAGGCCGACGGCATCCGGGCGCGCCGCGTTCCCGTGGACTACGCGTCGCACTCGGCGCAGGTCGAGGCGATCCGCGAGGAGCTCCTCACGGTCCTGGCGGACATCGAACCGCGCCCCGGCCAGGTGCCGCTGCTGTCCACGGTGACCGCCGAGCTCGTCGACGGCTCCGGGATGGACGCCGAGTACTGGTACACCAACCTCCGCACGACGGTCCGGCTGCAGGAGGCGACCGAGTCGCTTCTCACCAGCGGTTGCGGGACCTTCATCGAGGTCAGCCCGCATCCGGTGCTGGTGATGGCGCTTCAGGAGAGCATCGAGGCGGCCGACCGCGACGCGGTGGCCTTCGGCACGCTGCGGCGCGGTGAGGGGGACGCCCGCCGGGTGCTGGCCTCTTTCGCCGAGGCGTGGGTGCGCGGCGTCGCGGTGGACTGGCAGGCCGCCGTCTTCGCGGGCACCGGCGCCCGCCGCGCCGAGCTGCCCACGTACGCCTTCCAACGCCGCCGCTACTGGCCCGAGGCGGCCGGGTTCGAGGAGCAGTCCGCAGGCGTCGCAGGCGACCCCATGGACGCGGCCTTCTGGGAGGTCGTCGAGAACGAGGACCTGGCGACCCTCGCCGGTTCGCTGGACCTCACCGACGACGCCCCGCTCAGCGCCGTGCTGCCCGCGTTGTCGTCCTGGCGGAGGCACCGCCGCGAGCAGTCCACCGTCGACGGCTGGCGCTACCGCGTCAGCTGGCAGCCGCTCGGAGACCTGCCCACGGCGAGCCTCTCCGGCACCTGGGCGGTCGTCGTCCCCGAGGCGCTGGTCGAGGAGGAGTGGGTCGCCGACACTGCCCGGGCGCTGGTCCGACGCGGCGCGGAGGTCCGCACGTTCGGCCTCGACGGGCGCGACGTGGGCCGTGAGGCGCTGGTCGACGTGCTGCGCAAGCAGCTGGGCGACGTCGTGGAGCTGACGGGTGTGCTGTCGCTGCTCGCGCTGGACGAGCGGCCGCACCAGGACCACCCGGGTCTGCCGCTCGGCCTGGCCGGGACCGTCGGGCTGGTGCAGGCGCTGGGTGACGCCGGGATCGAGGCGCCGCTGTGGTGCGCGACCCGGGGCGCGGTCGCGGTCAACCGCGCCGAGCGGCCGACGGGCCCCGCGCAGTCGCTGGTGTGGGGTCTGGGCCGGGTCGCGGCGCTCGAACAGCCGCAGCGCTGGGGCGGCCTGGTGGACCTTCCCGCGACCCTGGGCGAGCGCTCCGACGAGCGCGCGCTGGACCGGCTGGTGAGCGTGCTGGCCGGCGCCGGGGTCGAGGACCAGCTCGCGGTGCGGGCCTCCGGCGTCTTCGTCCGCCGACTGGTGCACGCCCCCGCGGGCCTGACGCCGGCCGAGGGCTGGCGCCCGAGCGGGACCGTCCTGGTCACCGGCGGCACCGGCGCGCTCGGCGCGCACGTGGCACGCTGGCTGGCCCGCAGCGGCGCCGCGCACCTGCTGCTCACCAGCCGCCGCGGCCCGGATGCCGAGGGCGCCGCCGAGCTGCGCGAGGAACTCCTCGCCCTCGGCGCGCAGGTGACGATCGCGTCCTGCGACGCGGCCGACCGTGCGGCGCTGGCCGGACTGCTGGCCGCCGTGCCGGCGGAACACCCGCTGACCGCCGTGGTCCACACCGCGGGCGTCCTGGACGACGGCGTGCTCGACTCGCTGACGCCCGACCGGATCGCGGGCGTGCTGCGTCCGAAGGTGGACGCCGTGCTCAACCTGCACGAGCTGACCCGGGAGTCGGAGCTGACGGCGTTCGTCCTGTTCTCCGGCATCGCGGGCACCCTCGGCGACCCCGGCCAGGGCAACTACGCGGCCGCCAACGCCTTCCTGGATGCCTTCGCCGAGCAGCGCCGGACCGAGGGCCTGCCCGCCACCTCGGTGGCCTGGGGCCGTTGGGGCGAGACGGGCATGGCGGCGGACGGCATGATCGGCGACCGCCTGGACCGGGCCGGGCTCCCGGGCATGCAGCCGGAGGCGGCGATCGCCGCCCTCCAGCGGGCCCTGGACCTGGACGAGACGGTGGTCACGGTCGCCGACATCGTCTGGGAGCGCTTCGCGCCCGGCTTCACGGCCGTCCGTGCGTCCGCCCTGCTGGACGAACTGCCTGCGGCGCGGCGCACCACCGACGGCGGCGGGTCCACCGCTCAGGCGGTGCCCGCCGACGCCACCGACCTGCGCCGGCGTCTGGCGGAGATGGCCGAACTCGAGCGCGAGCAGGCCGTCCTCGACCTGGTGCGGGCCCACGCGGCAGCCGCGCTCGGACACGAGACGGCGGACGAGGTGGTCGGCAGCCGGGCCTTCAAGGAGCTCGGCATCGACTCGCTGACAGCCCTGGAGCTGCGCAACCGGCTCAGCGCCGCCACCGGGCTCCGGCTTCCGGCGACGCTGGTGTTCGACTTCCCGACCCCGGCCGCGCTGGCCACCCGCCTGCGGGCGGACCTGCTGCCGGACGCCGGCACGGGCGGCCCGGCGTCGCTGGCCGACCTCGACCGGCTGGAAGCCGCGCTGGCGGCGGTCTCCGAGGACGAGGACACCCGGGCGGACGTCGCCGCCCGCCTCCAGGCCCTGCTGACCCGGTGGAGCGGAGCTCCGCGCGAGCGGGAGGCCGAGGCCCAGGTGACCGAGAAGCTCCAGTCGGCCTCCGCCGACGAGCTCTTCGCCTTCATCGACAACGAGCTGGGCATGGCCTGACGGGCCCGCACCGTCCCGCAACTACCTTCAGCAGTGAACGAATTGGGTGAGGTTCCAACAGTGGATCAGGACCAGGACAAGCTCCTCGACTATCTGAAGCGCGTGACGGCGGATCTGCACCAGACCCGCCAGCGGCTGCGTGACGCCGAGTCGGGCGACTCCGAGCCGATCGCCCTGGTCTCGATGAGCTGCCGGTTCGCCGGCGGGGTGAACTCGCCCGAGGACCTGTGGCAGTTGGTGGCGGAGGGCCGCGACGCGATCGGCGACTTCCCGTCCGACCGCGGCTGGGACGTGGCCTCGCTCTTCGACGACGACCCCGACCAGCAGGGCACCAGCTACACCAGAAGCGGCGGCTTCCTCTACGACGCCACGGAGTTCGACGCCGCGTTCTTCGGCATCAGCCCCCGTGAGACGCTCGGCATGGACCCGCAGCAGCGGCTGCTTCTGGAGGCGTCCTGGCAGGTGCTGGAGCGGGCGGGCATCGATCCGACCTCGCTCAAGGGCAGCCGGACCGGCGTCTTCGCCGGGACCAACGGCCAGGACTACGGCGACCTGCTGTACCAGGTGCCCGAGGGCGTCGAGGGCTACACGCTCACCGGCAACGCGGCGAGCGTCCTGTCCGGCCGCCTCTCCTACACCTTCGGCCTGGAGGGCCCGGCCGTCACCGTCGACACCGCCTGCTCCTCCTCGTTGGTCGCCCTGCACCTCGCGGTGCAGGCGCTGCGCCAGAAGGAGTGCTCGCTGGCGCTCGCCGGCGGCGTCACGGTGATGTCCAGCCCGCGGGCCTTCATCCAGTTCAGCCGCCAGCGCGGACTCGCCCCCGACGGCCGCTGCAAGTCCTTCGCGGCGGCGGCCGACGGCACCGGCTGGGGCGAGGGCGTCGGCATGCTGCTGCTGGAGCGGCTCAGTGACGCCCAGCGCAACGGCCACCCGGTGCTCGCGGTGATCCGCGGCTCGGCGGTCAACCAGGACGGCGCCAGCAACGGGCTCACCGCGCCCAACGGCCCGTCGCAGCAGCGGGTCATCCGGCAGGCCCTGGCCGGGGCCGGACTGACGCCGAGCCAGGTCGACGTCGTCGAGGCCCACGGCACGGGCACGGTGCTCGGGGACCCGATCGAGGCGCAGGCTCTCCTTGCCACCTACGGCCTGGAGCGCCCCGAGGACCGGCCGCTGTGGCTGGGTTCGGTCAAGTCGAACCTCGGTCACACCCAGGCGGCGGCCGGTGTCGCGGGCGTCATCAAGATGGTGCTCGCGATGCAGCACGGCGTCCTGCCGAAGACCCTGCACGTGGACGAGCCCTCGCCGCACGTCGACTGGTCCTCGGGCGGGGTCGCCCTGCTGGACGAGGCCCGGCCGTGGCCGGAGACCGGCGAGCCGCGCCGCGCGGGCGTGTCCTCCTTCGGCGTCAGCGGCACCAACGCCCACACCATCATCGAGCAGGCGCCCGAGCCCGAGGCCGGGCAGCCTGCCGCCGAGGACGTGCCGGTGGCCGCCCCCGCGCTGCTGCCGTACCTGGTCTCGGGGCGGACCGCCGAGGCCCTGAGCGCCCAGGCCGCACGACTCCGCGCCCACCTGGACGCCGTTCCCGACCTCGCCCCCGCCGACCTCGCCCACTCGCTGGCCACCACCCGCGCCGCCCTGGACCACCGCGCGGCGGTTCTGGCCGCCGACCGCGCCGAACTGCTGGCGGGCCTGGACGCGCTCACCGCCGGCGACAGCGCGCCGCACCTGGTGCGGGACGTCGCGGCGGCCGAGGGCCGCACCGCGTTCCTGTTCACCGGCCAGGGCAGCCAGCGCGCCGGGATGGGTGCGGAGACGTACGCGGCGTTCCCGGTGTTCGCCGAGGCGTTCGACGCGGTCTGTGAGGAGCTGGACGAGCATCTGGACCGCCCGCTGAAGGACGTGGTCCTCGGCGTCGTCGGCGCCGAGGACGGCCTGCTCGACGAGACCCGCTACACGCAGCCGGCGCTCTTCGCCATCGAGGTGGCGCTGTTCCGGCTGGTGGAGTCGTGGGGCCTTGCGCCTGACTTCCTGGCCGGGCACTCCATCGGCGAACTGGCCGCCGCCCACGTCGCGGGCGTGCTCTCGCTCGCCGACGCCTGCGCGCTGGTCGCGGCGCGCGGCCGGTTGATGCAGGCGCTGCCCGCCGGTGGCGCGATGGTGTCCGTGCAGGCGTCGGAGCAGGAGGTGCTGCCGCTGCTGGCCGCCCGTGCGGCCACGGTGGGCGTCGCCGCCGTCAACGGTCCGGCCGCCGTGGTGGTCTCCGGCGCCGAGGACGACGTCCTGGAGGTCGCACGGCACTTCGAGGAGCTCGGTCGCAAGACCAAGCGCCTGACCGTGAGCCACGCCTTCCACTCGCCGCTGATGGACGCCATGCTGGCGGACTTCCGCCGGATCGCCGAGGGCCTGGACTACCAGCCGCCGCGCATCCCGATCGTCTCCACCGTGACCGGCGCCTCGCTGACCGCCGAGGAGGTCTGCTCGCCCGAGTACTGGGTGCGCCACGTCCGCGAGGCCGTCCGCTTCCTCGACGCCGTCCGCAGGCTCGACGCCAACGGCGTCACCACCTACCTGGAGCTCGGCCCCGACGGCGTCCTGACCGCCATGGCCCAGCACTGCCTGGGTGACGACGCCGATGCCGTCGCCCTGGTGCCCACCCTGCGCGCCGGCCGTCCCGAGACCCGGACCCTGCTGACCGCGCTCGCCCAGGCACACGCCCACGGGGCCACGCCCGACTGGCGTGCCGTGTCCGCGAGCTGGGGCGGGACGCGGGTGGACCTGCCCACCTACGCCTTCCAGCGCCGCCGTCACTGGCCCGAGCCTCCGACCGGGTGGCTCGGCGACGTCGCGTCCGTCGGTCTGGGCGCGGCCGACCATCCGCTGCTCGGCGCGGCGGTCGCGCTCGCCGACGCCGACGGCGTGCTCTTCACCGGTCTGCTGTCGCTGCAGACCCACCCCTGGCTCGCCGACCACGCCGTGATGGGCGCCGTCCTGCTGCCCGGGACCGCCTTCGTCGAGCTCGCGATCCGCGCCGGCGACCACGTGGGCTGCCACCAGCTCGCCGAACTGACCCTGGAAGCGCCGCTGGTCCTGCCCGAGCGCGGGGCCGTCCAGCTCCAGCTCGCGGTGGGGGAGGCGGACGCCAGCGGCAGCCGCAGCTTCACCCTGCACTCCCGTCCGGAGCCCGAGGACGCCGTCGGCGGCGCGGCGCTGACCACCGAGCACGCGTGGACCAGGCACGCCACCGGCATCCTCGCGCCCGCGGCCGCTGAACTCCGGGCCGAGCCGCTCGGCCTGGACAGCTGGCCCCCCGCCGACGCCACCCCGGTCGAGACCGAGGGACTGTACCCGTACCTGGCCGAGGCCGGTTTCGGCTACGGCCCGGTCTTCCAGGGCCTGCGCGCCGCCTGGCAGTCGGGCGACGAGATCTTCGCGGACGTCCGGCTGCCCGAGCAGGCCAAGGCCGACGCCCGCCTCTTCGGCCTGCACCCCGCGCTGCTCGACGCCGCCCTGCACGGCGTCGGCATGGGCACCCTGCTGAGCCCCAGCGAGTCCGGCCGGCTCCCGTTCGCCTGGAGCGGCGTCACCCTGCACGCCTCCGGCGCGGACAGCCTGCGGGTGCGGCTCTCCCCGGCGGGCGAGGACTGCGTCTCGGTCACCGTCGCCGACGGCACCGGCGCTCCCGTCGCGCGGGTCGAGTCGCTGCTGCTGCGGCCGGTCTCGGCTGCCCAGGTGCAGGCCGCGCGCGGCAGCCACCACGAGTCGCTGTTCGCCGTGGAGTGGCAGCCCGCCGCGCTCGGCGCCGCCGACACCACGGGGTGGGCGCTGCTCGGCGCGGAGCCCCTCGGCCTCGACCTGCCCGGCCACGCCGACCTGTCCGCGCTGGACAGCGCCGTCGCGTCCGGCGCGGCGCTGCCCGACACGGTGCTGACGGCCCTGCGGGCCGAGCCCGGCGAGCTGCCGCAGGCCGCGCACGCGACGGCCCGCCGCGCCCTCGCCCTGGTCCAGGAGTGGCTGGCCGCCGACCGGTTCGCCGACGCCCGCCTGGTGCTGGTCACCCGCGGCGCGCTGGCCGTCGCGCCCGGCGAGGACGTCGCCGATCTGGCCGCCGCCACGGTCTGGGGTCTGGTCCGCTCGGCCCAGATGGAGAACCCTGGCCGGCTGGTCCTGCTCGACCTCGAGGCCGACCTCGACGCCGATGACGCCGACGACGCCTCGCTGCGGGCGCTGCCCGCCGCGCTGGCCACCGAGGAGCCGCAGCTCGCGCTGCGCGCGGGCACCGCCCGGGTGCCCCGCCTGGCCCGGGTCACCGCCGCCGTGGCCGACGCCCCGCAGGGCCTCGACGTGGACGCCGACCGCACCGTGCTGGTCACCGGCGCGACCGGCACCCTGGGCGCGCTGGTCGCCCGTCACCTGGTCGCCGAGCACGGCGTGCGACGTCTGCTGCTGGTCTCCCGTCGCGGCGCGGACGCCGCCGGCGCGACCGAGCTCGTCGCCGAGCTGACCGCGGCGGGCGCCGAGGTGACGCTGGCGGCCTGCGACGTCGCGGACCGCGACGCGCTGGCCGCGCTGCTCGGCTCGCTGGAGCACCCGCTCGGCGCCGTGGTGCACACCGCGGGCGTCCTGGACGACGGCATCGTCTCCGCGCTCACCCCCGAGCGGCTGACGCCGGTGCTGCGCCCGAAGGTCGACGCGGCCTGGCACCTGCACGAACTGACGAAGGACCAGAACCTCTCCGCCTTCGTGCTCTTCTCCGCGGCCGCCGCCACGCTCGGCGGTCCCGGTCAGGCCAACTACGCCGCCGCCAACGCCTTCCTGGACGCGCTCGCGCAGCACCGCCAGGCGTCCGGGCTGCCCGCCACCGCGCTGGCCTGGGGCCTGTGGGCCGAACGCAGCGGCATGACCGGCACGTTGGAGGAGGCCGATCTCCAGCGGATGGCCCGCGGCGGGGTCGCCGCGCTCTCCAGCGAGGAGGGCCTGTCGCTGCTGGACGCCGCCACCGCGCTGGGCGGCGCGACCTACGTCCCGATCCGCCTGGACCTGGCCGGGCTGCGGGCCCAGGCCGCGAGCCCCGCGCTGCCCGCGCTGCTGCGTGGCCTGGTCCGGGCCCCGGCCCGGCGAGCCGCCCAGGCCGAGCAGGCCGGCGACTCGTTCGCCCGGCAGCTGGCCGCACTGTCCGAGGCCGAGCAGCGCAAGGCGCTGCTGACCCTGGTCACCGGCCAGGTCGCCGCCGTGCTCGGGCACGCCGACGCCCACGCCGTCGAGGCCCACCTCGCCTTCAAGGAGCTCGGCTTCGACTCGCTGACCGCCGTCGAGCTGCGCAACCGCCTGAACGCGGCCACCGGTCTGCGGTTGCCCGCCACCCTGGTCTTCGACTACCCGAACCCGGCCGCCCTGGCCGAGCAGTTGGGCACCGGGCTCCGCGGCTCCGCGCCGCAGGCCGACGCCACCCGGGCCGGCCTCCCCGCCAGCGGGGGAGCCTCCGACGAGGCGATCGCCATCATCGGGATGGCCTGCCGCTACCCCGGCGGGGTGACCACGCCGGAGGAGCTGTGGCAGCTGGTCACCGACGGCCGCGACGGCATCTCCGGCTTCCCCGCCGACCGAGGCTGGCTGGTGGACGCGCTGCACAGCGCCGACAGCGAGCGGGCGAGCGCCGCGCTCCAGGGCGGCTTCCTGCACGACGCCAGCGCCTTCGACCCGACCTTCTTCGGCATCAACCCGCGCGAGGCGCTGGCGATGGACCCGCAGCAGCGGCTGCTGCTGGAGGCGTCCTGGGAGGCGTTCGAGCGGGCCGGCATCGACCCGGCCTCGGTCAAGGGCAGCAGGACCGGCGTCTTCGCGGGCGTGATGTACCACGACTACGTCACCCGTCTGCCCGCCGTCCCCGAGGAGGTCGCGGGCTACCTCGGCACCGGCGGAGCGGGCAGCGTCGCCTCGGGCCGGGTCTCCTACACCTTCGGCCTGGAGGGACCGGCGGTCACCGTGGACACCGCCTGCTCCTCCTCGCTGGTCGCGCTGCACCTGGCCGCCCAGGCGCTGCGCAGCGGTGAGTGCACGCTCGCGCTGGCCGGTGGTGTGACCGTGATGGCCACGCCCGACACCTTCGTCGACTTCGCCCGCCAGGGCGGTCTGTCGTCCAGCGGCCGCTGCAAGTCCTTCTCCGCCGACGCGGACGGGACCAGCTGGGCCGAGGGCGTCGGCATGCTGCTGGTCGAGCGCCTCTCCGACGCCCGCCGCAACGGTCATCCGGTGCTGGCGATCGTGCGCGGCACGGCCGTCAACCAGGACGGCGCCAGCAACGGCCTGACCGCCCCCAACGGCCCGTCGCAGCAACGGGTGATCCGCGCCGCGCTGGCCAACGCCGGCCTGACGGCGGACCAGGTCGACGCCGTGGAGGCGCACGGCACCGGCACCTCGCTGGGCGACCCGATCGAGGCGCAGGCCCTGCTCGCCACCTACGGCGAGGAGCACACCGACGAGCGGCCGCTCTGGCTCGGCTCGATCAAGTCGAACCTCGGTCACACGCAGGCCGCCGCAGGCGCCGCCGGGATCATCAAGATGGTCATGGCGATGCGTCACGGCGTGCTGCCGCAGACCCTGCATGTGGACGAGCCCACGCCGCACGTCGACTGGTCGGCCGGAGCGGTGGAGCTGCTGACCGAGGCGCGTGCGTGGCCGGAGACGGGCCGGCCGCGTCGCGCGGGTGTCTCGTCCTTCGGCGTCAGCGGCACCAACGCGCACGCCATCATCGAGCAGGCCCCCGAGCCCGCCGTCCAGGCAGAACCGGTCGCCCCGGCGGCGCTGCCCTGGGTGCTCTCCGCTAGGACCCGCGAGGCGCTGCGCGGCCAGGCGGCCAAGCTGCACGAGCGGTTGACCGCCGATCCCGAGGCGCATCCGGTCGACGTCGCCTTCTCGCTGGCCGTCACGCGCGGCGCACTCGAGCAGCGCGCCGCCGTGGTCGGCGCCGAGCGCGAGGAGCTGCTGCGCGGCCTGGCGGCGCTGGCCGCCGGGGAGACGTCCGGCAACCTGGTCGAGGGTGCGGCCGGCAGCACGCCGCGCACCGCGTTCCTGTTCGCGGGGCAGGGCAGCCAGCGGGTCGGCATGGGCGCCGGACTGTACGGCGCGTTCCCGGTGTTCGCCGCCGCCTACGACGCGGTCCGCGCGGAGCTGGACCGGCACCTGGAGACGCCGCTCGCTGAGGCGGACGAACTGATCGACCGGACCGGGTACACCCAGCCGGCGCTGTTCGCGCTGGAGGTGGCGCTCTTCCGCCTGGTCGAGTCCTGGGGCGTCCGCCCGGACTTCCTGGCCGGGCACTCCATCGGCGAGCTGGCCGCCGCGCACGTCGCGGGCGTCCTCTCGCTCGCCGACGCGGCCCGACTGGTCGCCGCGCGCGGCCGCCTCATGCAGGCGCTGCCCGCCGGTGGCGCGATGGTCGCCGTCCAGGCCGCCGAGGACGAGGTGCTGCCGCTGCTCACCGACGAGGTGGGGATCGCGGCCGTCAACGGGCCCACGTCCGTGGTGCTGTCGGGCACCGAAGGGGCTGTCGCGGATGTCGCCGGGCAGCTGGCGGCGCAGGGTCGCAAGACCAAGCGGCTGACGGTCAGTCACGCGTTCCACTCGCCGCTGATGGAGCCGATGCTCGACGAGTTCCGCGCGGTGGCGGAGCAGATGACCTACCACGCCCCGCAGCTCCCGATCGTCTCCACTCTGGACCGGTCCGCCGACCTGACCTCGCCCGAGTACTGGGTGCGGCACGTCCGCGAGGCTGTCCGCTTCGCCGACGCCGTCCAGGCCCTGGAGGGCGAAGGCGTCCGCACCTACCTGGAGTTGGGCCCGGACGGCACCCTCGCCGCGCTCGCCCAGGAGTGCGTGACCGAGGACGCGGTCTTCACGCCCGTGCTGCGTCGCGACCGCGACGAGGCGCGGACGTTCACCACCGCGCTCGCCCAGCTGCACGTGCGCGGCGTCGCGCTGGACTGGCCGGCGGTCTTCGCCGGCACCGAGGCGCGCCGGGTGGACCTGCCGACCTACGCCTTCCAGCGCGAGCGGTACTGGCTGGAGGCCCCGGCGCTGTGGGCGGCCGACGTCGCGTCGGCGGGCCTGGTGACCCCGGAGCACCCGCTGCTCGGGGCCGCCGCCCCGCTGGCCGAGTCGGACGGCTTCCTGTTCACCGGGCGGCTCGCCCTGGACACCCACCCCTGGCTGGCCGACCACGCGGTCTCCGGGACGGTCCTGCTGCCGGGCACGGCCTTCGTCGAGCTCGCGGTCCGCGCGGGCGACCAGGCGGGCTGCGACCGCCTGGAGGAGCTGACCCTGATGGCCCCCCTGGTGCTGCCCCCGAGCGGCGCGCTCCAGGTCCAGCTCTGGCTCGGCCCCGCCGACGAGTCGGGCCGCCGGGCGCTCTCCGTGCACTCCCGTCCCGAGGACGCGGCGGCCGACGAGCCGTGGACCAAGCACGCCGACGGCGCGCTGGGCACGGGCCCGGCCGGTGATCCGGCCGGCGCCGCCGACCTGACCGTGTGGCCCCCCGCCGAGGCCGTGCCGCTGGAGACCACCGGCTTCTACGAGCGCCTGGCGGTCGGCGGGTTCGCCTACGGGCCCGCCTTCCAGGGCCTGACCGCCGCCTGGCAGCGCGGCGAGGAGATCTTCGCCGAGGTCCGGCTGCCCGAGGGCACCGAGCCGGACGGGAGCCTGTTCGGGCTGCACCCCGCGCTGCTCGACGCCGCGCTGCACGGCACCTTCCTCCAGGGGAGCGGCGCCGAGGGCGGCCGACTGCCGTTCGCCTGGAGCGGCGTCACCCTGCACGCCGCTGGTGCGTCCGCCCTGCGGGTGCGGATCAGCCCCCAGGGCACGGACGCGGTCGCCCTGGCGGTCGCCGACGCCACCGGCGCGCCGGTGGCCACCGTGGAGTCGCTGGTGCTGCGCCCGGTCGCCGCCGACCAGTTGCGCGGTGCCGCCCGGGGCGCGCACCACGAGTCGCTGTTCCGGGTGGAGTGGACGGCGCTGCCGACGGCGTCCGAGGGCGTGGAGCGCGGTCGTTGGGCTGCGCTCGGTGGTGCGCTGGAGGGTCCCGCCGTCGAGGGCTTCGCCGATCTGGGGGGGTTGGCGGCGGCCGAGGTCGTGCCGGATGTGGTGTTCGCGTCCTGCGGTTCGGCGGCGGGTGAGCTGTCGGCGGGCGCGGTGCGGGAGGTCTCCCACCGGGCCCTGGGGCTGGTGCAGGGCTGGCTGGCCGAGGAGCGCTTCGCTGACGCGCGGCTGGTGGTGGTGACGCGTGGCGCGGTCGCGCCGCTGTCGGGTGAGGCGTTGGCCGATCCGGCGGGTGCGGCGGTGTGGGGTCTGGTGCGTTCCGCGCAGGCGGAGAACCCGGACCGGTTCGTGCTGCTCGACCTGGACGCGGCCGACTCCCCGGCGGACCTGGATGGCGTGCTGGCGGCGGCGCTGGCCGGTGGCGAGCCGGAACTGGCGATCCGCCAGGGTGCCTGCTCCGTGCCCCGACTGGCCCGGATCGCCGTGGACGAGGCGCTGACCCCGCCGCAGGACTCCGCCGCCTGGCGACTGGGCATCCCCGTCAAGGGCGCCCTGGACAACCTGGCCCTGGTGGAGCACCCGCCGGCGCTCGCGCCGCTGGAGCCCGGCAGTGTGCGGATCGGGGTGCGGGCCGCCGGCCTGAACTTCCGCGACGTGCTGAACGCGCTGGGCATGTACCCGGGCAACGCCGGTCTGCTGGGCCTGGAAGGCGCCGGCGTGGTGCTGGAGCTCGGCCCTGGCGTCACCGACCTGGAGGTCGGGGACCGGGTGTTCGGCATGCTCTCGGGCGGCTTCGGCCCGGTCGCCGTGGTCGACCGCCGGATGATCGCCCGGATGCCCGACAGCTGGACCTTCGCCGAGGCCGCGTCCGTGCCCGTGGTCTACCTGACGGCCTACTACGCGCTGGTCGACCTCGCCGGGCTGAAGTCCGGCGAGTCGGTCCTGATCCACGCCGCCGCCGGCGGGGTGGGCATGGCCGCCGTCCAGTTGGCCCGCCACCTGGGCGCCGAGGTCTACGGAACGGCCAGCGCGGGCAAGTGGGACGCGCTGCGCTCGCTGGGTCTCGACGAGGCGCACATCGCCTCCTCGCGCGACCTGGAGTTCGAGGACCGCTTCCGGGCCGCCAGCGGCGGCCGGGGCGTGGACGTGGTCCTGGATTCCCTCGCCCGGGAGTTCGTGGACGCCTCGCTGCGGCTGCTGCCGCGCGGCGGCCGGTTCGTCGAGATGGGCAAGACGGACGTCCGTGACCCCGAGCAGGTCGCGGCCGACCACCCGGGCGTGCACTACCAGGGCTTCGACCTGATCGAGGCCGGCCCCGAGCGGACCGGCGAGATGCTCGCCGCCGTCCTCGCCCTGTTCGACCAGGGAGCCCTGGCCCACCTGCCGATCGCCACCTGGGACGTCCACCGGGCGCCGGAGGCGTTCCGCTTCGTCTCGCAGGCCAAGCACACCGGCAAGGTCGTCCTCACCGTCCCGGCCCCGCTGGACCCGGACGGCACGGTCCTCGTCACCGGCGCCACCGGCACCCTCGGGTCCCTCGTGGCCCGGCGGATGGTGACCGAGCACGGCGCCCGGCACCTGCTGCTCACCAGCCGGCGCGGCGCCGACGCCCCTGGCGCCGCCGAACTCGCGGCCGAGCTGGAGGGGTTGGGAGCCTCGGTGCAGCTCGCGGCCTGCGACGTGGCCGACCGCGAGGCGCTGGCCAAGCTGCTGACCGGGCTGCCCCGCCCGCTCACCGCCGTCGTCCACACCGCCGGCGTGATCGACGACGGCGTGGTCTCCTCGCTCACCGGGGAGCGGCTGGACACCGTGCTGCGTCCCAAGGTGGACGCCGCGCTCAACCTGCACGAGCTGACCGCCGGGCTGGACCTGTCGGCGTTCGTGCTCTTCTCCTCCGTCGCCGGCACCTTCTCCAGCGCCGGGCAGGGCAACTACGCGGCGGCCAACGCCTTCCTGGACGCGCTGGCCACCCGTCGCGGCCGACTCGGCCTGCCCGCGCTCTCGCTGGCCTGGGGCCTGTGGGCCGAGAGCAGCGGGATGACCGGCAACCTGGCGCAGGCGGATCTGGAGCGGATGTCGCGCGGCGGCATCACGCCGCTGTCCTCCGCCCAGGGCCTGGAACTGCTCGACACCGCGGCCGGGCTGGGCCGCGCCACCGTCGCCCCGATGGGCCTGGACGTCGCCGGGCTGCGGGCCCACGCCGACCCGGCCGCCGTCCCGCCGCTGCTGCGCGGCCTGGTGCGGGCCCCCGCACGCCGCGCCGCCCGCGCCGCCGTCGGGGTCGTCGAGGGGCCGACGTTGGAGCAGCGGCTGGCCGGTCTCGACCAGGAGGAGCGCCGCAAGCTCCTGCTGGAACTGGTCTGCACGCAGGTCGCGGCGGTCCTCGGGCACGCCGGGCCGGAGTCCGTGGAGGCCGAACGGGCCTTCAAGGAACTCGGGTTCGACTCGCTGACCGGCATCGAGCTGCGGAACCGGATGAACGCGGTCTCCGGCCTGCGCCTGTCCGCGACGCTGGTCTTCGACCACCCGACGCCGGCCGCGCTCGCCGAGCTGCTGCTGGCCGAGATCGTCCCGGCCCCGTCCGCCTCCGCCCAGCCGCTGCTGGCCGAACTCGACCGGCTGGAAGCTGCGTTCGGGGCGGGCCCGGACCTGGACGCCGAGGTGCGCGGCACCCTGGCAGCCCGGCTTCAGGCGCTGCTGGGCACGCTCGCCGTCGCCCCGGCGTCGGCCGGCGGCGCGGTGGGAACCGGCGGCGCGGTGCCGACCGAGCAGCTCAAGGCGGCCTCCGACGACGAGCTCTTCGCCTTCATCAACGACCAGCTCGGCCGGTCCCACGGGTCCCAGGAGTCCCAGGGGGACGGCAACTGACCGCCTGAGCACGAAGCCGATGCGGCCCGGGCTCGGACGCCGAGCGCGTCCGGGCCCGGGCCGCCTCCTGTTCCGCCGGATGCCGTCGCTGCGGCATCCGCTTTCCGACCGTCAGAAAAGACCACGAGCACCGGTGACAACCGAACACGAAGACGAACGTCCTTCCCTCCCGCCGCGGGTGGGAGCCGCGCCCGGTCCCGGGCGTTACGGCCGGGACATGACGGCCATGGAGTGGGCCTTCCTGGGCCTGCGCCCGGCGCTGTGCCTGGTCCAGCACGTGGTGGAGGGCGCGGGCGAACTCGCGCCCGGCGAGCTGGCCGAGGCGATGGCGATCGCCGCCGAGACGTCCCCGGGCATGCGCCTGGTCCGCGAGGGCCGCCGGTGGGTGGACAGCGGCGTCGCGCCCGAGCTGCACGTCCTTCCGCCCGGCGCCTTCGACCGCGGGCGTCTCGACAGCCCCGCGCTGCACCGGGGACTGGACGGCGCCGGCGCCACCTGCGAGGCGGTGCTGGTCCCCGGAACGCCGACCACGCCGACCACGCTGGTCTTCCGCGCCTTCCACGGCGTCACCGACGCCCGCGGCCTGCTGCTGTGGATGGGCGACGTCTTCCGGGTCCTGCGCGGGGAGCCGCCGCTGGGCCACGACTCGCCACTGAACCACCACGACCTGGCCCGGAGCGTCGCCGCGTCCGCCACCGGGCTGCGGACTGCGCCCGCCGCACCACTCGAATGGCCCGCCCTGGCCGGCAGCCCGGCGCAGCAGACCTCGCGTCTGCTCTGGCGCCGCCGCTCGGTCGACGGCCGCCACCCGGCGTCGGTGGCCAAGGTCGCCGCCGCGCTCGCCGCGAGCACCGAGACCGGCGACGGTCGCTTCTTCGTCCCCGTCGACCTGCGCCGCCACGCCCCCGAGCTGCGCTCCACCGCCATGCTGGTCCACGCGCTGCGGGTGGACGTCGCGGCCGGGGAGGACTGGCAGGAGGTGCAGCGGCGGCTGCTCGGCTCGCTCGCCGAGCGTGAGGAGTTAACCCTGCCGTTCGCCTCCTGGCTGCTCAGGATGCCGGTGCCGGCGATGAGGGCCGTCAACGCCGGGATCGACCGGGCCGCCCGGCGCCGGGGCCGCTACCAGGCCGGCGCCTACCTCTCGCAGCTCGGCGGCGTCGACCACGACGAGCTGTCCACCGACCGCTTCCGGACCACCGCCGTCTACTCGCTCGGCGGAGTCAGCCCCGGCGGCCCGCCGGAGATCGACCTGCTGGAGAGCCCCGGCCGTACCGAGATCACCGTCGCCTGGCACGACGCGCCGGGGCTGGCCGAGCGCGCCGAGGCGCTGCTGGAGACCGCGGCCGAGGCGCTCTCCCCGGCGGCGAACCGCCGGTGGGCCGGCAACCGCACCGACCGCCCGCTGCCGTCCGAGCGCTCGGTGGTCGAGCTCTTCCGCGAGCAGGTCGACCGGACCCCGGACCGCGTCGCGCTGAGCGGCCCGGAGGGCAAGGTGACCTACGCGGAGCTCAGCCGCCGGGCGGACGCCGTCGCCACCGAACTGCGCCGCCAGGGCGTCGGACCGGGCACGGTGGTCGGCCTGCTGGCGGACCGCACGGTGGCGGCGATGGCCGGGCTCTGGGGCGTGCTGCGGGTGGGCGCCGCCTACCTGCCGCTGGACACCCGCCACCCCGACGCGCGGATCGCCGACCTGCTCACCGACTCCGGCAGCACCTTCTGCCTGACGCAACGCCCCTACGACGAGCGCGCCTGCGTCCCGCCCGGCTGCCGCCCGCTGATCCTGGACGACCTGGCCCTGGACGGCGTCCCGCCGGGGGAGTTCCAGGACGCCGTGATCGATCCGGCGGACCTCTGCTACGTCATCTACACCTCCGGATCGACCGGCCGGCCCAAGGGCGTGCAGATCGAGCACCGCGCCCTGCTCAACTACGTGCACTGGGGCACCCGCGCGTTCGGGGTGGACGCCGACACCCGCCTGCCGCTGGTCACCTCGCTCTCCTTCGACGTCACAGGCACCTCGGTCTTCCTGCCGCTGCTGGCGGGCGGCGAGGTGGTGCTGATGCGCGCGGAGCCCAACCACCTCTCGCTGCGCGAGCTGCTGGTGGACTCGGGCGCCACCATGCTGAACCTGACCCCCTCCCACCTGGACCTGATCGGCCGCCTCGACCTCGCGCCCAGCGGCTACCGCGCGGTGATCGTGATCGGCGAGCAGCTGCGGGTGGAGGTCGCCGCCCGGGCGCAGCAGATGTTCGGCCCCGGCTGCCGGATCATCAACGAGTACGGGCCGACCGAGGCGACGATCGGCTGCACCGCGCACACCTTCGACCCGGTGCGGGACGCCCGCGGCGCGGTCGTGCCGATCGGCCTCCCGGCCGACAACACCACCGTCCACCTGCTGGACGAGGACCGGCGGTACGTCGCCCCGGGCGAGATCGGTGAGCTCCACCTGGGCGGCGCCCAGCTCGCCCGCGGCTACCTCGGGCGGCCCGACCTCAACCGGGAGCGTTTCGTCGAACTGGCCGACGGCACCCGGGTCTACCGGACCGGCGACCTGGTCCGCATCCTGCCCTCCGGCGAGCTGGAGTGCGTCGGGCGGATCGACGACCAGGTCAAGATCCGCGGCCACCGGGTGGAGCCCGCGGAGGTGGCCCAGGCCCTGGAGGAGCACCCGGCCGTGGACCGCGCGGTGGTGATCGCCCGGACCCGCCCGGGCAGCCAGGGCGGCCACGGCAAGAGCCTGTACGGCTACGTGCTGACGAACGCGCCGGTCACCGAGGACGAGCTGGCCGAGCACCTGGTGGGCCGCCTGCCCGCGTACATGCTGCCCGCGGCCGTCATGGCGCTCCCCGAACTGCCCTACACCGTGAGCGGTAAGGTCGACGCACGGGCGTTGCCCGACCCGTTCGCCGAGGCCGAGGCGGCCGACGCCCGCGACGCCCCCGACCGCGGAGTACCGGTGGACCCGGTGGAGGAGGCGGTGGCCGGCATCTGGGCCCGTACCCTCGGCGTGCCACGCTCGCGCCTCGACGGGACGGCCGACTTCCACCGCCTGGGCGGTGACTCGGTGGCACTGCTGGCCATGCTCGCCGGCGTCTGCGCCGAGGTACTGACGCCCGGCCAGGAGAAGGCGTTCATGGCGCACCTGGGCTCGATCCTGCGCGAGCCCACCCTCGGCCGGGTGGCCGAGCTCGCCCGCGCCGAACGGCGGGCCTGACCGCCCTCGCGGCGCCGTGCCCGCGCACTGCCCGCCGCCGCGCTGCCCGCCGCCTCACCGCAGGTCGGCGGGCAGCCCCGACTCCAGGGCCTAGGGGACGGATAGGGGTTGAGGGGCGGTCGGGCCGCCGCCCATCATCTCGGATAGCGAAATGCGTAGGCGACCTGGGAGAAGCTCCCGTCGCCCGAGGTCGCCGAGGACTCCGATCGGCGGCCCTGCATGCCGTCGGGGTCGTTGCTGCGAACTCCGGCCGGTGAGAACCGTCGAAGCCCGACGTGCGCCGACCGGATGCGCTGAAGAGGTGGGCAATTAGATGGCGAATGAAGAGACGCTGCGTGACTACCTCAAGTGGGTGACCGCCGATCTGGCGCAGACCCGCCAGCGCCTCCAGGAGGTGGAGGACACCGACCACGAGCCGATCGCGATCGTCGGCATGGCCTGCCGCCTGCCGGGCGACGTCGGCTCGCCGGAGGAGCTGTGGCAGCTGGTCAGCGAGGGGCGGGACGCCGTCGACGGGTTCCCCGTCAACCGCGGCTGGGACCTGGACAACCTCTACCACCCGGACCCCGACCACCCGGGCACCTCGTACGTCGACGTGGGCGGCTTCCTGCACCGGGCCACCGACTTCGACCCGGCGTTCTTCGGCATCTCGCCGCGCGAGGCGACGGCGATGGACCCGCAGCAGCGGCTGCTGCTGGAGACCTCCTGGGAGGCCTTCGAGCGCGCCGGCATCGACCCGACCACCCTGCGCGGCAGCCGGACCGGCGTGTTCGCCGGTGTCATCTACCACAACTACGCCGCCCGCCTGCACGCCGTGCCGGAGGGCGTCGAGGCGTTCCTGGGCACCGGCAGCTCGGCCAGCATCGCGTCCGGCCGGGTCGCCTACGCGCTCGGTCTGGAAGGCCCGGCGCTCACCATCGACACCGCCTGCTCCTCGTCGCTGGTCGCCCTCCACTTGGCCGTGCAGTCGCTGCGGCGCGGCGAGTCCACGCTGGCCCTGGCCGGCGGCGTGACCGTCATGTCCACCCCCGACGCCTTCGTCGACTTCAGCCGCCAGCGCGGCCTGGCCGCCGACGGGCGCTGCAAGGCGTTCTCCGCCGAGGCCGACGGCACCGGCTGGGGCGAGGGCGTCGGCATGCTGCTGCTGGAGCGGCTCAGCGACGCCCGGCGCAACAACCACCGGGTGCTGGCCGTCGTGCGCGGCACGGCCGTCAACCAGGACGGCGCCAGCAACGGCCTGACCGCCCCCAGCGGTCCCGCACAGCAGCGGGTGATCCGCCAGGCGCTGGAGAACGCCCGGCTGACGGCCCAGCAGGTCGACGTGGTCGAGGCGCACGGCACCGGTACCTCCCTCGGCGACCCGATCGAGGCCCAGGCGCTGCTGGCCACCTACGGCAAGGACCGCCCCGAGGACCACCCGCTGTGGCTGGGCTCGGTGAAGTCCAACATCGCCCACACCCAGGCGGCGGCCGGCGTGGCCGGTGTCATCAAGATGGTGATGGCGATGCGGCACGGGCTGCTGCCGCGCACCCTGCACGCCGACACGGCCTCACCGGTCGTCGACTGGAGCGCCGGCGCGGTCCGGCTGCTCTCCACCGAGCAGGACTGGCCCGAGCGCGAGGAGCCGCGCCGCGCCGGTGTCTCCTCCTTCGGCTTCAGCGGCACCAACGCGCACGCCATCATCGAGCAGGCCCCGGCCCCGGCTCCTGCTGTCCCGGCGGCGGAGTCCCAGGAGCCCGAGCAGGGCACTGACGCGCCGAGCACCGACACGCAGGGCGCTGACGCGCCGAGCACCGACACGCGGGTCGCCGGCACGCCGCGTACGCCGGTGGTGCCGTGGGTGCTGTCGGGCCGCACCGCCCAGGCGCTCACCGACCAGGCCGAGCGGCTGCTCGCGCGCCTGGACGCCGAGCCCGCGCCGACCGTCGCCGACGTCGCCTACTCGCTGGCCACCTCCCGCGCCGCCTTCGAGCACCGCGCCGTCCTGGTCGGCGCCGACCGCGCCGAACTGCGCGAGACACTCGCCGCGTTCACGCGCGGCGAGGCCGACGCGGCGCAGGGCGTCACCGGTTCGGCCGGCAAGGTGGCCTACCTGCTGGCCGGGCAGGGCAGCCAGCGTCTCGCCATGGGCGCCGAACTGTACGAGGCGTTCCCCGCGTTCGCCGAGGCCTACGACACGGTCTGCGCCGAGCTCGACCGCTACCTGGACCGTCCGCTCAAGGACGCCGTCGCCGACCCCGAGCTGATCCACCAGACCGGCTACACCCAGCCCGCGCTGTTCGCCCTCGAAGTGGCGCTGTTCCGGCTGACCGAGTCCTGGGGCGTCCGTCCGGACTTCCTGGCCGGGCACTCGATCGGTGAACTGGCCGCCGCCCACGTCTCCGGCGTGCTCTCCCTCGGTCACGCCGCCGCCCTGGTCGCGGCGCGCGGACGGCTGATGCAGCAACTGCCCGCCGGCGGCGCGATGACCGCCGTGCGGGCGAGTGAGGACGAGGTGCTGCCGCTGCTGGCCGGCCGTGCCGACGAGATCGGCATCGCCGCCGTCAACGGGCCCGCCTCCGTGGTGATCTCCGGCACCGAGCAGGCCGTCCAGGAGGTGGCCGAGCTGCTCGAGGCCCAGGGGCGCAGGACCAAGCGGCTGACGGTCAGTCACGCGTTCCACTCGCCGCTGATGGACGGCATGCTGGACACCTTCCGCGCGGTCGCCGAGCGGCTGACCTATGCCGCGCCGCGCATCCCGATCGTCTCCACCCTCACGGGTCGGCTCGCCACCGCCGAGGAGCTGTGCTCGCCGGACTACTGGGTCCGGCACGTCCGCGAGGCCGTCCGCTTCCAGGACGCGGTGCTGGCCCTGGAGACCGAGGGCGCGCGCACCTTCCTGGAGCTCGGTCCGGACGGCACCCTCACCGCCCTGGCCCAGGAGTGCGCGACCCGCGAGGCCGCCTTCACCCCCGTGCTGCGGCCCGGCCGCCCCGAGGCGCGGACCTTCACCGCCGCTCTCGGCCGGCTCTTCTCCCGCGGCGTCAAGCTCGACTGGCCCGCGGTCTTCGCCGGACTCGACGCCCACCGCGTCGACCTGCCCACCTACGCCTTCCAACACGAGGCCTACTGGATCGACCGGTCGGCCGCGCTGCCCGCCGACGCCCGCGCGATCGGCCTCGGCTCCGCCGACCACCCGCTGCTGGGCGCCGCTGTGGCACTGGCCGACAGCGACGGCTTCTTCTTCTCCGGCCGGCTCGCGCTTGCCACCCACCCCTGGCTGGCCGACCACGCGGTGGCCGGCTCGGTGCTGCTCCCCGGCACCGCCTTCGTCGAGCTGGCGATCCGCGCCGGCGACCACGTCGGCTGCGACCGGCTGGAGGAGCTGACCCTGGAAGCGCCCCTGGTGCTGCCGGAAGCGGGCGGTGTCCAGGTGCAGTTGTGGGTCGGCCAGGCCGACGCGTCGGGCCTGCGTCCGCTGACCGTCTACTCCCGCCCCGAGGACGGCGCCGACGACGAGCCGTGGACCCGGCATGCCGACGGTCTGCTCGGCACCACGGCCGCCGCGGCCCCCGAGGTCGGCTTCGACCCGGCCGTCTGGCCGCCCGCCGACGCCCGCCCGGTCGACCTGGCCGACTTCTATCCGGCCCTCACCGAGGCCCAGTTCGGCTACGGCCCGACCTTCCGGGGTCTGCGCGCGGCCTGGGTGCGCGGTCAGGAGGTCTTCGCCGAGGTCGCCCTTCCCGAGGAGAGCGCCGCTGACGCCGCCGGCTTCGGCCTGCACCCGGCGCTGCTCGACGCCGCCCTGCACGCCACCGCGCTGCAGAGCGCCGCGCTGCCCGGCGCCGGGACCGCCGAGAGCGGCCGGCCCGCCCAGGGCCGCCTGCCGTTCTCCTGGAGCGGGGTGACGCTGCACGCGGTGGGCGCCGCCGCCCTGCGGGTGCGGATCGCGCCCGCAGGCCCCGACGCGGTGACGCTGGCCGCCGTGGACGTCACCGGCACGCCGGTCTCCACGGTGGAGAGCCTGATGCTGCGGCCGCTCGCCCCCGAGCAGCTGACCGGCGGCGACACCCGTACCGCCGCGGTCGCCGACGCCCTCTTCGCCCAGGCCTGGACCGCGCTCACCCTGCCCGACGGCGCCGAGACCCCGACCGAGCGGCACACCGTGGCCGGCCCCGACCAGCTGGGCCTGGCCTCCGGACTGCTGGCCGCCGGCCACGGCGTCGACACCCCGCTCGACCTGGCCGCGCTGGCCGCCCGCCTGGACGCCGAGGACCACGCGCCCGGCATCCTCTACCTGCCGATCGGGGACGGTAGCGCTGCGGACTCCCCGCAGCAGGTGCGCGAGGCGGTGCACCGCGCGCTGGAGCTGCTTCAGTTCTGGC
>NZ_BBPQ01000021.1:105991-109890 GCF_000787855.1 Streptacidiphilus anmyonensis | reverse complement strand
CGCCAGGACCGGGAGCAGCACGCACATCCCGCGGCCGTACCCCCGCGCCGGATCGGCGCGGAAGGTCGCGCCGAAGCACAGCGCGAGATCCTCCTGGTGCACGGCGTCGTGGACGACCAGCACCCGCAGCAGCGCGAGCCCCATCGCGGTGTCGTCGGTCCAGTGCCAGGGCGACTCCGGCGGGGCGATCCGGTCCCTGATCTGCCCGGCGGCCTCCTGCGGCGAGCGGAAGGGGTGGAACCAGCGCTCCCCGAAGGCGTCGCCGAGCGCCAGACCCTCCAGCGAGTCGCGCGCGGCGACGGGCACGGGGAACGGAACCGGCATCGCGGTCGGGTTCGGGCTCGGGGTCGGGGTCCGGTTCGGGCTCGGCGGAGTGGTCATGCGGCCATGCTGGCAGCCACAGCCCCCCGACCGCACCGGAGTTACGACCCGACCCGGCCCCCGGCTCCCCCGGAGTGGACGGCTGGGTGCGGGCGTGGCCCACTGGTGGGAGAGGCAGGAACGGGTGATCGCATGAAGACCAAGCACTGGACCGTCGCCGTGACGATCGACGAGGACGACGTCCGCACCGAGGCGCGGGCCGTGATGACTGACGCGGGGGCGCCGATGGCGACCGGGCGCGGGGTGGCGCGGCGCAATCCCGCCGACCGCTCGGTGCCGGACATCGGCGACGAGCTCGCCGTCAGCCGCGCGCTGGAGGACCTGGCCCAGCGGCTGCACGACATGGCCTCGCACGACTTCGCCTACCTCGCCGGTCCGGCCGCCCGGTGACGCTCGCCGGTCCGGCCGCCCGGTGACGGACTGGTCCGGGCGTCGGCCCGGTCAGCCCTCGAGGACGATCCAGGTGCGGCCGGGGGCGAGGTTCATGGGCTTGCCGCCCACGGTGTAGCTGGTGGGCGCGTTGTCGTTCGGCTTGGACCACTGGCCGTGCCAGACCTTGCCGTCGCGGTAGAAGTCGGCGCCGCCCTGGCCCGTGGTCTGGGAGAAGACCTCGTTGTCGGCGTGTCCTGCGTTGTGGTCGGTGTACTTGCCGGGCACGACGTGGACGTGCTGGATGATGACGTTGTCGGCGTTGGCCTGTCCGGCGTCGATCGTGGAGACGGCGTGCCCGTCCACCGAGACCAGCCACTTGGCGCCGGACGCGGTGAAGGTGAAGGCCGCCGCCGGCATCTTCGCGCGGACCGAGGACGCGCCCGCGCCGCCCGCGGGTTCGGGGCCGAAGCGGAAGCCGACGTCCTTGGTCTGGGCGAGGTTCGGGAAGGTCGAGAAGATCTGGCCGGGGCGGATGTACGTGGGCGCGCTGCCGCCGTTGCTGAACAGGTTGCTGTGCTGGATCGGGTTGATCAGCTGCAGGTTGGCGGCGGCCAGGTCGGGCTTCAGACCGGATATCGAGCCGGAGTAGGCGAAGCCGACGCGTCCGTAGGGCGCGAGCAGCGGGATGTCGGTCTGGCGGGCGCTGCGGACGGGACCGACCCTGGCCGGGGCGTGGCTGCTGTCGAAGACGACGAGGTAGCGGCTGAGGCCGCCCTCGACCTGGATCACGTAGACGAGGTCGGCCGAGTTGAGGCCGGACTGCTGGAACTGCGCGTCGCCGACGTTGTCGATCTTCACGGCGAGCACGTGCCCGCCCGGGCCTTGGCCGGTCAGCGGGTTCACCACGGGTGTCGGGGAGGGGGGCGGCGGAGTCGGCGAGTGGGTCGGCGAGGGCGACGCGGACGGCGGCGGTGCGGGGCTGCCGCCTCCCCCGGCCACCGCGAACCAGATCCCCGCTCCGACGACGGCGGCCCCGGTCACCACCGCCGCGATCCTGGCCCTGCGGCTCAGGCCTGGCCGTCCGCCCCCTGGTGGTCTGCCGTCCGGACTCGCCCCCGTGTTCCGGCTCTGTTCGTCCGCCATCTGCGCTCACCATCCTCGGATCGCGAACAGGCGTATCCCACCACCATGCGCCTGTCGCGTCCTCGGGAAAAGCCGGGCGGCACAACTCGTCAGGAGGCGGCCTCATCGGGAGGCGGCGCGCTCCAGGCAGTCCAGCACCTCGGCGTCGGACGTCTGCGTGAAGTCGTCGTAGAACTGGCCGATCGCCGCGAACCACGGCGGGGTGTCGACGACGACCACCTCGTCGGCCAGGCCGCGGAAGGCCGGGCCGGTCCCGGGCGGGGCGACGGGCACGGCGAGGACGATGCGCGCCGCGCCTTGGGCGCGGACGATCCGGCAGGCGGCCTGGGCGGTCGAGCCGGTGGCGACGCCGTCGTCGACGATGACCGCGGTCCGCCCCGCGACGTCGACCGGCGGCCGCTCGCCGCGGTAGCGGCGCACCCGGCGCTCCAACTCCGAGCGCTCCTCGCGCTCGACGCGGCGAAGCGCCTCCTCGCTGGTCCCGGCCATGCGGATCACCTCGTCGTTGAGGACCCGCACCCCGCCCTCGCCGATCGCGCCCATGCCGAGCTCGGGCTGGTAGGGAACACCGAGCTTGCGCACCACGACGACGTCGAGCGGGGCCTCCAGACGCGCGGCCACCTCCGCCGCGACGGGCACGCCGCCGCGCGGCAGGCCGAGCACGACCACGTCCTCGCCCCGCAGGTGGTCCAGGCGCGCGGCTAGCCTGCTCCCCGCCTGCCGGCGATCCGTGAAGACCATGACGCCGCTCCGGGTCGGCTCGCTTCCCTCCCTACCAGCGTAGGAGCCGAGCGCGAGATCCGGGCACCCGAACCGGGTCCGCGAGCGTCGGCGCAGCGGCAGCACGCGCGGACCCCGGGGTCAGGGCAGGAGGACGGCCTTGCCCTGGTTGCGGTGGGCTTCCAGGTCGGCCTGGGCCTGCGCGGCCTCGGCCAGGGGGTAGGTGCGCCAGACCGGCACAACAAGCCTTCCACCGGCGGCCAGCCGCACCAGCTCCGGCAGGGCGTCCTCGCCCTGCTCGGTGGTGCCGGCGCTGAAGCGCACGCCGTGCTGCTGGGCGGACATGTCGGCGATGGTGATGACCTTCGCCGTGTCACCGGTCAGGGCGACGGAGTCGGCGAGCACGCCGGCGCCGGAGGCGTCGAGCACGAAGTCGACCCCCTGGGGCGCGGCGGCGCGCACCCGGTCCGCCCAGCCGTCGCCGTAGCGGACGGCGGTGGCGCCGAGCGCGGTGACGCGCTCGATGTCCTTCTCGCCGACCGTGCCAACGACCGTGATGCCGCGGGCGACGGCCAACTGCACCGCGACGAAGCCCACGCTGCCGGCCGCGCCGTGCACGAGCAGGGTCGAGCCCGCCTCCACGCCCAACTGCCCGAGAACCCGGTGCGAGGTCCGGCCGACGGTGACCAGCGAGGCGGCGACCTCCCACGACAGCGCCTCCGGCTTGGCCACCGGACGTTCCAGCAGGGCGTACTCGCTGTAGCTGCCGCCGACCGTCGCTCCGAGGACGGCGTCCCCCACGGCCGCGTCGGCCCCCTCGCCGACGGCGTCGACGACGCCGGCCGCGTCCAGGCCGGGGACGACCGGGAAGTGCGCGGGGGCGACCTTGGCCATCAGGCCGGAGCGGATCTTGATGTCGAGCGGGTTCACGGAGGCGGCCTCGACCTTGATCCGGACCTGGCCCGGGCCCGGATCCGGCGGCGTGACCTCGGTCAGCCGCAACACGTCGGCGGGGCCGTACTCGGAGAAGGTGATCGCTGTGGACATCGGGGACTCCTGACGGAAGACGGGATCGAAAACGGAGGAACTGCGGAGCAAGGGGGGATCGAAAGAGGCACAGCGGGAAGGGCGTTGCCGGGAGGGCGCCGCACGCCCTCGACCCACTGTGCGGTCACGGCGACGGCCGCACCGGCGGGCTCGCCGGTCAGACGTCCAAGGTGGGGTAGTCGGTGTAGCCGCGGTGGTCGCCGCCGTAGAAGGTGGCCGCGTCCGGGGTGTTGAAC
>NZ_BBPQ01000021.1:57301-105971 GCF_000787855.1 Streptacidiphilus anmyonensis | reverse complement strand
GCCGCCGTAGAAGGTGGCCGCGTCCGGGGTGTTGAACGGCCCGCCTGCGGCCAGGCGGGCCGGCAGGTCCGGGTTGGCCAGGAACAGCGCCCCGTAGGCGATCATGTCGGCGGTGCCGTCCTCGACCAGCTTCAGCGCGTCGGGGCCGGTGGCCTCGGGGTGGGTGAAGGGGTTGAGGACGAACGGCCCGGACCACGCCTTGCGCAGCCGCGCGGTCAGCTCGCGGTCCGGGCCCTCCAACAGGTGCAGGTAGGCCAGGTCCAGGTCGGCGAGCTGCGCCAGCAGCGCCTCGTACACCTCGGCGGGGGCGTCCTCGGCGATGTCGTTGAACGGGTTGCCGGGCGAGATCCGCAGGCCCACGCGGTCGCTGCCGATCGCCTCGGCCACGGCCGTGGTGACCTCGACGGCGAACCGGATCCGGCCCTCCACGTCACCGCCCCACGCGTCGGCGCGCCGGTTCGAGTTCGGTGCGAGTAACTGGTGGATCAGGTAGCCGTTGGCGCCGTGGATCTCCACCCCGTCGAAGCCGGCCTCGACGGCGCCACGGGCGGCGGCGACGAAGTCGGTGATGGTCTGCCGGATCTCCGCCTCGCTCAGCTCCTTCGGCGTCACGAAGTCCTTCGGTCCCTCGTGGGTGAAGACCTGGCCCTGGGCGGCCACGGCCGACGGCCCCACCGGCGTCAGGCCCTCGGGCAGCAGGCTCGGGTGGCCGATCCGGCCGGTGTGCATCAGCTGCGCGAAGATCACCCCGCCCTCGCGGTGCACCGCGTCGGTCACCTGTCGCCAGGCCGCCACCTGCCCGGCCGTGTGCAGCCCGGGGGTGTCGGGGTAGCCCTGCCCGACCACCGAGGGCTGGATGCCCTCCGTGACGATCAGCCCGGCCCCGGCGCGCTGGGCGTAGTACGTCGCCATCAGCTCCGTCGGCTCCGCCCCGGGCCCGTAGGCGCGGCTGCGGGTCATCGGCGCCATCGCGATCCGGCTGGCCAGGGGCTTGCCGCCGACGACGATCGGATCGAACGCAGTAGTCATGATCTCTCCCTCAAGCATGGAACGGATGCCTGTCCGAACAAGTAAATCCTCGCGGGCCATTCCTGAGGCGCGATGTGACCTGTGTCACGCACATTGACGTGCATGTTTGCAGAAACGCGCAGGTGTGACGGCAGCAACCCCCCACAACGCGGTAGATTTAATTGACCGATCAGGAAAACGGAGCAGAGGCGGAGATGACCCAGTCCACACCGGCTGCCGCAGACGGCCCGGCGGAAGACGGTCCGGCAGGACGCGGGCTGAGCGCCAGCGTTCCGGTGCCGGCCGCGGCCGGCGGCGGGCCCATCAGCCACGCGATCTTCCGCCTCGCCCGGCTGCACCGCATGCACGCCGGCCAACTCCTGCGCCGCATCGGCCTGCACCCCGGACAGGAGCTGGTCATGATGCACCTGTGGGAGCTCGGGCCGCAGCGCCAGACTGACCTGGTCCGACTGCTGGACTCCGACGCCGCCACCATGACGCGCACGGTCCGGCGCCTGGAGCAGGCGGGCTTCGTCCGCCGCCACCCGGACCCCACCGACGGGCGCGCCTCCCTCATCGAGCCCACCGCGGCCAGCCACGCCCTGCGCCGCGAGGTCGAACAGAGCTGGAGCAGGCTCGAGGACCTCGTCACCGCGGACCTGACCCCCGAGGAGCGCGCCGACGCGCTGCGCACGCTGGAGCGCCTGGAGCACAACCTCGCCGAGGCCGAGGCCGAGGCCGACGCCGAGGCGGATGCCGATCCAGCCTGAGGGCAGTACCTAAGCACGACGGATTCGCCGTCGCGCGCCGTCCGCGAGGGTGGAGTCATCGAAGCCGGGGCACCGGGAAGCCGGAGCACCGCAGAGCGCTGAGGAGCAGCGAGATGACCGCCTACGCCATGGCCCACGTCCACTCCGTCGAGTTCGGCCCGGACATCGTCGAGTACCTGGAGCGGATCGACGCCACCCTCGACCCCTTCGGCGGCCGGTTCCTGATCCACGGGAACCCGGCCGAGGCCCGGGAGGGCAGCTGGGTCGGCGACCTGATCCTGATCGAGTTCCCCGACATCGAGCGGGCCCGGGCCTGGTACGACTCCCCCGTCTACCGCGACATCCTGGAGCTGCGCACCCGCCACATGGTCGCCGACGTGATCCTGGTCCCGGGCGTCCCGCAGGGCTACCGGGGCGCGGACAGCCTGCGGCACTGAGCGATGCCCCCGAGGCAATGTACTGAGCAAAACTCACTATTAGCGACAGCAATAATGAGCTATGCTCGACGGCATGAAACCTCCCGGTCCCGGCTGGACTCCCCCGCCGCGCGATCCCGACGCGCCACGGCCGCCGAGGCAGCTGCGACGCATCCTGCGGCTGTTCCGTGCCTACCGGGGGCGGCTCACCGTGGTCGCGGTGCTGGTGGGCCTGTCGTCCCTGGTGTCGGTCGCCTCGCCGTTCCTGCTGCGGGCGATCCTGGACGTGGCGATCCCCGAGCGGCGCACGGGTCTGCTGACCCTGCTGGCCGCCGGCATGATCGCTGTGGCCGTCGCGAACTCGGTGTTCAACGTCTGGCAGACGTACCTGTCCACCAGCGTCGGCCAGCACGTCATGCACGACCTGCGCACCGCCGTCTACGCGCACCTGCAGCGGATGCCGTTGGCGTTCTTCACCCGCACCCGCACCGGCGAGGTGCAGTCGCGGATCGCCAACGACATCGGCGGAATGCAGGCCACGGTCACCTCCACGGCCACTTCCCTGGTCTCCAACTCGACGTCGGTCGTCGCGACCGTCATCGCCATGGCGGCGCTGGACTGGCAGCTGACGATCGTCTCGCTGTGTCTGCTGCCGGTGTTCGTCTGGATCAGCCGCCGGGTCGGCAACGAGCGGCGGCGGATAGCGGGCGACCGGCAGCGGCAGCTCGCGTCGATCTCCTCGATCATGCAGGAGTCGCTGTCGGTCTCCGGCATCCTGCTGGGCCGCACGATGGGGCGCTCGCGCGCCCTCAGCCAGGACTTCGCCCGCGAGTCGGCCTCGCTGGCCGACCTCGAGGTGCGCGCCGACATGGCCGGGCGCTGGCGGCAGTCGACGATCCAGATCGTCATGGCCGCGATGCCGGCCGTCATCTACTGGGCGGCGGGGCTCGCCGGCGCGCACGGCGCCGCGATCTCGCTCGGCACGCTGGTCGCGTTCACCTCCCTCCAGCAGAGCCTGTTCCGACCGGCGGTCTCGCTGCTCCAGGTCGGCGTCGCCGTGCAGGTCTCGCTGGCGCTGTTCCAGCGCATCTTCGAGTACCTGGACCTGGTGCCGGACATCACCGAGCGCCCGGACGCGCTCACCCCGGCCGGTCGCGCCCGCGGCGAGGTGCGCTTCGAGGGCGTGGGGTTCCGCTACGAGAGCCGGCAGGAGCGCCCGACGCTCGAGGACGTCGACCTGACCGTCCCGCCCGGCGGCAGCCTCGCCGTGGTCGGCGAGACGGGCTCGGGCAAGACCACGCTCAGCTACCTGGTGCCGCGCCTGTACGACGTGACGCAGGGCCGGGTCACCATCGACGGGACGGACGTGCGCGACCTCAGCTTCGCGGCGCTCGCGGACGCGGTCGGCGTGGTCTCCCAGGAGACCTACCTGTTCCACGCCTCCGTCGCAGAGAACCTGCGCTTCGCCAAGCCCGACGCGACCGACGCGGAACTGGAGGCGGCGGCGCGCGCCGCGCAGATCCACGACCACATCGCCTCACTGCCGGACGGCTACGCGACGCTGGTCGGCGAGCGCGGCTACCGCTTCTCCGGCGGCGAGAAGCAGCGCCTGGCCATCGCCCGGACCATCCTGCGCGATCCGCCGGTCCTGGTCCTGGACGAGGCGACGAGCGCGCTGGACACCCAGACCGAGCAGGCCGTCCAGCAGGCGCTGGACCACCTCACCGCCGGCCGGACCACCATCACCATCGCGCACCGGCTCTCCACCGTCCGCGACGCCGACGAGATCGTGGTGCTCGACGCGGGCCGGATCGTCGAACGCGGCACGCACGAGAAGCTGCTGGCCCTCGGCGGGCACTACGCGGCGCTGGTGGCCAGGGACGGCACCGGTCATCAGCCCGAGCCGGAGCTCATCACCTGATCGTTACCCTTTTCGGTGCAACTTTGCTGCAACCCGATCCGACTTTCGGAAAGTCTGCTGTGTAGACGAGGCGTCAACTCGCACACTCGTCTAGCACATGCGACCTGTTCCGACGTCGGAAGGATCCATTTCGGTGGCATCATCCTTCAAGGCGCGCGCGAAGCGCGCGCTGGCCGGGGGGCTCGGCGCCGTCGCCGTCGCCACCCTGGCCCCGCTGGGCCTCGCCCAGCCGGCCGCCGCGGCGACCACCCCCGTCTGCACCTCCACCAGCCACCCCTCGCTCGCGGCCAAGCTCTCGCGTGACATCACGTCAGCGCTGCACGGCCGCACGGACACCTACGCGCTGGACGTGTGGGATCCGCACACGGGGGTCTCCTGCTCCCTGCACGCCACCTACCACTTCGACTCAGCGAGCGTCGTCAAGGCGGCGATCATGGGGACGGTGCTGTGGAAGGAGAAGGGCAAGTACCTCAACGAGTACGAGCTCAGCAACCTGCGCCCGATGATCCAGAACTCGGACAACCAGGCCGCCACCAACCTGTGGAACTACCTGGGCCGTTCCGAGATCAACGCCTTCCTCAAGAAGGTGGGCATGACCCACACGGTCCTCGGGCCGGGCGGCTACTGGGGCCTGACCCAGATCACCGCCCACGACGAGATGATGCTGCTCGACGCGCTGACCGACCGCACGGACGTGCTCACCGCCAACGGCAAGGCCTTCGCGCAGAGCCTGATGGCGAGCGTCGAGAGCGACCAGCGCTGGGGCACGCCCTACGGGACCCCGAAGGGCGTCACGGCCCACGTCAAGAACGGCTGGCTGCCGCGCGCCACCCTCGGCTGGCGCGTGAACAGCCTGGGCATCTTCAACGGCGGCGGCCGTGACTACCGCATGGTCGTGCTGACCGACAACCAGTCGACCATGGAGTACGGGATCACGACCATCGAGCGCGTCGCGCTCCAGGTCCACCACGACCTGGGGGACATCTCCAGCACGGCGGGCGGAGCCCCGTCGCCTCGCCGGGCGATGGAGCAGCCGCTCGCACAGCCGGGCTCCGACGCTCCGCGCGTCGCGACCGGAGACGGCTCGGCGCCGTACGGGTCGGTCAAGGGCTGACCCGAGGACCCGACCCGTGCGATGCACCCGACGGACTCCGCTGAGACCCCGTCACCACCGCCCCCGGCGCCGCTGCGCCGGGGGCGGTCCGCTGCGCGGCGCGGCCGGCGTCACCGGCCCGCGTCAGCGGCCCCTCCGGTGCTCTGCGGGTCCTCGACGGGAGCTCTGCCGACGCTCTCACCCGTTCGGGCTTGCGTTCGACCGCCCCGTCTTGACAGGATCTTTACGGAGTCCGTGCGCGCCAGCGCGCCGGACCCGCGCGAGGTGAGCCGGGAAGCCTGGTCGGCGAGCCGGGGCCGAGACGCCCCGGGACCCGTCTGTTGCCGCACGAGAGACCGGAAGCCCCGCGCCGATGACCGATCTGACCGCCATTCTGCTGCTGGTGGCCCTGGCCACCCTGGTGGCCACCGGGGCCAGGCGATGGAGTCTGCCCGCGCCCTCGCTGCTCGTGGTCGCGGGCGTCGTGATCGGCGCACTGCCCTTCACCCCCGATCTGCACGTGCCGCCGCAGGTCATCAGCATCGGCGTGCTGCCGCCGCTGCTCTACGCCTCCGCCGAGGAGATATCCGTGCGCGACTTGCGGCTGGTCTGGCGGCCGGTGGCGCTGCTCGCCTTCGGACTGGTGCTGGCCTCGGCCGGGGCCGTGGGCCTGCTCGCGGGCGCGCTGACCCCGCTCTCCGCGCCCATGGCCTTCGTGCTCGGCGCGGTGCTGGCCAGCACCGACCCCGTCGCGGTGACCGCGCTGGGACGCAGGCTCTCGCTGCCGCCGCGGATCCAGGTCATGGTGCAGGCCGAGAGCCTGTTCAACGACGCGACCAGCCTGGTGCTGTTCAAGGTCGCGGTCGGCACGGCCGTGGCGGGCGGAGCCTTCTCCCTGCCGCGCGCGGCGGGCGAGTTCGCGCTGCTGGGCGGCGGCGGCGCGGTCGTCGGGTGGCTGGTCGCGCTCGCGGTCGCGCAGATCCGCAAGCGCACCGAGGACCCGGTCCTGGAGACGGTGATCGCGCTGGTCACCCCCTACGCCGCCTACGTGCTGGCCGAGGACGCGCACACCTCCGGCGTCACCGCCGTCGTGGTGGCGGGCGTGACGCTGGGCTCGATGGGCCACCGCCTGACCGGCGCCCGCATCCGGCTCCAGGTGCACGCCGTCTACCAGACCGTCGTCTTCCTGCTGGAGAGCGTCGTCTTCGCCGTCATCGGGCTGGAACTGCCGTCGCTCATCCACGGCCTGGGCGCGGACGCGATGACCTGGCCGCTCGTCGTGGTGGCCATCGCGGCGCTGCTGATCGCCACCCGGATGCTCTGGGTCTTCCCGATGTCGGCGGCCATGCAGCGGCGTCGCGGCGTCGCCGCGGTCTCGTGGCGGGTGCCGGCCGTCATCTCCTGGGCGGGGACGCGCGGCGTCATGCCGCTGGCGGCCGCCCTCTCGATCCCGCTGGTCGCGGACGACGGGCAGCCTCTGCCGCACCGCTCGCTGGTGCTGGTGCTGACCACCGGGGTGGTGGTGCTGACGCTGGTGCTCCAAGGCTTCACGCTCGCCCCGGTCGTGCGCGCCTCGCGCATCGCGCTGGAGCCGGCGGCGACCGCCCGCGAGGAGGCCGAGGCGCGCGACCGCCTCGCCCGCGCGGGTCTGGCCCGGCTCGAGCAGGTCGCCGACGTCGAGGCCGCGCCGGAGGTCGTCGTCGAGCAGCTGCGCCGCAGCCTCCAGGCCCGCCTGGACCACGCCAGGGCGCTGCTGGACGAGGAACTCGACGCCGACTCCACGCTCATGGCCGCCCATCGGGACCTGCGGCACGAGCTGATCCGCGCCGAGTCGGCGGAGCTGGCCCGGCTCTACGAGGAGCGCCGCATCACCGACGGGACCAGGCGGCGGCTCCAGCGCGCGCTGGACCTGGAGGAGACCGGCATCGTCGAGGAGGAGTGAGTCCTGGGCACGCCCACTGCGCCAGCGCCTCGTCCGGCTTTCGCCGGGCGAGGCGTTTCGCTTTCCGGCGCGGCTCGCTATGCTCGGTCTTGTTCATCTGTACGCTCAAGTGAGCAGTAGTGCGCAAAGTGCGCAAGCGTGTACATGCGCAACTGATTCGGAAGAAGGTGCCGCCGGTGACCGCCGCCTCACAGACCTCGTCGGAAATCGAGTCCCAGCCCGCGTGCTGGCAGCGCGCGCTGGACCTGCTGCCGAAGGTCTCCGGCCTGCTGCCGCGCCCCGGGGAGCGTGTCGCCGTCGTCGGCTGCGGCACCTCGTGGTTCATGGCCCAGGCCTACGCCGCGCTGCGCGAGGGCGCGGGCGTCGGGGAGACGGACGCGTTCGCCGCCTCCGAGGCCCCGCTCGGCGAGGGCTTCGCCCGCCGCTACGACCGGGTGCTCGCGCTGACGCGCTCGGGCACCACCACGGAGGTGCTCAGCCTGCTGGAGGCCGTGCGCGGAAAGGTCGCCACCACCGCGATCACCGCGGACCCGGCGACGCCGATCGCCGACCTCGCGCAGGACCTCGTCGTGCTCGACTGGGCCGACGAGCGCTCCGTCGTCCAGACCCGCTTCCCCACCTCGCAGCTGGTGCTGCTCCGCGCCCACCTCGGCGAGTCCGTCGACCACCTGCCCGCCCAGGCGCAGGAGGCGATCGAGGAGGATTTCGCGCCCGAGCTGCTCGACGCCGAGCAGGTCTCCTTCCTCGGCCGCGGCTGGAGCTACGGCGTCGCGCGCGAGGCCGCGCTCAAGGTCCGCGAGACCGCCGCGTGGTGGACCGAGTCCTACCCCGCGATGGAGTACCGCCACGGCCCCATCAGCGTCGCCCGTCCCGGTCGCGCGGTCTGGAGCCTCGGCCCGCTGCCGGACGGCCTCGCCGAGCAGGTCCGGGCGACCGGCGCGCACCTGGTGACGGCCCGTCACGACCCGCTGGCGGAGCTCGTCAAGGTGCAGCGGCTCGGCGTCGCCCTAGCCGGCCGGCTCGGCCGGGACGTGGACAACCCGCAGCACCTGACCCGTTCGGTGGTGCTCTCCGCGTGATCGTCACCGTCACCCTGAACGCCGCCCTCGACGTCACCTACGTCGTCGCGGGCGGCGTCCGCCCCGGCGCGACCCACCGCGTGCGCTCCGTCGCGGCGCGCGCGGGCGGCAAGGGCGTCAACACCGCGCGGGTCCTGGCCGCCTTGGGCGAGCCGGTCCTGGCCCTCGGCCTGGCGGGCGGCGCCTCCGGCGCGGAGCTGCGGGAGGAGCTCGACGCGGCCGGCGTCCCGCACCGCTTCACGCCGATCGCGGGCACGACGCGCCGCACTGTCGCGGTCGTGGACGCCACGGACGACGGCGCGGCGACGGGCGGGGTGACGGGCTTCTGGGAGCCGGGGCCGCAGGTCTCGGCGGCGGAGTGGACGCGCTTCCTCGCCGACTTCCGCGCGGCGCTGCCCGCCGCGCGGGCGGTCGTCCTGTCCGGCAGCCTCCCCCCGGGCGTCCCCGGCGACGCCTACGCCGAGCTGGTCCTCCTGGCGGCGGACGCGGGCGTCCCCACCCTCCTCGACGCCGACGCCGCCGCCCTGCGCGAAGCGCTGCGCGCCCAGCCGACGCTGGTCAAGCCCAACGCGGAGGAGGCCCTGCGCGCCCTGGGCCGGGAGGACCGGCACGCCGACCCCGCACGCGGGATCGACAGCGAAGCCGCCGCCGCCCGGCTGACGCAACAGCCGCCCGACGTGGCGCCCGCGGAAGACCGGCCCACCGACGTCGGCACGCGAGGCGAGGCGACGAGGGCGGCCGGCCGCGACGACGAGAGCTCGCATGCCGCGTGCAGGCAGCGGCCGGTAGGCGAAGGGGCCGAGCGCAACGGGCCGGCCCAGAGCGCGATGCGGGAGGCCGGCGGCCCCGAGGAGCTGCGCGCGTCCCTCGCGCGGCGGCTCGTCGACCCAGGCGGCACGCAGTACGCGGCCCGGGCCGCGGCCGAAGCCGCCGCTCAGGCGGGCCGCTCCGACAGCCGGCCCTCCCCCGCGCCGCCCCAGCGGCGTCTCGTCGGAGGAGGTGTCGACGACTCCCCGCCGCCCCCGCCCGAGGGCGGCCGGCCCAACGTCGCGCGAACCGGCGACGACGAAGGCGCTCCCGCCGACCTCGCGCGCCGGCTTGTCGCCGCTGGGGCGGGTGCCGCGGTGGTGTCTGCGGGGGCGGAGGGGCTGGCGGCCTGGTGGGGCGGGCGGTTGCTCGCTGCCGCGCCGCCGCGGGTGGTCGTGGGGAACGCGACCGGGGCCGGGGACGCCGCCTCCGCGGCGCTCGCGGTCGCGCTCGCACGCGGCCTGCCGCCTGAGGAGGCGCTCCGGCGCGCCGTCGCGCTGTCCGCCGCCGCCGTGGCCGCGCCGCTCGCGGGGGACTTCGACCCCGCCGTGCTCGCCGAGCTCGAACCGCTCGTCGCCGTGCGCGACGCGACCTGACCCACCGACACCGAACCGACCCTGGAGCCAACCGCCGTGCCTCTCGTCCCCCTCCCCCACCTGCTGGCCGACCGGCCGGTCTTCGCCTTCAACGTCATCCAGATCGAGCACGCCGAGGCGATCCTCGCGGGCGCGGAGCAGGCCAAGGCGGCCGTGGTGCTGCAGATCAGCGAGAACGCGGTCCGCTACCACGGCGCGCTCGCGCCGCTCGCCGCCGCCACGCGGCTCGCCGCCGAGCGCAGCGGCGCGCGCGCCGCGCTCCACCTCGACCACGCGACCGAGCCCCGGTTGATCCACGAGGCCGCCGACTGCGGCTTCGGCTCGGTGATGTACGACGGCTCGACGCTGCCCTGGGCGGAGAACCTCAAAGCGACCGCCGAGCTCGCCGCCTGGTGCCACGACAACGGGCTGGCGATCGAGGCCGAGCTCGGCGAGGTCGGCGGCAAGGACGGCGCGCACGCGCCGGGCGTCCGCACGGACCCGGCCGAGGCGGCCGAGTTCGTGGCCCGCACCGGGGTGGACGCGCTCGCCGTCGCCGTCGGCAGCGAGCACGCGATGACGGCCCGCACCGCCTCGCTCGACCTGGACCTGATCGCCCGTCTGCGCGACGCCGTCCCGGTGCCGCTGGTGCTGCACGGCAGTTCGGGCGTGCCGGACGGGACGCTGGTCGCGGCGGTGGGGGCGGGCATGCGCAAGATCAACGTCTCGACGCACCTGAACCGCCTGTTCACCGACGCCGTGCGCGACGCGCTGGCCGCCGACCCGAAGCTGGTCGACCCGCGCAAGTGGCTCGCCCCCGGCCGCACCGCCGTCGCCGACGAGGTGGCCCGCCTGCTCGGCCTGATCACGCAGGCCTGACCGCGTAGGCCTGACCTCGCGGAAGCGACCGCGCAGGCCTGGCCTCCCGCGAACCTCGGCGGCGCCCGGACGGGCGCCGCCGGGCCGTCACATGCCGTACTTGGAGGCGTCCACGACCTCGCTCGCCGGGGGCGGGGTGATCTTCGAGCCGAGGTCGTAGCCGATCGTGATGGAGCCGTCGGCGGGCGTGGCGCCCATCGCGCGCAGGACCCGGTGCGGCGCCGTGAGGCTCACCAGCACGGACGAGTGGTCCTTGGTGTCGACCAGGGTCAGCACCTGCTGCCCTCCGGTCGAGGTGACCGCTCCCTTGCTGTAGGTGTCGTCGCTCCCGTTGGCCATGCCCTTGGCGAAGGTGTTCAGGTCGCAGAAGGACTGCAGGTCCTGGAAGTCCTTGGCGGTGCTTGTGGTCTTGAAGTACTTGCCCTTGAGCGCGGCCGCCTCGTCCTTGCCGACCGCGCCGGCCAGCGTGGCCTGGTCCAGCTTCTCCCACACGGTCTTGCCCAGCGCCACCATGGTCACCGTGCCCTGGCTGCCCATGCCGATCGAGCCCTGGCAGCCGACGTTCTTGACCATGTAGAGGTCGATGCTCATCTCGCCGCCCGACTGCTTCATGGTGCCGGCGACCTTCACCGAGTCGGCGGACGCCAACGAGGCCGTCGCACCCGTCAGGATCTGGTTCGCGGTCTCGCCCGCGAACGGGTCCGCGCTCGCGGAGGGGGACGTCGCGGCGCCCGGCGCCGTCTTCGCGTCGGCGGAGGGGTGCTGACTGCTCGTGCCGCCGCCGCAGGACGTTGCGGTCAGGACGACGGTGGCGGCGACAGCCAGCACGGACAGGGTGCGACGCGGGGGTATGCGCATGATCAGGCGTTCCAGTGTTCGATCTCTCAGGGGACGCACATGTTCGCACATCACCGGAGCGGGCCGTGCGTCACCCCTGCGGAGCCGCCGTCAGCACCCGGACCGCCGCCGCCTCCAGGGCGGCGTGCTCAGGCTCGGCCGGCTGTACGTCCGTGACCAGGGTGTCGATCTCCTCCAGCGGGCAGATCGCGGCGAAGGTGGCCCGGCCGAGCTTGCTGCCGTCCGCGAGGACCACGCGGTGGGCGGCGACGCGGAGGAAGGAGCGGTCGGTGTGGGCCTCCATCTCGTCGTGGGTGGTGCAGCCCGCCGCGGCGCTGAGACCGTCGACGCCGATGAAGGCGAAGTCGAGGCGGTAGCGGGCGAGGTGCTCGTCGGCGGCGGGCCCCACCAGCTCGTAGCTGGCGCTGCGGGCCTGACCGCCGATCACCACAAGGCGGATCTCGGGGCGTACGACCAGGTCCGCGGCGATGTTGACCGCGTTGGTGACGACGGTGAGACTCCCCTGGCCGCCGCCGACGCGCTCGGCGAGGACGTGCGCGAGCTCGCTGACCGTGCTGCCGCCGGTCAGGCCGACGACCGCGCCGTCGGGGACGAGGTCGGCCGCCGCCTCGGCGATGCGGCGCTTCTCCTCCTGCCTGCGGCCCGCGCGGTGACGCAGCGGCAGCTCGAGGTTGACCGTGCCGGTGACCGCGCCGCCGTGGGTGCGCCGCAGCAGGCCCTGCTCGTCGAGCGCCTGCAGGTCGCGGCGGACGGTGGCGCCGGAGACGTCGAGGAGCTCCGCGAGCTGGTGCACGTCGGCACTGCCGGCGCGGGCGACGTGGTCGAGGATGCGGGCGAAGCGATCGGCCTTGAGCATGCGGTGAGTCTACGGATTCCGGCGGTTCCCTGGTCGGACGGCCGCGAACTCGTTCGATCGGGCGCGAGCATAGCCGCACCGTCGACCGCCTGTCCCCCGAATCCGGCACTCTGCGTGCGCGACGTCGCACATACGGTACCCATGGTGCGGGGAGGGATGTCCTTGCTGTTCACTCGTCTCACTCGCCATCGCAAGCAGCTGCCGTCGACTCAGGCCGCGCCCTACGCGCCGGTGCCGCGCGGCTGTCCCGTGATCCACCAGCCGCCGCCCGACCCGACCCACTCGGCCTCACCGGGCCCGCCCGCACCGCCGGCGCCGCTCGCACCGACACCGCCGCCCGTGCCGTCGGCTCCGCTCGGTCCGCCGACGCCGCTGCTCGTCGCCGCCGAGGAGTTCGTGCGCGGCTTCGCCGCCGAGTCGACGCAGCCGGTGGACGTGGAGGCCAGACTGCGCGAGATCCGCGCGGAGTCGGCCGCGCACGGCACCTACACGCACACACCGGAGGAGCTCGCCTTCGGCGCCCGCGTCGCCTGGCGCAACGCGGCCCGCTGTATCGGGCGGCTGTACTGGCGCAGCCTCGTCGTCCGCGACCTGCGGCAGGTGCGCCGCCCGGACGACGTCGCCGAGCAGTGCTTCGAGCATCTGCGCCTCGCGGCCAACGGGGGCCGGATCCGACCGGTCGTCACGGTCCTCGCCCCCGACCTCCCGGGCCGCCCGGCGCCCAGGCTGCTCAACGAGCAACTGGTGCGCTACGCCTGCGATCCGCGCAGCGCCGAACGGGCGGCGCTCGCCCGCGAGCTCGGCTGGAAGGGCGGCGAGGGCCCCTTCGAGACCCTGCCGCTCCTGGTGCAGTCCTCGCCGGAGCGGCCCCCGGACTGCTACGAACTGCCGGACGACGCCGTCCACGAGGTACGGCTGACCCATCCGACCGAACCGGGCTTCACGGACCTCGGGCTGCGCTGGTACTCCGTTCCCGCGGTGAGCGACATGACGCTGGAGATCGGCGGCGTCCGCTACCCGTGCGCGCCGTTCAACGGCTGGTACATGGGCACCGAGATCGGCTCGCGCAACCTCGCCGACCGCGACCGCTACGACCGGCTGCGCGCGGTCGCGGAGCTCTTCGACCTGGACACCTCCAGCGAGCGCACGCTGTGGCGGGACCGGGCGCTGGTCGAGCTGAACGCGGCGGTGCTGCACTCCTTCGCGGACGCGGGCGTCACCATCGCCGACCACCACACCGAGTCGCGTCGGTTCGTCACCCACGTGGAGCGCGAACAACGCCACGGCCGCCCGGTGCCCACGGACTGGTCGTGGATCGTGCCGCCGCTCTCCGGCGGCGCGACAGCGGTGTTCCACCGCTACTACGACCCGCCGGACCCGCACGCACGCCCCGCGTTCCTGCGTCGCGACGGCGCCTGGGGCGAGCCGTACGGGGGCTGAACGTCCCTGGTCAGCGACGACGTCGCCGCTCGCGGAACCAGGCGTTGGCGGCCGGCAGGAACATCAGCGCGACCGCACCGAGCACGCACGCCAGGTGCACGGTGCGGCTGGCGCCGAAGAGCAGGTCCACGGCGCTGGACCTGGTGAGCGCGGAGGCGAGGGTGCGCCCGTGGGCCAGCGCCTCGATCGGTTGGACGACCATCGACGCCGTCCCGAGGATCCCGAGCCCGAGCGCCAGCGCGATCCGGGCCCATCCGCGCCCCTCCCGCATCCGGCCCGCCACGACGAGCGCGGCGGCGAAGACCGGCAACCGGATCGCGAGCCCGGCCGCGATGGCGGGCCCGGCCCCATGCCCGCGCGCGAGCAACCGCCCCACGGCCAGCACCGTCTCGAACATCCCGGCGCCGACGGCGACGACCCATAACCCGTGGGCGATCCGGACCGGCGCGGGCGGCCCTCCTGCGGCCAGGACGTCGGCGGCAGGGCTCCGGGAAACGCGGTCGGCGAGCGTCATGGTGGTCCGACTCCCCTACGAAGGACGAAGCTTGTTTGAGCAACGCTTCGATCCTTCCGGCCTGTGGCCCCCCGGGACATGGGACTGCCCGGCGGACGGGACCGGGGGCTGGCCCTACCCCGGGCCGATCGGCCGAGAGGCCCGCGGCCTCCGCTGAGCCCGCGTCAGCCCCGCTCCGTCAGGCCGTCCTCTTCGGACGCCATCAGGCCGCTCTGGTAGGCGATCGCGACCGCCTGGGCGCGGTCGCGCGCGTCGATCTTCGCGAGGATCCGCTTCAGGTGGGTCTTCACCGTCGACTCGGCGAGCAGGAGCAGTCCGGCGATCTCCGCGTTCGAGTAGCCCTCGGCCGCCTGTCGGAGCACTTCCCGTTCCCGGGCGGTGAGCCGGGCCAGCCGCGGGTCGCGCGGTCCCGGACGCTCCCGCCCCGGGCCGGTGGCGGCGAGTTGGCCCATCAGGTCGCGGGTCACCGCGGGGTCCAGTACCGACTCCCCGTCGGCGAGGGTGCGGACCGCGTCGATCAGGCGCTCCGGCGGGACCCGTTTGAGCAGGAAGCCCGCCGCCCCGGCCCGCAACGCGCCCCACACGTAGTCGTCGTGGTGGAAGGTGGTCAGCACCAGGACCCGGGTGGGCAGCCGCGCCGCGACGATGCGGCGGGTCGCCTCGACCCCGTCGATGCCGGGCATCCGCACGTCCATCAGGACCACGTCCGGCGCCGTCGCCCGGCACAGCTCGACCGCCTCCAGCCCGTCGGCGGCCTCGCCGACCACCTCGATGCCGTCCCCGGTGCCGAGCACCAGGGCGACCCCGGCGCGCAGCAGGGCGTCGTCGTCCGCGATGACGACCCTGACGGTCACGGTGCCACCGACGCCGGGGTGCGCGGGATCGGGAGTGCGGCGCGCAGCCGGAATCCGCCGTGTTCGCCCGCGCCGTGCTCCACGCTGCCGCCGAACTCGTGGACCCGCTCCGCTATCCCCTTGAGGCCTCGGCCGGGCAGATAGCCGTCGGGCGCGCCGACGCCGTCGTCGCGGATCTCGACGTGGAGCACGTCTCCTTCGCGGTGGACCGCGACCTCGGCGCGGGCCGCGCGCCCGTGCTTGACCGTGTTGGTCAGCGCCTCCTGGACGATCCGGTAGGCCGACAGGTCGAGCGTGCGCGGCATGCCGTGCGCGGCCGGGTCGATCCGCGCGGTGACGCGGATCCCCGCCTGCTCCATCCGCTCGGTCAGCGCGCCGAGGTGCGCCAGCCCCGGCTGCGGGTCCGGCGACGGCGACGGCTCCTGCGGGCGCAGCAGGCCGAGCACCCGGTCGAGTTCCTCCAGCGCCTGGCGGCCGGTGTGCTCCATCGTGCCCAGCAGTGTGCGGGTCTGTTCCGGGTCCCGGTCGAGCACCCGTCGGGCGGCGCCGGTCTGCACGAGCAGCACGTTGAGCGTGTGCCCGACCAGGTCGTGCAGCTCGCGGGCGATCCGCACCCGCTCCTCGGCGAGCACCTGGTCGCGCAGGACCCGGCGTGCCGTCTCCTGCTCCTCCTGCCGCCGGGCCCAGCCGTAGCCGAGCGCCCAGACCAGCAGCCAGACGAACAGGACCGCGGCGGGCATCAACTGGTAGGTGTGCGTGGGGCCGGAGAAGTACGCGATCATGCCGGGCAGCACGATGACCGGTCCCAGCCTGGCCCGTGCGCGGGTGCCGCGCAGGCCGAGCGAGTACAGGCCGAGCAGGTTCGCGTACGGCGACACGGGGCTGGGCAGCACGAACAGGGCCTCGGCGGACAGCGCGGCGGTGCCGACCAGGTACGCGGCGAGCGGAACCCGGCGGCGGGCGGCGAGCGCCCCGGCGATGAGCACGCTCAGCGCGAGCGCCGCGGGCATGTGTCCGCCGATCCGCGCCGCCGCACCGAACCGCTCGGCCAGCATCGCGGCCAGGAACGCGCCGGCCAACGCCAGGTCGGGCCACGTCACTTCAGGCAACGTCACTTCGGGCAATGTCACTTCGGGCGAGGCCACGTCGCGCCAGGTCACGTCGCGCCGGGTCACTTCGCGCAGGGCGGGGCGCGGGGGCAGCGGGCGCCGGGCGACTCCGGTGGGCGGCAGGGACCGGAGGAGCCCGGCCGCGGCGCGTACACGGGTCCGACTCGGCCGACTCATCACTGCTCCGGGACTGGGTGTCACCGCTGCCCGGCGACGTGATCGAACCGAGCCTAGCGACCCTCGGCGGGACGCACATCGACCCGGGAGAGTAGGCGGCGGGTACCCCCGGTGGGGTACGGGCGCTCCCGCCCGCCTCTACCCCCACCGGGGTACCGGAACCGACCCCGGCAGGTGGACGCGGCGCGGACGGCCCATCCGTACCTTCGCGGCATGACCACGCCTGTCTCTCGCCGCACCAGCGGCCCGTCCGCCTCCGCCCAGCCCGATCCGACCGGTACGAGCCCGGGGACGAGGACCCCGCGCCGCCGGGCCGGCTGGATCGCCATGACCTTCCTGGCCACGGTGACGGCCGTCGTCGCCGCCCGCTACTTCACCCTCGACCGCGCCCTGTTCCTCGCTCAGCAACGTGCCGTGTACGCGGCGAACCTCGTCCCGCTGCTCTTCCATGTGGGCGGCGGCGTCCTGGCGTTGGCCACCGGTCCGTGGCAGTTCGTGCCCGGGGTCAGGACGCGGTATCCGGCCGTGCACCGGACGGTCGGGCGGATCTACCTGCTCGGCGCCCTGGCGGCCGGGACCGGCGGCCTGCTGCTGGTGCCGAAGGGCCTCTACTGGCCGGTCGCGCCGCTCGGGTTCGCCGCGCTGGCGACGGCGCTGCTGGTCACCACCGGCAAGGCGTTCACCGCGATCCGCCGCCGGGCGGTCGCCGCACACCAGCGGTGGATGGTCAGGTCCTACGCCCTCATCTTCGCCGCGGTCACCTTCCGGCTCTGGCTGGCGGCCGGCTCCGGCGCCGGCCTTCCCTTCGACCTGGCGTACATGAGCGGGGCGTGGCTGTCCTGGACGATCAACCTGCTGGTCGCGCAGCGGCTGGTCGCTCGCCTCGGTTCCCGCCGCCGGACAGCTCGGTAGCGGCGGCGCCCGCCCGGTGGGACCATCGGTGACATGGGCGAATCGCAGTATCCAGGGCCGCCCGGCGTGAACGTGATGGTCTGCGGCGGGTGCGGCGCGGTGACCGAGTGGACCCCGTGGGGGCGCTGCTCGTGGGAGTGCTACGAACAGCCCCGGGAGACGCCCGACGAGCAGCTCGCAGCCAACGAGGACGCCCCACGGGCCTTCGCGTACTTCACGGGACGCAAAGCGCTGGGCGGCGAGTGAGCGCCGCACGTAGTGGCCGGGGGATGTCGCAGGAATCCCCCGGCCCACCGGCCCGTCGGCCCTCCGTCGCCTCGCTCAGCCCTTGGTCGCGCCCAGGGTCAGCCCGGCGATGAAGTGGCGCTGCAGGATGAAGAAGAGGATCACGGTCGGCAGCGCGACCAGCACGGAGCCGGCCGCGAGCAGGTTGTAGTCCTGGAAGTACTGCCCCTTCAGGTTGTTCAGCGCGCTGGTGACCGGCATCTTGTCGCCCGACGACATCAGCACCAGCGCCCACAGGAAGTCGTTGTAGATCCAGGCGAACTCCAGCGTGGCCAGGGCCGCGAGCGCCGGGCGGCACAGCGGCAGCGTGATCCGCCAGAACTGGGTCCACACGCCCGCGCCGTCGACGATCGCGGCCTCGCGCAGCTCCTCGGGGAGCGCCTTCATGAAGTTGGTCATCACGAAGACGCAGAAGCCGGTCTGGAAGGCGATGTGGATGGCGATGACGCCCCAGTACGAGTCGTACATCGTCAGCGAGTCGGACATCCAGTACGGCAGCGGGATCCGGGTGAACAGTTCGTACACCGGGGTCACCATGACCTGCGGCGGCAGCAGGTTGCCGGCGGTGAACAGGATCAGGATGAAGAACCCGCCACGGATGCGGACCCGGGCGATGCAGAAGGCGACGAAGGACGCGAAGAACAGCGTCAGCAGCACGGCCGGGACCGCGATGAGCAGCGTGTTCAGGAAGTGCTGCGCCATCCCCGACTGGGTGAACGCCTCGCGGTAGTAGGCGAAGCTGAGGTGGTGCGGCAGCGAGAAATACCCGTACTTCGCCGTCTCCTGGTAGGGCCGCAGCGACGCGTAGACGGCCAGCAGCAGCGGCGCGAGCCACAGCAGCGAGACGGCCGCGAGGAAGACGTGCAGGCCGACGCGGCGCGGGGCCACGGCCGCACGGGGGCCCTTCGCGCCGGTGGCCTTCGGCGTCGCGGGGCCTGCGGCGATCGCGGTCACGACTTCTCCTCCCGCAGTTCGGTCATGCAGTAGGCGACGATGCAGCCGACGGAGATCAGCAGCAGCACCACCGCGATGGCGGAGCCGAAGCCGATCCGGCTGGCCTCGCCGATGATGTTGTCGGTGATGAGCACGCTGAGCAGCTCCAGGCCGTTGGTGCCGCCGTTGATGGCGTAGACGATGTCGAAGGCGCGCAACGCCTCGATCACCGTGATCACGCCGACGATGATGTTGACGGGCCGCATCACCGGGAAGACGACGCGGAAGAACGTCTGCCGCGCGTTGGCGCCGTCGATGGCGGCGGCCTCCTTGAGCGACGGGTCGACACCCTTGAGTCCGGCCAGGTAGAGCACCATGACGTAGCCGGCGTGCCGCCAGCCCGCCATGACCAGCACGACCCAGATGTTGATGTGCGGGTCGCCGATCCAGTCGACGGGGTGCTGGCCCGGGCCGGTGGTGCCGAGCAGGGTGTTGAGGATGCCGTCGTCGCGGGCGAAGATCAGCTGCGAGATGAAGCCGATCACGGCCAGCGAGAGCACGACGGGCAGGTAGAGCGCGCTCTGGTAGAAGCGGCCGAACCGGATCTTGCGGTCGAGCAGGACCGCGAAGAGCAGGCCGAGCGGGGTGGCGACCAGCGCCAGGAAGCCGAGCCAGAGCAGGTTGTGCCAGATCGCTGTCGCGAACGGCGGGTAGTTGGTGAACAGTTCCTTGTAGTTGTCGATCCCGACGAACTTGGCCGAGCCGATGCCGTCCCAGTTGGTGAAGGACAGCCCGACCGAGGCGAGCGTGGTCGCCCACACCAGCACGAAGGTGAACAGCAGCGGCAGGCCGAGCAGCACGGTGATGACGAGCCGGTCGCGCGTGGTCAGCCGGCGGATCCTGCGCCGTGCGGCGCGCGGGCGCCGCCGCCCCGTCTCGGGGGCGGCGGCGGACGCGGGCGCGCCGGCGGTCGGTTCGCCGACGCTCACGGCGGGTTCGAGGTCAGCCTTCGGTCGCATAGATGGCCGTCTTCTGCCGCTGGATGGAGTTGCACAGCCCGTCGACGTCGTTCGGGTTGTTGAGGAAGGTCTGCAGCGCCTGGATCATCACGGTGGAGACGAAGTCCGGGCGGCAGTCGCGGTCCATGAACTGCGAGATGCTCTTGGCGGTGGACACGAGCTTGGCGCCGGACTGCTGCAGCGGCGAGTAACCGGTGGTGACGACCGAGGAGTTGACGCCCAGTTCGGTCGGGTCGATGGACAGGTAGTCGTTCTCGGCCTTGGCGGTGCCGAGGAAGGCCAGCAGCTTCTTGGCGGCGGTGACGTTCTTGGCCTTGCGCGAGAGCAGGAAGCCGTCGATGGGTGCCTCGACGGCGTCCTGGCCGTTGGCGGGGTCGATCGCCGGGTAGGCGAAGAAGTCCAGGTCGGACACGTCCGTGCCGAACTGCTGGCCGAGGAACATGCCGAGGGTCATCATGCCGGTCTTCTTCTGCTGCAGGGCCTGTGCGGACTCCTGCCAGGTGAGGCCGAGCGCGCCCTGCTGGTAGAAGGGCAGCAGTTCGCGCCAGGTGTCGAAGACCTTCTTCACCTTGGGGTCGGACCAGTCCTCGTGACCGCCCATCAGCGACTTGTGGAAGTCGTAGCCGTTCAGGCGCATGTTGATGTAGTCGAAGGTCCCCATGGCCGGCCAGCCGTCCTTGTCCGAGAAGGAGATGGGGACGAGGCCGTCCTTCTGCATCTGCTTGGCCAGGGCGATGTACTGGTCCCAGGTGGTGGGGATCTGGTAGCCGTGCTGGGCGAAGACCGACTTCCGGTAGAAGACCGCCCATGGGTAGTAGTAGAGCGGTACGAAGTACTGCTTGCCGTCCAGGCCCGTGGACTGCGCCTTGATGGCGTCGGACATGCCGGTGAAGCCCGACCAGACGTCGCTGATGTCGCCGAGCAGGCCCTTCTGGGCGAAGTACTGCATGCGGTAGCCGGCGAACCAGCCGAACACGTCGTCCGGGTTGCCCTGGAGGTAGCGGTTGATGTTCTCCTGGAACGAGTTGTGGTCGACGGTGTTGGTCTTGACGGTGTAGCCGCTGCTGGCCTGGAAGCCGGCTATCGCCGTGGCGATGCCCTTCTTCGGCACCGGGTCGGACCAGTTGGAGCCGAAGGTGACGGTCTTCCCGCCTGCTCCTCCGGCGCCGGACCCGCTGGCGCAGGCGGCGAGGACGGAGGGAAGCGTGACAGCCCCGGCGCCGATCGCGGCGGCGCGCAGGACCGACCTTCTGGTGGGGCTGTTACTGGTGGTGCGGTCGTGCGGTCCGGGCGTTGCCATGTCCCCTCCCGTGGGGTGCAGTGCCGTTCAAGAACGCTAATGAACACACAAACGAACGTGAGCGTTCAGATACCACCAACAGCTTGACGCCCTGTCAAGGGCCCTGACGGCACAAAGTGGCAGCCCAGCGCGGGGTTTACCGGCTCCCGCGGGGGCTCGACGCGTCAACTCTCGGGAAAGCGCTTATGAGCGGGCCTTTGCGAGGTTGTTGGAGAATGTTGATTCCGAGCGGCGCCGGGTAACGATTTGAACTCGCCGGACGCTCATGCCACGTGCGCGAAGCGGGCTTCGAGGCCGAGCAGGATCGAGTCCAGGCCGAGCTCGAACGCGCCTTCGTCCACCGCGCGCTGACGGTCTGCCAGGAGGTGGGCCTGGCCGAGGTGCGGGTACTGGTCGGCATAGAGGCCGGCGTCGTCGACGAAGCCGCCGGCGAAGGAGCCGAGGGCGGAGCCGAAGACCAGGTAGCGCATCAGCGCGCCGATGCGGGTGGCCTCGCCGCTCGGCCAGCCCGCCTGGACCAGGGCGCCGAAGACGGCGTCGGCGAGTCTGAGCGCGTTGGGACGGCGGCCGGGGCCGTGGGCGAGGACCGGCACCAGGTTGGGGTGCGCGACGAGCGCGGCGCGGTAGGAGCGGGCCCAGGCGCGCAGCGCCTCCGGCCAGGGGTCGCGGCCGAGCATGTCCAGCCGCACCTCGCCGACCACGGCGTCGACGACGGCGTCGAGCAGCGCGTCCTTGGTGGCGAAGTGGTGGTAGAGGGATGGCCCGCTCACGCCGAGCTCGGCGGCGAGGCGGCGGGTGGAGAGCGCGTCCAGGCCCTCGTCGTCCACCAGGCGCAGCGCGGCCTCGACGATGCGCTCGTGGCTGAGCAGCGGGTTGCGCGGCCTGGCCATCGGGCTCCGGCCCTCCTCACCTGGGGGTCTGTGTCGCGGGCCTGGCCGCGGGCGGGTCTCGCGCGTGTCGGGCGACGCACTTCCCCAAGCCTGCCGTATGGGGTTACCGTCGTAAAACTTGCAGTGCTAGTTTAACTGCCGTCACCGACCACCGCAGGCGCGCAGAGCTACGGGAGATGCCGTGAACCTGGAACTCACCGAGGAGCAGGCCGCCGTCCGCGAGCTGGCCGCCGAGTTCGTCGACCGCGAGGTCGTCCCGCACGCCGCCGCCTGGGACCGGGCCGAGCAGGTCGACCAGGGCATCGTGAAGAAGCTGGGCGCGCTGGGCTTCCTCGGCCTGACCATCCCCGAGGAGTACGGCGGCTCCGGCGGTGACCACCTCTCCTACGTGCTGGTCACCGAGGAGCTGGGCCGCGGCGACTCCTCCGTGCGCGGGCTGCTGTCGGTCTCCCTCGGGCTGGTGGCGAAGTCGATCGCCCACTGGGGCAGCGAGGAGCAGAAGCAGCGCTGGCTTCCGCGCCTGTGCGCCGGGGACGCCCTGGGCTGCTTCGCGCTCACCGAGCCCGGCACCGGCTCCGACGCCGGCAACCTCACCACCCGGGCCGTCCGCGACGGCGACACGTGGGTGGTCAACGGCGCGAAGATGTTCATCACCAACGGCACCTGGGCCGAGGTCGCCCTCGTCTTCGCCCGTACCGGCGAGCCCGGCAACCCCGAGCAGGCCGGGCACAAGGGCGTCAGCGCCTTCCTGGTCCCCACCGACACCCCGGGCCTGACCCGCACCACCGTCCACGGCAAGCTGGGCCTGCGCGGCCAGCCCACCGCCGAGCTGGTCTTCGACGACGTGCGCGTGCCCGCCGAGGCGATGCTCGGCCCCGAGGGCAAGGGCTTCAACGTGGCCATGTCGGCGCTGGCCAAGGGCCGCATGTCGGTCGCGGCCGGCTGCGTCGGCATCATCCAGGCGTCTCTGGACGCCGCGGTCGCCTACGCCACCCAGCGCGAGCAGTTCGCCAAGCCCATCGCCTCCCACCAGCTGGTCCAGGAGATGCTGGCCGACATCAAGGTCGAGCTCGACGCCGCCCGGCTGCTGGTGTGGCGGGTCGCCGACCTGATCGAGCGCGGCGAGCCGTTCCAGACCGAGTCCTCGGTCGCCAAGCTCTACGCTTCCGAGGCCGCCGTCAAGGCCGCCAACACCGCCCTTCAGGTCTTCGGCGGGTACGGCTTCATAGACGAGTACCCCGTCGGCAAGTACGTCCGCGACGCCCGCGTGATGACCTTGTACGAGGGCACCAGCCAGATCCAGAAGCTCCTCATCGGCCGGGCCCTGACCGGCGTCAACGCGTTCTGACCCCTGCCCCGGCAACCCACCCTCGCACCCCCTTCACCGCCCAGGAGCCCGACGATGCGCCCCGTGTACTTCGCCGCCGCCAAGCGGACCCCGATCGGTCGCCTGCGCGGCGTGCTGTCCGGCGTCCGCCCCGACGACCTCGCGGCCACCGCGCTGCGCGCCGCGCTGGACGCGGTGCCCGCCCTCGACCCCGCCCGGATCGACGACGTCTACTGGGGCGCCGCGAACCAGGCCGGTGAGGACAACCGCAACATCGCCCGCATGGCGGTCCTGCTGGCCGGCGTGCCCGAGACCGTCCCGGGCGCGACGCTCAACCGGCTGTGCGCCTCCGGCCTGGAGGCCGTCACCACCGCCGCCCGCGCCATCGCCGCCGGGGAGGCGGACGTCGTCGTCGCGGGCGGCTCGGAGTCGATGAGCCGCGCGCCGTTCGTGCTGCCCCGGGCGGAGGAGGCGCTGCCGCACGGGCAGGAGATCTTCGACACCAAGCTGGGCTGGCGCCTGGTCAACCCGAAGATGAAGGAGCTGCACGGCCTGCTGTCGATGGGCGAGACCGCCGAGGAGGTCGCCGCCCGCTACGGGGTCAGCCGCGAGGACCAGGACGCCTTCGCGTTCCGCTCCCACCAGGCGGCGGCCGCCGCGCGCAAGGACGGCCTCTTCGACGCCGAGATCGTGCCGGTCACCCTCAAGAACGGCACCGTCGTCAGCCAGGACGAGTCGATCCGCCCCGACACCAGCCTGGAGAAGCTCGCCACCCTCAAGCCGGTCTTCCGCCCCGGCGGCACCGTGACGGCGGGCAACGCCTCGCCGATGAACGACGGCGCGGCCGCGCTGGTGCTGTGCAGCGAGGAGGCGCTGGCGACGCTCGACGTCGAGCCACTGGGCCGCTACGTCGGCGGCGCGAGCGCGGGCGTGCATCCGGACGTCATGGGCATCGGCCCGGTCCCGGCCGTCCGACGGGTGCTGGCCCGCACCGGCCGCGCGCTGGAGTCGGTGCAGACCGCCGAGTTCAACGAGGCCTTCGCCGCACAGGCGCTGGCCTGCGTGCGCGAACTCGGCGTCGACCCGGAGCTGGTGAACCCCCAGGGCGGGGCGATCGCCATCGGCCACCCGCTGGGCGCGTCCGGCGCGCGCATCCTCACCACCCTGCTGCACCGCATGGCTCGCACCGGCGACACCCGTGGCCTGGCGACCATGTGCGTCGGCGTCGGCCAGGGCACCGCCGTCCTCGTCGACCGCGACTGATCCCCCCGCCACGGCCTGCCACTGCCACTGCCTGCACGGCCCCGCGATCCGGGGCCGTGCGGCCTGCCTCGAAGCTTCACCGACCGCATCGCACCCCGTTGCTGAGGAGTCTTTAAGATCATGAGCCGCTTCACCGACCGCGTCGCCGTCGTCACCGGCGCAGCCCAGGGCATCGGCGCCGCGACCGCGCGGCGTCTGGCCGAGGAGGGCGCGAGCGTCGCCGTCGTCGACCTGACCGCCGAGCGCGCCCAGGCCACCGTCGACGCGATCACCGCCAAGGGCGGCACCGCCCGCGCCTACGGCTGCGACGTCACCGACTACGAGGCCGTGGAGGCCGTCTTCGCGAAGGTGGCCGAGGACTTCGGAGCCGTCCACATCCTGGTCAACAACGCCGGCATCACCCGCGACAACCTGTTCTTCAAGATGCCGAAGACCGACTGGGACGCCGTCGTCACGGTCAACCTCACCAGCGTCTACAACTGCTCGCACGTGGCGCAGAAGTACATGTGCGCGCAGAAGTACGGCAAGATCGTCTCGCTCTCCTCCCGCTCCGCGCTGGGCAACCGCGGCCAGGCCAACTACGCCGCCGCCAAGGCCGGCATCCAGGGCTTCACCGCGACCCTCGCGATCGAGCTCGGCCCGTTCAACGTCAACGTCAACGCCGTGGCCCCCGGCTACATCGCCACCTCGATGACCGCCGCGACCGCCGAGCGCGTCGGCGCGTCCGCCGAGGACCACCAGGCCGAGGTCGCGGCCCGCACCCCGCTGCGCCGCGTCGGCCAGCCCGAGGACATCGCGGCCGTGGTCGCCTTCCTCGCCTCCGAGGACGCCTCGTACGTCAGCGGCCAGACCCTCTACGTCAACGGCGGCGCCCGCTGACGACGCCGCCGGAGGCCGGGCTCGGCATCGGACGTCCGATGCCGAGCCCTTCTTGCGCGTGGTCGACGATTCGGTGACGCCCGGTCCGCGCCTCCGTGCGACGACTAACATGGCGTCATGCGGCGTTTGATCAGGAGGCTCTGGAAGCGTGCGCCCCTGCCCAGGTGGGTGGTGACGTACGACGAGGTGGTCTACGAAGGCCTACCCGAGCACCTCCCCTCCGCGATCGAGAAGCCGAAGGACGCTCTCGCGCGTTCAGCAGAGCCGGGGCTGATCAACGAGCTCCTGGCGGGTGGCGCGGTCGCCGCGTCCTTCACCGCGGCTTCCACCGTCGCGAAAGCGAAGATCGAGGCGACGACGCAACGTCGCAAGAACGAACTCGACGCCGAGATCGAGCGCACCCGGATCGAGGCCGAGACCGCGCGGGCCGCCCTCCACGAACGTGAGGAGACCCGACGCACCCGGCTGCGCCCCCAGGACCCTCCTGCCACCCCTGCTCCCGAGTCCCCGTAAGGAATCCCCGTGATCGATTCCGAGGCGGAGATCAGCGCCGAGCTGGTTCGCGACCTGCTGCGGGACCAGCATCCGGATCTGGCCGAGCTGCCGATCCGCGCGGTGGCGGGCGGTTGGGGCAACCAGATGTGGCGTCTCGGGGACGAATTGGCGGTCCGGATGCAGCGGATGGACACCACCCCTGATCTGCAGCTCAAGGAGCGTCGGTGGCTGCCGACCCTGGCCCCGAGCCTGCCGATGCCGATCCCGGTCCCGCTGCGGGACGGTGCGCCTTCGAGACGGTTCCCCAAGATCTGGACCGTCATGACCTGGGTTCAGGGGACGCCGTTGGACGAGGGGTCGATCACCCGCGGCGATCACGCGGCCGACAGTCTGGCGGCGTTCCTCACGGCGCTGCACGTCGAGGCGCCCGCCGAGGCGCCGGACTCCCGGGACCGGGGCGGTCACCCCAGCGAATGCACCGAGCACTTCGAGTACTTCCTGCGGGCCGTGGACCTCGGACGCTTCTCGCAGGCGGACGTGCGGGCCGTATGGGACGACGCGGTCACGGCTCCCGCGTGGGAAGGCCCCCGTGTGTGGGTGCACGGCGACCTGCATCCCGCCAACGTCGTCGTCGCGGACGGGACCCTGGCGGGCGTCGTCGACTTCGGCGACCTGTTCGCCGGCGACCCCGCCTGGGACCTCTCCGCCGCCTGGCTGCTGCTCCCCGCAGGCGGCGCCGCACGCTTCTTCGCCGGCCACGCCCAGGCGGACGAGGCCACAGTGCGGCGGGCACGCGGACTGGCCGCGATGAAGAGCCTGTTCCTGATGCTGATGGGCCAGAACGGCGAGCAAGGCCTGCCCGGCGGCAAGCCGAGCTGGGGACCTGCTGGGCGATCGGCGCTCGATCGTGTCCTGAAGGGGCTTTGAGGCGGACCGCCTGCGCGCTTGTCGGTGACCGGAACCGCAGGCCCCCTACCGCTGAGGCCCGTTCGCGTCGGGCAGGAGGCTCGGGTTGACGCGCTCGACGATGGCGCGGACGTCTTCGAGCGCGACGGCGGGCCACAGGACGCCGCGGGCGGCGTGGTACTTCGCGGCGAGACGCGCCCGCTTGTCCTCGGGGAGTCGCGCGAGGCGCTCGGGGTGGCTGTTGTGGGCGTTGTCGCTGATCTTGATGAGCGCCGCGCCGTAGTTGCCGGCGACGGCGTCGAGCATGGACGCGTAGCCGTCGAAGTTCTGCATCGTCACCGCCTGGACCAGCTGGATGACGGAGGAGGGGACCCCCGCCCTCGCCAGGTCCTCGACGGTCACGGCGGTGTCCTCCAGGACGTCGTGGAGCAGGCCCGCCATCCGGAGTCCCACCCCGAACGGTGCGAGGCCCGCACTGACGGCTCGGACGTGCTCGATGTACGGGACGCCGATCTTGTCGAACTGATCCCGGTGGGCCTCGGCGGCGAGCCGGTCGACGTCGGCGAGGGTGAGGGTGAGGGGCACGAGGTTCCCTTCCGTGCGGCGGACGGAGTCCGCGGGGTCAGGCGCCGAGCAGGGCGGCAGCGGCGGCCAAAGTGGCCAGGGACAGTGCGGTGGTGACGGCGACGCCGCGGTTGGCGAGGGTCTGGCCGACGTCGTACTCCTGGGCGAAGACGAAGGCGTTCTGCGCGGTCGGCAGCCCCGCGCACACCACGACCGTCAGCAGCTGGGCATGGGTCAGCTGCAGGGCCAGTCCGGTGACCAGGGCCAGCAGCGGCTGCCCCACCAGCTTGAGTGCCGCCACCGCCGCAAGCTCACCATGGGCTGCGCGGGCCGCGTCCGGCAGCGGCCGCGGCTGCCCGCTGAGGGCAGGCGCTGGCACGGGTGCGGGCGCGGGTGCGGGTGCGGCGTACAACGACGCGCCGAGCGCGACCAGGCCGGTCGGCACCGCGGCCGCTCCCAGCAGCGCCAGCGTGGTGTGGGCCGTCTGCGGGACCGGCAGTCTCCAGACCGACCAGACCAGGCCCGCCGCCGAGCCCAGGATGACCGGGTTGCGCAACGGCAGGGACGCGATCCGCCGCATCCGGATCCGCCGCTGCGGGTCGCCCGCCCGGTCCAGGGCGATCAGGATGACGGGAGTGACCAGCAGGTTCTGCACCAGCACGACCTCGGCGAGGAAGGACACCGATCCCAGCACCTGCTGGGCCACCGGGATGCCGAGGTTGGCGGAGTTCACGTAACCCGCCGTCATGCCCCAGATCGGCCGCTCCGCGGCCGGGCGGCGGAACAGGCGGCTGACAGCCAGCCAGCCGAATCCGACCACCACGGCCGTGCTGACCGTGAAGGCCACCAGCGGCAGGACCGACAGGCGCGGCAGCGGCGTCGAGGACATCGTGAGGAACAGGGCCGCCGGCATCGCGAGGTGGAAGACGAAGCGTCCCAGGACCGACACCGCCTCGTCCCCGAGCAGACCGCGACGCCGGGCGCCGTAGCCGACCGCGGCCAACAGCCAGATCGGCAGGAAAGCAGAGACGAGCCTCATGGCAGCAGGGGCTCCCGAACGCATCCGCGCGGGGACACGCGCCGTCGGGGCCGTCGAACACCGTTGTTCGTGTGGATCACGATCGCGAATGCTACGCGTGGCGGACGACGTCCTGGTCACCGCCCCGGTTCCAACGGTGGCGGCTCGGGCGGGCAGCGGGCCCCGCGGGCGTGGAAGTGGGCCAGGTCACGCCCGCGCATGAAGGAGGCCGATGCGCGCATGGCGGGACCGGCTTCGGGATACACGCCACCTGTCAGCCCGGACCCAGGACTTGGGGGAACTGTGAACACCCTGACCGCGCATCGTCGCCACGAACCCGGCACGCGGCAGCACCACGACTGGTGGAGGGTCATGCGCCGCGCACTGGACTGGCTGCTCATCGCGCTCGCGCTGCTCGCCGGGACGCTCCTCGTCACGACCTGGGGCAGCCTCGACACCAACGGGCGGCTCGCGGTCTCCGCGTTGGTGGTCGTCGCGGTGGCGGGGCACTGGGCGACGTGGCGTACCCGGCGCCGCAGGGCGGGAAGCCCGTCGCGGACGGCGCAGGGATCCCGCCGGGCAGGAGACCGATCCTGAGGTCTCCTGCCGCGGCCCCCTGACCGCTTCCGGGTTCACGCACGAGGCCCGTGCCCGCGCTTCGGCGGGCGCCCCGGAAGGGACGCGCGAGCCCTACCGTCCGGTGTAGGTGAACTCGTCGCGCGGGCTGGTGGGAGAGGTGTTCTTGGCGACGGTCACGGTGATGTCCACCGTCTGCGACACGTCGGGCTGGTCGGGCGCGGTGGCGATGAGCTGGCCGGTGGAGACGAACTTGACGGAATCGGACACCTGGTTCCCGAAGTGCACGGTGGCGCCGTCCGCGAAGCCCGAGCCGCCGATGGTGACGGGGGTGCCGACCTTGCCGCTGCGCGGGCCGACCTTGTCGACCACCACGGGCGCGGGCCCGCCGTAGGCGAACTGCCCCATCGCGACGGCGGGCGAGGTGGCGAGGTCGTTGGTGACGCGGACGTGGACGACGCCGATCCCGATGGGGGCTCGAACGGTGATGGTGCTGCCGGAGGGGTCGACGACAGGGTCCTTGCAGGCGAAGGGGCCGAAGTCGACCACGCTGTCCTCACTGAAACCGCTGCCGTGGACGGTCACCGTCTCCCCCGGTGCGCCGAAGGTCGGGGTCACGTACTCCACCTTCGGCCCGGCCGGGACGGGAGGCGCCCCCACCAGCTCCAGGTAGGTGTCGTTGGCGTGCTGGAAGGCGACCTGGCCGAGGAAGTCCTGGGTGGTCTTGTTGACCAGGTCCTCGTCGAGGAGTGTGTATCCGGGGTTCATCAGGCAGAGCGTGCCGGGCTGGACGTAGACGTGGCCGTTGGTGCGCTTGGAGATCTTGTCGATCTTGCTCTTCACCTCGTCGGTGGCCTGCGGCCCCGGGCTCGGGTACCAGTCCTCGGTGACGGCGAGGTCGGCCCAGGCGTGCGGAACCAGGTCGTAGGCGTTGTTCTGGCGCTCGTCGACGACCCACGACCGGGAGTCGAAGTAGTCGACGAAGTTCTGCAGGCCGGCGGTGGGGGCGGCGAAGGTCATCACCGCGAACTGCGTCCCCTTCGGCCAGGGCTTGGCCTGCAGGTGCAGCGCGAGCATGCTGGCGATGCAGCCGCCGAGGCTGTGACCGGTCAGCCAGATGGTCGGCGGCGGCGAGGCGGGCGCCGCGTTCACCGCGATGGCCAGCGCGTCAGCGAGCTTGCGGTTGGGGATGGGCGAGGCGATCGAGGAGGCGTTGACCACCCGGTCGAACGCCTGCTTCGCCCCGAGGGACACGTCGATGGGCTTCGGCGATCCGCTCTCGGGGAACGGGACGACGATGCCGACCTCGAGGTCTTCGAGGATGTCGGTCAGATCGGCGTCCGTGCCGCGAGCGACCACGGCGAACTGGTTCGAGCCGTCGGTGCTGCGTGCGATGAAGGCCATGTTGGCGTTGGCGGGGCTCAGGGCGAGCCACGCCAGCTCCCAAACGCCCCGCGTGGCAAGGCTGGTATCGCTCAACTGCGCGTCGATGCCGCGGATGATGCGCGCGGTCTGGTGCTCCGGGGTCTCCCCGGAGGGGATCGGGGTGTTCGCGGTGGCCGCAAGGGCGGCCAGGGTCATGGTCACCTGGGTGATTGCCGGATCGGATGCCATCGTGGTGTCTGCTCCTCGGATCTGTTGCCGATGGGGAGGCGGGACGGCCTTACGACGGCATCAGGACAGACGTGCGCCGGGGCCGACCGCCAGAGTTGTTCGCGTACCATCAGACTCCTCCTCGGCGCGGTCCGGCGTCTTCCCCGCCCGCGGGTTGACCAGGTTCACCTCGTTGGCCGCGCATCAAGACATCCGTGCGATTCCGGGGGGCAGGCGAACGGCCCGGCCTCCTCCACCTGCGGGTGGAGCGCGGCATGTCCACCCGTGGTGGGGTGTGCGCGAGTTGGGTGGCGGGAGACCGTGGAGGCATTCCGCCGTCGACCGTGGGGAGCGCTGCCGTGGATCTGCCGAGTCTCTTCTCCGTGCTGGGCCTGCTGTGCTGGATCGGCTACGAGGTGCTGCTGCGCCGCCGCGAGGACGCGGACGCGGCGACCTGGGAGACCGACGAGCGCGACCGGGGATCCACCCGGCTCCTGATCGGGTGCTACCTCGCCGCCGCCCTGGTGAACATCGCCTTCGGCTCGGCCTCGGTCGGCATGGTCCCGGACGCCGTGCGCTGGATCGGCGTCGTCGTCCTGGCCGGCGGACTGGTCCTGCGCGCGTGGGGCATGCGGACCCTGTCCGCGTACTACACCCGCACCCTGCGCACCGTCGACGACCAGCGCGTGGTGCAGGAGGGGCCGTACCGGGTGATCCGGCACCCCGGCTACTGCGGCAGCCTGCTGGTGTGGATCGGCTACTCCTTCGGCCTGGGCAGCTGGCCCGCGACGCTCCTCACGGCCGCGATCCTCGGCACCGCGTACGTCTGGCGCATCACGGCCGAGGAGCAGCTCCTGCTCGCCGCCCTCGGCCCCGCCTACGCGGACTACCGGGTCCGCACGAAGCGGCTGATCCCGTACGTCTACTGACGTCACCCGCAGGAGCGTCCTGCGGCCGCGGCAGGGCTACGCTCGTGCGCACGGTCCCGTCCCGGGCATCCGTTCGATCCACGGCGGCTCGAGCGGTCCGGCGGTGGCAGCGTGTCAGCCTCGCCATCCCGCCCGTGCCCATGCTCGGCAGGCCGACCCCGGTGATCGTCACCGGGACCGTCCGGGTCGACCACGGCCCGGCGGTCTTCGGGGCGTGGTGGCGGCCGTGGTCGGTGGGGCTCGTCCCGGTCCGGCCGGCGCTGCTGCACAAGCGCAGGCGGCGCCTTCTCACGCCGCCGCGCCCGGGCGGGGTCGTCCGGCGCGGGATCCTCAAGCGCGGCGCGGGACCCTGGCCGCCGGTTCGGTGAGCGGGGCGGGCCGCCGGAGCCGGAGGCGTTCGGCACCCGCGGTGAGGAGGCGGGTGGCGCGGGAGCCCGCGCGCGCCGTACCGGTCGCGGCGGCGTGGGACGCCGCGTGCTTCGCGTGCCAGTCCCGGGCGAGGTCGGCGACGACGTGGGCGGCCTGGCGGTGCTCGGGCAGGGGCTCCAGGTGGACGCGGCCCCGGGCCGCCTGCTCCGCGAGGGCGTGGGCGAGGGCCTGGCGGTCGCGCGGCCAGGGGGCGAGGCCGGAGGCGGCCAGGGTGGCGGCGTTGGCGCGACCGTGCCCGGAGATGACCTCGTAGCTGACCGCCGGCAGGCCCGCGACGAGCGCCTCGGTGAAGGAGAGCCCGCCGGCGTTGTGGACCAGCACGTCCGCCGCGCCCATCAGCGCGGGCACGTCGGTGCGCCAGCCCAGCGCGACCACGTTTGGGAGCGCGGAGAGCTTCTGCCGCAGGCGTTCGTTGCGGCCGCACAGGACGACGGGCGTCACGCCGTCGACGGCGCGCAGCGCCTCGACGCTGGCGGTGACGTCGCCCAGCCCCATCGAGCCGGTCATCAGCAGCGCCATCAACTCTTCGTCCGGCACGCCGAGTTCGGCCCGCAGCGCGGCGCGCTCGGCGGCGGGGAGCGAGGCGGCGAAGCTGTCGCAGGCGAGCGGTCCGGCGGCGGCCATCGGGACGCCGTAGCGGTCGCGGCCCTCGGCGGCGGTGGCCTCGGTGACGGTGAGGTGGACCTGCACCTTCGGGTGGATCCAGAGGCGGTGCGGGGCCGGGTCGGTGAGGTAGCAGACGGTCGGGACGGTCAGAGCGCCCTCCTCCGTCAGCAGGCCCATGCTCTGCGCGGCGAACGGGAAGGTGGTGACGACCGCGTCCCAGCCCTCGTCCACCCAGCGCCCCAGCTCGCGGGAGGCGAGCTTGCACAGGTAGAGGGTGAGCGAGCGCACCACCGAGTCGTGCTCCTCGTTCTGGAACAGCCACTCGAAGAACCAGGGCATCTTCCCGGCGCTGAACTCGTAGCCGTCCTGGAGCAGGCGCCGGTAGCGGCGCGGCAGCGTGTCGAGGTAGTCGCGGCAGCTGACCTCGAGGCCGAGGTCGGTCAGACGGCGCGTCAGCTCGTTGGCGGCTCCGTTGTGTCCGGCGCCGACGCTGCCGGTGACGACCAGCACGCGCGGGGGCCGGTCGGCCGAGGCGGGGTGCCGCTCGCACCCGTCGTCGCCGCGCCGGGCGCGGCGCGGCCGGGTGGCCTGCGCGGGGACGTGGAGGGGCGCGGGGGCGGCGGCCGGGGGCGCGGTGGTCTGCACAGCCTGCATGGATCTTCCGCTCGACGACGACGATGACGCCTGGACGGTGCCCGGGGTAGGCACGGCGGACGCGGGCCGTCACCGGTCGGGCGCGGCCTCACGTCTCGCGCCGCAGCCTAGGGGAGATCCGGAGTCGCCCCGTCCTGTTTCGGATGAGCACTGAACGGCGACTCGGTGAACGCGTGACGTCCCGCGCCGCGCACGGGCCGGGGGCTGTGAACCGGCTGTGACGGCATCGGTGCGCCGCATGCCGTGCCGCCTCTCCCCCGCGTCCAATCCCGCATCCAAGCCGCTTACAGGCGGGACCAGGGAGGGTAGAGGCGGCCCGGCGCATCGTCGAAGGGTTTGCGCGGCCGGGCCGGCCCCGGTGCGGCAGGGCCGGCCCGGATCGGACGGATCTGCCGACGACTGCTCAGCCGAGGCCGAGGGTGGCGGCGATCTGGTTGGCCATCGCGGCCTCGCCGGTCGCGTTCGGGTGGACCGGCACGTAGTTGGTGCCGAAGAGGATGGGCTCGATCCAGCGGGTGCTCGCCGGCTCGCAGGCGTCGTGGCCGTTGGAGACGGCGGACATGTCGACGTAGGTGACGCCGTTGTCGGCGGCGGCGCGCTGGACGGCGGCGTTGAGGTGGGCCTCGAGGTCCCGCAGGTAGGGGATGTCGCCGGAGGCGATCGGCATCTTGGCGAAGCAGCCGGACACGGCCTGCGCCGGGACGATCCACGGGTAGCCGACGATGGCGATGCGCGCGTTGGGGGCCTTGGCCTTGACGGCGGCGAGCGTGGCGTCGAGGGACTGGTAGGTCGTGGTGTCGATGGTGTTGTCGAAGCTGTCGCCGTAGATCGACTGGCACGGGTGGCCGAACCCGAGGGTGACCACGCCCGCCGAGCCGCAGGCGAGGACCGCGTCGATGAAGGTGTTGCTGTCGTTGCCGCCGATGGTCATGGTGACCAGGTCGGTGCTGTCGTTCAGCGCGTCCAGCTGCGGGGCGACGCCGGGGTACTGGGAGCCGGCGTAGTCCTGCGTCTTCGCGCCGCCGCAGGTGACGTCGGTGAGGTCGAGCCCGAGTCTGCTCGCCAGGTCGTGGGGGTAGTTGACGGCCGACCGGGCGCACTCCAGCGGCGCGCTCAGGTCGAGCGGCAGCACGCCGGAGCCGGCGCTGTAGCTGTCGCCCATCGCGACGTAGTTCAGCGCGGAGGACGCCTGCGCCTGGGCGGGGACGGCGAGGCACATCCCCGCGACGGCGGAGACGGCCGCGGCGGCCGCGGCGAGACGACGGGAGCGGGCACTGAGCGACATGCGGGGTCTCCTTGAACCGGGGGTGGGGCCGTGACAGGAGAAAAATCGACGGCGCCCGGGGAGAGATCAGGTGTCGTCGACGTTTCCGCTAAGTTACCGACCGGGAAGTTACCCACTGGTTCACGAGAGGGCAAGAGACGTGACGCCATCCGTGACATGGCTCGGCTGATTGCGCGTCAGCTGCCCCGTTTCGGGTGGAAAACAGCTGGCGGGGCGGGTTCTGTAGATGCGAGGGTGCGGACCCATGACGCCCCGGTTCCAGGTTCGCGCCGACTACGACGACCGCACGATCACCGTCTACCAGGCCTACCCGCCCGCGATGGCCGACGCCGCGCTGCGCGCCGGGCACTTCGTCCCGCCGTTCTCGTTCGGGCGGATGACGTGGATCAAGCCCTCGTTCCTGTGGCTGATGCACCGCAGCAACTGGGCGCGCAAGCCCGGACAGGAACGCGTCCTCGCCGTACGGATCACCCGGCAGGGCTGGGAGGAGGCGCTGTCCCAGGCCGTCCTGACGACCGGTGACCCGGCGGCGGTGGCGCGGGCGCCCGTGCATGTCCAGTGGGACCCGGAACGCTCGGCCCGCGGGGCGGCGCTGAACCACTACAGCATCCAGGTCGGTGTCGGCCGCGGGCTGATCCGCACGTTCACCGACGACTGGGGCGTCGGCCTCACCGACCTCACCCCGCTGGTCCGCAAGACCGCCGCGCTGGTGCAGGGCGGGCAGTCCGCCAAGGCGCAGCGGCTGCTCCCGCCGGAGCGCGTCTACCCGCTGCCGGGGCCGCTGGAGGCCCACCTCTGCCGGGGCTGAGACCGGGCGGCAGTCAGCGGGGACGGCGGGCATCAGGCGTCAGGCGGCCGACGTGAGGCAGCCGACGGCAGGCACGCTCAGCCAGCGGCCAGCGGCCAGCGGCCGGCAGGCACGCTCAGCGCGTCGTCACGCGTGCGGCCCCGGCGGACGTCGTCCGCCGGGGCAGCACGCGTGCAGAACGCGGAAACCGTCAGCGGCGGCCGATGGCCGGGTCGCTGGTGGTGGCCCGCCCGGTCTCGACGTGGCCGGCGAGGCGGCGCAGCGCCGAGGGGTGCTGCTCCGTCAGGACGGAGATGTCGTACCAGCCGGAGGTGCGGCCGGTGTCGATGCGGTGCTCGACCTTGGCCCCGGCGCGCAGCTGGACCGTGGCCGGGTGCTGCGACCCGTAGGCGTCGACGAGGGCGACGCGCAGCGCGGTCGGCGCGTGGTTGGTGAGGGTGAGCAGCAGGTGGCCCGAGGAGCCGTCGTGACGGGCCGTCACCTCGACGCCGCGGTCGCCCGCCTCGCCGCGGAACTGGCGCACGAAGCCGGCCGGGCCGTGCACGGTGAGCTCGTACGGGCCGCTGGCGGGGGCCGTCCAGGCGTGGGAGAGCTCACGGCCCGCCTCGACCGTGAAGCTCCACGGGCCGTCCGTGCGGGTGGTGGAGGTGGCCAGGAACTGCGCGCCGACGTGTCCGCGGCTGGCGAAGTCCACCGTCAGCGCGCCCTGCGCGTCCACGCTGCCGTCGACGCGCAGGTCGTACGGGAGCGGGCGGGCCGGCCGGGTGCCGGGCTCCTGGGTCGGCAGCGCCGGGTTGGCGGGCAGCGTCGGCACGTAGTCGGGGTGGCGGTTGGCGTCCTTGGGCACATAGGCCGCCGTGGACGGCAGGCTCGGCGTGGCCGCGTGGTGGCGGCGGAAGTCGAACGCGGCCGTCAGGTCGCCGCAGACCGCGCGGCGCCAGGGCGAGATGTTCGGCTCGTGCACACCGAAGCGCTGCTCGATGAACTGGATGATCGAGGTGTGGTCGAAGGTCTGCGAGCAGACGTAGCCGCCGGTGCTCCAGGGCGAGACCACGAGCATCGGCACGCGCGGCCCGAGGCCGTAGGGGCCGGAGACGCCGCCGCTGCCGGAGTACAGCTCCTGGGAGATGTCCGCGGTGGACGCGCCCTGGGCCGCGCTCTCGGGCGCGAACGGCGGGACGACGTGGTCGAAGAAACCGTCGTTCTCGTCGTAGGTGATCAGCAGCGCGGTGCGGCTCCACACCTCCGGGTCGGCCGTCAGCGCGTCGAGGACCTGCGAGAGGTACCAGGCACCGTAATTGACGGGCCAGTTGGGGTGCTCGGTGAACGCCTCGGGCGCGACGATCCAGGAGACCTGCGGCAGCTTGCCCGCCTTGACGTCGGCGCGCAGGACGTCGAAGAAGCCGTCGCCGGCGCTGACGTTCGTTCCGGTGCGGGCCTTGTCGTACAGCGGGTCGCCGGGCTGGGCGTTGCGGTACTGGTCGAAGTAGAGCAGCGAGTTGTCGCCGTAGTTGCCGATGTACGCGTCGCTGGTCCAGCCCCAGTAGCCGTTGCCGTCCAGGCCGGTGCCGACGTCCTGGTAGATCTTCCAGGAGACGCCGGCCGCCTCCAGGCGCTCGGGGTAGGTGGTCCAGGCGTAGCCGGCCTCGGCGTTGGAGATGACCGGGCCGCCACCCTTGCCGTCGTTGCCGCAGTAGCCCGTCCACATGTAGTAGCGGTTCGGGTCGGTGGGGCCGAGCAGCGAGCAGTGGTAGGCGTCGCAGACGGTGAACGCGTCGGCGAGGGCGTAGTGGAACGGGATGTCGTCACGGGTCAGGTGCGCCATCGAGGTCGCGCTCTTGGTGGGCACCCAGCGGTCGTAGCGGCCGTGGTTGAGCGCGCCGTGGGTCGAGTTCCAGTCGTGCGGCAGGTCCTCGAGGAACTGCAGGCCCATGTCGGGCGCGTCCGGGTGGAACGGCAGCACGTCCTTGCCGCCGTTCGCGCCGCCGTCGTTCTGGTACCAGACGGCCTTGCCGGACGGCAGGGTGACCGGGTTCGGGTCCCCGAAGCCGCGGACGCCGCGCAGCGTGCCGAAGTAGTGGTCGAAGGATCGGTTCTCCTGCATCAGCACGACGATGTGCTCGACGTCGCGCAGGCTCCCGCTGGCGCGGTTCGCGGGGATCGATGCGGCCCGCGCGATGCTGGACGAGAGGGCGGTGGCGGCTGCGGTACCGCCCGCGAGCTGGAGGAAGCGGCGTCGGTTCAGCGAGGACATGTCGGCTCCGGTGTGTTGGTGCTGCCGGCTACGGGATCTCCGGGCCCGCCAACCTGTCTGAACAAGTTGAACAGCGCCCGGAGGATTCTCTGCAGGCTGACGAGAACGCGCAAGGGCCCCTCGGCAGCGCACAGACGAATGGACGGCGAACGCCCGGCTGACCGCGTGCTGCGCACAGCTGCCGAGAGCGTCGGGCGACGGCGTCGCCGGCGCGGCCACGGCAACTGCCCGCCGGACGGCAGTCACTGACCGACCGTACGGCGTGGGCGAGGCGGGTTCCGCCGCGGCACGGGCCGTGCCTGGCGGGAGTCCGGGGTCCCGGCTGGCAGACTGGCGTCCATGCAGACGATCACGCTGAACAACGGTCTGACCATGCCCCAGCTGGGCTTCGGCGTCTGGCAGGTGCCGGACGCGGAGGCCCGCAGCGTCGTCGCGGAGGCGCTGCGTGTCGGCTACCGGAGCATCGACACCGCCGCCATCTACGGGAACGAGGAGGGCGTCGGGCTCGCGCTGCGCGAGAGCGGCGTGCCGCGCGACGAGCTGTTCGTCACCACCAAGCTGTGGAACACCGAGCACTCCCACGACGACGCGCTGCGCGCCTTCGACGCCAGCCTGACCCGACTCGGCCTCGACTACGTGGACCTGTACCTGATCCACTGGCCGGTGCCGTCGCGGGACCGGTACGTGGACGCCTGGCGGGCGCTGGAGAAGATCGCCGCAGGCGGGCAGGCGCGGGCCGTCGGCGTGTCGAACTTCAACGCCAAGCACCTGGAGCGGCTGTTCGCGGAGACGGACCTGGCGCCGGCCGTCAACCAGGTCGAGCTGCACCCGTACTTCCCCCAGAAGCAGCTGCGCGCACTGCACGCGAGGCACGGGATCGCCACGGAGGCGTGGAGCCCCCTCGGGCAGGGCCGCGGGCTGCTGGAGGACGCCTCGCTGGTGGCGATCGGCAAGAAGCACGGCAAGACCGCCGCACAGGTCGTGCTGCGCTGGCACCTGCAACTGGGCAACGTCGTCATCCCCAAGTCGGTGACGCCGGAGCGGATCCGGCAGAACTTCGACGTCTTCGACTTCGCCCTGGACGCCGAGGACCTGGCCGTGATCGCGGAGCTCGACCGCGGCGGGCGCATCGGCCCGGACCCGGACACGTTCGACTGGATGGGCTGAGGACGCGGCCTCACCCCGGCCCGGCCCTCCGGCGGGGGAAATCCGCTGGTCGACGCCGCGAACGGGTTGGTAGGAAGGGCCCATGACGCTCAATGAGAATGACCGTGCCGGCCTTCCCGACACCACTCCCCTCGGCGACCTGGAGACCCTGCTGGCCGAGCGGGCCTGCGAGCGTCTCGTCGTCGACTTCGTCCACCGCCTCGACCTCGGCGAGCCCGGTTCCGTCGCGGAGCTGTTCACCGAGGACGGGGTGTGGCACTGGCCGTACGGCGACCGCCGGGTCGAGGGACGCGAGACGCTGCGTGCCTACTTCGCCGGACGCCCGGCGGACCGGCTCTCGCGGCGCCTGATGACGAACATCCTGGTCACGGTCGAGTCGGCGACGACGGCCCGCTCCGTCTCGTATCTGACGACGTACCGGGTCGACGGATACACCGGCGGCATGATCGAGCCGCGGCTGCCCGCCAACGTCGGTCACTACGAGGACGTCTTCCGCAGGGTCGACGGGCGCTGGCTGCTCGCCGTCCGCACGGTCCACCTGCCGTTCGGCGCGGACACCGAGCGTCTCGCGCCCAGCGGACGGTAGGGGAAGGGACGTCGTGATGCGGATCAGGCCCGCGCTGCCTGCGGAGGCCGCCGCGCTGAGCGAGCTCGCGCTGCGGTCCAAGGGCTACTGGGGATACGGCGAGGCGTTCCTGGCGGCGTGTCGGGAGGAGCTGACCCTGGACGGCGCGGAGCTGGCCGCGAGGCGCGCCGTGGTCGCGGAGCAGGACGGGCGGCTGCTGGGGCTGGCCACGTTGGAGGGCACGCCGCCGGTGGGCGAGCTCGGGATGCTGTTCGTCGCCCCGGAGGCGATCGGGCGCGGTGTCGGCCGGGCGCTCTACCGGCACGTGGCGGCGGCCGCGCGCGAGCTGGGCTGCACGCGCCTGGAGCTGGACGCGGATCCGAACGCCGAGCCGTTCTACCGGGCGATGGGCGCCGAGGTCGTCGGCGCCTCCCCCTCCGCGTCGATCCCGGGTCGGACGCTGCCGCGTATGGCCGCGACACTGCTCGCGTGAGGCTCCGTGGTGAGCTCGGCGGTGAGCCTCGGCGCAGCCGGGCTGAGGCTCACCGCTGCGGCGCTGCGGCGCTGCGACGTTGAGGCGCTCAGTCGCTGAGGCTCAGGCCATCCAGACCACGTCGGTGACGCGCAGTTCGCGGTGGTCGGGCAGCACCACGTAGGAGACGAGCACGGGCTCACGCGGTATCACCAGCGAGAGCCGCCCGTCGGACAGCCGTACGCCCGGCGCCTCGCGACCCGCGTCGACCGCCGCGCCCGCCTCCAGCGCGAGCGCGCGCAGGAAACTCAGCACGGAGCGGCACAGCGCCTCGCCCGCGTCGTCGGATTTCAGCATGTCGAGCAGCACGTCGTCCACGCCCGGTCCGGTGACCAGGCTCCAGCGGTGCGGCGTCGGGTCGGGCCCGGTCAATCCAGCCCGCCGGCCCGGGCGGTGAGCTCCTCCAGGGTGACGCCGCCGCGCCGCGCGAGTGCGTCGGCGAGGCGTTCGGCACGACCGGGAAGCTGGTCCAGCATGGCCTCGCGCCACCACGTCTCGATCACCAGGTTGATCGGCTCACCGGCCTCCGCGCCGAGCACCTCGGCGTAGAAGGCGAGGCGCTTCTCGCTGCTCAGCGCGTTGCCGACGGCCTGGATGCTGCGCGCGATGGCCGGGACGCGCGGGTCGTCGTCGGCTCGGTGGACCGGCTGTACGCTCAACGCCTGCCTCCTGGGTCGCGCGGGATGCTGCCACCAACGTACCGCCCGAAGCGTTGGCGTGGGAGCGCCCTACGGACGCGGCCCACGACGCCGCGTCAGCCCGCCGGCGGGGCCGACCGGCCCTGCTTGACCAGGTCCAGCACCTCGGCGGCGCAGCCCCAGGAGACGGTGACGCCCGCGCCGCCGTGCCCGTAGTTGTGGATCAGGACCCCCGCGTTCGGACCGGTGGCGGCAGCCTCGGCGGTCTCCAGCCGCACCTCCTCGCGGGCCGGGCGCAGGCCCACGCGCGTGCCGACCGCCTCGGCGTCGCGGAGTTCGGGCAGGACCGCCTGGCAGCGGCGCAGGATCGCCTCGCTGAGCGCCGGCGAGGGCTCGAGCGTCGCGTCCCCGCGCTGCGCCGTGCCGCCGAGGACGGCGGTGTCGCCGTGCGGGAACGCGTAGACCAGCTCCGGGGCGTCGGGCGTCTCGTCGACGAAGAACTCGCGCAACGCGCCGCCGTGGCGGACCACGACGACCTGGCCGCGCACGGGCGTGACACCCGGGTCGGGCACGAGCGTCGCGGCGCCGGAGCCCGAGCAGTTGACGACGACCGGGGCCTCGTGCGCCGCTTCGGCCAGCGAGCGGTAGGTGTGGGCGCGCAGGCGTCCGCCGGCCCTGGTGAGCCGCCGCTCCAGCCAGGCGAGGTAGCGGGGCATGTCGACGACGGGGGCCCGCAGCCGCCAGCCGACGGTGTAACCGGCGCGCAGCTCCGCGGCGGCGCAGGGCCGGGCGCCGGCGGAGACGGCCCAGCGCGGCGGCCGGGCGGGCGTCAGCGACTGGTGGGTGCCCTCGATCACGGCCACGCCCGTCTCCCGCGGGCCCGCGGCGAGCTCCTCGAAGACCGCCAGGCTGGTCGCCGCCCAGGCCCCGACCCGGTCCTCAGGCCCGATCATGAACGGCCCCCAGGTCGCCCCGGCGGCCGCGGACGTGGTCGCCGGGGGCGGCCGATCGGCGTCCACCCGCACCCGCAGTCCGGCCTCGGCCAGCGCCACCGCCGTGGTCAGCCCGATGACCCCCGCCCCGACCACCACCGCGTCGGGACGTCCCACCTCGTCGCTCGCGCTCATCCCCCGACCATGGCACACCGGGTCCTGTCGGCGCACCGGTGCGCCGCTTCGTCGTTCTCGCGGCTGTGCCGGGCCTAGCTGCGCTTGGGGAACGTCAGGTCCAGCAGACCCTTCTTCGGGTCCGGGGCGAGCAGCCAGTCGTAGCGTACGACCACGGCGAGGGCCAGCAGCAGGCTCACCCGCCGGTCGTGCAACTGCAGCGCGTAGCGCGCGTGCATGCCCTTGAGCCGTGCGAGCTCGAAGCCGTCGCTGCCGGGCCCCTCGAAGGAGATCCGGTAGTCGAGGACGAGGTCGAGTGCCCCGCCCGCGAACGGCACGGCGGCGAGGGGCGCGGCGTGGCGCAGCCGCGCGCCCTTGCCGTGGGGGGTGCCGGTCAGCGTCGGTAACCCGGGCTGTTCGACGGTCCAGGTCTCCAGCTGGAACTGCGAGCCGGCGTGATGGCTGACGGTGCCGTGCTTCGTCCCGTCGACCGCCTTGGCCCCGACGGTGGTGACCCATCCGACCGGCTGGTCGAGACGCTGCCCGACGTACGCCTCCATGGGGTGCAGCGAGTCGTAGAAGTACGGTTTGAACAGCCGCACCGCCGGTGTGTCCGAGCCCGCCGGCAGCACGTCGAAGGTGCTGCTGTCGCGCTCGTTCCGGGCCACCACCGTCGCGGCGTCGAACTGGGGAACCGACATGCGCGCCAACCCTCCCGATGGACCACTGGATGTCGTCCGGCCCGAGGGTAACAGACGAAGATCACTCGCAGGCGTTACCGACCACGGGCTGACCAATCGTCATCCACCGACCAGCGGAACCAGTTTGATGAAGACCAGGGCCGGATCCGCGTCCAGGTCGACCACCTCGTCCAGGCTCTCGACCTGCCGCTCGCCGAGCAGGATGAAGAACCCGTTGGACGCGAACGCGCGCTCGGCGGCGTCGGCTTGCTCCTCCCAGTCGAGGCGCCGCGGCTCGCGCAGCCGGTAGCCGTTCAGCTCCACCTCCGCGTCGGTGGGGCGCACCAGCCCGTGAAAGCGGACGCCCGGCCGGGCGTTGTGCCGTGCGACCTCCTCCCGCACCCGCACCCGCACCAACTCGCGCACCGTCACCCGCCCCGGCAGCCCGCCGACCTCGAACGCCGCGATGGCCCGCCCCGTCGCGGTCTCGTCCCGGAACATCACGGTGGCCATCAGACCGCCCTCCGTATCTGCGTGAGGATGGACTCGTCCGTGATCCGGGCGTCGTCCGCGAGCAGGAACGCCTTGCTGAGCACCAACGACAACCGCTCGTCCTCGAACGGCAGGAACACCCGCCCCGCTCCGCCACCCGCACGCGCACCCGCACCCGCACCCGCACCCGCACCCGCACCCGCACCCCGGGAAGGGACCACGCACAGATACGCGCCACTCGGCTCCATCAGCACGTTCGCCGATCCCAGATGGATCCGGTATGTCGCCAACTCACCCCGCACCACCAGGAAACGACCCTCGAGCGAACACCTCTTCGCAATCCGCAGCCGCGGCAGGATGCGCCCCAAGGCCTCTCGCCGGATCTGCGCGGTGGCAGTGAGGTCGCCGAAGACGGCGGACTGCCAGTAGGCGGCATGGCGGCCTTCGCCGCGGTCGGTCCAGGTGGGGTCGGCGGCGATCGACGTGACCGCGACGAACAGGTCCACGTCGCGCATCGCCTCGGTGAAGACGATCGGCGGTACGTCGTGCAGCGGGACCGGCTCCCAGCGGCGGCCGGTGCGCCGGTCGAAGCGGACCTGGTCCGTCGTCGCGTGGTCCGGACTGTCGTGGAACGCGTCGTCGGCCGGCTCGTGGTGGAACCGGGCCCGCCACCCGCCGTCGCCGAACTCGCCGCGGGCCTCGCCGTCCCAGCCGCCGTCGTGATTGCAGAGGTAGTTGGCCTGCCAGCCGCGCTCCTTGAAGAGGGCGTAGAGGCGCTGGTAGTGGACGATGTGGGCGGCGAAGCGGTTGGAGTAGCCGCCCGTCTGCTCCTCGGCCGGAGTGAGCAGGTAGATCTCCCGGAATGCCTGTTTGAAGGGCTGGCGCAGCTGGTCCGCCACGATCCGCTCGCGCCAGGAGCGGACCTCGTCCGCGGTGGCGCGCACCGGGTGCCAGAGCCGGACCCTTGCGGGGAGGCCGACCGGGTCGACGCCCGGCGGCGCCGCCTGCCAGGGGCCGCCGTCCGAGTCCGCGAACTCCCAGATCAGGCCGCGGACGAGGGTGCCGGTGACGGGGTGGTCGCGGTAGTGGCGGCACCACTCCTCGTAGGGCCAGGTGCGGTCCGCCGACATCAGCGCCTCCAGGCGGGCCCGCTCGCCGGACAGCGTGCCACGCACCTCCTTCGCCAGCGCCTTGAGCGGCGCGAGCTGCTCCGAGCCCTTGACGGCCGCCGGAGCGGTGCGGGAGGTCCGGCCGTCGGACGCGGTGAAGGTCAGGCGGACCGTCGTGCCGTCCTCGATCGCCAGCCGGACGCGGTAGCCGTCCGTGAGCGTCCGCTCCGACGAACCGCCGGGGTCCAGCCCGTGGTCGGGCACGGTGCGCTCGACGAGCTGGGCCGCCGTGATGCCCGCTCGGGCGGCAGCCGTGGTCAGGGCGGTGTCCACCTGCTTGCGCAGCGCCCGGTCGCGAATCCGCGACCGCAGGCGCCACAGCGCATCCAGTGCCGACGCGTCCTCGACCTCCGCGAGAGCGTTGATCGCCGCGCCCGCGAGCTTGAGGTCGGTGATCACCCCACTGCCGCCGTGCAGGCCGACGCGCAGCGCGAGGGTGGCCAGGTGAGGCACCGTCGCCGCCCCGCCGATGAGGGCCGCCGCCCAGACCAGGCCCCGCGCCAGGTCCCGGTCGTCCTGGTGGACCAGGAAGTGGTAGTGCCAGCCCTCCCCCATCCACTCCGCGTGCGCGCCGCGTTCCTTGCTGCACAACGGCTCGTCCTCGGCCAGGCTGCGCAGCACCTCCATCGCCAGGTCGCCCCCCGACGCCGCGTCGGCGAGCTCCCTGCACGCCCGCCGCCACCGCAGCGTCGGCCGCGGCCCGGAAAGGGCCGTCATGTGGCGCAGGAACGCCCCGAGTTCGGGCGTCGCCGCCCGCCCGGCGCGCTCCCGCAGCGGGGCGGCCCAGACGTCGTACGCGGGGATCACCACGGTGAGCCTGCCTCTGTCCATGGTCCCGGTGACCGGAGAGTCGTCGAGCATGGCGAGATCGTGGCAGACGTGACTGACAACGCCCGACCCTGGCCGGGAGGACGGGTGGGTGGACCTGATCCCCGCTCAGCCCAGGCGGTCCAGCCAGGAGACGACGGGTCCGCAGCCGTCCTCGGCGCGGATGAGGGTGCCGAGGTGGCGGGCGCGGTCGCGGTGGGCGTCGGAGCGGGCGGCGCGGGTGAGGAGTGTGCTGAGGGCGCGGGCGTCCAGGTGGCGCAGCGGGACCGCGCCCGGGGAGACGCCGAGGGATGCGAGGCGGGAGGCCCAGAAGGCCGCGTCGAACTGGACCGGGACCGGGACGGAGGGCACGCCGGCCCGGAGGGCGGCGGCGGTGGTGCCCGCGCCGGCGTGGTGGACGACGGCGGCGGTGTGGGGGAAGACGAGGGCGTGCGGGAGTTCGTCGACGGTGAGCATGTCGTCGCCCTCGGCGTGGAGGCCCGCCCAGCCGCGTTGGACGATGCCGCGCAGGCCCGCCGCGCGCAGTGCGGCGACCAGCGCGGCGGAGGTGCGCTCGGCGTCGGGCACGGTCGCGCTGCCGAGGCCGACGAAGACCGGTGGCGGCCCGGCCAGGAGGAAGTCCCGTACCCGCGGCGGGAGTTGCGCGGTCGGCGGGCAGTGCGGCCACCAGTAGCCGCAGACGTCGAGCCCCGCGCGCCAGTCGCGCGGGCGCGGCACGACCAGCGGGCTGAAGCCGTGCAGGACGGGCCACTGCTGCTGCTCGCGGGCGTGGCGGGTGGCGCGGACCCCCTCGGGCGGGAGCCCGAGGCGGCCGCGCATGGTCCGGGCGGCCTCGATGAAGATCAGGTCCAGGGCGGCGTTGACGGCCCGCGCGCTGAGCCGGTTTCCGGCGGCTCCCAGCGACCGGACGCCGACCACCGGGGCGAGGAACTCGCTTGTCGGGGCGAGGGGTTGGAGGTAGACGCCGAGACTGGGCAGGTCGAGGCCCTCGGCCAGCACGTGGCCGATCGGGGCGAGCACGGCGGAGAGCAGCAGGACGTCGGCCCGGCACGCGGGGGCGACCATCGCGTCCGCGAGGTCGGCGACGAGGGAGCGCGCCAGCGCGATCATGCGGGCGAGTTTGCCGGGGCCGGTCGTGGCGCGGTGCAGGCCCCGGCCCGCGCCCGACTCCAGCTCGGCGCGGGGGTCCACCGGGAGGGCGTGGAATCCGAGGCCCGCCTCCTTGGCCAGGTGCTCGAACCGGCCGTGGGTCACCAGCGTCACCTCGTGTCCGGCACGCGCGAGGGCGTGCCCGAGGCCGGTGTAGGGGGCGACGTCGCCTCGCGAGCCCGCCGTCATCAGTGCCACACGCATGCGAACAGTCTTCCCCGCCGACCGCGCGTCCATGACCGGCGCGCCCGACCACCCCACCAACGGGCGACGCTTGACTTCTCGCACATCCCGCCCCACCGTACAATCTGACGCTCCATCAGGTACATCAGCTACCGCAGTCAGCTGACCGCACGCAGCCCGGCGCGGCCCGTCAGGAGGGACGGCTACGCAAGCCATGGGACACGTGCGCAAGGACTCCGCAGACTTCACAGACTTCACAGACCCCGCCGACGTCGAACATGCCCGGGACCGCGCAGCCCGCAACCGCCCGGGCTCCCCCGCGCTCACGCGGCGGGCCCTGCTCGGCGCGGGCGCGGCGGCACTGGCGGCGACGGCCGCCCAGTGGACGCCGCTCGGCCGCGTCGCCGCCGCGAGCGCGGCCAGCACCATCCCCGCGCCGCCGCAGTTCCCGTCGGGGATCCCGCTGTACCAGCAGACCTTCCAGAACTGGTCGGAGGAGGTCGTCGTCGAGGGCCTGTGGAGCGCCTCGCCCGGCTCCGCCGCGGACGTGGTGACGCTGGCCAACTGGGCGCACGCCAACGGCTGGCGGCTGCGCCCGCGCGGCGGCGGCTACAGCTGGTCCCCGCTGGTCGCCCCGGCCGGGACGCCCGCCAACGTGGTGCTGGTCGACTCCTCGAACCTGACGGGCATCAGCGTCAACGCCTCGGGCGCGGCAAGCGGCGGCGCGAGCGTCACCGTCCAGCCCGGCGCGACCATGGACACCCTGCTCGGCACCCTCAAGTCGGCCGGCCTCGGCTTCACCGGCTTCCCGGTGCTCGGCGCCGGGACGGTCGGCGGCGCGCTGGCGACCGGCGGCCGCGGCACGGGCGTGCCGGCGGTCGGAGAGGCCCGGCTCCCCGGCCACACCTACGGCTCGCTCAGCAACCTGATCCTGAGCCTGACCGCCGTCGTCTGGGACGCCACGCAGGGCGCGTACACGCTGCGCACCTTCCAGCGGACCGACCCGCAGATCCAGGCGCTGCTGGTGAACCTCGGCCGGGTCTTCGTCACGCAGGCCACCCTGCGCGTCGGCCCCGACCAGCGGCTGCGCTGCCAGAGCTGGTTCAACGTCGCGGCCACCGACCTGTTCGCACCCCCGACCTCGGCCGGATCGAAGTCGCTGGCCTCCTACGTCGACCGGTGCGGGCGCGTGGTGTGCATCTGGTTCCCGTTCACGACATCGCCCTGGCTGCGGGTCTTCACGCCGACGCCGAACCAGCCGTGGGTCTCGCGCGCGGTCACCGGGCCCTACGACTTCACCTTCAACGACATCGTGCCCAAAAGCGTCTCGGACCTGCTCTCCCAGATCGTCGCCGGGGACGCGGCGGCGACGCCGCAGTTCACCGCCGCGCAGATGGACGCGATCAGCGCCGGCCTGATCGCGACGGACACCTGGGACATCTGGGGCTGGTCCAGCGACGTGCTGCTCTACGTCCGCCCGACGACGCTGCGCATCACCTCGACCTGCTGCAACGTCGTCACCTCGCGGGCCAACGTCCAGCAGGTGGTGAGCGACTTCTACGCCCAGTACAGCGCGAAGCTGGCCGCCTACGCGGCCCAGGGCCAGTACCCCATGAACGCCCCGCTGGAGATCCGCGTCACCGGCCTCGACCAGCCCGGCGACTGCGCCCTCCCCGGCGCGCTCGGCGCCCAGCTCTCCCCGCTGCGCCCCCGCCCCGACCACCCCGAGTGGGACACCTCCGTCTGGTTCGACATGACGACGGTGCCGATCACACCCGGCTGCCACCAGTTCACGGGCGAGATGGAGACGTGGTTCCGCTCGCACTACACGGGCTCGTACGGGGCGGTGCACAACGAGTGGCCGAAGGAGTGGGCCAACACCCCCTCCGGCGCCTGGACGGACACCGCGGCGATCGGCGCGGCCATCCCCGCCTCCTACTCCGACGGCCAGGCGGCGGGCGACGGCTGGAACGCGGCGGTGGCCACCTTCACGGCGCTGGACCCGAACGGCGTCTTCGGCAGCCCGTTCCTGGACCGGGTCCTCGTCCCGGGATCCTGAGGACCGGATCCTGAGGACCGCATCCTGAGAGTCGGCATCCTGAGGTCGGGCCCACCGGCAGCCCGTAGCAGCTCCTGCGGGAGGTTCCGTGCGCGTGCGCAGCATCTCCACAACCAGCGCACGGTCCCTCCCCACCCCAGGGCGCTGATCAGCCAGTTTGCTTGGGTAGAGTGCCCGGATGCACGACAGACCGCACCGCCCGATGTCCCCCGCCGAGGCCGCGTCGCTGCGCGCCTCGTCCCCCGTGGACGAGGCGCTGCTGCAACGGATCCGCGCCGCGCTCGTGAGCAGGGGCACCGACGAGTCCCCCGAAGCGGCGGAACCGCCCACCGCGGCCGACGTCTCGGAGAACGCCGAGAGCGCCGAAATCACCGACTGCACCGACCAGGACGCCGCGGGCGACGAGCCCGAACCGGCGACGTCAACGCCGCTCGACGGAGGTTCACTCGTGTCGCACGAGTGATTCCGAGTGTCCGGGTTGGAGGATTTGACCGAATTCCTCGCGTTCTTCCTTCACCCTTCACTCCTGAGAGGTCTGAGGTCATGATCCGTCGTCTTGGAACCGTGCTGGCGGGCGGCCTGCTGCTGACGATCGTCGGTCTGACGACGCTGCCGACCACGGCGTCCGCCGACACCGACACCCAAACCGGCAGCATCCCGTCGCAGACGTACACCTGCAACGTCGGCGACTCGGGCTCGACGGCCACGGTCCAGACGACGGACATCAACGGCGCGCAGGCCGTCATGCCGACCCTGTTCGGCATGGAGCTGAGCAACTGCCGACTGGCGTCGTAGCGACCGCCCTGGCCCGCTGCCGCTCCGCCGCTGTCGGCGGGGGCAGCGGGCCCGACTGCCCTGGGCGGGCAGGCCGTACCATTT
>NZ_BBPQ01000021.1:29443-56903 GCF_000787855.1 Streptacidiphilus anmyonensis | reverse complement strand
GCCGCTCCGCCGCTGTCGGCGGGGGCAGCGGGCCCGACTGCCCTGGGCGGGCAGGCCGTACCATTTCGCTGTCCGGACAGTGATCACAGTGATCAGTGAGCGGTGGCGCCTGCCGTTCAGCGGGTGCGCGCGGGAGACGGGGGACGGTATGGCGAGCGACGGTGTCGGTGCCGAGGGGAAGTGGTCGCGGCGTTGGGCGCTTCGGTTCGGCGCGGTCGCGCTGTCCGCGGCGGCGGTCGTGTCGCTCGGGGTCTGGGCCCTGCCCGCCGGATGGCGGCAGGTCGCGGACGCCCTCGCCGGGCCGGACGCGTCCGCGCCGTCGTGTTCCTGGTCCGCCCGGATCGAGAACGCGAGTACGGACGAGGCCGGACTGGTCCGCTGCTACCTGCGCGGGCTCGCCGACCACAGCGACAGCGAACTCCGAGCTGTGGTTCCGTCGACCGACAACGGCGGGCCGACCGGCTTCTCCGCCGCCGACTTCGCCCACAGCCGTGACGCGGCCGCCGGGCCCGCCATCGTGACGCTCGCGCCCAACCCCTCGGACACCGCGGACGCCTCGGTGACGATCCGTTACGCCGATGGCGCGCGCGATGTGCTGGAGATCCACCTGGCCGATCCTGAGTCGCTGCACTCGTGGCGGTTCTACAACCTCGGCACCTACCCGAGCGACCCGAACGCGCCGTCTCCCGTGGCCCAGCCGAGCTGACGACCCGGCCGTCGAGCGTCCGGCCTGCCCGCAGACCCCGCCCGGCTCAGTCGCAGAACACCGCCGTCTGGGCCGGCCCGAAAGCGCCCGACGCCGGGACCGGACGCTGGTGCCGGAGATCCTGGCCGAGGTCGAAGACCGTGCCGGCCAGGATCAGTTGACGGTCGGCGTCGGCCGAGGTCAGCGAGATGCTCGTGAAGCCGGGTCCACCGCCGTCGGTCTCCCAGACGGCCGCCTGGCGGCCGTCGCCGCAGTCGACCGCGGACCGCGTCACGCCGAGCGCGTAGCCGTCGTTCCCGGGCACGTCCGGGACGGTCTCCAGGGCCTGCTGCTCGACCGGGGGCAGCAGCCGACCGGCGAACAGCGCGCGGTCGAAGGCGGCCAGGTCGCCGAGCGTGGAGATCATCGCGCCGGCGGTCCAGTCATACGACGGGCTGAACACGGTGACGTCGCGCTGGGCCAGGTCGTAGCCGTTCAGGTGGCGACCGTGGATCTGCGGGTCGGTCAGCGGCAGCGTGGTGTGGGTCAGGCCCAGCGGGCGCAGGATCCGGTCGGAGATCTCCCGGCCCGCGCTGCGCCCCGTGACCGCCTCGATCACCAGCCCGGCCAGCAGGTAGTCGGTGTTGGAGTACCTCCACCGGGTCCCGGGGGCGAAGAGCAGCGGGTGGGCCGTGGCCTCGGCCACCACCTCGCGCGGGGTGTAGACGTAGCCCATCTCGTGGCGCTGGAGGTAGGGCGCGAAGAAGGCGGGGTCGGTGGTGGGGTCGTAGACGCCGCTGGTCTGGTTCAACAGCTCGCGGACGGTGATCCGGCGGCCGTCGTCGCCCAGCGAGGAGAGCACGCCCGGCACCCACGTCTCCACGCTGTCGTCCAGGCCGAGCCGGTGCTCGGCGACCAGTTGGAGCAGCACGGTGGCGACGAAGGACTTGGTGTTGCTCGCGATCCGGAACCGGTCGTCGGGCTCGGCCGGGCGTCCGGTGGCGACGTCGGCCCGCCCCGCGGCGGCCGTGGCGTCGGCGTCGCCGCGCCGGGCGTAGGCGAGGGCGGCGGGGTAGCCGTCGGCGACCGCCTGGGCGGTCGCCGTGCGCAGGACGGCCGGGAGCGGCGGGGGCGGCGCGGACGGCACGGCATGCTGGGCGTCGGAAGCGGCAGCGGGGCCTGCGGGGGCCGCCGCGCAGAGGAGCAGCGTGACGACGGCCGACAGGACAACGCGGGGGCGGCGCATGAGTGAGACCTCGTCATGGGGGGCGGCGGTGGTTCCTGGTTCCTGAGCCCAGCCTCGCAGCGGTCGACCGCTTGCGCCCATGGCGGTGACCCCCGAGGGCGCCCTGGGGACAACCCCAGGCGACGACCCCCCGCGCCGGATCCGCCGTACGCCCGCCCCGCCGCCCGTCCCGTCGCCCGTCCTGTCGCCCCGCCGGACCTCAGGAGCGCGAGAGGACGCCCCGGGCGACGGCGGACACGCGCGCCGTCTGGAAGGCCGCGTACCCGCCGTTGGCGAGGAGTTGGAACTTGACGCCCTCCTTGCCGGCCGGGCGCTCGTAGCCCTCGGGGACGTAGCGCTGGTAGTGGGCGGCGGCCCGCTGGAAGAAGTCCTGACGTCGGGACCGCGGGATGCAGTCCGACAGGGCCAGCAGGAAGAGGTACTGACGGACCATCCGGGTGAAGAGGTGGGGGACGACGTCGCTGCGGCCCTGGGCCTCCAGCAGGCCGAAGCTCTCCTCGTAGCGGTCGAACACGTCGAAGTGGGTGCCGTCCGGGCCGCCGACCGGGTGGGCGGTGTGGCGACGGCGCAGTTGCGCGCAGTCCCACTTGAGCACGACCGCGGTGGACGCGGCGAGCATCAGTCGGTGCTGGACGGAGATCTCCTCGTGCAGGCCGTCGGGGAAGGACGCGCCCGCCCGCAGCCACAGGTCCCGGCGGACCAGCCGGTCCCACATGTAGGCGGGGGCGCCGAACAGCTGGGGCTGGCCGGCGGGGTCGAAGGCCGTGGTGCCCTGTCCGGCCAGGAGTTCCGCCGCGCCGCCGGGCCAGGAGCGGCCGCGGTGCAGCCGGGTGTGGCCGAAGAGCAGCACGTCCGGCCCGTCGCAGGTGCGCAGCCGGTCGGCCATGGCCTGCAGCGTGCCGTCCCACAGGACGTGGTCGGCGTCGAGGAAGAGCAGGTACGCGCCCGCGGCCCGCGCCGCGCCCGCATTCCTGGCCGCGCCGACGGAGGCGACGGTGTCCAGGCGCACGACCGAGACCCGCTCGTCCTCGCGCTCCGCGGCGCCGATCACATCGGACGGGCACTCAGGGGAGGGGTCGGCCACGACGATGACCTCGATGTCCCGGAACGACTGCGCGAGCACCGACTGCAGGCAGGTCGTGAGGGAGCCCTGGAGGTCGTGCGCGGCGACGATGACGCTGATCAAAGGTGAGCTGAACACGCCACGGGAACTTAGGGCGCGCGGAGGCCGCCCACAAGATCGATAACGACCACGGGATGCATCGTTATGCAAACTCCCGCAATCCTTCACACCGCCACCCGATCTTCGACACGACCACCTCCGGAGCCCGTCGACCCGGACGCGACCGCGCGGCGAGGGACCCGCCGGACGATCACGCCCGAGTGGCGTTCACGATGCATCGATTGTGCATGACGCACAGTCTATGTACTGTGCATATCGCTCCACGCCACGCCCTACCGTCACGCTCCACCGTCTCGTTCCACCGTCACGCTCGCAGTCATCGCAAGGAGTACCGCATGGACGGCTCGCAGCCGGCTCCCCGCACCGGCGTCGTCGTCGGCGTGCTGGCCCTCGCAGGCATCGTCGTCTCACTGATGCAGACCCTGATCGTCCCGCTGATCGGCGAACTGCCGACGCTGCTGCACACCACCGCGGGCAACGCGTCCTGGGCCGTCACCGCGACGCTGCTCGCCGCCGCCGTCACCACGCCGGCGATCGGACGCCTGGCAGACCTCCACGGCAAGAAGCCGATGCTGCTCGTCTGCATGGTCCCGGTGATCGCCGGCTCGGTCGTCTGCGCGACGGCGGGCTCCCTCGCGCCGATGATCGTCGGCCGCGGCCTCCAGGGCATCGGCGCGGGCCTGGTGCCCATCGGCATCAGCACGCTGCGGGACGTGCTGCCGCCCGAGCGGATGGGCTCCGCGATCGCGCTGATCAGCTCCTCGCTCGGCATCGGCGGCGCGCTCGGCCTGCCCGTCTCCGCCGCCGTCGCCCAGCACGCCAACTGGCACGTGCTGTTCTGGGCCGCCGGAGCGCTCAGCGTCCTGGTGGGCGCGCTGATCTGGGCCCTGGTCCCCTCCGTCCCCGCGCGGGCCGAGGGCGGCTTCGACGTCCCGGGCGCGGTCGGGCTCGGCGCCGGACTGGTCTGCCTGCTGCTCGCCGTCTCCAAGGGCGCGGACTGGGGTTGGGGCAGCGGCACCACCCTTGGGCTGATCGCGACGGCCGTCGCCGTGCTGCTCGCCTGGTCCTGGTGGGAGCTGCGCTCCCCCTCCCCGCTCGTCGACCTGCGGATCACCGCGCGCGGCCAGGTGCTGCTGACGAACGCCGCCTCCATCGTGGTGGGCTTCGCGATGTACGCCTCCGCCCTGATCTCGCCTCAGCTGCTCCAGCTCCCCAAGGCCACCGGCTACGGCCTCGGCCAGTCCATGCAGGCGGCGGGCCTGTGGATGGCCCCGGCGGGCCTGATGATGATGCTCGTCTCCCCGCTCGGCGCGAAGCTCTCCGCCGCGCGCACCCCGAAGACGACCCTGGTCGTCGGCAGCCTCGTCATCGCCGTCGGCTACGGCACGACCGTCCCGCTGATGGGCTCGACCTGGGGCCTGCTGGCCGCCTCGATCGTCGTCAACAGCGGCGTGGCCCTGGCGTACGGCGCGATGCCCGCCCTGATCATGGGCGCCGTCCCGCTGTCGGAGACGGGCTCGGCCAACAGCTTCAACACGCTGATGCGCTCCATCGGCACCACCTTGTCCGCGGCCGTCGTCGGGGTCGTCCTCTCCCACATGACCACCCGCTTCGGCCCGTACACCCTCCCCTCCGCGAACGGGTTCCGCACCGGCATGCTGGTCGGCTGCGGCGTGGCGCTCGTGGCCGCGGCCGTCGCCTCCTGCATCCCGCTGCGCAGGCCGGCCCCGGAAGCCGCCACGCCGGCGCCCGACGTCGCCCTCCCGGCCGACGCCCCCGACCGCTCCGCGGTCTGAGGGGACCTCAGGCCCGGACTCGGGGCCGGAATCAGCCGGGCCTCGGGCCCGGCCCCGCGCCCGGACTCAGCGGGCGGCCCACCGGGGCAGCGCCTCCGTCGCCTCCCGCCACGCCCGCGGAATGCCGTCGGTGCCGACGCGCGCCGCGACGACGCCGCCGACGATCGCGCAGTTGGTGTCCACATCTCCGCCGACGGAGGAGCAGGCCCACAGCGCGTCCTCGTACCGGTCCAGGTGCCGGGCCGCGCACCACAGCGCGAACGGCACGGTGTCGGCGGCGCTGACCTGCCGTCCGTTGCCGAGCCGGTGCGCGGCGTACTCGGCGTGCGGCTGCGCGAGCAGCCCGGCCGCCTCCGCCAGCCCGTCGCGCACCCGGGTGGGCGGCGTCAGCTCCGTCGCCGTGCGCAGTAGTTCCTCCCCGCTGGCACCCCGGGCCGCCACCGCCGCCGCGACGGCGACGGCGACGGCCCCGGCGGCCGCCTCGGGGTGGGTGTGCGTCACTTCTGCGGACAGCCGTGCCTGCTGCGCCGCCCGCCCGGGATCCCCCGCGAACCACACACCGAGCGGCGCGACCCGCATGGCCGCGCCGTTGCCCCACGAGCCCTGGCCGTCGAACAGCCCGGCCGCGAGCTCACGCCATTCGCCGCCCTGCCGCACCAGCCGCAACATGCGGTTCATCGCGGGTCCGTACCCCCGGTCGAAGTCGTGCCGCTCGGCGAACGCGCGGGCGAGCGCGTCTTGTTCCACCCCGCCGCAGCGTTCCAGGACGTCGACGACGGAGCAGGCCATCTCGGTGTCGTCGGTCCAGGGCCAGGGGCCGGGCGGCAGTCGCCGGGCCCGCAGGGCCGGCAGGTTGTCGGAGACGAAGAACTGGGCGCCGAAGGCGTCGCCGGTGGCGAGGCCGATGAGGGAGTCGCGGATCGCAGCAAGTCGGCCGCGTGGTGCAGAGGCAGCAGATTCGAGAGCGGAGATTCGAGGGTCGGAGGTCATCACCTCAATCTTGCGATGCGATCGCCCCAGCTAGCGACCGATTTCGGACTCGTGATCTTGGCTCACGTCCGCCTCGACAAGGCCATGCCACTCCGATTGCCTACGAAGTGGCAACGGGAAACCCTCACGGTCGCCTTGTTCGTGCAGGGCCGGTCGTCGCAACCTGTTCTGCGGCAGGGCTGCCGAACAGGCACAAGGAGGCTCATGTGGCTTGGCAGCCAGGCGAGTTCGGGCGAGAACTGCGAAGGCTGCGGCTCGCCGCCGGGCTCACGCTCACCGGTCTCGCGGCGTCTGTGCACTACAGCAAAGGGCAGTTGAGCAAGGTGGAGCGGGGTCTCAAGTCCCCGAGCCGCGCCCTGGCACGCCTCTGCGACACGGCGCTCGGGGCGGACGGCCGGTTGTCCGCCCTGGCGCCGGTGCTACCGCCGGAGGAAGTGATTGTGCCTACGGAGCACGACGAGGAGGTGTGGTCGTTGCAGCTGTCCCCGGACGGGTCCAACGTATTCGGATCGTTGAGTCGCCGTCAGGTCGTCGGCGCCGGGTTCGCCTCGGCCCTGAGCATCCGGTTCGGTGGTGAGCCTGGCGGTCCCGTCGCCGCCCAGGCCCCGATGGTCCTGGAGACCTCCGGCCTGATGCTGGACCAGTACCGGAAGCTGGGGCAGTCGGTGAGCCCGTCCTACCTGCTGCCCACCCTTATCGCCCAGACCCACAGCCTGCGCGAGCTGTCTGGCCAAGCCGAGGGCCCGCTGCGACTCGCGCTGCTCAGGCTCGGCTCCCGATACGCCGAGTACGTCGGCTGGCTGGTCCAGGAGACAGGGGACGACCAAGGGGCACTGTGGTGGACGCAGCGCGCCGTGGCCCTCGCAGCCGCCGGAGGCGACGACGATCTCGCCGCCTACGCCCTCGTCCGCCGCGCATTGGTGACGCTCTACCGGGAGGACGCCGATCGGACCGTCGCCCTGGCCCAGCAAGCCCAAACGCGGAACGCCCCTGCCCGGATCCGCGGCCTGGCGGCGCAGCGGGAGGCGCAGGGGCACGCCCTCGCCGGCGACGAGTGCGCCAGCCTGAACAGTCTCGACCGAGCGCGCGACCTGCTCGAACAAGCAGCCCACGAGAGCCATCGGTCGATTCTGGGCACCCGGAACCTTCCTGATCCCGCAGCGATGATCCTCGGCTGGTGCCTCCACGACCTCGGACGCCCCCGGCAGGCGGCCGAAATGCTGGCCGAGCAGCTGCATCGGATACCGCCGGAGGCGATGCGCACCCGCGCTCGCTACGGGGCGCGCCAGGCACTCGCCCACGCGACAGCGGGGGACATTGACCAAGCCTGCGCACTGGCCCGCGAGCTGCTCGGCACGCTTCCGGTGGTGGGGTCGGCGACCATCGCGGCCGACCTGCGCAAGCTGGCCCGCGTGCTGGCCCGGCATCCGGGCAACGCGTCAGTGCGCGACCTGACGCCCGACCTCACCTCGTCCCTGCACCTCATCGACCCCAGGGGAGCGACACGTGCCTGATGTCTTCATCAACTACCGGACCGGCGACGGCGACAAGACAGCGACGTTGATCGAACGCGAGCTGTCCCACCGTTTCGGCAGCGAACGGATTTTCCGCGCCTCGAAATCGATCCGCCCTGGCGCCAGGTATCCGCGCGAACTGCTCGACAACATCCGGCGCAGTGCCGTCCTGCTGGCGGTCATCGGGGAGTCGTGGTTCGACTCCGGTTCCCTGCACGACGAGAGCGACTGGGTCCGGCGGGAGATCCTGACGGCCCTCGAGTACGGCATTCCAGTGATCCCGGTCCTCGAGGGACGTCGCACCGAGCGGCTGCGCGTCGCGGACTTCCCGCCCGAGTTGCGCGAGATTGCCGAGTCTCAGTCCCTGCGCCTCGACCTCAACGACGCCGAGACGGGCCTGCGCCGCATCGGCGACGAACTCGTCGCACTCGTCTCCGCCCTGCGACAGGCCGACACTGCGGCCCGTCCCGACACCGACCCGGTTCCGGGCAGCGTGCACAACTCCGTCGACAACCTACGGGGCACGAGCGTCCAGACCCGAGACATCAGCGGTGACGTGGGCACGGTTGTCAAGGGCAACCACGGCCCCGTGCACACGGGCAGGGGGGACATCCACGAACGCCACTACCACGGCAACCACAACGAGTTCTCCGGCGACGGCGCCACCTACGTGCAGGGCGACGTCCGGGGAACGATCAGGAATGACTTCAGCGGCCCACGTCGGCGACGGGACGGCGGGCGGTGACTGATTCCTTCCGCACCGATGTCTCGGGCACACACGGCAGCGTGCACACCGGGTCCGGCGACCAGTATGTCTACTACGTCACGGAGCAGCTCACCCGCGATGCCCGCGGCAGGACACCTCGTCGACTCGCCGAGGAGGAACTGGCCTGGCTCCGCGAACGTTTCGTGTACCCCGACAGCTTCGCTGCAGCGCGCCGCACCCTGGCGGCCGAGCACCTGGTCATTCTAAGCGGGCCCGCCGGCTGCGGCCGGACCTCCGCCGCCCGCATGCTCCTGCACGAACTGCGGGGCGACGCCCGCCCGTTCTACGAGCTCATCGCCGAGGACGACGACGAGGAGCGGGCACGCGACCTCGCCTCGGTGGACGTTGGCCCCGACGCCCGGCTCCTGCTCGACCTCAGCGAAACCGGCGGCCGCTTCTGGCCGGACATCCGGAGCCAGTTGGAGAGCTTCCGCGAGCGGGTCCGCTGGCACCGTGCGCACCTCGTGGTCGTGCTGCCCGCGACCGCCGCCACCCCCCTGCCAGAGGCGCTGGAGCGGTTCCGGGTCGCCATCGAGGCGGCCGAGCGACCTCGCGTGCTCCGCCGCTATCTGACCACCGCCGGGATCCGCATCGACGACGGGACGCCTCCGGCACTGGCCGAGTTCCTTCACGCGAACCGGCCGCTGCACGAGGTCGCCGCCGTAGCCCAACTCATCGTCCAGGCAAGCGAACGGGACGATGGCCAAGGAGACTTCGCCGACTGGTGCGCAGCCGCCGTCGACGCGGCTGCCGACCGCAGCGACGAAGTGGCGCAGCTGGTGCACCGTCTGCGCGACGGGTCCCAGAGGGCGTTGCTGCTCGTCACCGCCATGCTGCACGAGGCCCACGGGGACGCCGTCGACCGTGGCACGACCGCCCTGCTCACCGTCTTGTCCCATCCGCAAGACCAGAGCCCGCTCCTGGAACGCACTGATCTCTTCCAGCGCCTGGACGAGGTCGGTGCGCGCACCGCCGCAGACGGACGAGTGCGCTTCGAAAGGCTCGGATTCGACAAGGCCGTGCGCGAGCACTTTTGGCGCTACCTGCAGGGTGTGCGCCCCGCCCTGTCTGTCTGGGTCGCTGACGAGATCGGCGCCCCCGAGCTCACCGACGCAGACCGTGACGCCCTGGTCAAGCGCTTCGCCGATCAGTGCCTCAGCACCGGCGACCGAGAGCTGCTCTGCGAACTGGTGCCCGCCTGGACCACCTCGCCGGACGGTCGCCAGCTCCGGGCGGCCGCCCAAGTCCTGGAGCACGGCCTGAAAAGCCGGGAACACGGCCGCTCCTTCCGTCGGCGCATCTACCACTGGTCATTGGAAAGCCAGAACGTCGGGCTCACGGCCGTCCTGGTCGGCGTGTGCGCGGAGGTGATGGCGATCCGCCATCCGGACCAGGCCCTCGTCCGGCTGCACCACCTCGCACGACGCCAACACCGAGGCACCAGCGCGCAGGAGGCACTGCTGCGGCTCGCCTCCGGCGATCGGTGGCTGCACCGGCTCCTCTTGCGCCGCATCGCGGCGGCTCCCCTCGACCGGCCGTGGAGGGCCGACACCGAACTGTTCCTCGCGCTCGCCGATCCCAGTGTCCTGATCACCGACTCCACGCTGCGGAAGAGTCTGGTCCTGGGATGGTGCGGCGTCTTCACCGCCCGCCGCTTGCCAGACTGGCAGGAAACGGCGTGCCGCTGGTTCGACCTCGCCTGCGAGGCGGCAGGGGTCGCCGAACTCCTCACCGGTGTGCTCGTCGACGCCTGCGACGGGAAGGGTGACCACCTCGGTCGCCTCTACACCGCCGCCCGCGACTGGGCGCACCGGTCCGTCCACGCCGCGCCCGAAAGCGCTCGGCACGCCGTCACCACGACGCTGCGGCAGAGAATCGACGCCGTCCAGGGCTTCTCGGTCGCTTGACCCCCCGTCATCCGTACTCCAGGAGGCAACACCCATGACGTCCGGCTGCAAGACTGTGATCACCTTCGTCACTGTCATCTGTGGCTTGCTGTTCGCCGTCGTCGACCTTGAGTCCCAGTGGCCCCTGTGGTCCTGGCTCACGCTCGTGGCCCTGGCGGTAGTCACGCCGGTGGCGTCCTCCGCCGTGGCCGGCCGGCGACGCAATCCCGTCCCCCTAGAGCTGATCCCCCACCTTCCGGTGGCCCCGGTCGAGCGGCGCGACCAGCGAGTCACCCAGGTGAGCCTGCCCAGCGCCTGGGAGGACTACGACTTCCGGTTCGCGGCGACAGTACGCTGGTGCCCCACCGGCAAGACGGCCGAGGAACCGGTCATCAATCCAGCGGGCGTCGCCGTCGACGCCATCCTGGCTCGGGCAAGCGCGATCACCGAGAAGCGGGATCCCGCCAGAGCGTCGCTCGTCCAGCACGAGCTGAACGGGGCGCTGGGCCGGATGCAGGAGGATCCGACGGGCTACCTCGACGTCATGGCCGAGTCCGTCACCCTCGCCCTCGCCGAGCGGGACCAGGAGCGCCTCGACAAGCTCGCGTCGGTCCGCAAGGACAAGGCTGTCTGGGAGCACGAGCGGAAGTACGAGCAGAGCAGGCGCGAGTACCTGGGCGAGGACGTGCTCAAGGACACTGGCAGCGCCGTGGTCTGGTGGCTGGCCAGGAACGACGACCACATCGAGAAGACGGTGAGCGACATAGGGCTGCTCACCCAGCTCTCCTCAGCGGCGCGGAACTCGGAGGTGCCGACGCAGTTCCGCCATCTCGTGCCCTCCTTGGCAGCGGCAGCCCCGGCCACGACGTCTGCGGGGCCGGAGGCGGGGACCATGGGGCAGGCTCGCTCCGAAGAGCCGCAACCTCCGAGCGGAGCTGACCACTTCGAGGCCCTGCTCGTCACGGAGGGCATCCCGAACGACGACCCGGCCCGAGGCCTTCTGGTGGGGAGAGTGGCCGACGCCTTCGCCGCCCACGGCAGGCCGGAGATCGCCGCTGAACTGCGTCGGCGTTTCGACAACCCGCAGTCCGAGCCGTGCGACCCGGCGGTTTCCGACAGCCCCGACGAGCAGTAGCGACCCCTACGATCGAACTTCAACGGAGGAACCATGGACAGCGAGATGGAGAAGCTCGCGGCCTCGGCGGCCACGGCCCTGATCGGGTTGATGATCTCGGATTCCTGGAAAGGCGTGAAGGAGCGGTTCAGCCGTCTGTTCTCCCGGCGTAACCCCCTGGCGGCTGCAGCGGATCTCGACGAGGCCCGCGCCGAGTTGGTGGCATTGCCGACCGCCGCGCGCGGAGAGCTGGCTGGCGACATCGAGGTCGAATGGCGGGCCCGCTTCCAGCGGCTGCTGCGGCAGGATGCTTCGGCGATCGATGAGATGCGCGCGCTGCTCGACGCGCTCGCACCGGGGCCGGACCCGACTGAGCGGACAAGCGTCCACAACACCGTGCTCGGCGGCGTGCACCGGGGTCCAGTGGTCCAGAGCGGCAGGATCACCAATCTCCATGTGACTGCCCCGTCACCGACTTGATCCCTCATTTTCGCCCTCACGTGGACTTGACGGGCGATGTTGCAGACTGGGCGCATCGTCGACCCTGCGGGGGCAGGGTCGGGAGCGGGCGGAGGACGGATGTTGGAGGACCGAGGGGCTGCCGGGGACTGGGACGGCGTCGTCCTGGACGAGGCGTTCGTCCGGGGCGCGGAGCACAGTGAGCCGTCGGCGCGGGCGCGGATGCTGGCGGCGCGGTGGCGCCGGGAGGCGCCGGAGCCGCAGCCGTGGCGGGCGGACAAGCCGCCGGCGGGGTGGTTCTTCGGGCGGCGGCGACGCCGCTGGAGGTAGGGCCGACCAGCCGGGCGGGCGGCGTCAGGCCTTGACGCCGCCCGTGAGCAGGCGCTCGCGGTGGAACAGGACGGAGACCACCCGCCAAGCGAGCACGTCGATCACCAGCAGGGCGAGGCCCAGGCCCAGAGCCACCGTCAGCGTGGGCTTGATGACGTCGAAGCCCACCAGCGCGGCCACCGCCAGCGGCGGCAGGCTCGCGAACGAGCTGAGCTGCTGGGCGACGCGGACGTCGCCGCTGCGGGTGGAGATGGCGATGCCCACCCAGATCGACCAGCCGGCCAGCAGCGGCGTGAACAGCAGCTGCGCGAGGATCCTGGGCGCCTCGAAGATGTCGTGGACGACGTTCTCGTGCGCGAACGCCCCCACCGCGCCCAGGAAGATCCCGTACATCACGTACGAGATCAGCAGCGTCGGCAGGAGCGCGGCCAGCGCCTTGCCGACCAGGAACTCGGCGGGACGCACAGGTGTGGTCAACACCGGTTCGAGGGTGCCCTGTTCGCGCTCGCCGACCACCGCGTAGGAGGCGACGACCGCCGGGACGAGGGCGGGGATCAGCATGAGGTAGAGCAGGGAGAGGCCGACCACCGTGTCGATCCGCGACGCCGGGGCGTCGGCGGGCAGCTTGAAGATGGTGATCACCGGGCTGATCATGAAGACCACCGGCAGCACCGCCATCGTGACGGCGATGAAGCGGTTGCGCCGGTAGTCGTTGATCTCCTTGCGGATCAGGGCGCGGATCCGGGTCCAGCTCATCGGGTTGATCGTCGTGTTCATCGGGTCCGCGCCTCCACGTCCTCGTCGATGAGCTGGAGGTAGACGTCCTCCAGGGAGTGGCGGGACGGGCTGAGGGCGAGCAGGTCCGCGCCCGCGCCCACCACCGCGCGGGCGACGGCGGGCGCCGCGAGCTCCGCGTCCGTGACGGTGAGCACGTAGGCGGCCCCGCCGGCGGCTGCGGCGCCGTCGTGCCAGCCCTCGACGCCGGGAAGTCCGCCGAACACCGCGTCAGGGTCGGTCAGCGGGTCGCGGGTGGCGATCTGGAGGGTCTTGGCGAACAGCTGCTCGCGCAGCTCGTCGGGACGGCCGATGGTGCGCAGCGTGGTGTTCATGATGCCGACGCGGTCGCACAGCGCCTCGGCCTCGGCGAGGCGGTGCGTGGTCAGGAAGATCGTGACGCCCTGGCGGCGCATGCCGTCGATGAGGTCGTGCACGTCGCGCGCCGCGAGCGGGTCCAGGCCGGAGGTGGGCTCGTCGAGGAAGAGGATCTCCGGGTCGCTCAGCAGGGCGCGGGCCAGTCCGACGCGCTGCCGCAGGCCCTTGGAGAGCGCGCGGCACGGGTCGCTCGCCCGGTCCAGCAGGTTGACGGCGCGCAGCGCGCGCTCGATGCGCGCGCGCCGGTCGTCGAGCTCGTACAGGCCGGCGAAGAACTCCAGGTTCTCCGCGACGCTCAGGCGCAGGTACAGGCCCGGCGACTCCGGCATGACCGCGATCCGGCGGCGGATCTCGACGCCGTTGGCCTCCGTCAGCGGCAGGCCCGCGACCGTCGCGTTGCCGGAGGTGGGCGCCAGCAGGGTGCCGAGTGTGCGCACCGTGGTGGTCTTGCCCGCGCCGTTGGGCCCGAGGAACCCGAAGACCTCGCCGTAGGCGACGTCGAAGGTCACGTCGGCGAACGCGGTGCGCTCGCCGAAGCGCTTGGTCAGTCCGTCCACGACGATCGCGGGGCCCGTCCGGGCCGCCGCGCTGCGGGTCGTGGCGCCGTCTCGTTTCACCGTCACACTTTAAGTGATATCACTTTAAGCGGTGCAGGTCCACGGCCCCCGACCTGCGGATTCACGCTTCCTGCTGGTCCTCCTCCGAGTGAGGGCGCTTGGGCGGGCGGCCCCGCCGGGGCAGGCCGCCGACGTTGTTCGGCAGCCGCCCGGCGTCCGCGAGGGCGCGGCGCAGCAGCAGCTCGATCTGGGCGGTGGTGCTGCGCAGCTCGTCCCCGGCCCACCGGGCCAGCGCGTCGTGCACCGCCGGATCGAGCCGCAGGAGGATGTTCTTCCGTTCCCCCACGGTCCCGCCTACTGGTAGAGGGTGCCGGTGTTCACGACCGGCTGGGTCGCGGACTCGCTACACAGCACGACGAGCAGGTTGGAGACCATCGCCGCCTTGCGCTCCTCGTCCAGGTCCACCAGATCCTCCTCGGTGAGCTGCTCCAGCGCCATCCGCACCATGCCGACCGCGCCCTCCACCACCCGGCGGCGGGCGTCGACGATCGCGTCCGCCTGCTGGCGGCGGAGCATCGCCTGCGCGATCTCCGGCGCGTAGGACAGGCGCGTGATGCGCGACTCGACCACGGACACGCCGCCCAGGGCGACCCGCTGCGCGATCTCCTCGGACATCCGGGAGGTGATCTCCTCGGCGTTCTCGCGCAGCGTGAGGCGGTCCTCGCCGCGCGCGTCGTACGGGTAGCTGCCGGCGACGTGCCGCACGGCGGTCTCGGCCTGCGTCGCGACGAAGGCCACGACGTCCTCGACGCCGTAGACCGACTTGGCGGTGTCGGCCACCTGCCAGACGACGACCGCCGCCATCTCGATCGGGTTGCCGTCGGCGTCGTTGACCTTGAGCGTGGCCGTCTCGTGGTTGCGGATCCGGGTCGACACGCGCTGGCGCTTGGTGAAGGGGTTCACCCAGCGCAGACCGGTCGTGCGGACGGTCCCGTCGTAGCGGCCGAAGAGCGACACCACCCGCGCCTGCCCCGGGGCGACGGCCGTCAGCCCCCCGAGGGCCAGCGCCCCCAGCACGAGCAGGACCACCCCGGCCGCCCGCGCGCTCCCCACGAGCGCGGCGCCCCCGGCGACCAACCCGAGGCCGGCCACCAGGCCGACCGCCCCCGGCACACTGCGCGCCACCCGCTCGCTGATCGCCGCCGCCACCCCGTCCATCCGGACCGCCTCGCTCACTCGATTCAGCCCGAATGCCTCGGGCATCCAACAGCGCCAGTATAGAGATATCACTTTAATCGGGCCCAGGGGTCGGCCGGCGGGATCGGGCGGAGGGGAGGAGTCGCCGGGACGAGCGGCGGGACCAACCGCACGAGCGGGCGGCGGGGCGAACCACAGGAGCGAGCGGCCGGCAAGATCTGCAGGGCCCGGGCGACGGCGACAAGCCCGCAAGGGCAAGCGGCCGGGACGGACCGCCTTCGAGGTGCCGGACGGGGGCGGTCGGTGCGTGACCGGTGCGGCGGCGGGCGACAGGCCTGGCGGTGGCCGTCAGGGTGGCCCTCGCGGTGCGGGGCGCGGGGGCCCGGGGCGGTGTCCAGGCCGACCACCCGGTGCTGCGCGGCGCGCTGATGGGCGCGTGCATCGGCATGCTGCTGCCGGGCGCGGAAGCCCCTGCGGAGCTGATCCGCGCTGACCTCTTCGCCCGCTACGGCCTGGGCCGAGAGGCCCGAGTGGCCCCGGCCGGGGCCTTTGCCGGGGGCTGCGGCGGCAAAGACGGCGGTCGGGACCGGAGGGGTGGTGCGGTGAGGGTGACGCGGTGACGCGGTGACGGGGCGAGGGCGGACGAGGAGTCAGGACGCGCCGGTGGAGGTGTGGCTGCCGCCCGAGCCCGCACCCGGCAGGGAGGGCGCCTGTGCACCGCCGCCGCCGGTGAAGTCGCCGACGCCACCGCCGCCGCCCCCGCCGCTGCCTCCGTCGGAGGCGTGCGACGGGAGGAGGGAGGCCAGGTCGGGCAGGGCGTGGGCGTAGCCCAGGCCGAGGACGAGGGCCGAGGCGGCCGAGCCGACGAGGGTCCACCGGGTCACCCGGCGCACGCGGAGCAGCCCGGCGCTGCGGCGCTCGTACGGACCGGTGGGCGGTCGGTACGGTTGGGCAGCGGACATGCGGCCTCCTCCCCCTGGAGCGCGGAACGGCAGGAAGCCCGCCAGGGGGCTCCTCGCCTCATGACTCCAGTGTGCGTGAAGGCCCGTCAAACGCCGGTACGGATCCTCTTCAAATCCGGTTAAGATCCCGGCCCGGGCGCCCGCTGCGGCCGGGACCATCCCGGGGCAGGCTCTACGCTGGGGCAATGGCACAGGTCACCGACACCGCAGGGGCGAGCGCCACCCTGTCCGTGCTGGTCGTCGAGGACGACCAGGGCATCGCGGACTCGCTCGTGCGCGGGCTGACCCGGGCCGGCTACGCCGTCCGCTGCGCGGGGACCGGAGCCGAGGCGCTCGGCGCGCGGCCCGTCCCCGACGTCGTCCTGCTGGACCTGGGGCTGCCCGACCTGGACGGTGTGGAGGTCTGCCGTCGGCTGCGCCGGCAGTCGGACGCGGCGATCATCGTGGTGACCGCGCGGGGCGAGGAGGCAGACCGCGTCGCGGCGCTCGACGAGGGCGCGGACGACTACCTGGTCAAGCCGTTCGGCCTGGCCGAACTGCTGGCCCGGCTGCGCGCGGTGCTGCGGCGCACCCGCCCGAGCGGCACGGAGCTGATCGTGCACGGCCCGCTGACGGTCGACCCGCGCACCCGGCGCGTCACCGTCGGCGCACAGGAGATAGCGCTGACGCCCAAGGAGTTCGACATCCTGCACTGCCTGGCGGTCGATCCCGGCCGGGTGGTCACCCGGCAGGAGATCCTGGAGCGCGCCTGGGACGCGCACTGGTACGGGCCGACCAAGGTGCTGGACGTCCACGTCGCCGCGCTGCGCCGCAAGCTCGGCGCACCCGGTCTCGTCGAGACCGTCTACGGTCGCGGCTTCCGCCTGGGCGACCCGTCCGGCGTCACGGAACCCGACACCGACACCGGCACCGGCACCGGCACCGGCACCGACGACAGCGACAGGGACGCGGCCGAGGCCGGCCGCCAGGACGTCGCCGCCCCCGGCCGGGAGGCCCCCGCGCCGGACGTCCGGTCGTGACGCGACGGATCGCCCTCAGCGTGGGGGCGCTGATCGTCGCCCTGCTGGTGCTCGCCGTGGTGCCGCTCGGCATCTCGATCACCGACCGCGAGCACGACTCCTTCCGCGAGGAGACCGCCGCGCGGGCCCGCTCGGTCGCCTCCGCCGCCGAGGAGCACCTCTCCGACAACCACCCCGACACCGAGGCCGCCGAGCAGGTCGCGAACGCGGGCCGGCACGGCGACTGCGCGCAGGTCTACGACAAGCACGGCACGGTCATCCTCTCCACCGCGTGCCACGCCACCGCCCTTCCGCCGTCCGCCGTCGCGGACGTGCTGCGTACCGGTCAGGCGCAGACCCGGCAGGACGACGGCTGGCTGACCATGGCGGTCCCGGTCGACGACACCGTTCCGCCGTCGGGCGCGCTGCTCTACTCACGGCCGACCGGCGACCTGAACCGGCAGCTGGTGGAGGTCTGGGGCTGGCTCAGCCTCTGCGCGCTCGGCGCGCTGGCCGCGGCGCTCCTCGTGGCCACCCGGTTGGCGCGTTGGGTGGGGCGGCCGCTGGTCAAACTGGACGACGCGGCCGCGCGCCTGGGCGAGGGCGATCTCGGCGCGCGGGCGGCGGTCACGGACGGGCCGCCGGAGGTGCGTCGGCTGGCGGCGACCTTCAACGCCATGGCGGCCCGGACCGAGAACCTGATCCACGGCCACCGCGCGGTGATCGCCGACGTGTCCCACCAGCTGCGCACGCCGCTCACCGCGCTGCGCCTGCGGCTGGACCTGCTGGCCGCCGACGTGGAGGACGACGTCGCCGTGGAGCTGGCCGGGGCGCAGGAGGAGATCGCGCGCCTGTCCCGGATGGTCGACGGCCTGCTCGCCGTGGCCCGCGCCGAGAACTCCGTGCCCCGGGCGACCTCGGTGCGCCTCGACCGCGTCGTCGCGGACCGGATCGCCGCCTGGGAGCCGGTGGCCGAGGAGCGCGAGGTGCGGTTCACCGCGAGCGGACCGGTCGGAGTGACGGCGTCGATGGGGCCGGGCGACCTGGAGCAGGCGCTGGACAACCTGTTCGCCAACGCGCTGGAGGCGGCTCCGGCGGGCGGACAGGTGGAGATCCGCACCAGCCGCGACGCGGAGGGCGGCGCGGTCGAGCTGGCCGTGGTCGACCACGGGCCCGGCATGGACGCCTCGGCGCGGGAGCGCGCGTTCCGGCGCTTCGACACCGGGCGGGAGAGCGGGACCGGACTCGGTCTGGCGATCGTGCACCGACTGGTCACCGCCAACGGCGGTCGCGCGACGCTGGAGGAGACGCCCGGCGGCGGACTGACCGTCCGCCTCTCGCTCCCCGCCGGCCCGTCCGACTCACGCGCCACCCGTCCGACTCGCCCCGCCCGTCCGGCCCGTCCCGTCCGCCGCGAGCGCCGCTCGGGACGCGGCGAAGAGGGCGGAGAGCACGAGGGCGGAACCGGGACGCCACACGGATGATCGCCTCACAGAAGCCGATGTTTACCGGTTCTTAAGAGTTCCTGAACCGAAATCCCAGGGCGGGGGTGTGCAGGCTGGTGCGGTAGCCGCTCACCGATCCCGAGGAGACGCCAGATGGATGCGCCCGAGCAGCCCGCTGCCCGCGCCCGGTCCCACCGCCGCGACCGATCGGTGCGCCGCGTCGGCAACACCACGCGCTGGGTGACGGCGGCCGCCGCCGTCGGTACGGTCGCGCTGGCCACGGGCTATGCCCAGGCCTCCAGCACGGGCGGCGGCAGCAGCGCGGGCAGCGCGCCGAGCCCCTCGCCCACGACGCCCTCGGCCGCTCCCACGAGCCCCTCCGCCACCCCGAGCCTGAGCGCGTCCGCCTCGCCCAAGGCGACGGCTACGCACACGCAGGCGCCGTCGACGCGCTCCGCGACGCCCCACCGCACGGCCCCGGTGCCCGCGCCGGTGCACACCTCGGCCGCGCCCTACATCCCGCCGACCCCCGTCGCGCCGCCCCCGACGACCGTCGCTCCCCCGCCGGCCCCGGCGCCGCAGCCGACCCACACCACCTCGGGTGGCTCATGAGCAGCCCCGCGTCCCCCTCCCATGATCCGGCCCGTGATCCGGACGACCGTCCGGGCCAGGCGAACTTCCCCGTCTTCGGGACGACGGCCCATCTGCTGGTGACCGACCCGACGCGGCTGGCGCCCGCCCTGCGGCTGCTGCACGCGGAACTCGCGGCGGTCGACGCCGCGTGCAGCCGGTTCCGCGTCGACTCCGAGCTGTCCCGCGTCAACGCGGCCGACGGTGCGACCGTGGTCGTCGGGCCGCTGCTCGCCGAGGCGCTGGACGTGGCGTGGCGTGCGGCCGCGGAGAGCCGCGGCCTGGTCGACCCGACCGTCGGCGCGTCCGTCCTCGGCCTCGGCTACGACCGCACCTTCGCCTCGCTGCGCCCCGAGCAGCTCGGCGCGCCCGCGACCGCGCCCGCCCCCGGCTACCGGAACGTGGAGTGGGACTTCGCCCGCCGGCGCGTCCGGCTGCCCGCCGGGACCGCGCTGGACCTCGGCGCGACCGCCAAGGCGTGGGCGGCGGACCGCGCCGCCCACCGGATAGCCGCCGCGGTGCGCTGCGGCGTACTGGTGAACCTCGGCGGCGACCTGTCCGTCGCGGGCGGGACCCCGGACGGCGGCTGGCGCGTCTCGATCGCGGACGACCACCGGGCGCCCGCGCCCGACTCCCCCGTCGTCGCCGTGCACAGCGGCGGGCTGGCGACGTCCGGCTCCGCCGTGCGCGCCTGGCAGCGTGCCGGGCAGCGCGTGCACCACATCGTGGATCCGCGCACCGGCCGCAACCCGGCGGCCTGCTGGCGCACCGTCACCGTCGCGGCCCCGTCCTGCGTCGCCGCGAACACCGCCGCCACGGCCGCGATGGTCCTCGGCCCCGACGCCCCCGCCGCGCTCCGCCACGCCGGGCTGCCCGCCCGACTGGTCCGCGAGGACGGCGACGTGGTCCGCGTCGGCGGCTGGCCGGAGGACGTTCCCTCCCCCGCACCGAACGGCGTGTCGGGCACCGTCCGGGGCGACAACCCGGAGGGTGCCCGCGACCGCACTCCCAGCGGCACCCCGAACGAGCGAGGCGCGGCATGACCCCCACCACCGTCCTGCTCGCCGCGAGCACCGCGCCCAGCCCGCTGTGGTACGCCACCCGCGCGGGCGGCACCGTCGCGCTGGTCCTGCTGACCGCCACCGTCGCCCTCGGCATCGCCGTCGGCGGACGGCACACGCCGCGCACCATCGCCCGGTTCGAGGTCACCAACCTGCACCGGAACCTGGCGTTCCTGACGCTGGTCTTCCTGGCCCTGCACATCGTCACGGCGGTTCTGGACACCTTCGTCCACCTGGGCTGGTGGATCACCCTGGTGCCGTTCACGTCCGGCTACCGCACGCTGTGGCTGGGGCTCGGCACCGTCGCCTTCGACCTGCTGCTGGCCGTCACGCTCACCAGCGCGACCGCCGGCGTGCGGATGCGGCTCGGGCAGCGGCGGTGGAAGGCGATCCACTGGCTGGCGTACGGCTCATGGCCCTTCGCGGTCTTCCACGCGGCCGGGACCGGGACGGACACCAAGGACTCCCTTCAGCTCGCCCTCTACGCCGCCTGCCTGGGTGTGGTCGTGCTGGCCGTGTGGTGGCGCCTGTTCCGCGCCGGACCGGGCCACGCCACCGTCCGCCTGGCGGCGGGCGCGGCGACCCTGGCCGTGCCGCTCGCCCTGGTCGTCTTCCTCCATGTCGGACCGCTCGCGCCCGGCTGGTCCCACCGCGCCGAGGGCCCCGCGCCGACGGCGGTGTCACTGACGCAGGCGACGCCGCAGGACCCGTCGCACGCTCTGACCTCCGGCTTGACACAAGAACCCGTGAAGGGGGCCACGCGATGACCGCCGAGAGCGTCCACGAGTCCACCCGGCCCCTCCCTACCGTCCCCGGCGACGGCTCGGCTCCGGGTCCGCACGGCACCCGGCTGCTGTCGGGCTGGTTCACCTCCGGGCGGGCCGCCGACCTGGCGGACCATCTGGACCGTTACGGCCCGCTGCCGCTCGACCGCGCCCGCCGGGGCGGTCGCGGCGGCCCGGCGCCGCTGATCCACGCCGTCGAGGAGGCCGGTCTGACCGGTCGCGGCGGCGCGGCCTTCCCGACGGCCCGCAAGCTGCAGGCCGTCGCGGACGGACGTGGTCCGGCCGTGGTGGTCGCCAACGCGATGGAGAGCGAGCCCGCGAGCGCCAAGGACGCGACGCTGCTCCAGCTCGCGCCGCACCTGGTCCTGGACGGGATCGCGCTGGCCGCGGAGGCGGTCGGCGCGCGCGAAGCGCACCTGTGCGTCGCCCGCACCCGGCAGCACCAGGTGCACGAACTGCACGCGGCCCTGGCCGAGCGCGAGCGCCACCGCGTCGGCGGCGTGCCGGTGCGCCTCCACGAGCTGCCGCACCACTACGTCTCCAGCGAGGAGAGCGCGCTGGTGCGCTGGCTGAACGGCGGCGACGCCCGGCCGATGTCCACGCCGCCGCGCCCGTTCGAGAAGGGCGTCGGCAAGCGCCCGACCCTGATCGACAACGTCGAGACGCTGGCCCACCTGGCGCTGATCGCCCGCTACGGCCCGGCCTGGTACCGGCAGGCGGGTGCGCCCGACGCTCCCGGCACCACGCTGGTCACCCTCGGCGGGGCGGTCCGGCATCCCGGCGTCTACGAGGCGCCGATGGGCGCGCCGCTGGGACGCCTGCTCGCGCACGGCGGCGGGCCGAGCGAGCCGCTGTCCGCGGTGCTGGTCGGCGGGTTCTTCGGCAGCTGGCTCCCGGCGGACGAGGCGCTGCCGACGCGGTTCACCAAGCAGGACCTCGCCCAGCTCGGCGCGGGACCCGGAGCGGGTGTGCTGGTCGCGCTGCCCGAGCGGGCCTGCGGGCTCGCGGAGACCGCGTCGGTGCTGGCGTTCCTGGCCCGCAACGGCGCCCAGCAGTGCGGCCCGTGCCGGTTCGGGCTGCCCGCCGTCGCGGAGGACTTCGCGGCGCTCGCCTTCGGCCGGCTCGATCCGGACGGGCTGCGGCGGCTGGAGCGCCGAGTCGGCCTGCTGGCCGGTCGCGGGGCCTGCCGGCATCCGGACGGCGCGTCCCGGTTCGCCGCCACCGCGCTGCGGACCTTCGCCGCCGAGGTGGAGCGCCATCTGCACCACGGGCCCTGCCCGGCGGTCGACCACGCGCCGGTGCTGCACGTGCCGACGGGCTCCGTGCCCGGCGCGGACGAATGGAGGTGACCGGCATGGCGATCACCCGATCGACCGATCTGTCCCTGCGCCTGGACCGGATCGCGTGCGAGGGCCACGGGGCCTGCGCCGAGCTGCTGCCGGAGCTGCTGTCGCTGGACGAGTGGGGTTTCCCGATCGTCCACTCCGCGACCGTTCCACCCGAGCTGGCCGCGCACGCGCGCCGCGCCGTGGCGGCCTGCCCGGTGCTGGCGCTCCGTCTGGACCGCACCCGCCCCTGACGCCGGACGTCAGGAGCGGTGCGGCCAAAGGGGGCCTGGCGGACAGAGAGCTGGTGGAAAGCGACCTGGCCGAAAGGGACCTGGCGGACAGGGAGCTGAACGAGTTCTTAGTCACCGGTCGTGCAGACTCAGCGCACGAGTCCGAGTCCTGCGCGCGAGGTCCTTGCGCCGCCCCGGAAGGATCCACCGGTGACCACTGCTCCCGCCGCCGTGACCCGTCAGGAGCACCGCGCAGCGCGCGGCCCCGAGGGCAACGAACGGCTGACGGCCGCCACCGGCACGGTGCTGCTGGTGCTCTTCGCCGTCCAGGGCTTCACGATCCTGTCCCTGACACGGCTGCTCACGGTCCACATCTTCGTCGGCCTGCTGCTGACGGGCCCGGTCGCGCTGAAGATCGGCTCGACCTGCTACCGCGCCGTCCGGTACTACACGGGCGCGGCCTCCTACCGGCGCAAGGGCGCGCCCCCGATGCCGCTGCGCCTGCTCGGCCCGCTGCTGGTGCTCACCTCCGCGGCCGTGCTGACCACCGGCATCACCCTCGCGCTGCTGGGCCGCGGCCGAACGGCCGACCAGGTGCTCTTCCTGCACAAGGCGTCGTTCGTCCTCTGGGTGGGCCTGGCCGGGATCCACGTGCTGGTCCACCTGTGGCGGCTGCCCCGGCTGGTCGTCTCGGACCTGCGCCGCGACGCGGTGGCCGGTCGCGGTCTGCGCTGGGCGCTGCTCGCCGCGGCCCTGGGCGCGGGCCTGGCGGTCGCCCTGCTGGGCGTCCACCTGGTCTCCGGCTGGACGCCGGGCCACGTCGGCAGGTGACCCTCGCGGCCCGGTCCGCCACGCACAGCGACATGATTCGCGCAGGCCAGCGGGGGTACGTGGCCACTGCGGGGACTCCGCTTTGAGCGGCCGGAGCCCCGTGTCGCGAGGGCATGGACAGGTGACCTCGCGGCTCCTCACCCGGGATGCCGGGAACGTGGGTACTCCGGCATCCCGGGACCGCAGCCCCGTCGATCGTCCGGCGCGGGAGACCGCCGGAGTGGGCGGGTGACGGCCGGAGGGCGCAGGAGACTGTCGGCGAGCGCGAGGACGGTGGGCCGATGACCCGACCGGGCCCGCCACGGCCGAGCCCGCCGCGACCCGGCCCACCACTGCACGGCCCGGGGCGCGCAGACCTCGCAGCGGTGTTCGACGTCGCGCCGACGCCCCGTACGGCCCTGGCCTGGCTCCCGCCCGAGGAGCTGTGGCCGCCGGTGCAGGCCGTGCGCCGGGACCACGACCCGCAGATCCGGCGCTGGCCGCCGCACGTCAACGTGCTCTTCGGGTTCGTCCCCGAGTCCGACTTCGACCTCGCCGCTCCCCTGCTCGCCGAGGCGCTCGCGTGCGTGCCGCCGTTCGCGGCCCGGCTCGCCGGTGTCCGGGTCTTCCGGCACCGCGCCTACAGCACCGTCTGGCTCGACCCGGCCGCCGCGGGCGGGGGCCCCTGGCGGGCCCTGCACGGGGAGCTGGTCGACCGGTTCCCGCGCTGTCGCGGGCGATTCCAGGTCTTCACCCCGCACCTGTCCCTCGGCCGGACCACCGATCCCCGGCGGGTGCGCGCGCAGTGCGCGGCCCGGCTCGGGGCGTACTCCGTACGGGTGGTCGAGCTGGCGCTTCTCTCGCGCCGCGGCGCCGACGACCCGATGCGGCCGCGCGCGTACGTCGGGCTCGGCACGGGCGAGCTACGCCGGACGATCGGCGGGGACACGACACGCCCGTGACCGGCTGCGGACGCGCGCACCGGCCGATCATCTGCTTATCGTCTTGCCCATGCACGTCGAACGGCGCCTGATCCTTCGTCGGGCCGCACAGGCCACCCTCGTCGCCGGCGTCACGGCGGCGCTGGCGCGCGCCTCCACGGCGGTCGGCCCGGACACGGCCCCCGCACGCGTGTGGGCCGAACCGGCGGACCTGCACTGGGTCGCCGACCAGCCCGCCATCGTCCGCCGCGCCGACTGGGACACCGTCGCCCCCACCAAACCGCTGCCCCCACCGCGCTACGCGCAGGCGGTCAAGGCGGTCTTCGTCCATCACACGGACAGCGGCAACGCGTACTCCCTCGCGGACGTCCCGAGCATCATCTGGAGCATCCACGACGACCAGACGGGTCGGCGCGGCTGGGACGACATCGGCTACAACTTCCTGGTGGACCGCTTCGGCACGGTCTACGAGGGACGCCACGGCGGGGTCGACCAGCCGGTGATCGGCGCGCACTGCAGCGGCTTCAACATCAACACCGCGGGCATCGCCGCGATCGGCACCTTCACCGACGGCGCGTCGCCGACCCCCGCCATGCTGAAGGCCATCGGGGCGCTGGTCGCCTGGAAGCTGAGCCTGCACGGCGTCGACGCCCTCTCGTCGACGACGCTGACCTGCACCGACTCCGAGAGCCGCTACAAGGCGGGCAGCCGCGCCAACTTCGCGGTGCTCTCCGGCCACACGGACGCCGACTGCACCCTCTGCCCCGGCTCGTCCCTCTACGCCGCGCTGCCGGGGATCCGCCAGGACGCCGCCCGCATCCAGCAGTCCACCGACCATCCCGTCTTCGGGAACTCCAAGCCGGTGCTGCGGGCCAAGCCGACCCCCGGCGGGTGAGCCGATCCGCTGGCGTGCGGGTGATTCAGCCGCCTCGTGCGTGACGTGACCCCGGAGCCGGTGATGCATACACATCATCCGACGAACTGTGCCCCGCTCGCGCCGGCCCCGAGGGAATCGCCATGAACGACCACGACGCGGACGTCCTCCCCGACGCGTCCGACGCCGACGCCTCCGCCGACCCCACGGACGGCGCCACCGCCGTCGCACCCGGGCGGCGTCGCCGCCGTCGGCTGCTGCCGTGGAAGCACCGCAGGGACCTGACGGCGGCCCAGCGCCGCCGCCGTCAGATCGTCACCCGCTGCGTGCTGGCGGCCATCCTGCTCTTCGTCAGCTGGCTGGGCTGGTCGATCGGACAGGCGCTGACCTACCCCGGACGCGACGGCGTCGAGGCGCGGCTGGCCGAGTGGGGCCGCGACCACCACCTGGGCCTGGTGATCAACCAGTTGGAGGACTGGCAGTACGAGCTGAACCCGCCGCGCGTCGGCGGCTCGCTCTCGCCCGCGGAGCTCGCCCGGATGAAGGCGACCCAGGGCGCGGCGCCGGTGGGCGGGGCCGTGCCGCTGCGCGCCCCGATGCCGACCAGCATCTCCCCGCGCCTTCCGGGCGAGGGCGTCTGGCGCGCGCTGGTCACCTCGGGCGGCCTGCCGCTGGTCCAGGGCACTTACGTGCGCCCGGACGCCGAGCACTCCTCCTACGAGGCGGCGGTCGCCTGGATCAGCGCCTCCCACGCGAAGTTCTTCCTGCACCCGGGCTTCCGCGAGCCGGGCGGCACCTTCGCCGTCCCGCCGACCATCCCGGTCGGGCAGCGCACCGGCCTCATCGCCACCTGGAACGGTGGCTTCCGGATCACCGACGGCACCTCCAAGGGCGGTTTCTACCTCGCCGGCCGCACCGACGGGACCCTGCGTGACGGCGCGGCCTCCGAGGTGTTCTACAAGGACGGCTCCATCCGCATCGGCACCTGGGGCCGCGACGTCACCATGACCGCGGACGTCGTCGGCGTGCGCCAGTGCCTCCAGCTGATGGTCGACAACGGCCGCCTCGCCTCGAACATCGACGTGCCCTACGCCTACGGCTGGGCGTACCAGGGCAAGAAGTACGTCGAACGCTCCGGCGTCGGGGTGACCGCCAACGGCGACATCATCATGGTCGTCGGCCAGGCCCTGTCCGCCCGCACGCTCGCCGAGCTCATGCAGCACGCGGGCGCGGTGCGCGCCATGCCACTCGACATGAACGGCGCCTGGCCCTCCTTCATGAGCTACGACGCGAGCGCGGACCCGGCGAACCCCAAGCCCAGCAACATCCTCGACTTCGGCGAGGCCGCCGACCGCTACTACACCCAGGCCACCCGCGACTTCGTCGCCGTCTACGCCCGCTGACGACGGTGCCGGCTCACACGGGCCGCCTGCGCCCGACGAGGTGGAAGACGCGGCTCATCGCGCGGTAGGGGTCGCGGCGGCTCGCCTCGAGTTCGACGGCGGCCGCGGCCTCGACCTGCTTCCGGTCGGTCGGATCCAGCTCGGTCCCGCCGAAGTCGAGCCAGTCGACGAACAGCCACACCCCGTACCAGCGCACCGGCTCCACGTCGCGGTCGCGCAGCAGTGCGCTGATCTCCTCCACGGTGGTGGGCCACGTCGGCACGCCCAGCACGCCGGTCTCCGAGGTGGCGTCGAACGACGCGAGCGCGTCCTCCCAGCGCCGCTCCAGCGCCGGGCGCACCGCCATCGCGTGCGCGTTGCCCGCCATGATCGACACCAGGCCGCCGTCCGCCGCGCACCGGCACAGCTGGTCCACCAGCGGCTCGGGGTTCTCCATATAGCCGAGCACCCCGTGGCAGAGCACGGCGTCGAAGCGCCGGCCCCGCACCGCCTCCTCGGCGTGTTCGCCGTCGGCCTGCACCAGCGTCACCCGCGCCTGCGTGTCGGCGGGCAGCCGAGCAAGGCGTTCCCTGGCCTTGTCGAGCATCGCGGCCGAGGGGTCGAGCAGCGTCACCTCGTAGCCGGCCTGCGCCAGCGGGAAGGACTGGTGGCCGGCGCCCCCGCCGACGTCGAGCACGGACGCCGGGGACGGCGGCAGCTGCTCCAGCAACTGCCGGTGCATCACATAGGTGCGCACGCGCCCCTTCACCGTGGCGTAGGCGCCGTCGGCGAACTGGTCGGCAAGATCGGCCCAGGTGTCATCGCCCATCACACCACTGTACGCTCACCGGCCTTCCGGCCGTCGGTGCTCCGGTGCGGCCCTGGATCGTCTCCGCCCGTTCCGCCTGGCCGGTGCCGTGGGCGACGCGGGGGCTGATCCGCGTCGGGAACGCCTTGCCGGAAGGGGGCTGGACGACGGTGCGCAGCGCGTCGGGATGGGCGCTGAGCAGCCGCCCGGCGGGCAGAAGCCGGCGGCCGCAGGCCGCCGAAGCGGCCGGTTCGAGGCGGGCGAGGGTCGCGCGGGCCTCCGCCTTCGCCCCCTCGACCCGACCGAGCCGCCCCGCCCCCGACGCCCCCCC
>NZ_BBPQ01000021.1:14774-29423 GCF_000787855.1 Streptacidiphilus anmyonensis | reverse complement strand
GGCGAGGGTCGCGCGGGCCTCCGCCTTCGCCCCCTCGACCCGACCGAGCCGCCCCGCCCCGAACGCCCCGCCGACCGTGCCGGGAGGCGCGCGACGACGGGGCGTCAGGGCGGGGCGTGACGACGAACTGACGCCCGCTCAGCAGATGCGCGGCAGCTGCTCGCCGAGCGGCAGGTCGACCACGCGGGTGCCGCCGAGGCCCGTGCGGGCGACGACCATGCCGGGGTGCTGGTCGGTGCACTCGCCGATCACGGCGGCCCGTGCGCCGAGCGGGTGGGCGCGCAGCGCGGCCAGGGCCGCGTCGGCGTGCTCGCGGGGCACGAAGGCCACCAGCTTGCCCTCGTTGGCGACGTACCAGGGGTCCAGCCCGAGGATCGCGCAGGCGTTGGCCACCTCCGCGGGCACCGGCACCGCCCGCTCGTCGACGGTGACGCCCACGCCCGCCGCCGCCGCGATCTCGTTGAGCGCGGCGGCCAGCCCGCCGCGGGTGGGGTCGCGCAGCACGTGGACGTCGGGCACCGCCGCGAGCAGCGTCCGCACGAGGTCGCCCAGCGGCGCGCAGTCGCTGACGATCTCGACGCCGAACTCCAGCCCCTCCCGCATGCTCATCACCGCGATGCCGTGCTCGCCCAGCGCGCCGCTGACGATGACGACGTCGCCGGGCCGGGCCCGCTGCGGGCGGATGTCGACGCCCGGAGCGACCAGGCCGACGCCGGAGGTGTTGAGGTAGACGCCGTCGCCGTGGCCGGACTCGACGACCTTGGTGTCGCCGGTGACGACCTCCACGCCGGCGCGCCGGGCCGCCGCGCCCAGCGCCTGCGCGACGCGCTGGACGGTGTCCAGGTCCACGCCCTCCTCCAGCACGAAGCCGCAGGCGAGGTAGGCCGGGACGGCGCCGCTCATGGCCAGGTCGTTGACGGTGCCGTTGACCGCCAGGTCGCCGATGCTGCCGCCGGGGAAGAACAGCGGCCGGACCACGAAGGTGTCGGTGGAGAAGGCGATCCGGGCCCCGCCGAGGCTCAGTACCGCGGAGTCGCCGAGCTGGGCGAGGTGCTCGCCGCCGAAGGCGGGCGCGAAGACGTCGCGGACCAGTTCGGCCGAGAGCGTCCCGCCTCCGCCGTGGCCCATGACGACCCGTTCACCGCCCCGCATCGGGGCCGGGCAGCTGAAGCCGGAGAAGTCGGGGCCGTCGGCGGGCCCGGTCGCAAGGATGTCGACGGTGTCAGCCAACGGGGCTCGCCTCCTTGGCCGTCGACACGGCAGGGCTCGACACGGCAGCGGTCGACCCGGGGGCCCCGCCGAGGCGGCGGTAGAGGTAGTAGGCGGCGCAGGCGCCCTCGCTGGAGACCATGGTCGCGCCGAGCGGCGTGCGCGGGGTGCAGACGGTGCCGAACGCCTCGCACTCGTGCGGCTTGAGCAGCCCCTGGAGCACCTCGCCCGCGCGGCACGCGGCCGGCTCCACGGTGGCGATGTCGCCGACCTCGAAGCGCTGCTCGGCGTCGAAGGCGCGGTAGCGCTCGGAGAGCCGCCAGCCGCTGGCGGGGATGGTGCCGATGCCGCGCCAGGCGCGGTCGGTGACCTCGAAGACGTCCGCGAGCATCTGCCGCGCCGCCGGGTTGCCCTCCGGACGCACCACGCGCGCGTAGGCGTTCTCGACGCGGTGCTCGCCGCGTTCGAGCTGGAGCACGGCGCGGCGCACGCCCTCCAGGATGTCCAACGGCTCGAAGCCGGTGACCACGATCGGCACCTTGAAGCGCTCGGCGAGCTCCGGGTACTCCTCGGTGCCCATGACGCTGCACACGTGCCCGGCGGCGAGGAACGCCTGGACCCGGCAGTCCGGCGAGGTCATCAGCCCCTCGATCGCGGGGGGCACCCGGACGTGGGAGACGAGCATGCTGAAGTTCCGCACGCCCAGCTTCTGCGCCTGGTAGACCGTCATGGCGTTGGGCGGGGCGGTGGTCTCGAAGCCGATGCCGAAGAAGACGACCTCGCGCTCGGGGTTCTGCCGGGCGACGCGCAGCGCGTCCAGCGGGGAGTAGACGACGCGCACGTCGCCGCCCCGGCTGCGGACCTGGAACAGGTCGCGGTCGGTGCCGGGCACGCGGAGCATGTCGCCGAAGGAGCAGAAGATCACCCCGGGCCGGGAGGCGATCTCCAGGGCCTTGTCGATGGTCTCCAGCGGGGTGACGCAGACGGGGCAGCCGGGGCCGTGGATCAGTTCGACCTGCTCGGGCAGGAGCTGGTCGATGCCGTGCCGGATGATGGAGTGCGTCTGGCCTCCGCAGACCTCCATCAGCGCCCACGGACGGGTCGTCACCGCGTGGATCTCGTCCAGCAGTCGGCGGGCCAGGACCGGGTTCTGGAACTCCTCCAGGTACTTCACGCCCGTGCCTCCTTCGCGGCCGGACCGTCCGCCGGCTGGTCGGCGCCGGCGGCCTTGGCCGCGATCTCCCACTGGTCGCCGAACTCCTCCTCCAGCAGGCCGAGGCCCTCGAACAGGGCCAGCGTCTGCCGCGCCGACTCCTCGTCCAGGCGCTGGAGCGCGAAGCCGACGTGGACGATGGTGTACTCGCCGACCTGGAGGTCGGGCAGGTACTCCAGGCACACGTCCTTGACGACGCCGCCGAAGTCGACGACGGCCATCCTGGTCCCCTCCTTCTCCTCGATCGACATGACCTTGCCGGGCACCGCCAGGCACATGGGCTGTTCTCCTCGCGTCGTTGCTTCGTTTCCGGTGGTTCAGGGGCGGGCCGCGACCGCGAGCTGGCCGAGGGCGAGCCCGCCGTCGTTGGGCGGCACCAGGCGGTGGCGCAGCACCGTGAAGCCGTCCTCGCGCAGGCCCCGCAGACAGGCCGTCAGCAGCAGCGCGTTGGCGAACACGCCGCCGCTGAGCGCGACCGTGCCGACGCCGGTCTGCCCGCGCAGGCGGCGGCAGACCTCCTGGACCGCGGCCGCGAGGCCTGCGTGGAACCGGGCCGCGACCAGCCGCGCGTCGACGCCCGCCGTCACGTCCGCGACGACGGCGCGCAGCACGGGCGCGGCGTCGATCCGCAGCGGCGCGTCGGGGACGGGTCGCAGCGCGAAGCGGTAGGGCTGGGGCTCGGGGCCGTCCCAGGCGCAGGCGGCGGCCTCCAGTTCGATGGCGGCCTGCGCCTCGTAGTGCGCGTGCTGGCACACGCCGGCGAGCGCGGAGACGGCGTCGAAGAGGCGCCCGGCGCTGGAGGTCGGCACGCAGTTCAGTCCGCGTTCCAACTGCCGGGCGAGAACCCGGCGTTCGTCGTCAGCACAGGCGTCGACACAGGGCAGCCCCGGGGTCCAGGGCAGCCCGGCGGCGTGCAGGTGGGCCAGCGCCATCCGGTAGGGACGGTGGACGGCGGCGTCGCCGCCGGGCAGCGGCGCCTCGGCGAGGTGGGCGAGCCGGTGGAAGCCGTCGTAGTCGGCGAGCAGGACCTCGCCGCCCCACACCGTGCCGTCCTCGCCGTAGCCGGTGCCGTCGAAGGCGACGCCGAGGACCGGGCCCGCGTCCGTCTCCCAGCCGTTCTCGGCCAGCACGGAGGCGATGTGCGCGTGGTGGTGCTGCACCGTGCGCAGCGGCCGTCCGGCCGCGTTGCGGTGCGCCCAGGCGGCCGAGCGGTAGGCGGGGTGGCGGTCGGCGGCGAGGCGCTCGGGTGCGACGCCGCTGATGGACTCCAACTGCCGTTCCGCGCCCTCGAACGCGGCGACGGTGGCGAGGTCGTCCATGTCGCCGATGTGCGCGGAGAGCCAGGCGTGGCGGTCGCGCCCGAGGCAGAAGGCGTTTTTCAGGTCGCCGCCGACGGCGAGGGTCGGCGTGACGGCGAACGGCAGCGCGACGGGGAAGGGCGCGTAGCCGCGCGAGCGCCGCACCAGCAGTTCCTCGCCGTCGACGACCCGCACCACGGAGTCGTCGCAGGGCACGTGGATCGGGCGGTCGTGGGTGAGCCAGGCGTCGGCGAGCCCGCCGAGCCTGACCAGGGCGTCGGCCTCGTCGGTGACGATCGGTTCGCCGCCCAGGTTTCCGCTGGTCATCACGAGCAGGCGCGGTGCGGCCGAGTCGCCGGGCAGGCCGAGCAGCAGGTGGTGCACGGGCGTGTAGGGCAGCATCACGCCGAGGTCGGGGCTGCCGGGCGCGACGGCGTCCGCGACCAGGGCGCGGGCGGGCCCGTCCGGGCCACGGCGGCGGCGCAGCAGCACGATCGGGCGGCGGGCGCCGGTCAGCAGCGCCCGTTCCTCGGCTCCGATCCGGACCAGCGGCGCGATCTCGTCCAGGTCGGCGACCATCAGCGCGAACGGTTTGGCGCCGCGCGCCTTGCGCTGCCGCAGCTCGCGGACGGCGCGGCCGTTCGCGGCGTCGCAGGCGAGGTGGTAGCCGCCCAGGCCCTTGACGGCGACGATCGCGCCCTGCGCCAGCAGGCGCCGCGTCGCGACGACGGGATCGCCGGTGCGTTCCACCGGCCCGTCGACCCCGGCCACCAGCAGCCGCAGCCTCGGGCCGCAGGCGTGGCAGGCCACCGGTTGGGCGTGGAAGCGCCGGTCGGCCGGGTCCTGGTACTCGCGGGCGCACTGCGGGCACATCGGGAAGCCCGCCATCGTGGTGTTGGCGCGGTCGTAGGGCAGGCCGGTGACGATGGTGAACCGCGGCCCGCAGTGGGTGCAGGTGACGAAGGGGTGCCGGTGGCGGCGGTCGTCCGGGTCGCGCAGTTCGGCGAGGCAGGCGTCGCAGGTGGCGGTGTCCGGGGAGACGAGGGTGCGGCGCGCGCCGCCCGCCTGGGACGCCTCGATGGTGAACGCGGCGTCGCCGCGCAGCGCGACGGGCTCGTCGCTGACCGACTGCACGACCGCGAGCGGCGGCGCCTCCGCGGCGAGCCGGGCGCAGAACGCCGCCACCGCGCCGCCCGCGCCCTCGACCTCGGCGACGACGCCTTCGGCGGTGTTGGTCACGTAGCCGGTCAGGCGCAGTTCGCTGGCGAGGCCGAAGACATAAGGGCGGAAGCCGACGCCCTGCACGACGCCCTGGACGGTGACGCGGCGGCGTTCGGCCGGGGCGGCGGTGGGAGCGGTCATGGCGGCGTCGGTCTCAGTGCACGTGGGCGTGGGAGTGGTGGACGTGGTGGTGGCCGTGTGCCTGGGGCGCGGTCGCCATCACCGGACGGTGGGCGGGGCCGCCGGCCTCGTGGGCGGCGAGCGCGCGGTCGAGGATCTGCCCGACGCCCTGCCCGCGCCGGGCGGAGGTGAAGACCACCTCCACGCCCGGGTTGACCTGCCGGACGTTCGCCAGGAAGCCCTCGCGGTCGAACTCGACCGCCTCGGCGAGGTCGGCCTTGGTGACCACGACCAGGTGCGCGAGGCCGAAGGCGCTCGGGTACTTCAGCGGCTTGTCCTCGCCCTCGGTGACCGAGGCGAGGGCGACGCGCAGCGTCTCGCCGAGGTCGTAGGAGGCGGGGCAGACCAGGTTGCCGACGTTCTCGACGAACAGCAGCCGGGTCGGGTCGGGCAGCCAGCCGTCGAGGTGGCCGGCGAGCATGTCGGCCTCCAGGTGGCACAGCCCGTCGGTGAGGACCTGCTTGACCGGGGCTCCGGAGCGGGCGAGCCGCGTCGCGTCGTTCTCGGTGGCCAGGTCGGCGGTGAGCGCGGCGACGGGGACGCCGCGCTCACACGCCAGTCTGAGTTCCGCCTCCAGCAGCGCGGTCTTGCCGCTGCCGGGGCTGGACAGGAGGTTGACGACGGTGGTGCCGCGGGCGGTGAGCCGGGCGCGCAGGTCGTCCGCGCTCCGGTCGTTCTTGGCGAGCACGGCCTGCTGCAGCTCGGTCACACGGCACACGGGCGTCAGTCCTCCTCGGGGGTGGTCACGCGCGCCGGTTCGGCCCAGCGCACCTCGGCGATCTCCAGCTCTCGCCCGGCGGTCAGCTCGCTCGCCCCGCTGCCGCAGCGCGGGCAGCACAGGTCGGGCGGCAGGCCGGTGGCCCAGTCGGCGTCGCAGGGCGCGCACCGGGCCCGGCCCGCGACGGTCTCGGTCGACAGCTCCGCGCCGGCCAGCAGGGTGTCCGCGCAGGCGAGTTCGAAGCAGAAGCGCAGCGAGTCGGGGACCACTCCGGCCAGTTCGCCGACGCGCAGCGTCACGCCGCGGGCCGTCGGAGCGGCGTCGTCGTCCCCCTTGGCCGCGCGCGCCGCCGACTCGACCTGGCCGACCACGGCCAGTGCGATCGACATCTCGTGCATGGCGCTCCCGCTCTCGTGACGCCGCGGCCGGCATCACGGCTTCGCGGCCGGGCCGTGCGGCTGGTCCATTACAGGACGGCGGGCGGAGCCGATGACTCCGCCACGCCGTCACGGACCGCTCAGGGTCCACCGTTCGGACGTGCTCACATCGTGCGGATCTTCAGATACCGCTTGATGTCCGGCAGGTTGGCCGCCACGATGCCGGCCAGGGCGAGAACGGTCATGCCGCAGAGAAATTTGAACATGTGCACCTCCTCGGTCAGTTCGGGTTCAGGGCTGTCGCGGTCTCCTCGGCCAGCACGCGCAGGACGACGGCGACGGCCTCGTGGAGGGCGGTGGCGACGGGCGCGCTCAGCCCGATGCCCTCCTCCAGCGAGGCCGGCTCGCAGCCGACCACGACGACGCGGCCCGGCCGTGTCCCGCCCGTGCCGACGCTGAGGGTGCCGAGCAGGGCGAGGACGGCGTCGGGCGTCATCCGGTGGCCGTCGATCACGGCCTCGGCGGGGACGGCGGTCTCGGCGTGGTCGATGAGGTAGACCGTTCCGGGCTCGCCGCCCTGGGTGGTGGCGTCGAGCAGCACGACGGTGTCGTAGCCGTCCAGCAGTTGGTAGGCGAGGTGGACGCCGCGGACGCCGATGTCCACGACCTCGACCCCGGGCGGCAGTTCACGCCGGGCGAGGCGTCCGGCGGCCTCGACGCCGAAGCCGTCGTCGGAGAGGAAGATGTTCCCCAGGCCGGCGACGAGCACGCGGCGCGGGGGGTGCTGTCCGTTCATCGCCCCTCCGCCGGGACCACCTCGTCGGGCTGGAAGTACAGGAACCGGCCCTGTTCGCGGCGCAGGTCCGCGCCCGGGTCGTCGTCCAGGGTCACGGCGAGGTGGACCAGCCCGTCGACGTCGTGCAGCACGGCCTCCACCAGCGCGGACGCGTCGTTCAGGAACAGGTCCTGGGCGTCGCTGCGCCGCTTGCCGGGTCTCAGCCGCACCCGGCTGCCGGCCCGCACGGGCGTGCCGTCGACGACCACGTGGTCGCTGCCGGGGTCGACGCTGCGGTCCGCCGCCGGGTCCCACCAGGGCAGCTGGGGCGTCATCAGGTCCTCGAACGCCTTCTCCTCCTCGCCCGGGGTGACCAGGACCGGCGGTCCGTCGGTGACTTCGCGCATCGAGCGCACCGCGCCGTGCAGGCGCTCCCAGATCTCCGGGGGCAGCGAGTCGGCGAGGTCGACGACGGCGGCGGCGCGTTCGTCCGTGCCGCGCGCCTCGCGCTTCTCCTGCTCGGTGAGCGTGGCGGTGCGCAGGGCGAGGATCTCGTCGATCTCGGTGGAGTCGTAGAGGGCGCCGCAGCTCTCGGGCGCGATCCTGGGGTGGTCCTCCAGGATGATCGGGGAGGAGAGCACCACGTCGGCGCGGCCGTCGACCCCGGCCAGCACCGGCCAGGTGCGCTCGTTGCGGCACTCGGCGACGAGCGCTTTGGCCCACTCGGGCGGGTCGGTCATCGACACGAACGAGCCCGCCGTCAGGCCGAGGAGGAGGTGGGCGGAGAGCAGCGCGTGCGGCAGCGCCGCGTCCCGGTCACCGGCGCCGCCGGGGCCGGGGCTCCACTCGCCGGTGTTCTCCACGACCGCGCGCAGCCGCACCACCCGGTAGGGGCCGGGGAGTTCGACGGCCCACAGCCGCAGCACGCCGTCGACCTGTTCGCGTCGCCGCACCAGCCGCCCGACGGTGCGGCCCGCCTCGTCGCGGACGTCCTCCTGCTCCTCGGCCGCCGGGCGGCGGAACGGGAGGACCATCGGCTTCGCGCCGTGCTCGCGCAGTTCGGCGACGGGCACCGTGAACTCCACGCACTCCTCGACGCCCTCGTCCCACGGGACCAGGACCTTGTCGGGCAGCTCCAGGCGCTCTACGGTGCGGTAGGAGCGGTCCGGCTCGACGCGCTGGACGGTGCGCCGCTGCGCGTGCAGGAACCGCACCTGGGCGACGAGTTCGGCGTCCGCCCGCGGCTCGGCCAGGCACTCGGTGCGGTGCCAGGCGTTCTCGCCGACGTCCTGCCCGTAGGCGGGCGGCACGAGCACGCCGAACTGCCAGCGCATTCGGTTCTTGGCGGACGAGGCCCGGTAGGGGTAGAGCACGTAGCCCTCGTAGAGCACCGCGTCGGCGGCCTCGCGGGCGGTGTCGAAGCACGGGCCGGCGGCCGTGGCGGTCACGTGGGGCTCCCCTCGACGGTCAACACGCGGGATTCCGGGGAGCCGTCCCCGCCGGCCCGGTCGAGCAACTGCTCGACGGTGGCCTCCCAGGACGGCAGGGCGTGGCGGGAGCGGTAGGAGCGCAGGGCGTCCAGCACCTCGCGGGGCAGCCGCAGCCAGCCGCAGCCGGGGAAGTGCTGGTCGATCATCTCCCGCCACACGGCCACCGGCATCCGGCAGACGGCCTCCTTGTGCCAGGGCACCGGCTCGACCTGGAAGCCACCCCGTCCGCGGAAGGCGGTGCCGGAGAAGAGCAGCAGCAGCGGCACCTCGCCGCCGGTGAGGGCCTCGCAGTAGCGGGTGGCGGCGATGTCGGTGTCGTAGCTGCACGGCACCGGCAGGTCGACCTCGGTGCTGCCGTCGAATCCGGGGACGACGACCGACACCTGCGCGAACTGCATCGGGTTGAGGCTGCGGCCCCAGCGCTCGCGCTCGCCGAACAGGTCCCCGAGCCCCTCGGCCTCGGCGTCGCTGTAGCCGCGCTGGGCGGGCTCGACGCGGAACTGGCAGCGCAGCGCGACGGCGTGGACGCGCCGGTCCTCGCCGGTGGCGGTGATCCTGACGCGGAACACCAGCGTGGGCCCCACGGCGTAGGGCTCGGCGCGCACGCCGACGCAGGCGAAGTCCAGGCCGCTGCTCGCGTGTCCGCCGTCCACCGTTCCGCCGTCCACCGTTCCGCCGTTCACCGGTCCGCCTCCGTGGCGCGCTTGAGAGGACGGGACTGGCGGGCCACGTCGGCGAAGAACGCGTCGAGTTCGGCGTGGGCCTCGGCCCCGCCGTCGAAGCCCTGCCAGAACAGCCGCATCCGGCCCACGAGTTCGTAGGCGGCGTCGACGGGGACGAGGTGGCAGTCGCGGTGTCCATCGGTGCGGCGCACGAGCAGAACCTCGACGTCGGGGAGCAGTTCGGCGGCGAGCGGGGTCGCGCCGGTGAAGCGGTCCCAGACGGCCGGTTCGATCTCGCTCTCGGTCACCCCGGCGGGGCCGGGGAAGCAGGCGACGACCTGGCCGAGCGCGGAGTTGCGCAGCAGGAAGGCGACGCCGATGGGGATGCGCAGCAGCGCCCAGGCGTCCTCGGTCAGCGGGGAGGCGGGGTCGTGCAGGTAGCGTCGCGGCACGGCCCGGTAGTGGACCCCGCCCGCGCCGTCGCGCTCGAACAGGGCGGCGCAGGGAGGGCAGGCGCAGGCGAGCGCCCGCCGTTCGACGTCCACGAGGTGGCGGTGCTCGGGCGCGACCGGCGTCGCGCACAGCTCGCACCGCTCGACGGCGGGCGGGCGCGGCGCGGTGAAGCGCCGCAGCCCGCCGCGAACGGCGGCGGGAGCCGGCGGGAGACCCGCGGTCATCGGGCCTCCGAGGAGACGGCGGGCCGTCGGCCGATCTGCAGCAGCGTCGGCTCGCGATGAGCCGGCTCGGTGGCGATCTCCAGGGAGGTGATCTCCGGTGCGAAGCAGGACAGCGACGCCTCCAACTGGTCCCGCAGCGCGGTGTTGGTGCTCGGACAGCCGCAACCGCCGCCACTCTCAGCCGCCTGACGCAGCGTCAACCGACCGCCCACCTCGTCCAGCTCGACGAACTCCAGGGAACCGGCCCCGGCGGCGCGCAGGGCGCGGCCGACGCGCGCGGCGAGGTCGTCGGGGTGCAGGTCGTGCAGGACCAGCAGTCCGGCGGTGACCTCGTCGTCGAGCAGCGCGGACAGCGGCGCACCCGAGCGCCCGGACAGCAGCCCCACGACGCGGGCCAGGCCCGCGCCGTAGAACTCCATCAGGGCGCGCACGAGCTCCTCCGCCGTGGCGGCCGCCTCCGGGTCCTGCGCCGCGAGCCGGTCCAGCAGCTCCTCGACGCGGGCCGCGGTCTGCTGCGGGTTGGGCGCCTTCGCTTCGGTCACGCGCGTCATCCGGCCAGGCCGCTCAGGCCGGTCGGGACGTGCATCTTCTCCACCGTCTTGCCCTTGCCGACGTACATGTGGACGCCGCAGGGCAGACACGGGTCGAAGCTGCGCACCGCGCGCATGATGTCGATGCCCTTGAAGTTGTCCGGCGGGTTCTCCTCGAAGATGGGCGTGTTCTGCACCGCGTCCTCGTAGGGGCCGGGGGTGCCGTAGCTGTCGCGCACGGAGGCGTTCCAGGGCGTCGGCGGGTACGGGTGGTAGTTGGCGATCTTGCCGTCGCGGATCACCATGTGGTGCGACAGGACGCCGCGCACGGCCTCGGTGAAGCCGCAGCCGATGGACTCGTCCGGGACCTCGAACTTCTCCCAGGTCGAGGTGCGTCCGGCGCGGATCTCCACGAGCGCCTTCTCGGCGGCGTGAAGGGCGACGCCGGCGGCGTAGGCCTGGAAGTAGGTGCGCGCCCGGTTGCGCTCCAGCGCGTTGCTCCACTGCGGGATCTTCCACTCGAAGGTGGTCTCCGGCTTGGTGAGCGTCCGCGGCAGGTTGATGACCACGCTGTGGCCGGTGGCCTTGACGTAGCCGACGTCGACCAGGCCGGACAGGGCGGTGGACCACAGGCGGGCGAGGGGGCCGCCGCCGGTGTCCAGCGCCAGGTGGTCGGTGCCGTCGAACCAGCGCGGGGACATGACCCAGCTGTACTTGTCGTCGAAGTTCCGCTTCTGCGGCGCCGGGATGGTGTGCTGGTTCCACGGGTGGCGCGGGTCGACCGGGTTGCCGAGCGGGTCGTGGGTGACGAACTGCTCCTGCCCCTCCCAGTCCTGGTAGTAGGAGCTGCCGAGCAGGATCCGGATGCCCAGGTTGATCCGGGTCAGGTCGTTGGTGACCAGCTTGCCGTCGACCACGACGCCCGGGGTGACGAACATCCGCCGTCCCCAGTCCGTCATGTTGCGGTAGGTGAAGTCGCAGTACTCCGGGTCGTTCAGCGCGCCCCAGCAGCCCAGCAGCACACGGCGGCGGCCGACCTCCTCGTACCCGGGCAGCGCCTGGTAGAAGAAGTCGAACAGGTCGTCGTGGAGCGGCACGACGCGCTTCATGAACTCGACGTAGCGCATCAGCCGGCTCATGTAGTCGGTCATCAGCTGCACCGAGGCGACCGTGCCGACGCCGCCCGGGTAGAGGGTGGAGGGGTGCACGTGGCGCCCCTCCATGAGGCAGAACATCTCGCGGGTGTAGCGGGAGACCTGGAGCGCCTCGCGGTAGAACTCGCCCTCGAGCGGGTTGAGCGAGCGCATGATGTCGGCGATGGTCTTGTAGCCGTGGTCGCCCGCGTGCGGGGCCTCGGTGCGCTCGGCGAGCTCCAGCACGCCGGGGTTGGTCTCCTTGACCATCTTCTCGCAGTAGTCGACCCCGACCAGGTTCTCCTGGAAGATGTTGTGGTCGAACATGTACTCGGCGGACTCGCCGAGGTTGATCAACCACTCCCCCAGGTGCGGCGGCTTCACGCCGTAGGCCATGTTCTGCGCGTACACCGAGCAGGTGGCGTGGTTGTCGCCGCAGATGCCGCAGATGCGGCTGGTGATGAAGTGCGCGTCACGCGGGTCCTTGCCGCGCATGAAGACGCTGTAGCCGCGGAAGACGGACGAGGTGCTGTAGCACTCGGCGACCCGCTTCTGCTTGAAGTCGATCTTCGTGTGGATGCCCAGACTGCCCACGATCCGGGTGATCGGATCCCAGGACATCTCCAGCAAGCCGTCTGCCGCCATAGTGCTCTGCGCTCTTTCCTCGTCGATTCGATGACGCCTGGTCGGTTCTGGTCGGACGCGCCGACTACCAGGGCTTGCGGTAACCGGTCGTCAGCTTGTCGCCCCGGTGGCGCCACTTGGGCTCCTGGTCGACCGTCTTCATGGTCACGGCGCGCAGCCTGCGGATGGCCGCGCCGTAGATGCCGCTGGCGGTCGAGGAGATCTTGCCGCCGGGGGGCTCGTCCATGAACGGCATGAACTTGTCCGGGAAGCCCGGCATGGTGCAGGCGATGCAGATGCCGCCCACGTTCGGGCAGCCGCCGATGCCGTCCATCCAGCCGCGCTTGGGCACGTTGCAGTGCACGACCGGGCCCCAGCAGCCCAGCTTGACCAGGCACTTGGGCGAGTCGTAGGTGGTCGCGAAGTCGCCCTGCTCGTAGTAGCCGGCGCGGTCGCAGCCCTCGTGCACGGTGGCGCCGAACAGCCAGGTGGGCCGGAGCTTGTCGTCCAGCGGGATCATCGGCGCGGCACCGGTGGCCTGGTAGAGCAGGTAGGTGAGCGTCTCGGCGAAGTTGTCCGGCTGGATCGGGCAGCCCGGAACGCACACGATCGGGATCCCGGCCTTGGACTTCCAGTCCCAGCCCAGGTAGTCCGGCACGCCCATGGCGCCGGTCGGGTTGCCCTCCATGGCGTGGATGCCGCCGTAGGTGGCGCAGGTGCCGATGGCCACGACGGCCAGCGCCTTGGGCGCGAGCCGGTCCAGCCACTCGCTGGTGGTGATGGGCTGTCCGGTGTTCGGGTCGTCACCGAAGCCGCACCAGTAACCCTCGCGCTTGATGGCCTCGTTGGGGATCGAGCCCTCGATCACCAGGACGAACGGCTCCAGTTCGCCGCGGTCGGCCTTGAAGAACCACTCGATGAAGTTGTCCGCGCCCTGCACCGGACCGCACTCGAAGTCGATCAGCGGCCAGTGCACCGCGATCTTCGGCAGTCCGGGGAGGGCGCGCAGCGCGATCTCCTCGATGCTCGGCTGCGTGGCAGCCGTCAGGGCGACGGAGTCGCCGTCGCAGCTCAGTCCTGCGTTGATCCAGAGGATGTGGATCGGGGCCTCTTCTTCGGCCCCGCGGTCCGCCGTGGCGGTGGAAGTCTGCGCATCCGACATGGATGCCTCCAAAGGGAAGGTTGTACGGAGCCAGACAACGGCGTCCTGACTCCTGGATAACGTGTGCCACGCCGTGGCGCGCGCTCACGGGGCGCGTCAGGGTGAGCCGGACACCGCCGAACGGTGGTACGCCGTCAGGTGCTCCGGAGTGGCCGTGGGCCGCTCCTTGCGCACGAAGGCGCGACGCAGCGCGTGGTACGGGTGCTGGGGGTCGAAGAAGATCGCGTGCATCCGCGCGAGCTCCTCGTTCCGGTAGGCGTGCAGCGGTTTCTCGCCCTGCCGCAGGTCCAGTTCGGCCTTCTTGCGGGCCGTCCTGGCCTGCGTCCCCGGCGTCGCCGCCAGCCGCTGGGCCGACCGGATGACGGCGGTGGCGAACTCCTCGGGCGGGCCGTCGAGGAGCCGGTCCACCAGACCCAGGTCCAGGCCGCGCCCGGCGCCGACCGGCAGGGCCGCCTGCGTCATCCGTTCCGCCTCGGCCGCGCCCACCCGCCGGGGCAGCGAGTAGGTCCAGTACTCCGAGCCGGTCAGGCCCATCAGCCGGTAGTGGGGGTTGAGCACGACGCCGGGACGGCACCAGACCTCGTCCGCTGCCTGGGCCAGCATCACCCCGCCCGCGGCCGCGTTGCCGCCCAGCGCCGCCACGACCAGCCGGTCGGTGGTGGTCAGCACCGCCTCCACCAGGTCGTCGATGGCGTTGATGTTCGCCCAGGACTCCGCGGCGGGGTCCGGGGCCGCCTCGATGACGTTCAGGTGGATGCCGTTGCTGAAGAAGTCCCGGCGGCTGCCCAGCACCAGCACCGAGGTGGGGCGGCGGCACGCCTCCTGGTAGGCGGCCAGCAGCCGGCGGCAGTGATGGGTGCTCATGGCACCGCCGGGGAAGGAGAACCAGAGCAGCCCGACGTCGCCCTCCTCGTGGTAGCGGATGTCGCTCCAGGTGCGGCGTCCGGGCGCGAGCTGCAACGGCACGGGTGACTCGGGCAGCGTCAGCGGGGGCCGGTCCGTGCGGCCCCGGGCGGCCAGGGCCAGGGCCAGCGCGGCCGGCAGGCTGAAGGCGGGCGGGCCGCCGGGGCGGCGCCGGGCCCGCAGCTGGGGGATCCACACCGCGCCGTCGACGGTCGCGCGGCAGAGCGCGCCGGCCCGGGTCGCCAGCAGCTCGCCCGGCACACCGCGCAGCCGGTCCTCCTCCTGGCCGCCGTGCAGGAACCACTCCACGCCGTCGATCTCGTCGAGCACCCCCGGCTGCGAGTCGGCCGACCGCAGCCGGCGCAGGACCTCCGCCGTGCTGTCCCGCTCCCAGTCGATCCGGCGCTCCTCCTGCCGCAGCAGGGGCCGGACACAGACGCGCTCGCGCACCTCGGGGCGGTCCTGCGGCAGCGGCTC
>NZ_BBPQ01000021.1:0-14383 GCF_000787855.1 Streptacidiphilus anmyonensis | reverse complement strand
GGGGCGGACACAGACGCGCTCGCGCACCCCGGGGCGGTCCTGCGGCAGCGGCTCGTAGGCGCCGGAGGCGAACCGCTCGACCGCCAGCAGCACCGCCTCCAGGGCGGCGTCGCCCATCTCGCCCCGGTACAGGTCGCTCTTGCCGCGCGGCGGCAGACCGCACGGCACGGTCGCCCAGACCGGCCCGGCGTCCATCTCCGGCTCCGCCTGGAGCACGGTGACGCCCCAGCTGTCGCGTCCCTCCTGGACGGCCCGGTCCAGCGAGGACGGGCCCCGGTCGCCGAGCGGTCCCGGGTGCACGATCAGACAGGGCACGGCCGCGCAGACGTCGTCGGGGACGGCGGACCTCAGCATCGGGGCGATCACCAGCTCCGGTCTCAGCCGGGCCAGGGCCGCGCGCAGCGACGCGTCGCTCAGCGCCAGTTCCACCGCGACGGCGTGGCCGTGGTCCCGCAGGGCCGCGAACACGCGCTGGGTGAGGCTGTTGAAGCCGGACGCCAGCAGCAGGATCTCCACGTGGGCCTCCTCGGGGGCCCGGCGTCCCGCCCGTCCGGACGCGCACCGGGTCCACCGACGAGCCTGATCCTCCGTCAGCGGAGAGCGTGGGACCCGCGCCGCGAGGTCACCCGAACGCCCCGGAGGGCCGCCGGCCCTCGCGGACGGGTCAGTCCCGGCGTCGGCGGCGCCGGCCGACCGACCGCGCGACCGCCAGCAGCACGGTCAGCGTCCAGAGCAGGCACAGCACCGTGACGGTGGCGGTGGTGCGGACCTGCAGCACGATCGATCCGAGGCCCAGCCCGCAGGCGGCCAGCAGGACCAGCCAGTCCGTCTGGAGGCGCGCGCAGCGCTCGAGCACGCGGCCGGTGAGACCGTCCCTCGGCAGCATCATGGTGCGCAGCGCGTAGTCCAGGTCCTGCTCGCGGCGCAGATCCGTCTCCAGCGCGGCGAGGATCCTGCGCTCGCGCGGACTCAGTGCCGGCCCGGCCACGGTTGCCTCCGTCACCTACTGGGAGTAACCCTGCTCTCTCCAGCTTGCAGGATTCACGCATGACCGGCCTCTCGGAAGAGCTGAGGACCCGCCCTGGCCGAACCCGGTCGACGCGACGGCTCTTCGGCTCCGTCCGCCGACGCCTGCTCGGCGGCGACGAGCAGGCGCTCGTGGCGGGCCTCGCTGACCACGTCCCACCAGTCCCAGCAGTCCTCGCAGCGGCTGTCGGGGGCGGTCTCGTCGACCCGGCGGATCGCCCGGCTGTCGCTGACCGGGTCGATCAGACGCCCGCAGATGGCCACCAGCCGGCGTTCGCGGACGATGTGCCAGCGCAGCGTCTGCCGTCCCACCGGGTCGGCGGGCTCGTGCTCCGCGCGGAGCTCGTAGTCGCTCATCGCCGGACCGTCCGCGGCCCGGCCGTCCGGTCCGTCCTGGCGGTCCCCGGCGTCCCGACCGTCCCAGGCGTCCCGACCGTCCCGATCACGCCGCCGAACGGCAGCACGTCCGCGCAGCGCCGGCGGCAGACGGGGCACAGCCGCTCGGGGAAGACCTCCGCGCGCCGTGCCACCGGCCGGGTCCCCCCGGCCTGGTCCAGCCGCAGGTCGCACAGGGCGGTGTCGCCGTGCGCGGGGACGAGGTGCCACAGGTGGATCTCCCGCTCGCCCCAGGCGCAGCCCGGTTCGGCCTTCAGTTGCAGTTCCACCGTTCTCACCTCTGTCCGGTCCGGTCCGTCCCGGGCCTCCCGGCGCGCCTAACCCCAGCGCGGACCCCCAAACGTCCGGCGGGCACCGCCAGCGGTGGCCCCGAAGGCGGGTCGTGGGTTCGATGGATACATCCCCTTCGACGCGTTGCCGGGCAGGGGCCGTAGCGACGAACCTCAGGAATCGAGGCAGTCATGGAGCTCACGTTCCTCCAACCTCTGCTCGACCGGCCGGGTCCCTGGGCCAGTGTGGTCATCGACACCTCCCGTGCCACCGAGGACGGCGCTAAGCAGGCCGAGCTGCGCCTGCGGGCCGCTGTGCGCGAGCTGACCCGGCTCGGCGCAGACCGGCGCACCGTCGACGCGATCGCGCGCCAGCTGGGCGCCGAGTCCCCCTCCGGCTCCCCGCCGGGGCGGGCGGTCTTCGCCGCCGACGGCCGGGTCGTCCTGGACCTGCCCCTCGCCGCCTCCCCGGCGGCCGCGATGGCGACCTGGGCCGCGCTGCCGCGTCTGGCGCCCGTGCTGCCGTTGCGCGCGGAGTATCCGGACGTGCTGCTCGCCAGGATCGACCGCACCGGCGCGGACCTGGAGCTGTCCGACGGCCGGCGGCGGCGGCGCGTGGGCGGCGCGCAGGGACCGCAGGCGCCACAGGGGCGCGGCCGGGGCCATCGGTCCATGCCCGCGGACCGGTACGAGTGGCACTACCAGCACCGGGTGGAGGACACCTGGGACCGGACCGCCCAGCTGATCGCGGACGAGGTCGCCCGACAGCACGCGGCCGCCCCCGACCGCGTCGTGGTGCTGACGGGCGACGCCCGCGAGCGGCACGAGGTCCGGCGGCGGCTGCCCCACCCGCTGGGGTCCCTCGTGGTGGAGCTGGACGCGGGCGGGCGCGCACCGGGCGGCGACGACAGGGCGCTGGACCAGGAGCTGGACCACGTCCGTTCCCACGCCGTCGACGAGCGGATGGAACGGGCGCTGGCGGAGCTGGCCGCGGGGCGGACCCGGGATCCCGGCACCGGCCACGCGGTGGCCCCCGAACTGGCCGGCCGGACCGCCGAGGGCGTCCCGCAGGTGCTGCGGGCGGCCCGGGACCGGAACCTGGCCACCCTGCTGCTCGACGACTCGGCGCCGGACGCGGCGCGCACCGTGTGGACGGGTCCGGACGCGTGCCAGCTGGCGCCCGGCCGCAGCGAGGTCCACGCGCTCGGCGCGCACTACCCGCTGCCCGCACGCGCGGACGACGCGCTGCTGCGTGCGGCGGTGGCGCTGGACGCGGACGCCATCACGGTGCCGACGGGCGCGCCCGGTCCGATCGGCGGCGTGGGGGCCCTGCTGCGCTGGCCCCAGCGCGCGGACGCGGCCTGATCCCCGCGACCGGGGGTGAAGTTCGGCGACCACGGACCGGGCCCGTCTGTCCCGTCATGACGGACCGCTCGGACCCGGCGAGGGCATCCGCACGTGGGGGGCACGCTCGCGCGCTGGGGACCGCGGCTGCGCATCGCCGCCGGTGACGGCAGCCACGACGCTCCGCGGCTGCTGTGGCCGCATCTGCCGGCCCGTCCCTTCGGCCACGGCCTCTACCGGGTGGAGCGCCTGACCGGCCGGTGGGGCGTGACGGCCCGGAGCGACGGCAAGACGGTCTGGGCGGAACTGCGCGTGCCGAGGCCCCCGCGCATACCGAGCACCGAGCCGACGGGACTCATCAGCTGACGCGGATTTCGTGCTTTCTGGGGCACGTCTGAATTTTCGTGCATCTGTTGACAGGCTTCCCGCCACGGAGCGAGTCTGTCCTTGGACGCATTCGCCGTCCGGACAGGGCAGGTCGCGAGCGAGGGCCACGGACCATGACGTACCAGGAACAACAACCGTCCACCTGGCGGCCGGGCTCGTGCACGTGCGAGTCCCTCGCCGACGGCCTGCTGGTCTACCGCCTCTCCGGGGACCTCGACGTGGGCAGCGGGGAGACGCTCGCCTTCGACAAGCCGCTGGACGGGTTCCGCGCGGTGGTCGTCGACCTGGCCGACGCCGGGTTCTTCGGCTCCACCGCCCTCAACGCGCTGCTGCGGCTGCGGTTGGACGCCGAGCAGGCGGGGATCGCGGTGCATCTGAGCACGGTGCCGCGGATCGCGGCCCGGGTGTTCGAGGTCACCGGGGCCGACACGCTCTTCCCGGCCCACCCGGACCTGGGCGCGGCCGTTCAGGCCCTGCGCTGAGGCCGGCCGTCGCCGAGGGGGTCCGCCGCGCCGTGGCCGTCGGGCCCGGGGTGCGCGTGCCCGCCCGGGCCCGGGTGCGCGTGCCCGTCGGAGCCCGAATGGTCGCTCAGCAGCGCCAGGAGGTCGGCGACGGACGGACCGGCGTCGGCGGGATGCCGCAGCGGCGCGGCGGCGGTCACCTGGTAGTGGTTGGTCCGCCCGACGCGGGTGTGCGTCAGGTAGCCGCCCTGCTCCAGGTCGGTGATGATGCGCTGCACCGCGCGTTCGGTCAGCAGACAGCGCAGCGCGATGTCCCTGACCCGCACGCCGGGGTCCCTCGAGATCTGGACCAGCACCCGAGCGTGGTTGGTCAGGAACGTCCACGTCGCGCGGTCACCAGGCGCCTGCTCCATACCCGTCATCGTACGACTGGAGTTTCACGGTTTGCGAAGGCTGACAAACGGTTCGCGCCGCGACCCGGCGCCCGCACGATCCCCTGCCAAGGTGGGGAGCGCCCGACCGTTTGAAGTCGCCTTCGCGGGTAGTCGCCCGACGCACACGTGAGTCGACGACCGACCGGAGGCATGCGATGACCGAGACCTGCGGGCTGGTGGCTTCCGGCACGTCGGAAGCCAACCCCCGCCTGAAGGCCCGGAACCGGACGGCTGTGGGAACCGCTGTGTGCACGCTGATCGGCGACCTCGACCTGCACACCCGCCGGATCGCCGAGTCCGCGTTCCGACGGGCCCTGTCAGGCCGTCCCCCGGTGTTCTGCGTCGACCTGCGGGAGGTGCACTTCTGCGACTCCAGCGGGCTCAACCTGCTCCTGGCCTACCGCGCGCGCTGCGCCGCCGCGGGTGCGGCCATGGCCCTGGTCGCCCCGAGTGCCCGGGTGGGCAGGCTGCTGGAACTGACCGACGCCGAGACGCTCTTCCCGGTCTTCCCTGACCACCGGTCCGCCGCCGTCGGACTGCGTCAGGCGTGTGTGAGCGAGTCGTATCCGGTGAGACACGGTCAGTAGGGATCGCGCAGCACGTCGCACGGCAGCTAGCCGGGATGGGAGCGCCATGAGCCCGAACTCCACGACCGCCCCGTCGTTCGGGCCGCGCCACCTGGACCTGCCGCGCCGCGCCGACGTCGACCGCGTCGCCATGGGGATCGCTTTCGTCCGCCGGTCGCTGGGCGACTGGCAGGTCGAAAGAAACGAGGACGCGGCCGTCGACGCGGTGCTGGTGGCGGCGGAGTTGCTCAGCAACGCCGAACGGCACGGCGGCGGGACCCTCTGGCTGGAGCTGGAGCGCCACGCCGGCGCCCTCAGGATCGCCGTCCACGACGCCAGCCCTAGTCCGCCCGCCCCGGTCCTCCCTCATCTGGCCGAGCGCGCCGGGGGCCACGGGCTGTTCATTATCGACCGGGTGGCCACGGCATGGGGATGGGAGTCCGAGCCCCCGGGCAAGGCCGTGTGGGCCGAGCTGCCGCTGCCTGCCCGGCCGGACGCGTGAGCCGGACGGTCAGCCCTTGCGCACCCGTGGCGCGTCGGGGCTGTCCCAGCCGCTGTCCAGGTCGCCGGACCGGCTCAGGCCGACGACCCCGGCGACGATCAGCGCGCAGCCGGCTGCGGCGGGGACGGCCCGCAGGCCGAGGCTCAGGCGGTCGCCGAACAGGTAGTGCCCGAGGACGAGGCTCACCAGGGCGTCCACGAGCGTCAGCGCGGGCTGGGAGGCGCGCAGCGTCCCCGCGCGCAGCGTCAGCTGGAACAGCAGGAAGCTGAGCCCGCCGGTCGCGGCGAACGCGTACACCGGCCAGTCCACCCACAGTTCGGCGAACCCGGCGCTCCCGGCGCGGGTCAGCACCTCCTTGATCAGGGCAGCGGTGGTGGCGAACCCCGTCGCCGCCGCGCAGCCCAGCAGGGCGGCGCGGGGGGCTCCGTGCACCCGCCAGGCCGTACCGACCAGGACGAGGACCGTGCCGGCGACGGCCGCACCGACCACGGCCCAGTGGGAGGCCGGGGCGGACCGGCCGCCGGGCTGCGGATGAGTGGAGGCGAGGAAGAGGGCGAGGCCCACGGCCAGCCCGGTGAACGCCGCCCAGGTGCGGCGGCCTGGCCCGCGACGGAACACCACGCTGCCGATCACCAGCGAGAACAGCAGTTCGGAGGCGAGCAGCGGCTGGACCAGGGAGAGGCTGCCGAAGCCCAGTGCCGCGGCCTGGGCGGACGCGGCCAGGGCCAGCGCGGCCGAGCCCGCCCACCAGGTCCTGCTGCGCAGCACCCGGAGCTTGGACCAGCGCCCAGTGACCTGCTGCCCGCCCTCGTCGAGGTTGGCCTGCCGTTGCAGGACCGAGACGGCCCCGTTGGCGGCGGCGCACACCAGCGCGCACAGGACGGCCAGCCAGGTCACCGGCGTGTGTCCTCCCGTCATGTCGTCGACACACCCGGCCGGGGCGGGGCCTCAGTCGGGGCGGGGCCTCGGTCGAAGCGGAGCCTCAGCCGAAGCGGAAGGCCAGTCGCTGGTAGAGCCCGGGGGCCGTGCTGCGCACGAGTCCGGGCAGTCGCAGCCAGGCGGGCACGTAGACCTGTTCGCGACCCAGCGACACCGCGCGGCAGACGGCGTCGGCGACCCGGTCGGGCGGCATCGGGCGCGGTCGGGACCGCGCGTAGGGGGCGCCGCGCCGTTCGAAGAACGGCGTGTCCACGACGCCGGGGACCACGTGGGTGATCCGCACGCCGGATCCGTGCACCTCCTGGCGCAGGGCGTCGGCGAAGACCCCGAGGGCCGCCTTGGCGGCCGAGTAGACCGCCTCGTTGCGCACGCCCAGGGTTCCGGCGACCGAGCCGATCAGGACGATGTGCCCGTCGCCGGAGGCCAGCATCGACGGCAGCAGGAGCCGGACCAGCTGCACCGTGGCGCGCAGGTCGACGCTGAGGACGCGGTCCACGGCCTCGCCCGGCATGGTCCACAACGGGCCTGCCCAGCCGACGCCGGCGGCCGCCACCAGCAGCCCGATCCGGTCCTCCGCCAGGGTGGAGGCGGCGGCCACCAACGCCTCGGGCGCGCCGGGTGCGGTCAGGTCGGCCGGGAGCGCGACTCCGCCGGTCCGCGCGGCGATCCGGTCCAGGCGGGTCCGGTCGCGTCCGTTCAGCACCAGCCGCCAGCAGCCCTGGTCCGCCAACCGCGCGGCGACGGCCGCGCCGATCCCCGAGGAGGCGCCGGTGACCAGGCCGGTCCGCGCCGGCTGGCCGGACGCGTCGCGTCGTCCAGAGGGTCGTGCCTCCCGGTGGAACAAGCTCACGGCGGCTCCTGTCCGGACGGCGAGGCCTGGGGTGGCGACGACGGCGGGCGTGCCGGGTACGAGCTCGGCGCCCGCCCTGCTTCCACCATCCCCGAGACCGCGCGTTCAGGCGCGCCGAAACCGGCGGGGTCCGCGCCGTCCGCCTACGGTGGGGCTCGTGAGCCGGTTCCTGATCGTGAGCGCGAGCATGGGCGACGGGCACGACGCCGTCGCCCGCGCGCTGGCGGGCCGGCTGGACGGTCAGGGCCACGACGCGATCGCTGTGGACGTGCTGCGCCTGCTGCCGACCCGCGCTGCCGGGGCCGCGCTGCGCGGCTTCTACCAGTGCATGATCCGGCACGCCCCTTGGGTCTACTCGGCGATCTACGCCGCGTTCTTCCGGCCGGGTGGGGGTGCGGGCACGAGCCCGCTCGCCGCCGTCGTCGGCCCACGGCTGCTGGAACTGACGGAGCGTCTGCGCCCCGACCTGGTGGTCCCGGTCTTCCACCTGGCAGCCCAGACGACCGGGCGCGAACGCGCGCTGGGTCGGCTCAGGGTGCCGACGGCGGTCGTGGTGACCGACTTCGCCGTCCACCGCCAGTGGCTGCATCCCGGCAACGACCACCACCTGTGCCTGACCGAGGACGCCGCCGACCAGGCCCGCGCCTGGACCGGCCGCCCGGCCCGGGCCGTCGGGGCGGTCCTCGCCGAGCGGTTCCTGCCGCCGCAGGCGCCCGTCCGACGGCCCGCCGCCGGCGCCCCGCGCGTGCTGCTGTCGGCCGGCGCGTGGGGCGCGGGCACACGGTTCGCCGCGACGGCGCGACTGCTGGCCCGCTCGGGTTTCGCACCGGTGGTGCTCTGCGGCCGCAACGCGCACATGCGGCGCGCACTCCAGGGCCTGCCCGGGGTCACCGCCCTGGGCTGGCAGCGCGACCTGCCGGCGGTGCTGGCCGAGGCCGCCGCCCTGATCGACAACGCCGCCGGGCAGACGGCTCTGCAGGCTCTCGCGCTGCGCGTCCCCGTGGTCGCCTACCGTCCCCTTCCCGGCCACGGCCGGGAAGGCGTCCGCGCCATGGCCCGGCTCGGCCTGACGCGCCTGGCGGACTCCCCCGACGCCCTGCTGGCGGAGCTCAGGGACGCGGTCGACCGTCCGCAGACCGCTCTCCCGGGCCTGGACGGGCTCTTTCCCGGCACCGCCGCGACCACCCTGGCCGCCCTCGCCGCCGGCGCGTCTGACGCCGTCTGACGCCGTGAACGTGTGCGCCTCCTGCGCGTGGACCGAAGCCCACGCGCAGGAGGCGCACCACACTCAGCGACGTGTGGAACCGTCACCACCGATACCAGCGGCTCCGGCTCCCCGCACCCGCCCTCGGACCTCGGGCGACGAACCCCAGCAACCAGAGCACGAGCACCGCCAGGGCGATCCACCACAGAACGTGCACGGCGAAGCCCACACCGAAGAGCAGGATCGCAAGCAGCAGAACCAGTATCAGAAACAACATCTCGCACACCTCCTCACGACGCGCCTGCCCCGTCCGCGCCCGTCCACACGTGGGGGCTGCACACGCCTGGGCTGCCCAGCGCGGTCACGGACCGGGTCGGCCTCGGCTCGGGCCGGGGCGGCTCGGTCGGAGGCCCGACGGGCCGGGCCGGGGCCGGGTCGGGGTAGGGCATCGGGTCAGGGTCCGGCCCGGGACGCGGGATCGGGCGGTCGGGGTCGGGCGGCATCGGGTCCCGGACGGGGACCACGTCCGGGTCCGGGGGTGCTGGGATCGTGGCGTTCACGTCGGTCTCCTCTTCGGTCGGGCCGCTTCAATGCGCGGGCTTCAGCGCCGGGCGTTCGAGTGCCCGGACGGCCTCTGCTCGGCGAACCGTGGACCAGGGCGTCGTCGGAGGCGTCCAGGTCGGCGGGTCCGCGGCTGGTGATGAGCACGCTGTCATCGGCCTCGCAGACGACCAACTCCTTGGCCGCCCAGTCCGGCCCGCGTTGGCCAGGTCGGTGCGCAGGCTCGGCCAGGAGGTCAGCGTGCGACCGCGCACCAGGTCCAGCCCGGCCCGCCAGGCGCGCCTGCCCCGGGGCCGGGGAGCTACACGCCCGAGGCGGCGGAAACGCGGCGGTGGCGTTCGAGGACGTTGCCCGCCCAGGCTCGTGTCTCCGCCGCGCGTGAGCACCGGCCGGCGGGGCGAAGCGCAAGCAGACCGCCAGCGCGTCCGCGCCCGCCTCCACATGACGCCGCCTCGGCGCACAGCGCCCAACCACCAGGCCCCACGGCAACCACCCACTCGCCCACCCCTGCCCGGCGGGGGGTGACGTGTACCGACGGCGATCGCGGGCAGGCGCGACCGACACGCACCGTCTGCCGGAGAGGAGCCAGCCGTGGGCACGGACGACGGAACCGCACCCGAGGCCACACGCTCGAACGTCTCGGACCGCACCGACGAAGACGTGGTCCGGACCCGGATACCGGCCCGACTCGACCGCCTGCCGTGGTCACGCTGGCACTGGCGGATCGTGATCGGGCTGGGCACCGTATGGATCCTGGACGGCCTGGAAGTGACCATCGTGGGGAACATGGCCTCCCGGCTGGCCCAGCACGGCAGCGGCATCGCCATCAGCACCGCCCAGGTCACCACTTGGGCCGCCGCCCTGTACGTCGCCGGCGCCTGCTGCGGTGCGCTGTTCTTCGGGCGCCTGACCGACCTCTTCGGCCGCAAACGCCTGTTCATGGTGACGCTCGCCGTCTACCTCTCGGCGACCGCGCTGACCGCGCTGTCGTGGACCGCGTGGTTCTTCTTCCTCTGCCGTTTCGTCACCGGGCTGGGCATCGGCGGCGAGTACGCGGCCATCAACTCCGCCATCGACGAGCTGATCCCGGCGCGCGCCCGCGGCCGGATCGACCTGATCATCAACGGCACCTTCTGGGTCGGCGCCGCCGCCGGCGCCCTCGCCTCGATCGCGCTGCTGAACACCGCGCTGTTCGCCACGAACCTGGGTTGGCGTCTGGCCTTCGGCATCGGCGTGGTCCTCGGCCTCGGCATCCTGCTGGTGCGGCGCCAGGTCCCGGAGAGCCCGCGCTGGCTGATCACCCACGGCCGGGCCGACGAGGCCGAACGCCTGGTCGGCTCCATCGAGGACGAGGTCCGCGAGCAGACCGGGCAGGAGCTGGAACCCGCCCAGGACGAGATCGCGGTCCGGCAGCGCGGCGCCATCGGGTTCGGCACGATCGCCCGCACGGTCCTGCGCGACTACCCGCGCCGAGGCGTGCTGGGCCTGGCCCTCTTCGTCGGCCAGGCGTTCCTGTACAACTCGGTGACGTTCGGTTACGCGGTGATCCTCACGACGTTCTTCAAGACGCCGGCCGACGAGACGGGCTACTACTTCGTGGTGATCGCCGTCGGGAACTTCCTCGGCCCGCTGCTGCTGGGCCGCCTGTTCGACACCGTCGGCCGCAAGCCGATGATCGCGGGCAGCTACATCCTGTCCGGCCTGCTGCTGTTCGGCACGGCCGCCCTCTTCCAGCGCGGCGTCCTGGACGCCGTCACGCTCACTGCGTGCTGGACGGTCGTGCTGTTCTTCGCGTCCGCCGGGGCCAGCGCCGCGTACCTGACCGTCAGCGAGATCTTCCCGCTCGAGACGCGTGCGCTCTGCATCGCCTTCTTCTACGCCGTCGGCACCGCGCTCGGCGGCATCACGGGGCCGCTGCTCTTCAACGGGCTGGTCAGCAGCGGCAAGACGTCCGACACCACGCTGGCGTTCTGCATCGGCGCGGGCCTGATGTGCGCGGCCGGGCTGGTGGAGGCGGCGATCGGCGTGCGCGCGGAGCGGCGCAGCCTGGAGTCGCTGGCCGCGCCCCTCAGCGCCGTCACCGCGACCGCACCCGGCACGGGCGTCTGACGCCCCCGTCAGCCCGCAACGACCCCGCGGATCGCACCGGGGGCAGCAGCAGGGCGGCGTCGGTGCGCCGGGCGGCGGTGCTCTCGGCGGACGGGGTGTCCGGCCCTTCCGGCTGACTCCGCCGGGAAGCGCGCACGAGAAGCGCGCGCGAGGTGACGCGAGGCGAGGGGTCAGCGGTTCGGCGAGGCGGCGCTGATCCGGCCCAGAGCGGAGGCCGGATCCTTCTCCTCGGCAAGGTCGCCGAGGGAGACGATGCCGACGAGCCGGTCCTGGTCGACGACGGGAAGGCGGCGCAGCGCCCGCACCCTCATCATGTCGGCCGCCTGATCGACGTCGATGTCGGAGGAGACGGACGTGACGTCGCGGGTGCACACGTCGCCGGCCGTCCTGCCGTCCCCGTCGCCTTCGGCGAGGACGCGCACGACCAGGTCACGGTCGGTCAGCAGACCGAGCAGCCGCCCGTCGTCGGTGACCAGGACGTCGCCGATGTCGTGGTCGCGCATGGCCTGCGCCGCCTCCCGCACGGGTGCCGCGGCGGAGACCGTCACCGGCTGGCGGGTCATCATCTCTCGGATCTTCTGACTCATCGCTCTTCCTCCTCGTCCAGGGCCGTGACCACCTCGATGCAGTCGACGTCGATCTGGTCGGCCACCTGTCGCAGCAGCACGAGCACGGCCCGCACCGTGCCCGGGTCGGCGCCCTCGTCCGGCCAGGTCGCGAGCTGCCCGGCGACCTGCCGCAGCAGGTCGGACAGGACCGCGGCCGGAACCAGCATCTGGCCGTCCACATGCCACACCATCGGAACCCGCACGGACACCATCCGCGCCATCTCCCTCCGTGACCCCCGCATGCGCGACTACCCGCCCAAGAAGGAAGAAACCGGATGTTTTCGCATGCACGACCGACCAGGGGGTAGGGTCCGAAGCAGGACGCCCCCAAGAGGGACGGGTCCGTGTCACCGACGGTGGCGCGGACGCACACCAACTGAGGAGCTCTTCCTTATGTCCCATACGCCGCTGGCCGGCGCGCAGTCGGTCCCTGGTCGGCTCCCCTCGCCCAACGCCGTGGACACCGAGGACGCACGTGCCCTGTCGCACCTGCTGTTCCAGCGCCTCGGCGAGCTGGAGGAGGGCACCGCCGACTACTCCTACGTGCGTAACACGCTGGTCGAGCTCAACCTCGCGCTGGTCCGCTACGCCGTCGCGCAGTTCCGGCACCGGACCGAACCGACCGAGGACCTCATGCAGGTCGGCATCGTCGGCCTGATCAAGGCGATCAACCGCTTCGACCCCGGGCGGGAGGTCGAGTTCTCCACGTTCGCGCTTCCCACGATCACCGGCGAGCTCAAGCGGTTCTTCCGGGACACCAGCTGGTCCGTGCGGGTTCCGCGCCGACTCCAGGAGCTCCGGCTCCGCCTGGCCAAGGCCCGCGACGAGCTCTCCCAGGAGTTGGAGCGCGAGCCGACCGACGCCGAACTCGCGGAATGCCTGCACGTCAGCGAGGCGGAGGTCACCGAGGGCCAGGCGGTGAGCAACGCCTACACGGCCGGCACCCTCGAAGCACCCGACCAGGACGAGAGCGAGGGCCCCCAGGCGCGCCGCATGGGCTACCTGGACCGCGGTATCGAGGGGGTCGAGAACCTGGAGAGCCTCAAGCCCCTGATCGCCGCCCTCCCGGATCGGGAACGGACCGTCCTCGCGCTGCGCTTCAGCGCAGAGCTCACCCAGGCGGAGATCGGCGCGCGGCTCGGCATCTCGCAGATGCACGTCTCGCGGATCCTCTCCCGCGTGCTCACCGGCCTGCGCGAGGCCCTGCTTGTCGAGGAGTGAGCCCGTCCGGACGGCGCTTCCCACGCGGGAGGTGCCGTCTTTCTCGCTCGCCGAGGCCCGCCCGCCCGTCGACGCCCCCGCCCGTCGGCGCCCGCCCGTCGCCGGGCTGCGGCTTTCGGGCGCGCCGGAACGGTTCCCCGACGCCTACCCGGGCGGGGCGGAGCGATGCGGGCGTGCGTGCAGGGGCCGGAGCGGCAGGTGTCAAGCGCCTTCCGGCCGGGCAGTAGCACTGCCCGGACGCTTTCGGGGCCGTGTGAAGGAGTCACCCATGGTCACCCGCGGACACATCGCCACCGCCCTGCCGCGCATGCACAGCGCGGCGCTCGAGCACATCGGCCGACTGGTGCGCGGCGTCGAGCCGGACCAGTGGACGCTGCCCACCCCTTGCCGGGAGTGGACCGTGCGGGGTCTGGTCAATCACGTCACCGTGCAGGAGCAGTGGCTCGCCCTGCTGCTCGCCGGCGATTCGGCCGCCGCCGTCGGCGACCGCCTGGACGGGGACCAGCTCGGGGACGACCCCGTCCTGGCGTTCAAGAGGGCCGCCGGCGACGCGGACGAGGCCGTGAGCGCCTCCGGCGCGCTCGACGGCACGGTGGAGCTGTGGTCGGGTCCGGCCCCGGCCCGCCATCTGGTCAGCCAGCTGGCCATGGACCTGGTCGTACACGCCTGGGACCTGGCGCGCGCCACCGGGGCCGACGAGCACCTGCCGCCGCAGCTCGTCTCCTTCGCGCTGCGGGAGCTGTCCGGCTACGCCGACCGGCTCGCCGCGACGGGCCTGTTCGATCGGCCGCTGCCCGTCCCCGAGGGCGCCGACTCGCAGACCAGGCTGCTGGCCCTGACCGGACGCCAGGCCGACCGGCCGGGCGGTGCACCCCGCTCGGAAGCGGCTCGGTGATCAGCGTGCGGCTCCCCCTGCTCGCGCTGAACGCCCCCAGGGGCCCGATGTAGCGCCGCCCGGCCCAGGCCTTCGCCTTCGGCATGCTGCCCCGCGCGGCCGGGCTGTGACGCGCGGCGAGGCGCGCTGCCTGCGGCTCCGCCGGGCTGACGACCCGGCAGTACCTCGAAGGTAGACCAGCCGCCGACTTCGATTAGTAAGGCACATCACGACCAGCACCATCAAATCAAAGCCACACACGCCGATCTGATGCTACAATCGTAGCCATAAGGGCCTCCGGATCGGCATCGCAGGGATGCCCGACGGATCGGCCTGTCGGCAAGGGGGAAACGGCCATGACCTACCAGTTCGAAGCCACGTCACAGGCGACCATCGACGAGCGCCTGCGGGCGGCAAGGCAGTACCGCCTCGCCCAGGCCGCGCGGCTCGTCAATCGCGCCGAACGCGCGCAGCGGCGTGCCCGCAGGGCTCTGACCAGCCTGCACGCATGACGACCCAACGGAAACGGGCCGCCACCACATCGTGGTGACGGCCCGTTTCCGTTGCCCCGTGCCTGCGGACGCGAGGAGGGTCAGATGGTTCCGCGCAGCTTGGCCAGTGCCTCGTTCAGG
>NZ_BBPQ01000022.1:91836-109420 GCF_000787855.1 Streptacidiphilus anmyonensis | reverse complement strand
GGTCCTGGCCGTCAACAAGATGGACCTCGTCGACTACGCAGAGCCCGTCTTCGCCGCCATCGCCGCCGAGTTCGGCGCCTACGCCGCCTCCCTCGGCGTCACCGACGTCACCGCGATCCCGATCAGCGCGCTGGCCGGGGACAACGTCGTCGAGCCGTCCGCGAACATGGACTGGTACGGCGGCCCGACGCTGCTGGAACACCTGGAGACCGTCCCGGTCGGCTCCGACCCGAGCGAGGAGTCGGCCCGGTTCCCCGTCCAGTACGTGATCCGGCCGCAGTCCGCCGATCACCCCGACTACCGCGGCTACGCCGGCCAGCTCGCCTCCGGCGTGCTGCGCACCGGCGACCAGGTGACCGTGCTGCCCGCCGGCATCACCACCACCGTCGCCGGGATCGACGTGCTCGGCGAGGAGCGCGACATCGCCTGGGCTCCGCAGTCGGTGACGGTCCGTCTGGCCGAGGACATCGACATCTCCCGCGGCGACCTGATCGCGGCCGGGTCCGCGCCCGAGCCGACGCAGGACGTCGTCGCCACCGTGGCGCACCTCAGCGAGCGCCCGCTGCGCGTCGGCGACAAGGTGCTGCTCAAGCACACCACCCGGACCGTCCGCGCGATCGTCAAGGACATCCCCTACGCGATCTCCGTGACGGCGCCGGTCGGAGAAGCGGGCCTCGAGAAGATCGAGCGCCCCGGGAACCTGAACGTCAACGACCTGGGCCGCGTGGTGCTCCGCACCGCCGAGCCCCTGGCCCTGGACGACTACCGCAGCAACCGCCGCACCGGCTCGTTCCTGCTGATCGACCAGGCCGACGGCACCACCCTCACCGCCGGCATGGCGGGCGAGGCGTTCTGAGCCACCGGTCTCATGAAGGGCATTCACACGATGAGTGGCGAGGTCTTCTCGCTCTTCGCGAAGGAAGGCGGGCGTGTCGGCAGCGGCGCGCTCGGGGCTGGCCGCGGCGCCATCGGCGCGTGTCGCCCGATGTGCCGCTGACGCGCGGGCTCACGCCCTCGCGTCGGCACGCAGCCGCACCGCCTCGTCCTGTCCGAAGACTTCGCCACTCGTCACCGTGAGGAACTTCTCCCATGTCGCACCGCACCCGCTCGCCCCGCACCACCCGGATCAGACGTGCCGCGCTGGCCGGCATCGCCGCCGTGACCGCCGCCGGGCTGCTCAGCGCCTGCGGCTACGGCTCGCAGGCCGCCTCGACCTCCTCTGACAACTCCAGCGGCTCCGCCTCGGCCTCCTCCGGCCCGGCGCTCTCCGCGAGCACCGTGCACATCGGCTACTTCGCCAACCTGACCCACGCGACGCCGCTGATCGGCATCCAGGACGGGCAGTTCGCCAAGGCGCTGGGCGGCACGAAGATCGCCACGCAGATCTTCAACGCCGGCCCGAGCGAGATCGAGGCGCTCAACTCCGGCGCGATCGACATCGCCTGGATCGGCCCCTCCCCCGCGATCAACGGCTACGTGAAGTCGCAGGGCAGCGCCCTGAAGATCATCTCGGGTGCCACCTCCGGCGGCGCGGAGCTGGTCGTCAACCCCGCGAAGATCAAGAGCGTGGGCGACCTCAAGGGCAAGAAGATCGCCACCCCGCAGGCCGGCAACACCCAGGACGTGGCCCTGCTCAACTTCCTTGCGGGCAAGGGCTACAAGGAGGACGCCAAGACCGGCGCCGGCGACGTCTCGGTGATCCGCACCGACAACTCGCTCACCCCCGCCGCCTACGCCTCCGGCCAGCTCGACGGCGCCTGGGTGCCCGAGCCGACCGCCTCCAAGCTGGTCGCCGAGGGCGCCAAGATCCTGGTCGACGAGAAGACGCTGTGGCCGAACGCCCAGTTCGTCTCCACCAACGTCATCGTCTCCCAGACCTTCCTCAAGGCCCACCCGGACGTGGTCAAGGCCGTGCTCAAGGCCTCGGTGGACACCAACGCCTGGATCGCCGCCAACCCCGCCCAGGCCAAGCAGGACGCCAACGCCGCCCTGAAGACCCTGACCGGCAAGGCCCTGAGTGACAGCGTGCTGAACGCCGCCTGGAACGAGCTGTCCGTCACCAACGACCCGCTGGCCTCCTCCCTCCAGGCCGAGGCCCAGCACGCCGTGACGGCCGGCTTCATCAAGCAGCCGAACCTGGCCGGCATCTACGACCTGACCCTGCTCAACCAGGTCCTCACCGCGGAAGGCAAGCCCGCCGTCTCCGCCGCCGGCCTCGGCGCGCAGTAACCCTCCCCGACTCCGAAGGACGCTCCGGTCCGCGTCGATGCCCAGTCAGCCCGGACCGGAGCGCCCTTCGGCCACCGACATCCCCATCCGCAGCCAGCACCAGGAGGTGACCGCATGACCGCCCTGCTGACCGAGGCCACCCCCGTGGTCGACACCGCCGTCCGGCTCGACCACGTCACCAAGTCCTTCGGCCGCGCCGCCGCGGCCCATGTCGTCCTGGACGACATCACCCTGAACGTCGCCCCCGGCGAGTTCGTCTGCCTCCTCGGCGCCTCCGGCTGCGGCAAGTCCACCCTGCTCAACCTCGTCGCCGGCCTGGACCAGCCCACCTCGGGCACCATCGACGTCCCCGGCGGTCGCGCCGCGCTGATGTTCCAGGAGCACGCGCTCTTCCCGTGGCTGACGGCGGGCCAGAACATCGAGCTGGCCCTGCGCCTGCGCGGCGTCCCGCGCGGCGAACGCCGCGCCGAGGCCCAGCGCCTGCTGGAACTGGTCCGCCTCGGCGGCGCCCACGGCAAGCGCGTCCACGAGCTCTCCGGCGGCATGCGCCAGCGCGTCGCCATGGCCCGCGCCCTGGCTCAGGACGCCCAGGTGCTGCTGATGGACGAGCCCTTCGCCGCCCTCGACGCGATCACCCGCGACGTGCTGCACGAGGAGCTCATCCAGATCTGGCAGGAGACCAACGTCTCCGTCCTGTTCGTGACCCACAACGTGCGCGAGGCCGTCCGGCTCGCGCAGCGCGTGGTGCTGCTCTCCTCCCGCCCCGGGCGCATCGCCCAGGAATGGGCCATCGACCTGCCCCAGCCGCGCCGTATCGAGTCGGCCGGCGTGGCCGACCTCGCGGTGGAGATCACCGACAAGCTCCGAGGGGAGATCCGCCGCCATGTCCAGCACTGAACTGACCAGCACCGAACTGACCGGCGCCGCAGTCGAGCCCGCGGAGACCAAGGCCGCCTCCGCCTCCGCGAACGCCGCCGCCGACTCCGCCTCGGACGTCTCCGACATCAGCGCCGGCCTGGACGCCCTGGAGACGCAGACCGTCGAACGGACCCCGCTGCTGCGGGTGTTCACCAGCAAGGTGCTGCCGCCCCTGATCGCCATCGCCCTGGTGCTGGCGGTCTGGCAGTTCGCGTACTCCGCGCACCTCAAGCGCCCGGACCTGCTGCCCAGCCCGCTGGACGTGTGGAACAGCCTGCACGACCAGTGGCTGCAGGGGACCATCCTCTCGGTCATCTGGACCTCCCTCTCCCGAGGTGTGCTGGGTTTCCTGATCTCCGTCCTCATCGGCACGCCGATCGGCCTGCTCGTCGCCCGGGTCAAGCCCGTCCGCGCCGCGATCGGCCCGATCCTCTCGGGCCTGCAGTCCATCCCCTCGGTGGCCTGGGTGCCGGCGGCCGTCATCTGGTTCGGCCTGTCCAACGCCACCATCTACGCCGTCGTGCTGCTCGGCGCGGTCCCCTCGATCGCGAACGGCCTCGTCGCCGGCGTCGACCAGGTCCAGCCGATCTACCTGCGCGCCGGCCGCACCCTCGGCGCCACCGGCCTGCGCGGCATCCGGCACGTCCTGCTGCCCGCCGCCCTCCCCGGCTACGTCGCCGGACTCAAGCAGGGCTGGGCCTTCTCCTGGCGCTCCCTCATGGCCGCCGAACTCATCGCCAGCTCCCCCGCGCTGGGCCTCGGCCTCGGCGCGCAACTGGAGTTCTCCCGCGAGAACCTCGACATGCCCGGCGTCCTCGCCACCATCATTCTGATCCTGCTCGTCGGCATCGGCATCGAACTGCTCATCTTCAACCCGATCGAGCGATACGTGCTGCGCACCCGCGGCCTGCTGACGGCGCGGCGGTGACCTGATGGCCGCCCGTCTGCTCCTCCTCGCCCACGGCAGCCGCGACCCGCGGCACGCCGCGACGATGGACGCGCTCGTCGTCCAGGCCCGAGCCCTGCGCCCCGGCCTGGACGTGCGCGTCGGCTACCTCGACCACTGCGCCCCGCGGATCCCGCGCACGCTGGAGCAGTTGGCGGAGGAGGGGGACGGGCCCGTGGTGGCGGTGCCGATGCTGCTGGCGCGCGCCTACCACGCGAAGACCGACATCCCCGGCGTGCTGCGGGAGGCCGCGGCGCGGCTGCCGCGACTGCCCGTCCACCTGGCCGACGTGCTCGGCCCCTCACCGCTGCTGTGGCGCGCGCTGGAGCGCCGCCTGGCGGAGGTCGGGGTCCGCTCCTCCCCCGACACCGGCGTCATCCTCGCCTCCGCCGGCTCCTCCGACCCCGCCGCGAACGCGGCGACGCGGACGACCGCCGCCGCGTGGCGGCGCGCCGCGGGCTGGGGAGGCGTGGCCGTGGCCCACGCCTCCGCCGCGCCCCCGACGGTGGCCGAGGCAGCGGAGCGACTGCGCGCGCAGGGTCTGCGCCATCTCGCCGTCGCCCCCTACCTGCTGGCCCCCGGCCTGCTCCCGGACCGCATCGCGGCCCAGGCGGCGACGGCGGGCATCGCCGCCGTCGCCTCGCCCATCGGCGCGTCCCCCGACCTCGCCGAGTTGCTGCTGCAACGCTACGCGGAGGCACTGACAATCCGCCCCGCGGGTCTCGCCGCCAGCGCGTAGGCCACTTCGGCGGCCGTCGCGGGCGGGTGCCGACGGTCCTCTCCAGACGTACGTCGGGCTGGTGCTGCCGGAGCCGATCCTCACCGATGGGGACCCGGCCGAGGCGGCCCTGGATGCGGAGTGGGTGTCGATGGCGATGCCCGTGCTGCTCGAGACACTCAGCCCGCTGGTTCAGCGCGGTGTTCGTGCTGACGGAGGTCTTCGCCTTCGGCTACGGCGAGATCGCCGGGATGGTGGACCGCACAGAGGCGGCGGTGCGGCAGGCCCGGCCTCGGGCCGCGAGCACGTGCAGGCCCGTCGGCCCCGTTTCACCGCAGACCGTGCGCGGCAACGCGCGGCCACCGCACGCTTCTTCGCCGCGGCGACCGGCGGGGACGTCCACGCGCTGACGGAGCTGCTCTCCCCGGACGCCACGCTCTGAACCGACGGCGGCGGCAAGGTCCGTCAGGCCCTGCGACCGGTCGCGGGCGCGACCACGGTCGCCTCCTGGTTCGCGGTCATCGGCGGCGTCGGCTGCCAGAACGTCGAGCCCGCCGACACGAGGGCGGAACTCGTGGAGATCAACAGCGGGTTGGGCGTCGTCTTCCGCGGGCCGGAACGGGTGGTCGCCACGGTCACCCTGGACGTCGACGCGGACGGCCGGATCACCGCGCTCCACAACGTGGCCAACCCCGACACGCTCACCGACCCGGGGCCCCTGGACGCGCGGAGGGCCGCAGCCGGAATCGGCTGCGGCCCTCGCGGTGCACGGGCCCTGACGCCTGCTCGGCGTCCCGCCCTCGTCCCTGTGCCTAGCGGCGGCTGGAGTCCAGCTCGTCGTCCTGGGCGTGAGCGCCCGCCGAGGAGGCGACGACGCGACTGCCACCGCTCTCCTTGCGGCGGTCGGCGTGACCCGGCCACCAGGCGGCGTGGCCGACGAGCGCGGTCAGCGACGGGGTGAAGAACATCGCCATCACGAAGGCCGCGATCACGATGCCGATGGCGATGGAGAAGCCCATCTCGGCGAAGAGCGAGTTCCCGGCCAGCATCATCGAGGCGAAGGTGCCGGCGAGGATCGCACCGGCCGCCGCGACGGTCGGACCCGCGTGCCGCAGCGCCTGGGCGGCAGCCTCACGCGGCTCGCGGCCCTCCCGGGCCTCCTCGCGCAGTCGGGAGATCATCAGGATGTTGTAGTCCGTCCCGATGGCGACGACGAAGAGGTAGATGAAGACCGGCAGCATGAACATCAGGCCGCTCTGGTGGTCCAGGTGCTGGAAGACCAGCACCGTCGCACCCAGCGTGGCGGCGAAGCCGAGGCCGACCGAGGCCATCAGGTACCACGGCGCGACGACGCTGCGCAGCATCAGGCCGAGGATCAGCATGATCAGCACCGCGGCGACCGGGAAGACGACGGAGTAGTCGCGGTCGATCGCCTTCTGGATGTCGGCGTAGATCGCCGTCACACCGCCGACCATCGCCTTGGTCCCGTTGGGCGCGTTGGCGTGGACGACGTCGCGCAGCTTCCCGACGGTGTCCATGGCCTGGCTGCTCTGCGGGTCGTTGCTGAGCACGACGCTGATGTCGGCCGTGGTGCCCTGCGGGTTGTACTTCGCCGGGGCGACGCTGGAGACCCCGGCGATGTCCAGCTTCGAGGCCAGCCCCTGGACCGCGCTCTGGTCGAGCGGGGTGGAGCTGGTGACGAACACGTCGGTCGGGGTCGCGGCGCCGGCGCTGTAGGCCTTGGCGATGGTGTCCTGGACGACCATCGACTCCACGGTCTTCGGCATCGAGCCGGAGGCGAAGTCGAAGCTCGCCTTGTAGGTGGTGGCCACCAGGGCGATCGCGACCATCAGCACGCCGGAGACGACGGCGACCAGCGCCGGGCGGCGCTTGACGGTGTTGCCGACCGCGGCGAAGCGGGAGCCCTCGGGCTCGATACGCCACTTCTTCGACGGCCAGAACAGCACGCGCGGCGGGATCCAGGAGAAGACCGCGGGCACCAGGGTCAGGCCGGCGAGCAGGGTGACGCCGACGGAGATCGCCAGCGACGGGCCCATCTGCTTGAGGAAGGAGATGGACGACAGGCACAGCGCGAGGAAGGCGATGATGACGGTGCCCGCGGCGGAGGCGATGGCCTCGCCGACGCGGCCGACCGCGTTGATCATGGCTTCCTTGTGGTCGTCACCGGCACGCAGCCGTTCCCGGTAGCGGAACATCAGGAACAGGATGTAGTCCGTGCCGACGCCGAAGAGGACGACGATGAGGATGCCGGACACCGAGGCGTTGTAGCTCAGGTTGAGCGCCTTGGTCACGTCCGCGATCAGGCCGTTCGCGGCCACCAGCACCACACCGATCAGCGCGATCGGCAGGACCGCCATCAACGGCGATCGGAAGATCAGCAGCATCGCCAGGATGATGATGACGAAGGTGCCCAGGCCGATGATGGCCTGACCGGTCTTGTTGGAGTCGGCCTGGTCCAGGACCTGCGCGGCCGAGCCGCCGACCTTGGCGGTCAGGCTGGAGCCCTTGGTCAGGTCCGCGACGTCGGCGCGGATCGCCTTGGCCGCGTCGGACATCTTGTTCTGGTCGGACTGGTTCTGGCCGAGGTTGACCATCCCCAGCCCGTACAGGCCGTCCTTGGAGAACGGCGCGGTGATGACGCCCTGGTTCAGCGGGATGTCCGTCTTGGCGGACAGCTCCTTGTTGATGGTCGCGACCTGCGCCTTGTCGGCGGGCCCCAGGGGCTTCCCGTCGGCGCGCTGGAAGAGGATCTCCGCGCCGGGCGTGAACTGGTGCGGGAACGCCGACTGCTGGAGTTCCATCGCCTGGATGGACTCGTAGCTCTTCGGCAGGAAGCTGCTCTCGTCGCTGTTGGACGTCAGCGTCGGCGCCGACGCCGCGATGGCGACGGCGGCCACGATCCAGGCGACCAGTGTCCAGAACGGGTGTCGGACGACAACCCGTCCGATCCGGTGAAACATGTCGATTGCCCCTCCACGGCATGGATCACCGCCACCCCGGGTGAGGTCGTGGGCAGGGCGATCTGGCCACCCGACGATTCGGGCGGCAGGAAAGTTCGTAGTTCGAGCATCCTAAGAAACCTACTTGCCGACCGGCAAGTCAGTTCCCACCCAGGTCTGCCTCGATCATCTTCCCCGCCCCCGGGGGTCGACGTCCTCGTCCCCCGGGTGGATCCGTCTCCTGCTCAGGGTGGAGATCGACCCTGGGGTTCGCCTCCGGGTCGGCTCGGGCCCCGCTCGACCGGGGCCGCGGCCCTACTCGCCGAGCAGCCGACGCAGCGACCGACGGGCGCGCGCGGGCGCGGCGGGATCGCCCTGGAGCTGCAGGAAGTGGTTGAGGGCGAGCATCACGCCGACGAGGTCGTAGACCAGCTGCGCGACGTCGGTGTCAGCGGGCAGCTCGCCGCTGTGGACGGCGAGCCGCGCCTGGATGCGCAGGTCCCGCTGCCAGACGGCGTTCAGGCCGGCGATCGCGTCGCGGACCGGTCCGCCGCGGTCGTCCCACTCGGTCGCCGCCGCGGTGAAGAAGCAGCCCCCCGGCAGCACGTGCCGCTCCAGGTAGGCGACCCACGCCTCACACATCGCCCGCAGCCGCCGAAGGCCGGCGGGAACCTCGGGCATGCGCTCGGGCACCTCGCGGGCGAACACCTCCGCCGCCTCGTCGACGACGGCGAGCTGCAGGGTCTCCTTGCTGCCGAAGTGGCCGATCACCCCCGCTTTGCTCATCCCTAGGTCCGCGGCCAGTCGACCGATCGTCAGACCCTCCAGCCCCTCCGTCGAGGCGATCTCCAGGCCGCGATCCACGATGCGCCGCCGGGTGAGACGGGTCTCGGCGACGGACTTCCTGGGGCTCATGAGTGCCCATGGTACCCACCCGGTTCCCCTTTAGCTTCCGAACGATCGGTTGCTATATTCCCCGCAGTCGCATTGCGCTCAAGCGATCCGCGACCCGTCCTCGACCAGTGGAGAGAAGACCTGTGCCTGGTTCCCGCATCACCGCGCTCGGCCACTACCAGCCCTCCCGCGTCCTCACCAACGCCGAACTCGAACAGCTCGTCGACACGAACGACGCCTGGATCCGGCAGCGCACGGGGATCGTCACGCGGCGCATCGCCGCGGAGCAGGAGACGGTCGCCGACATGGCGGCCGAGGCGGCGGCCAAGGCTCTCGCGGCCTCCGGCCTCGAACCTGCCGACATCGGCCTGGTCACCGTCGCCACGTGCAGCAACCGGGACCGCTGCCCCTCGACGGCGGCTCAGGTCGCCGCCCGGCTCGGCATCCCCTCAGCCGTCTGCTTCGACCTCAACAACGGCTGCGCGGGCTTCTGCACCGCGCTCGCCACCGCCGACCACACGCTGCGCGCAGGCGCGGCGAAGCACGCGCTGGTGATCGGCGCGGAGAAGATGTCGGACCTGCTGGAGTGGACCGACCGCAGCACCTGCATCCTGCTGGGCGACGGCGCGGGCGTCGCCGTGCTCAGCGCGACGGAGGGCACCGGCGAGGACAGGGCCGGCATCGGCCCGGTGGTCTGGGGCTCCGACCCGACGCGCGGCGACGCGGTCCGCCTGATGGGCGCGTGGCAGCCCCGCTTCGCGCAGGAGGGCCAGTCGGTCTTCCGCTGGGCCACCAGCGAGCTGCCCGCGGTGGCCCGCGAGGCCTGCGCACGGGCCGGCCTCACCCCGGCGGACCTCGGCGGCGTGGTCACCCACCAGGCGAACCTGCGCATCATCGAGTCCCTCACCCGCCAGCTGGGCCTGCGCGAGGACGTCGTCATCGCCCGGGACGTCGTCGACTCCGGCAACACCTCGGCGGCGTCGGTCCCGCTGGCCCTCTCCAAGCTCGTCGAGTCCGGCGAACTCCCCTCCGGCTCCCCGGTCCTCCTCTTCGCCTTCGGCGGCGGCCTCTCCTGGGCCGGACAGGTCGTCACCTGCCCGTGAGGCGGCAGTGCTCCCCACGCGCGCGGGGCTCCGCCGACCGGCCAGGGCGACGGTCGCCTTCCCGGCCCGGCGGGGCAGGCGGCTCCCGCGTTCCGGCGTCGGGCGGGCGCCCGGCAGGGGCGGGCCAGCATCCACCACGACCGCCCGCCCCGCCCGCGCGGCAGCACCGCGCTCCGGTGGGGCCGACGCCAGAGCCTCCGGGGCTCAGCGCAGGGGCCAGGCCCCGTCCACGACCGCCTCCGGGTCCTTCTTCTTGCGGAGCCACTCCTGGAGACCGGAGGCCCACTGCGCGTGCCAGCCGACCTGACGGTCGTGCAGGTCTTCCGGGGCGAGCCCACCGACCTCGACCGGGTACCTCTCCCCCAGCGCCAGCGCGACCCGCACCGCGGCCAGCGCGTCCGCGCCCGCCTCGTGGGCCTCCTCCAGGCGCACTCCGTACACCGCGCTCGCGTTCTCCAGCGAGCGCGAACCCTTGCGGTACTTGTCCACCGCCCGGTCGACCACCAGTGGGTCCACCACCGGGCCGACCGCCGCTGCGCCCAACTGCCGTTCCAGCGACGGCAGATCGTGCCGCCGCAGCTCCGCGGCGAGCAGGCTGAGGTCGAACGGCGCGTTGTACACGACCACGGGTATGTCCGCCCGCCAGTAGGCGACGAGCGCGGCCGCCACCTCGGCGACAACGTCCCCGGCGGGGCGGCCCTCGGCGACCGCCCGCTGCGTCGTGATGCCGTGCACGGCCGTCGCCTCCGCCGGAATGGCCACACCGGGATCGGCCAGCCACTCCCGGCGGCGGACCGGCTCGCCCTCCTTGACCTCCACCAGCGCGGCCGTGACGATGCGTGACTCGCCCGGCTCGGTACCGGTGGTCTCCAGGTCGAAACCGACCAGCATGTCGTGCAACCAGCTCATCTAGCGCGTCCTCTCGTCCCGTCGGCCACCATCATCCCGTGCGGCACTGACAGGCCGACGGGCAGGTTCCGGTTCAGGGACGGTGCGGGGGCCTGGCGTCGGCCCGGAGCATGACGCGGCCCCGCCGCGCGAGAGCGCGCAGAGCGGCCCGGCAGCCCGGCGGCCCGGCGACCGGAGACCCGGCGGACACCCTCACCCCACAGCCAAAGCCTCGGCCCGGCGCCCTCACATCGGCCCGGAGCACGCCGCGGCCCCGCCGCGCGAGAGCGCGCAGAGCGGCCCGGCAGCGCGGCGGCCGACGGCCCGGCGGACACCCTCGCCCCACAGCCAAGGCCTCGGCCCGGCGCCCTCACATCGGCCGGGAGTACGCCGCGGCCCCACCGCAGCGACGTGCAGGCAGGCCGACCCGGCAGCCGGCGCGGCCCGCAGCCCACGGCCGGTAGCCGACCGCCCGGGGACTTCGTGTCCCCATGACGCTCCGCGTGGCGCAGCCGAGCGGCCCCAGGCACTGCCCAGGCACTGTTCGAAGCGAGGGCGCGAGAGCGCGCCCAGCCTCAGGAGACCGACCGGGAGTCGCCCCAGACGCCCTCGAACTCCTCCTGGTAGACCTGGAAGAGCCCCGGCTCCGGCGCGCGGCCGGGGGCCAGCGGCGCGGCGGAGCCGCCGCGCAGGACCATCGCCGGCGACTCCATGCCGCGCGAGCGGCGCAGGTAGGGCTGGACCACCGCCAGCCCGTCGGGCCCGTCGCCGTCGACGAGGTAGGCCGAGGCGCGGGGCAGTTCGTCGTAGACGCGGATCTCGAAGGCGCCGCCGTCGCGCAGCCGGGAGCGGACCCGGCGGACGTGCATGATGTTCGTCTCCACCTGCTTGCCCAGCTCGCCTCGCCCGAGGCCGAGTTCGCGTTCTCTTCGGCGCAGGGCGCTGCTCGCGGGGTTGAGGAAGAGCAGCCGGACGCGGCAGCCGGAGTCGGCGAGCTGGACCAGGCGGCGGCCGGTGAAGTTCTGGCACAGCAGGTTGAGCCCGATGCCGACGGCGTCCAGCCGCCGCGCCCCGGCGAGCAGATCCTCGACCGGGAGGGAGCGCTGGAGCCGGACCCGGTCCGGGTGGACGCCGATCACGTCGGCGTAGCGGTCGCCGATCAGTTCCTCGACCGCGTCGACGGGCGCGCGCAGGGCGTGCTGACCGGCCGCCAGCGCGGCCTCGCGGCCCGCGCCGTCGAGCAGGAGCAGCAGGCGCGCGGAGGCGCGTTCGGCCTGGGCGAGGACGTTCTCGGTGAGCGTGCGGTTGCGGGAGACGACGTGGCGGGCGACCTCCAGCTCGTCCAGCGCCAGTTCTATCTCGCGTCGGTCGCCCAGGAACGACTCGAAGCACGGCCAGTGCTGCACCATCAGCTCGCGCAGCTGCGGCAGGGTGAGGAAGACCACCAGGGCGTCGTCGTCCGGGTCGAGCAGGTATCCCTTGCGGCGGCTGACCTCGCGCACGGCTCCGGCGCGCTGCACCCACTCCTCGCCGGCGGGGCCCGCCGCGGCGATGACCCAGTCGTCGCCGTGGGCCGGCTCGTAGACGGGACGGAGCACCTCGGCGACGACGGAACGCAGGCGCTGCTCGACCAGGTTCAGCCAGACGTAGGCGCGGCCCGCGCGGCCGACGCGCAGCCGGGCCTCCTCCCAGGCGGCGGCGGGCCAGGCGAGCGAAGGCTCCAGCGGCCCCGGCTGCGTAGGAACGGTCCGGCCGGAGCCGGTGCGGACCACCACGGTGGGGGCGTCGCCCCGCGCCGCGCTCCCCGGGGCACCCCCGTCGGGGACCACCATTCCTTCAGTTCACCGTCCCTAGCCCGCAACGCCCCGCTCGGCCGCTCCCGACGGCCGCGCCCACACGCTACCGCGCCGAGCCGCCCGACGCGGGCCGTCCGGGACCTTCCGGACGATCAAGACTACTGCCAATTCCGAATCCAGCGCAGCAGTTCGAGCGTCGGCAACCGTCGCGTCCCCTGGCCCAGGTAACGAACAGACACTCGTTCGGGCGAAGAACCGGCAAGTCTTTCATGGGAACCGGTGTGCTAGGTCACGATGCACTCGGACATGACGAACCGTCGGTCCGGGCATCACACCCTCAGGGCCCACCGCGCGATCCACCCAGCAACACCACCGAGCAGGATTGGTTGAGGACCATGCAAGTCTGGCCGGGCCAGCCGTACCCCCTCGGCGCCACCTACGACGGCGCCGGGACGAACTTCGCCGTCTTCTCCGAGACGGCGGAGCGGATCGAGCTGTGCCTGCTCGCCGAGGACGGCTCGGAGACCTCGATCGAGCTGCGCGAGACGGACGCGTTCGTCCGCCACGCCTTCCTCCCCGGCGTCCAGCCGGGCCAGCGCTACGGCTTCCGCGTGCACGGGCCCTACGACCCGACGCGGGGCCTGCGCTGCAACAGCGCCAAGCTGCTGCTCGACCCGTACGCCAAGGCGATGAGCGGCCGGGTCGACTGGGACGAGTCCGTCTACGGCTACCACTTCGGCGCGCCCGAGCGCCGCAACGACCTCGACTCCGCCCCGCACACGATGGCCTCGGTCGTGGTCAACCCCTACTTCGACTGGGGCAACGACCGCCCGCCGCGCACCGACTACCACCGCACGGTCATCTACGAGGCCCATGTACGCGGCCTCACCGAGCTCCATCCGGGCATCCCGGAGGACATCCGCGGCACCTACGCCGGGATCGCGCACCCGGCCGTCATCGAGCACCTGGTGAAACTCGGCGTCACCGCACTGGAACTGATGCCGGTGCACCAGTTCGTCGACGACCACCGGCTGACCGATCTGGGCCTGTCCAACTACTGGGGCTACAACACCATCGGCTTCTTCGCCCCGCACGGGGCCTACTCCTCGCTCGGGGACCGCGGCCAGCAGGTCCAGGAGTTCAAGTCGATGGTCAAGGCGCTGCACGCGGCCGGCGTCGAGGTCATCCTCGACGTCGTCTACAACCACACCGCCGAGGGCAACCACCTCGGGCCCACCCTCGCCTTCCGCGGTCTGGACAACCCCTCCTACTACCGGCTCGCCGACGACCGCCGGTACTACGAGGACACCACCGGCACGGGCAACAGCCTGCTGATGCGCAGCCCGCACGTGCTCCAGCTGATCATGGATTCGCTGCGCTACTGGGTCACCGAGATGCACGTCGACGGATTCCGCTTCGACCTGGCGGCCACCCTGGCCCGTCAGTTCCACGAGGTGGACCGGCTCTCGTCCTTCTTCGACCTGGTCCAGCAGGATCCGGTGGTCTCCCAGGCCAAGCTGATCGCCGAGCCCTGGGATCTCGGCGAGGGCGGCTACCAGGTCGGCAACTTCCCTCCGCTGTGGACGGAGTGGAACGGCCGCTACCGCGACACCGTGCGGGATCTGTGGCGCGGCGAGAACGCCACCCTGGCCGAGTTCGGCTCCCGGCTGACCGGCTCCTCCGACCTGTACCAGGACGACGGCCGTCGTCCCATCGCCAGCATCAACTTCGTCACCTGCCACGACGGTTTCACGCTGCGGGATCTGGTCTCCTACAACCAGAAGCACAACGCCGCCAACGGCGAGGACAACCGCGACGGCGAGTCCTTCAACCGCTCCTGGAACTGCGGCGTCGAGGGCGAGACCGACGACCCGACGGTGCTCGGCCTGCGCGCCCGCCAGCAGCGCAACTTCATCGCCACCCTGCTGCTGAGCCAGGGCGTGCCGATGCTGCTGCACGGCGACGAGTTCGGCCGCAGCCAGGGCGGCAACAACAACGCCTACTGCCAGGACAACGAGATCTCCTGGGTCCGCTGGCCGCTGCTCGACGAGGAGAGCCCGGCCGGACAACTGCTGGAGTTCACCCGGCACATGGTGTGGCTGCGCCGCGACCACCCGGTCTTCCGCCGCCGCCGCTTCTTCCACGGCCGCCCGGTCTTCGGCACGCACGACGAGCTCACCGACATCGCCTGGTTCACCAACGAGGGGCAGGAGATGACGGCGCGGGACTGGCGCGCGTCCTTCGCCAAGTCGCTCACCGTCTTCCTCAACGGCAATGCCATCTCCGAGCCGGACCGGCGCGGTGGCCGGATCACGGACGACTCCTTCCTGCTGCTGTTCAACGCGGACGCCCAGCCGCTGGAGTTCGCCGTCCCGGTCAACCACGGCCAGGAGTGGCAGGTGATCGTGGACACCTCGCTGCCGTGGACGATCTCGCCCGGCACCGGCGCCAAGGTGCGGGCCGGGGAGAAGCTGCGCCTGGTGGACCGCTCGATGATGGTGCTGCAGCGGCCCTCGGTCTAGGCGGCACGGGACGGGGCCGGGCACGGGCCGGGCACGGGCCCGGGGCCGAATGGCTGACCCGGTTGCACCGCCTCCAGTCGTGCGGGCGTGCGGGGTGGGGTAGGCGTGTAGGCATGACGCATGCAGAGCGACGGGCTCCCACGGCCAGTTACCGGCTGCAACTCCAGCCGGGCTTCGGATTCGCGGAGGCCGCCGACGCCGTCCCGTACCTGGCCGGTCTGGGCGTGTCGCATCTGCACCTCTCGCCCGTGCTGCAGGCGGTGCCGGGCTCGCGGCACGGCTACGACGTGGTGGACCACGGCCGGATCAGCGCCGAGCTGGGCGGCGAGGCGGGCCTGCGGGCCCTCGCCGCCCGCGCTCGGGCCCACGGTCTCGGCCTGATCGCCGACATCGTGCCCAACCACATGGCCGCCCCCACCCCGCTGCACCTCAACCGGGCCCTGTGGCAGGCCCTGCGCGAAGGGCCGGCGTCGCCGTTCGCGGCCTGGTTCGACGTCGACTGGGACGCCCAGCAGGGACGCGTCCTGCTGCCGGTCCTCGGCGACCGGCTCGGTGTCGTCCTCGCCGACGGCGGCTTCAGCCTGGCCTCGAACGACGGCCCGGACGGGGACGAGCAGGTGCTGCGGTACGGCCCGCACGTCTTCCCGCTGCGGCCCGGCACGGAGTCGCTGCCGCTGCCGGAGCTGCTGCGGCGCCAGTGGTACCGCCCCGCGTGGTGGCGGCTCGCCGGCACCGAGCTCAACTACCGGCGGTTCTTCACCGTCAACGACCTGATCGCCGTCCGCGTGGAGCTGCCCGAGGTCTTCGACGCCACGCACGCGCTGCTGCTGCGCCTGCACGCCGAGGGCGTGCTGGACGGCTTCCGGGTGGACCACCCGGACGGCCTCGCCGATCCGCGCGGCTACCTGCGACGGCTGCGGGACGCCACCGGCGGCGCCCACGTCGTCGTGGAGAAGATCCTCACCGGCCCGGAGACCCTCCCGGCCGACTGGCCCTGCGCCGGTACGACGGGCTACGACGCGCTGCGGCAGGTCGACGGCGTGCTGACCGACGGCGCCGGTGTCGTCCGGGCGCTGCGTCCGCCGGCGGCACAGGCCACGGCCGCGGCGCTGCGCGGCCGGGCCGAGCTGATACGTCCCGAGGGCGACTTGGACGCCGAGGTCGCCCGGCTGGTCCGGGAGGTCGAGGCGGCCTGCGCCGACGATCCGGCGCGCAGCGACCACCCAGCGTGGGCGGTCCGCGAGGCCGTGGCCGGGCTGCTCGCCGCCTTCCCGCGCTACCGCCCCTATCCCGTCCCCGGCGAGCCGCTCCCGGACGCCGACGCAGGCGCCCTGCGCGCCGAGCCGGACGAGTCCCTGCTGCCCGCGCCCTTCACCGCCACGGCCGCGCTGGTCAAGCAGCTGCTGCTGGACCCCGGCTCACCCGCGTCACTGCGCGCCCGCTTCGCCCAGACGGCGGCGGCCGTGGCGGCCAAGGGCGTCGAGGACACCGCCTTCTACCGGCACCACCCGCTGCTCTCCCTCAACGAGGTCGGCGGCGACCCGGCCCACCCGGGAGTCGGCCCCGAGGAGTTCCACGGCTACTGCGCCCGGATCGCCCGCGACTGGCCGGCGACGATGACGGCGCTCTCCACGCACGACACCAAGCGCAGCGCGGACGCGCGCGCCCGGCTCGCGGTCCTGGCCGAACTGCCCGAGGAGTGGCTCGTCGAGCAGGCGGCCTGGTCCGCGCTCGCGCCCGGCGGCGGCCTGCCGCAGGACCCGGACGCCGAGGACCTGGTCTTCCAGACCGCGCTCGCGGCGTGGCCGATCGACGGCGAGCGACTGGCGGCCGTCGCCCTCAAGTCCGTCCGGGAAGCCAAGCTCCGCACCACCTGGACCGACCCCGACCCGGCCTACGAGGACGCAGTGCGCGCGCTCGCGCTCTCCCTCCCCGCGACGCCGGAGCCGGCCGCCCGCATCACCGCCTTCGCGGACCGCCTCGCCCCCTACGCCCGCGTCAACACGCTCGGCTCGGCGCTGCTCCACCTCACCATGCCGGGCGCACCGGACCTCTATCAGGGCAGCGAGTTCCCGCTCTACACGCTCGTCGACCCGGACAACCGGGGCATCGTCACCTTCCCTCCGCCGGGGGCGGCGACCGGCCTCGCCGCCGAGAAGGCGGCCCTCACCCGGACGGCCCTGCACCTGCGGGCCGGCCTCGATCCGAAGGCCGACTACCGCCCCTGGGCGACCCCCTCCCCGCACGCCCTGGCCTTCCTGCGCGACGAGTCGCTGCTGACCGTCGTCACCCGTCTGCCGTACGGCCTCGAGCGCGCGGGTGGCTGGCGCGACGCCACGCTCACCCTGCCCGAGGGCGTCTGGTCCGAGGCTCTGACCGGCCGTCACGGCCTCACCGGAGCGGTGCCGCTGGCCGAGCTGCTCGGCCCGCTGCCTGCCGCGCTGCTGACGCGCCTGTGACGCCGACCGCCGGGCCGGGTAATAGGGCGGGTATGCCGACACCCGCGCCGCAGCCCGCACAGTACGCGCCGCCACAGTCCGCGCCGCCCGCACAGCCCTCGCCGACGCTGCCCTCGCCCGCCCACCTCGCGCCGCCGGCCCAGCCCTCGCC
>NZ_BBPQ01000022.1:51688-91459 GCF_000787855.1 Streptacidiphilus anmyonensis | reverse complement strand
CGCCCGCCCCCCCGCGCCGCCGGCCCAGCCCTCGCCCGTGCCGTCGCCGCAGCCCGCCGTGCCCGCGCCCGCCGGCGGGTCCCGCGCCCGCCGCCCGCACCGGTTCGCCGTGTGGGCGCCCGACCACGCCCGTGTGGAGGTGGAGGTCGACGGGGCCGTGCACGCCATGCGCCCGGACCCCGCCAGGACCGGCTGGTGGACGGCGGGCGTCTCGGCCGATCCGGACGGGAGCCGCTACGGGTTCCGTCTCGACGGCGGGCCGGCCCACCCCGACCCGCGCTCGGCACGCCAGCCGGACGGGCCGGACGGGCTGTCACAGCTGGTCGACCACACGGCCTTCCACTGGACGGCCCCGCAGTGGCCGGGCCGGGGCCTGGCCGGGGCCGTCGTCTACGAGCTGCACGTCGGCACCTTCACCCCCGAGGGCACCTTCGACGGCGTCGCCGCCCGGCTGCCGCACCTGCGCGACCTGGGCGTCACCCACATCGAGCTGATGCCCGTCTGCCCCTTCCCCGGCCGCCACGGCTGGGGTTACGACGGTGTGGCGCCCTGGGCCGTCCACGAGCCCTACGGCGGACCCGAGGGGCTGAAGCGCCTGGTCGACGCCGCCCACGGGTACGGTCTCGGCGTGATCCTCGACGTGGTGCACAACCACCTCGGGCCCTCCGGCAACCACCTGCCCGCCTACGGGCCGTACTTCACCGACCGTCACCAGACGCCCTGGGGTTCGGCGGTGAACCTGGACGCGCCGGGCTCCGACGAGGTCCGCGCCTACTTCGTCGGCAGCGCCCTGGCCTGGTTGCGCGACTACCGGATCGACGGGCTGCGACTGGACGCCGTGCACGCCCTCGTGGACGACCGGGCGCTGACCTTCCTGGAGGAGCTGGCCGCCGCCGTCGACGAACTGGCCGAGCGCACAGGTCGGCCGCTGTTCCTGGTCGGCGAGTCGGACCTGAACGACCCGCGGCTGATCACCGCCCGCGAGGCCGGCGGCATCGGGCTCGCCGCGCAGTGGAGCGACGACTTCCACCACGCCCTGCACGCGGCGCTGACCGGCGAGGGCCAGGGCTACTACGCCGACTTCGCCGAGCGCCCGCTCCACGCCGTGGCGAAGACCCTGACCGCCGGCTGGTTCCACGACGGCACCTGGTCCAGCTTCCGCGGCCGCACCCACGGCCGACCGCTCGACCCGGCCCGCACCCCGGCGCACCGGCTGCTCGGCTACGCCCAGACCCACGACCAGGTCGGCAACCGCGCCCGCGGCGACCGGCTCGCCGCGTCGCTCACGCTCGAGCGACTGGCGGCGGGCGCGGCACTGGTGCTGCTGGCGCCGTTCACACCGATGCTGTTCATGGGCGAGGAGTGGGGCGCGACGACGCCCTGGATGTACTTCACCGACCATCAGGACCCGGCCCTGGCCCGCGCCGTCCGCGAGGGCCGCCGCCGCGAGTTCGCCGAGCACGGCTGGAAGCCGGAGGAGATCCCCGACCCGCAGGCGGAGTCGACCTTCACCGACTCCCGGCTGGACTGGTCCCAGCCCCAGCAGGCCGGCGGCGGCCACGCGGCGCTGCTCGACTGGTACCGCCGGCTGATCCGGCTGCGCCCGCTCGCCCACGGCCCCGCGGAGGTCCAGTACAGCGAGACGGACCGCTGGCTCGTGCTGCGCCGCGGCGAGCTGGCCGTGGGCGTCGACCTCTCGACCGGGACCGGCCCGGCACACGAGCTACCGCTGCCGCCGGGGACGGTGCTCGCGCAGTTCCCGCCGGCCGTGACGGTGCTGCGGGCTCACGCCTCCGGCGCGGCGTCCGGCCGGTAGCCGACCAGCTTCTGCCACACCTCGCGCACCTGCGGCGCGAGCCGCTCCAGCGGCCCGTCGTTGTCGATCACCAGATCCGCGACGGCGAGCCGCGCCTCGCGGTCGGCCTGCGCGGCCATCCGGGCGCGGGCGTCCGCCTCGGCCATCCCCCGCAGCTCGACCAGTCGCCGCACCCGCGTCTCGTCGGCGGCGTCCACCACGACGACCACGTCGTACAGCGGCGCGAGGCCGTTCTCGGCGAGCAGGGGCACGTCGTGCACGACGACCGCGTCGGGCCCCGCGGCGCCCTCCAGCTCCGCGGACCGCCGCCCGACGAGCGGGTGCACGATCGCGTTGAGTGCGGCGAGCCGCGCCGGGTCGGCGAAGACGACCGCCCCCAGCTTCGGCCGGTCCAACGACCCGTCGGCGGCCAGCACGTCGTCGCCGAACTCGGCGACGACGGCCGCCAGGCCCTCGGTCCCCGGCGCGACGACCTCGCGCGCGATCAGATCCGCGTCCACGATCACCGCGCCCAGCTCCGCGAGCAGCGCCGACACCGCGCTCTTGCCCGCGCCGATGCCGCCTGTGAGTCCGACCTTCACCATGGGCAGCAACCTAGCAGTGCGCCTTTAAGGGCGTGCGGTCAGCTCGCCTTCATCAGGGTGGCCGCGGGCTGGGTGGCCGCGGGCTCCGGTGCCGGCTCCTCGGCCCGCTGGACCGGGAGGGCGGTCACGACGGGCAGCGGCGGCAGGACCGCGTGCTCCTTGAAGCCGTAGCGGGCGTGCAGGCGGCGCAGGAAGGGCGGGGCCCACCAGTTGAGCCGGCCGAACATGGACATGGTCGCCGGGACCAGCAGCATCCGCACCAGCGTCGCGTCCACCAGGACGGCCACGGCCAGGGCCAGCCCGATCTCCTTGATGTCCAGCATCCGCCCGGTCGAGAAGCCGAGGAAGACGATCACCATCAGCGCCGCCGCCGAGGTGATGATCCGGCCGCTGCGCTGCACGCCCAGCTCGACCGAGCGCGCACAGGAGTAGCCCTCGTCGTGGAGTTCCTTGATCCGCGAGAGCAGGAAGACCTCGTAGTCCATCGACAGGCCGAAGGAGAAGACGAAGACCAGGACTGGGATCCACGCCTCCAGCCCGCCCGTGGGCGTGAAGCCGAGGAGGCCGCTGAACCAGCCGCCCTGGAAGACCAGGGTCATCATGCCCAGCGCCGCGCCCAGCGAGAGCAGGTTCATCACCAGCGCCTTGATCGGCACCACCACGGAGCCCGTCATCAGGAAGAGCAGCACGAACGTCGCGGCGACGATCAGCCCCAGCGCCCACGGTCCGCGCGAGCTGATCTCGTGGTGGAAGTCGACGACGCTCGCCGCGTCGCCGGTGACCCAGGTGGTCAGGCCCTCGCGGTCGGCGCGCAGCTCGCCGACGACGTGCTGGGCGGTCGCGCCCTGGGCGCTGCCGTCGACGTGGACGCCGACCGCGGCCCACGCGGACGGGCCGCTGCCGCCGGCCTCGGTCACGGCGGCGGACTTCACGTCCGGCAGCGCGGCGACGTGCTTGGCGTAGCCGTCGGCCGTGGCCGGGTCGCTCTTGACCAGGACGGTGATGTCGGGGTCCTTCAGCGTCGGGTAGTCCGCGGCGACGGCGTCGGCGACGGTCCGCGCGCTGAAGCTGGTGGGCAGGGTCTGGGTGCCCAGGCTCTGCGCGTGCGCGCCGAAGAACGGCGCCGCCGCGGCGATCAGCAGGGCCACGGTGGCCAGCGCCACCGGCAGCGCGCGGCGGCGGACCTTGCGCACCACCCAGGCGAAGCGGCCCTTGTCCCGGACGCCCTGCTTGGGCGGCTTGATCTTCTTCCCGGCGAAGCCCAGCAGGGCCGGGACGAGCGTCAGCCCGGACAGCACGGTGATGACCACGACGCTGACGCCCGCCGCGGCGACCGCGTGGAAGATCGGGCTGGTGAGCACGAAGAGGCCGGAGAGGGCGACGGCGACGGTCAGCGCGGAGAACGCGATGGTCCGACCGGCCGTGGCGCTGGTGCGCTCCACGGCCTGCTCGATGGTCGCGCCCTTGCTCCGCTCCTCCCGGAAGCGGTTGACCACCAGCAGGGCGTAGTCGATGGAGAGGCCGAGGCCGAGCACGGTGGTGATCGGCAGGACGCTGGTGTCGATCGGCATGATCTGGGTGAAGCCCAGCAGGGCCAGCAGGGCGCCGGCGACCGAGCCGATCGCGCCGATCAGCGGCAGCCCGGCGGCGATGAAGCCGCCGAAGATCAGCACCATCACGGCCAGCGTGATCGGCAGGGCGACCATCTCACCGGTCTCGGTGTCGGACTTGGTCTGCTGCTGCACCTGCTGCGCGAGGACCTGGTTGCCGCCGAGCTTGACGCTCGCACCGCTGTCGGCGCCGATCCGGTCCAGCCGGGCGCCCGCCTGGTCGACCGCCTTCGCGTCGCTCAGCTGGACGCTCAGGATCTGCGAGGAACCGTTCTGGGCGCGGACGTCGGTGACGGACGCGACGCCGGGCATGACGCGCAGGTCCTGCTCCGCCGAGGTGACGGCCGCCTTCACGCCCGCGTCGTCGGGGGATTTGCCGCTCACGAGCGCCTGGAGCGCGTCCCCGCTGGTGCCGTACTGGGACAGGAGCGCGGAGCCGGTCGCGGACTCGGAGCCGGCCGCCTTGGCGGAGGGGGCCGCCGCGTTGAAGACCTTGGTGCCGAAGACCAGACCGATCACGATGAGCACGGCCCAGGCGAGCGCCACCCAGCGACGGTGGCGGAAGCTGAACCGGCCGAGCGCCGCGAAAGGACCGCGGAGCTTCGAGGAGGTCTGGTGCATGTGGACGGCCTGCTTCCGTTCAGGGCAACTCAGTCAACGGTGACCGAGATGTCCCTTGATCGGTAGAGGATTCCGGTATGGGCTGCGCCATAGTCGTCAGCTGCGGTTAAACCTCCGGCAACGAACGAACCCCCGCCCGGTTCCCCGGGCGGGGGTTCGTCAGACGCTAGCGACTAGCGCGTGGGGCAGAGCCTCAGCTCTGGCCACCCGCCAGCTTCTCGCGGAGCGCGGCCAGGGCCTCGTCGGTCGCCAGGGCGCCCGAGGTCTCCTCGCTGCTGGAGGAGTACGAGCCACCGGAGACGGCACCGCCGGTCTCGGCAGCGGCACCCTCGCCCGCGGCAGCGGCCTCGGCGTCGGCCTCGCGGCTCTTGACGACCTGGGCCTGGTGCTGCTCGAAGCGGGCCTGCGCCTCGGCGTACTGGCGCTCCCACTCCTCACGCTGCTTCTCGTAGCCGGGCAGCCAGTCGTTCGCCTCGGGGTCGAAGCCCTCCGGGTAGATGTAGTTGCCCTGGTCGTCGTAGGACGCGGCCATGCCGTAGAGGGTCGGGTCGAACTCGACCGCCATCGGGTCGGCACCGAAGGACTCGTTGGCCTGCTTCAGCGAGAGGCTGATGCGACGACGCTCGAGGTCGATGTCGATGACCTTGACGAAGATCTCGTCGCCGACCTGGACGACCTGCTCCGGGATCTCGACGTGGCGCTCGGCCAGCTCGGAGATGTGGACCAGGCCCTCGATGCCCTCGTCCACGCGGACGAACGCACCGAACGGAACCAGCTTGGTGACCTTACCCGGGACGACCTGACCGATCTGGTGGGTCCGGGCGAACTGCTGCCACGGGTCCTCCTGGGTCGCCTTCAGCGACAGGGAGACACGCTCGCGGTCCATGTCGACGTCGAGGACCTCGACGGTGACCTCCTGGCCGACCTCGACAACCTCGGACGGGTGGTCGATGTGCTTCCAGGACAGCTCGGAGACGTGCACCAGGCCGTCGACGCCACCCAGGTCCACGAAGGCACCGAAGTTGACGATCGAGGAGACGACGCCGGAGCGCACCTGGCCCTTCTGCAGGGTGGTGAGGAAGGTCTGGCGGACCTCGCTCTGGGTCTGCTCCAGCCAGGCACGGCGGGACAGGACCACGTTGTTGCGGTTCTTGTCCAGCTCGATGATCTTGGCCTCGAGCTCCTTGCCCACGTAGGGCTGGAGGTCGCGGACGCGACGCATCTCGACCAGGGAGGCCGGGAGGAAGCCACGGAGGCCGATGTCGAGGATGAGACCACCCTTGACGACCTCGATGACGGTACCGGTGACGATGCCGTCCTCGTCCTTGATCTTCTCGATCGTGCCCCAGGCGCGCTCGTACTGGGCGCGCTTCTTGGACAGGATCAGGCGACCCTCCTTGTCCTCCTTCTGGAGGACCAGGGCCTCGATGCTGTCGCCCACGGCGACGACCTCGTGCGGGTCGACGTCGTGCTTGATCGACAGCTCGCGGGACGGGATGACGCCCTCGGTCTTGTAACCGATGTCGAGGAGCACCTCGTCACGGTCAACCTTCACGATGGTGCCTTCGACGATGTCACCATCGTTGAAGTACTTGATGGTCTCGTCGATCGCGGCGAGGAAGGCCTCGGCGTCGCCGATGTCGTTGACCGCAACCTGGGGAGTGGTGGGGGCCTCGGTGCTGCTCGTCATTAGGAAAGGGGCTCCGGTACGGACATGAAGTCGTAGGTACTACCACGCCGGGGACCCGTGATCGCTCCACCAAGGACGCCACGCCCATCAGCTGGATGCCGCACAGAGGACAAGCAAGCAAGCGAAGAAACGTGGAGTCTTCAACAGATGCGAGCGCGACCTGCTCCGTCCGAGGCGCGCAGGCCCGCAGCGCAACTTGTAGCATACGGGGACAGCCATGGACGGTCAATGCGGAAGCCGCAGTGCGGCTTGGGCCCGGATGGATGAGTTGTCTATCGCCCGAACGGGAGTTTCCGCAAGACCCCGAGGTGACCTCGCTTGCTACGGCGCCAAGGTTACGCTATCGCCGACATGATCAATGACACGCCCCCCCAGAACATCGAGCCCGGTGTCGACGACGACGCCGAGGCCGTGCGCCGCCAGGCCGGCGCAGCCGAGAGCAGCCGCGCCAACCGCGGCTGGTGGGACCGCAACGCGGACGAGTACCAGCTGGAACACGGCGCGTTCCTCGGCGACGCCCGCTTCGTCTGGTGCCCGGAGGGCCTGGACGAGGACGACGCCCACCTGCTCGGCGACCACGCGGCGCTGCCCGGCGCACGGGTGCTGGAGATCGGCGCGGGCGCCGCGCAGTGCTCCCGCTGGCTCGCCGACCAGGGGGCGCTCCCGGTCGCGCTGGACCTCTCGCACCGGCAGCTCCAGCACGCCCGCCGCATCGACGAGCAGGCGGCCCGCACGCCCGTGCCGCTGGTCCAGGCGGACGCCACGGTGCTGCCCTTCGCCGACGAGAGCTTCGACCTGGCCTGCTCCGCCTACGGCGCGGTGCCCTTCGTCGCCGACACGGCGCGGCTGATGCGCGAGGTGCACCGGGTGCTGCGGCCCGGCTCACGGTGGGTCTTCTCGGTCACCCACCCGATCCGCTGGGCCTTCCTGGACGAGCCCGGCGTCGAGGGCCTGACGGCCAGCGCCTCCTACTTCGACCGCACGCCCTACGTCGAGCAGGACGAGACCGGGGCCGCCGTCTACGTCGAGCACCACCGCACGCTCGGCGACCGGGTGCGGGAGCTGACACTGGCCGGCTTCCGGCTCGTCGACCTGGTCGAGCCGGAGTGGCCCGAGGGCCTCACCTCAGAGTGGGGCGGCTGGAGCCCCCTGCGCGGACGGCACATCCCCGGCACCGCCGTCTTCGTCTGCGTCCGCGACTGAGGCCGCCGCCCGGCCCTGCGGGGTCCGGGCGGCCCGGATCCGCGCGCGACCCTCGACGACGAAGGCGAGCGCCAGTGCGACCAGGCCCAACAGCGGTAGCCCGAACGGGAGATAGTCGCGCAGCATCAGCAGCAGCGTGCGCTCCTTCTTCACCAGGGCGACGGTCGCGGCCTGGTAGTCGGGGCGGATCCTCACGTCCCCGGAGAAGATCGTCACCGGCGCCATGCCGGAGCTCGGCGGCATCCGCAACTGCTCGTCGTGCAGTTCCTCACCGTTGATCGGCGCGCCGGTGACGGGATCGACCCAGAACTTCCGGACGGTGGTGTACCAGCGCTGGTAGCCGAGCTTGTCGATCTGGTCGGGCGTGATCGCCACGCCCGCCGGCATGGCCTTGGGGAACGGCACCCGGGTCCAGGGGATCGTCTGCTCGAAGTAGTAGACGGTCAGCCCGTCGAGCGTGGTGGTCCCCTTGTAGTGGATGGGCGCCGAGGTGCGGGTCTGCGGATCGAAGTACTGGTAGTCGTGCGGCTGCGTGTCGAAGGGGAACTTGTACTCGATGCCGACCCGGCTGAGCGCGTCGCCGTCGACGTTCTCCCCGCAGCAGTGGACCGGGTCCTGGGTGTGCGCGTCGAAGGGGTAGACCTCCGGGATGGCGGAGAGCCGCTTGCCGTCGTTGCCGAGGACGTAGGAGAGCGCGTCCCACACGACGACGTCCCGCCCGGTGCGCTTCTTCTCGGCCTGGGCCGCGGCCGCGTCGCCCTTGAGGGTCTCGACGATGGTGACGTGCTGGTGCGGGACCGCGGTCATCGAGCTGTAGTCGATGAGGGTGGCGTCCTTCGCCTCCAGTACGACGGCCTGGTACTGGTTGTCCGGCACCGCGACGACGTGGGGGTAGACCCACGCGCGCAGCATGACGCCGAGCACGGCGAGGAAGGCCGCGAGGGCCACCAGGACCAGAGCGAGCCGCTGCCGCATCCCGCCCTCCCCTACGGGTGCGCCGGGGCGCTGGTGAGCAGGGGCTTGGCCGTGGTCGGCCCGTTCTGGTCGGCCAGCGGCACGGCCACCAGGGCCACCACCACCGCCACCGCGGCTCCCACGGCCGCTGCGATCAGCGCACGCATGTCCCCCGCCCCTTCCGCTCGATGCCGGGCAGAAGCGCACCGTAGCGTCGCGGGCGACAAATGAGAACAGGTTCTACCTCTCCGGGGCTCGGCCCTCCGCCCGCGCCTGTCGGTGCGTCAGAGGGCCGAGCCCGGACAGCGCTCAGTGGCCGGCGTCCTCCCAGTTGCGGCCGGCGCCGACGGAGACGTCGAGCGGGGCGCGCAGCGGGTACGCGCCGGCCATCTCGCGGCGGACCAGCTCCTCGACGGCGGCGCGCTCGCCCGGGGCGATCTCCAGCACGATCTCGTCGTGGACCTGGAGCAGCATGCGCGAGGCGAGCTCCGCCTCGCGCAGGGCCGCGTCGACCTTGAGCATGGCGATCTTGACGATGTCCGCCGCCGAGCCCTGGATGGGCGCGTTCAGCGCCATCCGCTCGGCCATCTCGCGGCGCTGGCGGTTGTCGCTGGTGAGGTCCGGCAGGTAGCGGCGGCGGCCGAGCAGGGTCTCGGTGTAACCGGTGCCGCGGGCCTCCTCGACGACGCGCTGGAGGTAGTCGCGGACCCCGCCGAAGCGCTCGAAGTAGGTGTCCATCAGGCGGCGCGCCTCGGCGGTCTCGATGCCGAGCTGCTGGGAGAGGCCGAAGGCGGACAACCCGTAGGCAAGGCCGTAGGACATCGCCTTGACCTTGCGGCGCATCTCCGCGTCGACCGCGTCCGGCGCGACGTCGAAGACGTAGGAGCCGACGGTGGTGTGCAGGTCCTCACCGGAGGTGAACGCGGCGATCAGGCCCGCGTCCTCGGACAGGTGGGCCATGACGCGCAGCTCGATCTGGCTGTAGTCGGCTGTCAGCAGCGTCTCGTAGCCCTCGCCGACCACGAAGGCGCGGCGGATCATCCGGCCCTCCTCGGTGCGGACCGGGATGTTCTGCAGGTTCGGGTCCGTGGAGGAGAGGCGGCCGGTCGCGGCGACCATCTGGTTGAAGGTGGTGTGGATGCGGCCGTCGGCGGCGATGGTCTTGATCAGGCCCTCGACCGTGCTGCGCAGCCGGGTCTGGTCGCGGTGGCGCAGCAGCAGGACGGGCAGCTCGTGCTCGGTCTGGCCGGCCAGCCAGGTGAGCGCGTCGGCGTCCGTGGTGTAGCCCGTCTTGATCTTCTTGGTCTTGGGCAGGCCCAGCTCGTTGAAGAGGATCTCCTGGAGCTGCTTGGGCGAGCCGAGGTTGAACTCGTGGCCGACCGCGTGGTGGGCCTCCTTGACCGCCTGCTGGACGGCCGCGCCGAACTGGATCTCGAGCTGGGTCAGCCACTCGCGGTCGGCGGCGATGCCGGTGCGCTCCATCCGGGCCAGCAGCTCGGCGATGGGCAGCTCCAGCTCGCGCATCAGGGCGAGCGAGCTGTCCTTGCCGAGGCGCTCCTCGAGCACCACGGCGAGGTCCAGGACGGTGCGGGCCTCGACCATGAGCAGCTCGGCGGCGGCCGCGGCCGCGTCGTCCTCGGACGCCTCGTCGCCGAAGGCGAGTTGACCGGAGTCGGCGGCCTCGGCGGAACCGAGCGTGCGGCCGAGGTACTCCTCGGCGAGCACGTCGAGGCCGAAGGTGCGGCGGCCCGGCTTCTCCAGATAGGCGGCCAGTGCGCTGTCCGCCCCGACGCCGGCGATCTGCCAGCCGTGCTCGGCGAAGGCCCGCTGGACCTGCTTGGCGATGTGCAGCGCCTTGGGCCGGGAGTCGTCGGCGAGCCAGGCGGCGAAGGCCCGCTCGTCGGCCTCGGCCAGGGCGGTCGGGTCGAACCAGGCGGCCGGCCCGGACTCGACGGCCAGCGCCACGGCCTTGACGTGGCCCTCACCGAGCGCCCACGCGTAGTCCGCGGCGAGGCCGACCCGCGCCTCGGCGGCGTGCTCGGCGAGCCACGCGGCGAGCGCGCCGGGCTCGGTCAGCACCACGCCGTGGATGTCGACGCCCGGCCCGGCGTGCACGTCGACCCCGCCCTCGGCGTCGCCCGAGCCCGCGCCCGGGTCGACGGCGAAGAGGCGGTCGCGCAGCTGCTGGTTGCGGAACTCCAGGGTGTCCAGCAGCAGCGTGGTGGCCGGCACGTCGTAGGGCTGCCGGGCCAGGTCGTCGAGCCCGAGCGGCAGCTCGACGGTGCGGATCAGCTCGGTCAGCTCGCGGTTGAGCTTGACGTCGTCCAGGCCCGCCCGGAGCTTCTCGCCGATCTTGCCCTTGACCTCCTCGGCGTGGGCGACCAGCTCGGCGAAGCTGCCGTACTGGTTGATCCACTTGGCGGCCGTCTTCTCGCCGACGCCGGGGATGCCCGGCAGGTTGTCCGACGGGTCCCCGCGCAGCGCGGCGAGGTCCGGGTACTGGGCGGGGGTGACGCCGTACTTCTCGAACACCTTGTCGGGGGTGTACCGGGTGAACTCGGAGACGCCCTTGGTCGGGTAGAGGACGGTGACGTTCTCGGTGACCAGCTGGAGCGAGTCCCGGTCGCCGGTGAGGATCAGCACCTCGTAGCCCTCGGCCGCGGCGGCGGTGGCCAGCGTGGCGATGATGTCGTCGGCCTCGAACTCGGGCGAGCGCAGGTGCGGCACGTGCATCGCGTCCAGCAGCTCGGAGACCAGCTCGACCTGGCCGCGGAAGCCCTCGGGCGAGGCGGAGCGGGTGGCCTTGTACTCCGGGTAGATGCCCGCCCTGAAGGTCTTGCGGGAGACGTCGAAGGCCACGGCGAAGTGCGTCGGCTGCTCGTCGCGCAGGATGTTGGCGAGCATCGAGGTGAAGCCGTAGACCGCGTTGGTCGGCTGCCCGGTGACCGTGCTGAAGTTCTCCTCGGGGAGGGCGTAGAAGGCGCGGTAGGCCATGGAGTGGCCGTCCATGAGCAGCAGGCGCCCCTTGCCCCCGCCGGTCGTGCCCTTGCTGCCTGCCATGCCTCGCCACCCGCCGCTCTGCCGACTTCCTTCTGCTTGCGCTGGAATCCTATGGCCCGGCACTGACACTTCCCCGCCGTGTCGCAGCTGCGGAGCGACCTGGGTCACATCGGCTCCGCGGCCTCCCGCGTCGTACGATCGCACCGATCTCGCACGACGGTGATCCCGAACGACGACGGCGTCAGGAGCAACATGGCCGACCAGCCCAGCACCGAGCAGCCCGGCACGGAGCAGCCCGGCATCCAGCTGAACGTCCCGCAGGACGTGCTGGACCACTTCGCGAAGCTGGGGGTGACGCCCGAGACCTTCTCCGGCGGGCATCTCGGTGAGAAGCTCGGCATCCGGATCGTGGAGGCGTCCCCGGAGCGCGTGGTCGGCACCATGCCCGTCGACGGCAACCAGCAGCCCTACGGCCTGCTCCACGGCGGCGCGTCCGCGGCGCTGGCCGAGACGCTCGGCTCCATCGGCTCGATGCTGCACGCCGGTCCCGGCCGCTACGCGGTCGGCGTCGACCTGAACGCGACCCACCACCGCAGCGCCACCTCCGGCCTGGTCACCGGCGTGGCCACGGCGGTCTTCCGCGGCCGCACGGCGGCGACCTACGAGATCGCCATCACCGACGACCAGGGCCGCCGCATCACCAGCTGCCGGCTGACCTGCATGCTGCGCGACCTGTAGACCTCGCGCGCGCAGGGGGAGCCGCACCGTCCGTGGTGCGGCTCCCCCTGCGCGTTCGACCACCCTGCGCGTTTGACCACCCTGCGCCGCGGGCAGCAAGCGCGCATGGCGGGCTCCGGTCCCGAGCCGGTCGAGATCCTCGAATCCCGCGGCGCGGAGCGCAGATTCGGCAGCTGGTGGCGTCGGCAGGGCGCGCGGCGCAGGCTGGCGCTGACGCTCGCCCCCGCCGCGCTTCTCGTCCTGGGTTTTCTGGTGGCGGATCTGACGCGCCCTCAACCCCCGGCTCCCGCACCGACGGCATGGCCAGCCGAACACGCCGCCGTCACCTATGACGGATATGACGGGATGTCCGCCGACGATCCGTCGGGCCGCACCGCCGGCTTCCTCGTCTCCGTGCGCAACCAGGACGCAGCCACCCTGACGGTTGTTCAAGTCACCGTCGCCTACCGGGGCTTGACACTGCGCACCGCCCCCCGCCTGCCACTTGCAGTACAACCCGGGCAAACGGTGCACATCCAGCTCATCGCCACCGCGACCGACTGCTCCCGGATCCCGATGGACGACGAACTACCCTTCATCGACGTTACGTTCCGTAACATCCGTGCAATCGGGCAGGAAAGCGAAATACTCGGTGACAGATACACCTCAGACCTGCACCGTGCGATGACCGTCGCCTGCCGTCGAGGGCGAAGTCTCAAATCTTCCTCAGCTGATAACAGCTCCATCACATAGACATCCAATAGCTCCCAGGCGAGCGCAACGGAGGCCTAAAGTCACGGCCAGTCACCGCGCCATGGGTAGACAGGTCGGGGCCTGCGCGCGGATCGACCCCCTCATGCCAGAGGAAGGAATCTCCGTGCGCAACCGTTCCCTGCTTGTGTTGACCGCCATCGCGGCCACCGGCACCCTCACCCTCACCGCCTGTGGCTCCCGTGCGTCGAACAGCGGCAGTGGCGGCTCCGGTTCCGGCTCCACCACCGTCACCATCGGCGTCGACGCGCCGCTCACCGGTTCGCTCTCGGCCCTCGGCATCGGGATCCAGAACTCCGTCGACCTCGCCGTCAAGACCGCGAACAAGACCAACGAGGTCCCCGGGGTCACCTTCAAGATCGAGGCCCTGGACGACAAGGCCGCGCCGCAGCAGGGCAGCCTGAACGCCACCCAGCTCGTCGGCGACAGCTCCGTCGTCGGCGTCGTCGGCCCGCTGAACTCCGGCGTCGCGCTGACCATGCAGAAGACCTTCAACAACGCCAACCTGGTCGAGGTCTCCCCGGCCAACACCAACCCGGCGCTGACCCAGGGCCCGAACTGGCAGACCGGCACCAAGGCCCGTCCCTTCGCGTCCTACTTCCGCACCGCCACCACGGACGCGATCCAGGGCCCCTTCGCCGCGCAGTTCGCCTTCAGCACGCTGGGCAAGAAGAAGGTCTTCCTGGTCGACAACAAGGACGCCTACGGCGTCGGCCTGGTCGGCACCTTCAAGGACGAGTTCACCAAGCTCGGCGGCACCGTGGCCGGCCAGGACCACGTCACCAGCGGCGCGAGCGACTTCTCCTCCACGGTCAACGCGATCAAGTCCTCCGGCGCCGACTTCGTCTACTTCGGCGGCGAGTACCCGGACGCGGCCCCGCTGACCAAGCAGCTCAAGGCCCAGGGCGTCAACATCCCGATGATCGGCGGCGACGGCAACTACGACCCGACCTACATCAAGCTGGCCGGGACCGCCTCCAACGGCGACTTCGCCACCTCCGTGGGCGCGCCGGTGGAGTCCCTGCCCTCCGCCCAGACCTTCGTGGCCAACTACAAGGCCGGCGGCTACTCGCAGGCCTACGGCGCCTACGGCGGCTACTCCTACGACAGCGCCTGGGCGATCATCGAGGCGGTCAAGGCCGTCGTCAGCGCCAACAACGGCAAGCTGCCCAGCGACCCGCGTCAGGCGGTGGAGAAGGCGATGAGCAACGTCAACTTCTCCGGTGTGACCGGCACGGTCTCCTTCGACCAGTACGGCGACGCGACCAACAAGCAGCTGACCGTCTACGGCGTCAAGAACGGCGTCTGGACCACCATCAAGACCGGCACCTTCTCCGGCTGACGCCGCCCGCACCGGCGCGCATCCGCCGAGGCACCTTCTGAGACACCAACCGCGCGGGGGCACCACACCTTGCCCCCGCGCGGTTCCACGTCCGGTCCGCGGACAGGGTCCGACACCGGCTCGAACACGGAGGACCGCGGTGCACGAACTGCCGCAAAACCTGGTCAACGGCCTGCTCCTGGGCGCGACCTACGGACTGATCGCCGTCGGCTACACGATCGTCTACGGCATCGTCCAGCTCATCAACTTCGCCCACGGCGAGATCTTCATGACCGGTGCGTTCGGCGCCCTGTCGGTCTACCTCGGACTCGGCTCCGGGACCTCGATGTGGATCGCCATCCCCCTGATGCTGCTCGGGGCCATCGTCACCTCGACCGTGATCGCCGTCCTCACCGAACGGCTCGCCTACCGGCCGCTGCGCAACGCGCCACGCCTCGCGCCGCTGATCACCGCGATCGGTGTGTCGATCACCCTTCAGCAACTGGTCTGGGGCTTCTACCCCAGCGCCAAGTCGCCCCGTGTCTTCCCGAGCCTGCCGGGCGGCCCGTTCCACATCGGCGGCGTGCTGATCCAGTCGGCAGACATCTTCGTGGTGGTCGCCGCCGTGCTCTCCACCCTGTTCCTGGCCTACTTCGTGCGCGCCACGCGCACCGGCCGGGCCATGCAGGCCACCGCGCAGGACCCGGACACCGCCAAGCTCATGGGCATCAACACCGACCGGGTCATCGTCATCGCCTTCGCGCTCGGCGCCGGCTTCGCCGGGATCGCCGGTGTGGCCTGGGGGCTTCGCTACGGCGAGATCAAGTTCGACATGGGCTTCCTCACCGGCCTCTACGCCTTCACAGCGGCGGTTCTCGGCGGCATCGGCAACATCTACGGCGCCATGCTCGGCGGTCTGGTCCTCGGCCTGGTCCAGAACCTCACCGCGATCTACATCGCCGACATCCCCGGCATGAGCCAGTTCAGCAGCCAGTCCTGGTCCAGCGTCTGGGCCTTCGTCATCCTCATCCTGGTGCTCATGGTCAGGCCGCAGGGCCTGCTCGGTGAGCGCGTCGCGGACAGGGCGTAACCACCATGACCGACACCCTCCAGATCCGACCCGAAGCCGCCGCCGCGCCCAAGCCGGCCATCCCGCTCCCGACCGCCGCGGCCCGCGCGGTCACCGCGGCCGGCGCCGTGCTCACCGCCGCCTCCGCCTTCCTGTCCTGGACCTACAGCTCGCAGTTCCCCGGGGACCTGACCGTCACCGGTTACCCCGGCGGACTGCAGTGGATCACGTTCACCGGCGGGCTGCTCACGCTGCTCTACCTCCTCGTCGGCTACGGCGCCCCGGGGTTGCGCGGCCTGGCCCCCGGCGGCGCCGAGGGGACGACGGTGATCCTCGCCGTCGGCGCGGCCGCCACCACCTGGTTCACCCTCATCGCCATCAGCGTCGAGCTCGGCGGCCTGGCCAACCTCACCACCGGCGGCTGGGTCGCAGGGGTCGCCTCGCTCCTCGCCGTCGCCGGCGCGCTCGGACTGCCGCGCGACGGGCAGCACCCGCAGGGCAACCGCCTCGGCGTGCTGCTCTACCCGGGCAAGCGCCCCGAGCTGCGCCCCGCCGAGCCGATGCCCGCCGTCCTCGAAGTGGGCGTCGTGCTGCTGACCCTGGCCGCCGCCCTCGGCGTCTTCGCCTACGGCGTCGACACCTCCTACGCCGAGCTGTTCGCCGGTTTCCTCATCCTCACCGGTTTCGCCGCCTGGGCCCTGAACCGCTCCGGCGACTTCGCCCGGCTCGGCGAGATCATGCAGCGCCACCGCGTCCTCGCCTCCGTCGGAGCCTTCGTCGCGGCGGGACTCTTCCCCTTCACCCAGACGGGCGGCAGCGCGGAGGCCAACGCCAACCTCGGCGTCTCCATCCTGATCTTCGCGGCCACCGCCCTCGGCCTGAACATCGTCGTGGGCCTCGCCGGCCTGCTGGACCTCGGCTACGTCGCCTTCCTCGGTGTCGGCGCCTACACCGCGGCCTTGGTCTCCGGAGCCGCCGGCACCGCGTTCAACGTCCAGTTCCCGTTCTGGGCCGCGGCGTTGCTCGGCGCCGTCGTGTCCGGCATCTTCGGCGTCCTGCTCGGCGCGCCCACGCTGCGGGTGCGCGGCGACTACCTGGCCATCGTGACCCTCGGCTTCGGTGAGATCTTCCGCATCGTCGTGCAGAACCTCGACGGGACCTCCGGCCCGAACGTCACCAACGGCGCCATCGGCATCAGCAACGTCCCCGACCTGAACATCCTCGGGTTCGACTTCGGCTCGGCCCACAGCTTCGGGCCGTTCAGCATCGGCCGCTTCGCCAACTACTTCGAGCTGATGCTGCTGTTCACCGCCATCATCGTGCTGGTGTTCTCCCGCTCCGCCAACTCCCGGATCGGACGCGCCTGGGTCGCCATCCGTGAGGACGAGACCGCGGCGACCGCGATGGGCATCAACGGCTTCCGCTTCAAGCTGCTGGCCTTCGCCCTCGGCGCCACCCTGGCCGGCCTCGCCGGCACCGTCTTCGTCCACGTCAACTACAGCATCGTGCCGGACACCTTCCAGTTCGCCGGGCCCACCCCGCCGAACTCGGCCTTCCTGCTGGCCGCCGTCGTCATCGGCGGCATGGGCACCGTCTCGGGACCGCTCGTCGGCGCCTCGCTGTTCTTCCTGCTGCAGGCGAAGCTCTCGTTCCTGCACGACTACCAGCTGCTGCTCTTCGGCCTCACCCTGATCCTCTTCATGCGCTTCCGTCCCGAGGGCATCATCCCCAACCGCCGCCGCCAGCTGGAGTTCCACGAATCCCAGACCGAGGGCGGCCAGGAAGGGCCCACCCCCGAACTCCGCACCGCAGAGGCGTGAACGCGATGACCGACACCACCACCGCCACCGTCGACAACGCACCCGCCCCGGGCACCCCGCTGCTCCAGGCGAGCAACGTCGTCATGCGCTTCGGCGGCCTCACCGCCGTCAACGACGTCTCGCTGACCGTCAACACCGGCGAGATCATCGGACTCATCGGCCCCAACGGAGCCGGGAAGACCACCTTCTTCAACTGCCTCACCGGCCTCTACGTCCCCACCGAGGGGACCGTCACCTACAAGGGGGCGACGCTCCCGCCCAAGCCGCACAAGGTGACGCAGGCGGGGATGGCGCGCACCTTCCAGAACATCCGCCTCTTCCACAACATGACGGTCCTGGAGAACGTCCTCGTCGGCCGGCACACCCGCACCAAGGAGGGCCTCCTCTCGGCCATCCTGCGCGGCCCCGGCTACCGCCGCGAGGAGGCCGAGTCCAGGGCCAAGGCCATGGAGTACCTCGACTTCGTCGGCCTGGCCGACAAGGCGGGCAGCCTGGCCCGCAACCTCCCCTACGGCGAGCAGCGCAAGCTGGAGGTGGCCCGCGCCCTCGCCAGCGAACCCGGCCTGCTGCTGCTCGACGAGCCCACGGCCGGAATGAACCCCCAGGAGACCCGGGCCACCGAGGAACTGGTCTTCGCCGTCCGGGACCGCGGCATCGCCGTCCTGGTCATCGAGCACGACATGCGCTTCATCTTCAACCTGTGCGACCGCGTGGCCGTCCTGGTCCAGGGCCGGAAGCTCGTGGAGGGCGACGCCGCGACCGTCCAGGGCGACGAGCGCGTGGTCGCCGCCTACCTCGGCACGCCCTACGAGGCGGACGCCGACAGCACCACCGCGGACGACAGCACCACCCCGGAGGAGAACCAGTGACCGCGCTTCTCGAGGTCCAGGACCTCCGCGTCGCCTACGGCAAGATCGAGGCCGTCAAGGGAATCTCCTTCAGCATCGAGGAAGGACAGGTGGTCACCCTCATCGGCACCAACGGCGCCGGCAAGACCACCACGCTGCGGACCATATCCGGGCTGCACCAGCCCACGTCGGGCAGCATCCTCTTCAAGGGCGAGCGGATCGACGGCAAGCCCGCCCACGAGATCGTCAGGATGGGCCTGGCCCACTCCCCCGAGGGCCGCCGCATCTTCGCGCGGATGACCATCGAGGAGAACCTGCTGCTCGGCGCGTTCCTGCGCCGGGACACCCCGGGCATCCAGGCCGACGTCGAGCGGGCGTACGAGCTCTTCCCCATCCTCGGCGAGCGACGGAAGCAGGCGGCCGGCACGCTGTCCGGCGGTGAGCAGCAGATGCTGGCGATGGGCCGCGCGCTGATGTCGCAGCCGAAGCTGCTGATGCTGGACGAGCCCAGCATGGGCCTGTCGCCGATCATGATGCAGAAGATCATGTCCACCATCGCGGAGCTGCGCGAGCAGGGCATGACGATCCTGCTGGTCGAGCAGAACGCCCAGGCCGCGCTGTCGCTGGCGGACCAGGGGCACGTGATGGAGGTCGGGCGGATCTCGCTGTCCGGCACCGGCGCGGACCTGCTCCACGACGAGTCCGTCCGCAAGGCGTACCTCGGCGAGGACTGAGACAACAGAAAGAGGGGTGCGGGGCCGTCGGCCCCGCACCCCTCTTTCTGTCGTCCCCTACTTCTTGGCGTCCTGCGAAGCGCCTTCCTCGATGACGGCCTCGGCGACGGCCTTCATCGTCATCCGCCGGTCCATCGAGGTCTTCTGGATCCAGCGGAACGCGGCCGGCTCGGTCAGCCCGAACTTGGTCTGCAGCACGCTCTTGGCCCGGTCGACCAGCTTGCGGGTCTCCAGACGCAGGTTGAGGTCCTCGATCTCCAGCTCCAGCGCGCGCATCTCGCTGTAGCGGGAGACGGCCATCTCGATCGCGGGGACCAGGTCGCCCTTGTTGAACGGCTTGACGATGTAGGCCATCGCCCCGGCGTCGCGGGCGCGCTCCACCAGCTCGCGCTGGGAGAAGGCGGTGAGCATCAAGGTCGGCGCGATGTGGGCCTGGTGGATCTGCTCGGCAGCCGAGAGCCCGTCCAGGACGGGCATCTTCACGTCGAGGATGACCAGGTCGGGCTTCAACTCCTCGGCCAGCCGGACGGCCGTCTCACCGTCACCCGCCTCGCCGACGACGGTGTAGCCCTCCTCCTCAAGCATCTCCTTGAGGTCGAGGCGGATCAGTGCCTCGTCCTCGGCGATGACGACACGGGTGGTCGTCGGCGGGACGTGCGGGTCCTGCTCGTCGGCGGCGGTCACGATGCTCCTCGTAGCTCCGGGGCGTACGGCGCAAGCCTACCTAGCTGCATCGCACTGGGCGCACACGGTATGGTGCTGATGCACACCACCGGCCGGGTTGGTGGAACGGCATACACGGATGTCTCAAACACATCTGCCGAAAGGCTTGCGGGTTCGAATCCCGCACCCGGCACCCTGCGAGGGCCCGCTTCGGCGGGCCTTTCTCATGATGTGGACACACGCGCTCCGGGCCGACGGCACACCTGCAAGTGACGCACCCCCACGCCGCCCCTTACGGCCATCGCATCGCGCCACCGCCCCCCTCCGGGGCGCCTCCGGCAGCCCGCCGACGAATCTCAAGAACCGGACCCTCTCGCCATCGGATTCTTAGGGCAACCCGCGTAGACGACTGAATAATCTGCGCCGCTGCGAGCCATGCTCAAATTTTCCTCAGCGAGTTGAGGATTCTCTGAGCAGCTAATACACAGCATCCGAAGGCATCTATTCAGTAACGGCATCTATGCATGGGATAAATGCCGCCCTTACGGTTGGGCAACTCTCAAGCAACTGCTCCCCACCCTCCGAGAGGCTTGCATGAGCACCAGTACCCAACTGCCCTCATCCCCCGCCAAGGGCAGGACCCTGCGCCGTGAAATCGGCCTGATCGGTCTGATGTGGGCGTCCGTCGGTTCGATCATCGGATCCGGATGGCTCTACGGCGCGAAGAACGCCGTCATGATGGCCGGTCCGGCCGCTGTGATCTCCTGGCTGATCGGCGCGGTCGCGATCGTGCTGCTCGCCCTGGTGCACGCCGAGCTCGGTGGCATGTTCCCCGTCGCCGGTGGTACCGCGCGCTACCCGCACTACACCTTCGGCGGCCTCGCCGGCATGTCCTTCGGCTGGTTCTCCTGGCTGCAGGCCGCCACCGTGGCGCCGATCGAGGTCGAGGCCATGATCGGCTACGCCGGTCACTGGTCCTGGGCCACCGGGTTCCAGAACGCCGACGGGACACTGACGACCTCCGGCTTCGTGGTCGCCGTGATCCTCATGGCCGTCTTCGTGGCGGTGAACTTCCTGGGCGTCAAGGTACTGGCGCACACCAACAGCGCGGCGACTTGGTGGAAGATCTTCATCCCGCTGGTGACGATCTTCGTCGTGGCGCTGACGCACTTCCACGGCAGCAACTTCACCTCGCACGGCTTCATGCCGTTCGGCGGCAAGGGCATCCTGGCCGCGATCAGCACCTCCGGCATCATCTTCGCCCTGCTCGGCTTCGAGCAGGCGATCCAGCTCGCCGGTGAGAGCAAGAACCCGAAGAAGGACATCCCCCGCGCCGTCCTCGGCTCGGTCGCCATCGGCGCCGCGATCTACGTCCTGCTGCAGGTCGCCTACATCGGCGCGCTGCCGGGCGCCTCCTTCGCCAAGGGCTGGGCGAGCCTGGCCTACCAGGGCATCTCCGGCCCGTGGGCGGGTCTGGCCTCGCTGGTCGGTCTGGGCTGGCTGGCCTGGTTCCTCTACCTGGACGCGGTGGTCTCCCCGGCCGGTACCGGCCTCATCTACACCACCTCGACCTCGCGCATCTCCTTCGGTCTGAGCCGCAACGGCTACGCGCCGAAGCTGTTCGAGAAGACCGAGCGCCAGGGTGTCCCGTGGTTCGGCCTGATCATCTCCTTCGTGGTCGGCGTCATCTGCTTCCTGCCCTTCCCGAGCTGGCAGGCGCTGGTCTCCTTCATCACCTCCGCCTCGGTGCTGATGTACGCGGGCGCCCCCCTCGCCTACGGCGCGCTGCGCAAGCAGCTGCCGGCGCGTGAGCGTCCCTACCGCCTGCCCTTCGGCCAGGTCATCTCGCCGCTGTCGTTCGTCATCGCGACCCTGATCATCTACTGGAGCGGCTGGAGCACCCTGTGGCGCCTCGGCCTCGCGATCCTGCTCGGCTACCTGCTGATGGGTTCGTACGCCTGGTACGCCACGGCCACCGGCAAGTCCTACGCGCCGAAGATGGACTGGAAGTCGGCGCAGTGGCTGCCGGTCTACCTGGTCGGCATCGGCATCGTCTCCTGGCAGGGCCAGTTCGGCGGCAGCGGCAACATCCCGCTCTGGGTGGACATCGCGATCGTCGCCGTCTTCGCCCTGGGCGTGTACTACTGGGCGATCGCCACGTCGCTCAAGGCCGCCGAGATCGAGCGGAACATCGAGGACGTCGAGGTCGTGGACGAGGGTGGGCACTGACCTCCCGCGCCTGACATGACCGAGCCCGGTCGGAGCAACGCCGCTCCGACCGGGCTCTTCCCTTGTGCGCGTGCGCTACGGCTTCGTCGGCAGCGGCAGGTCGTCCTGGCCGACGTGGTGGACCCGGACCAGGTTGGTGGACCCGGCCAGCCCCGGCGGGGAGCCGGCGGTGATGACGACGATGTCGCCCACCTCGCAGCGGCCGATGGCCAGCAGCGCCGCGTCGACCTGGTCGATCATCTCGTCGGTGGTCCCGACGAACGGGCCGAGGAAGGTCTCCACGCCCCAGGTGAGCGCCAGTTGGCTGCGCACGGCCGGCTCGTAGGTGAAGGCCAGCACCGGGATCGGCGAGCGGTAGCGGGACAGCCGGCGCGCGGTGTCGCCGGACTGGGTGAACGCGACCAGGTACTTGGCGTGCAGGAAGTCGCCGATCTCCGCGGCCGCCCGGGCCACCGCGCCGCCCTGGGTGCGCGGCTTGCTGGTGACGCTCAGCGGCGGCAGCCCGGCCGCGAGGATCTCCTCCTCGGCGGCGCAGACGATGCGGGACATGGTCCGGACCGTCTCCACCGGGAACTTGCCGACGCTGGTCTCGCCGGAGAGCATCACCGCGTCCGCGCCGTCGAGGACGGCGTTGGCGACGTCCGACGCCTCGGCGCGGGTCGGCCGGGAGGCGTTGATCATCGAGTCCAGCATCTGCGTGGCCACGATGACCGGCTTGGCGTTGCGGCGGCACAGCTTGATGGCGCGCTTCTGCACCAGCGGCACCTGCTCCAGCGGCATCTCGACGCCCAGGTCGCCGCGGGCGACCATGACGGCGTCGAAGGCGTCGACGATCTCGTCGAGCTTCTCGACCGCCTGCGGCTTCTCCACCTTCGCGATGACCGGGACGAAGCGCCCCTCCTCGCTCATGATGCGGTGGACGTCCTTGATGTCGTCCGCGCTGCGGACGAAGGAGAGGGCGACCATGTCGGCGCCGATACGGAGACCCCAGCGCAGGTCGGCGACGTCCTTGTCGCTCAGCGCGGGAACGGAGACGGCCACACCGGGGAGGTTGAGGCCCTTGTGGTCGGAGACCATGCCGCCCTCGACGACGGTGCAGTGCACGTCCTGCCCGTCGACGGCGGTGACTTCGAGGGTCACCCGGCCGTCGTCGACGAGGATGCGCTCACCGGGGATGACGTCCTGGCACAGGCCCTTGTAGGTCGTGCCGCAACGGAGGCGGTCGCCCTCGACGTCGGCGGTGGTGATGGTGAAGGAGTCCCCGCGCTCCAGGAGCACGGGCCCCTCGGCGAAGGTGTCCAGGCGGATCTTGGGGCCCTGCAGGTCGACCAGGATGCCGACGCTGCGGCCGGTCTCGTCCGCGGCCTTGCGGACTCGGCGGTAACGGTCCTCGTGCTCGGCGTAGCTGCCGTGGCTGAGGTTGAAGCGGGCCACGTCCATACCGGCGTCCACGAGCGCTTTGATCTGCTCGAAGCTGTCGGAGGCGGGGCCTAGCGTACAGACGATTTTTGCTCGGCGCATGGAACGAGCCTAGTTCCTACCGTCTGGTAGCTTCATGGCGCTGGCGGTCCGTCAGATGTCTTTTGTCCGACCGAGCGTTGAAGATTCCGAAACGTACGCGGACCGGACGCCCACATGAACCCCGGGGGAACACTTCCTTGCCGTACACCCCTCCCCCTGTCGAACGCCCGTCGTCGCTGCCTAGGCTTCCGCGCGTGGAACGGGTACGAGGAACGACGGCGCTGGCCGCCGCCGCGGCCGTGGCGCTGACCGGCGCGGCCGTCTGGCAGCTCTCGGGAGGCGCGGGGGCCGCGCCGGGCGCGGGGGGCACGTCGCAGCAGCAGGCGGACGGCTATCCCGGGCTGCCGCACACGTCGGTGCAGGCCTCCCCCGGCGGCTGCGGCACGGGCTGGAGCAGCACGCGCGCGGCCACCGGCCTCCAGGTGTTCGACGTCGCCAACTCCGGGATCGCGCCCGCGGACGTGCAGCTGATCGAGCCCGCCTCGGGCGCCGTGCTCGGCGAGGTCGAGGGGCTGGCGCCGAACCGGTCCCGGCCGCTGCTGGTCCGCCTCGCGGCCGGCTCCTACGCCTTCCGCTGCCTTCAGCAGGACGTCGACGCCGCGACCGGCCCCACCGTCAAGGTCACCGGCTCCGGCTCCGGCTCCGGCTCCGGCTCCGGCTCCGGCCAGGGCACCCCCGCCGTCGTGCCCGTCACCCAGCAGGACCTGATCCCGGTCGCGCTCGCCTACCAGCACTGGGTCGCGGGCCAACTCCCCGGCCTGGTCGCCGACGTGGACGCGCTGCACAGCGCCGTCGCCTCCGGCGACCTCGCGGGCGCGAAGCAGCGCTGGCTCACCGCGCACCTCGCCTACGAACGCCTCGGCGCCGCCTACGGGGCCTTCGGCGACGTCGACGACGAGATCAACGGCCCCCGCAGCCACGACACCGGCTTCCACGGCGTCGAGTACGGGCTGTGGCACCAGGGCTCGACCACCGGCCTGGAACCCGTCGCCGCGAAGCTGCTCACCGACGTCAAGGGGCTGGCCGCCGGCTGGCCGAAGGTCCAGCTGGACCCGGCCGTGCTCGGCGTGCGGGCGCACGAGATCGTCGAGAACGCCGTCGAGTTCGAGCTCAGCGGCCGCACCGACTACGGCAGCGACTCCAACCTCGCCACCGTCGGGGCCAATCTGGACGGCACCACCGAGGTGCTGACCCTGCTGCGTCCGCTGCTGACCTCGCGCGTCCCGATGCCGCAGATCGACGCGGCGATGGCGGCGGCCCGCGCCCAGCTGGCCGCGGACGGGAACACGCCGCTGGGCAGCCTGACGCAACCGCAGCGCGAGAAGTTGAACGCCGTGTTCGGGGACCTGGTCGAGCAGCTCGCGCCGATCGCGGCGGTGCTGGAAGTACGGAGGACGCAGTGAGCGCGCAGCCCAAGGACGTCGCACGGCGGGCCGTGCTCGCGGGCGCTCTGGCCACGGGGGCCGCGGCGGCGTTGACGGGCGCCTCGACCGCCCGGGCGACCACCCCCTCCGGGGACGCCCCGCGCGGCTTCCACGGCGTGCACCAGGCCGGCGTGCTCACGCCGAAGCGCCGGGTCGCGGCCTTCGTCTCCTTCGACGTGACCGCGGGCGACCGCGCCGGGCTCACCGACCTGTTCGGCACCCTGACCGACCGGGTGCGGGCCCTGACGACGGGGGGTGTGCCCGAGCCGCTCGGCATCAGCGCGCCGCCCGCCGACTCCGGCGTGCTCGGGCCGGTACCGCCCGGCGGCCTGCTGACGGCCCTCGTCGCGGTCGGCGCTTCGCTCTTCGACGAGCGCTTCGGCCTCGCGGCACGCAGGCCGGTCAGGCTCTCCACCATGCCGGCCTTCCCCGACGACGACCTCGACCCGTCGGTCTGCCACGGCGACCTGCTGCTGCAGCTGGAGGCCGACGACACCGACGTGATCGCCTCCGCCCTGCGCGACATCGCCCGGCACACCCGCGGCGCGATGCAGGTGCGCTGGCGCGTCGACGGCTTCGCCTCGCCGCCGCGTCCCGTCGGCACGCCGCGCAACCTGATGGGCTTCCGCGACGGCACTGCCAACCCCGACACCGGCGACACCCGCCTGATGGACCAGCTGCTCTGGGTCGACGCGGGACAGGGCGAGCCGGCCTGGGCCACGAACGGCTCCTACCTCGCCGTGCGGCTGATCCGGATGCTGGTGGAGTTCTGGGACCGCGTCGGCATCACCGAGCAGGAGCGGATGTTCGGCCGCCGCAAGGACTCCGGCGCGCCGTTGGACGGTCAGGCCGAGACGGACACGCCCGACTTCGGCGCCGACCCGACCGGCGACGTCATCCCGATGGACTCGCACATCCGGCTCGCCAACCCGCGCACCGCGCAGACGGCCGCGCAGCGGCTGCTGCGTCGAGGGTTCAACTACGACCGCGGCACCGACGCCAACGGCAACCTCGACATGGGTCTGGTCTTCTGCGCCTTCCAGCAGGATCTGGAGCGTCAGTTCGCCGCCGTGCAGAGGCGTCTGGCGGGAGAGCCGCTGGTGGACTACATCCGTCCGTTCGGCGGCGGCTACTTCTTCGTCCTGCCAGGTGTTCGGGATGCGAACGACCGTTATGCTCGGGACCTGCTCGCATGATCTACGCGCGCAGAGACCAGGCTTCGTGTGGCGTTTACGGGCACGTCACCTGACGGGTCCCAGCGCGTCGGCCGCCCCGCGAAGGATGCGGACGCGCAGTTGATGAGTGTTCAGTTCAGCTTGACGAACGTGCAGTCACCGGAGGGGATACGGGATGAGCGGCAACACGGATAGGGCGAAGGGCGCGCGCCGGGGTCGGCGCTTCGCCGCGCTCGCGGGCGCGGCGGCACTGACGGTCGCCGCGGGCACCGCGCCGGCCTGGGCGGCCTCTGCTGACCACGGCGGCCACGGCCACGGCAAGGTGCACACCACCACGCCGATCAAGCACCTCGTGGTGATCTTCCAGGAGAACGTCTCCTTCGACCACTACTTCGGCACCTACCCGAAGGCCGCCAACACCGACGGAACCCCGTTCACCGCGGCCAAGAACACGCCGAAGAAGGTGAACAACCTGGTGAACTCGGGTCTGCTGACCAGCAACCCGAACCTCTACGCGCCGCAGCGCCTCTCCGACAAGCAGGCCCTGACCTGCGACCAGAACCACAACTACACGCCGGAGCAGTACGCCGAAGACGGCGGCAAGATGGACAAGTTCGTCCAGAACACCTCCAAGGACACCTGCTCGGGCGGCCTGTACGGCGCGCCCGGCCTGGCCATGGACTACTACGACGGCAACACCGTCACCGGCCTGTGGAACTACGCCCAGCACTACACGCTGAGCGACAACTCCTTCTCGGACGTCTACGGCCCGTCCACCGTCGGCGCGCTCGGCCTGGTCTCCGGCCAGACCCACGGCGTCATCTCGGTCACCGGCAACGGCAGCACCACCAACCCGACGCAGACCTCGACGCCGGACTCGTACACCGTGCACTCGCCCAACGCCCAGGGCGTCGGCACCGTCACGGCCGACCCGGACCCGGCCTACGACGACTGCGCCAACAACAACCACACCTCCAACAACGCGCTGGCCGAGATGCAGGGCACCAACGTCGGTGACCTGCTGAACGCCAAGCACGTGACCTGGGGCTGGTTCCAGGGCGGCTTCCGCCCGACCACGCCGTACAACGGCACCAGCGGCTACGCGGTCTGCGGCGCCTCGCACACCAACATCGGCGGCGCGTCGGTCGCGGACTACAGCGCGCACCACGACCCGTTCGAGTACTACAAGTCGACCTCGAACCCGCACCACCTGCCGCCGGCGAGCGAGGCGGAGATCGGCAACGCCGGTCAGGCCAACCACCAGTACGACCTGACCGACTTCGACACGGCGCTGGCCAAGGGCAACCTGCCCGCCGTCAGCTTCCTGAAGGCGGCCGAGTACCAGGACGGCCACGCCGCCTACTCCGACCCGACCGACGAGCAGAACTTCCTCGTCAAGCAGATCAACGCGCTGGAGTCCTCCCCGGAGTGGTCCTCCACCGCGGTCGTCATCGCGTACGACGACTCCGACGGCTGGTACGACCACGTCTACCACGCGCCGACCAACGGCTCGACGGACGCCACGGTCTCCGGCACCGTCGCCACCGACTCCCCGGCCTGCCAGGCCGGCCCGGCCGCCAAGAAGGGCTACGCCGACCGCTGCGGCGTCGGCCCGCGTCAGCCGCTGCTGGTGATCTCGCCCTACGCGCGCACCAACAACGTCTCGCACACCTTCACCCAGCAGGCCTCGATCACCCGGTTCATCGAGGACAACTGGAAGCTCGGCCGCATCGGCGACGGCTCCTTCGACGCCACCGCCGGTCGTCTGAACTCCGACTTCAACTTCGACTGCCCGAACAACGTCCGGGTGCTGCTCAACAGCAACGGCTCGGTCGCCTCGGTCACGCCGATCAAGCACCACGACAACAGCGACACCCCTGAGGCCATCCAGGCCTCCCCGGCCGCGGCCTCGGCCACGTCCGACAACGGCTCGACGATGCTCTCCATCAGCCTGGGCGCGGCGGCCGTCGCCGCCCTCGGCACCGGCTGGGCGGTCTCCCGCCGGGCGCGCCGCAAGGCCACCGTGTAACGGCGGCAGGAGCACCAGGGAAGGCCGGATCCGCGTCGCGGGTCCGGCCCTCCGGCGTTCCCCGGGAACCGGACTGAGGAGTCGTGCGTCGCAGGGGTATGCGTTCTGTCCGTGTATCCGCCGTTCCTGTCCTGGCTCTCGCCGGCGCCCTGCTCGCCGCCGCTCTGACCTCGTGCGCGAGCGCGACCCCGACAGCCATAGACGTGGCGCAGTCGCCGGGCGCCCCGGGGCCGGGCTTCCAGACCCGCGCGGCCGAGCTGGCGTCCGGCTGGCTCGGTTCCCCGTCGCAGCAGACGTGGGAGTCCGGGTACGTGCCGCTGGAGGACACCACGCGGCTGCCGTCGGGGGCCTTCCACTCGGGTGCGGACAAGGCCGCCTACGAGGCCGGCCAGTTCCATGTGAACGCGCCGCTGCCGTACGGACCGGGCAAGCAGACCGTGCGGTTCGACCACGGCACCACAGCGACCCTGCCGGCGCTCGGCGCCGGCCAGGCCCTGCGCGCCGGGAGCCTCGGCCACTGCCCGACCTCGAGCTGTCCGACCTGGCTGACGGTGACGGGCGTCCGTGCCGCCACCGAGCGCGTGCGGACCAGCCAGGGCGAGGCGACCGTCCCGGCCTGGGCCTTCGTGATCCAGGGGTACCAGGGCGAGTTCGTCTTCGCGGCGGTGAAGCCGCAGACGCTGCCGGAGCCCGTCGATCCGGCGCGGCTGAACGGTTACCAGGGCGCACGTCTGGTCTCGGTCTCCGCCGACGGCCGCACCCTCACCCTCGGCGCGGTCACCGGCTGCGGCAAGCAGGCGCCGAGCGGGCTGGTCTACGAGACGAAGGACGTGGTCGTGGTCGGTGCGACGGACAAGCCCGCACCGATGTCGCCGGGGACCGTCTGCCCCGCCGACGCGGTCATGGCACGCGTCCAGGTGCACCTGGGCGACGTCCTGGACGGCCGCACGGTGATCAACGTGGGGACCGGGCAGCCCGAAGCGGCCGTGGGCTAGTCGTCCGTCCGAGGAAACGAACAACGGCACCAGCCCCCCGAACTTGGTCGGGGACAGGGGGCGGGTGCCGTCTCAGTTCGCCGCGTGCGATCCGGCGCCGTTGCAGGCCACGCTGGCTGACCCGTCGGACTGTCAGCCTCTCCGTCGTCAGACGGTGAGCGGGCGGTCCGTCGGGCGGATCGGGGCGGGCAGCGTGGAGGCGCGGCCCGAGAGGTAGGAGTCGACCGCCTTGGCCGCGGAGCGGCCTTCGGCGATGGCCCAGACGATCAGCGACTGGCCGCGGCCGGCGTCACCGGCCACGAAGACGCCATCGACGTTGGTGGCGAATCGACTGTCGCGGGCGACGTTGCCTCGCGCGTCAAGGTCCACACCGAGCTGCTCCACCAGGCCGTTCTTCACGTCGGTGCCCGTGAAGCCCATGGCCAGGGTGACCAGCTGGGCCGGGATGGCCCGCTCGGTGCCGGGGACCGGCTCGAAGCGGCCCTCGGTGAACACTACCTCAACCAGGTGGAGCTGCTGGACGTTGCCCACTGCCTGTCCCTCTTCGGGGGCGGACCCGCTGAAGTGAGTGGTGTTGACGGAGTAGATCCGCTCACCGCCCTCCTCGTGGGCCGAGGTGACCTTGAAGACCATCGGCATGGTCGGCCAGGGCTGGCCGGTCGGACGGTCGTCGCCCGGACGCGGCATGATCTCCAGCTGGGTCACGGACGCCGCGCCCTGACGGTGCGCGGTGCCGACGCAGTCGGCGCCGGTGTCGCCGCCGCCGATGACCACGACGTGCTTGCCGGCGGCGCTGATCGGCGAGTCGACGTAGTCGCCCTCCTGCACCTTGTTGGCCAGCGGCAGGTACTCCATGGCCTGGTGGATGCCGGAGAGCTCGCGGCCCGGCACGTTCAGGTCGCGGGCCGTGGTCGCACCCGCGGCGACGACGACCGCGTCGAAGCGCTCGCGCAGCTGACGGCCGGTGATGTCGACGCCCACCTCGACACCGGTGCGGAACCGGGTGCCCTCCGCGCGCATCTGCTCGACGCGGCGGTTGACGTGGCGCTTCTCCATCTTGAACTCGGGGATGCCGTAACGCAGCAGGCCGCCGACGCGGTCGGCGCGCTCGTACACCACCACGGTGTGCCCGGCGCGGGTCAGCTGCTGGGCGGCGGCCAGGCCCGAGGGCCCGGAGCCGATGACGGCGACGGTCTTGCCGGAGAGGCGGTCCGGGACCTGCGGCGTGACGCTGCCGTTGTCCCAGGCCTTGTCGATGATGGTGACCTCGACGTTCTTGATGGTCACCGGGTCCTGGTTGATGCCGAGGACACACGCCGACTCGCACGGGGCCGGGCAGAGGCGACCGGTGAACTCCGGGAAGTTGTTGGTCGCGTGCAGACGCTCGCTGGCGCCCCTCCAGTCGTCGCGCCAGGCCAGGTCGTTCCACTCGGGGATGAGGTTCCCGAGCGGGCAGCCGTTGTGGCAGAACGGGATGCCGCAGTCCATGCAGCGACCGGCCTGCTTGCTGATGATGGGCAGCAGCGACCGCTCGACGTAGACCTCGTTCCAGTCGCGGACGCGGTCGGCGACCGGACGGCGCTCGGCGAGCTGCTTGGGCGTGGTGAGGAAGCCCTTCGGGTCAGCCATTAGCCGCCTCCATCATCTTCCGGGTGGTCTCGGACTCGGAGAGCCCGTCTCGCTCGGCGGCGTCCTTGGCGGCGAGCACGGCCTTGTAGTCGGTGGGCATGATCTTGGAGAAGCGGGAGACACCGCTGCCCCAGTCCGCGAGGAGCTCGGCGGCCACCGTGGAGCCGGTCTCCTCGTAGTGCTGCTGCACGGTCTCGCGCAGCCATTCGCGGTCGCCCGCGTCGGGCGCCTCGATGCCGACCATGCCGCCGTTGACGTTGGCCGGACGCAGGTCGAGGACGTAGCCGATGCCGCCGGACATGCCGGCCGCGAGGTTGCGGCCCGTCTCGCCGAGGATGACGACGCGGCCGCCGGTCATGTACTCCATGCCGTGGTCGCCCACGCCCTCGACGACCAGGACGGCGCCGGAGTTGCGGACGGCGAAGCGCTCACCGGCCTTGCCGCGCAGGTGGATCCGGCCCGCGGTGGCGCCGTAGCCGACGGTGTTGCCGGCGATCACGTGGTTCTGCGCGTCGGCGCCGATCGCGGAGGCCTCGCGGGACGGGCGGACGATCACGACACCGCCGGAGAGGCCCTTGCCGACGTAGTCGTTGGCGTCGCCCTCGAGGCGGATGGTGATGCCGCGCGGCACGAAGGCGCCCAGCGACTGCCCGGCGGAGCCGGTCAGGGTGACGTCGACGGTGCCCTCGGGCAGGCCCTCGCCGCGGTAACGCCTGGTCACCTCGTAGCCGAGCATGGTGCCGACGGTGCGGTTGACGTTGCGGACCGGCAGCTGGATCTTGACGGCGTTGCCGCGCTCCAGGGCGTCCTCGGCCAGCTCGATCAGCTGGTTGTCGAGCGCCTTGTCCAGACCGTGGTCCTGCTGGGTGGTCTGGTGCAGGGCGGAGCCCGTGTCGGGGACGTGCAGCAGCGGGGCGATGTCCAGACCGCTGGCCTTCCAGTGGTCGACGGCGTCGGTCGCGTCGATGAACTCGGCGTGGCCGACGGCCTCCTCGATCGAGCGGAAGCCCAGCTCCGCGAGGATCTCGCGGACCTCCTCGGCGATGAACTCGAAGAAGTTCACCACGAACTCCGGCTTGCCGCTGAACCGCTCGCGCAGCACCGGGTTCTGCGTGGCGACGCCGACCGGGCAGGTGTCCAGGTGGCAGACGCGCATCATGATGCAGCCGGAGACGACCAGCGGGGCGGTGGCGAAGCCGAACTCCTCGGCGCCGAGCAGCGCGGCGATGACCACGTCGCGGCCGGTCTTCAGCTGGCCGTCAGTCTGCACGACGATCCGGTCGCGCAGGCCGTTGAGCAGCAGCGTCTGCTGGGTCTCGGCGAGGCCGAGCTCCCAGGGGCCGCCGGCGTGCTTGAGGGAGGTGAGCGGGCTCGCGCCGGTGCCGCCGTCGTGGCCGGAGACCAGCACGACGTCCGCGTGGGCCTTGCTGACGCCCGCCGCGACCGTGCCGACGCCGACCTCGGAGACCAGCTTCACGTGGATGCGGGCGACCGGGTTGGCGTTCTTCAGGTCGTGGATGAGCTGGGCGAGGTCCTCGATGGAGTAGATGTCGTGGTGCGGCGGCGGGGAGATCAGGCCGACGCCGGGGGTGCTGTGCCGGGTCTTGGCCACCCACGGGTAGACCTTGTGGCCGGGCAGCTGACCGCCCTCGCCGGGCTTGGCGCCCTGGGCCATCTTGATCTGGATGTCGTCCGCGTTGACCAGGTACTCGCTCGTGACGCCGAAGCGGCCGGAGGCGACCTGCTTGATCGCGGAGCGGCGCGCCGGGTCGTAGAGGCGGTCCGGGTCCTCGCCGCCCTCACCGGTGTTGGACTTGCCGCCGAGCTGGTTCATCGCGATGGCGAGCGTCTCGTGGGCCTCCAGCGAGATGGACCCGTAGGACATCGCGCCGGTGGAGAAGCGCTTGACGATCTCGCTGGTCGGCTCGACCTCCTCGATCGGGATCGGCCCGCGGTCCTCACCCGGCTTGAACTTGAACAGACCGCGCAGCGTCATCAGGCGCTCCGACTGCTCGTTCACGCGCGAGGTGTACTGCTTGAAGATGTCGTAGCGCTTGGTGCGGGTCGCGTGCTGGAGCCGGAAGACGGTCTCCGGGTCGAACAGGTGCGGCTCGCCCTCGCGTCGCCACTGGTACTCGCCGCCGATCTCCAGACGGCGGTGCGCCGGGGAGATGCCGGAGGCCGGGTAGGCCTGGGCGTGACGGGCGGCGGTCTCCTTGGCGATCTCGTCCAGGGTGATGCCGCCGAGCTTGGTGGTGGTGCCGGCGAAGTAGCCGTCCACCAGCTCCTGGCTGAGGCCGATGGCCTCGAAGACCTGCGCGCCGCGGTAGGAGGCGACGGTGGAGATGCCCATCTTGGACATCACCTTCAGCACGCCCTTGCCCAGGGCCTTGATCAGGTTGCGGATCGCCTTCTCCGGCTCGATGCCGGTGATGAAGGTGCCCCGCGCGACCAGGTCCTCGACGGACTCCATGGCCAGGTACGGGTTGACCGCGCCCGCGCCGTAGCCGATCAGCAGCGCGACGTGGTGCACCTCGCGGACGTCCCCGGCCTCGACGATCAGGCCGACGTGGGTCCGCTGCTTGGTGCGGATCAGGTGGTGGTGGATCGCGGAGGTGAGCAGCAGCGAGGGGATCGGTGCGTGCTCGGCGTCGGAGTGGCGGTCGGAGAGCACGATCAGGCGGGCGCCGTCGGCGATCGCCGCGTCGGCCTCGGCCGCTATCTCCGTCAAGCGGGCGGCGAGGGCCTCGCCTCCGCCGGAGACCTTGTACAGGCCGGAGAGCGTGACCGCCTTCAGACCCGGCAGGTCGCCGTCGGCGTTGATGTGGATCAGCTTGGCCAGCTCGTCGTTGTCGATGACCGGGAACGGCACCACGACGGAGCGACAGGAGGCGGCCTCGGCGTGTAGCAGGTTGCCCTCGGGGCCCAGGTTGGAGCCGAGCGAGGTGACCAGCTCCTCGCGGATGGCGTCCAGCGGCGGGTTCGTGACCTGCGCGAACAGCTGGGTGAAGTAGTCGAAGAGCAGTCGCGGCTTGGAGCTCAGCGCGGCGATGGGCGAGTCGGTGCCCATCGAGCCGAGCGCCTCGGCGCCGGACTTGGCCATCGGGGCCAGCAGGACGCGCAGCTCCTCCTCGGTGTAGCCGAAGGTCTGCTGGCGACGCGTCACCGACGCGTGCGTATGCGCGATGTGCTCGCGCTCGGGCAGCGCGTCGAGCTTGATCGAGCCGGCGTGCAGCCACTCCGCGTAGGGGTTCTCCGCGGCCAGGGCCGACTTGATCTCCTCGTCGTCGACGATGCGGCCCTCGGCGGTGTCCACCAGGAACATCCGGCCCGGCTGCAGGCGGCCCTTGCGGACGACCTGGTCCTGCGGGATGTCGAGGACGCCGACCTCGGAGGCGAGCACGACCAGGCCGTCGACGGTGACCCAGTAGCGGGCCGGGCGCAGGCCGTTGCGGTCGAGCACGGCGCCGATCTGGGTGCCGTCCGAGAACGTGACGCAGGCCGGACCGTCCCAGGGCTCGATCAGGTTCGAGTGGAACTGGTAGAAGGCGCGGCGGGCCGGGTCCATGGTGGCGTGGTTCTCCCACGCCTCCGGGATCATCATCAGCACCGCGTGCGGCAGCGAGCGGCCGCCGAGGTGGAGCAGCTCCAGGACCTCGTCGAAGGAGGCGGTGTCGGAGTGCTCCGGGGTGCAGATCGGGAAGATCCGGTTCAGGTCGCCCGGGATGAGGTCGGTGGCGAGCTGCGACTCGCGGGCCGTCATCCAGTTGCGGTTGCCCTTGACGGTGTTGATCTCACCGTTGTGGGCGACGAAGCGGTACGGGTGCGCCAGCGGCCAGCTCGGGAACGTGTTGGTGCTGAAGCGGCTGTGCACGAGGCAGAGCGCGGAGGCGAACGACCGGTCCGAGAGGTCCGGGAAGAACGGCTCCAGCTGCCCGGTGGTGAGCATGCCCTTGTAGACGATGGTGCGCGAGGAGAGGGAGGGGAAGTAGATCCCGCTCTCCCGCTCGGCGCGCTTGCGCACGACGAAGGCGACCCGGTCGAGCTCCAGCCCGTCCTTCTGCCCCTCGGCGTCGGTGACGAAGAGCTGACGGAAGCGCGGCATGACCGAGCGCGCGGTCGCGCCCAGCAGGTCGGGCGTCACCGGGACGTCGCGCCAGCCGAGGACCGTCAGGCCCTCCTCGGCGGCGATCGTCTCGATGGACGAGACTGCCGTCTCGTCCGCCGTGTCGTCGTCCGGCAGGAAGGCGATGCCGACGGCATAGCGGCCCTGCTCGGGCAGCTCGAAGCCGGCCTCGGCGGCCTTGGCCGCCAGGAAGGCGTGCGGGATCTGAGTCAGAATGCCGGCACCGTCACCCGAGTCCGGTTCGGAGCCGGTGGCCCCGCGGTGCTCCAGGTTGCGCAGAACGATGAGCGCCTGCTCGATGATGCGGTGCTCGGCGACTCCGCTGAGCGAGGCGACGAAGCCGACGCCGCAGGCGTCGTGCTCGTTGCTGGGGTCGTACAGGCCCTGCTTCGCGGGGCGTGCGTCCGCCAGGGCGGCATAAGGCCGCGGGGCGGGGCGCGCGGACGCAGGCAGCATTGGCTCTCCCGTCGTCGTGATCGGCATGGAGGTCAATTCACATGCGCATCCGGGACGACGCTGGCCCTTAGCGATTTGCGTGTCGTGCAAGTTACATGATGCCCGAGATTCCACTCAGTGGATTTTTCAGTCCATCATGTGGACGAGCCAGCTGCGTGCGGCCATGGATGGAGGCCGTAGTAAAGGACATCCCGTGGGGGTCGCGTCCGCATGAACCCCGGGTCAGGGGTATTCGGACGTCCTCGCAAGTCTGCCCGAACGCCGCGCTCGCGAAACAGGGGGTTCATGCAATTGCACTGTGTGAGTAACACCACCTCGTGGCCGGTCAGGCACATGCGGTAGGCAGAGCACGGGTGCGGGCAGGGCAGGGCAGGGCAGGGCAGGGCACGGCGGCGGGCAGAGCAGGAGCCAGGCACGGGTGGGCGCCAGGCACGCGTTGGCACCATGCACGCGTGGGCGTCAGCCGATGTGACCGCCGATGAGGTGGCCGAGGAAGAAGGTCACTCCCGCCGCGGCTGCGCCCAGGAACAGCTGACGCAGGCCCGAGAACCACCAACTGCGGGCCGTCACCTTGCTGACCACCGCGCCGGCGGCGAAGAGGCCCACCGCCGCGATGCCCACCGCCGGCAGCAGGGAGGTGGCGCCGAGCAGGTACGGCAGGAGCGGGAGCAGGGCGCCGAGGGCGAAGGCGGTGAAGGAGGACACGGCGGCTACGAGGGGCGACGGCAGGTCGTCCGGGTCGATGCCCAGCTCCTCACGGGCGTGCACCTCGAGGGCGCGATCCGGGTCCGCCGACAGCTGCTGGGCGACCTCGAACGCCAGCCTCGGCTCGACACCGCGCTCGACGTACAGCTGCGCCAGCTCGGCCAGCTCCTCCTGCGGGTTGCGCTCGAGCTCACGCCGCTCCAGCGCCAGCTCGGCCTGCACCATCTCACCCTGCGAGGCGACCGAGGTGTACTCCCCCGCGGCCATCGAGAACGCGCCGGCCGCGAGCCCGGCCAGGCCCGTCAGCACGATCACGTTGTGGTTCGCGCTGCCGCCGACGACACCGGCCATGAGCGCGAAGTTGGACACCAGTCCGTCCATCGCTCCGAAGACCGCCGGGCGGAGCCAACCGCCGTTCACGTCACGGTGGTCGTGCTTGTAGGCGTCGGCGGTCTCGGCTATGTCCTGGGCGCTCATCGTCATCGTGGTCACGTCCAGGAAGTTAACGCTTCCCGAGTTTCGTTTCCAGCAAGGCAGGACTGCCTAACCACGCCCCTGACCTGCGAAGTTAGGCATTCCTTGCCTAAGCGGCCGATGGGGCCGCCTACGCCGCGACGGCCTCGCCGAGCCGTCCGTCGACCATCTCCAGCACCCGGTCCGCCGCCGCGAGCTGGGCCTTGTCGTGGGTGACCATCACCGTCGCGGTGCCGTGCTCGCGGGTGATCCGCGCCAGCAGGCCGACGATCTGCTCGCCGCGCTCGTGGTCGAGCGCGGAGGTCGGCTCGTCGATGAGCAGCACGGAGGGCTCCGCGAACAGCGCCCGCGCGATGTTGACCCGCTGGCGCTCGCCGCCGGAGAGCTGGTGCGGACGGCGGTGCTGCTTGCCGTCGGTCAGGCCGACGGACGCGAGCAGGCCCTCGGCCCGGCGCAGCGCCGCGCGCGGCTTCTCGCCGCGCAGGTGCGCGACGGCCTGGAGCTGCTCGACGGCCGTCAGCGAGGCCAGCAGGTTGGACTGCTGGAACACGATCCCGATCGTGTCGCGCCGCAGCGCCGTGCGCTGTCGGTCGTTCAGGGTGGCGGCGTCCTGGCCGCCGATGACGACGCGACCGGAGTCGGGGGTCAGCAGCGTGGCCGCGACGGCCAGCAGGCTCGACTTGCCGGAGCCGGAAGGACCCACGACGGCGGTGAACTCGCCCGGACCGACCTCCAGGGAGACGGCGTCCAGCGCGGTCAGGCGGCGGTCCCCGTCCGGGTAGGTGAGGACGATGTCGGACAGGACGAGGCTCATCGGTTGGCTCCCAGCGCGGTCAGCGGATCGACGGAGGTGATGCGGCGGACGGCCAGGGCCGCGCCGGCGAGGCCCAGCAGGACCATGACGACGACCGGGACGGCCACCGTCGCCGCGCCGAGGGTGAACGGCAGGCCGCTGCCGCCGAGCAGCGCCCCACCGGCGAATCCGATCAGCGCGCCGGTCAGCGCACCGGCCGCCAACATGGCCAGGGCCTGGGCCAGAGCGTCGCGGATCAGGTACCCGCTGGACGCGCCGACGGCCTTGAGCACCGCGATGTCCCCCTTGCGCTGCACCGTCCACACCGTGAAGAACGCGCCGACGACGAGCGCGCTGACCGCGAAGAGGAAGCCCTGGATCATCTGGAGGCTGCCCTGCTCGGCCGAGTACCCGTCGATGCCGGCGAGGGCCGCGTCGCGCGAGACGGTCTCGGTGTTCTGCGCCTTGTCCAGCGCGGCGACGTCGGCGGAGCCCGGATCGACCGCAAGGGCGTTGGGCTGCCTGGCCCCCGTGATCTGGGCCCAGGTGCCGGAGGTGGTCCACACGCTGGGTGCGTGGGCGTACGAGCGGTCCGCGGTGATCGCCGAGACGGTCAGCGTCTGGCCGCCGACGGACACCTTGTCCCCGACGTGCAGCCTGCTGTCGTCCGCGACCTTCTGGCCGACCGCGACCTGGCCGGTCTGCGGAGCCGCGCCCGAGGAGACGGGCGGCAGCAGGTCGCTCGGCGCACCGAAGACGCTGACCGAGGTCGCGCCGCTGTCGCCGGTGAGCCGGGACATGGCCACGCCGAACGGCTCGACCTTGCCTATGCCGGGCGCGGCGGCGAAGGCCTGCTCCTGCTGGGCGCTGATCCCGCTGTTGCTGAAGGACACCTCCGGCGTCGCGCCCTGCGGCGCACCGAAGACGACGTCCCTCGTGGGGAGCTGCGCGATCGAGGACGAGGCGGCCGAGGCGAGGCCGCCGGTGAGGCCGTAGAGGAAGACCACGAGCGTGGTGATGAGCGTGACGACCGCGTCCATCAGGGCGAAGCGCCCCTTGGCGAAGCGGATGTCACGCAGGGCGACGAACACGGGAGGACTCCTCGGAAGCGGGGCGAACGGACGTTCTGTCGTCCTCCACACTCGTCCGCGGAGGAAGTTGTTCCATCAGGGAGAGGATGGGTTCCGAATCAACCGAAAGGTTGATGGTCCGGCGGCGCCGGACGTCGGCGACGGGACGTAGGGTCGATGCCGTGACCAGCACTCCCCCCGCACAGCACGACCCGGCGCGGATGCCCGCGCTCCGGGTGATGCGGGTCGCCCTGCACGCCATGTTCTACGTCCTGCTGGTGATCGGCTGCGTGGGCGGCGGGGTGACGTCCTGGGTGCTGGGGGCGGCGCTGGGCGCGGCCTACGCCTTCGGCGGCTTCTTCGCCCGGCCGGAGGCCACCCGGCGGGACGCGCTGCTCTGGCTGGCGGCCGTCACCGTCCTCTGGGTGGCCCTGGCGGCGGAGTCCCCGGGCGCCGGCTACGTGGCCTTCCCGCTCTACTTCCTCTACCTGCACCTGCTGCCGCCGCGCTGGTCGCTGCCCTCGGTCGCGCTGCTGACGGGCGTCGTCATCGCGGCCCAGGCCAACACCTCCGGCGGGCTGACGGCGGCCAAGGTGATAGGGCCCTGCGCGGGCGCGGCGGTCGCGGTGCTCACGGCCTACGGCTACGCGGGCCTGTACCGGGAGAGCCGCCGCCGCCAGGCCCTGATCGACGACCTGGTGCGCACTCGGGACGAGCTGGCCGAGTCGCAGCGCGAGGCCGGTCGCCTCGCCGAACGCGCCCGGCTGGCCCGCGAGATCCACGACACGCTCGCCCAGGGCCTCTCCTCGATCGTGCTGCTGGCCCGCTCCACGGAGTCGGCGCTGCCCGCCGGGGCGGACGCAGCGGCCGAGCGGGTGCGCGAGATCGGGGCCACCGCCGGGGAGAACCTCGCCGAGGCGCGCCGCTTCGTCGCCGCGCTGACACCCCCGTCGCTCCAGGACGCCACGCTGCCGGAGGCGCTGCGCCGGGTCACCGCCGGCTGCGGCCCCGTCCCGCAGGTCTCCTTCCATCTCGACGGTGAGCCCTACCCGCTGGCGGTGGAGACCGAGGTGGCCCTGCTGCGCCTCACCCAGGAGGCGTTGGCGAACGTCCAGCGCCACGCCCGCGCCGAGCGGGCCGCGGTCACCCTCGCCTACCTCGACGACCAGGTGACCCTCGACGTCTTCGACGACGGCGTCGGCTTCGCTCCGGAGGCGCCCGCGGGGGGCGCGGGGGGCGCGGGCTCGGCCGACCGGCCGCGCTTCGGACTGCACGGCATGCGGGAGCGGATCGCCGAGCTCGGCGGCACACTGACGATCGAGTCCGCGCCGGGCGAGGGCACGGCCGTCGCCGCCGCCATCCCGCTCCACGGCACCTCCGGCCCGGCCCAGGCCGCGCCCGAGCCGGCCCCCGCCTCCGCGCCGACGCCCACGTCCGTGTCCGTCTCCGAGCCCGAGCCCGCGCCCGCGCCCGCGCCCGCGCCTGCGCCCGGGTCCCCCGAGCCGTCCGCCGAACCGTCCGCCCGACCGGGCGTCCGCCCCCACCCCGTGGAGCGCGCCTCGTGATCACCGTCGTCCTGGTCGACGACCACCCCGTCGTCCGGCGCGGCCTGCGGGCGCTGCTGGAGGAGCTGCCCGAGCTGGAGCCGGTCGGGGAGGCCGCCGACGGCGCCGAGGCGCTGCGCCTGCTGGAGCGGCTCGCCGCCGCGGGCGGGTCCCCGCCCC
>NZ_BBPQ01000022.1:0-51668 GCF_000787855.1 Streptacidiphilus anmyonensis | reverse complement strand
CCGAGGGCGGTCCCCGCCCCGACGTCGTGCTGATGGACCTGCAGATGGGTTCCGGCATGCACGGGGTGGAGGCCACCCGGCGGATCACCGCGCTGCCCGATCCTCCGGCGGTGCTGATCCTGACCACCTACAACACGGACGCGGACATCCTCTCCGCCGTCGAGGCGGGCGCGACGGGCTACCTGCTCAAGGACGCCCCGCCGGAGGAGCTGGCCTCAGCGATCCGCGCCGCCGCCAAGGGCGACACGGTGCTGGCGCCGCCGGTCGCGGCGCGGCTGCTGGGCCGTTCCCGCGCCGGAAGGCCGGTGCTGTCGCCGCGCGAGCTGGAGATCCTGGAGCTGCTGGCGGAGGGCCTGCCCAACCGTCAGATCTCCAAGCGGCTCTTCATCAGCGAGGCCACGGTGAAGACCCATCTCGTGCACATCTACGACAAGTTGGGCGTCGACAGCCGCACCTCCGCGATCGCCGCTGCCATGCAGACGGGGCTGATCCGGGCCCGGTAGTCGGCCGGGCGGCCGGATCAGCCCCGCGGGGCGCGCTGAGATCAGGAGTCGCCGATCAGGAGCGGCCGATCAGGAGTCGCCGATCAGGAGTGGCCGCCGCTCGCGGACGCGGGCGGGTTGTTGTGGGCCGTCGGCGACGCCAGAGCCTCGGCGCTGGCCGAGGGCATGCTCGCCAGCGGCTTGCCCTTGTTGGCGTTGTCCACCCACGCGGTGAAGTTGGCCGGCGAGATGTCCTGGCTGTTGTAGGTCGGGTAGGCGGGCGTGCCGTTGAGCAGCACCGTCGGGGTCGAGTTGTAGCCGGACTTGTCGAAGTCCGACTGCACCGCCGTCACCCAGCTGCCGTAGGAGTTGTTGTTGACGCAGGCTTCGAAGCCGGGCGAGTCCAGGCCGGGCACCTGCTTGGCCAGGCTGATCAGGATGGACCTGTCGGCCCAGGCGTCGACCGTCTCCTGCGGCTGGTTGGCGTAGAGGACGTCGTGGTAGTCGTGGAAGCGGCCGACGTTCTGGGCGCAGGCCAGCGCGTTCGCGGCGTTCTTCGAGCCCTTGCCCCCGTCGTGGCGGTCGATGAACGAGGCGATGTGGTACTGGATCTGGATCTTGCCCTGGGCCAGCAGCTGGTTGATGGTCGCCCTCATGCCCGTCTCGAACTGCTCACAGGCAGGGCAGCGCGGGTCCTCGTAGATGGTGACCGTGCTGGGCGCGGCGGTACCGCCGACCGGGACGAGCAGCCTGGTGTTGCCGACGGTCCCGCCGGGTGCGTCGGTTCCGGCGTTGTAGCTGCTGGTGCGACCGTTCTGCACCACGATGCCGATCACGACCGCGGCCGCGATGACGACCAGCGCCGTGAGGATGACGGCGAGTTTGCGCTTCTTGCGGGCCGCGACCTCTTCCCTGGCGCGTTCCTCCTGCATGCGCTCGCGGGCGCTGCGCTTGCCGACGTCGTTCTTAGTGCTCATCAGATCTTCTGTTCTGTCGGACTGTTGACGTAACCGGGATCCGCCCCGACCGTCGGTCATGCGGCCAGCCAGCCGTCGAGCGACAGCCGCGTCCTCGGGTGCCGGATCAGCCAGCCCGCCAGCAGCAGGAAGCCGCAGTCGCGGAGGATCTCCTGCCAGTACTGGGTCTGCGAGGCGGCCACCGAGCCGCCGCCGCCGAAGCAGCCGCAGTCGATGGAGATCCCGCGGGCCCACACCGAGGCGATCGAGGCGATGTAGACGAGCAGCAGCACGGCCGAGAGGGCGGCGGCGATCCGCGTCCCGAGGCCGACCAGGAGCAGCAGCGCGAGCGCCAGCTCCAGGAACGGCAGGCCGTAGCCGAACGGCTTGACCAGCGCCTCGGGCAGGATCCGGTAGACCCGTACGGCCTGTGCCGCGGCCTGCGGATCGGAGATCTTCGCCAGCCCCGCCCAGGCCCACACGATCGCCAGGCCGATGCGCACGGCCGTGCCGATCGAGGCCGCCACAGCGGTCACCCTCCCTGCTCCGGGCGCTCCTCGCCCGGCCCGGTCGATTGGGAGCAATCCTGCCTTATGTTCCTTAACGGGCATGCGTCATTCTCCGCGATTCGCAGCATTCTCCACATAGCGCTGGAGCGCTGACGGGTCGTCGAGCAACTCCGGATGCACCCACAGGTCGACCTCGCCGCCGTTCAGAAGCATCGACGGAGTGCCGTGGTGCACCCCCGCGGTGTCGTAGAGGTGCTGCGCGGCGTCGACCCACGGCTTCCAGTAGAGCGTGCGCACCTCGGAGTCGAACGCCGCCGACCGCAGGCCGGGAACCTGCGCGGCCAGCGTCAGCAGGCGATCGGTGGTGAACCCGTCCACCTCCTCCTCGCCCTGGTTGGCCAGGAGGAGGGCGTGGAACAGCGGGAATCCCCCGTGGGCGAGCGCGGCGCGCGCGGCGTCGGCGGCGGCCACGGCGCCGGAACCAGACAGGCGTTCGTCGAGTGAAGACTCGATCACGTAGTGGACGAGCACGCGGTGACGGGCGATCAGCTCGCGCAGCGTCGGACCCTGCCGTGCCTCGAAGGCGGCGGTGTCGGAGCAGCGGTAGTCCTCGAAGAGGGTCAGCTGCACCGGCGCGTCCGGGTAGCCGACGTCGACGGTCACCCCGTCCGGGTCCAGGAAGGCCGGCAGAGCGAGTGCGACGGAGCGGTCCGGCAGGTCCACGAAGGCGGGCTCGGGGCTCGTGGCGGAGGCCGGCGCGGAGCCGGGTCCGGGTCCGGCTCCGGACCCGGACCCGGGCTCGGGCTTGGCAGCACCAGAAGCAGCGGCGGGCGTGGGCTTGGCCTGCGGCGCGGAGGACGGGACCGCGGGGTGGTGGTGGCGATGGGCACGGTGGTGCGCCCTCGCCTCTCCCAGCGCCTGGTTGACGGTCGATTCGGCGGCGACCGCGACGCTGAGCGCCACCGCCGCGAGAGCGGCCCGCGCCGCCCTGCTGTGCTGGGGGTTCGGCACGGGTCCTCCTCGACGGGCGTCACGAGGGGCAGAACCGGCTTTCGACGCACGCCCCGAGCGCGATCATCAGCGAGCCCGCCGGGCGTGTCCGGGCACGCCACGCGTCGCTTCACCTGATCGAGGGAGCGCGCTCAGCAAGACGGAGGGGGCGTGGACCCAAGTCCACGCCCCCTCCGGATAGCACCTCTGGCGGCTGCCTGTCCGGTCGCCCGAACGCCCGTCAGCCGTCAGCGTCAGCCGTCAGCCGTCAGCGCTTGCGCACGCCCTGGGCGAGCTCGGCGGTCAGCTCGCGGACCGCTGCGTAACCCGCCTCCGGCGAGGACGCGTCCAGGATCCGCTGCACGAAGGCCGAGCCGACGATGACGCCGTCGGCGAAGGCGGCCACCTCGGCCGCCTGGACGGCGTTGGAGACCCCGAGGCCGACACAGACCGGCAGCTCGGTGGTGGCCCGGGTACGCGCGACCAGGTCCTCGGCCATGTCACCGACCTGGGCGCGGGTGCCGGTCACGCCCATGACGGCGGCCGCGTACACGAAGCCGGTGCCCTTGGCGGTGATGACCGCCAGCCGCTCGTCACGGCTGGACGGCGCCACCACGAAGACGGTCGCCAGGCCCTGCTCAGCGGCAGCGGCGAGCCACTCGTCGGCCTCCTCGACGGGCAGGTCGGGCAGGATGCAGCCCGCGCCGCCGGCCGCGGCGAGGTCGGCGGCGAAGCGCGCCTGCCCGTACCGGTCGACCGGGTTCCAGTACGTCATGCACAGCACCGGAACGGTCGGGTTGGCGGCGGTGACGGTGCGGATCGTCTCCAGCACGTCCTTGGTCCGCACGCCCCCGCGCAGCGCGATGTCGTCGGCGGTCTGGATGGTCGCGCCGTCCAGCACCGGGTCGCTGTGCGGCAGGCCGATCTCGACGACGTCCGCGCCGCCGTCGATGAGCGCCTGCACGGCCTGCGCGGCGCCCGCGACGGTCGGGAAGCCGGCCGGCAGGTAGCCGATCAGGGCCGCTCGGTTCTCCGCCTTCGCGGCGGCGAGGGTCTGGTCCAGCAGTGCGTTCGTCACTTGGCACCACCAGCGGCATCGGCAGCGGAATCGTCGAGCAGCCCGAAGTACTGGGCGGCGGTGTGCATGTCCTTGTCCCCGCGGCCGGAGAGGTTCACCAGGATGACCGCGTCGGGGCCGAGTTCCCGGCCCAGCTTCAGGGCGCCGGCCAGCGCGTGGGAGGACTCGATGGCCGGGATGATGCCCTCCGTGCGGGAGAGCAGGCGCAGCGCCTCCATGGCGTCGGCGTCCGTGCAGGGCCGGTACTCGGCGCGGCCGGAGTCCTTGAGGAACGCGTGCTCCGGGCCGACGCCCGGGTAGTCCAGACCGGCGGAGATCGAGTGGGACTCGATCGTCTGCCCGTCCTCGTCCTGGAGGACGTAGGTGCGCGAGCCGTGCAGCACGCCCGGGTCGCCCTTGGTGAGCGTCGCCGCGTGCTTCGGCGTCTCCACGCCCTCGCCGGCCGCCTCGATGCCGATCAGGCGCACGCCGGCGTCGGGGATGAAGTCGTAGAACACGCCCATCGCGTTGGAGCCGCCGCCCACGCACGCGACGACGGCGTCCGGCAGCTTGCCGGTGCGGTCCAGCACCTGCGCGCGCGCTTCTTGGCCGATCACCCGGTGGAAGTCGCGGACCATCATCGGGAACGGGTGCGGACCGGCGACGGTGCCGAACAGGTAGTGGGTGGAGTCGACGTTGGCCACCCAGTCGCGGAACGCCTCGTTGATGGCGTCCTTCAGCGTGCGGCTGCCGGACTTCACCGGCACGACCTCGGCGCCGAGCATGCGCATCCGGGCGACGTTCAGCGCCTGGCGCTGGGTGTCGACCTCGCCCATGTAGATGGTGCAGTCCATGCCGAAGAGCGCGGCGGCGGTCGCGGTGGCGACGCCGTGCTGGCCCGCGCCGGTCTCGGCGATGAGGCGGGTCTTGCCCATGCGCCTGGTGAGCAGCGCCTGGCCCAGCACGTTGTTGATCTTGTGCGAGCCGGTGTGGTTGAGGTCCTCGCGCTTGAGCAGGATGCGGGCGCCGCCCGCCTCCGCCGAGAAGCGGTGGACGTCGGTCAGCGGGCTCGGGCGGCCCGTGTAGTCCTTGAGCAGGGTGTTCAGCTCGGCCGCGAACGCCGGGTCGGCCTTGGCCTTCTCGTACTCGTCGGCCACCTGCTCGACGGCGGCGACGAGCGCCTCCGGAATGAAGCGGCCACCGTACGCGCCGAAGTAACCGCGCGCGTCGGGGACGGATGTCACGTCGGACATGAGTGTTCCCTTGGGGATGTGAACGGACGTGGGCAGGCGTGCGCGAAGCGGCGCACCCACGTCGAGACCATGGTCTCAGTGGTGCGCGACGCTCCGCACGCGCTGCCATCGCCGCCCGGGAACCTGGCCCGGCTCGGCACCGATCACGTACCGCACGCGACGCCCGAGGACGCGCCGAGCGGGCGCGCGACACCCGCGCGGCTTGCAGCCGCGCTGCAGACCGGCGTAGCCGGGCTGGTGGAGGGCGTCGAGGGTCACGTGTCCGATCCTAGCGGGAAGGGTGGGGCGCACTGCCCAGAGGCGCGCGCCCGCGGGGGCGCGAGATCAGCGCCCGTGCCGCAGCGCCGGGTGCGCGCCGGCGGCGACGAGGTCCGCGACGGCGGCCTTCGGGTCCTTGCCGGTGACGAGGGACTCGCCGACCAGGACCGCGTTCGCGCCCTCGTTCGCATAGGCGATGAGGTCGTGGGGACCGCGGACACCCGACTCGGCGACCTTCACGACGTTCGACGGGATCGCGTGGGCCACGTTGGCGAACGTGTTGCGGTCGACCTCGAGGGTCTTCAGGTTGCGGGCGTTCACGCCGATGATCCGCGCTCCGGCGTCGACCGCGCGGGCGATCTCCTCCTCGTCGTGGACCTCGACCAGCGGGGTGAGACCGATGGACTCGGCCCGCTCGATCAGGGAGACCAGCGCCTCCTGGTCCAGCGCGGCCACGATCAGCAGGGCCAGGTCGGCGCCGTAGGCGCGGGCCTCCCACAGCTGGTAGGAGGTGACGATGAAGTCCTTGCGCAGCAGCGGGGTGTCGACCGCCGCACGGACCGCCTTGAGGTCCGCCAGCGAGCCGCCGAAGCGTCGCTGCTCGGTCAGGACCGAGATGGCGGCGGCGCCGCCGGCCGCGTAGTCGCGGGCCAGCGCCGCCGGGTCGGCGATCGCGGCCAGCGCGCCCTTGGACGGGCTGGAGCGCTTGACCTCGCAGATGACCGAGACGCCCTCGCCGCCCAGGGCGGCCACGCCGTCCTTGGCCTCGGGGGCCTTGGCCGCGAGCTCCTTGAGCTCGTCGAGCGAGACCCGGGCCTGACGCTCGGCGAGGTCCTCACGGACTCCGGCGATGATCTCGTCGAGCACGGTCACTCGGGGCCCCCATTCGTCGGGTCGGTTGGTGGTCTCGCACAATTCGGCGTCTCTCGGATGCCTGTCTGTGCATGACCTGGATCGATGGTATCCGTCCGGCCGCGTCGAACCTGAATCGAGAGGCCGCCGGTCTCGCTCTCCGGACAGTTCCGAAGGCCTTACGGAGCCAGAAAAGCGCCGGTGGGAAGGTTGCGCACAAGGGTGAACGCGAGGACGAGGACCGCCGCCGCGAGCAGCCACGGACGGCCCACGCGCAGCGCGGGACGGGGGCGTCCGCGCACGGCCCGCAGCGCCCACAGGGTCCAGAAGGAGACGGTCAGACCGCACAGGGCGACCACGAGCACGTTGTCGTGCAGGGCGGTGCCGAGCTCGCCACGGGTCAGCGCGTGGACGGCGCGCAGTCCGCCGCAGCCGGGGCACCACCAGCCGGTCAGCGCCAGGAACGGGCAGACCGGGTAGTGACCGGGCCGGTCGGGATCCACGACGCCGACATACGCCGTCGCGGCCGCGCCGAGGCCCAGCAGCCCCAGCGGGACGCGGGCCGATGCCGATGCCGATGCCGAGGTCTGCACCGGAGGCGACGCCGGAGTGTGCGCCGAGGCCGCAGCGCCCGGGCCACCGGGGTCGCGGGGGTCACCTGGGACGGCTGTCACGCCCCGATTCTGGTACCGGACCGGCGGCGGTCCCGGAAGGGCGCGCCGCCGTGTCGGCAGAAGCGTGTCGGCGGAAGAACGCTCCGCGAGGAGCCCCTCAGCGTCGGCTCAGGCGGAGACGCTGCTGGAGATCGCGTCCTTGGAGGTCGCGACGGCGTGGGTGTCGGGCTTCTTGCCGAAGCCGGCCGCCGACAGGACCTTGCCGACCACGGCGCCACCGGCGGCGACCACCAGGCCGATGATGACGAGGACCGGGATCGAGTAGACCATCGCCACGCCCGCCAGCATGAAACCGACGAAGGAGACGGTGACACCGGTCCAGGCGGCGACGGTGTGTCCGTGGGCGTTTGCCGACATTAACTGCTCCTAGATCTGGGACTCTCCCGCCCGGGGAGAGTTCTTCCGCTCCATTGTCCCGTATCGGCGAGCTCAGCTCGCAGTGGGGTCCTCGCCGCGGTCCAGCGCCTTCCACAGGTCGGCCGGGCTCGACTGCCCTGCGGACGCCGTGGCCGAGGACCCGCCCCGCGGTCCGGCGGCGGACCGCTTGCCGGCCGGGGCGTCGTACCGGGCCGACATGCCCGGCCAGGCGGCGCCGCGCAGCGTCGTCAGCACCCCGGCGACGACGACCAGCAGCCCGCCGAGCGCCGCGATCCACGGCCACGCCGAGTGCGTCACCGAGCCGACCGTGACGTCGGTGAGGCCGACCGAGCGGGCGGCCTTCTCGTCCAGGGCGCCGGTCTCCGAGCCGAGCGCGGCGGTCGCGGCGAAGACCGCGCCCGCGCCGGCGAGCGTGACCAGGCCGCCCAGCACTCGGCGCGCCGTGCCGCGCACCGCGAAGACGGCGACCACCGAGGCGAGCGCGACCAGCGCCATGGCGCCGGGAACGCCGCTGACCTCGCTGCCGTGGGCGGTGACGGTCCTGGTCGCGCCCTGCGCCTGGACCGTGCCGGAGACCCACGTCTGCCCGGACGCGACCAGCAGCAGCGTCGCCCCCACGACCGAGAGCAGCAGCGTCACCGCGAGGGTGCGGCGCCAGGACGTCGCGGGCCGCTGCTCGGCGGCCTGCTCCGCGGTCTGCTCCGCGTCCTGTCCGGCGTTCGACTGGGCTGCGGTCCCGGCAGCCGTCTGGTCTGCGGCCTGGACTGCGGTCTGGACTGCGGTCTGCTCTGGGGTCTGCTCGGGGCTCACCGCTCCAGTGTGCCCTGCGCCGCCGGACCCGCCGGACGCAGGGTCGCCGCGGCGGCGACGGCGCGGAGCACGGCGGCGGCCTTGTTGCGGCACTCCGTGTCCTCGCTCGCCGGATCGGAGTCGGCGACGACGCCCGCGCCCGCCTGGACGTAGGCCCTGCCGCCGCGGATCAGCGCGGTGCGGATGGCGATGGCGGTGTCGGAGTCCCCGGCGAAGTCGAAGTAGCCGACGCAGCCGCCGTAGAGACCGCGGCGGGTGGGCTCGAGCTCCTCGATGATCTGCATGGCGCGCGGCTTGGGCGCACCGGAGAGCGTCCCGGCGGGGAAGCAGGCGGTGAGCACGTCGAAGGCGGTGCGATCGGGGGCGACCCGGCCGGTGACGGTGGAGACGATGTGCATGACGTGGCTGTAGCGCTCGACGGTCATGAAGTCGACGACCTCGACGCTGCCCGGCGCGCAGACCCGGCCCAGGTCGTTGCGGCCCAGGTCGACCAGCATCAGGTGCTCGGCGCGCTCCTTGGGATCGGCGAGCAGCTCGGCGGCGAGCTCCGCGTCGCGCTCGGGCGTGGCGCCGCGCGGACGGGTTCCCGCGATGGGGTGCAGCATCGCCTCCCCGTCCTCGACCTTGACCAGCGCCTCCGGGCTGGAGCCGACCACGTCGAAGGGCTCCGCGTCCGGGCCGGGGGCGCCGAAGCGGAAGAGGTACATGTACGGGCTGGGGTTGGTGGTGCGCAGCACCCGGTACACGTCCAGCGCGCTCGCCGGGCAGTCGACCTCGAACCGCTGCGAGGGGACCACCTGGAACGCCTCGCCCGCGCGGATCTTCTCCTTCACCGCCTCGACGGCCGCCCGGTAGGGCGCGCCGCCGAACGGCGAGACCGCCGTGACCGCGGGGGCCGGGGTGAGCACGGCGGCTCCGGCCTCGGTCGGCCGGGCCAGGTCGGCGGTCATCCGGTCGAGCCGGGCGACGGCGTCGACCCAGGCGGCGTCGACGCCGGTGGGCTGGTCGTCGCGGTTGACGGCGTTGGCGATCAGCAGCACGGAGCCGTCGGTGTGGTCGAGGACGGCGACGTCGTCGGCGAAGAGCATGGTGAGCTCGGGCAGCCGCAGGTCGTCCGGCGCGATCTCGGGCAGCCGCTCCAGCCGCCGCACGATGTCGTAGCCGAGGTAGCCGACCATTCCGCCGGTGAACGGCGGCAGTTCACCGCCGGCGTGCAGGTCGCGCGGTCCGCGCAGGGCCTCGATGGTGGCGCGCAGCACCTGGAGCGGGTCGCCGGACGTCGGGACGCCGACGGGCGGGGTGCCGATCCAGCGGGCGTGGCCCTCGGCGTCGACGGTGAGCTGGGCGCTGCTGCGGACGCCGACGAAGGAGTAGCGCGACCAGTGGCGGCCCTGCTCGGCGCTCTCCAGCAGGAAGGTGTTGGGACGTTCCCCCGCGAGCTTGCGGTAGACGCCGACGGGCGTGTCCCCGTCGGCCAGCAGCCGCCGGGTCACCGGGATCACCCGGCGGTCCACGGCGAGCTTGCGGAAGGTGTCGAGGTCGGGGGTGACGCTGCCGCTGGTCATGCCCAGGAAGCGTACCGGCTCGGCGTCCGCCGGGCCGTGCCGTCCAGGCCCCGGGAGGGAGGCTGCCTCAGCCGCCGGTGACCGGGAGCGTGCCGGCGTCGAAGCAGGTGCGGTCGCCGGTGTGGCAGGCCGCGCCGAGCTGGTCGACCTTGACCAGGAGGGTGTCCCCGTCGCAGTCCAGCGCCACGGACTTGACCAGCTGGACGTGGCCGGAGGTGTCGCCCTTGACCCAGTACTCGGACCGGCTGCGGCTCCAGTAGGTGCAGCGGCCCGTGGTGAGCGTGCGATGCAGCGCCTCGTCGTCCATCCAGCCCATCATCAGCACCTCGCCGGTGTCGTACTGCTGGGCGACGGCGGGGACCAGCCCGTTGGCGTCGCGCTTGAGGCGGGCGGCGATCGCCGGGTCGAGCTCGGTGGTGTTCGGGGCGGCGGGTGTGGCGGACATACGACCAATGCAACCACAGTGACGCACCCTGTCGCGGACACGGCCGGAGGCGGCATGCTGGGGCGCATGGGGCTTGCTGGGGGGTTCGGACGGCTGCGCGGCTCTCGTTTCGGCCTGGCCGCGACGCTGGTGGCGGTGCTCGCCGCGGTGGCGCTGGTCCTGGTCTTCGCGCTGCGCTCGAAACCGGCGACACCGCAGGCGAAGGCGTCGCCGTCACCGACGAAGGCCGCGCCGTCCCCCTCGCCGTCGCCCTCGCCCACGCTGCCGAACACCTTCGCCTACATCTCGCTCCAGCCGGGCGACTGCTTCGACTCCCCGGCCTTCAGCAAGTCGCTCACGCTGCTGGTCAAGCGCGCCTGCACGGGCCCGCACGACGCCGAGGTCACCCGGCTGACCACGCTGCCGGACGGCCTGACCGACTACCCGACGATCGTGCACAGGTCGCTGGAGCTGTGCGAGCCGCTGAACGCCGCGGCCTACCGGAAGCAGAGCGTGAAGGAGCTCCAGTACTACCAGCTCTATCCGAGCCTGGCCGAGTACAAGGGCGGGCGGCACACCGTCACCTGCGCTCTCTCCGGCGGCAGTTACCAGGGCGCGCGGAAGTTGACAGCACCGCTCCAGCGCTGAGTGCGGGCAAGTTGGTCTAGTCCTATTGACGCGGACCCGGGAACGCTGTTTGGTGGACCCGCCAGGCCTGGACGCATCAACTCCCCCACACCCCCGCACCCTTGGGGCATCCCCGAAGGGAACACTGTCATGCGCTTGGCGAGACTCACCGGCTCAGCGTGCGCGCTCGCGCTCGCCACCGCCGGAGCGGTCGGCCTGCTGGCCCCCACCAGCAGCTCCGCCGCGACGAGCGTCTACTCCGTGGCGCCGTACGTCGACATGTCGAACGGCCAGGAGGGCATGCTCGACACGGCGATCACCGGCCACCACCTCAAGGCGTACACCGCCGCCTTCGTGCTCGGCGAGGGCTGCAACCAGATCTGGGGCGACACCCTCCCCATCGGCGCCGACTCCTACACCGACCCGGAGATCGCCAAGGCGAAGTCCGAGGGCGCCTCGGTGATCATCTCCTCCGGCGGCGCCAGCGGCGAACCGCTCGCCTGGACCTGCACCACCCAGAGCAGCATCGACGCCGGCTACCAGGCCATCATCAACGACTACGGCGTCAACCAGCTCGACTTCGACGTCGAGGGCGCGGCCGTGGCCGACACCGCCTCGGCGGCCCGCCAGATGCAGGCCATGAAGGACCTCAAGGCGTCCAACCCGGGCCTTCAGTTCTCGATGACGCTCCCGGTGCTGACGAGCGGCCTGACCGGCGACGGCGTCAACATCCTCAAGGCGGCGAAGAACGCCGGGATCAAGATCGACGTGGTCAACATCATGGCCATGGACTACTACGCGGGCACCGGCACCGAGATGGGCCAGGGCGCGGTCTCCGCCGCCGAGGCCACGCTCGCGCAGATGCAGTCCGTCGACCCGAGCTACAGCTACGCCAACCTCGGCATCACGCCGATGATCGGCAAGAACGACGACGGCTCGACCTTCACCCTCGCGGACGCGCAGACGGTCGAGAACTTCGCCGCCCAGAACGGCGTGGGCCGCCTGGCCTTCTGGTCGGTCGACCGCGACCAGCCGTGCAGCGGCAGCGCCAACTCGCTGTCGACCTGCAGTGAGATCAGCCAGAACAGCCTCGCCTTCACCGACGCCTTCGTGCCGTACGAGGGCAGTTCGGGCGGCGGTGGCGGTGGCGGGAGCTCCAGCGACTTCTCGCTGTCCCTCTCCCCCGGCTCCGCGTCCGTCGCCCAGGGCGGCAGCGCGACCGCGTCCGTCGCCACGGCCGTGACGGCCGGCAGCGCGGAGAGCGTCAGCCTCGCCGCCTCCGGTGCTCCGTCCGGCGTCAGCGTCTCGTTCAGCCCCGGCTCCGTCACCTCCGGCGGCAGTTCGACGATGACGGCCACGGTCGGCTCCTCGGTGGCGGCCGGGACCTACCCGATCACCGTCACCGGCACGGCGGCCTCGGGCAGCCACACCGCGACCTACTCGCTCACCGTCACCTCCTCCGGTGGCGGAGGCGGCGGCTCCGGCGCGCTGACCAACGGCGGGTTCGAGAGCGGCAGCCTCAGCCCGTGGACCTGCCAGTCCGGCAGCGCCGTGGTCTCCTCCCCGGTCCACTCGGGCAGTCACGCGCTCCAGGTGGTCCCGTCCTCCAGCACCACCGGCGAGTGCGACCAGAGCCTGACCCTGCAGCCCAACCACAGCTACACGCTGACCGGTTGGGTCCAGGGACCGTATGCCTACATCGGCGTCAGCGGCGGCGCGAGCGCCAGCACCTGGTCCAACAGCAGCAGTTGGAACCAGCTGACGGTCTCCTTCACCACCGGCAGCAGCGGCGCCGTCACCGTCTACGTCCACGGCTGGTACGGCCAGGGCGACGTGGTGGCGGACGACTTCTCGGTCGCCTAGCGGGCCCCGGCGTCGTCACGGTGCCCGGCCGCCTCGGCGGCCGGGCACCGGCGCGCGCGGCTCAGTCCGAGAAGTCCTGCGTCATGTAGACCGTTCCCGAGGCGGTCCGCTGGACCACGATGCCGATGTGGCGGAACGAACTGCTCAGGATGTTGCGGCGGTGGCCGTCGTTCGGCGGCTGCTCCGCCAGCATGCTCCGGGTGAGGCCCACCGCCATCTGGGCGATCGCCGCGTCGGTGTCCGCCATCGGGCCGCCCTCGCCTATATTCTCGCCGCAGGCGCCCCAGTGGACGCCCGCGTCGGTGATCCGGGTGCCGAGGTCGGCCTCGCCTGGGCACTGGTGCGACAGGCCGCAGCCGCTCATCATCACCGCGTTGTGCGCTCCGGCGCTGGCGGTGAGGCCGCTGGTCAGCGTGTAGGCGGGCAGACCGGCCTGGGCGCGGGCCTGGTTGATCACCGCGAGCACCTGCTGGACGGCGTAGGAGGAGCCGGGAACCGACCGGGTCGACCCCGAGCCGCCCGACCCGGCGGGGGCCTGCGGGGTCGGCGCGCCCGGGTTCGACGCCTGAGCGGGCCCGCTCGCCCCGGAGCCCGCCTTGGGGCTCGGCTTGGCGCTGTGCGTCGGGGTCGGGGTCGGCCGGGCCGACGGCGTCGGCGAGGCGGACGGCGACGACGCCCCCGTGCCCGACGCGGCGGACGAGGCGCCGTCGGCCGAGTCGACCGCGGCCGCGCCGACCGCGGGGGCGGCCTGCGGGTTGCCGACCGGGCTCTGGGAGGCGGCCGGGTACAGCGCGACTGCGCCGACCGCGCCCGCTCCGACGACCGCGGCGGCGACCACGAGCGGGGTGAACGACCAGCGCGCCCGTTTGCGGTGCCGACTGCCGCCGTGCGCCACGCGCCCCTGGGACGCCCGGCGCCCGGTGCGGGGTCCGACCGCCCGCCCCTCCGTGTCCTCGGTCCCTCGCCCGTCCATCTGCCAGTCCATGCGCACCCCTGTGTCGTCCCTGTGTCGTCGGTCCGGTTTCGTCCTGTCACATCGGAGACCCGCCAGCGCGATGCCAGGTCACACAAAATGACGATCGGATCCGCGACCGGCTCCCGCAGTCCGGACCCCCCCATCGGCGGCCGTTCGCTCTACGCTTGGGTCATGTCGAATCTGGGGCGGCGTGAGCGCCTGCTGCTGGCCGATCTGCTGGAGGGCGTCGGCCCGGACGCGCCCACGCTGTGCGAGGGCTGGCGCACCACGGACCTGGCCGCGCACGTGGTGGTGCGGGAACGGCGGCCGGACGCCGCCGGGGGCATCCTGATCAAGCCGCTGGCCGCGCGGCTGGAGCGGGTGCAGACGGAGTACGCGGCCAAGCCCTACGCGGAGCTGGTCGAGGCGATCCGGGTGGGGCCGCCCGCTTACTCGCCGTTCCGGCTCCCGGGCGCGGAGGAAGCGGGCAACACCGTGGAGTTCTTCGTCCACGGCGAGGACGTGCGGCGCGCCCAGCCGGGCTGGTCGCCCCGCGTGCTGGACGCGGAGCTGAGCGAGTACCTGTGGAAGCGCCTCGCCGGAACGGCCCGCCTGAACGGACGGCGGTCGCCGGTCGGCCTGGTGCTGCGCCGCCCGGACGGGCAGACGGCGGTGGCCCGCAAGGGCGCCCCGGTCGTCACGGTGACCGGCGAGCCGGGCGAGCTGCTGCTGTTCATGATGGGCCGTCAGAGCGAGGCGCACGTCGAGTACGACGGGCCCGAGGACGCCGCGGCGCAGGTGCGCGAGGCGAAGTTCGGCATCTAGTGCCGCGCCCGCCAGCCTTTGCCCGGCCAGCCGCGGCGTCGTGGGAGCACCTCCCAGCCGAAGGCTGGGGGAGCGTGCAGCTGCCAGGCGGCGGACCGCCCTCGTACTGGATGGACTTGGGCGGTTCGCCAACGCAGCAGACGGGCGTGCCAGGCGTAGCGGCAGGGCAAAGGTTGGCGGGCGCGGCACTAGCCGTCCCCTTGCTCGTCCCGCGCGCGCAGCGCGATCTCCAGTTCGAAGCGGGCGTCGGCGTCGGCGAGTGCCGGGCCGAAGACGCGCTGCACCTGGTGGAGACGCTGCCGCGCGGTCTGCGGGTGGATGCCGAGCCGGGCGGCCACGTCCGGGGCGCTGCCGCGGTCGGACTGGAGCCAGGCGAGCAAGGTGTCGCCGAGGCGGCGGCGCTGCTTGGGCGTCAGTTCGTCCAGGGGGCGCAGGCGTCGCGCGGCGATCAGGCGGACCAGGGCCGGGTCGGCGAGCAGCAGCAGCGCGGCGAGATGGGACTCGCCGTCGACGGGACACGCGGACGTCCCGGGCGGGCGGGCGCGCAGGGTGCGGGCCCAGCGCAGCGAGTCGCCGGCCTGTTCGGGCGGGACAGTCGGGCCGATGACGCCGCCACGCATCTCCATCAGGGCGCGGACCTGCCCGTCGCGTAGGTACAGGTCGGGCTCGGGGATCACCAACCAGGGCTCGGGTCCGTCGAGTTCGGCAAGCACGAGGTCGGGCAACGGCGGTCTTCGGCCGCCCGTCGGCCGGTTGTCGGAGTCCGGCCGCAGCGCGACCGCGCAGAGCTCCCAGGGCAGCGGCCAGTCGGCGAGGTCCGCGGCGGTCTCCAGTTCGGCGCGGCTCCCGCCGCGGGCCAGCAGCGCGAGCAGGTGCGAGCGGGAGCGGCCGAGCGCCCCGGCCTCGTCGGCCTGGGCGCGGGCGTAGCCCTGGACGGACGCGGCGGCGAGCTCGTCGATATGCGCGAAGATCGCCTCCGCCAGCACCACCAGCTGCTCGGTGCCGAGCCCGACCCGTCGGGCGACACGCGCGTAGCGGCGCCAGGCGACGCGCGCGCCGAGGCGGTAGGCGGCCTGCAACGCGTCGAGGCTGCGCCCTTCGGCGAGCTCGCCGCGGCCGAGCGCGCGGTAGACGCGCATGCGTTCGGGATTGTCGCTCCGCGCACCCTCGATCAGTTCGGTGAATTCGGCGAGCGCGGTCTCCACTCCGTGCTGGATTCCCGCGCCGAATTGACCCGCGAGCGGCCGGGAGAATTCCGGGACCTGCTTCCTGATCTCCCTGATGATTTCCGCGGCGATCGTCTGCTGCTCCCGGCGCAGTTCTGCCGCGAGCCCTCTGGGCAGGGCGTTCCACGGGCCGCTCAACGACTGCTCCCTTGCTGCTCCCTCCGACGTTACCGGCCAGTATGCGGCGATGTTACCGGCTGGTCAATAGGCGTGGACGTGCGCGTTTCACTAGGTTTCGTGAGTGTTTCGAGACCAGGCCGGACGAGTTGCGCACGCTCTCGTGCACGATTCGCCTTCGCACTGTTTTTCTTCTTGACCCCGCCCCGCCGCCGGCCCCACCATCACCGCCGGAATTGACGCGCAATACCGGACCGGGACGGAGTCCACGATGCGTAGCAGAACCCGAATCAGAACCCTTGGCGTGACGACGGCCGCCGTGATCGGAATCGCCGCCCTCGCGGCGCAGCCCGCCGCGGCCGCCTGGTATCCCGTGAACTTCCACTTCGCCACCGGATTCACCGCCGGCTTCTTCTTCCCCGGCAGTGCGCCCGCCGGGGCGAACGACTGGAGCTGCCGGCCCTCCGCCGCCCACCCCGAGCCGGTCGTCCTGGTCCACGGCACCCTGGAGAACCAGAACGACAACTGGGGCGGCGCGGCGCCCCTGCTCGCCGACAACGGCTACTGCGTCTACACCTTCGACTACGGCGGCCCCTCCGCCTCCTCCCCGGTCCAGGGCGTGGACTCCATCGAGGGCGGCGCCGCCGTGCTCGCCTCCTTCGTCGACCAGGTGCGCGCCGCGACCGGCGCCGCCAAGGTCGACCTGGTCGGCCACTCCCAGGGCGGCATGATGCCGCGTTACTACATCAAGAACCTCGGCGGCGCGGGCAAGGTGGCCAAGCTGGTCGCGCTCTCCCCGAGCAACAACGGCACCACGCTCGACGGGATCACCGAACTGGCTAGCAAGCTCGGCGCGTTGGAGCCGGGCAACGCGTTCCTCTCGGGCCCCTGCGACGCCTGCGTCGAGCAGGAGGTCGGCTCGCCGTTCCTCACCGCGCTGAACGCCGGGGGCGAGACCGTGCCCGGCATCGACTACACCGTCGTCTCGACCGAGGACGACGAGGTGGTGACGCCCTACACCAACGCGTTCCTGCCCGCCGCACCGAACGTCACGAACATCACCGTCCAGGACCAGTGCGCGCTGGACCAGTCCGACCACCTGGAGATCGCCTACGACCCGGTCGCCCTGACCGACATGCTCAACGCCCTGGACCCGGCCCACCCGCAGCCGATCCCGTGTCAGATCGTGCTGCCGGTGACCGGGCCCGTGATCGGCTAGGCCCTGTCGGGCCCGGCCCACCGGCCCGCCGCCGACGCGCGGCTACTTCTTCGACATCTGCTGCGTCGCCTGGTGGAGCGCCGCCTCGCCCTCGGTGTCGAGGTGCGGCAGGATCCGGTCCAGCCACCGGGGCACCCACCAGGCGCGCCGCCCGAGCAGCGTCATCACGGCCGGGACCAGCAGCAGCCGGACGACGGTGGCGTCCACCAGGACGCTGACGGCCAGGCCCAGGCCCAGCATCTTGACCACGATGTTGTCGCTCAGGATGAAGGCCGCGAAGACGCTGAACATGATCAGCGCCGCACAGGTGATCACGCGGGCGGTGATCTCCAGACCGTAGGCGACGCTGTCCTCGGCCCGCCTGGTCCGGATCCACGCCTCATGGACCCGGGACAGCAGGAAGATCTCGTAGTCCATGCTCAGTCCGAAGATGATCGCGAACATCATCATCGGCACGTAGCTCTCGATCGGCACCTTCCCGGAGACGCCCAGGGCCGTGCCGCCCCACCCCCACTGGAAGACCGCGACGACGACGCCGTAGGAGGCGCCGATCGAGAAGAGGTTCAGCACGGCCGCCTTGACCGCGACCAGGAGGCCGCGGAAGACCGCGAGGATGATCAGGAAGGCGAGGCAGACGACGACCACGATGATCAGCGCCAGCCGGGAGCTGATGATCTCGGTGAAGTCCTGCTGGGCGGCGGTCACCCCGGTCACGTAGGTCGTGGCCACCGTCCCCGAGGCGCCCTGCGGCAGTGAGACGTCCTTGAGGTGGTTGAACAGATGGGTGGTGTCCGCGGCCTGCGGCCGCTGGGTCGACAGCGCCGTGCCGGTCAGCACGTTGCCGTTGCTGGTGGGCTGGAGCGGGCTGATGCTGGCCGCGTTCGGGACGCCCGTGAGCGACTTCTGCAGGTTGGCGAGCAGCGTGGAGCGCTGGCTCGACGGCACGTTGGTCTGGTCGATCACGAGAGTGAACGGCCCGTTGGCTCCCGGCCCGAAGCCCTGGCTGATCAGGTCGAAGGCGCGGCGGTCGGTGAAGGAGGTCGGGTCGGCGCCGTCGTCGATGTGGTCGAGCCGCATCGAGAACAGCGGGATCGCCAGGATCCCCAGCACCACCACGCCGCTGGCCAGGAACCACCACGGTCGGCGTTCGACCCGCTTGGCGTAACGGTGCCAGAAGCCGTGCTGCTCCTCCTCGGCCTTCTCCGCCTTCGCCCCGGCGTCGTCGCCGGCCACGGGGCCGCCCTCGGCCACCGGGGTCTTCAGGCAGAACCGGTCGATCCGGCGCCCGATCAGCCCGGCCAGCGCCGGCACCAGGGTGAGCGCGCCCGCCACGGCGGTGACCACCGTGACCGCGGCGGCGATGCCGAGCCGTCCGATGAAGCTGAGGCCCGACACGTACAGGCCGGCCAGCGCCACGATGACGGTGCAGCCCGAGACCAGGACCGCGCGCCCGCTGGTGGTGACCGCGATGCCCGCCGCGACGTGCGGCTCCACCCGGTCCATGATCAGCTGCCGGTAGCGGGTGATCAGGAACAGCGCGTAGTCGATGCCCACGCCGAGGCCGATCATGGTGGCCAGGGTCGGCGAGACGCTGGCGAAGTCGATGGCGGCCGCGAGCAGGCTCAGGCAGCTGAGGCCCACGATCACGCTGATCAGGGCGGTCACCAGGGGCAGGCCGGCCGCGATCAGACTGCCGAAGCCGATGACCAGGACCACGATGGCCACCGCGAAGCCGATGGCCTCACTGGTCAGGTCCTTCGCGTGGGGTCTGGCCGCCTCGCCGAGCGGTCCGCCGTACTCGACGTCCACGCCGGCCGAGCGCAGCGGCTGGACCGCGGCGTCGACGCTGTTCAGGTAGTCGCTGCCCAGCGCGGTGGGGTTCTCGTTGAAACGGACGGTGATGTAGCCGATCGTGCCGTTGCTGGACAGCGCTCCTGTCGGGGTCGTGCCCCCGGAGGAGTTCGGCTGCGGCAACGGGTTCTGCACGGACAGCACGTGGTCGAGCTTCTGCAGGTTGGCGACGACCTGGTTCACCTCGGTGGTGAAGTCCGTCAGCGGCTTCGCGTCCTGCATGACCACCGTCGAGCTGGTGCCGCCGATGCTCGGGGCGTTCGCCTGGAGGACGTTCGCACCCTTCTGCGACTGGGCGTCGGGGAGGTTGAAGTCGTCCGAGTAGGTGCCGCCGAAACTGTTCTGCAGTCCGTGGAGCACGCCCAGGACCGCCAGCCACACCACGATCACGATGATCGCGTGGCGTGCGCACCATTCGCCGAGTCGCTGCAGGATTCCTTTTCGCACCTGTTCAGTATCAGAGCGTCACCATCCGGTCCCGCAATTCGGACACGGCCGTTCGGTGGTCGCTCCTGACACCGCCTCAGAGCCGAACGGGGTGCCCGGCCTCGTGCAGGGACCGCTTCACCTCAGCGATCGTCAGATCGCCGAAGTGGAAGACGCTCGCGGCCAGCACCGCGTCCGCGCCCGCGCCGACAGCCGGGGCGAAGTCGGCGACCTTGCCCGCGCCGCCGCTGGCGATGACCGGGACGGAGACCGCCTTGCGCACGGCGGTGATCATCTCCAGGTCGTAGCCGTCCTTGGTGCCGTCGGCGTCCATGGAGTTCAGCAGGATCTCGCCCGCGCCCAGCTCGGCGGCGCGGGTGGCCCACTCCACCGCGTCGATGCCGGTGCCGGTACGCCCGCCGTGCGTGGTCACCTCGAAGCCGGACGCCGTCTCCGTCCCCTCCCCCACGCGCCGCGCGTCCACCGACAGCACCAGCACCTGGCGCCCGAAGCGCCGCGCGATCTCGCGGATCAGCTCGGGCCGGGCGATGGCCGCGGTGTTGACCCCGACCTTGTCCGCACCCGCGCGCAGCAGCCGGTCGACGTCGTCGACGGTGCGCACGCCGCCGCCCACCGTCAGCGGGATGAAGACCTGCTCGGCGGTGCGGCGCACGATGTCGTACGTCGTCTCCCGGTCGCCGGAGGACGCGGTGATGTCCAGGAACGTCAGCTCGTCCGCGCCCTGGGCGTCGTAGAGCTTCGCCAGCTCGACCGGGTCCCCGGCGTCGCGCAGGTTCTGGAAGTTGACGCCCTTGACCACCCGCCCGGCGTCGACGTCGAGGCAGGGGATCACGCGGACCGCGAGGGTCATCAGGGAAGCTCCAAATTCTTCTTGTACGCGTCGACCTCGACCTCGACGCTCATTCTCGAGTCGACGAGGGCGTTGATGACGACCATCGTGCAGGCCGGCCGGACCTCCCCCAGGATGTCCCGGTGGGCCCGGCCGACCTCGTCGGTGTCACGGGCGTGGGTGACGTAGAGCCGGGTGCGGACCACGTCCGCCTTGCCGAGGCCGAAGCGGGAGAGCGCGTCCAGGGCGACCCCGAAGGCGGCCACGGTCTGGTCGTAGGGGGAACCCTCGAACCGGACCGAGCCGTCGTCCCAGGCGGTGCAGCCGGAGACGAAGACGAAGTCCCCTATGGCGACGGCGCGTGCGAAACCGTACTGGTCCTCCCAGGGGGAGTAACCGCCCACGTGCCGTCGATCCTGCGTCATCCCGCGACCTCCATCGGTGTCAGGACACTGCTGCGAGAGCCTCTTCGAGCGTGAACGCCTGCGCGTAGAGGGCCTTGCCCACGATGGCCCCCTCCACACCTTCGGGCACCAGCGTCGCGATGTCACGCAGGTCCTGAAGCGAGGACACGCCGCCGGAGGCGACGACGGCCCGGTCGGTGGCGGCGCAGACGTTGCGCAGCAGCTGGAGGTTGGGGCCGGTCAGCGTGCCGTCCTTGTCCACGTCGGTGACGACGTAGCGGGCGCAGCCCTCGGCGTCGAGACGCGCCAGCGCCTCGTACAGGTCGCCGCCCTCGCTGGTCCAGCCACGGCCGCGCAGCGTGGTGCCGACCACGTCCAGGCCCACCGCGATCCGGTCGCCGTACTCGGCGATGACCTTGGCCACCCACTCCGGGGACTCCAGCGCCGCCGTGCCGAGGTTGACGCGGGCGCAGCCGGTGGCGAGCGCGGCGCGCAGCGAGGCGTCGTCGCGGATGCCGCCGGAGAGCTCGACCTTGACGTCCAGTCGCCCGGTGACCTCCGCGAGCAGCTCACGGTTGTCGCCGGTGCCGAAGGCGGCGTCGAGGTCGACCAGGTGGATCCACTCCGCGCCCGCGTTCTGCCAGGCCAGGGCGGCCGCCAGCGGCTCGCCGTAGGAGGTCTCCGAGCCGGACGCGCCCTTGACCAGGCGCACGGCCTGGCCGTCGCGGACGTCGACGGCGGGAAGGAGAACAAGCTTGGAGGTGTCGCTCACAGCGTGTCGATCCAGTTCTTGAGGAGGGCGGCGCCGGCGTCGCCGGACTTCTCGGGGTGGAACTGCGTGGCGGAGAGCGGGCCGTTCTCCACCGCGGCGACGAACGGCTCGCCGTGCTCGGCCCAGGTCACCTTGGGCGGGCGCAGCTGCTCGATCGGGTCCATCTCCCAGTGGCGGACGCCGTAGGAGTGCACGAAGTAGTAGCGGGCGTCCTCGGGCAGACCGGCGAAGAGCACCGAGCCCTCGGCCGCCTCGACGGTGTTCCAGCCCATGTGCGGCACGACGGGCGCGCGCAGCGGCTCGACCGTGCCGGGCCACTCGTCGCAGCCCTCGGTCTCGATGCCGTGCTCGACGCCGCGGGCGAAGAGGATCTGCATGCCGACGCAGATCCCCAGCACCGGGCGGCCGCCGGCCAGACGGCGGCCGATCAGCCGGTCGCCCTTGACGGCCTGCAGGCCCTCCATGCAGGCGGCGAACGCGCCCACGCCGGGCACGAGCAGCCCGTCGGCGTTCAGCGCCTCGGTGAAGTCGGAGCTGATCACGGCGTCCGCGCCGACGCGCTCGAGGGCGCGCTGCGCGGAGCGGACGTTGCCGGAGCCGTAGTCGAGGACGACCACGCTCTTGGCGGTCATGTACGTACGTCCCTTCCGGGTCAGATGCGCAGGAGGCCTGCGGCCAGGCTCATCACGGAGCAGATCGCGAGCAGCACGATGACGCCCTTGGGCAGCTTCTGCTTCCAGAAGGAGTACGCGCCGCCGCCGAGGAACAGGCCGAGGAAGATCAGAACAAACGAGGTGCCGCTCACAGTGCGCCCTTGGTCGACGGGATGATGCCCGCCGCGCGGGGGTCCAGCTCGCTGGCGTAGCGCAGAGCGCGCGCGAGCGCCTTGAACTGGGCCTCGACGATGTGGTGGGCGTTACGTCCATACGGTACGTGGACGTGGAGGGCGACCTGCGCCTGGGCCACGAAGGACTCCAGGATGTGCCGCGTCATCGTGGTGTCGTAGGAGCCGATCATCGGCGCCATGCCCGCGGGCTCGGTGTGCACCAGGTAGGGGCGGCCGGAGAGGTCCACGGTCACCTGCGCCAGCGACTCGTCCAGCGGGACGGAGGCGTCGGCGAAGCGGCGGATGCCCACCTTGTCGCCCAGCGCCTGCCGGAAGGCGGCGCCGAGCGCGAGGGAGGTGTCCTCGATGGTGTGGTGGGTGTCGATGTGCAGGTCGCCGTCGGTCTTGACGGTGAGGTCGAAGAAGCCGTGGCGGCCGAGCTGGTCGAGCATGTGGTCGTAGAAGCCGACGCCGGTGGAGATGTCGGTCCTGCCGGTGCCGTCCAGGTCTATCTCGACCTTGACGGAGGTCTCCTTGGTGGTGCGCTCGACGCGGCCCACACGGTGCTGGTCGCTGCGGGACATTTAGCGGTTCTCCTTGAGGACAGTGCGGACGGCGTCGAGGAAGGCGTCGTTCTCGGCGGGGGTGCCCGCGGTGACCCGGAGCCGTCCGGGCACGCCGTTGTCGCGCACCAGCACGCCCTGGGCCAGGATCGCCTGCCAGATCGCGTGGGTGTCCTCGAAGCGGCCGAACTGCACGAAGTTGGCGTCGGAGTCGGTGACCTCCAGGCCCATCGCGCGCAGTTCGGTGACGATGCGGTCGCGCTCGGCCTTGAGCTTGTCGACGTAGCCGAGCAGGACGTCGGTGAACTCCAGCGCGGCCAGGGCCGTCGCCTGGGTCACCGTGGAGAGGTGGTACGGCAGCCGGACCAGCTGCACCGCGTCGACGACGGCCGGTGTGGCGGCGAAGTAGCCGAGGCGCAGGCCCGCCGCGCCGAAGGCCTTGGACATGGTCCGGGTGACCACCAGCAGCGGGCGGCCGTCGAGCAGCTCCAGCAGCGAGGGCCGGTGCGAGAACTCGACGTACGCCTCGTCGACGATGACCAGCGTCGGCTTGACGGCCTGGGCCGCGTCGTAGAGGCGGATCACCGTCTCGCGCTCCACGGCCGTGCCGGTCGGGTTGTTGGGCGAGCAGACGAACAGCACGTCCGGGCGCTCGGCCTGCAGCGCGGCCTCGGCGGCCTCCACGTCGATGGTGAAGTCCTCGCGGCGCGGGCCCTCGATCCAGCGGGTGCCGGTGCCCCGCGAGATCAGGTCGTGCATCTGGTACGTCGGCGAGAAGCCGAGCGCGGTGCGCCCGGAGCCGCCGAAGGTCTGCATCAGCTGCTGGATGATCTCGTTCGAGCCGTTGGCGGCCCAGACCTGACCCTTCGTCACCGCGTGCCCGGTGGACGCGGACAGGTACGCAGCCAGCTGCGTGCGCAGCTCGACCGCGTCACGGTCCGGGTACCGGTTGAGGTCCCGCGCGGCGTCCGCAACGCGCTCGGCGATACGGGCGACGAGGTCCTCGGGCAAGGAGTACGGGTTCTCGTTGGTGTTCAGCAGCACCGGCACGTGCAGCTGCGGCGCGCCGTAAGGGGACTTGCCCTTGAGCTCGTCGCGGATGGGCAGGTCGTCGATGTTGGTGATGTCACTCACTGGTTGGGCACACTCCAGTCGAAGCGGGCACGAATCGCGTCACCGTGGCCCGGCAGGTCCTCCGCGTTGGCCAGCGTGACCACGTGCCCGGCCACCTCGGCCAGGGCGTCGCGGTCGTAGCTGACCACATGGATGCCGCGCAGGAAGGACTGGACGGAGAGCCCCGAGGAGTGGCAGGCGCAGCCGCCGGTGGGCAGGACGTGGTTGGACCCGGCCGCGTAGTCGCCGAGCGAGACCGGCGCGAACGGGCCCACGAAGACCGCGCCCGCGTTGACCACACGTGCGGCGACCGCCTCGGCGTCGGCGGTCTGGATCTCCAGGTGCTCGGCCGCGTAGGCGTTGACGATCTCCAGGCCCTGCTCCAGGTCGCGCACGAGCACGATGCCGGACTGCGGGCCGGCCAGCGCGGTCGCGATCCGCTCGCTGTGCTTGGTCGCCTCGACCTGCTGGGGCAGTTCGGCCTCGACGGCCTCGGCCAGTTCGACCGAGTCGGTGACCAGGACGGCGGCGGCCATCGGGTCGTGCTCGGCCTGGCTGATCATGTCGGCGGCGACGTGCCGCGGGTCGGCGGTGGCGTCCGCGAGGATCGCGATCTCCGTCGGCCCGGCCTCGGCGTCGATGCCGATCCGGCCCTTGAGCAGCCGCTTGGCCGCGGCCACCCAGATGTTGCCGGGGCCGGTGACCAGGTTGACCGGACGGCACTCCCCGGCGCCGTAGGCGAACATCGCCACGGCCTGGGCGCCGCCGACGGCGTACACCTCGTCGACGCCGAGCAGCGCGCACGCCGCCAGGATCGTCGGGTGCGGGAGCCCCCCGAACTCTTTTTGCGGCGGCGAGGTCACGGCGAGGGACCTGACCCCGGCCTCCTGCGCCGGGACGACGTTCATCACGACCGAGGAGGGGTAGACGGCCAGGCCGCCCGGCACGTACAGGCCGACGCGCTCGACCGGCACCCAGCGCTCGGTGACCGTCCCGCCGGGGACGACCTGCGTGGTGTGGTCGGTGCGGCGCTGCTCGCGGTGCACCAGGCGGGCGCGGCGGATCGACTCCTCCAGCGCGGCCCGGACGGCGGGGTCGAGCGTCTCCAGCGCGGCTGTGATCGTCGCCTTGGGGACGCGGATGTCGGTCAGTCGAACCCCGTCGAAGCGCTCCGTGATCTCGATCAGCGCCTCGACGCCGCGATGATGGACGTCCTCGCAGATGGGCCGCACCTTCTCCAGGGCGGCCTCGACATCGAGCTCGGCGCGCGGCAGCACGGCGCGCGGGTCCTCGGTGGAGCTGCGGAGGTCGATTCGAGAAATCACGCTGTCAAGTCTAGTGAGGCGTGGGAAAAGACTGCCGTTGCATATCACTCTCTGATACGCGTGTTGAGACACGCGGTGACGTCGGCGGTCCGGAGCGGCCCGTGGCGGCCCGCAGCACGCCCCGAAGTGACCGACGACACGTTCGGCCGCGCCGGACTCGCCGGCACCCGGCGGTGGGGGCAGCGTGGATCAGGTCTCCGGTCCCCGAGCCGGAGACATCCGGACGCCCGTACCGGCGAGCTGCCCCGAGCGCGACCCGGTACGGGTACCGGGACCCCGCTCCGAAACCCCGGCACAGCGACCCGCCGGTAGCCCTTACGCTTGCGCACTGTGACGGAACGGCTCCCCCTCTTCCCGCTGGGCTCGGTGCTCTATCCGGGGCTGGTGCTTCCCCTCCACGTGTTCGAGGAGCGCTACCGTCGGCTGATGGCCGACCTGACCGCGCAGCCGGAGCCGCACCGCTTCGGCGTCGTCGCGATCCGCGACGGCCGCGAGGTCGCGCCCACGGGGGTCGACGCCGACTCCCCGGCGCTGGCCGGCCTAGGCCCCGACCCGCACCGGGCGCTGTTCGAGATCGGCTGCGTCGCCGAGATCGCCCAGCTCCAGTCGCACCGCGACGGCCGCTACGAGCTGATCGCGACCGGCACGACGCGTTTCCGCATCCTGTCCATCGACGCGACCGGCCCCTATCTGACCGCCGAGGTCGAGGACGTCCCCGAGGAGACCGGTCCCGAGGCGAAGGTCCTGGCCGCCGGGGTGGAGCGGGTCTTCCGCACCTACCGCAAGCGCCTGGCCGGCGCGCAGGAGAGCACCGTCGCGGGCGAGCGGGAGCTGCCGGACGATCCGAACATCCTGTCCTACCTCGTGGCCGCGGCGTCCGTGCTGGACACCAGCGACAAGCAGCGTCTCCTCGCCGCCGGCTCGGCCAGCGACCGGCTGCGCGCGGAGCTCCGCCTGCTCAGGCGCGAGGCGTCGGTCCTCGCCAAGCTCCCCTCCCTCCCGGCGGTGGAGCTCACCCGGCAGGCCTTCAGCCCGAACTAGTGCCGCGCCCGCCAACCTTGGCCCGGCGAGCCGCGGCGCCGGCCAGGCCCAGCCCTCAGCCCGAACAGGAGTGCAGCGCAGGTGGCGAAGAAGAGCAAGGGCGGGCAGGGCACGCCCGCGACCGTCGCCCTGGAGAAGGCCGGAGTCGGCTTCCGCGTGCACGACTACGTGCACGACCCGGCGGCCGAGTCGTACGGCGGCGAGGCGGTGCAGGCGATGGGCGTCGCGCCGGAGCGGGTGTTCAAGACGCTGGTGGCCGACGTCGACGGCGCGCTCGTGGTCGGCGTCGTGCCGGTCGCGGGGCAGCTGGACCTCAAGGCGCTGGCCGCCGCCCTGCACGGCAAGCGGGCCGCGATGGCCGATCCGGCCGCCGCCGAGCGCAGCAGCGGCTACGTGCGCGGCGGCATCTCCCCGCTCGGCCAGCGCAGGGCGCTGCCGACCGTGCTGGACGCGTCGGCGCTGGAGCACCCGACCGTCTTCGTCTCGGCCGGACGCCGCGGCCTGGAGGTGGAGCTCGCCCCGGGCGACCTGGCGACGCTGACCGGGGCCGTCGTCGCGCCGATCAGCCGACGCTGACCTGCGCGGCGGCGCTGGTCACCGGCACCGACCAGTCCTTGCCCGCGAAGTACCAGGCGTAGGTGCCCGTCGTGGTGGCCTTGGTCTCGGCGCGCATGTAACCGTGCGAGTCGGTCTTGGTACGGGCGACTATCCTCCACGCCGAGCCGCCCGCCGCCTTGAAGCGCAGTTGCACCGGCTGGTACGGGTTCCACACCCACAGCCAGGTCTTCCAGTTGGGCTGCATCAGCTGGCCCTCGATGTCCAGCAGCGTGCCCGGAGAGGCGGTGGGCTGGGTGCCGGTGAGGGTCGCGTAGCCGGCCTTCTTGATGAAGAACTTGCCGGCCGTGTCGGACTCGAAGCGGTCCCCGTCGTTGGCGGTCGCCGTGGCCTGCACGTACCACCGGCCGGCCATGTTGTCGTAGACGTCGTGGTCGGCCAGGTTCACGGTGAACGAGCCGGTGCAGACCGAGACCGTCCTGTTCTTCGCGACGCAGGACGCGGCGGTCGGACGCAGCACGCCGTAGTTGCTGCCCCAGACGCCGATCTTGTCGACCGACTTGATGCCCGACTTGTCCTCGGCGGTGATGGCGAAGCTGACCGTCGCCCCCTCCTTGCCCCACAGCACCACGGGCTTGCCGCCGTTCACCACCACGTGGGTGATCCGGGTGGAACCGCTGGACTGCTGCTCGCCGATCGAGGGCAGGACGATGCCGCCCACCGCGAGCACCACGAAGGCCAGCAGGAGCACGGAGCGTCTGCGCATCTTCCTCATCCTCGATCGAGCGTCGACCGCACCCATTGTCCCCGAAGCCGAGTGCGTCCCGTCCGCCCCCGGCGACATCGGCCCCCGCGGGCGGCGTAGGCTCTACGCGGTCCGGGTCTCCCCCAGCGTGCCCGGACGGTGAGGGAGCACGTGAACACGGTGGCGGCAGAACCGCAGGCGGCGAGGGCCACGCCCGCGACCGCCGTGTGCTGCGCGGTGCGGGACGTGGTCAAGAGCTACCACGTCGGCCGAGGCGCCCAGGCCACCCAGGTGCGCGCCAACGACGGCATCTCGCTGGAGATCGCCCGCGGCGAGGTCTTCGGCCTGCTCGGCCCGAACGGCGCCGGCAAGTCCACCCTGGTCCGCCAGCTGACCGGGCTGCTGCGGCCCGACTCCGGCAGCATCGAGATCCTCGGCCACGACATCGTCCGCCGCCCGGACCTGGCCGCCCGCCTCCTCGCCTACCTCGGCCAGGAGTCGACGGCACTGGACGAGCTGACCGTCCGTCTCGCCGTCGAGACCACCGCCCGCCTGCGCGGTCTGCCGACCGCCGCGGCCCGCGCCGCGACCGCCGAGGTGATCGACGAGCTGGGGCTCGGACCGATCGCCGCGCGCCCGCTGGCCAAGCTCTCCGGCGGCCAGCGCCGCCTCGCCTGTTTCGGCGCCGCCCTGGCCGGCCCGCGTCCGCTGCTGGTCCTGGACGAGCCCACGACGGGCATGGACCCGGTCGCCCGCCGCGCCGTCTGGTCCGCGCTCGACCGGCGACGCCGCGAGGACGGCGCGACCGTGCTGCTGGTCACCCACAACGTCATCGAGGCGGAGACGGTCCTGGACCGCGTCGCGGTCGTCGACGAGGGCAGGATCATCGCCTGCGACACCCCCGGCGGTCTCAAGGCGATGGTCGACGGCTCCGTCCGGCTGGACCTGGTCTGGCGCGAGGAGGCCCCGACCGGTCTTCCCGCCGTCGCCGCGCTGGCCGCCCGCGCCACCGTGAACGGCCGCCGCTGGACCGTGCGCACGGACCCGGACGAGGCGCGCGAGCTGGTCGCCGAGGTGACCGGCGGCCCCGCGTTCGCGGCGCTGGACGACTTCTCGCTGTCCACCCCCAGCCTGGAGGACGTCTACCTGCTGCTCGGCGGCCGACACGAGGGACTGGAGAAGTGAGCGTTCCCTTCGAGGGCTTCGAGCCGTTCGAGCCCGCGCCCAGAGCTGCGCTGCTGCCCTCCCTCGGCGCGGTCTACCGCGCCCAGCTGTCCCGGGCCCGGGTGGCCCGGATCCCGCTGATGTTCGTGGCGACGTTCCAGTCCATCGGCATCCTGGTCATGATGCGCGGCGTGGTCGGCGCGCACGACACCGAGGCCGCGCGCGACGTGGTCGCCGGGTCGGCGGTGCTGGTCGTCGCGTTCGTCGCGCTGAACCTGTTCGCCCAGTACTTCGGCAAGCTGCGGGCCACCGGCGGCCTCGACCACTACGCGACGCTGCCCGTCCCGGCCGCCTCCGTGGTGCTGGGCACGGCCGGGGCCTACGCCTCCTTCACCGTGCCGGGGACGCTGGTGACGGCGGCCGTGGGCTGCGCGATGTTCCAGCTCCCGTGGGTGCACGTGTGGATCGTGCTGGCGGTCATCCCGCTGGCCGGCGCGGCCCTGGCCGGGGTCGGCGCGGCGCTCGGCCTGCTGGCGCCGAAGCAGGAGATCGCGACGCTGCTGGGCCAGCTCGGCATGTCGGCCGCGCTGCTGCTCGGTGTCCTGCCCGCGAGCCACATGCCCACCGCGGTCCGGTGGCTGCGCGACCTGCTTCCGTCCACCTACGGCGTCGAGGCGTTCGCCCGCACCTTCACCGCGCGGCCGGACTGGGCGGTCGTCGTGTCGGACCTCGCCGTCTGCGCGGCGGTGGGCGTGCTGTCGCTGGCGCTGTCCACCTGGGCCTACCGCAAGGCCGCCACCCGCGCCTGACGGCCGCCGGACGCCCGCCGGACCGACGCCCGAAGCGGGTCCGTCCGCGCGGGCTCCGGACGGACGTGCGACCATGTCCCGGTGACCGCACCCAACACCCCCGAGGGCCCCAGCAACCAGCCGTCCGCACCTCCGGCCCCTCCCGGGGACGGCCCGCACTGGGAGGCCCCGGCCGAGGCGGCCGACGCCGCACGGCCGCGCCCCGACTACCGCCGCGAGATCCTCGTCGGCCTCGTCCTGGTGCTCGGTTCGGCGGTCGCCGGTCTCCTCTTCGGCCTGCTGTGGCACGCGGTCGCGCCCCGCGTCCCGCTCTACTCCGACGGCACCGCGGTCTACCTGCGCGACCCCGAGGGCGAGCAGCAGATCGCCGCGGACGGCTGGTTCGCCCTCATCGGCGGCTGCTTCGGCGTCCTCGCGGCGGCCCTCGCCTACTGGTTCACCCGCCGCCGCGGCGCGGGCCTCGCCGTGCCGATCGGGCTGACCCTCGGCGGCCTCGCGGCGGGCTGGGTCGCCTGGCAGCTGGGCGTGCACATGGGCCAGCAGGACCTGCTCAAGCTCGCGGCCTCGGTCCCGACGAACACGGACTTCTCCCGTCCCCTCGCGCTCGGCGCGAAGACCGCCATCGTGGCCTGGCCGATGGCGGCCCTGCTGACCTTCCTGGCGGCGACGGCCCTGTTCACGCCGAAGGAGCCGAGGGCCGAGCAGGACTGAGCCCGCCACCGAAGGTCCCCGTGTCACCGAGGGCGCGCTAGCGGCCCGCGCGTCACGCCGCACTCGCGGGCGAAGGCGTGCGAGAGGGCGTACGGCGTAGGGCGTGCCGTGGCCGACCTGGCGGGCGACGCGGCCAGGGCCTGCCGCGGGCGCGGGAGAGCCGGGAGCGCGCCGCCCCGAGGGGCAGTCCGAGCGCCTCGGCGACCGCCACGAGGTCCAGGCCCTGCCGGACGCACAGCGCGAACAACTCCCGATCCGCCGACCGCAGCCGCCCGGGGCGGCCTTCGCCACGGCGAGCCGCCCCGCGTCGGCCATCCGGGCAACCACTTCGACGGCGAAGTCCCGGGTGGTCTCCCGACCTTGCCGGAACCGGACCACACTCGCCGCGCGAGGCTCGCCCAGCGGGTGGGTCCAGCGGGTGGGTCCGGTCTCAGGTGTGGGGTGTGGACGTCGGGTCGCGGGGGCCGCTCAGACGGTCGCCCACGCTCCGGCGCCCAGCATGCCCTTGATGTCGCTCGCGAAGCCGTTGTCCGGGTCCACCAGGAAGCCGAGCTCGAACAGGACGCTGCGCGAGTGACCCTCCATCAGGAGGCGCACCGGGACGTCGCCCGGGTGCGCCTTCAGGGCGCGCTTGAGCTCCGAGACCAGCTGGGCGTTGATCTTCCGCTCGTTGATGTTCAGCTGGATCGGCGGCTTGCCGCCGTGCTCGGCCGCCGAGATGTCGAGCATCTGCATCTCCGAGCCGAAGATGCTCAGCGCCCCGTCGCGCTCGTTCAGGCGGCCCTTGACCGCGACGACGTTGTCCTCCACCAGCATCTCGCTGAGCAGCAGGTACGTCTTGGGGAAGAACAGCACCTCGACCGAGCCGTCACGGTCGGCGAGGGTGATCAGCGCCCACGCGTTGCCCGCCTTGTTGATCCGTCGGTCCACCGACGTGATCAGGCCCGAGAGCTTGACCTCGCCCTCCGTCCGGCCCGAACCCAGCAGTTCGGCGATGGAGGTGTCGCGGTTGCGCGCGAGGATGTGCTCCGCGCCGTCCAGCGGGTGGCTGGAGACGTACAGGCCGAGCATCTCCCGCTCGGTGGAGAGCAGGTGCTTGCGCGGCCACTCCTTGTCGTCGAGCTGGAAGTCCAGCCCGATCGTCGGGCCGTCGCTGCCGTCGTCGATCGCGCCGAACAGGTCGTCCTGGCCGATCGCCGCCTGCTTCTTCACGCCGATGACGGCGTCGATCGCGTTCTCGGCCACCGCGACGAGCCCGCGCCGGGTGTGGCCGAGCGAGTCGAACGCGCCGGCCTTGATCAGCGAGTCCACCGCGCGCTTGTTGCACACCGGCAGCTCGACCTTGTCCAGGAACTCCGCGAAGGTGGCGTACTTGCCCTTGGACTTGCGGGTCGCGACCAGCGAGTCGATGACGTTCTCGCCGACGTTGCGGATCGCCTTGAGGCCGAAGCGGACGTCCTCGCCGACGGCGGTGAAGTCGGTGACGGACTCGTTGATGTCCGGCGAGAGCACCCGGATGCCCTGGGCGCGGGCGTCGGCCAGGTAGATCGCCATCTTGTCCTTGTCGTCGCCGACGGACGTGAGCAGCGCGGCCATGTACTCGGCCGGGTAGTTGGCCTTGAGGTACGCGGTCCAGTAGGAGACCAGCCCGTACGCGGCGGAGTGCGACTTGTTGAAGGCGTAGCCGGCGAAGGGGACCAGCACGTCCCACACCGCCTGGATCGCCTCGTCCGAGTAGCCGCGCTCCTTGCAGCCCGCGTGGAAGGGGACGAACTCCTTCTCCAGGACCTCCTTCTTCTTCTTGCCCATGGCGCGGCGGAGCAGGTCGGCCTGTCCGAGGCTGTAGCCGGCCAGCACCTGCGCGGCGCGCTGCACCTGCTCCTGGTAGACGATCAGGCCGTAGGTGGGGCCGAGGACGTCCTTGAGCGGCTCCTCCAGCTCCGGGTGGATCGGGGTGATCTCCTGCTGGGCGTTCTTGCGCAGGGCGTAGTTGGTGTGCGAGTTCATGCCCATCGGCCCCGGCCGGTACAGCGCGGAGACGGCGGAGATGTCGGCGAACTCGGTGGGCTTCATCAGCCGCAGCAGCGCGCGCATGGGGCCGCCATCGAGCTGGAACACGCCCAGGGTGTCGCCGCGCTGGAGCAGTTGGAAGGTGACCGGGTCGTCCAGCGGGATCTCGTCGCAGTCGACGTCGATGCCCCGGTTGGCCTTGATGACCTTGATGCAGTGGTCGATGATGCCCAGGTTCCGCAGACCTAGGAAGTCCATCTTGATCAGACCCATGGCTTCGCACGACGGGTAGTCGAAGCCGGTGATGATCGTGCCGTCCTTGTCCCGCATGTGCAGCGGGATCAGGTCGAGCAGCGGGGTCGACGAGAGGATGACCGCCGCCGCGTGCACGCCGGTGCCGCGGATCAGACCCTCGATGCCGATACCGGTGTCGATGATCTTCTTGACGTCCGGCTCGTTCTCGTAGAGGGCGCGGATCTCGGTGCCCTCGTTGTAGCGCGGATGCTCGGAGTTGAAGAGGTCCTTGAGCGGGACGCCCTTGCCCATCACGTCCGGCGGCATCGCCTTGGTGATCTTGTCACCCATGGCGAAGGGGTAGCCGAGGATGCGCGAGGAGTCCTTGACGGCGGCCTTGGCCTTGATCGTGCCGAAGGTGTTGACCTGCGCGGTGTACGCGGCGCCGTACTTCTCGCCGACGTAGCGCACCATCTGGTCGCGCTGGCGGTCGTCGAAGTCGATGTCGACGTCCGGGGGGTTGATGCGCTCGGGGTTGAGGAAGCGCTCGAACAGCAGGTCGTGCTCGATCGGGTCGAGCTGGGTGATGCCGGTGAGGTACGCGATCATCGAGCCTGCGGCGGAGCCACGGCCCGGACCGACCGGGATGCCGTTGTCGCGGGCGTACTGGCAGATGTCCGCGACCACGAGGAAGTAGGACGAGAAGCCCATCGGGTCGATGACGGACATCTCGAGCTCGATCCGGTCGAGCACGTCCTGGCCCGGGTCGTCGCCGAAGCGCTTCTTGAGGCCCTCGCCGATCTTCTGGCGCAGGTAGCTGACCTGCGTCTCGCCCTCGGGCACGTCGAACTGCGGCATCCGGTCGACGAAGTTGAAGACCTCGTCGTACGGCTCGATCATCTCCTCGACGCGCAGCGTGTTGTCGCACGCCTCCGGGAGCTCGGCGAAGAGCTCGCGCATCTCCTCGGCGGTCTTGAGGTAGTAGCCGGAACCGTTGAACTTGAAGCGGTTCGGGTCGTCCTTGTTCTTGCCGACGCCGATGCAGAGCAGGTTGTCGTGCGCGTCCGCCTGGTCGGCGGTGACGTAGTGGGAGTCGTTGGTGGCCAGCAGCGGGATGTTCAGGTCCTTGGCCAGCCGCAGCAGGTCGAGACGGACGTCGCGCTCGATGTCGAGCCCGTGGTCCATCAGCTCCAGGAAGTAGTTCTCCTTGCCGAAGATGTCCTGGTAGGCGGCAGCCGCCGCGACGGCCTCCTCGTACTGGCCCAGCCGCAGGCGCGTCTGCACCTCGCCCGAGGGACACCCGGTGGTGGCGATGATGCCCTCGGCGTGCTGCGAGATGATCTCGCGGTCCATGCGGGGCTTCATGTAGTAGCCCTCGATGGAGGCGAGGGAGCTGAGCCGGAACAGGTTCCGCAGGCCGCCGGCGTTCTTGGCCCACATCGTCATGTGGGTGTACCGGCCACCGCCGGAGACGTCCTTGCCGCCCTCGCCGCTGGCGTCGCCGCCGGCCATCCGGCCGCCCTGCTGGCCCCAGAAGGTCTGCTTCTTGTGGGTGCGGCTGCCGGGCGCGACATAGGCCTCGATGCCGATGATCGGCTTCACCGGGTGCTTCTTGGCGATCTGGAAGAACTCGTACGCGCCGAACATGTTTCCGTGATCGGACATCGCGATCGCGGGCATGCCCTGACGCTCGACCTCGGCGAACATCTTGCCGTTCTTCGCGGCCCCGTCCAGCATCGAGAACTCAGTGTGAACGTGCAGGTGAACGAAGCTGTCGGCCACGGCGGACGGCACTCCTCACGAGGGCGGCGACTGGGGTAGAGAACAACCCTAGGGACCCGTGAGCCTGAAGGCAAAGCAGCACGCGGGACCCTATGATGCCGGGAGGATTTCCGGCTTAGCAGACATTCGAGACAGGTCCGAGCCCCGCATGTCGTGGAAGCTGATCAGCCAGCTGATCGCCCTGGCGCTGACCATCGGCCTGACCCTGCTCATCGGCTGGCTGGCCGACAAGGCGCTCCAACGCGTCGCCGCGCGGCATCCCGAGACGACCGTCTGGCCGATGCTACGACGCTGCCGCATCCCCCTCCAGTTCGTCGTGTGCCTCGCGCTGCTGCTCGCCAACGCCCCGCTGGCCCAGTTGTTCGACCGGCACGCCGGGGACGTCCGGCACGGACTGCTGCTGGCCCTGATCGCCTCCGTCGGCTGGCTGGCCGGGCGGGTCGTCGCGGCCGTGCTGACGGCCTTCTTCTCCCGCTACCAGGAGGTCGCCGACGACCCCTCCCGGGTCCAGCGGGTACGGACCCAGATCAGCCTGCTGCGGCGGACGGCCAGCGCCCTGGTGATCCTGGTCACCGTCGGCGCGATGCTGCTGACCTTCTCGGAGATGCGCGCCGTCGGCGCCTCGCTGCTGGCCTCGGCCGGGCTGATCGGCATCGTCGCGGGCATCGCCGCACAGAGCACGCTCGGCAACTTCTTCTCGGGGCTGGTCATCGCCTTCGGCGACCTGGTCCGCATCGGCGACGTCGTGGTGGTCGAACAGCAGCAGGGCACGGTGGAGGAGATCACCCTCTCCTACCTCGTCGTGCGCCTGTGGGACCAGCGCCGTCTCGTCGTCCCCGTCTCCTACTTCGTCAGCCGCCCCTTCGAGAACTGGACCCGCGCCGACCCGCACACCACCGGCTGGGTCCTGCTCCACCTCGACCACACCACCCCCGTCCCCGAGCTCCGCGAGGAGTTCCACCGGCAACTGCTGGACAGCAAGGAGTGGGACGGCCGCGACTGGGGCCTGGTCGTCTTCGACACCACCCCGTCCACGATCGTCGTCCGCGCCACGATGACCGCCCGCAACCCCGACGACGCCTTCACCCTCAAGTGCGCGACCCGCGAACACCTCCTCGCCTGGCTCCGCGACCACCACCCCGAGGCCCTCCCGCGCGTCCGGACGGCGGGGTAAGGGGACAGGGCTGCAAGAGCGGGGCACACTTTCGGGTGAGACCTCCACCGATCACCTCGACCTGTCAGTGCCGGGGGCTAGCTTCCTTGCTGTACGAAGCAGCGCAACGGACCGACCGATCGGGGGGAAGGCATGGCGCTGATGACCGCCGCGGAACGACCTGCTGTCACCTCGGACAGCGACGGCCTGCTTGAGGCGTTTCTTGACCTGTCCGTCCCGGATGGCTTTCGGGCCCAGCTGATCGAGGGCGAGATCATCGTGACCCCACCACCGGACGGCGCCCACGAGACTCTCATCAGCGTGGTGGCGAAACAGCTTTACCGACACGCGGGTCTCGATGTCGACGTCCTTCAGACCAAGGGTCTCCGTGTTCCCGGAGGCCGGTTCATCCCGGATGCCACGGTGATCGCGGCCGGCGGCTTCATGGAGGCCGAACCCTGGGCGGAGCCTGCCGGCGTGCTGCTGGTACTGGAGGTCACCTCGTCGCGCCCTGACAAGGACCGTGAGGCCAAACGCCTCGGCTACGCCAAGGCAGGTATCCCCTGCTACCTGTTGGTCGACCGAAGCGAGGGCAAGATCACCCTGTTCACCGACCCGGAGAAGGGCGACTACCAGACGGCCACCCGCGCGAGCTTCGGGAAGCCGCTCGACCTGCCCGCGCCCTTCGGCTTCACGATCGACACGACGCCCTTCACCTGACGGCGCGTCGATTGGCCAGCATCACGCCCGCCGCGACGAGCGCGGTGCCGGCCAGGACGGTGAGGGTCAGCGGTTCGCCGAGCAGCGGCACGGCCGCCGCGGCCGTCAGCACGGGGCTGAGGCTGCCGACGGTGGTGCAGCGTTCGGGGCCGAGGCGGCGGATCGCGGTGGCGTAGAAGAGGCCGGAGCAGATGCCGGTGCCGACGCCCTGGACGAGAAGGAAGACGAGCACGTCGCGCGGCTCGGCGTGGGTGAGGAGCGTGCTGGGCAGCACGCCGAGCAGGGCCAGCAGGGCGATGACGGCGAAGGTGGGGACGCAGAGCAGCCCCATGGACGCGACCGGGTCGAGTGAGATCTCACGCAGCCCGACGGTGTAGATCGCCCACAGTCCGCTGGCCATCAGCAGCAGGCCGACGCCTGCGAGGGTGTGCCCGTCGACCCCCGCCAGGTCGGGCCCCACCAGGGCGAGTGCGCCCAGACCGATGAGACCGAGGCCCGCGCCCTGGAGCCCGCGCGGCACCCGGCCGGCGCGGACCGCGAGCGCGGCGACGAAGAGCGGCACCATCCCGGGCACCAGCGCGCCGACGAACGCGGCCGAGGTGAGCGCGCCTCCGTAGGTCGCCGCCAGATAGAAGGGGACGCCGCCCCCGAGGACGATCTTCAGTGCCGGCGCCCAACGCAGGCCCGCCACGCGGGTGAACTGCCCGCGCCGACGCCACAGCGCCGGGGCCAGCACCAGCGCCGGAAGCCCGAAGCGGATCAGCGCCGCATCCGCCGGGCGCAACGAGGACGCGGCGAGCGCCCGGTCGCTGAGCGCGAACGCGCTCCACAGGCACACCGTCGCCACCAGCGCGGCGACGCCGAGCGGGTCGGCCACCCGCCGGCCGACGAGGCGGCGGGCTGAGGGCTCGGCGGTCACCGTCTGCCCGACAGCGGGCACGGTCGTCAGGGGCGTGGCGGGCATCGAGGGCATTGCGGGGTGACTCCACTGGCTGCCAGAACGGCGGAACAGCGGCAATGCTATGGCGACAGGCGCGGCACGCGATTGCTAAAAATGTCTCCAGAGACCACCCAAGAGGCAGGATCTGCCAAGATCTGCCAAAGAAGGCAGGAGAACCCATGGACGCCGTCGACCGGTCGATCATCCGCGAGCTGCAACAGGACGGCCGTCTGACCAACCAGGAGCTGGCCGACCGGGTCCGGCTCTCCCCCTCGCCCTGCCTGCGCCGGGTGCGCCGGCTCGAGGAGGCGGGGGTGATCGAGGGCTACACCGCCCTGGTGGACCAGTCCGTCTTCGGCCTGCCGGTCACCGCCTTCGTCCGGATCGGACTGGAGCGGCACAACGCGGCCAGCGTGGAGGCCTTCGAGGAACACGTCCAACGGATCGACCACATCCAGGACTGCTATCTGATGGCGGGCAGCACCGACTACCTGCTCCGCATCGTGGTCGAGGACCTCCAGGCCTACGAACGCCTGGTCCGCACCCGCCTCCACGCGATCCCCGGCATCGCCTCCATCGAGTCCGAGTTCGCCTTCGGCAGCGTCAAGCACACCCGGGTCTTCCCGCAGCCGGCGCCCTCCCGGCCGGCTGGGGCGACGACGGGGGCGGACTGATCCTCAGGCGCGGCGACGGATCGCGTACCAGCCCGCCGTCAGGGCCGCCGCGATCGGGAGGATCAGCAGCACCGTCCAGCGGCCGACGGTGCCGCCGGAGACGCCCATCTCGACCACGACGAAGAGCAGGAAGGCGATCGTCACCAGCTCGATCCACGGCGAGAAACCGAGACGGTAGGCCGGGCGTTCCGCGTGCCCGGCACGCGCCCGGCGGACGAAGAGGGCATGGCAGACCATGATCATGATCCAGGTCGAGATCACGCCCAGCGAGGCGATGTTGACCACGATCTCGAAGGCCTCGCCCGGGAGCCAGGCGTTGAGGGCGACGCCGAACAGGGCCGCCGTCGCGGTCAGCAGGATGCCGCCGTAGGGCACCTGGGTGCGGCTCATCCGACCGGTGAAGGCGGGGGCGGAGCTGGCCGCGGCCAGCGAGCGCAGGATCCGGCCGGTCGAGTAGAGGCCGGAGTTGAGGCTGGACATCGCCGCCGTCAGCACGACCGCGTTCATGATGCCGCCGATGCCCGGCACGCCCAGCTTGGAGAAGACGGTGACGAACGGGCTCTCGCCGGCCGAGTACGCGGTCCACGGGAGCAGCAGCACCAGCATGACGATCGAGCCGACGTAGAAGACCAGGATGCGCCAGGAGATCGAGTTGATCGCCCTCGGGACGACCTTGGCCGGGTCCGCCGTCTCGCCCGCCGTGACGCCGACCATCTCGATCGCCGCGTAGGCGAACACCACGCTCTGCAGCACGACGATCATCTGCAGCACGCCGCGCGGGAACCAGCCGCCGTTGTCGCTGATCATGTGCAGGCCCGGCGTCTGCCCGGCGATGGGGTGCGCGGTCGCCAGCAGCACGATGCCGACGACGAGGAACAGCACGATCGCCGCGACCTTGACGATCGCGAACCAGAACTCCATCTCCCCGAAGAGGCGGACCGAGATGAGGTTGACCGACAGCACCACCGCCAGCGCGACCAGTGCCAGCACCCACTGCGGGACCGCCGAGAAGGCCGACCAGTAGTGCACGTAGAGGGCGACGGCCGTGATGTCGGCCATGCCGGTGGTCGACCAGTTCAGCACGTACATCCAGCCCGCGATGTACGCGCCCTTCTCCCCCAGGAACTCGCGCGCGTAGCTGACGAAGGAGCCCGAGGAGGGCCGGTGCAGCACCAGCTCGCCGAGCGCCCGCACCACGAAGAAGGCGAAGACGCCGGCGACGGCGTAGGAGATGGCCAGCGACGGTCCGGCCTTGGCCAGGTTGCCGCCGGCGCCCAGGAAGAGGCCGGTGCCGATCGCCCCGCCGATGGCGATCATGCTGATGTGACGGGGCGCCAGGGTCTTGGCGTAGCCGGCGTCCCCGGAGTCGTCGAGTTCGACGTCGGACTGCTGCGCTGCGATGTCGGACGTCGTCCGCGGGTCGGTGCTCACACGTGCCTTTCGTGACAGGGTTTCAACGTTCGCTGCGCAGGTCCAGCGTGCGGATCACGCGGTCGACCAGCTCCGGATCGGCGCCCGGCTCGGTCCGCGCGACCTGCATCTCCTCGCGGGAGGCCGCGAGCATCTCGCCCTCGACCCGGCGCAGGGTCTTGACGACCTTGACCCGCTTCCTCCACTCCTCGCGCTGCTGCTCGTCGTAGAGGTCGGGTCGACTGCGGGCCAGCCGGTCGACCTGACGCTGCTTGAGCCGGTCGACGAGCTCCTCGGGCAGCTCCTCGTTCGCCGCCATCTCCTTGAGCCGCATCAGCCCGGCCCGGGAGGCCCGGTACCACAGGCGGCGCTCCTCGTGGTCCTCGGCGCTCTGGTCCCGGCTCAGGCCCGCCCAGCGCACCACCAACGGCAGCGTCATGCCCTGCACCACCAGCGTGAAGATGACGACGGAGAAGGCGATGAAGACGACCTCGTACCGCAGCGGGAAGGCGGCGCCGCCGTGCACGGTGAAGGGGATGGCCAGCGCCAGCGCCACCGACGCCACGCCGCGCATCCCCGCCCACCACAGCACCACCGACTCCCGCCAGCCGAGCGGCGTCACGTCCTCACGGCGGCCCAACCGCCGGTCCAGCCAGGCGGCGAACCACGAACCGGGCAGCAGCCACAGGAAGCGGACCCCGACCACGACGACGATGACCAGGGCCGCGTCGCCGATCATCGACGGCCAGGTGCGGCCGGCCTCGTGCAGCACGGTGGACCACTCCAGGCCGATCAGCCCGAAGGCCATGCCGGAGATGAGCAGCTCGACCACGTCCCAGAAGGCGGAGCCGACCAGCCGGAAGGCGACGTCGTCCGCGCCGACCGCCCGGTCGTTGATCCACAGGGCGCAGACCAGCACCGCCAGCACGCCGGAGCCGTGCAGTTGGTCGGCGAGCACGTAGGCCGCGAAGGGGACCAGCAGGCTGAGCCCGACCTGGAGGGTGGCGTCGCTGAGCAGCGCCATCAGCTTGCCGCTGAGCCAGCCGATGCCGATGCCGAAGACGAGGGCCAGCACCGCGGACAGCAGCAGCCTCAGCGCGGCGTGGGCGGTGGAGAAGTGACCCGTCACCACGGCGTCGATGGCGAGCCCGTAGACGACCAGCGCGGTGACGTCGTTGAAGAGACCCTCGGTCTCCAGGATGCCGAGCAGGCGCCGGGGCAGTCCGACGCTCTGCGCCACCGCCCCGGCCGCGATCGGGTCGGGCGGGGAGATCAGCGCGCCGAGCGCGACGGCGGCGGCCACCGGCATCGCCGGGGTGATCCAGTGCATGGCGCCCGCCACCACGGCAGTGGTCAGCAGCACCAGGACCACGGCCAACAGCACGATGACCCGTGCGTTCTGCCAGTAGTAACGCGCCGTCGAGCGCTGCGCGGAGGCGTAGATGAGCGGCGGCAGCACGAGCGGCAGGATCAGTTCCGGCTCGATGCTGATGTTCGGCACGAACGGCAGCAGGGCCAGCACGATGCCGATCATGGTCATCAGCACGGGCTGCGGAATCCGGACCCGCTCGGCGAGCGGGGTGGTGATGATGGCGCAGAGGAAGACCGTGAAGAGAAGGGTCAGCTGCGCCACATAAGCATCATGCCAGACGCTTCAGCATGCTCTGGTGCGGAATGCCCGCGTCAGGGTATTCCTCTCCAAAAGCGACATAACCCAGCCGTTCGTAGAAGCCCAGCGCCTGCACCTGGGCGTGCAGTTCCAGCTCCAGACCGCCGTGTTCGCGCCCCGCGGCCTCGATCGCGCGGACCAGCGCGGCCCCGAGCCCGGTGCCGCGCGCGGACTGACGGACCGCCAGGCGGCCCAGCAGCACGACGCCCTCGCGGCCGGTCGCGGCCAGCGCCTGTGGACCGTGAATGAGGCGGCCGGTCCCCAGCGGGGTCCCGTCGGCGGCGCGCGCGAGTACATGCACGCTGGTCGCGTCGAGCTCGTCGTACTCCAGCTCGACGGGGACCTGCTGCTCCTCGACGAACACCTCGTGCCGGACGACGCGGACGTCCGGCATGTCGGCCTCGGTGGCCACCGAGATGCGGACGTCCTCAGCTCTCGGCACTGATGATCTCCAGAGCCTTGGCCAGGTCGGCCGGGTACTCACTGGTGAACTCGACCCACTCCCCCGTCGCCGGGTGCTCGAAGCCGAGCGAGACGGCGTGCAGCCACTGACGGGTCAGGCCGAGGCGCTTGGCCAGCGTCGGGTCGGCGCCGTAGGTGGTGTCGCCGACGCAGGGGTGGCGCAGCGCCGACATGTGGACGCGGATCTGGTGGGTGCGGCCCGTCTCCAGCTTGATGTCCAGCAGCGAGGCGGCCCGGTAGGCCTCGATCAGGTCGTAGTGGGTGATCGACGGCTTGCCGCCGGCGACGACGGCCCACTTCCAGTCGTGGCTGGGGTGGCGGTCGATCGGGGCGTCGACCGTGCCGGACAGCGGGTCCGGGTGGCCCTGGACCAGGGCGTTGTAGCGCTTCTCCGGGATCCGGTCGCGGAACTGCTGCTTGAGCGAGGTGTACGCCTGCTCGGACTTGGCGACGACCATCAGGCCGGAGGTGCCGACGTCCAGGCGGTGCACCACGCCCTGGCGCTCGGCCGCGCCGGAGGTGGAGATGCGGTAGCCGGCTCCGGCGAGGCCGCCGATGACGGTCGGGCCGGTCCAACCCGGGCTCGGGTGCGCGGCGACGCCCACCGGCTTGTCGACGACGACGAAGTGCTCGTCGTCGTAGACGATCTTCATGTCGTCGATCTTCTCGGCGACGACCTGCACCGGCGCCGGCGGGGCCGGGATCTCGACCTCCAGCCAGGCCCCTGCGGTGACCCGCTCGGACTTGCCGACCTCGGCGCCGTCCACGGTGACCTTGCCCTCGGCGGCCAACTCGGCCGCCTTCGTGCGGGAGAAGCCGAACATCCGGGCGATCGCGGCGTCGACGCGCTCCCCCTCGAGGCCGTCGGGCACGGGCAGGGCGCGGATCTGGGGAACGGTGCTCACCGTCACGAGTATGCCGTATGGACGAGGGGCGCCCGGCCGAGCCGGACGCCCCTTACCCCCTGCTCATACCCGTCGGCTCACTTGTCGCGCTGGACCGTGCCGTCCGGGTTGGTGCCCAGGAAGGACAGGAGGACGACGAGAATGCCGCCGCAGACGATCGCGGAGTCGGCCAGGTTGAAGACGGCGAAGTGTTTGACCGAGATGAAGTCGACGACGGCGCCACGGAACAGCCCCGGCGAACGGACGATGCGGTCGGTCAGGTTGCCGAAGGCGCCGCCGAGCAGCAGGCCCAGGGCGACGGCCCAGGGCAGGCTGTAGAGACGCCGGGACAGCCGGATGATCACGACGATGACGGTGGTCGCGATGAGGGTGAACACCACGGTCAGCGCCGCGCCCATGCCGAAGGCCGCGCCGGGGTTGCGGATGACGGTGAACTGCACCCAGTCGCCGACGACCCGGATCGCGTCCTTGTGCTCCAGCTGCGACACGACCAGCAGCTTGCTGCCGAGGTCCAGCAGGTAGGCCAGCAGCGCGACGCTCAGCAGGACGCCGATACGGCGCTTCTTCACGACCGGCGTCGACTCCACCGCCTCGTCCGTCTCGACCGTCTCGTCCGTCTCGACCGCGTCCGAGGCGGGAGCGGCGGCCTCGGCGTTCTGGTGACCCTGGGTACTGATGATGCGCTCCGCGTGACCGTATCGGTTGGGCTGTCGCCGTCGAGGGTACGGCACGCGATACCCCAGGCGCGGTGTGGGGCCGCACCCGGGGCCGTGCCTTACCGAGCGGTAGGGAAACCGTTCCGGCTCAGTAGCGACGTTCCTGCTTCTGCTTGCACTCCACGCAGAGCGTGGCGCGCGGGAACGCCTGGACGCGCGCCTTGCCGATGGCCTTGCCGCAGGACTCGCAGAGCCCGAACTGCGGACCGGCCATGCGCAGCAGCGCGCGCTCGGTCTGGGCGAGCATGTCGCGAGCGTTGGCGGCCAGCGAGAGCTCGTGCTCGCGTGAGATGTTCTTGGTGCCGGCGTCGACCTGGTCGTCGCCCGCGCCGTCGCCGGAGTCGCGCATCAGGCCGCTGACGGCCTCCTCGGCCGTGTGGATCTCGGCCCGCAACTCGGCCGCCTCCGCGGTGAGCTCGGACTGGAGCTCCATGACCTCCTCGGCCGTCCACGGGTCCTCGCCGGGCCGGACCGGGAGCGCGGCCGGATCCAGACGGGCGCCGGTGGCCTGGTGCGTCGTCCGGGTGGCGGCCGTGGTCTTGTTGCGCGTCACGATGCTCTCCCCCGGGTCGCCCACGGACACCCCGGCGCGGCGTGTCCCGCCAGCTCGGCTGCTTGCCTTGTCCGCCATTCCCTCGACCCCTTCGTGCATGACTGACCGGCCTTCTGTCGGTGCCGGAACGATAAACCGTGGCGAATGCCACCACAACGGGACATACCGAAGTACGCCCTTCCACTCGCCTGGCTGCACCAGTGCGGTTGCCCGGGCCGCGTGGTCCTGCAGCATGTAGGACGACTGGACGAAGGAAGTTGTGCCCAGAACGTGACGCGATAATCGCCCGGTGTGTCCGTTACCGGCGCGTCACCCCACAAGGGGCGCGCGGGGGCGCGCGTCCCTCGCACGCGTATTGCACGCGAAATCGCGGCAGCGATCCCTATAGACTGCACCTGCAGCAAGGCGTGGATGGGGACGAGTACCGCCGCACGCAGCCACGAGAGACCCGGGGACGGTGGAAGCCCGGGGGTGTGCGCAGCGGGAAGATCACCCCGGAGCCGCCGGAGGAACGGCACACGGTGCCCAGTAGAACCGGCCGCTGACCCCAATGAGGGGGCTGCACGCAGATGGGTGCAGCCAAGGAGGGTGGTACCGCGGGGCCCGTTCGGCCTCGTCCCTCCGTCGGAGACAGCAGTGGAGCCGTTCCGCCGGAGGAAGCATGACCGCGCAGTATCGCGCCGTACCCGCCCAAGTCGACCTGCCCGCGCTCGAGCACCGGATCCTCTCCTTCTGGCAGGACCACAAGATCTTCGAGCGCAGCCTGGAACAGTCCGAGGGCCGCCCCGAGTGGGTGTTCTACGAGGGCCCGCCGACCGCCAACGGCATGCCCGGCGCGCACCACATCGAGGCCCGCGTCTTCAAGGACGTCTTCCCGCGCTACCGGACCATGAAGGGCTACCACGTCGCCCGCAAGGCCGGCTGGGACTGCCACGGCCTGCCCGTCGAGCTGGCCGTCGAGAAGGAGCTCGGCTTCTCCGGCAAGCAGGACATCGAGGCGTACGGCATCGCCGAGTTCAACGCCAGGTGCCGCGAGTCCGTCACCCGGCACACCGACGCGTTCACCCGGCTGACCCAGCGCATGGGCTACTGGGTCGACCTCGACGACGCCTACCGCACCATGGACCCGGACTACATCCAGTCCGTGTGGTGGTCGCTGAAGCAGATCTTCGACAAGGGTCTGCTGGTACAGGACTTCCGCGTCGCCCCCTGGTGCCCGCGCTGCGGCACCGGCCTGTCCGACCACGAGCTGGCCCAGGGCTACGAGACGGTCGTCGACCCCTCCGTCTACGTCCGCTTCCCGCTGACCGGCGGCCCGCTGGCCGGCCGTGCCTCGCTGCTGGTCTGGACGACGACCCCGTGGACGCTGGTCTCCAACGTCGCGGTGGCCGCCCACCCCGAGGTGACCTACGTCGTCGCCACCGACGGCACCGAGCAGGTCGTCGTCGCCGAGCCGCTCGTCGAGAAGGCGCTCGGCGAAGGCTGGACCGTCACCGGCGAGCGCTTCACCGGCAAGGAGATGGAGCGCTGGACCTACCAGCGTCCGTTCCAGCTCGTCGACGTGGACGGCGAGGCGCACTTCGTCGTCAACGCCGAGTACGTGACCACCGAGGACGGCACCGGTCTGGTCCACCAGGCCCCGGCCTTCGGCGCCGACGACCTCGCGACCTGCCGCGCCTACGGCCTGCCGATGGTCAACCCGGTCCGCGCCGACGGCACCTTCGAGGAGAGCGTCCCGCTGGTCGGCGGCGTCTTCTTCAAGAAGGCCGACGAGGCGCTGACCGCCGACCTCAAGGACCGCGGCCTGCTCTTCCGCCACGTCGCCTACGAGCACAGCTACCCGCACTGCTGGCGCTGCCACACCGCGCTGCTCTACTACGCGCAGCCGTCCTGGTACGTGCGCACCACCGCGGTCAAGGACGCGCTGCTGCGCGAGAACGAGCGCACGAACTGGCACCCGGAGACGGTGAAGTACGGCCGCTTCGGCGACTGGCTGAACAACAACATCGACTGGGCGCTCAGCCGCAACCGCTACTGGGGCACCCCGCTGCCGATCTGGCGCTGCGAGGACGACCACCTCACCTGCGTCGGCTCGCTGGCCGAGCTCTCCGAGCTCACCGGCGCGGACCAGAGCAGCCTCGACCCGCACCGCCCGTTCATCGACGACGTCACCTTCGCCTGCCCGGCGGACGGATGCGGTGGCACGGCCGTGCGCGTCCCCGAGGTCATCGACGCCTGGTACGACTCGGGCTCCATGCCGTTCGCGCAGTACGGCTACCCGCTGAAGAACAAGGAGCTGTTCGAGAAGCGCTACCCGGCGCAGTTCATCTCCGAGGCCATCGACCAGACCCGCGGCTGGTTCTACACCCTCATGGCCGTCGGCACCCTGGTCTTCGACCGCAACTCCTACGAGAACGTCGTCTGCCTCGGCCACATCCTGGCCGAGGACGGCCGCAAGATGTCCAAGCACCTCGGCAACATCCTCGAGCCGATCGAGCTGATGGACACCAACGGCGCGGACGCCGTGCGCTGGTTCATGGCCGCAGGCGGCTCCCCGTGGTCGGCGCGGCGCGTCGGGCACGGCACGATCCAGGAGGTCGTCCGCAAGACGCTGCTGACCTACTGGAACACCGTCGCCTTCCAGGCCCTGTACGCCCGCACCGCCGGCTGGGCGCCGTCCGCGAGCGACCCCGCGCCCGCCGACCGCCCGATGCTGGACCAGTGGGTGCTCAGCGAGCTCAACTCCCTGGTCCGGGACGTGGACGCGGCACTTGAGGCGTACGACACCCAGCGGGCCGGCAAGCTGCTCTCCTCCTTCGTCGACGACCTCAGCAACTGGTACGTCCGCCGTGGCCGCCGCCGCTTCTGGCAGGGCGAGCCCGCCGCGCTGGCCACCCTGCACGAGGCGCTGGAGACGGTGACCCGGCTGATGGCCCCGCTGACCCCGTTCATCACCGAGCGGGTCTGGCAGGACCTGGTCGTCCCGGTCGTCCCGGACGCCCCGGAGTCGGTCCACCTCGCGACCTGGCCGGTCGCCGACGAGACGCTGATCGACCCGGCGCTCTCGCGCCGGATGGCGCTGGTGCGCCGCCTGGTCGAGCTCGGCCGCGCGACGCGCGCCGACTCCGGCGTCAAGACCCGCCAGCCGCTGTCGCGCGCGCTGGTCTCGGCGCAGGGCTACGAGGAGCTCCCGGCGGAGCTGCTCGCGCAGATCGCGGAGGAGCTGAACGTCACCGCGATCGAGTCGCTGGCCGAGGTCGGCGGGTCGCTCGTCGACACCACGGCCAAGGCCAACTTCCGTGCGCTGGGCAAGCGCTTCGGCAAGGGCGTGCAGGACGTGGCCAAGGTCGTCGCGGCGGCCGACGCGGCCGCGCTCTCGGCCTCGCTGCGCGCGACCGGCACCGCGACGGTCGAGGTGAACGGCGAGACCGTCGAGCTCACGCCGGAGGAGGTCGTCGTCACCGAGACCCCGCGCGAGGGCTGGGCCGTCGCCAACGAGTCCGGCGCGACCGTCGCCCTCGACCTGCACATCACCCCGGAGCTGCGCCTCGCGGGCGTCGCCCGTGACGCCATCCGCCAGGTTCAGGAGGCCCGCAAGAACTCGGGCCTGGAGGTCTCCGACCGGATCGTGCTCCGGTACGTCGCGTCGACCGACGAGACCGCCGAGGCGCTCGCCGCCCACGGCGCGCTCCTCGCGGACGAGGTCCTCGCCACGGACTTCGCCTCCGGCGAGCCGGACTGGGCCGACGCCGCGCCCTTCGCGGACGAGGCCCTCGGCCTCACGTTCTGGCTGCGCAAGGCCTGACCCATGACGGACATTCAGGTCCTGCGCGCGGCCGACCGCGTGGCCAGTCCCTGGAAGAACGGCGGCGGCGTGACCCGCGAGGTCGCGTCGTCGCCGTCGGGGGCGGGCGAGTTCGACTGGCGGGTCTCCCTCGCCGATGTCGCCTCCGGCGGTCCGTTCTCGTTCTTCGAGGGCGTCGACCGGATCATCACCGTCGTCCGGGGCGAGGGCATGGCCCTCACGGTCGACGGCGCCCTGACGGTCGTCTCGGAGCGGTACCGGCCGTTCGCCTTCTCCGGCGACGCGCAGACGGACTGCCGTCTTCTCGGCGACCCGCTGGTCGACTTCAACGTGATGACCCGCCGCGGCGCGGTCTCCGCGGACGTCCGGTTCGTCACGACGAGCACCGCTCTGACGGGCACCACCCTCTGCGTCGTCTTCGAGGGGACCGCCACCGTCGACGGCACCGCCCTCGGCCCGCTCGACGCCGCACTCGTGACCGGTGACGCGGCACTCGACCTCCACGGCGTGGCCGCAGTCGTCACTCTCTCCTGAGCAACGCAAAAGGGCCCCGCTCCGGTTTCCCGGAGCGGGGCCCTCTCGTGTGACGACTCTAGTTCTCGTCGTCCTGGTCGATCAGGAACCCGCGCATCGGCTGGGGCGCCTGCTGCAGCGGGGGCTGCGGACGGACGGCCGCCATCGGCTGCGTCATCGCCGCCGGAGGCGTCGGCTGGCCGCCGGCCGGCTGGAACGCGTTGCCGCCGAAGGACGGGCCGTTCTGGCCGCCGCCGAAGGACTGCTGGCCGCCGAACGTCTGGTTGCCACCGAAGGAGGGGCCACCCGCACTCATCGGGGAGGCGCCGACCGGGCTCATCGCGGGCTGGGGCAGGGGTGCAGCCGGCGGGAGCGAGGCCGTGGCCGGGGTCCGCGGCGGCGCGAGGCTGTCGTCCGCCTGGGACTCCAGCTGACGCAGCTGCGTCTCCAGGTAGGACTTCAGACGCGTGCGGTACTCACGCTCGAACGCACGCAGGTCCTCGACCTTGCGCTCCAGCGTGGCACGCGCGGACTCCAGGGAGCCCATCGCGACGCGGTGCTTCTCCTGCGCGTCCCGCTCCAGCGCGTCCGCCTTGGCGCGGGCGTCGCGCTCCAGACCCTCGGCGCGGCTGCGGGCCTCGCCGACGATCTTGTTGGCCTCGGAGCGGGCCTCGGCGATCGCCTGGTCGGCGGTCTGCTGGGCCAGAGCCAGGACGCGGGCAGCGGAGTCGTTGTTCTGCTGCTGCGGCATCATCGGCTGCTGCTGCATGGGGGCGAGGCCGCCGCCCATGGTGTGGCCGCCCATGGGGCCGCCCATCTGCGGAGCCGGCTGCAGCTGCGGGCCGCCCGGGCCGGGGAGCGCGGGCTGACCGGGGTGGCCGCCCATCTGCTGCTGCATGTGCGGCGGCATGCCCTGCTGCGGCATACCGGGCTGGCCCATGCCCTGCGGCATGCCCGGCTGCATGCCCTGCGGCATACCGGGCTGCATGCCCTGGGGCATGCCCTGCTGCGGCATGCCCTGCTGCGGGACCGGCGGACCGGATATGGCAGCGGGCACGGGCGCGCCGGGGCGCTGCTGCTGCGGACCGTCCTGCGGGCCGGGCAGCTCCTTGCGCATGTTCTGCTGGTTCTGCGCCTGGGCGGCGGCACGGGTCGCCGCGGCCAGCTTGGCGCGCAGATCCTCGTTCTCGCGCAGGAGGCGGGTCAGCTCGCCTTCCACCTCGTCGAGGAAGGCGTCGACCTCGTCCTCGTCATAGCCTTCGCGGAGGCGGACGGTCGTGAACTGCTTGTTCCGAACGTCCTCGGGGGTCAATGCCATTTCTTCACCTCAACGTGATCGTCGGACAGCCGGGCATCTGCGTCGGTCACAGCGCCCCCACGACCTGGATCAAGATCAACACAATGATGATCAGCAGCATGAAGGCAAGATCGAGGGCCGCTCCCCCGATCCGCACCGGATGGATCCACCGCCGCAGGAGCTTGAGCGGCGGATCCGTGACGGTGTAGATGCTTTCGAGCAGGACGACCATGGCCCGCCCTGGCCGCCAGTCGCGAGCGAAGAACTGGACCCAGTCCATCACCATGCGGGCCAGGAGCAGGACGAAGAAACACATCAGGACGATGTACAGCACCTGCCATACAACGCTCACCGTGTCTCCCCTCGCCCTTCATGCCTGTCAGCTCTGGTTGAAGAACCCGCCCTCGGCGATCCGTGCCTTGTCCTCCGCCGTTACATCGACGTTAGCAGGAGACAGCAGGAACACCTTCTGCGTCACGCGCTCGATGCTGCCGTGAAGCCCGAAGACGAGTCCAGCCGCGAAGTCTACGAGGCGCTTGGCGTCCGTGTCGTCCATCTCCGTGAGATTCATGATCACAGGGGTGTTCTCACGGAAGTGTTCCCCGATGGTACGGGCCTCGTTGTAGGTTCGCGGATGCAGCGTGGTGATGCGGTAAGGCTCCCGCTCCGACGCGGTCTTGGACGTGATCACCGGGGCGCTCTTCTCGACGAGACGACGTTCGGGTGTGATGGACGCCACTGGCGCGATGCGCGGCTCGGGCGCCCGCATCGGGGCGACGACCGCCGAGGCGGCCACCGGTGCGGCGGCGACCGGAGCGGCCACGGGCGCGGCCGGGCGACGGACCTCCTCGGTCTGTCCGGTCCTCAGCGGCTCGGGCTCGTGGTCGTAGTCGTCGTCCGGGTCGTAACCCTGGGCGTCGTAGCCATCGTCCTCCACGAGACCGAGGTAGACCGCCATCTTGCGCATTGCGCCGGCCATACTCCTGTCCTCCGCTCTGTGGTGGATCGGTCCGGGAGGTACTACGATCCACGGTTCCCCTCCGGTCCCCGGAGAGATTCTGGAATGTCCGGATTTGTTCTCCGGTCTGATCTTCTAACCGGTGACGTTACCGGAGCGTCGGCCGCGCACCCAGTACCGCCGTACCGATGCGTACGTGTGTCGCACCCGCAGCAATGGCCTCTTCCAGGTCTCCTGACATCCCGGCAGAGACCATCGTGGCAGCAGGATGGGTCTCCCGTACGCGGGATGCGATTTCCGCGAGACGCCCGAAGGCGCGGCGTGCGTCGCCTGCGAACGGACCCACCAGCGGCGCCACCGCCATCAGACCGTCAAGTCGCAGGCCAGGGGCGGCTGCTACGGCCTCCGCCAGTGCCTCGACCTCACTCGGCGCGGCTCCGCCGCGGTGCGCCCCCTCCGGCGTCTCCGACTCCAGCCCCACCTGGATCAGGCAGCCCAGGTCGGCTCGTCCGGATTTGACCACTTCCGCGGAGAGGGCGTCGACCAGCCTGGACCGGTCCACGGAATGCACACGGTCGGCGTACCGGAGAACGGAACGGACTTTGTTGGTCTGCAATTGACCGACGAAATGCCAACTGAGCGGCAGATCGCGACATTCCTCTGCTTTTGGCGCCGCGTCCTGATCGCGGTTCTCGGCGACGTCGGTCACCCCGAGTCCGGCCAGCAGCCGGGTGTCGGAGGCCGGGTAGGTCTTCGTGACGACCACGAGGGTCACCTCGTCGCGCCGGCGCCCGGCGGCGGCGCAGGCCGCGGCGATGCGCGCCTCCACGGCCTCCAGGTTTGTCCGGAGTTGAGCCGAGCGCTCCGCCGATGTCAGATTTGTCACTTTGGATCCAGCCAGACGTAGCTCGCCAGGCGTCCCGTCCGCGACGCCCGCCGGTAGGAGAAGTGGTCCTCGGACTCGAGGGTGCAGACGTGCCCGCTCGCCCGGACGGTCACCCCGTGGAGCGCGAGCTGCGCGGCCACCCCGGCCGGGATGTCGAGGGACGGCGTCCCCCACGAGGTCTCGGCGAAGGCCTCCGGCACTCCCGCGGCCACCTCGGCGCGGAGCGCCTCCGGCACCTCGTAGCAGCGACCGCACACACTGGGGCCGATCGTCGCCTCGATGGCGTTGGCCCCGAGTTCACGCATCAGCGCGACGACGGTGTCGGCGACCCCCTTCGCGAGACCGGGGCGCCCGACGTGCGCGGCCCCGATGACGCCGGCCTCGGGGTCGGCGAGGAGGATCGGCGTGCAGTCCGCCGTGAGGACGGCGAGGGCGAGGCCGGGCGCCCGGGTGGCGACGGCGTCGACGCTCGGCGCCTCCCCGTCCGCCTGCCGTCCGCCCGCGATGAAGCCCTCGGCGCCGTGGACCTGGTTCATCCAGACCACGTCCGCCGGGTCGATCCCGAGTGCCCCCGCCGCAAGCCTCCGGTTCTCCCGGACGGCGGTCGGGTCGTCCCCGACCGCTCCGCCGAGATTCAGCTCCGCGTAGGGCTCCGCGCTCACTCCGCCCCACCGGTCGGTGAAGGCGACGTGGACTCCATGTCCCAGGTCAATCCGCTGGCCGATCATGGGATCACCTTATGGCACGCGGGAGGCACGACAGGGGCGCGAGCTGCCGCCCCGCGGC
>NZ_BBPQ01000023.1:56313-108437 GCF_000787855.1 Streptacidiphilus anmyonensis | reverse complement strand
CCGTTGGGGCGAGGCCGGGCCTCGCGGGGCTCGGCGACCCGGGGGTCGGCGGCGGGGCGGGGTCCGACCGGGGCGGTGTGGGCGGCTGTGCTGCGCACGCCGGGGCGTGGCTGCTGCGTCTCGCGTCCGGCAGCGCACTCGCGACTCTGCGCGTGGGCGGCGGCTACGCGCTCGACGCCGATGTCGCGGACGTGATCCTCGTCGTCGCCGGGGAGGCGGGGGAGGAGCTGTGGTCGGCGGCCGGGCCCGGCCCTGAGGCGCCCTCGCACGATCCGGTCCGGCGCCTCTTCGCTCCTGCCGCTCCTGCCGCGAGCGGAGAGCTGCTCGCACGCGGTCCGCAGGTCGCCGCGGCCGTCGGGCAGGCGCGGGCGTGGGCCGCGCTCGCGACGGCGGCGCAGGCGTTGGGCCTCGGGCGGGCCCTGCTGGAGCAGACCGTCGCCTACGTGCGCCAGCGGCGCCAGTTCGGTGTCGCGGTCGGCTCCTTCCAGGCGGTCAAGCACCGCCTCGCGGACGTGCTGATCGCGCTGGAGTTCGCGCAGCCGCTCGTCCACGCGGCGGCGCTGTCGCTCGACCCCGTCGACATCGCCATGGCGAAGGTCGCCTCGGGAGAGGCGGCCTGCACCGCGGCACGGGCGGCTCTGCAACTGCACGGGGCGATCGGCTACACGGAGGAGCTGGACCTGTCCCTGTGGCTGCGCAAGGCCCGTCCGCTGCGGGACGCGTGGGGGACGCCCGCGTCCTGCCGGGCGCGGATCCTCGCGGGTCGGTCGGCGGGCTGAGCCGCCTTCAGTTCCAGGCGGAGGGGTGCTTCCGCTCGGGCATCTCGGGCTCGAACCACTCCAGCGAGGCCCGCCGGAACCGCGTCCGCGCGCTCCACAACCCGCGTGCCCCGCGCACGAGCAGCGGCAGCAGCGCCGCGCCCAGCAGCGCGGCGAGCCGCCACGCCTCCGTCCAGCCGTCCCAGCCGAGGACGCCGTCCCGGTGCTCGACGAACCCGTCGAAGCAGAGCCAGAAGACCGGCGCGATCACCAGCGCCGCCCGCAGGTCCCTGCCCCGCCGCGCCACGCCGACGCAGGCGGCGCCCACCAGGACCAGCCCCACCACGGCGTGCCGGGGCGTCGTCACCGCACCCACGAACACCGACGCCGCCAACGCGACGCCGAAGGCGACCACGAACAGCAGGGGCGTCGGCATCGACGCGGGGGCGGATTCCTCGAACACCCCGCCATCACACCCGCGGCGGGCGGGTGGGTTGTGCAATCTTGACGGGTTCCATACGCGAGCCGGGCGCATCTATACGCCGTCCTAGCGTGGCGAAGCCCCAGGGGCGGAGGATCCGCGCCCTGGGGCTTGTGCGCGAGTGCGCGAGTGCGTGTGTCCGCGCCCGGGCTCAGCTCAGCTGGGCGTAGCGCTCCCAGTTGTTGCCGCCGACCGCGCCGTTGGAGGTGAAGCCGCCCGCGCCGTTGGAGGTGTAGAGGTAGCACTGGCCGTTGGGCAGGCGGCCGATGAGCTGCTCGTGGCCCTGCCCGTCCAGGTCGCCGCCGAGGACGACGGCGTTGTAGCGGCCCCAGCCCGAGCCGACGTACACGTGGTGCGCCTGGAACCCGCCGTGGCCGTCGCCCACGAAGGTCCACAGCCGCCCGCCGGAGTCCCGCGCCACCAGGTCGGCGATGCCGTCGCCGGTCAGGTCGCCGTTCCCGGCCACGAGGTTGAAGGAGTTCCAGCCGCTGCTGACCCGGATCCGGCTGCCGAGACCGCCGTTCGCGGTGCCGGGGTAGAGCCACATCACGCCGGAGTGGTCGATGGCCACCACGTCGGTGATCCCGTCACCGGTGAGGTCGCCGGGGGCGAGGATGCGGGTGTACTGGTTCCAACCGGTGCCCAGCAGGGTCTTCTTGTTGCTGTTCAGCTCGACAACGCCCACGCCCAGGCCCCAGAACCGGTACAGCGCGCCCGACTTGCTGCGGATGAGAAGGTCGAGGTTGCCGTCCCCGTCCATGTCGCCCGCGGCGAGCACGAGGTTGAACTGCTTCTGGATGTCGCTCAGCTGGCCCACGCCGCCGTTGAGGCAGCCGTGCATGTCACTGGAGCAGAAGGCGGTCAGCAGGCCGTCGGAGGACTTCGCGGTGATGCCCCCGAAGCCCATGCCGTAGTTGGACACGCCGAGGTCCCGGCTCCAGCCGCGCTCCAAGGCGATCTTGGGTGCCGTCGCCGTGTAGACGCGGACCGAGGTGGAAGCGCAGGAGCTCTCGGGCGTCGCGGACGTCGCGATCACCTTGCCGCCGGCGACGAGCGCGCCGCCCGCGTCACCCGTGCACTGGTCCTGCGGCGCCACCCAGGCCGCGCCCGGGGCCGGGGCCGTGCAGATGGAGCCGGACGGCAGCGCGTGGCCGAGGAGCTGCGCGCAGGTCGCCGCGGACTGGAGCTGCACCGTCTCCACATGCGGGGTGCGGATGCCGCCCGAGCCGCCCCAACCCAGCGTGGACCAGGAGTAGAAGGTCGCAGTGGTGCCGGGACGGTACAGGGCGCCGTCGGACGCTCCTGCGAGGACGGCGACGCTCTTCGACGGGTTGTCGTAGGAGCGCGTCACACTGACGTCGTCCTGCCCCGTCGCCGCGTTGTAGCGCTGGTCGAGCAGGTACGAGGGGTTGCTGCCGCCGCCATTGAGCGTGCCGGTGGAGCGGTTGTAGTTCCAGCCGAAGCTGTTGCTGCCGTGGCCGGTGTAGCAGTCGGCCGTGGCGAGCACGCGGATCGGCGCCATCAGGACGCCCGAGCACTCGTGGAAGTCCGTCAGGCCCTGGCCGTAGGTGAACGCCACCGGCGTCACCCACGCGGGCACGGAGGCGGCCTTGCCGGGTGTCGGGGTCCACGCGGCGGAAGCGGGGATGCCGACGACGGGCGCGACGTCGAAGACGTTGTCGTCGCCGTGCCAGCCGAGCTCGTCGCTGTAGCGGTCCACGGTCCAGGACAGGTCGCGGTCGGGCGCCGTGGTCCCGCCGCCGAGCGCGGCCACCGTCGTAGTCGAGGCGTCCGCGTCGGTGTGGACATCGTCGAGCACCAACTGCCCGGCCGTCGCGTCGTGGTGGACGACGAAGCCGTCGCCCAGCAGCGCGTCGTCGTAACCGGCGCCGCTCGCCGGCAGCCGGTAACGGGCCCCGTCGGCCATGTCGAGGATGCCGGCCGTGTGGGTGTCGCAGGTCCAGTACAGCCAGCGGCCGACGACCTGGACCTCGGGGGCGACGCAGGGCGCGCCGCTGTCGACGACGCCGGCCACCCGCTGGTGGGCCAGGTCCTCGATGGTGACGGCGCCCGTCCGACCGGAGCCGACGTAGGCGAAGCCGCCCCATACGGCGCCCGGACGCTGCCCCGAGGGCTTGGCGGGAGCGCCGACCGGTCCGAGGATGTCGTGGGCCCCGAAGTCCGAGGCGATCAGCGCGCCGCTGTCGGAGAGCGCGTAGCGTCCGTCGGCGTCGACGGGCGAACCGGTGGGCGATCCGACGCCGCCGCTTGTGCCGGAGCTGCCCGCCTTGACGAGGGCCCCGCCGTCGGCGTACACCACCTGGCCGTCGCCGGTCGCGATGATCGGCCCGTACGCCGTTCCGGTGGACGCGATGCGCGTCGGCGCGCCGAAGGCTCCGCCCGTGAGCGTGCGGCTCCAGATCGTCCCGGAGTCGGCGCTCCACACCGTGGCCGTGCCACGCTCCAACGCGAGGCCCGCGACGGGGGACGGCGCGCGGTAGAGCGGGGTGACCTCCGTGGCGGCCGGTCCGGAGGACCCCGGGGCGACCCGGTAGAACCCCCACTCGCCGCCCTGGGTGGTGCCCGCGATCAGGGCGCCGCCGTCGGGCGTGGGGAGCAAGGCGTCGTCGGTCACCGCGAGCAGCGAGGTGTTCGCCCCGCCCGCTTCCGGCGTCGCCGTCAGCGCGCCGCCGCTGAGCGCCGCCGCTCGCGGGTTCTGGACCGCCAGGACGGCCCCGCCGACCTCGGCGACGGAAGGGGTGGGCTGGCTCACCGAGTTCGCCGGGGTCTGCACGGCCACGGGCGCGGCCGAGACGTCCGACCGGGAGAAGACGTGGACGGCGCTGCCGCCCCCGGCCCAGAACACGATCGAGGTGGGCGAGAGGGCCACCTGTGCGGGGAGGACGGACGCGGCAGGGGCGTTGAGGCTGACCGGGGTGGCGGCGCCCGAGGTCAGGTCGACCAGGGCCTGGTGGTAGCCGGAGGCGTCCGTGTACTGGACCACGACCGCGGAGGCGTCGCCGGCCAACACCTGGGTCGCCCGTCCCGCGGCCGCGGCCGGCAGGCCGGTGACCAGGACGTCCTTGGTCCCGCCCGCCCCGTCCGGAGTGAGCAGGTGCACGCCCGGCCCGGCTGCGGAGCCGGCGAGGCCGACCGCCACCACGGTGCTGCCGTACGTTCCCTTGTACATCAGCCCGTTGAGCGACACGACGCTCTGCGCGCCGCCCGCGCCCATGTCGTAGAGCGTGACCGAGGACTGGGTGCTCCAGTCGAAGGACGCGACGACGTCGGAGCCGGCCCCGAACTCCCCGGGGATCGTCAGCCGGAGGTTCGCCGGGACGACGCGCGGGGACAGCGTGAAGGCCGTGACGGTCGCGCCGGTGTCGTATCGGGTCCACAGCAGGTCGTTGCTGCCTGCGCGCTGGTGCAGGAACCCGGTGCTCCCCGCGCTGATCAGCGTCTCCGCGGCCGGCGCGGAGGCGGTGGTGCCGGGGAAGTCGACCGGCGTGCCGATGCCCGCGGCGCCGCTGCTCGCCGGGGTGGTCCCGGTGGCGGTGGCGGCCGTGGCGACGGCACTGCCGGTCACGGTCAGGGCGACGGCGACGGCCGCCGCGGTGAAAGCCGCGGCGGCCGTGCTCAGTGCCCGGGAACGGTCGGACAGCACAGGCTCTCCCTCAGGAGGAACGTCTCGAATCGCGCACGGACGGTGCCGACCGATGCCGCGTGCCGAAGGTCCTGTGCTCAAGCCCTGGCGGGCGAGCCGGCGGCGGCCTCGGGCTCCCCCCCATGGCGCAGGCGGAGCCTAGCAGCCACCACTGACCTGCGGCGACGCACTTTCCTCGGCGTGTACCCCTTGCGCCGAAGGTCGGATTTCGGCCTCCCGTCCGCTCTTGGGCGGTCCTATCCGTTCAGTCGCAGCCGCAGTCGGCAGACGGTGGCGTCCGTACCGCGTCGCACGGCCCGGCTGATCAGCGCGCCGCGCTGGTTGTGCAGGGGCCAGGTCCACCAGTGCTCCGGCTCGACCTCCGGCACCAGGACGGTGACGCGGTCGTACGCGTGCCCGCCGTCCTCCGCGCGCAGCTCCCGCACGTACCGCACGAGCGGCCTGGCCAACTCGCGGCGGGCCGAGGGGATCTCGACGAGCGGGACCCCGGGCTGCCACAGCTCCCAGTCCCGCCGCAGGGACTCCGCCGCCGCGCGCTCCTCCTCGTCCGCCTCGCCGGGGACGACCGTCACGGCGACCACCTCGTCGCCGAGCGAGACCGCCGCGGACAGCGCCTCGCGCGTCAGGCGCGACAGCGCGCCCACGGGGACGACGACGAGCGAGTGGCGCGGCTCCGGCGCTGCCGGGACGACGCCCAGCTCCAGCTTCTCGCCGATCCTGGCGTAGCCGCGCCGGACGGCGGTGAACAGCAGGACCAGCAGCGGCAGCAGGGTGACGACCAGCCAGGCGCCCTCGGTGAACTTCGTCAGCGTCTCGACCACCGTGGCCGCCGCGGTCAGCAGCGCGCCGAATCCGTTCACGGCCGCCTTGCCGCGCCAGCCGGCGCAGCGGGAGAGCCACCAGTGCCGGACCATGCCGACCTGGGCGATGGTGAAGCCGACGAAGACGCCGATCGCGAACAGCGGGACGAGGCTGTTCACGTCGCCGCCGGAGGCGACCAGCAGCACGGCCGAGGCCCCGGCCAGCGCCAGCACGCCGTGCCGGTAGACCTGGTGGTCCGCGCGGAGCGCGAAGACGTGCGGCAGGTGGTGGTCACGGGCCAGCAGCCGCAGCAGCACCGGCAGGCCGCCGAAGGAGGTGTTCGCGGCGAGCGCCAGCAGCACCATGGTGGCGAACTGCACCAGGTAGAAGAGGAAGCCGTGGCCGAAGGAGGCGTCGGTCAGCTGGGCCAGCACGGTGACGCCGTCGCGCGGTTGAAGGTGGAACCGGCCGATGAGCACGGCCAGCCCGATCAGCATCACGCCGAGCAGCCCGCCCAGGGCGATCTCGGTGTGCTGGGCGCGCTTGACGCGCGGCACGCGGAACGAGGGGACCGCGTTGGCGATCGCCTCGACGCCCGTCAGCGCGGAGCAGCCGGACGCGAACGCGCGAAGCAGCAGCAGGACGCCGACGGAGGTGGCGTTGGAGGCGACGACGGAGCTGTGCCCGGCGGCCAGCAGCGCGACCGGGTGGGCGCGGAACAGGCCGACGACGATGACGCCGAGGATCGACGCGACGAAGACCGCCGTCGGGATCATGAAGGCGCGCGCCGACTCGGCGATGCCGCGCAGGTTGATCGCGGTGACCAGCGCCAGCACGGCCAGGCAGATCCACACGCGCTGTCCGTACAGGGACGGGAACGCGGAGGTCAGCGCGGCCACGCCGGCCGTCACCGAGACGGCCACGTTCAGCACGTAGTCGATGACCAGGGATGCCGCCGCGACCAGCGCGGTGCGGTGGCCGAGGTGGGTCTTGGCGACGGCGTAGGAGCCGCCGCCGTCCGGGAACGCGGCGATGACCTGGCGGTAGGAGAAGGTCAGCACGGCCAGCAGCGCGGCGATCGCGAGGGTGACCGGGAGGGTGAAGCCGAGCCCGTGCGCGCCGGCGGTGGCCAGCACCAGCACGATCGCCTCGGGCCCGTACGCCACGGACGCCATGGCGTCCAGGGAGAGCGCGGCCAGGCCGCCGAGCGCGGAGAGGCGGTGCTTCTCCGCGGGGTCGGCGGCCGCGGGTATCGGATGCGGCGTGGACTCTTCGGTGGCGGCGGTGGCTGCCGACATGACCCCTCCCGGGGGATGTGCGTCGTGGTGGTCGTCGAGCGGTCGAGCCCCCATGCTGGCGTGCGGGGGCGCGATCCCGGAGCGTTCCTGATGGTCTTCTAACGTCGCCGGGCGCCGCTCCTACGGGATCCTGATGCGGCCGTCGGCGGACCCCCGCCGTGCTGCGCCGCCGTCCCTGCGCAGTCCCTGCGCGGTCCCTGCGCGGTCCCTGCGTCGTCTCGGCACCGTCCCCACGCCGCCCAAGCCGCCCACGCCGCCCAAGCCGCCCCCACCGCGCGCCGGAAAGACCCTGTATATCCGTTTTCGCCTAGTCTCGGTTCGTGGTGAACATCCCTCAGGTGGTGAAGCGGCTGCTGATCGGCCGGGCGATGAGCAGCGAGGAGATCGGCGAGACGCTGCTGCCGAAGCGCGTCGCGCTGCCGATCTTCGCCTCCGACCCGCTCTCCTCGGTCGCCTACGCCACCCAGGAGATCCTGCTGGTCCTGACCGTCGGCGGCACGGCCTTCCTCTACCTGACCCCGTGGATCGGCCTCGGCGTCGTGCTGCTGATGGCGGTGGTGGTGCTGTCCTACCGTCAGGTCGTCTACGCCTACCCGAGCGGCGGCGGCTCCTACGAAGTGGTCTCCTCGAACCTCGGACCCAACGCCGGCCTGGTCGTCGCGGCGGCGCTGCTCGTCGACTACGTGATGACCGTCGCCGTCTCCGTCGCCTCCGGCGTCGACAACATCATCTCGGCCTTCACCGCGCTGGCGTCCTACCGCGTGCTGATGGCGGTGCTCTTCGTCGTGTTGCTGGCGGCGGTGAACCTGCGGGGCGTGCGCGAGTCCGGCAAGGCCTTCGCCACCCCGACCTACCTGTTCATCGCCGGCATCCTGCTCATGATCATCACCGGCTTCGTCAAGATGGCCTTCGGCCACAGCCCGGTCGCCTCCAGCGCGAAGTACCCGATCACGCCGACGGACCACAACAACACGCTCGCCGGCTTCGCCCTGCTGATGCTCGCGCTCCGCGCCTTCGCCTCCGGCTGTACCGCGCTGACCGGCGTCGAGGCGATCTCCAACGGCGTCCCCGCCTTCCGCAGGCCCAAGAGCCGCAACGCCGCGCAGACCATGGCCGCCATGGGCATCACGGCCGTGGTGATGTTCGCCGGGATCACCGTGCTGTCGCTGACCTCGAAGATCCACATCACGAACAACGGCTGCCAGCTCGTCGGTTTCCCCAACTGCTCGACGGCTCCGCAGCAGACGGTCATCGCCCAGCTCGCCGCGGCGATCTTCGGCGGCGACCACAGCGTGCTCTTCTACTACATCCAGGCCGCCACCGCCCTGGTCCTGGTCCTGGCCGCGAACACCGCCTTCAACGGCTTCCCGCTGCTGGCCTCGATCCTCGCGCAGCACCGCTACCTGCCCCGCCAACTGCACACCCGCGGCGACCGGCTCGCCTTCTCCAACGGAATCCTGGCGCTGGCCCTGGTCAACGTCGCCCTGCTGGTCGCCTACAAGGCGAACGTCACCGACCTGATCCACCTCTACATCCTCGGCGTCTTCACCTCCTTCACGCTCTCGCAGATCGGCATGGTCCGGCACTGGAACGAGCTGCTGCGCGGGGAGGCGGAGCCGAGGACACGGGCGGCGGCGAAGCGGTCCCGGATCATCAACGGCTTCGGCGCGTGCGTCACCGCGCTGGTCCTGGTCATCGTGATGGCCACCAAGTTCACCCAGGGCGCGTGGCTGGCCGTGGTCGCCGCGATCTTCCTCTTCGTCAACATGAGGGCCATTCACCGGCACTACGACGACGTCGCGGACGAGCTCGCCGTCGACGCCACCGCCGAGGAGTTCACCCGGCCGGGCCGGGTGCACGGCGTGGTGCTGGTCTCCAAGCTGCACAAGGCCACCCTGCGCGCCATCGGCTACGCGGAGGCGCTCCGCCCGGACGTGCTGGAGGCGGTCACCGCGGCCGTCGACCGCGACGAGGCGACCGAGCTGGAGCGGCAGTGGGACGAGTTCGACATCGACATCCCGCTCAAGGTCCTCGACTCGCCCTTCCGGGAGATCACCAAGCCGGTCGTGACGTACGTGCGCGGCCTGCGCAGGGACTCCCCGAGGGACGCGGTCGCCGTCTTCATCCCCGAGTACGTCGTCGGCCACTGGTGGGAACAGCCGCTGCACAACCAGTCCGCGCTGTGGCTCAAGAGCCGGCTGCTGTTCATGCCGGGCGTGATGGTCATCAGCGTCCCCTGGCAGCTCGCCTCCTCCCACCGGGGCGGCGGCCCCGCCCGCCGCGCGCCCGGCGCCGTCCGGCGCGGTGAGCCGAGCCCGCTCATTCCTCCCCGGCGCTGACCCCGCCGACTCCGCCGACGCGCAGGTGCGCGACGTGGTAGACGGCCTGGTCCAGCAGCGCGGAGACGTGGTCGTCGTAGAGCGCGTACACCACCGACCGCCCCTGGCGCTCCCGCACCACCAGCCCGAGGTTGCGCAGCAGCCGCAGCTGGTGGGAGCAGGACGACTGCTCCATGTCCACGTCGGCGGCGAGCTCGCTCGGCGTGCAGGGGCCCTGCCGCAGCCGCGACAGGATGCGCAGCCGCGAGGGCGTCGCGAGGGCCTGCAGCGTCCCGGCCACACGCTCGGCCTCCACCGCGTCGAGCGCGGGCGCGGCGGGGGCGTCGTCGTGCGTGGACGCGGCGGCTCTGGAGACCATGGTTTTCATCGTACTCAGCACCCTGCCGCCCGCCTGTTCGCTCCTCCCGGCAGGGGCACCGCCCAGGGGCGCGGGGATTTGCGCGAGTGACCACTGACTGTGAGCACGGTCCTCCGTGCGCAGGGCCGTCCGCACAGGGTGGTTGCTCGCGCCCACGCGGCGGAGCGGCACATCGGCGGAGCGGCACATCGGCGGAGCGGTACATCGGCAGAGCCCCGCGCCCCTTGAGGTGCTGCGCTTCCCAAGGCCCGGATGCCAAGCTGACGGCATGGCAGACGACGGCACGCCGACCAACTCCCTCACCGACGTCCCCGGGTTCCGGGTCGGGCATGCCCACCGCGCAGGTGACGGCGCGCTGACCGGCGTCACGGTCGTGCTCGCGCCGGAGGGCGGGGCCGTCGCGGCGGTGGACGTGCGCGGCGGGGGCCCCGGGACGCGGGAGACGGACGCGCTGGACCCGCGCAACCTCGTGCAGCGCGTGGACGCGGTCCTGCTGACCGGCGGCAGCGCCTTCGGGCTGGACGCCGCCGGAGGCGTCGTCGGGTGGCTGGAGGAGCGGGGACGCGGGTTCCGCGTCGGCGCGGAGCCGTCGCAGGTGGTGCCGGTCGTGCCGGCCGCCGCGTTGTTCGACCTGGGGCGGGGCGGCGACTGGAAGGCCCGCCCCGACGCCGCGCTCGGCCGCGACGCGGCCGACGCGGCCACCGACGCGCCCGTCGCGCAGGGCAACGTCGGCGCGGGCACGGGCGCGGTCGTGGGCGGGCTCAAGGGCGGCATCGGCACGGCCTCGGTCCGGCTGCCCTCCGGGGCGACCCTCGGCGCGGTCGTGGCCGTCAACGCCGTCGGCTCGGCGGTCGACCCGGCGACGGGCGAGCTCTACGCCGCCCGCTTCGGGCGGCCGGGGGAGTTCCCGGACCTCCGGGCGGAGCCCTCCGCGCCGTCCACGGCCGACGAGGGGCCCTCCCTCAACACCACGCTCGTGGTCGTCGCCACCGACACGACCCTCACCAAGGCGCAGGCCCAGAAGCTCGCCGGGACCGCCCACGACGGCCTCGCCCGCGCGCTGCGCCCGGTGCACCTGCTCTCGGACGGTGACACCGTGTTCGTCCTCGCCTCCGGCGCCCGCCCGCTGCCCCTCCCGGAGGGGGATCCCGCCTTCGCCGTCCACCTCGAGGCCGGCGCGCTCAACGAGCTCTACGCCGCCGCCGCCGACACCGTCACCCGCGCGATCGGGCACGCCGTGCTCGCGGCCGACTCGGTGGGAGAGTTCAGCAGCTTTCGGGACAAGTGTACGAACCAGCCGAATTGTGGGTGATGGTACGTCAAACGACTCCCATTGCCCGGCGTGCCGTCTCACACTGACTGCATGCGCGTGGAGATAGCGGGGGAACCGCAACGGGGCGACCGCCCCTCGGAGGACTTCGTCGCCAGCAGCGGCGACGCGTTCGTGCTGCTGGACGGCTGCAGCTCGCCCGTCGCGATGGAGAACGGCTGCGAGCACGGCACGGCCTGGTTCGTCCGGCGGCTGGGCGTGCACCTGCTGGCCCGTCTGGTCGACCGCCCGGACCGGACGATGGCGCAGTGTCTGAGCGACGCGATCGCCGAGACCGCGTCCCTGCACGGCGCCCGCTGCGATCTCGGGCATCCGAACACGCCGGCGGCCATGGTGGTGGCGGCCCGCGCGCACGGGCCCGGGCTCCAGTACCTGGTGCTCGGCGACTCCCAGCTGGTGCTGGACCGCGACGGCACCTATGCCGTCGTCGGGGACAACCAGCCCTTCCCGGCGGGCGAGGGGCTGCGCCGCCAGGTCCACGCGGCGGCCCACGGCAGTCCGGAGCGGGCCTCCCTGCACATGCGCTATGCGCTCGCCGTCCGGGCCGCCCGCAACACTGGCCACGGCCCGTGGGTGGCCTCCGCGCTGCCGCGCGCGGCGGAGCACGCGGAGACGGGCGCCGCCCCGCTCGGCGAGCTCCGCGCGTTCGCGGCGCTCACCGACGGGGCGGCGAGGTTCGTGGACCGGTTCGACCTGGGCGGCTGGCCCGACGCGATGCGTCTGATGGACCAGCGCGGCCCGGCCGAACTCCTCCGCCGGGTCCGCGAGGCCGAGGCCTCGGACCCGGCGTGCGCACGCTGGCCGCGCGGCAAGGCCAAGGACGACGCCACGGCCCTGTACGCGACCCTGCGCTGAGGGTTTCCTGGCTGGGGCTTACTTGACGGTCTTGAAGTAGTGCCAGGCGTAGCCGGAACCGCTGTTCGTGCTGTCACCGTTGAAGGTCGCCGCGACGCGCCAGGACCAGCCGGCGTTCAGCCCCTTCCAGTACACGCCGAAGGAGGAGCTGGAGTCGAGCTGGAAAGCCTGGGCCGCGTACGCGTTCACCCACGCGCCCTTGTAGTAGACCTGCAGGTGGATGTTGATCGGCTCATTGGCCTTGTTCGGGGAGACCTTGCCGGCGAAGGTCGGGAAGTGCTGGCTGCCGACGTGGTAGTAGGCCCAACCGCTCTGGGAGTAGTCGGCCTTGACCATGGAGGCGCTGACCACGGCCGCGTCGTGGACGTAGACGCTGCGGCTGGCCGCGTTGTCGCCGGCGTCGCCAGCGAACTTGACGGTGAAGCCGGTGTTGCGGCCCATCCAGAGCGAGACGCGCAGGTTGCCGGAGCTGTCGACCTTGCCGGTCTTGACGACCTGGTTGGCCGCCTCGCCGACCGGGCTGCGGTAGATGGAGACGGTGCGGTTGGACGCGGTCTTGCCCAGGTGGGCGGTCAGGGTGATGGTCTGACCGTAGGTGGCGTTCTGCGTGCTGGCGGAGAGGCTCAGCTGCGGGTTGACCTTGGCGGCGGTGGCCGCGTTCGCCGGGGCGGCGCCGACGGCGAGGACGGCGGCGGTCGCGGCCACAGCGGTGGCCACAGTGGTACGGAGCTTCACGGAAGTACTACCCCCAGAGAAAGCACGCGCGAATGTGCGCATGCCAAAGAATGTGCGATCACGGGCAGAGCGCTGCAGTCGCCCCACACACCGTGATGCTGTGTGAATAACGTGAACGTTAGTGCATAGGTCTGACAGACAAGCGAGAACCCCGTCCACTCAATTCGTGAACGGGGTTCTCGTGCAGGCTCGATCGGGGGGCGACTAATCCCTGGTCACGGGGATCTGCCCGAATCGTCCGGCGTTGAAGTCCTCGATTGCCTGCTGCAGTTCGCGGTGACTGTTCATCACGAACGGGCCGTAGTGCGCCACCGGCTCCTTGATCGGCTCGCCGCCGAGGATGATGACGTCCATGTTGGGCGAGCGCGACTCCTGCATCGCGGAGGCCTGCAGCGCGATGCTGTCGCCGTCGCCGAAGACCGCCGACTGGCCCATGTGGATCGGCCGGTTCTCCTCGCCGATCGTGCCCTCGCCGCCCAGCACGTAGACCAGCGCGTTGAAGTCCGGCCGCCACGGCAGGGTGATCCGCGCGCCGGGGCTGATCGTGGCGTGCAGCAGCGTGATCGGGGTGAAGGTCGTGCCGGGGCCCTGGTGGCCGCCCAGGTCGCCGGCGATGAGCCGCAGGACCGCGCCCCCGTCGGGGGTGGACAGCAGCTTCACCTCGCCGCCGTGGATGTCCTGGTACTTCGGCTGGATCATCTTGTCCGAGGCCGGCAGGTTCACCCACAGCTGGATGCCGTGGAACAGGCCGCCGCTCATGACCAGGTGCTCCGGCGGGGTCTCGATGTGGAGGATGCCGGAGCCGGCCGTCATCCACTGGGTGTCGCCGCCGCTGAGGTGACCGCCGCCGCCGGTCGAGTCCTGGTGCACGAACTCGCCGTCGATCATGTACGTCACGGTCTCGAAGCCGCGGTGCGGGTGCCACGGGGTGCCCTTGGGCTCGCCGGCCGCGTACTCCACCTCACCCATCTGGTCCATCATGATGAACGGGTCGAGGTACTTGGTGTTGATCTTCGCGAAGGCGCGACGGACCGGGAAACCCTCGCCCTCGAAGCCCTCGGGAGCCGTGACCACGCCCAGGACCGGGCGCGGCGTCGTGGTGCCCGGGTCCGGCGTCTCCACGCGCGGCAGGACCAGGGGGTTCTCTACGGTCACAGCGGGCATGGCTGCCTCCTTGCTCTTGCTTCGACACGTCCAAGGTAGTTGAACGTTGAATCTCTAAGCAAGTTGAAGCGTCAACTAATTCCCGCCCCTGTGACGGACGACCCCCCGTCCGCCTTATCCGTACATCCTCCGCATGGTGAAATCGACCATCTGTTCGACAGCCTTCGCGTCGAAGACCATCCGGTGCTCGCCCTCCATGTCCATCGCGAAGCCGTAGCCGGTGGGCAGGAGGTCCAGCACTTCCGCGCCCGTCACGGTGAAGAACTTCGAGTCCTTGCCGGCGTACCGGCGCAGCTCCTTGAGGGAGCTGAACATCGGGATCACCGGTTGGGGCGTGTTGTGCAGGGCGAGGAAGCCGGGGCGGTCCCCGCGTGGGCAGTAGATCTTCGAGGTGATGAAGATCGACTGAAAGTCCTCGACCGTCATCGCACCCGAGGTGAAGGCCCGGATCGCATCCGCCAGCGAGGGCGGAGTGGGCTCCGGGTAGGGCTGCTGATAGCCGGGGTTCGGCCCCTGCTGGGGCTGCTCGTAGCCGTACACAGGTCAAGGCTAGCGAGCGATGTGACCTACGCCAGGGCCGCAGGGGGTTGATCTAAGTTACCCTTGGGTAGCATCATGGCAGCTACCTGCTGGTAGCAGGTAGAAGGTCTCACTGGTAGATCGCTGTAGATCTCGTCGATCGAGTTGAGGGTTCACGACTATGGGTCACTACAAGTCCAACCTCCGCGACCTGGAGTTCAACCTCTTCGAGGTGCTCGGTCGCGACGAGGTCTACGGCACCGGTCCGTTCGCCGAGATGGACGTCGAGACGGCGAAGTCCATCCTGTCCGAGATCGCGCGTCTCGCCGAGAACGACCTTGCCGCGTCCTTCACCGACGCCGACCGCAACCCGCCGGTCTTCGACCCGGAGACCAACACGGCCCCGATACCGGCGACCTTCAAGAAGAGCTACCAGGCCTTCATGGACTCCGAGTACTGGCGTCTCGGCATCCCGGAGGCGATCGGCGGCACGCCCACCCCGAACTCCCTGGTCTGGGCCTACGCCGAGCTGATCCTGGGCTCGAACCCGGCCATCTGGATGTACTCCTCCGGCCCGGCCTTCGCCGGCGTCATCCACGAGGAGGGCACCGAGGAGCAGTCCAAGGTCGCCCAGCTCATGGTCGACAAGGGCTGGGGCGCCACCATGGTGCTGACCGAGCCCGACGCGGGCTCCGACGTGGGCGCCGGCCGCACCAAGGCGATCCAGCAGCCCGACGGCACCTGGCACATCGAGGGCGTCAAGCGCTTCATCACCTCGGGCGAGCACGACATGTCCGAGAACATCATCCACCTGGTGCTGGCCCGCCCCGAGGGCGCCGGCCCCGGCACCAAGGGCCTGTCGCTCTTCATCGTGCCGAAGTACGACTTCGACTGGGAGACCGGCGAGCTGGGCGAGCGCAACGGCGCCTACGCCACCAACGTCGAGCACAAGATGGGCCTCAAGGCCTCCAACACCTGCGAGATGACCTTCGGCGCCAAGCACCCGGCCAAGGGCTGGCTGGTCGGCGAGAAGCACGACGGCATCCGCCAGATGTTCCGCATCATCGAGTTCGCCCGCATGATGGTCGGCACCAAGGCGATCGCCACCCTCTCCACCGGCTACCTGAACGCCCTGGAGTACGCCAAGGAGCGTGTGCAGGGCCCGGACCTGGCGCAGTTCCTGGACAAGACCGCGCCGCGCGTCACCATCACGCACCACCCGGACGTCCGCCGCTCGCTGCTGACCCAGAAGGCCTACGCCGAGGGCATGCGCGCGCTGGTCCTGTTCACCGCGTCCGTCCAGGACGAGGTGCAGCTGCTCAAGGCCCGCGGTGAGGACGCCTCCGCCGCCGAGCGCCTGAACGACCTGCTGCTGCCGATCGTCAAGGGCTACGGCTCGGAGAAGTCCTACGAGCAGCTGGCCCAGTCGCTGCAGACCTTCGGCGGCTCCGGCTTCCTGCAGGAGTACCCGATCGAGCAGTACATCCGGGACGCCAAGATCGACACCCTCTACGAGGGCACCACCGCCATCCAGGGCCAGGACTTCTTCTTCCGGAAGATCGTCAAGGACCAGGGCCAGGCGCTGACCGCGCTGTCGGAGCAGATCCTCAAGTCCATCGCCGCCGGCGTCGGCGGCGACGAGCTGGCCGCCGAGCGCGACGCGCTGGCCGCCGCCGCGGGCGACCTGGAGGCCCTGGTCGGCACCATGCTGGCCCAGCTCGGCACGGTCGAGCAGGACCTGCGCAACATGTACAAGGTCGGCCAGAACACCACCCGCCTGCTGCTCGCCTCCGGCGACGTGGTCCTCGGCTGGCTGCTGCTGCGCGCGGCCGCCGTCGCCCAGACCAAGCTGGCGGAGGGCGCCTCGGAAAAGGACGTGCCGTTCTACCAGGGCAAGATCGCCGCGGCCCGCTTCTTCGCCCGCAACGTGCTGCCGACCGTGCACACGCAGCGCCTGATCGCCGAGGGCATCGACAACGCGATCATGGACCTCGCGGAGGAGGCTTTCTGATCGGCGCCCACGCCGATCGGCCGCGTGCCCGGCACCCGCTGAGCACCGTCTGAGCACCGTCTGACTACGCAGGGCCCGGACCCGGGAAGGGTCCGGGCCCTCGTGCGTCCCGCGCCCTGCGCACGTCCTGCCCGCGTCCCGCCCGTGCCCTGCGCGGCCGTCCTTCGCCCGTCCCGCGCGCGTCCTGCGGCGTCCCCGGCGGCTCCCGGAGGCGGCCGCCACCCGTCCCGCTCGCCACCCTTCGCCATGGTGAACGAAGGCTCGATCAACGCGCGCCTGTCGGTGTCGGCCCTATGCTCGACCGGAGAGATCGCCTCCCTCAGCACATTCTCAGCACGTCTGGAGCCCGCTTTGACCCCCGCTGCCGCCTCCACGCACACCGCCACGCCTGCCTTCGACCGCAGCCACACCGATGACCTCATCGCCTACCTGCAGTCGAGCCCGTCACCCTTCCACGCGGTGGCCGAGGCGGCGGCACGGCTGGAGAAGGCGGGCTTCCGGCAGGTGGAGGAGACGGCGGCCTGGGACGCGGCGCCCGGCGGGCGCTACCTCATCCGCGGCGGCGCGCTCATCGCCTGGTACGTCCCCGAGGGGGCCACCCCGGCCACCCCGTTCCGCATCGTCGGCGCCCACACCGACTCGCCCAACCTCCGCGTCAAGCCGGTCCCGGACACCGGTGCGGACGGCTGGCGCCAGGTCGCCGTCGAGATCTACGGCGGGGTCCCGCTCAACACCTGGCTCGACCGCGACCTCGGCCTCTCCGGCCGGCTCGCGCTGCGCGACGGCCGGGTCGTCCTGGTCCGCATCGACGAGGCGCTGCTGCGCGTCCCGCAGCTGGCCGTCCACCTGGACCGCAGCGTCAACGAGGCGCTGACGCTCGACCGGCAGCGCCACCTCACCCCGGTCTGGGGCCTCGGCGAGGTCGACGAGGGCTCCCTCATCGCCTACGTCGCCGCCGCGGCCGGCGTCGCCGAGGCGGACGTCGTCGGCTGGGACCTCATGGTCCACGACGTGCAGCCGCCGTCCTACCTCGGCCGGGACCGCGAGCTGCTGGCCGCGCCGCGCCTGGACAACCTGCTCTCCGTCCACGCCGGCACCGCGGCGCTCGCGGCCGTCGCGGCCGCCGACGCCGAGCCGGACCACATCCCGGTGCTGGCCGCCTTCGACCACGAGGAGACCGGCAGCGAGTCCGACACCGGCGCCCAGGGCCCGCTGCTCGGCAACGTCCTCGACCGCTCCGTCTTCGCCCGCGGCGGGACTCAGGAGGACCGCGCCCGGGCCCTGGCCGGCACGATCTGCCTCTCCTCCGACATGGGCCACGCCGTCCACCCGAACTACAGCGAGCGCCACGAGCCGGGCCACCGCCCGCTGCCGAACGGCGGCCCGATCCTCAAGGTCAACGTCAACAACCGCTACGCCACCAACGCGACCGGCCGCGCCGTCTTCGCCGCCGCCTGTGAGAAGGCGGGCGTGCCGTGGCAGAGCTTCGTCTCCAACAACTCGGTCCCCTGCGGCACGACCATCGGCCCGATCACGGCCGCCCGCCTCGGCATCGCGACGGTGGACTGCGGCGTCGCCGCCCTGTCCATGCACTCCGCGCGCGAGCTGTGCGGGGCGGACGACCCGTTCCTGCTGGCCGCGGCCCTCAAGGCGTTCCTCGAGAGCTGAGGCCGGCCGCGGCTCGCGCTACTGCTGGTCCATCCCGGCCAGCACCAGGGCGAGCCGGTCCGTCCCCTGCGCGGTGACGCGGACCGGCACGCCCCAGTCCTGCTGGTGCACGTGGCAGGTCGGGAACTCGATCGCCGGGTCCGCGTCGCAGGAAGCGGCCATGGCCGAGACGTGCAGCACGCCCTCGCTGACGTCCGGGTTCAGGGTCAGCTCGCGCCGCAGTGCGGTGTCCGGGCCGGCGCCCACGAGGATCAGCTCCGGCGGTGTGGAGCTGACCAGCAGGCGGGTGGCGGGACCGTAGGTCTCGTCCAGCTTCTGCCCGGCCGGCGGGGTGAAGACGACGTCCAGCGCGAGCGTGCCGCCCGCGATCTCGGTCGCGGGCCGCTGCGTCCGGTGCGCGGCGGCCTCCACCTGCACCGCCTCCTCCGGCAGCCGCAGCCGGGTCAGCCGGTGGCGGGCGGACTCGACCACCACGATCTCGTCCCCGTCCACCACCGCCCCGGACGGCTCCCGCAGGTCGGTGGCGAGCGTGCTGACCTCGCCGGTCTCCGGATCGAAGCGGCGCAGCGCGTGGTTGTAGGTGTCCGCGATCGCGACCGATCCGTCGGGCAGGACGGTCACCCCGAGCGGGTGCTGGAGCAGCGCCTGCGCGGCATCGCCGTCCCGGTGCCCGAAGTCGAACAGCCCGGTCCCGACGGCGGTCCGCACCTCGTGCGTCCCGGCCGCCACGTACCGCACGGCGGAGGTCTCGGAGTCGGCCACCCACAGCCGGCTCCCGTCCGCGGCGACCGCGAGCCCGGACGGCTGCGCGAACCACGCCTCGGCGGCGGGACCGTCGACCAGCCCCTCGTTCGTCGTCCCGGCCTCGACCTGGACGGTGTCGGCGTCCGGGTCGTAGCTCCACAGCTGGTGCGTCCCGGCCATCGCGATCCACACCCGGCCGTCGAACCACGCCACATCCCACGGTGACGACAGGTCCACGTCCCGGGCCGGACCGCTGGTGGCGGAGTTCTGCCACCACTGCCGCCCCGTCCCGGCCAGCGTGGTCACCTCGCCGGTCGCCAGGTTCACCCCGCGCAACGCGTGGTTGACCGTGTCGGCCACCACGACGTCGTACGCCCGGCCGTCGCTTCCGCCCTCGACCAGCGCCAGGCCCTGCGGTTCACTGAACCGGGCGGCCTCGGCCTTCCCGTCCGTGAACCCGCGCTCCCCGCTGCCGATCCGCCGCACGACGGTCTCCCCGTCCGCGGCCAGCTCGACCAGGCTGTGGTGCCCGGAGTCCGCCACCAGGTACCCGCCGTCGGGCAGCGCGACCGCCTTCCCGGGGAACTTCAGCACCCCGGGCACCGCCTCCGGCGCCACGTACGGCCCGTCCCCGCGCCGGAGCGTCCCCTTCGCCTCGTGCTCCGCCTCCAGCTCCGCCACCAGCGCGGCGATCGCGTGCGCATGCCCCTCCCCGGCATGCTGCGCCACGACGTACCCCTCGGGGTCGATCACCACGAGCGTCGGCCAGGCCCGGACCGCGTACTGCTTCCACGTGGCCAGCTCGGGATCGTCCAGCACGGGGTGCTCCACCTCGTACCGCGCCACGGCGTCCACCACGGCCTGATGCTCGGCCTCGTGCACGAACTTCGGCGAGTGCACCCCGACGATCACCAACGTCTCCCGATGCGCCTCCTCGAGCTCCCGGAGCTCGTCGAGGACATGCAGACAGTTGATGCAGCAGAAGGTCCAGAAGTCGAGTACCACGATCTTCCCCCGCAGATCCGCGAGGGTCAGATCCTTGCCGCCGGTGTTGAGCCATCCACCCTTGCCGACCAGCTGGGGAGCGCGGACGCGTGCACGTGAAGCCATACCTGCATCCAACCGCATCGGGCTGCGCGCGCATTCCGGGCATGCATGAAGAGGACCTGACGGGACGTATCGGGGCGGGCGCCGACCAGTGCAGGGGCTGCGCTAGTCTCCGCCTGCTCGTTTCTCACCACGCCCCCAGGAGCCCCATGCGCCTCCGGAAGGTTTCCCTCGCGACGCTGGTGTCCGTTGTCGCCGGAACCGTCACGACCCTCGGGATCCCCGCCACCGCGGCGCACGCCGACACCTCGACCGCACTCGCGTTGTCGGCCTACTCCCACATGGTGGTCGACGCCGCTCACCAGCATCTCTTCTTCAGCCAAGGCGCGGGGAGCGTGTCCATCCTCGTGACCGACCTGTCCGGGAACCAGGTAGCCACGATCCCGAACGAGGCCGGGGCGACCGGCCTGGCGCTCTCCGCCGACGGCAGCCGGTTGTACGCGGCGCTGGCCGACGGGGACGCCGTTGCGGCGATCGACACGTCAACGCTCACGGAGGCCGCGCGGTATTCGACCGGCACGGGCAGCGCCCCGGCGTCCGTGGCTGTCGTCGGCAGTACCGTCTGGTACGGGTACGGCCCGGTCGGCGGACCCAGCGGCATCGGTCAGGTCGACACCAGCGCGGCGGCGCCCGTCGCGACGCCCGAGCCGGCCATGTCGCACTGGAGCCAGTCGCCGCTCCTCGCGACCGGCGGCGGTGTTCTCGCCGCTGAGGAGCCCGACCAGAACCTCAGCCATGTGGCCACGTTCGACGTCACCGGCGCAGCGCCCCGCACGCTCGCAGACACCTTGGTCTACGGCGGTACGGCGGCCTCCCTGGCCGTCACGGCTGACGGGAGCCGGGTACTGCTGGCCGCGCCGCAGCAGTTCCAGGTCGGATCCTTCCTGACGAGGACCCTCATGTCCGCTTCGCCGGGCGGCTACGCCGGAGGCTCGACCTACGGTCCGGACGCCGTCTCCTTGGCGTCCGACGGAACCATCGCCACCGGGAGTGACATCACCTCCGGTTCGGACGTGTGGGTCACGCACAGCGGCAACCAGCCGATGGGCAGCGTCGGCTTCGCCCCGAGCACTCTGGCGCCCGACGGACTCGCCTGGGGTGCGGACGGCCTGTCCCTCTACGCCGTGACCAAGGACGCCGCCGGCGCCCTCACGCTCAACATCCTGAGCAACCCCCGGCTGACCGACACCTCGCTCAGCCTGGCGTACCCGTCGGCGATGCCCGTCCCCACGCAGCAGTTCACGCTCCCCGGAACGCTGGCGACGAAGGGCGCGATCCCGGCGGGGGCCGCGCTCCAGGTGACGCGGAACGGTTCGGCGCTGCCGGACACGACGCTGGGCGCGGACGGCACCTTCTCGGTCAACGACACCGTCGGCGCGGTCGGAACGTACACCTACCAGGTCAGTTATGCGGGCGACGCGACGCACCGGCCCGCGACGACGTCCCTCACGCTGGACGTCGCGAAGCTGAGCACCACCATCACCAACCCGTCGTTCAGCAAGGCCACCCCGTCCGGCGTCGCCTTCACCGGTGTGATCTACACCGAGCTGGGGCAGGGGATCATCCCTCCGGGCACCACCGTCGCCGTGACCCGTGTCAACACCGACACCCAGCAGTCCGTGGCTCTGCCCGCCGCCACCGTCGACCCGGTCAGCCACTCGTTCAGTGTCACTGACGTCCCGGGCCCGGGCCTTCACTTCCGCTACGACGTGGCCTTCGCGGGGTCCGACACCCTCGCGCCGACGGAGTCGTCGGGGTTTTTGAACTTCAGCCCGGACGCGCCAGGTCTGACCTTCCACGCGCCGTCCGCCGTGAACCGCGGCGCAGGGCTCACGGTCAGCGCGAACCTGACCGCCGATCCGTACGAGCCGTACACGGCGGGTGTGAACGTCCAGATCACCAAGACCGACCTGGCCCACCCGAACGGGTACAGCCTCGGCACGGCCGCGGTGGCGGCTGACGGCTCGCTGTCCTTCCAGGACACCCCGCAGATCGGCGGCCCCAACGTCTACACGGTGGTCTACCCCGGTGACGCGACCCACCTGGGGGTGACCGCGTCCGTCACGGTGCAGGTCTCGCGCGCCGCGACCGCGGCCTCCATCGCGACCAACGCGGGCACGTACGCCTACGGTGCTGCGGCGACCGTGACCGCACACCTCGGCACCACCTACAACGGCCGTACGGTGTCGATCTACGCGCAGCCCTACGGCGGTAGCAAGGTCCTGGTCAAGACGGGTATCGCGGACACCCGGGGCAATCTGACGGCGAGCTACAAGGTCACCCGCCGCACGACGTTCTCCGTCTCGTTCCCGGGCGACTACCGCTACGCGCCCGCGACGGCGTCCACGGGGGTGTACGCCTACGCGTATGTCGGCGAGTCGCAGAGCGGGTACTACACGAGCACCCACGACGGCACGACCCTGTACCGGGTGTACCACCACACCACCCGGCCCGCGATCGCCGCGGACGTGGCTCCGAACAAGTACGGCGAGTGCGTCTACTTCCAGGTGCAGGAGTACTACTCGTCCGCCTGGCACGCCGTCATCACCACCTCGTGCCAGAAGCTCAGTCCGTCGAGTGTCACAGGCGGCACGCTCACCCTGCCGGGTGCCACCGGCCATCTCTACCGCTTCTCGGCCCACTACGTGCACAGTGCCACCGACAACGCCAACCTCAGCACCAACGGTGCCTGGCAGTACTTCACCGTCCGGACCTGACGTACCGCGTAAGCAACAGCCGGGCAGGGCGGATCATCCGCCCCTGCCCGGCTCGGGACGGCCGAGTTCAGTGGCAGAAGGTCCAGAAGTCGAGTACCACGATCTTCCCCCGCAGATCCGTGAGGGAGTGGCCGCCGAACAGGCTGCCGGGCGGGTTCGCGACTGGGGTGGGGACGTGGCTGTGGGTCAGGGTAACGGCGCCGAGGGGAATGACGAGGGAGCGCTCCGGGGCTTCCCACCGTTGCCCGAGCGGAGCCAGGACGGGAGCGAGGCCTTCCGCCAGTGCCTGGACGAGGTGGTCCGGGCGAGGCTGTCCGTCGTTTCGGGGCCGTATCCATACAGCGATACCTGCGCAAGGGCAACGACCTGGAGCGCGCCGGTGCCGCACGCGCTTGGTACTGGGCGGCCCTTCCGCTTCAGCGCCCCGAGGAGGTAGTCCCGTCCAGGTACAAGGCTTCGGCCGCCCGCACCAGTTCCTCGGCCTTGCCTGCGACCGCCGTGAGGAAATCCTGAGGCGCGCCCTCGGTGACGTACTCCTGGCTCGGCAGGTACTCCCAGCTCCAGCTCACCCGTTCACCGCTGCGAAGGCGGATCGGTAGATCTCAGCCAGGACGACGGCGTGCCTCCGGCATTCGCCGACGGTCTCGCCGTGGTTGGCAAGGTAGTCCGCTCGGTGGTACGCCCTCGCCGTTTCCGGGCGGCGTTCGATTTCCACCACCGCGGCCCAGTGGGCGACGAACGCCTGGATGGGAGCGATGCCCCCGGTGGTGATGGCCTCGGCCATGGCCTTGGTCTGCCCTTCCACCATCTCGGGCAGTTGGTCTGCGGCGACGACGGCGAGCGCAGCCTTGAGGGCGGCAGGGGACTTCGTGGGTCGGGGGATGAGCTCCGCCCCGTCCGGTACCGGCTGACTCATCAGTCCACTCCGATCCTCCCGGATGAGGCCACCGGCTGCCAGACCGCCGGGAACGGAGAACCGCCTGGGCTGCGCCACGACAGGGCAAGTGGACTCCGGCCGACTTTCCCGCACCCGGCGCAGGGCGAACCGGAGCCTGGCGCACCAAGGCTCTGAGCTTGGATAATCCGGCGCGTGCCCACTCTCGTCGCGCCCACCGTGCAGCCTGGTTCCCTCGCGTCCCGGGAGCAGCCGACACTCGTGGCCGAAGGCGGCCTGCTGCTGCGGCCGTGGACGGTTGATGACGCCCCGGCGGTGAGGGCCGCGTACGAGGATCCCGAGATCCAGCGGTGGCATGTGCGGCGGGCGGACTCCGTCGCCGAGGCGGCGGAGTGGGTCGCCGGCTGGCGCGGTGGTTGGGCGGCCGAGAGCGAGGCGAGCTGGGCGGTGGTCGACGCCGGGAGCGACGGTCTGCTCGGCCGCGCCGCGTTGAAGGGGTTGAACTTCGCGGACGGCACGGCGCACGTCGCGTACTGGACCGTTCCGGCCGCGCGGGGGAGGGGGGTCGGACCGCGCGCTGTTGAGGCGATGGCGGCGTGGGCCTTCGACGCGGGGTTCCAGCGGCTCGAGCTCGGGCACGCCGTGGCCAACACGGCGTCCTGCCGTGTCGCCGAGAAGTGCGGGTTCTCGCTGGAGGGTGTCCGCCGGAGCGTGTGGCTGCACGCGGACGGTCGGCACGACGCGCACATCCACGCGCGGTGTGCGGCTGAAAAAGCGTTGGCCGACTGACGGCGCCCCCGCACAGAATGCCGGAATGGTTGCCACGTTTCCCCAGGAGCCCGTCGAGGTACCGGAGTTCGTCGTCGAGCTCGCCGCCGGACGCCCTGTGCGGGCCGTGTGGCGGAACGAGGCGGGCGGGCTGACGTTCCAGGTCGGCACAGGCCACACGCGGGAGTTCGTGAAGTGGGCCCCCGTCGGCAGCGGCGTCGAATTGTCCGCCGAAGTGGCGCGGCTGCGCTGGGCGGGCGGGTTCGTCACCGTTCCGGAGGTGGTCGGCGAGGGGGCGGACGAGGCCGGGACGTGGATCGTGACGCGCGGTCTGCCGGGGCGCAGCGCCGTCGAGGAGCGGTGGAGGCGCGATCCCGGGGCGGCCGTGCGGGCGATCGGGGCCGGGCTGCGGATGCTGCACGAGGCGCTGCCGGTGCCGCGGTGCCCGTTCGACTGGTCCGCCGAGGCGCGGCTCGGCGTGGCACGGGGACGGGCCGGGGCGGGGGAAGCTGAGCTGCCGGAGTGGTCGCGCGAGCACCTGGGCCTCGGCTCCCTCGACCAGGCGCTCGACGTCCTCGCGGACGTGCCGCCGGTGGACGTCCCCGTCGTCTGCCACGGCGACGCCTGCGCGCCCAACACCCTGGTCGGGGACGACGGGCGGTTCAGCGGGCACGTCGATCTCGGTGCGCTCGGCGTCGCCGACCGCTGGGCCGATCTCGCGATCGCGACGTGGAGCACCCAGTGGAACTACGGCCCGGGATGGGAGCGCCCGCTGCTCGACGCGTACGGCGTCGAGCCCGACCCGGAGCGGATCGGCTACTACCGCCTGCTCTGGGACCTGACCTAGGCAGGCATTCAGGCGTTCAGGCACTCGGCCGCTCAGGCGTTGGCGGGCAGCGGCGGCAACGGCGGCAGCGGGAGCGGAAGGCCGGGCAGGCCGTCGATGCTGTGCTCGATGTGCTCCTTCTTGTGGAAGTACGCGTCCAGGCTCTCGTCCGTCTCCCGCTCGAAGCGGGAGCGGTGCAGCGGCCGGTCCTCGTCGTAGGTCATGAACGGCACGGCGTAGCCGCAGGTGTCGCGGACCAGTTCTGCGGTCACCATGATGATCGCGCGCGGGCCGTGCGGGGCCGGGTCGATCGCGGGGAAGTGGGAGACCAGCTCCGGCCAGCGCGGGTCGTCACGGAAGACGGGCTCGCCGCGCCCGTGCACCCGCACGATGTTCGGCGGGCCGTCGAAGGCGCACCACATCAGCGTGATCCGGCCGTTCTCCCGCAGGTGGGCGATGGTCTCGGCATTGCTGCCGGCGAAGTCGAGGTAGGCCACGGTCTGCTCGTCGATCACCGCGAACGAGCCGGTGAGGCCCTTCGGCGAGAGGTTCACGGTGCCGTCGCCGGAGAGCGGCGCGGTGGCGGTGAAGAACATGTGCTGCGCCTCGATGAACTCCCGCAGCCGGCCGTCGATGCGTTCGTATGTCTTTCCCATGGGGTCATCATGCGCGCGGCCGGGAGCTTCCGTCCGGGGTTTTTCGATCGGTGGGAACCGGTGCGCCCACGCGGGCATCAAAGGGACATGAGGCGTGAGCAAGGGGTGCGAGTCGCGGCGGTCGCCCTCGCGGGCGTGCTGCTGACCTGCTGTGGCTCGGGAGCGGGATCCGGAGCGGGGTCCGGAACCACGGCGGGCGCCGGAGGAACGGCGACGCGGACGGGCACGGCGACGGCGACGCCGACGCCCGGCGCGCCGACCGGGGTGAAGACCCCGATCGAGGCCGTCACCGTGACGGACGGCGGCCTCACGGTCGGCGTCCAGGCCCTCGGCGGCGGATGCCGCCGGCTCTCGCTCCAGGCCGCGGAGTCCGCCACGGAGGTCCGGTTGACCTTGACGACGACCCGTCCGCCCGGGATCTGCCCGCCCTACGTCACGCTCGTCGAGGTGACCACGACGCTCCACGCGCCCCTGGGTCGGCGCACCCTCGTCGACGCGACGACCGGCCGCCCGATCCAGCCCCGGACGCGCTGAGCGGTCGGCCCACGGGCCCGCCTGCGGCCGTGCGTCAGCCGAGATGCGCCAGCAGGGTCATCGCCTCGTCGAGGGCGGCGATCTCGACCGGGGTCAGGGTCGGATTGCCCGCGCGGAGGTCGCGGGCGTGGTTCAGCTGGGCGGGGTCGACGGGGCCGAGGTGGCGCAGGAAGGGCGGCAGGACGGCACGGGCGAGCGCCGCGAACTCCGGGAATGCCACGGCGGCTTGGGCCAGGATGAGCGCGCTCGTCGCGCGGTCCAGGGCGGGAGGCCCCTCGGTCGCGGTGGCCCAGTCGATGACGACCGGGCCGTCGGGCGTCAGCATGACGTTCAGCGGGTGGAAGTCCATGTGCAGGACGCGGTCCGACGGATCGGACGAGTGCTGGGCGGGGATCGCGTGGAGCCGGCGCAGGTGGGTGACGAGGAGCTCGCCGGCGGCGTCGGCGCTGACCGTGCCCGCTGCGGTGGCCTCGGCCAGGGTGGGACCGGAGAGGCGCTCCATGATCAGGTCGTGGTGGTGGGGGCCGGGCCAGACCCGGGGCACCGGATAGCCGTGCTCGAACAGGCGGGCCATGACGGCGAGTTCACCGGTGGCGTCGAGCCCGTCCCGGTAGCGGCGGAGCACTCGGCCGTCGGGGAGGGCGTACACGTCGGCGGTGCGGCCCGTGCCGAGCAGTGGGCCGGGCTCGTCCAGCAGCGTCATGCGGGAGACGGTAGCGCGCGCCGGAGGGGTGCGCGCCGGTCCTGGGCGTGCCGGTCCGGCGCGCTTGCCTCGGGCGCACGTGTCCCGGTCGGGTCCCGCGCCTGTCCCGGAGCCGTCCCGGACCCGTTCCGGTTGCCGTCGCGCATGGGCTGAGCTCTCCGCGGGTGGCAGCATGTCCGATGACGCCCCGGCACATGCGAAAGAGGGAAAGCACGATGAAGTTTCTGATGCGCGAGCGGGTCTTCGGTATCGGCGACGACCACTGGATCACCACCGAGCACGGCGACAAGGCGTTCCTCGTCGACGGCAAGGCCTTGCGCATCCGTGAGACGTTCGAGCTCAAGGACCACCACACCGGCGAGATCGTCGCCGTGATCAAGAAGAAGATGATCGCGGTCCGCGACACGATGATGGTCGAGCGCGACGGCGAGCGCATCGCCACGGTCAAGAAGAAGCTGATCACCGTCTTCCGCGACAAGTACCTCGCCGAGCTGGGGGACGCCGTCGGCGGCGGCGAGATCGAGGTCCACGGCAACTTCACCGACCACGAGTTCACCCTGGAGCAGGACGGGCGCCGGATCGCCCAGGTCAGCAAGAAGTGGTTCTCGGTCCGCGACACCTACGCGATCGACGTGGCCGACGGCGAGGACGTGCCGCTGCTGCTCTCGATCGCGGTGTGCGTCGACCACCTCCATGCGGAGGAGCACCCGCACGAGGTCTGAGCGGGAGACGGCGGGAGACGGCGGAGGATGGCGAGAGACGGCGGAGGACAGCGGCGCGAAAGGTTGAGTGGAATAGACTCAACTTATGTCATGCTTGATGAGGCAGACATAGCGCAGACACTGCGGCCACAGGCGAGCCCGGGTGCGACCGGCGGAGGAGGACCGAACACACGTGGATGCGAGCAAGCTCACCACCAAGGCCCAGGAGGCCCTGTCCGCGGCGATCCGGCAGGCGTCGGGCGCGGGCAACCCGGACGTGACGCCCGTACACGTCCTCCTCGCCCTGCTGGAGCAGCCCGAGGGCATCGCCCGGCCGCTGCTGGAGGCGGTCGGGGCGGACCCGGCGCGCCTGCGCGGCGCGGCCGAGCGCCTGGCCCTCGCGCTGCCCAGCGCCCAGGGCTCGACGGTCGCCGCGCCGCAGCTGGCCCGGCAGACCGTCGCCGTCCTCAACGAGGCCGCCGCCCGCGCGGCCGAGCTGGACGACCAGTACGTCTCGACCGAGCACCTCATGGTCGGCCTCGCCGCGGAGGGCGGCCCGGCCGCGGAGGCGCTCAAGGCCGAGGGCGCCACCGCCAAGGCGCTGCTCGACGCCTTCAAGGAGGTGCGCGGCAGCGCCCGGGTCACCTCCCCGGACCCCGAGGGCAGCTACAAGGCGCTGGAGAAGTACGGCACCGACCTCACCCAGGCCGCCCGCGACGGCAAGCTCGACCCGGTCATCGGCCGCGACCACGAGATCCGCCGCGTGGTGCAGGTGCTCTCCCGCCGCACCAAGAACAACCCCGTCCTGATCGGTGAGCCCGGCGTCGGCAAGACCGCCGTCGTCGAGGGGCTCGCCCAGCGCATCGTCGCCGGCGACGTGCCGGAGTCGCTGCGCGGCAAGCGCCTGGTCGCGCTGGACCTCGGCGCGATGGTCGCGGGCGCCAAGTACCGCGGCGAGTTCGAGGAGCGGCTCAAGGCCGTCCTGAACGACATCAAGTCCAGCGAGGGCCAGGTCATCACCTTCATCGACGAGCTGCACACGCTCGTCGGCGCGGGCGCCGGCGGGGACTCGGCGATGGACGCGGGCAACATGCTCAAGCCCATGCTGGCCCGCGGCGAGCTGCGCATGGTCGGCGCGACCACGCTCGACGAGTACCGCGAGCGGATCGAGAAGGACGCCGCGCTGGAGCGCCGCTTCCAGCAGGTGCTGGTCGGCGAGCCCAGCGTCGAGGACACCATCGCGATCCTGCGCGGTCTCAAGGGCCGCTACGAGGCCCACCACAAAGTGCAGATCGCGGACGCGGCGCTGGTCGCCGCCGCCACCCTGTCCAACCGCTACATCACCTCGCGTTTCTTGCCGGACAAGGCCATCGACCTGGTCGACGAGGCGGCGTCCCGGCTGCGCATGGAGATCGACTCCTCCCCGGTCGAGATCGACGAGCTGCAGCGCTCCGTCGACCGGCTGCGGATGGAGGAGATGGCGCTGTCCAAGGAGTCCGACGCGGCCAGCGTCGAGCGTCTGTCCCGGCTGCGCCGCGATCTCGCGGACAAGCAGGAGCAGTTGGGCGCGCTGACGGCGCGCTGGCAGCAGGAGAAGAGCAGCCTCAACAAGGTCGGCGAGCTCAAGGAGCGCCTCGACGGCCTCCGCGGCCAGGCCGAACGCGCCCAGCGCGACGGCGACTTCGCCTCCGCCTCCCGGCTGATGTACGCGGACATCCCGGCCGCCGAGCAGGAGCTCGCCGAGGCCCAGGATGCGGCGCGGACCGAGTCCACCACCTCGTCCATGGTCAAGGAGGAGGTCGGCCCGGACGACGTCGCGGACGTCGTGGCGTCCTGGACGGGCATTCCCGCCGGGCGACTGCTGGAGGGCGAGACGGCGAAGCTGCTGCGGATGGAGGACGAGCTCGGCCGCCGTCTGGTCGGCCAGCTCGCCGCCGTCCAGGCCGTCTCCGACGCGGTGCGGCGCGCCCGCTCCGGCATCGCCGACCCGGACCGTCCGACCGGCTCGTTCCTCTTCCTCGGTCCGACCGGCGTCGGTAAGACCGAGCTGGCCAAGGCGCTGGCGGACTTCCTCTTCGACGACGAGCGGGCCATGGTCCGCATCGACATGAGCGAGTACAGCGAGAAGCACAGCGTCGCGCGGCTGGTGGGTGCGCCCCCCGGCTACGTGGGCTACGAGGAGGGCGGCCAGCTCACCGAGGCCGTCAGGCGCCGCCCGTACACGGTGGTGCTGCTGGACGAGGTCGAGAAGGCCCACCCGGAGGTCTTCGACATCCTCCTCCAGGTGCTGGACGACGGCCGGTTGACGGACGGTCAGGGACGGACGGTCGACTTCCGCAACACCATCCTGATCCTGACCTCCAACCTGGGCTCGCAGTTCCTGGTGGACCCGACGGTGGAGGATTCGGCGAAGAAGGACCGGGTCCTGGAGGTCGTCCGGGCCTCGTTCAAGCCCGAGTTCCTGAACCGCCTGGACGACATCGTGGTCTTCGAGCCGCTGTCCACGGCCGAGTTGGGCCGCATCGTCGACCTCCAGGTCGCCGCGCTGGACCGGCGCCTCGCCGACCGCCGGATCATCCTGGACGTCACCGAGGCCGCCCGCGACTGGCTCGCGATCACGGGCTACGACCCGGCCTACGGCGCCCGCCCGCTGCGCCGCCTGGTCCAGTCGGCCATCGGCGACAAGCTCGCCCGCGCGATCCTCGCCGGCGAGGTCCGCGACGGCGACACCGTCCTCGTCGACGCCGACGAGGGCGCGGACCAGCTCACGGTCGCCCGCCAGGGCGACTGACGCCGCACACGGAGCAGGGCCCCGCGCGCATCCGCGTGCGGGGCCCTTCCCATGAGTGCGACCTACGCCGTCAGAACAGACCCCAGTCCCCGCCCCACCCGGCGCTGATCTCGCTGCGCGGACGGAACGTGCCCTGGCCGGTGCCGTCGTAGAACCACAGCACCCCGTTGTGGTCCCGCGCCAGCAGGTCGTAGGTGCCGTTCTGGTTCCAGTCGCCGATCCCGACGAAGTCGTTGTACTGGCTCCACCCGCCGCCGATCCGCACCCGCGCGTGGAACCCGCCGTGCCCGTCAGCGTCGTAGCGCCACAACACCCCGGAGCCGTCCACCGCCAGCAGGTTCCCGTACCCGGAGCCGGTCAGCGCGCCGACGCCGACCAGGTGCGTGTAGGTGTTCCACCCGCCGCCGATCCGCGCTCGCGGCGCGAACACGCCCTCCCCACGGCCCGCGTAGAACCACAGCGTGCCGGAGGAGTCCCGCGCGACGAGGTCGTCGTGCCCGTCCCCGTTGAGGTCCCCGGGCGAGACGACCTGCGTGTACTGGCCCCAGCCGGACCCGACGCGCTGGGCGTAGGCCTTCTCCGGGCAGGTGCCGGAGGCGTCGACGGTCGGGTACCACCAGAGGTTGCCGTAGCGGTCGACGGCGAGCAGGTCGTTCGACCCGCTCCCGGCCTGGTGGCTGATCGGGATCAGCGCACGATAAGGAAGGTAGGCCTCGGTCGTCCCACTCTGGTGGCAACTCGGGGTCTGCTCCGGCACGATGCGTCCGCTGTTGTTCGGGGTCCACCAGACCGAGCCTCCGGCGTCGGTCCGGATCGCCAGCAGGTCCGGGTGGTCGCCGGTGCTGTAGACATGCCGGTCGGGCACACTGTCGATGACCGGTTCGGGCACGGTAGCGACCGGTACGTAGGCGGTTCCTCCGCGCGGGAGGACGCTGACCGACCAGTCGTAGATGCCGTTGTACGGCTTCGGTCCGGTCCATGTGGCCGTGAAGGAGGCATGTGCGGGCCCGCCGCTCATCCTTGCGACGACCTTGCCGGTGGACCTCCTGACAACGGTTGCCTGCCAACCGTCCACGGGTTGCGAGACCTGGGCTGTGACGCTGCTGAGGTTGGCTCCGGTCCCGGTGAAGGCCTGCGCCGACGCCGTCGTCGGGGAGTGGGGAATCCCGGGATCGATGACGTGGACGGCCCGATCGCTCGTGCTCTCGTAGGCGATCAGTCCGTCGGACGCGTCGACGGCCCAGCTGCCCCCCGGGCGCGCGTTGCCCCACACGCTTGCTGTCCCGATGGCGACCGGTGCGGAAGCTGTTCCGCTGTGGAAGTCGGTCAGTCGCACCGAGCCGGACGTGGGGTCCTGGTCGACCAGGAACCCGTCGCTGATGCGCGAGGTGTAGGGGGCCCGCGAGGCGAGCGGGATGCGGACGCCCGAGGTGAGGTCGTAGACGCCGGCGGGCGCCGTGGCGCCGCAGTTCCAGTAGAGCCAGTGCTGCGAGGTCTGGAAGTCCTCGGGGGTACACGCCCCGCCGGTGTCGATGGTGCGCAGTTGCCGTCCCGACCGGTCCACCTGGACCAGCGTTCCCGCCGGCAGGCCCGAGCCGGCCTTGGGGAGCTCCCAGCCCGGGGCGAGCTGACCGTCGGGGGCGACCGTGTCTGCTCCGGCGGTGACGGGCACCGTGGTCGTGGTGGTCGGGTCCCAGTCACGGCTGTAGCCGAGCACGCCGCTCTGCATCCACAGCGAAACGAGGTGCGACTTCGGGATGGTGGGGGTGTAGACGACCTGGCCGGTCAGGCTTCCGTCCGCGGCCGGAGTCCAGCGTTTCACGGTGTAACGCCGGTGGGAGACGTCGCCAGGGTCGTACGAACCGGCGACCACGGCATCAGGGTCCCAGGGGCCCCACGAGGAGGCGTTCGAGTCCAGCACCTTGGGTGACCCGCCGTTCAGCGGCAGGTCCACGAGCTGGTTGTAACGCAGGGAGACCACATGGTCGCCGATCACGGTGGCAGGTGCCACGAACGGAAGATCCACGCTCGGACTTCGCGGTGTCACGTCGGCACCCGACAGGGCTTCCCCGATCGGGTACACGAGCATCTTGAGGCCGGATTTCGCCGGATCCGGCGGGTAGAAGATCGCATTGTCCCCTGAGATGCCGAGGGCCCCCGGATTTCCGCCGGACAGCGATGTGGGCTCGCGGTAGGCCCCCGTCGCCCAGTCCACCACGCCCCAGTGGGCCACCTGGTCCGAGGTGGCGAACCCGAGGACCATGCCGAAGGAGTCGCCGCTCATCCAGGGGTTGAGGACGCCGCCGGTCGGCAGGCCGGTGATCGGAATCGGCGTCGCGGCCCCGGAGCTGTCGTAGCTGAGGAGCGTGTAGGTGTTCGTCGCCGTCACGTGCGTCAGGACCTCTGAGCCGTGCACGGCGACCGGCCCTGATCCGCTCGGCACGGTGAACGCGGTCCAGGGGCCGCCGGTCCGCGGATCTCCCACCCGCAGAAGGCCGGTCCCGGGGTCGAAGAGGTCGAACTGTTCCCCGTCGGCGTCGACGACCTCATCAGTCGTCGACGGCAGGCCCGGGACCGTGGTGACGTTCCCCGAGGCGTAGTCGAGCCAGCTGTATCCGGAGACGCCGCTGATCGTGAACAGGGAGCCGGTCGCGCTGGAGAAAACCGCCTGTGTCGTCGTGCTCGGCGCCCCGTCGACCGGCGCGATGTCCAGCACGTCCTTCATCGTCGACGGCAGAGCCGAGTCCGCCACCGCAGGGACCGCTCCCGTCAGCGGCGCCATCGCGATCAAAGCCGCTGAACCGACCAGAGCCAGCCGTCTCATTCCGGGCATACGCCTGGACATCCCCCGCCCCTCCCCGAGCATGTGAACCCCGGCGCGTTCGCGCACAGAGCGGACGGATCCTAGCGTGCATGGGCCGGGCCCGACGGACGGGCTGATCCATCGTCATCTCCCGTTCTCTTGTGGCCGGTGGGGTCCTCAGGAATGCTGTTGCGCGGCGGTGCGGCCGGGGAGGTCGGGGGCTCGTCGGCGCCCGCAGCGCGACGCACCGCCGAGGTCCCAGGGCTCCGACCGGTGCCTGCCGCGGCGGGCGCGCCGAGGGGGGAGTCCTCTTCATGTCCTCGCCGTATCCCTTGCTGCCGCCCACCAGCTCCGCCACGCGGGCCTTATCCGCCGATGCGTCGCCGCGGAGGCGGACCGGTGCCGTGCCCTCGGGCCGGCGGACGGCCGGCGTGCTGTCCGCGGTCGTCGGCCTCGCTCTGGCCGGAGCGCTCGCGGGCGGCGTGCCCGCCGCGCAGGCCGCCACCGTCGCCGCCGGCGCGCCCCAGGCGCCGTCGGGCGGTGTGGCCACCGCCTACGTGGCCGACGCCGGGAGCAACGCCGTCTCCGTGGTCGACGTCGCCACCGGCACCGTCAAGGCGACCGTCGCGAACGTGGGCGACGACCCGCAGGGCGCGGCCGCGGCCCCGGACGGCGGGCACGTCTACGTGCCGAACATCGGCTCCAACAACGTCGCCGTCATCGACACCCACAGCAACACCCTGGTCGCGGACGTGCCCGTGGGGTCGAGCCCGACCGCGGCGGCCGTCAGCCCGGACGGCGGCCGGGTCTACGTCGCGAACCTGGGCACCGACACGGTCTCCGTGATCGACACCGCGAGCGACACGGTGGCGGCCACAGTCACCGTCGGCGCGGGCCCGGACGCCCTCGCGGTCAGCCCCGACGGCAGCCGCGTCTACGTCGCGGACAGCGGCGGAGGCGGTGCGCTGTCGGTGATCGACACCGCCACGGACGCGGTGACCGCCACGCTGCCGACTGGCGGCGTGCCGGTGGCCCTGGCGCTGACCTCGGACGGCTCCCGCCTGTACGTGGCGGACCAGGGCTCTGCCACGCTCTCCGTGATCGACACCACGGCCGACGCCGTCGTCGCCACGGTCGCCGTCCCCGCCGCCCCCTACGCCCTCGCGCTCACCCCGGACGGGTCCCGGCTCTATCTGGCGGACGGCCCCGCGAACAGCGTGGCCGTGCTGGACACCGCCGCCGGGACGACCGCGACGATCCCGGTGGGCGGCAACCCGCAGGGCGTCGCGGTGACGCCGGACGGCTCCCGGGTGCTCGTCACCGACCTCGGCGCGGCCTCGGTCTCCGCCGTCGACACCGGCGACGACCAAGTGGTGGGCACCACCCCGGTCGGGGCGGACCCGGCCGGGGTGGCCGTCGCGCTGACCGTGCCCGCGCCCGTGGTGACCGGTGTCAGCCCGGCCTCCGGCCCGCCCGGAGGCGGGACCGCCGTCACCGTCACGGGCAGCCACCTCTCCGGCGCCACCGAGATCGACTTCGGTCCGGGCCGGCCCGCCGCGTCCTTCTCCTGCGGCGACCAGAGCTGCACCGCCGTCGCCCCGCCCGGCGCGGTCGGGACCGTGGACGTCCAGGTCACCACGCCGGGCGGGACCAGCGCCACGAGCCAGGGCGACCAGTTCGCCTACGCCGCCGCCGACGTGGGTGTGACCCTGGCCGCCAGCCCCCGTCCCGCCCTCCTCGGCGGCTCGATCGTCTACACGGTCACCGTCACCGACCACGGCCCCTCGGCGCTGACGTCGGCCACGGTCAGCGCGCTGCTGCCCACGCCGATGGCGGCCGCCTCCGGCGGCGACTGCACGGTCGGCGGGCGCGACGTCAGCTGCTCCGTCGGCGCCCTGGCCGTGGGCGCGAGCGCGACCCGGCAGTTCACCGTGCCGGTGGGCCTGCTCACCCTGGGGCTCCCCTACAAGGTGACGGTCGACCGCTCGGCCAGCAGCCCGATCGACCTGAACACGGCGAACGACGCGGCGAGCCGCAGCTGCACCGTGCTCACCTCGCTGCTGATCGACTGCTCGTAGCCGACGCGGTTCCCGGCGCGGTTCCCGGGGCGACGCGGCGGTACCGCGGCGCCCCGGGGGCCGGACACGTCGAGGGGGCGAACCTCGTGCGAACGGCGGCCTGTGAGTGCACGCCCGAGGGGGGCGACACTGGGCGCGACGCCCCCGGGTGAGGCAGGATGAGTGACGGCAAGCCGTAATCCCCGAAGGGAACCCCTGTCGTGAGCATCGACCCGTCCGCCATCCCCAACTTCGGCGGTCAGTCCCCGCAGCCTCCGCAGCCGCAGGGCCCCCCGCCGGTGATCATCCCCGACGCGGAGCTGGTGAAGCAGCTGCTGGACCAGATGCAGCTGAAGCACGGCGTGGACGCCGAGGGCGACGTCGTCGCGCCCTGGGAGGAGTTCCAGGTCTACTTCATGTTCCGTGGGGAGCAGAAGGAGCTCTTCGCGGTCCGCGCCTTCTACCAGCACGCACACGAGCTCGCCGCGAAGACCGCGCTGCTGGAGGCGCTGGACGAGTGGAACCGCGAGACCCTGTGGCCCAAGGTCTACACGCAGACCACCGACGAGGGCGAGCTCCGCATCGTCGGTGAGACGCAGATGATCGTCGGCATGGGCGTGAACATCAACTACTTCGCGGCCATGGTCGTGAACTGGGTTCAGGCCGCCGTGACCTTCAACCAGTGGATCAACGAGCGCCTCGGCCTGGTCAAGGACGTCGACGACAAGCAGGGCGGCGACGAGACCGACGGCGGCGCCGAGGACGGCGACTCGGCCGAGTCCTAATCTTGACCTTGGCTTTACATGACGCCTGCAACCGCTTGCGTAGGGTTCGGACTCTCTGGACATGTTGAAAATGGCCAGTGATGACGAAGTGACGCGAGCGGAGCAGGTGGCGTGGGGCGCGTGGGGCGGATCAGGAACGGAATCGGGATAGCACTGCTGGCGGGTGCGGTCGCCTTCGGGGCGAGCGGCTGCGGGGGCACGGCCTCCGCGACCTCGGCCAAGGGCACGGACGCACCGGTCGCGAACGGCGGCAACCCGTCGGTGAGCGCGAAGGCGAGCCCGTCGGCGAGCCCCTCACCGACCCACCCGGCCGGCCCGCCGGTCCAGCTGGACTCGATCTACCCGCTCAGCGGCGAGACGGTCGGAGTGGCGCAGCCCATATCCATCGTCTTCACCCACTCCGTCGCCGCCTCGGCCCACAAGGCCGTCGAGCAGGCGCTGAAGGTGACCACCTCCGTGCCGATGACCGGTGCGTGGCACTGGTTCGGCGACCGCCGCGTCGACTGGCGTCCGCAGAACTACTGGCCGTCCGGGACCAAGGTCTCCGTCGACGCCGACCTGAACAACGTCGGTGACGGCAACGGCCGTTGGGGCACCAAGGACTACCACCACAGCTTCACCGTCGGTGCCGACATCGAGTCCAAGGTGAGCGTCCCCGGCCACTGGATGAAGGTCTACAAGAACGGCTCGCTGATCAAGACGATGCCGATCGACGCCGGCAGCCCGCAGTTCCCGTCGTGGGACGGCACCATGGCCGTGATCGACAAGCAGGCCGAGGTCCGCATGACCTCCTGCAGCGTCGGCATCAGCTGCGACAAGAGCAGCCCCAACTACTACGACATCACGCTGCCCAATGATGTCCATCTGACCCAGTCGGGCACCTACGTGCACTACTCCACCGGCGACCCGTACCCGGGCCACAGCTATGGCTCGCACGGGTGCGTGCACCTGTCGCTGTCGGACTCGAAGTGGTTCTACGACCTCAGCCAGCCCGGTGACCCGGTCACCATCACCGGTTCGCCGCGCGGCAACGTCTCCGGCGACAACGGCTATGCGGCCTTCACGCTGAGCTGGTCCGACTGGCTGTCGGGCAGCGCGGCGGGCGCCCTCCCGACGACGGTCGGCTGAGGCTGGGACTCAGGCTCGGACTCAGGCAGGAACCGAGCCCGGTCCCATCGGGACCGGGTCTCGGGTGGCACGTCACGGCCGGTGCGGAGTCGCACCGGCCGTTCCGTGTGCCTGGGCATGCGGCTGGAGCGCCGCGTACTGCCGGCGCAGTGCGGCCGCGACGGGGGAGTCGACGCCGTGTCGCGCCTCGGCCGTGCGCAGCGCGCTGCCGAGCAGCCCGAGGGCCTGGCTGATCCGGCCGGCGGCGAGCAGACGGCGGGCCTCGTCGACGGTCGCGGCGAGCAGGTCGGCCTCGGGGCCTGGAAACGGAGTGCCGTGCGCCGGAGTACTGGGCGTGGGAGTTCCCGGCTCGGGCATGGGCGGCATGGACGGCATGGGCGGCGTGGGCGGCAGGGACGCGGGGATGGACGCGGGCGCGGGCGGGTGTGGCCCGAACGACGGTGGCGGTGCGGGCGCGGCGGCCCGGTCCGGCCACGGCGCGAACGGCAGACGGAACGGCCGCGTCGGATCGCAGAGGCTCCGACCGGCGGGCGAGTACCCCGGCGGCAGCGGGAGCAGCGGCGCCAGCGCCTGGTAGACCGCATGCGCGTCGGTGGGCCGCTGCGCGGGATCCTTGGCCAGCAGCCGCAGCACCAGTGTCTCCAGCGCCGGCGGCACCTCGGACCGTAGCCGCCGCAGTGGAGTCGGCGGCTCGTGCAGATGCCGGTGGAGCGTGCCGAGCGCCGACGACCCCTCGAACGGGACCGTGCCGCTGAGCAGTTCGTGCAGCACGGCGCCGAGCGAGTAGAGGTCGCTCGCCGGTCCGACCGGGCTGCCCATCGCCTGCTCGGGCGACATGTAGGCGGGGCTCCCGACAGGGGAGCCGGTGGCCGTCACACGCGTCGTGTCCGCGCCCAGCACCGCCGCGACGCCGAGGTCCAGCACTACCAGCGTGCCGTCGTGACGCAGCATCAGGTTGCGTGGCTTCAGGTCCCGGTGGACGACGCCCGCCTCGTGCACGGCGGCCAGGACGGCGCACAGCTGCGCCGCCACGGCCACCGCCCACGGCCACGGATACGGGTCGTTCTCGGCGAGGTGGTCCGCCAGGTCGGTGCCGCGGACGTACTGCATGACCAGGTAGAGCTCGTCCGTGTCGGTGCCGGCGTCGTGCACGGTGACCAGCCCCGGGTGGTCGACGCGCGCGGTGACCCGCGACTCGCGCTCGAAGCGGCGGCGCAGCTCGTCGGTGTGCGTTCCGCCAGGGGCGGCGGCACGCAGGAGCTTGACCGCGACCTCGCGGCCGAGCAGCAGGTCCCGGGCCGTCCAGACCTGGCCCATGCCGCCCTGGCCGACGAGTGCGGTCAGCTCGTACCGTCCGCCGACCGTGCGGGGGCCCGAGCCGGGAACGGGCTCGGGGATCGGGGCGGGCACCGGGGTGGTCACCGTGCTGGCCGCTCGTGCTGGTGCAGCAGCGCGCTCAGCTCGTCGAGATCGGCCTGGACCTGTCCGAGCGGGACGATCGGCGTCGGCTGCGCGGCAGGAGCCGCGGAGTCGACCGGTCCCAGCACTACCTCAGGTCCCACCACTCCCGCAGGTCCCAGCACTCCCGCGGGGCCCGCCACTCCGGGAGGTCCGGCCGGGGACCAGGACGGCGCCGGGGCCGCGTACGGCGGCACGGGCTGGTGGCGCGGCTGCCGCAGCTCGGCGACGAGGTAGTAGACCGTGGAGCTCGCCATCATGAGGAGCAGGATCATCACTCCGACATCGGACCTGCCGGTGTCGCGGTCGTCCGGCGACGAGCCGACCAGGTAGAAGCCCAGGGTGCAGAGCACCACCGTGGCCGCCAGCACGACCCAGTCGACCACCCGGCGTCGGAGCAACGCGGCCCGCACCAGCGGGACCCAGGCGAGGATCCCGATCGAGGCGATCGGAACGCAGGTCAGGAGGACCCGGAGCAGGAAGAGGCCCACGCGGGCGGCGGTGGACCGTTCGCGGGGTGCGGCGAGGTGGTCGTATCCGAGCCGGACTCCGTGCGGGTACGGCGCGGCGTTCGCCTGCGCGGTGTACGGGCCGGCCCCCGGGGGCGGGTACCCGTACGCGGGCGCATACGGATCGGCGGGCGGCGTGTACGGCGGCGTGTAGGGCGACGTGTACGGCGGCGTGTACGGCGGCGTCGGGTCGCTGGCGGGGCCGTACATGCGCAGCTCCTGGGATCGGGCTCGGGTCGTCGGTAGCGTACCGTCGGCCGAGCCCGGCCCGGCAGCTCCCTCCGGCGCTCCTTTCGGCCCGCTCACGCGGCTCGTTCCGGACGCGGGACGCCGACGACGAGCCGTCCCTCACCTCCCGTCCGGACCGCCCTCCGCCAGGCCGTCGTAGAGGCCCTGGGCGAACTGTTCGCCCAGGCGCGCGGCTTGGCGCAGTGCCTGCTCGAACTCCGCGACCTCCCGGAACCGTGCGCCGTAGCGCCGCTGCTCGGCCAGCGGCAGGCGGGGCAGTTGGAGGCGGCGTGCGTCGAGGCGGGTGGAGGTGCCCGTGAAGGTCGAGGCCTGTCGGCTGTTGGCGGTGGAGCGCAGGAAGCCGGCGAGGAACCAGGGGTCGACCGCGTCGGGCGTCGGGCGCAGCAGTTGGTGACCCCGCTCCAGTGGCGCTCCGGCCTCCGCCTCGGCCACGACGTGGATGCCGCCGCCCTCTTGGCCGTGCACCGGCACGACCACGTCCCCGGCACGGGTCAGCGGCCCGGACGTGGTGGAGGCGGAGCCCGAGGCGCCGGTGCCGGCCGTGAGCAGCGTGAGTGCGCCCGCGCGGGCGAGCTCCCCGACGCTGGTCGCCGGCCAACCGCCGGAGCGGGGGCCCCCGGCGGCGGCCTCGACGGCCTCGCCGGTCGCGGGCAGCAGCGACGCCCGTCCGAGCGCGTCGACGAGCTGCTCCCGCAGCTCGTCGAGCCCGACGGCGCCGCCGTCCACGGCGGTCGGTGGCAGGTGGCGGGCCGGTGTGAGGTCGACCTCGTCGTCCAGCAGCTCGACGACGGGCACCAACCGGCTCACACCGGGTCGCTCGACGCCACCCCGCTCGCCGCCGCCCCGTTCGACGCGTGGCCGCTCGACGCCTTGCCGCTCGTCTGGCGGTTCGACTCCCGGTCGTTCGCCGCCGCCCCCGCGTGCTTCGTGACGTGCGGCCGTGTCCCTGGCCTGGACCGCGCCTACGGCGCCTGCCGCGCGTCCCGCGCCTGTCTGTGTCCGCCGCCCCGCACCCGCGGTGCCCTCGGCGTCCCCTGTCCGCTCCGCGGCCTGCCACGCCGCCAGGGCGGCGTCGCGGGCCTCGGGCCAGGTGAGCGCGCCCGTCTCGACGAGCAGCAGGCCCTGCCCGGGGGTGGCGCCCGCGTCGGCCGGGCGGCGCAGGATCCAGAGGTGAAGGGGGATCCCGTACGGCGGGGCGGCTCCCGCCGGGAGGGCGATGACCGCGCGCAGCGTGCCGCGGCGCAGCAGGTCGGCGCGGATGCGGCGTCCGGACCGACGGGACGCCGCGGCCGGCGGCATCAGCACCACCACGGTGCCGCCCTCGCGGGCGTGGGCCAGCGCGTGCTGCACCCAGGCGAGTTCGGATTCGGTGCGCGGCGGCAGCCCGTACTCCCAGCGGGAGTCGTAGGCGAGCTCCTCGTGGCCCCAGTTGCGCTCGTTGAAGGGCGGATGGCAGAGCACGACGTCGGCGCCGGGCGCGTGCGGCGGGCGGTCGAAGGCGTCGGCCCGCAGGCTGTCGCCGGTCCGCACGTCCACGGAGTCGCGCAGGACAGCCGTGTCCTCGGAGCCCTCCGCGGCGAGCGTCAGGCGGAGTTCGGCGAGGGCCGCGAGCTCGGGCTCGGCGTCCTGGCCGCAGAGGCGGGCGTCGGGGTTCAGCGTGCGGGCGGCGTCGAGGAGGCCGCCGAAGCCGCACGCCGGGTCGAGGACCTCGGCCGCCGGGCCGCCGAGCCCGGCCATGAGCACCGCCAGCTCGGCCGGGGTCGAGGCGTACTGGCGTGAGACGGACTCCAGTTGACGGCCGAGAAGGAAGGCGAACGCCTCGGCGGGCGAGGTCTCCTCCGCCAACTCCAGGCCGGTCGTCAGCAGCGGCGTTTCCGCGGCGCCCGGGTCAGGGCCGAGGGTGAGCGCGGAGCCGAGACGGATCAGGGCGGCGGAAGGGCCGATCGGGTACTGCTCGACCTCCTGCCAGGCGCGTTCGCGCAAGGGGACCCGGGTGAGCTTGCCCTGGACGCGCAGCCACTCCTCCACCTGCGCGAGGTCGAAGGTCGGGCTGCTGGGCGTGCCGCCGACGGGCTTGGGGAAGTCGGCGTGGCGCCGACGCCAGTTGCTGACCGCGGCCGGGCCCACGCCCGCCAGGCGGGCGATCGCCGTCGCGGTGACCTCGGCCTGCCGCGGTGTCCCGTGGGCGGGTTGGGGCTGACGGGCCTTGCGCTGCTGGGCCATCCTCGCGCCTCCTTCGGGATCCCCCCGTGGATCCGCGGTGATCATACACACCGAGCCCGTGAGTTCACGTTTCACACACGCAGTCCGTGTTGACTGACTTAACAGCCCGTGCTGTGATTCTCTCGCTGCACAGCCGAGGCGCGCGAACAGCGGACCACGGCGTGTGTTCTGCGCCCTCACCTGCCATCCCCCAGCTCGGAAGAGGCGTTCCACCATGACCACCCACCTCCGTCGCGCACTCGCCGTCGCCCTTTGCGCCGGAGCCGCCTTGGCCCTCACCGCCTGCTCCTCCTCCGGGGGCAGCACGACGGGCGCGAGCTCCGCAGCCGCCCCGGCCTCCGCCACGCCCGACCCGAACGCCGGCCTGCCCAACGGAACCGAACTGGCGGGCCGGCTGCTCTCCGGCAGTGTGGTGCCCTCCCTGAAGGCCGACCCGAACATCACCCGCAACTCCGGCACGGCCTTCCAGGATTCGGGCACCAGCGTCGTGCCGGCGTCCACGGCCTGCACCCAGCTCGACCAGACGGACTGGGTCACCTCGACCGGCGTCCGCGAGGCTTCCTTCGCCGCGGCCGACTTCCACGACTCCGCCGGCAACGAGTTCTACGAGGAGATCGGCGCCTACCAGGGCACCGGCGCGACCGAGCAGCTGACGGCCCTCAAGAAGGTCTTCGCCGAGTGCAAGACCCACAAGGTCACCGGCAACGGCAGCCCCTACACCGAGCACGTCAAGGTCACCGCGCTCAGCGGGTTGGGCGACGAGGCTGTCGAGGCCGTCCTCTCCTCGCCCAACTACGACGGAGGCGAGACGCTGGTCGCCGTCCGCAGCGGCAAGCAGGTCGTGGACGTGATGTACAACGACCAGAAGACCACCGGCGCCAAGGCGCTGACGCTGGCGCGCGAGCTGCTCAAGAAGGTCCCCGCGGCCACGAGCTGACGGCCGTCCGCCCGGAGGGCCGTCGCAGGCGGCCCTGAGCGCGCGGGGGTAGCGCTCAGGGCCGTTTCCAGCGCAGCGGCTGTCTCGGCGGTAGCGCCCGTCCCGCCGACGGTCTCGCCCCGCGCGATCGAGGGGTCTGTCCAGCGACCAGACTCCCGAGCACCGGGCGGTCCGCGCCCTTCCGTCGGCGGTCACGTCACTGGTCGCCTCACCGGCCCTCACCGGCTGTCTCCCGGCCCGGTGCCCGGCCCGCCGCCCGCCGTGTGGCGACCGGGCCCGCGTGCGCCGAAACGGTCACCGGCGCGAACCGACCGCCTATGCTGCGCTCATGAGCGACAGGCCGCTGCTGAACCGCCGACTGGCGGGCATGGGGACGACGATCTTCGCGGAGATGTCCGCGCTCGCCACCGCCACGGGCTCGATCAACCTGGGCCAGGGCTTTCCGGACACCGACGGTCCGCGCGAGATCGCGCAGGCCGCGGCGGACGCGGTGCTGTCGGGGCGGGGCAACCAGTACCCGCCGGGGCCCGGCATCCCGGAGCTGAGGGCGGCCATCGCCGAGCACCAGCAGCGCTTCCACGGCCTCGCATACGACCCGGACACCGAGGTACTGGTCACCGCCGGCGCGACCGAGGCGATCGCCGCCGCGCTGCTGGCCCTGCTGGAGCCGGGCGACGAGGTGATCGCCTTCGAGCCCTTCTACGACTCCTACGCCGCCTGCATCGCCATGGCCGGCGCCACCCGCGTCCCGTTGACGCTCCGTGCGCCGTCCTTCCGTCCGGACCTGGACCGGCTCCGCGCGCTGATCACGCCGCGCACCCGGCTGCTGCTGCTCAACTCCCCGCACAACCCGACCGGCATGGTGCTGACCGGCGACGAGCTGGCCGCCATCGCCGAACTCGCCGTCGAGCACGACCTGCTGGTCGTCACGGACGAGGTCTACGAGCACCTGGTCTTCGCCCCGTCCACGCACCGACCGCTCGTCTCGCTCCCCGGTATGCGCGAGCGGACGGTCTCCATCTCCTCGGCGGGCAAGACCTTCTCCTTCACCGGATGGAAGGTCGGCTGGGTCACCGCCACGCCCGAGCTCGTGGCCGCCGTCCGCACCGCGAAGCAGTACCTGACCTACGTCAGCGCCGGTCCGTTCCAGTACGCCGTCGCGGAGGCTCTGCGCCTCCCGGACTCCTACTTCGCCACCCTCCGGGCCGACCTCCAGCGCAAGCGCGATCTCCTGGGGAGCGGCCTGCGCGCGGCCGGCTTCGAGGTCTACGAGCCCCAGGGCACGTACTTCATCACCACCGACACCGCGCCGTTCGGTGAGAAGGACGCCTACGCGTTCTGCCGCGCCCTGCCGGAGCGCTGCGGCGTGGTGGCGATCCCCAACTCGGTCTTCTACGACGACCCGGACGCGGGCCGCTCCCAGGTGCGCTTCACCTTCTGCAAGCAGGACTCGGTCCTTGAGGACGCCGTCTCCCGGCTCGCCGCACTGCGCTGAATTCCGGCCGGGGGAAAGCGACTTTGCGCCACGGCGGCTGTGTGGCAGGATCCCCGCGCTGTCTGTGTTGATCAGGGGTGGGGGATGGTATGAAGCGTGCTCGTATGTCCGGTGCGCTGGTGCTTGCGGTGGTGGCGACCGGTCTGACGCTGCCCGTGTCGTCGGCCGCCGCCACCGGGAGCGACCTGTACGTCGACGGCTCGAACGCATCCTGCTCGGACGGCGGGTCCGGCAGCGCCGCGCAGCCGTACTGCACGGCGCAGGCCGCCGCGGACGCCGCCCAGGCGGGTGACACCGTCCATGTGACCGCCGGCAGCTACGGTGCGCTTCGCCTGACCCGCTCGGGCGATGACGGCGCACCGATCAGGTTCACCGGCCAGTACACCGGCAGCGTGCGGTTCGACAGCCTGACGGTGAGTGGTGTCCACGACGTGAGTCTGGACCGGATGTTCCTCGGCGCCGTGCGGATCGACTCCTCCTCGACGGTCGCGCTCGACTTCGACACCCTCAACGGGGGCACGACTCCCGGCCTGGTCGTGGGAGCGGGGAGTTCGAAGGTCACCGTCAGCCGCTCGAGCGTCCAGGCGAACGGCGTCAGCGCGGCCGAGGTCGACCCCGGGGCTCAGGGCGTCGTCATCACGACCGACATGATCGAGACGAACGGCGGCACGCCGGGCGTGGCGGTGCACGGCGCGACCGGCACCGACGTCGTCAGCGACGCCTTCATGGGCTCAGCCGTGCCGGTCCAGGTCGATCAGTCGGCGAGCGGAACGGTCCTGGAGAACGACGACGTCGAGGGCCCGATCACCGTTTCGGCCGACTCCGCCGCGACCACGACCTCGGATTACAACGTCGACTACACCGTGGGCTCGGGACCGCTCTACTCCTGGGCCGGCGTGGACTACGGCAGCCTGTCCCCGTTCACCGCCGCGAGCGGCCAGGGCAAGCACGACCTGGCCGGTGGGCCGGTGACGCTGGTCAACGGACCGGGCTCCTCCGACCGCCTCGAACTCGACTCCGCCGACGCCGCCGCGCCGGGGGAGCTGACCACCGACTACTTCGGAAGACCCCGCGTCGACGACACCCTGGTGCCCAACACCGGGACCGGGGCCGGTTACTACGACCGCGGCGCCACCGAGCTTCAGGACCCGTGGCAGGGGTGGACGCCCAAGGCGGCGCCCGCCGCGGTCGCCTACGGGTCGACCGTCTCGTTCACCACGGGCGATGCCAACCCTTGGCACGACGTCGTCACCCGCACGTTCGACTTCGGAGACGGCACGGAGCCGGTCACGACCACGGACACCGTGGTCCGCCACACCTACGGTGCCGTCCCCGGCGGTGGCAGCAAGGTCTACACGGTGACGGTCACCGAGGTCTCCCCGGCGACCGGCGAGGCCGAGCGGTTCACCACCACCGAGATCGTGAGCCCGCCGGGACCGGTCTCGGTCCAGTCGCCCCAGTTCGCGGTGCAGAACACCAGCGTTCCGCTTGCCGTGACGCTGTCCTCCGTGCAGTACCTGTCGCCGTTCAGTCTCGGCTCCTGCTCGGTCGACTTCGGAGACGGGACGACCCTGCCGGGCTGCGGGAACCTGACGCACACCTACGCCAAGCCGGGGATCTACCAGACCAAGGTGGCGGTGACCGACGCGGCGGGCCGCAGCGCGAGCGTGGGCCGAGCCCTGAGCGTCGGGCCGGAGTTCGTGCGCACCACGCCGGTCACGGCGTTGGACACCTACCACGGCACCGGCGGCGTCAAGGGCGCCGTCGCACCCGGCCGTACCCTCCGGATCCAGGTGGCCAACCGCTACGGGGTGCCGGGCGTCCCGTCGTCGGTGGTCCTGAACGTCAGTGCGGTCGGTGCGGGACAGGCGGGTTCCGTGACGGCCTACGCGGACGGAAGCTCCCGTCCGTCGGAGCCCACGGTGCTCTACCCCGCACGGCAGTCCAGCAGCAGCCTGATCCATGTGCCCGTGGGCGCGGACGGCTACGTCGACCTGACCAACCTCTCCGGGCAGGCCTACGTCTCGGCTGAGGTGGAGGGCTACGACACCACGAACCCGGAGTCGGCGCACGGCCTGGAGTTCGTGGGCGGGGACTACCCGGGTGACACCCAGCACTGGGCGCTGGTCATGCAGCGCAGGATGGGTCCGGGCGCGACGGTCAGCTTCCAGGCCGCCCCGGGGTACCAGAGCTACATGACCCCGCCCGGTCAGCGTCCCCTGCTGGCGGTGCTGAATGTGGCCACGCAGATCACCACGGCGTTCACCCGGGTGACGGTCCAGGGCGGCGCGGGCGCGGGCGCCGGAGCCGACGGCGTGTACGGCTACCCGGGCCAGATGCACAGCACGACCCTGCTCGTGCCGGTCGCCCCGGACGGCACTGTGAGCATCCACAACACTGCGGGCTCGACGACCGTGAGCGCCTCGGTCGAGGGGTACTACCTGCCCGCGTCCTCGGACGAGGCGCTGCACGCCCTCGTCCCGGTCAGGTCCACGCCCGTCTTCGACACCCGGACCGGGCTCGGCGGCCGGCACGCTCAGGTTCCGTACTCCGGCACGCTCTGGATCAAGGTGGCGGGGGTGGGCGGCATTCCCGCCGCGGCCACGGAGGTGGCCGTGCGGCTCTCAGCGGTCGACGTGCGCTCGGGCGGGATCGTGGACGAGGACCACTCGGACGGGATGGTGCTCGACATCGCCAACGGGCAGCCTGCCGCGGACCTCGTCGACCTCCCGGTCGTCAACGGGTACATCAAGGTCTCCTGCTTCCTGCAGAGCTCGTTCGACCTGACCGCCTCGGTCGAGGGCTACGCCGTCAGCTGACGACACGCGTCACGGCCGGGCCTTCGTGTTGCCGCTCAGCGCGCGGTGTTGTCCGCCGGGGCGCCCGTCGGCGAGGACGTGGCCACCGGGGTGGCCGGGGCCATCAGGTGGGGGCGGCGCACCGTGACGAGGACCAGGAGGCCGGCGACGAGGCCGGTGAGGCCGGCCGTCAGGAAGACGGGGTGGAGGCCGGCGGCGAAGGCCGAGCGCGCGGAGTGGCCGTGGGCGTGCTGCTGGAACACGGTGCCGAGGACGGCGATGCCGAGGGCGTAACCGAGCTGGCGGGAGGTGTTGAGGGCTCCGGAGGCCATCCCCGCGCGCTGCGGCGGGACGGAGGCCAGTGCCGTGGCCATGAGCGTCGGGGTGGACAGGCCGACGCCGACGCCGGTGACGAGCATGCCGGGCAGCAGCGCCGACCAGTCGGAGCCCGCGGAGACCGCGGTCAGCAGCAGGGTGCCAGTGCCGATGAACAGCAGGCCCACCCCGATGGGGAGTTGCGGCGGGAACCGGTGCAGGGAGCGGCCGGTGGCCAGGGCAACGACGAAGGCGGTCGCGGCCATCGGCGAGACGGCCAGGCCCGCGTCCAACGGCGAGAGGTCCAGGGCCTGCTGGAGCCAGAGCGAGGTGTAGGTGAGCTCGGCGAAGGCCGCCGCGTTCAGCAGCAGCCCGCCGACCAGCAGGCCGGTGAAGCTGCGGTTGCGCAGCAGCGACAGGTCCAGCAGCGGGCGGCGGACCCGCAGTTCGGCGACGACGAAGACGATCAGCGCCACCGCGGAGCCGCCGAGCGAGCCGAGCACGACGGCGCTGCCCCAGCCGTGCGTGCCGCTCTCGATCAGCCCGTACGTCAGCGCTGCCGCGAAGACGGTGAAGGCCAGCGCGCCGGTGCTGTCCACCCGGCCCTCGACGGCCTGCGGGCGCGGCAGCCGCAGGCCCTTGCCCAGCGTCATGGCGAGGGCGATCGCCGCGATCGGCAGGTTGACCAGGAAGATGGACCGCCAGCCGAACTGGTCGGTGAGCAGCCCACCGAGAACCGGGCCGACGGCGGCCGCCGCGCCGTTGACGGCGCCCCAGACGCCGAAGGCGGTCCCCCGGTCGCGGCCCTGGTAGGCGCCCGCGATCAGCGCGGTGGTGGAGGTCATCATCGCCGCTCCGCCGACGCCCTGGACGGCGCGGGCGGTGATCAGCGTGGCCGCGTCCGGAGCCAGCGCGCACACCAGCGAGGCGGCCGCGAAGACCACCAGACCGGCGAGGTAGAGGCGCCGGTGGCCGAGCCGGTCTCCGAAGGAGCCGCAGACCATCAGCAGCGCTGCCAGCGTCAGCGCGTAGATGTCCACCACCCATTGCAGTGAGGTGAAAGACGAGTTCAGGTCGGCGGACATCTTGGGCAGCGCGACGTTCACGATGCTGACGTCGACGAGCAGCATGAACGCGCCGAGGCAGATGGCTGCGAGCGGTATCCACTTACGCACGGTGGGCTCCGGTTGACGGGACTGGGCTTGGGGTCGGTCGTGGGGTGGGCCGGACCCGTCCACGCGACCGGCCCTGGCCCACAGCCTGCGTCCGGCCGGGGCCACGGGCACCGCCACCACCCCCTGCTGCGGTGGATCTCGACATTGCCTAGCCTGAGAGGGTGGAATCCGACAACACCACCACGGTACGCCCGGGTGCCTTCGACCCGCTCGACCGCCAGTTGATCCAGGCGCTCCAGCTCGACGCACGAGTGCCCTTCAGTCGTCTCGCCGAGCTGCTCGGCGTCTCCGACCAGACCGTCGCGCGCCGCTATGCCCGGCTGCGGGAGACGGGGCTGCGGGTGCTGGGACTGAGCTCGCCCGAGGCGCTCGGCGAGGTGCGCTGGATGGTGCGGGTGCAGTGCGCGCCCGCCGCGGCCCTGGACCTGGCCGAGGCGCTGGCGCGGCGCGAGGACACCGCCTGGGTCAACGTCTGCTCCGGCGGCGCCGAGATCAACTGCTCCACCAGGGCGCACCCGGACCGGCACGACGACCTGCTGCTCCAGCGGCTGCCGCGGACGCCGGCCGTGGTGGGCATCGTCGCGCACTGCGTGCTGCACACCTACTTCGGCGGACCGCAGAGCCTCGCGCTCAAGTCCGGCGCCCTCGACGCCGAGCAGGTCGCCTGGCTGCGCGCCCAGTCCGGTCTCCACCCCGGTGGCCGGTCCGGCGCCTCGGCCGTCGCGCCGGACCCGTTCGCCCAGGGGGCGCGGGTGACGCTCGACGACGGCGACCGGCGGCTGTTCGCCGCCCTGGCCGTCGACGGCCGCGCCGGCTTTCCCGAACTCGCCGCCGCCACAGGCTGGTCGGCGAGCACGGTGCGCCGCCGGATGGACGAGCTGTACCGCTGCGGCGCGCTCTACTTCGATCTGGAGCTCGACTGGCGGCGCTTCGGCGTGCACGCGATGACGGAGCTCTGGCTCGACGTCGCACCCGCCGAACTGGCGGCCACGGGCGAGGCCTTGGCCGCTCACCCCGAGATCGGCTACGTCGCGGCGGTCACCGGCCCGAGCAACCTCAACGCCGTCGTGCTCGGCGCGGACGTGCAGGCCCTCTACACCTACCTGACCACCAGGATCGCCGCGTTGCCCGCCGTGCGGCGGATCGAGTCGGCGCCCGTGATGCGCACGGTGAAGGGCCCGGGGCCCTACGTCACGCCCGTGCGGCCGACCCGCCCGAGAACGGTCCGCCCGCGAGCGGCCCGCCCGTCGCGGCGAGCCGGAAGCTGACGGAGCCGAAGCTGACCCGGTCCCCCGCCCGGACCGGAACCGCGCCGATCACGCGCCAGCCGTTGACCTGCGTGCCGTTGGTCGAGCCGAGGTCGCGCAGCAGCCAGACGCCGCCCTCCAGCCGCAGTTCCGCGTGGACGCGGGAGACCGACTCGTCGCCGAGTTTGAGGTCGCACCCCGGCAGCCGTCCGACTCTTCACCGGCCCGGCCGGGTTGCGCGGCAGCGGCAGCGCAGGCAACTGCGGTGTGCGCCAGGCGTTGTCGAGCCGCACCTTGAGGGTGGCGAGGGCGCCGACGGTCCGGGTCAGGGCGCGGGTGAGCCGCCCGCCGACGGGCAGGTCGGCGGTGAGGGCGTCGAGCTCGTGCCGGGCGCGGGCGGTGAAGGCCGACTCCATCCGGCGCAGGAAGGTGTCATGGGAGAGCCGCCCCTGCACCGCGTGCTCGCGCAGCTGCTCGACCACCCGTTCCCGGTCCGCGTCGGAGAGGCGCTCGCCGGGCAGGAGCTCCTCCGGGAGGCCGTCCGGAGGGAGTTCGCCCATGCGGAGCACGGAGGTGCGCGGTTCCGGATGCGGCCGCGTGGCGGGGTTGCTCATGGAGCTGATTGTCATCTCTCCCGGCGGGGCCGTCCAGATCCGTCGAAGGAGGGAGCGGGCGGGGTCGGGCTGACGGCGCATGGCTCCGTTCGGGTGGCACACGGACGGGTGATCCTCGGAGCCGGAAAATTGCCGGATATGCCCACTGAATGATCGCCGGGCACATGTCACCGAGATCGCGGGTGAGTTCACCGGGAATCGCGGCACGTCAAAGGCGTCTTCACCAGGATGCCAGGAAACTCGTTCCATTTTGCGGGCCGGATGGGGGACCGGTGTCGAAAATGGGTAAATCCCCTACGGACACGGAGCATTCGTGCTTCGCTGCTTCCTGAGTCCCCGAATGTCTCTCCGCCGCGGTGCCCTTCGGTCCGTTCATGCCATTCATGCCGTTGACATGTCACTTCTTTGCCGTGTCGCGCCGTGACACGGCATGCCGGGGCCGCGCCCCGGCGTTGTCGAGTGACCCGAGTACGCGGAGCCGAGAATGCTCACCACCCTCAAAACGACCTACACCGACACCCGTGCCGGGGATCTGGCGTGGTGCCTGGGGAGCGGCCTGCTCCCCGCCCTCGCCGTGCTCGACCTCGAACTCGGCCAGGGCAGCCTCCAACTGCGCCTTCTCGGCGCCTCCCACCAGGTCGTCCTGGACCAGAGCGAGCAGGGGCAGGACGCCTGCGTCGAGACGGTCGCCTGCATGCCGGGCCGCCGCACCCCGCTGCCCGCCCGCGCCGCGGAGCACGTCCGGGGCTGGGAGTACGAATTCGCTGCACGCATCGAAAAACTGACGAAACATGATTTCGACTGCCGGGCCCAGGAGTTGCTCGCCTTGGTGGAGAACCACCCGCACGGACTGGCGGGCGTCTTCCCGGGCGACCCGAATGCGTTCACCGCGTTGCTCGCGGGCGGCGACGAGGAGGGCATCCTCTGGCGCACCTGGCACGCCTATCCACAGGAGGGTCGCCTGGTGTGCACGCGCTCGACGTTGCGACGGCGGGACTGGCAGTCCGCAGAACTCGGCGGATGATTGGGTCAGGTGTCCGCCACGTCAATGCGACGATCTGCGGACCACTCGTCCGGGCGCAGAACCCGGACGGGTCCGTCGCCTAGCGTTTCTGCGTGATCAACCCAACCCCCCGAGCCGCCCGGCTGCTCGTGCTGCTCGCGGCCTTCGTGTGCGCCGCCTGCGGGTTGGTCTACGAGCTGGAACTGGTCGCCCTCGGCAGCTACCTGCTGGGCGATTCCGTCACCGAGGCATCCGTGGTCCTGTCCGTGATGGTCTGCGCCATGGGCGTCGGCTCCCTGCTGGCCAAACGGTTCACGCTGCGCCCGGCCGCCTCCTTCGCCCTCGTCGAGAGCCTGCTCGCGCTCGTCGGCGGCCTCTCCGTGATCGCCCTGTACGGCTGCTACGTCTGGATCGGCCACTACCAGGCCGCACTTGTCGGCTTCGCCTCCCTGATCGGTCTGCTGATCGGCGCGGAGATCCCGCTGCTGATGACGTTGATGCAGCGCATCCGGCGGCAGGAGGCGGGCCGTGCCGTCGCCGACCTCTTCGCCGCGGACTACGTCGGCGCGCTGGTCGGCGGCCTCGCCTTCCCGTTCCTGCTGCTGCCCACCCTCGGCCAGCTGACCGGCGCGCTGCTGACCGGCGTCGTCAACACGGTCGCGGGCGGGCTGATCGCCTTCTGGCTCTTCCGCGGCGAGCCCGCGCCGCGGGAACGGGTGCTGCTCGGACTGTGCAGCGGAGCCGTGGTCGTGGTGCTCGGCTTCGCCTGGGCCGGCAGCGGGGCCTTCGAGCGCGCCGCGCAGCGACGGCTCTACGGAGCCCCGGTCCGCGTCAGCGCGCAGAGCAAGTACCAGCAGATCATCCTCACCGGCGGGCCAGGACCGAGCACGGACGCGGCCCGCCTC
>NZ_BBPQ01000023.1:38287-56070 GCF_000787855.1 Streptacidiphilus anmyonensis | reverse complement strand
GGCCAGGACCGAGCACGGACGCGGCCCGCCTCTACCTCGGCGGCCGCCTCGCTGTCTGCGGCCGCGACCAGGCCGCCTACCACGCGGCCCTCACCGACCCCGCGCTGCGCGGCGGCGCCCGCGCCCGGGTCCTCGTCCTGGGTGGCGGAGACGGCCTGGCGGCCCGTCACATCCTCGCCACGCCGGGCGTCCGGAGCGTCACCGTCGTCGAACAGGACCCCGTCCTGCTGCGTCTCGCCGCCCGCGATCCGGTGCTGCGCGCCCTGAACAGCTCCGCGCTGGACGACCCGCGCGTCCGGACCGTCACGGCGGACGCCTTCGGCTGGCTCCGCACCGCGCCGCTCCGGGAACACCCCTACGACGTGATCGTCGCCGATCTTCCCTCGGCCGGGCTGGACGCCGCGGACAAGCTCTACACCCGCGAGTTCTACGGCCTCGTCCGCCGGATGCTCGCGCCCGGCGGCCGTCTGGCCGTCCACGCCGGCAACCGGGTCTGGTCCATCGCGGACACCGTCCGCGCGGCCGGTCTCACGCCCTACGGCTACGCCGCGACCGGCCGCGACGCCGCCGCCTGCGGCCAACCGACGCCGGGGGACGCCTCGTGGCGCTTCGTCCTGGCCTCGGCGGCTCCGCTCCCGTCCGGCTCCTTCGGCGGCGTGGCACGCCTGCGGGAGCCCTCGGGCACGCCGTCGCGCGTCGCGACCCTGCTGGGGCCGCTGTGAGCGGCGACGCCGGCGGCATTGCGACGCTGACGTCAGGGCGACGCCGACGTCAGGGAGACGCCGACGTCACCAAGTTCCCAGCGCGCGAATCGGCTCCTGCACGCCGAGGGCTCGGTAGGCTCACCAGGCATGGAGCATGAGGTTCTGGTACCACTCTCGCCGCAGGCCATCCGGCGGTCCATGGACCGGCCCGAGCTGCTGGGTGTGTGCATGCCCGGCTTCACGCCCGACGAAGGCGGGGAGAACCCGCTCGAAGGGCGGTTGAAGCTGCGGATCGGCAGCACCTCCATCACCTACCGGGGCGAGCTGCGCCGCCTCGACGCGGGCGACGACCCGGACGGCTTCCTCTTCGCGCTGGACGGCCATCAGGCCGTCGGCACCGGGGGTGCCGCGGGGACGGTGGGCGTGCGCCTGGACACCGACACGTCCGAGCCGGGGCTGGAGACGCGGGTCCGCTTCCTCATGTCCCTTCAGGGGACCGGCAGGATCGAGGAGCTTTCCCCTGCCGCCGTCCACACCGCGATCCGCCGCCTGCTGGACCGTTTCTGCCTCGAACTCGCCGCCCGCACGGACGACGACCTCGCGCCGGAGGACCGCACGGATACCTCCGAGTTCTTCCTGGTCGAGGGCCTGGGCGATCTCAACGACCTCGGCCCGCTCGAGGACGAACTCCAGGACCTCGCCGCGCTGCCGGAGTTCTCCGAGCTGGACGACCTTCCCGCGCCCGCCGGGGCGACCGCGGACACGCCCACCGGGGGGACGGCCGACCCGGCCCGGCGGCACATCGTGGGCCGCTCCGCCGAGGAGGTGGACCACGCCCCGCCGCGCGGGCGCTACGCACCGGCCCTGCCCGCGCGCAGCGCGCGCTCCCGGGCGTCCGCGCGCTGGGGGAGCCCGGAGCCGCGGATGGGCGAGCCGCCCGTCGTCGCACCGGAGCGCATCCCCACGCCGTGGCTGGTCGGCGGCGGGGTCGTCCTGCTGGGCGGAGCCGTCGTGCTCGTCCGCGCCCTGCGCCGCTCCCGCTGACGCGCCGCTCTCGCTGACCCGCCGCTCCCGGTGACGCGGCGTTGCTGCCGGCGCGGCGTTCCCGCCGACGCGGCGCGTGTCGGCGTCGGCGTCGGCGTCGGCGTCGCCGACGTGAGAACCCGATCCTCCCGACCTCCCGACCTCCCGATCGTCCGGAAGAAGGAAGCGCCCGTGCTCGACCTCGCCCCCGTCCTGCTCTCCGCGGGCGACGCGGCCGTGACCGTCCTGCCCGAGGCGGGCTGCCGGCTGGGCAGCCTGCGCCTCGGGGCGGTGGAACTCCTGCGCACCGCACAGGACATCGCCGATCCGGACGGTGACGTCTTCGGGTACGGCTCCTTCCCGATGGCGCCGTTCGCGGGCCGGGTGGACCGCGGGCGGTTCAACAACGGCCCGGTGCGCCACCGACTGCCCCTCGACCTCGTCCCGCATGCCGCCCACGGCACCGCGCTGCGCGGCCGCTGGCGCGTCGCCGCCCCGCCCGCCGTCACGGAGGCGGGGATGTCCGCCGCCTTCGTCCACGAGCTGGCCGAGCCGTGGCCCTACCCGGGCCGGGTGTCCCAGCTGTTCGAGCTGTCGCCCGGGCAGCTGCGGATCACGCTCGCGGTCGAGGCGACGCAGGACTCATTCCCGGCACAGGCGGGCTGGCATCCGTGGTTCCGCAAGCGCCTGCGCGAGGGCGGCCCGCAGGCCGCGCTGGACTTCGCGCCCGCCTGGCAGGAGGAACGCGGACCGGACCACCTGCCGACGGGGCGCCGCATCGATCCGACCCCGGGCCCCTGGGACGACTGCTTCGGCTTCCCCGACGGCGTGGAGGCGACCCTGCGCTGGGGCGACGAGCTGGCGCTGCGCATCTCCAGCGACTGCGGCTGGGCCGTCGTCTTCGACGAGCAGGCCGACGCCCTGTGCGTCGAACCCCAGTCCGGTCCGCCCAACGGACTGAACACCGCCCCGCGCCTGGTCACGCCGATCGAGCCGCTCGAGGTCACGACCACCTGGAGCTGGACCTCCACCCGTTAAGCTGGAGCCTCATGAGCACTACACGTGACGCGCTTCTCGAAGAGATCAAGACCAAGGCCGTCGTCCACGGCAAGGTGACCCTCTCCTCCGGCCTGGAGTCGGACTACTACATCGACCTTCGGCGCGTGACGCTGGACGGCGTGGCCGCCCCGCTCGTCGGCCAGGTCATGCTCGACCTCGCCAAGGACCTCGACTTCGACGCCGTCGGCGGGCTCACCCTCGGCGCTGACCCGGTCGCCACCGCGATGCTGCACGCCTCCGCCGCGCGCGGTCAGCGACTGGACGCCTTCGTCGTGCGCAAGGCGCAGAAGGCCCACGGCATGCAGCGCCGGATCGAGGGCACGGACGTCAAGGGACGTCGCGTCCTGGTCGTCGAGGACACCTCCACCACCGGCGGCTCCCCGCTCACCGCGGTCGAGGCCGTGCGCGAGGCGGGCGGCGAGGTCGTGGCCGTGGCCACCATCGTCGAGCGCAGCGCCGCCCAGGCCATCGCGGACGCGGGCCTGCCCTACCTCTTCGCCTACCAGCTGAGCGACCTGGGGCTGTAGGCCCCGCGGCGCCCGCGCCGACGGGACGTCACCGCCTGCGGTGGCGTCCCCCGCGGCCCGCCGGAACCGACGACGGGCCCTCCGCCAGCACCGCCTCACCGCCCGCCTCCGCCGTGCCGACCGTGCCTGCCGCGCCGACCGCACCCGTCGTGGCGCCCGCGCCCTCGCGGCGGCCGCGCACGACCTCGATGATGATCGGGATCACCGAGAGCAGCACGATCAGCAGCACCGCCGGGATCAGGTACTTGTCGATCACGGGCGCCATCGAGTCGCCGAACTTGTAGCCGATCAGCAGCATGACCTCGGTCCAGACCAGGCCACCGACCGTGTTCCACAGCAGGAACGTGCGGGCGGGCATCTCCAGCGTCCCGGCGACCGGGTTCAGGAACGTGCGCACCACCGGCACGAAGCGCGCCATCACCACGGCCTTGGCCGGGCCGAAGCGGTTGAAGTACTGCTCCGCCTTGACCACGTGGTCCCGCTTGAAGAGCTTCGAGTTCGGTCGGTCGAACATCCGCGCGCCGACCTTCGCGCCCAGCAGGTGACCCAGCTGCGCGCCCGCGATCGCGCAGATCGGCGCGCCGACGAGCAGCGTTCCGATCGACATCTGAGTGCCGAGCAGCGCCTTGCCCGCACCGGACGCGGCCACGCCGCCCAGGATCAGCAGCGAGTCGCCGGGCAGGAAGAAGCCGATCAGCAGGCCCGTCTCGGCGAAGACGATCGCGAGCAGCCCATAGACGCCGACCTGCGCGATCAGTGCCTTGGCGTCCAGCAGGGTGCTCAGGTTGAGCGCGAGATTCTGGGTCACCCGCGCAGAGTATCGGGCGCAGGTGTCCGGGCGCTGTGGTGCCCGGTGGCGGGGATGAGGGGGTTGCGCCGCAGTGCGAGAATGGCGCACGGTGCCCGGTCGACGACGTCCGGCGTCAGCACCCTTTGCCCCATGCGTAGACGCCCACGACAGGAGCGGATTCGAATGCCTATCGCAACGCCCGAGGTCTACAACGAGATGCTGGACCGGGCCAAGGCAGGCAAGTTCGCCTACCCCGCCATCAACGTCACCTCCTCGCAGACCCTGCACGCGGCTCTGCGCGGCTTCGCCGAGGCCGAGAGCGACGGCATCATCCAGATCTCGACCGGCGGCGCCGAATTCCTGGGCGGCCAGTACAACAAGGACATGGTGACGGGCGCGGTGGCCCTCGCCGAGTTCGCGCACATCGTCGCGGCCAAGTACGACATCACCGTGGCGCTGCACACCGACCACTGCCCGAAGGACAAGCTGGACGGCTACGTCCGCCCGCTGCTGGCGATCTCCGCCGAGCGCGTGGCCCGTGGCGAGAACCCGCTGTTCCAGTCGCACATGTGGGACGGCTCCGCCGAGACCCTGAACGACAACCTCGCCATCGCCGAGGAGCTGCTGGCCCAGGCCCGCGCCGCCAAGATCATCCTCGAGGTCGAGATCACCCCGACCGGCGGCGAGGAGGACGGCGTCTCCCACGAGATCAACGACTCCCTCTACACCACGGTCAACGACGCCGTCCGCACCGCCGAGGCCCTGGGCCTGGGCGAGAAGGGCCGCTACCTGCTGGCCGCCTCCTTCGGCAACGTCCACGGCGTCTACAAGCCGGGCAACGTCGTGCTCAAGCCGGAGCTGCTGCGCGAGCTGCAGGACGCGATCGGCAAGCAGTACGGCAAGACCGACCCGTTCGACTTCGTCTTCCACGGCGGCTCCGGCTCGACCGCCGAAGAGATCGAGACCGCGCTGGAGAACGGCGTCGTCAAGATGAACCTCGACACCGACACCCAGTACGCCTTCACCCGCCCCGTGGTGGACCACATGTTCCGGAACTACGACGGCGTCCTGAAGGTCGACGGCGAGGTCGGCAAGAAGTCCACCTACGACCCGCGCACCTGGGGCAAGCTGGCGGAGGCCGGCATGGCCGCGCGTGTCGTCGAGGCCGCGAAGCAGCTGCACTCGGCGGGCAACAAGCTGAAGTAGGCACCTGCGCGGACGACGCCACGCACGGCGTCAGGCACTGCGTCTCACGCGTCACTGCGTCTCACGACGTCGAGGGCCCCGGAACCGCACGGCGGTTCCGGGGCCCTGTTCGATTCCGGCTGGTGCCTACTGCTTCAGCTCGGTGTAGGCCTCGGGGCTGCTGTCCTTCAGGAACTGCCAGCAGCGCGCCCCCTCGTCGGTCTCACCGATGGAGTCGGCGGCGCGGGCGAGCGCGGCCAGGCAGCGCAGGAAACCGCGGTTGCCGCGGTGCTCCCACGGGACCGGCCCGTGGCCCTTCCAGCCGGCCCGACGCAGCTGGTCGAGGCCGCGGTGGTAGCCGGTGCGGGCGTAGGCGTAGGACTCGACGACCCGGCCCGCGGCGAAGGACTCGTCCGCGAGCTGCGCCCAGGCCAAGGAGAAGGTGGGGTGCGCCGCCGCGATCTGCGCGGGGGAGGCGGACTGCTCTGCCATCTGCTGGTACGGCTGCTCGTCCTCGGGCAGCAGGGTCGGCTCCGGCCCGCCGAGCAGGTTCTCGTGAATGGACATGGCTGCCAGTCTGCCACTTGGGCGGTGTCACGGTTCGACCACAGCCGGCGCACAGCGGGAACTCCGCACGGCAGGGCTGGCATCCTCCCTTCCGCCACCACAACACCGCATGTCACGGGGGAACGGTCGTGGGTAGCAGGTTCGCCTTGCCGGCGGCGCTGGTCGCCGCCTTCTGTGTGTTCGTGGGCGGGGTGTGGGCGGTCGCCGCGACCACGTGGTCCCTGCCGGCCGCCGACGCGGCGGCTCCGGTCACCACGCCCATCGCGTCGGCGTCGGCTTCGCCGTCGACTCCGGCGCCCGGCGCCTCGCCCGCGCTGTGGACCCAGAGCACCCTGCGCACGTACCTCGTCGCCGAGCTGAACCGCACCGATCCGGGCGTGGCCCTCGACGACCTGGAGCACATCACCCGGGTCCAGCCGCAGGTCAGCCGGTTCTGTCACCCGGTCGCCCACGACCTCGGGCACGCCGCGCTGAAGAAGTACGGCAGCTTCGGCAAGGCCGTGGCCTTCCGCAACGACGTCTGCGGCTCCGGCTACCTGCACGGCGTCGTCGAGGAGACGCTGGCGCAGAGCCCCGATCCGGTGGCCGCCGTCACCACGCTGTGCGCGCCGCAGATGTCCGCCTCGTGCATCCACGGCATCGGCCACGGCGCGATGTTCGTCTCGCGCCTGAACGTCCCGAAGGCGGAGCGGCTGTGCGATCGCTTCGGGCAGACCTACCAGGTGGTGGCCTGCTCCGAGGGTGTGTTCATGCAGCTCTTCGAGCCGGACGAGGACGACCCGGCCGCCCTCGCCCAGCTCCCTTCGTCCCGGCTCGCGGCGGAGCCGCTGTACCCGTGCCCGGAGCAGCCGTCGATCTTCCAGTCGGCGTGCTACTTCTACGCCCCGATCTACTACCTGCAGACGCACGACTACGTGAACCACCCGGAGAGCTTCGTGCAGGCGCTGCGGTGGTGTCTGAAGGCGCCGACCTCGGCCGGGCAGCAGTCGTGCACCCGGGGGACCGGCTCGCGGCTGATCAAGTACAACATCGACCGGCCCGCGTGGACGGCGGCGCAGTGCGAGGCGGCTCCGCAGGGGTGGCAGCGGTCGGCGTGCGTGGACGGGATGGTCAGCTACTGGAACGTCAACTTCCATGACAAGTCCGCGCGGACCAAGCTCTGCCCGCAGCTGTCCGGCCAGGCCGCGGCCGAGTGCCGGGCCTCCTCCGGCGGCAGCAGCTCCGAGGACTGAACGAGACGAGACGCGCGGAGAAGAACGATCATGAAGACACAGCCCGAATCCCTGCGGCGCGAGTCCCTCCGGCGTCATTCGCTGCTGCCGCTGCGGCTCTTCCTCGGCGTCACCTTCTGCTACGCCGGGCTGAGCAAGCTGGGGGACCCGCACTACCTGGCCGGGGCCGCCGATCCGGCGTCCTACCTGTCGCAGCTCCAGGCCGCCCTCGCCGCACACAGCCCGGCCGCCCCGCTGCTGCACCTTGCCCGGCACGCACCGACGGCGACCGGCGCGACGCTGGCCTTCGGCGAGCTGGCGGTCGGCCTCGGCACCCTGCTGGGCCTGTTCGGCCGGATCGCCGCGGCCGGAGGCGCCCTGCTCAGCCTGACGCTCTTCCTCACGGTCAGCTGGCGGACGCACCCGTACTTCCTCGGCAACGACCTGGCGTACCTGGCGGCCTGGATCCCGCTGGTCCTGGCCGGGACGCCCTCGCTGTCGCTCGACGCCTGGCTGGCGGCCCGACGCGCAGCCCGAGGCGCGGTGGGAGGTGCGGTCGGAGGTTCGGTCGGCGTGCTGCCGGGCCGACGGCGGGCGCTGTTGGAAACGGGGACGGCGGCCCTGGCCGTCGCCGGGGGTGGTCTGCTGGCGGGCGCGCTGACGGCGCGGACCCGCGCCCGGACGACCGCCCCGGCGGCCCACCGACCCGCCAGCGGCGACGCGACGAGCGGTGCGAGCGTCGCCGTCGCAAAGGTGCCGGTCGGCGGGGCGGTCCAGCTCAGTGCGCCCGGGAGCGGTGACCCGATCTTCGTCGTCCAGCCGAAGCCCGGCACGTTCTGCGCGTTCTCCGGGGCGTGCACCCACGCCGGCTGCACCGTGCTGCCGCCGAAGAACGGCTCGTTCGTCTGCCCCTGCCACGACTCCGCCTTCGACGCCGCGACCGGGGCGGTGCTGCGCGGTCCGGCCACCGAGGCACTGCCCCGGTACGCGGTGACGGAGTCGGGCGGCGTGCTCCGGGTGGCGACGAAGCCCGAGTAAGAAGAAGCCCGAGCAGCTCGCCCGGACCTGGCCCGCTATCGGGCACCCGCGGGGATCGGCCCTTGCCCCGCGGTGCTGTCGGGGCCCGCCCTCACCGGGGCACCCGCAGGGGCCCGCCCTCACCGGGGCACCGCCAGGGACCTGCCCTCGGCGGGGCACCGGCAGGGACCTGCCCTCACGCGGGCACCGCCAGGGATCCGCTCTCCCCGGCCCGTAGGGATCCGAGCTCACCAGGGCACCCGCGGGGACCTGCCCTCACGCCGGCCCCGCACGGATCCAGGCTCACCAGGGCACCCGCAGGGACCAGGCGGCAGGCTCCACCGTCCAGGTGCGCTCGCGCACCGGCGCGCTCAGCGCGTGGTCGGCTTCGTAGGTGAAGAGGGAGCCGCCGACCGTGACGCGGCGGGCCTGGACCGGGACGGCGGCGTCGATGCGCAGCTCCGCCGCGCCGCCGTGACTCGAGAGCGCCAGGGCGCGCATGGGGTGAGCGGGATCGGCCAGGACCTGGCCGTCCGCCTCGACGCGGAGCGGCTGCGGCTCGGGGAGCGTCCGCGTCGTCAGCGCCCTGGCGACCCGCCCGGCGAGATCTGTCCACCAGGTGGACGGAGACCTGTTCGCCCTGGGCGAACGCTGCCCGGGAATCCGGACGCCGCCGATGACGACCCCGCCGCCGTCGTCGACGAGCAGGTCGAGCGGCCGGTCTGCGCCGCTGACGACGGCGCGTGCCGCCTGGACCGGGTCCACGTCCGCGCCCAGCGCGCGGGCCAGCTCGGTGCGGGGTCCGCGCCCGACCGGGATGACGGCAACGGGGGTCGCTGCCAGCGTGGCCTGCTGGTGGAGAAGTTGAACGACGAGTTGCAGATATCTGTCATCGCCGATCACTACCGGCCGTCTGCGGCCGCGCCGCGCAAGCAGACGGTCCAGATCGGACAGGCTCTCCGGAACCACCGTCTTCACCGTCAGGGCGGCGCCGAGCACGTCCTTGGCGACCCGCACCGACTCGCCGTCCAGGGCCAGCGCCGTGGGGGAGACCAGGACCAACACGGGCTCGCCCACCGAACGCTCAGCCGACACCGTGGTCCTTCCTCGGGTAATCTCTCGGTGTAAGAGCCCCTTGCGCTTTTGCGCCAGGGGCTTGGTCTATCCGGGGCCAGTGCGGCGGCCTTCCGCCGTGAGTTGTGCCCCGCCCGAAAGGGGTGTACGCCTGTGCCCGCACTCGTGCTGGTCGGCGCTCAGTGGGGAGACGAGGGCAAGGGGAAGGCGACTGACCTTCTCGGCGGCTCGGTCGACTACGTGGTCCGCTATCAGGGCGGCAACAACGCCGGTCACACGGTGGTCGTAGGCGACCAGAAGTACGCACTTCACCTGCTCCCCTCCGGCATTCTCAGCCCGAACTGCGTTCCGGTGATCGGCAACGGCGTGGTCATCGACCCGGCCGTGCTCCTCTCCGAGCTGGCCGGCCTGCAGGACCGCGGCGTCGACACGTCCAAGCTGCTGATCTCGGGCAACGCGCACCTGATCACCCCCTACCACCGGACCCTGGACAAGGTCTCCGAGCGGTTCCTGGGCAAGCGCAAGATCGGCACCACGGGCCGCGGCATCGGCCCCTCCTACGCCGACAAGATCAACCGCATCGGCATCCGGGTGCAGGACCTCTTCGACGAGAGCATCCTGCGGCAGAAGGTCGACGCAGCGCTCAACGAGAAGAACCAGATCCTGGTCAAGCTCTACAACCGCCGTGCCATGCCGGCCGAGCTGGTCGTCGAGGAGTACCTGGGCTACGCCGACAAGCTGCGCCCGTTCGTGGCCGACACCGCGCTGATCCTCAACCAGGCGCTGGAGGACGGCAAGGTCGTCCTGATGGAGGGCGGCCAGGGCACCCTGCTCGACGTCGACCACGGCACGTACCCGTTCGTCACCTCGTCCAACCCGACCTCGGGCGGCGCCTGCACCGGCACCGGCATCGGTCCCACCAAGATCGACCGCGTGATCGGCATCCTCAAGGCCTACACCACCCGCGTCGGCTCGGGCCCGTTCCCGACCGAGCTGTTCGACGAGGACGGCGAGGCGCTGCGCCGCATCGGCGGCGAGCGCGGCGTGACCACCGGCCGCGACCGCCGCTGCGGCTGGTTCGACGCCCCGATCGCCCGCTACGCGACCCGGATCAACGGTCTGACCGACATCTTCCTCACCAAGCTGGACGTGCTGACCGGCTGGGAGCAGATCCCGGTCTGCGTCGCCTACGACGTCGACGGCACCCGCGTCGACGAGGTTCCGCACTCGCAGAGCGACTTCCACCACGCGAAGCCGATCTACGAGATGCTCCCGGGCTGGTCCGAGGACATCACCAAGGCGCAGACCTTCGAGGACCTGCCGAAGAACGCGCAGGACTACGTGAAGGCGCTGGAGGAGCTCTCCCGCTGCCGCATCTCCGCCATCGGCGTCGGCCCCGGCCGTACCGAGACGATCCAGGTGCACTCGCTGCTGTAGCGGCGCTTTCTGATCAAGCCCTCGCCCCCTGCGGGCGGGGGCTTTTTCATGTTCGGAAGATTTGTACTAATGCAGATATCAATTGCCTCTAGTGCAAAGCGCGGCTATGTTTCGAGCATGACCGCGAAGACTCCTCTCCCTGTCGTGCTCACCGGGCAACACGTCCGGCTGGAGCCGCTCACCCTCGACCACGCCCCCGCCCTGTGGCAGGCGTTGGAGCCGGACGCGGCGGAGGTCTTCCGCTGGATCCGTCCGGCGCCCCGCAGCGCTGAGGAGCTGGCCGGGTATGCCGACGACCTGCTGCACGGGCCGACGCGCTACCTCGCCTTCGCCGTCGTCGACCTGGCGACCGGCCGCCCCGTCGGCTGGACCACCTACCTGGACATCCAGGAGGAGCACGAGCGCCTGGAGATCGGCTGGACCTGGTACGCCCGCTCCCACTGGCGCACCGCCGCCAACACCGAGGCCAAGCTGCTCCTGCTCACCCACGCCTTCGAGGAGCTCGGCTACGGGCGGGTCCAGTGGAAGACGGACATCAACAACGAGCGCTCGCAGAACGCCATCGCCCGTCTGGGCGCCCAGCGGGAGGGCGTGCTCCGTCGCCAGGTGCGGCGCGGCGACGGGAGCTGGCGCGACAGCGTCTACTACGGCATGAACATCGAGGAGTGGCCGGCGGCGAAGGCTCGCCTGACCGAACGACTCAGGAAGGGCTGAAGGTCACCACAATGGCTGACATCACCATCTCCGCCCCGACGGAAGCCGACTACCCCCGCTGGCGGGAGCTGTTCACCGGCTATGCCGAGTTCTACCACGTGGAACTGACGGAGGAGCGGTTCGCGGAGTCCTGGGCCTGGATCCACGACGCAAACCACCCCGTCGAGTGTCTGCTGGCCCGCGATGCTGACGGCCGGGCCGTCGGACTGGCCCACTTCAGCCCGGACCACTCACCGCTGCGCGGCACCCGAGGCTTCCTGCACGACCTCTTCGTCGACCCCGCCCACCGTGGCGGCGGGACCGTGGACGCGATCCTCGGCGAGCTGCGCCGGCTCGGCCGCGAGCGCGGCTGGTACCAGATCCGCTGGAACACGGCCGACGACAACTACCGCGCCCGCGCCGTCTACGACCGCAACGGCGAGAAGACGCCGTTCCTGCTCTACGTCATGCCGTGCGGAGCCAGCGACTGACAGGCTGTCGCCCTGCCCCCGGATCGCCAGACAGGCTGTCGGTTCCGGGGGAGGGCGGGCGAAAATACGCTGGCGCGCATGACGATCTCCCCAGACCCCGCAGCCGGGCAGGCGGTCAAGGCTGCCGACCGTGCCCACGTCTTCCACTCGTGGTCCGCGCAGTCCCTGATCGATCCCCTCGCCGTGGCCGGGGCCGAGGGCTCGTACTTCTGGGACTACGAGGGCAAGCGCTACCTCGACTTCTCCTCCCAGCTGGTCAACACCAACATCGGGCACCAGCACCCGAAGGTCGTCGCCGCGATCCAGGAGCAGGCTGCCAAGCTCTGCACCTTCGCGCCGGCCTTCGCCATCGAGTCCCGCTCCGAGGCCGCCCGCCTGATCGCCGAGCGCACCCCGGGCGACCTCGACAAGATCTTCTTCACCAACGGCGGCGCCGAGGCCAACGAGAACGCCATCCGCATGGCGCGCCTCCACACCGGCCGCCAGAAGGTGCTCTCCACCTACCGCTCGTACCACGGCGCCACCGCCAACGCGATCGCCCTGACCGGCGACCCGCGCCGCTGGCCGAACGAGACCGGCGTCTCCGGCATCGTCCACTTCTGGGGCCCGTACCCCTACCGCTCCAACTTCCACGCCGAGAACGAGGCGCAGGAGTGCGAGCGCGCGCTGGCGCACCTGGAGCAGGTCATCGCGTTCGAGGGTCCGCAGACCGTCGCCGCGATCATCCTGGAGACCGTCGTCGGCACCGCCGGCATCCTGATCCCGCCGGCGGGCTACCTCGCGGGCGTCCGCGAGATCTGCGACCGCTACGGGATCGTCTTCATCCTCGACGAGGTCATGGCCGGCTTCGGCCGCACCGGCGAGTGGTTCGCCGCCGACCACTGGGGCGTCACCCCGGACCTGCTGACCTTCGCCAAGGGCGTCAACTCCGGTTACGTGCCGCTGGGCGGCGTGGCCATCAGCGGCGAGATCGCCGAGACCTTCGCGACCCGTCCCTTCCCCGGCGGGCTGACCTACTCCGGCCACCCGCTGGCCTGCGCCTCCGCCGTGGCGACCCTCAACGCCATGGCCGAGGAGGGCATCGTCGAGAACGCCAAGCACATCGGCGAGACGGTGATCGGCCCGGAGCTGCGCGCCATGGCCGAGCGTCACCCGTCGATCGGCGAGGTCCGCGGCCTCGGCGTCTTCTGGGCCGTCGAGCTGGTCAAGAACCGCGAGACCCGCGAGCCGCTGACCCCGTACAACGCCGCGGGCGCCGACAACGCCCCGATGGCCGAGCTGGCCGCGGAGTGCAAGAAGCGCGGGCTGTGGCCGTTCACCAACATGAACCGGTTCCATGTCGTGCCGCCGTGCAACGTCTCGGAGACCGAGGCCAAGGAAGGCCTCGCCATCCTCGACGAGGTGCTGACCCTCACCGACGCGCACACCGTCTGACCCGTCGCGTCACCGGCCCGTCATCTGGTCTGTACCTTTTCGGCCCCACGCCCCCTCCGATCGGGGGGTGTGGGGCCGTACCATTGGGGGGTTCGGACCGGCAGTATGCGGATGAAATCCCCTCAGCCGGCCCGGAACCAGTTCAATCCCCAGGAAACCGGAGCGGAGGAACCGCCATGCCGTTCGGCGCCGCCTCCTCCGGTCGTCACCTCACCGGCAACTCCGTCGTCCAGCGCAGCTCGCTGCGCGAGCAGGTCGCGGGCGCGCTGCGGGACGAGTTGATGGCCGGTCGCCTGGCTGCGGGCCGTCACTTCACCGTCAAGGAGATCGCCGAGCTGTACGGCGTCTCCGCGACGCCCGTGCGCGAGGCGCTGGTGGACCTGGCCGCGCAGGGCATGCTCGTCGTCGAGCCCGGTCGCGGCTTCGCCGTGCCCCGCTTCACCTGGGACGACTTCGTCGACATCGTCGAGGCCCGCTCGCTGGTCATCGACGGCATCTTCCGCCGCCTGGCCGGACGCCTGTCGGCCCGCGACTCCGCGGTTCCAGGCTGCGCGGTTCCAAGCTCTGCGGTTCCGAGCTCTGCGGCTCCAGGTTTCGCCACTCCAGACTCGGCTACTTCAGGTTCTGCGTCCCTCGACTCCGCCTTCCTCGACTCCGCCGCGGTCGCCTCCCTGCGGCGTCGCGCCGACGCCGCGGTCCGGGCCGCCCGCGCCGGCCAGCTCGACGTGCTCGTCGGCTGCGACCGCCGCTTCTGGGCGGAGCTCGGTGCGTTCGCGGGCAACGCCCGCATCGGCGACTACCTGGACTGGCTCCGGGTCCAGTACTGGATCTTCGCCGCAGGCTATCTGCGCGGCCGCGACGACCTGGCGCGCTTCTGCTGGTCCCGCCACCTGGAGCTGGTGGACCTGATCGCAGCGGGTGACCTGCCCGGCGTGCACGCCATGCTCCTCGCCTACAACCAGGAGTCCCTGGAGCAGATGTCCGCTCTCTGCGCGCGTCCCCTCCCGGAACGGCCGACCACCGTCGCGCCCACGCACCGGCAGCAGCCCACCCAGGTCCCGCCCCCGCGGGAAGCCGACCCGCGGCCTGCGGCGACGCAGTAGGGTGGATCACCCGGAGCACCCCCGCGCCGACCGCCCGCGCACCACTGTCGGGCAACACTGCCGCGTACCACTGGTCTGGAGAGTGTCTTGGCTTGTGACATCTGGCTCGTCCCCCTGGTCGACCTGCTGGTGCTCAGCCCGGACAACCCCTTCGCCGAGGACCTGGCGATCTACAACGCCTCGCTGCACGCGGCCGGCCTGCCGCAGCTCCCGGTCTTCCCCTACATGCCCGGCCTGAGCGGCGACGTCGAGCCGGTCGCGGCCTTCGACTACGACTCGCTGCACTTCCTGCGCCGCGCCTACCTGCTGCAGTTGACCGGCCTGGACGTCACGCCCGTCGACGAACTCGGCGGCGACTACGAGCAACTGCTGGAGATGTTCGAGGCCACGGCCGAGCAGAGCCACCTGGTGTGGCACTTCGACCACGCCGGCGCGTACGTCCCCCTGGACTTCGAGAGCCCGATCGTCGACGACGCCCTGCTCGCGACCGGCGGTCCGCTGGGTTCGGTGCAGCGACTGCTCAAGGAGCTGGAAGCGGTCGCTCCGCACATCGGCATCGACTACCAGCTGCCCCCGGTCCCGGTCCGCCCGGTCGCCCCGACCACGCTCGAGGGCCCGGCCTACCCGCCGCCGGGCCAGGACGGCCCGTACGCCCGGGAGCGCCACGCCTGGGTCGGCCTCTACGCGGCGGCGACCCGCGCCCTGGCCCAGGGCTCGATGATCGTCTTCGCCTGAGGCGCCTGAAACACGGGAAGCCCGGAGGCGTCTGAAGCACGGCGGCGAGGACCGTTCCAGCCTCCGGCCTCCAGCCTGCGATCGCGGGTAGCCGGCGCTCCGGCGCCGGCGTCAGCGCAGCGGGGACTCCGGGGGCCGCTGACGCGGCATGGTCGGACGGCTGCCGACGGAGGGCAGCACGCGGACCTGCGCGCCCGTGCCCTCGGCCCGGCCGCCCCACGCGCCCGCCACCTGCGTGGGCAGTTGGGTCATGGTCGCGCGGAACTCGAGCATCCACTCCGAGGTCTCGGTGCGGACCATGTCCGAGACGTCCTCGCAGAAGCGGCGCAGCACGCCGAGGCAGCGCTCGGCCGCCTCGCTCGCCGTGCCCTCCGTGGGGCCCAGGACCTCGCGCACGCACTCCGAGGCCCAGTCGAACTGGAACGCCTCGAGCCTGCGCTGCAGCGCCTGCGCGGTGGAGACGTCCCGCATCCAGCCGCTGGTGAGGCCGAAGACGCGGTCGGCCAACAGGCAGCACCCGCCGAGCAGCAGCAGCACGTAGCCCCAGTCCTGCCCGGCCTTCCAGATGCCGGTCAGCGCGATGAGCGGCAGCACTGCGCCGCCCATGCCCAGCAGGGTGGCGAGCACGCGCAGGAACCTCGCGCCGCGGCGCTTCCAGCGGCGGTCGCGGTGGTACCAGTCGATGGCCTCGACGGCGCGCTCCTCGGACCAGCGGTAGAGCTCCTCCAGCCGCTCGGCCGGCTCGCCCCAGTCGCCCAACGGGAACTGTCGCACGCTCAGATCCCGCCCTGGGCGCGACGCGCGGGGCGCGGGCACGGCCGGAGCGGACGTGGCTGATGTGTCCTCAGCCCCGGGCTCCTTGCCCCAGGGGGTCTCCTCGGGCTGCATCTCCGGCTGGCTCACCGTGGAACTCCCTGTCCTTCGGCCGGTCCTTCGGCCTTGCTGGCTTCCAATCGCTACTTCTTACCGCCAAATGGCTGACCGTGGTGGCGGTTCCAGCCGGATTGTTGTGCGAAACGGTGAGGGTTTCGCAAGTGGGCGGGCGTTTCCGGCCCTCCGCCGCCGATTCAAATCTCACTCCTACGAGTGGGTGCTTCCGGGGAGCCGATCTGACCCGTGGTCGAATTGTTGCCAAATATGGCATTCGCCGTTACTGATCCGGTTCGGGCGTGATGCCGCGACCGTCGTCCGTCCCGTGGTCCGCGGAAGCCCTCCACCGGGGCAGGCACTAGGCTCTAGAACCGTGAAGGTCCTTGTCATCGGCGGCGGCGCCCGCGAACACGCCCTGTGCCGAGCGCTCTCGCTCGATCCCGAAGTCACCTCTCTCCACTGCGCGCCCGGCAACGCCGGCATCGCGTCGGTCGCCCAGGTCCACCCGGTCGACCAGCTCGACGGCCGGGCCGTCGCCGACCTCGCCGTCGAACTCGGTGCCGAGTTCGTCGTCGTCGGTCCCGAGGCCCCCCTCGTCGCCGGCGTCGCGGACGCCGTACGCGAGCGCGGCATCCCCGTCTTCGGCCCCAGTGGCGAGGCCGCGCAGCTGGAGGGCAGCAAGGCGTTCGCCAAGGACGTCATGGCCGCGGCCGGCGTCCCCACCGCGCGCTCCTATGTCTGCACCACCCCCGAGGAGGTCGCCGAGGCGCTGGACGCCTTCGGCGCGCCGTACGTCGTCAAGGACGACGGTCTCGCGGCCGGAAAGGGCGTCGTCGTGACGGACGACCTCCAGACCGCCATCGACCACGCCGCAGGCTGCGACCGTGTGGTCATCGAGGAGTACCTCGACGGCCCCGAGGTCTCCCTCTTCGCGGTCACCGACGGCACGACGGTCGTGCCGCTCCAGCCCGCGCAGGACTTCAAGCGCGTCGGCGACGACGACGCCGGCCCGAACACCGGCGGCATGGGCGCGTACTCGCCGCTGCCGTGGACCGACCCCAAGCTGGTCGAGGAGGTCCTCGACACGGTCCTCCAGCCCACTGTGGACGAGCTGCGCCGCCGTGGCACCCCCTTCTCGGGCTTGCTCTACGCCGGCCTGGCGATCACGTCGCGCGGCGTGCGGGTGATCGAGTTCAACGCGCGGTTCGGCGACCCGGAGACGCAGGTCGTCCTCGCCCGCCTGCAGACCCCCCTCTGCGGTCTGCTCCACGCCGCCGCGACGGGCCACCTGGCGGACGTCCCCGAGCTGCGCTGGCGCGACGGCGCAGCGGTCACCGTCGTCGTCGCCTCCGAGGGCTACCCGGCCGCGCCGGTCTCCGGCGACCCGATCCTCGGCCTCGCCGAGGCCGAGGCCGAGGACGGCACGGCCTACGTCCTCCACGCGGGCACCCGCCTCGCCGACGACGGCGAGACCGTCCTCAGCGCGGGCGGCCGCGTGCTCTCCGTGACCGCCACGGGCAAGGACCTCAAGCAGGCCCGAAGCCGCGCGTACGCGGCCACCGAGAAGATCACCCTGCGCGGCAGCCACCACCGCAGCGACATCGCCCTGAAGGCGGTCGACGCGCAGTAGGCAGTAGGCGGAGCAGACGCACCACCCGGGGCCGCGGATCACTCACGATCCGCGGCCCTGCTGCGTTCCGGCCGCCTGCAGCAGTTCCGACCCGTCGCCCGCCCGACGCGATCCGGCGCCACTCGCTCGCGAAGGCCCACTACTGGGGCCCCTGCTGAAGCCCATCAGGGACTGCTCGACGCCCGAGGCGGGCACCCGGCGGCGGCTCGGCTTCACCGACCGGCTCTGCCGCT
>NZ_BBPQ01000023.1:19088-37563 GCF_000787855.1 Streptacidiphilus anmyonensis | reverse complement strand
CGACCCAGCCTCCCGCCGAGCGGCCTTGCTGCGCGGGCGCTCGCGCAGCGGCGCCCGTCGTTGGGCAATTGCAACTGTCCCCGTGCGGAGGGGGCGGGCCCCGCACGGCTCAATCGCCTCGACCCAAGCAGATTCGCCGCCTTTCCGCAGCGTTTGCCGTACCCGCACATTCCTTCGGGTGATGGCGACCGGATCCGCCTGACGTATCGCGGGCTCCGGTCGTATCGTGCCCAGGACCGGCGCACCCGCCCAGGGGGTGCGCGGACGCTGCGCAGGTGCCGGCACCTGCCGAGGGGGAAGCTGCGGTCCACGGGGAATCACCGATCCGAGTGGTTCCGGACCTCGGCAGGAACACCGGGCGGCGCTTGTGCGTCGGATCGGACAGGGGCTGAAGAAGTGCGACAGCAGTCGGAGTCGGATTCGGTAGGCGACAGGGGGTGAACCGATCCATGCGAGGAGACTCGGCGAACGACGCGATCGCGGACGCCGTCGGCGCCCGCGCCGGAGCGATCCTGCGGTTGCGCGGGTTCGCGCTCGCTGTGGCCGCCGTGCCGGCGGCCGTCGCGGCCGTGCTGTGGGCGGGCCGGTTCACGGGCCGCCTGGGCGCGTCCGGCGCGCCGGACGCGGCGGGCTGGGACGCGGCCCGCTGGGCCGTCACCGCCGTCGCGCTGCTGACGCTCGCCTGGGCCGCCGCGTTCGCTGTCGCGCTGCGTCGTGCCCGCCCGCACCGGACGCCCAACGTTCCGCTCGCCGAGCGGGACGCCCCGGAGCTGTACCGGCTGGTGCGCGATCTCGCGGGGCGGATGGAGGTGCCGCCGCCCGGCGCCATCGCGCTGACGCCGGACTGCGACAGCTGGCTCGAGGACGAGAGTTCCCCGGCCGGGCGCGAGCCCGCTCCGCCGACGCTGGTGGTCGGCTCGCCGTTCCTGTGGTGGATGCGCGTCGCCGAGCTGCGCGCCCTGCTCGCGCCCGTCGCGGCCGGGGCGGCCTGCGCGATGGACCCGGAGATCTCCGCGGCCCGCCGCTTCACGCACGGCCTCGACGCCGTCATCGCCGCACACCCCGGTCGGCGCGGCGCCTGGGCCTCCATACCCGCAGGTTCGCTGTTGCGCCGCTCCCGCGGCCACGCGGGGGAGATGGAGCGCGCGGTGGCGGCCTGGGCGTCCGAGCGAGCACGCCAGGTCGACTACGGGCAGCGGATCGTCGCGCAGGAGCAGGTCGGCCTTGCCTACGCGGGGTGGGACCGGCTGCTGACCAGGGTCGCCTTGCCCGCCTGGCGGCTCGGCCGGACGCCGACGAGGCTCAACGCGGGCGTGGTCTCCGCGCTCACCGAGCTCTCCCGACGGGACCGTCTCGCGGCCGAGGGCTTCGAGACCCGCCTCGGTGAGCGGCCGGCCTGCGACCTGCTGGAGGAGCCGGGCCGGATCGACGAGGCCGCCTCGCGGCTGGCCGCCCGCCTGTTCTACGCCGGTCCGCCCGTCGCGCCCACGCCGAGCGGCGGCGAGTCGGCGCTGGACTGGTCGGCCTACCCGGACGAGGTCGTGGTGGGCCAGTGGCGTCAGCAGTCCGCCGCGCTGTTCGCCGTGCTGCGGCTCTCGCCGGAGACGGCACCGGTCGCCGCGCTGGGGGCGGCGCTGCGGACGCTGCGCGAGCCCGGCGCCAGGCTCGGCGCCGAGACCCTGGCGGCCCGGCTGGAGGCGCAGGCGCAGGCGCAACGCGGAGCCCCGTCCGTGCGCACCGGCAGGGACGCGCTCAGCGACGGGCTGTACGCGCTGGTCTGCCGCGCGGCCGTCGCCTCGGGGCGCGCCGAGCCGGGGCTGGACTGGCTGGACGGCCCGGTACTGCTGGTGGACGGGGTCCGCCGCACGGATCTCGGGGCGCCGATCGCGCTCGCCGTCGAGCACGGTGACGAGCAGCCGCTGCGCGCCTGGCTGGAGGAGCTCGGCATCCCCGTCGACCGGTACGACCGTCCGGCCCGCCTGCGGTGACGAGCACAGCGGTGACGAGCACGACGATGACGAACACAGCGGTGACGAGCAGCGCTGTGACGACCGGTGCGGCGACGATCATGACGGAGCGTCAACGGCGGAACCGACCCCTGCTGCGATGACGTGCCAGTGCCTACGATGGTGATGCACGTCTGGTGAGATCCCGGACGCGCACCGTGACGGAACGCGGGACGGCAGTTCGGTCGCCGGGCCGCCGAGGCGGCACCGTGACGGTTTGTCAGCAGACAGGTCCCAGGAGGGGGTCGGGGGCATTGGGTGCAGAGCAGACCCGCCGTTGGGAGTCCGGCGCGCTCGCACACGGGGTGACCGACCCGTTCGGTCTCGGCCCGCTGCCGTGGCTGCGCGGCGCCGACCAGTACTTCGACGACACCGGTCTGATGGTGCCCTGGTACGTCGACCCGGCGCTGCTGCCCGGCGCCCGGCGGGCGCCGGAGCTGGATCCCCGGCCCGCCCTCGGGCGGCCGCGCACCTCGGACGACGTGGGCGGCCAGATCAAGGGCTTCGCGGCGGGCGCAACGGACCTCGGCGGCTCGCTGGACCTGAGGGTCAGCGTCAACCCGCCGCAGGAGTTCACCGTCGACGTCTACCGGATCGGCCACTACGGCGGGGCCGGCGCCCGGCACGTCGCCGCGAGTCCGCGCGTCTCCGGGCTGGTCCAGCAGGCCCCGCTGGTCGCCGGACGGACCGTCTCCTGCCACCACTGGTGGATGTCCTGGCGGCTGCAGATCCCCGCGCACTGGACACCCGGCGCGCACGTGGCCGTGCTGACCACGGCCGACCACCGGTACCGCAGCCACATCCCGTTCACCGTCCGCGCCGGGCGCGCGGCCGACCTGCTGCTGCTCCTGCCCGACGTGACCTGGCAGGCCTACAACCTGTACCCGGAGGACGGCCGCACCGGCGCCAGCCTCTACCACGCCTGGAACGAGCAGGGCGAGCTGCTCGGCGAGGAGGAGGCGGCCACCACGGTCTCCTTCGACCGCCCTTACGCGGGCGCGGGCCTGCCCCTGCACATCGGCCACGCCTACGACTTCATCCGCTGGGCCGAGCGCTACGGCTACGACATCGCCTACGCCAACGCCACCGACCTGCACGCGGGCCGGATCGACCCGACCCGCTACCGCGGCATCGTGTTCCCCGGCCACGACGAGTACTGGTCCGTGCCCATGCGCAGGGCCGTCGAGCGGGCCCGTGACGGCGGCACGTCCCTCGTCTTCCTCTCCGCCAACACGATGTACTGGCAGGTCCAGCTCTACCCAGGACCGGACGGCCAGTCCGACCGGCTGCTGGCCTGCACCAAGCGCCAGGCCGACACCCCGCCGAGCGTGCTCTGGCGCGAGCTCGGCGAGCCGGAGCAGCAGCTGCTGGGCATCCAGTACTCGGGCCGGGTGCCGGAGCCGGTCCCGATGGTCGTCCACAACACCGACCACTGGCTGTGGGAGGGCACCGGCCTGCGTGACGGAGACCCGGTGCCGGGCCTGGTGGCGGGGGAGTCGGACCGCTACTACCCGCGGGTCCCGCTGCCGGAGTCGACGGAACGGGTCCTCCTCGCGCACTCGCCCTACCGGGACGCGAAGGGCGCGCCGCGTCACCAGGAGACGTCGCTCTACCGTGCGCCCGGCGGGGCCTACGTCTTCGCCAGCGGCACCTTCGCCTGGTCTCCCGCGCTGGACCGTCCGGGCCATACCGACGAGCGCATTCAACGCGCCACGGCCAACCTGCTGGATCGTATCTGCAAGGTGCACTGAATCCGTCCGGACGGCGTCATGAAAGACTCAGTGCGGTCATCCACCCTCCCCCAGCCTTCGGCCGGGGGCGCCCCCATGACGGCCACGCCTGACGGCCACGTCGCGAAGTCCGAGGGAATCACCTTGAGCGGATTTGTCGAGAAGCCCCAGCCGGTGCAGGTGCCCGGCCTGATCCACCTGCACACCGGAAAGGTGCGCGACCTTTACCGCGACGAGGCGGGCCGGCTGGTGATGGTCGCCAGTGACCGCACGTCCGCCTTCGACTGGGTGCTGCCGACGGACATCACCGACAAGGGCAAGATCCTCACCCAGCTCTCGCTGTGGTGGTTCGAGCGGCTGGCCGACCTGGTGCCCAACCACGTCGTGTCCACCGAGGTCCCGGCCGGCGCCCCCGCCGACTGGGAGGGCCGCACGCTGATCTGCCGCAACCTGCGGATGCTGCCCGTGGAGTGCGTCGCCCGCGGCTACCTCACCGGCTCCGGTCTGCTGGAGTACGACGAGCAGCGCACGGTCTGCGGGATCACCCTCCCCGAGGGCCTGGTCGACGGCTCGGAGCTGCCCGCCCCGATCTTCACGCCCGCCCTGAAGGCCGAGGTCGGCGAGCACGACGAGAACGTCCCCTACGAGGAGGTCGCCCGCCGCGTCGGCGCGGAGACCGCCGCCCAGCTGCGGCAGACGACGCTGGCCGTCTACGGCCGTGCCCGCGACATCGCCCGTGAGCGCGGGATCATCCTCGCGGACACCAAGTTCGAGTTCGGCCTGGACGACGACGAGAGCCTGGTCATCGGCGACGAGGTGCTGACCCCGGACTCCTCCCGCTTCTGGCCCGCGGACGAGTGGGAGCCGGGCCGCGCGCAGGCGTCCTTCGACAAGCAGATCATCCGCGACTGGCTGAAGTCCCCGGAGTCGGGCTGGGACCCGAAGTCCGAGACTCCGCCGCCGGCGCTGCCGGACGCGGTCGTCGAGCGGGTCCGGGCCCGATACATCGAGGCGTACGAGCGCCTGACCGGTCTGGCCTGGAGCTAGTCCCAGCCGCCGGGGGTCCGGGAATCCGCGCCCCCGGCGGATCGGCCGATGTCGGCTTGCCCGGAAACACTTCCGGAAACGCCGAAGGGCGCCTCCGAAGAGGCGCCCTTCGTGCAAGAGCGGACGACGAGATTCGAACTCGCGACCCTCACCTTGGCAAGGTGATGCTCTACCAACTGAGCCACGTCCGCACGCTTGGTTACCGGTAACACCGCTGACAGAGGCGCTCCCGACTGGAGCGGACGACGAGATTCGAACTCGCGACCCTCACCTTGGCAAGGTGATGCTCTACCAACTGAGCCACGTCCGCAGTACCCCGGGGCCCTTGGGCCTCGGCGTGCAATCCACTCTACCTCATCGCCAGGAGTGCTTTCGCCACCCTTTTGTTGAAGCCGAGCGAACAGAGCAGGTGACAGGGATCGCACACTGTGCCTTCCCTCTGGAAGAGGGACGCTCTACTACTGAGCTACACCTGCGAGAGCCGCCCCGCTGACCTGGCCTTTCGGCTCTTGCCTGCGGTGCGTTCCGCTGAGAAGAACATTAGCCCATCTCGCGGGCCGTGATCACCACGGCGGGGCGGTATGTCCGTATTGTCATGGAAAGTCGTAGGTGTGAGTGTCAGCTCGCCTGGGCGAACGCCTCGTAGACGTGCTTGGGCAGGCGCCCGCGGGCCGGCAGGTCGATTCCGCGCGACTGGGCCCAGGCGCGGACCGTCGCGGGATCCGGCGCGATCTCGGTCCGGCGCGGGTGGGCCTTCAGGGCCGCGGCGGCGCGGGCCTGCTTCCGGCCCGCCTGCACATACGGAGCGAGCGCGGCGCGGAGTTTTTCCGCGTTCTCGGCGGACAGGTCGATCTCGTACGACTTTCCGTCGAGACCGAACTGGACCGTTTCCTCGGCGATACCTCCGTCCAGATCGTCGGAGAGCGTGACCACAACGCGCTGAGCCATGGAAGCCAATCCTCTCGGGCTTTGCCGTGCGACCGCAGGTGCTGGCCGCGACCGGCGTTGCCATTCTGCCCTCCGGGGGCCCCGGAATCGAAGAGGCAGGTTTTTCGGTCCCTATTTCCGTGTCGTTTCGGTACCGCTCCGATACCGGTGCGAAACCTCAGAATCGTGCATTTTCGGCAGGCGTGTCGTCGCAGTTCGGCTGCCGTCGGCCGACGGATCGGCGGGCGTCCCTGGCGTGGGCGTTTGTGTGAACCTCCGCACGATCGCCGGATCTACGCGCGTCGCGCTGGATGAGTCTCCAAGATCGCATTTTCGTCCCGGTAGGCTGGGAAGTCCCCGCACCACTTATCACCGGGAGTACCCGTGGCACGCGTCGTGGTCGACGTCATGCTCAAGCCCGAGATCCTCGACCCGCAGGGCCAGGCGGTGCAGCGCGCACTGCCGCGCCTGGGCTTCGAGGGGATCGCCGACGTCCGTCAGGGCAAGCGCTTCGAGCTGGAGGTGGAGGGCCCGGTCGACGACGCCGCGCTCGCCCGCATCCACCAGGCAGCCGAGACCTTCCTCGCCAACACCGTGATCGAGGACTTCACCGTCCGCGTCGAGGAGGGCCAGTGACCGCCCGCGTCGGCGTCGTCACCTTCCCCGGCAGTCTCGACGACCGTGACGCGCTGCGCGCGGTGAAGCTCGCCGGCGCCGAGCCGGTCGCACTCTGGCACCGCGACAAGGACCTGCACCAGGTCGACGCCGTGGTCCTGCCCGGCGGCTTCTCCTACGGCGACTACCTGCGCGCCGGCGCCATCTCCCGCTTCTCGCCGGTGATGGAGACGATCATCGAGCAGGCCAAGGGCGGCATGCCGGTGCTCGGCATCTGCAACGGCTTCCAGGTGCTGACCGAGTCGCACCTGCTGCCCGGCGCGATGCTGCGCAACAACCACCTGCACTTCGTCTGCAAGGATCAGAAGCTGCGCGTGGAGAACAACGGGACGGCCTGGACCAGCGACTACGCGCAGGGCCAGGAGATCATGATCCCGCTGAAGAACATGGACGGCCGCTTCACCGCCGACCGCCGCACCATCGACGAGCTCGAGGCCGAGGGCCGGGTCGTCTTCCGCTACCTGGACGGCAACCCGAACGGCTCGATCGACGACATCGCGGGCATCACCAACGCCGCCGGCAACGTCGTCGGCCTGATGCCGCACCCGGAGCACGCGGTCGAGCCGATCGTCGGCACCGGCGGCACGGACGGCACCGGCTTCTTCACCTCGATCCTCAAGCGGCTGGTGAACGCGTAATGACGCTCGACACGGTTAAGAACGCAGAGCAGACGCCCGACGTCGAGCTCCCCTGGGCCGCGCTCGGCCTCAAGGAGGACGAGTACCTCCGGATCCGCGAGATCCTGGGCCGCCGTCCCACCGGCGCCGAGCTGGCCATGTACTCGGTGATGTGGTCGGAGCACTGCTCCTACAAGTCGAGCAAGGTGCACCTGCGCCAGTTCGGCGAGAAGGCCCCGCAGTCCGACGCCATGCTCGTCGGCATCGGCGAGAACGCCGGCGTCGTCGACGTCGGCCAGGGCTACGCGGTCACCTTCAAGATCGAGTCGCACAACCACCCGTCGTACGTCGAGCCCTACCAGGGCGCGGCCACCGGCGTCGGCGGCATCGTCCGCGACATCATCTCCATGGGCGCCCGCCCGGTCGCCGTGATGGACCCGCTGCGCTTCGGTGCGCCGGACCACCCGGACACCAAGCGCGTGCTGCCCGGCGTCGTCGCCGGCATCGGCGGCTACGGCAACTGCCTGGGCCTGCCCAACATCGGCGGCGAGGTCGTCTTCGACTCCTGCTACCAGGGCAACCCGCTGGTCAACGCGCTGGCCGTGGGCGTCATGAAGCACGAGGACATCCACCTGGCCAAGGCGTCCGGCGCGGGCAACAAGGTCGTCCTCTACGGCGCCCGCACCGGCGGCGACGGCATCGGCGGCGCCTCCATCCTGGCCTCGGAGACCTTCGAGGGCGGCACGCCCACGAAGCGCCCGGCCGTCCAGGTCGGCGACCCGTTCCAGGAGAAGCTGCTGATCGAGTGCACCCTGGAGGCGTTCCGGGCGCAGCTCGTCGTCGGCATCCAGGACCTCGGCGCGGCCGGCCTCTCCTGCGCCACCAGCGAGCTGGCGTCCAACGGCTCCGGCGGCATGCGCTGTGACCTGGACGACGTCCCGCTGCGCGACGCGACGCTCACTCCTGAGGAGATCCTCATGAGCGAGTCGCAGGAGCGCATGTGCGCCGTCGTCGAGCCCGAGAAGGTCGACGCCTTCCTCGCGATCTGTGAGAAGTGGGACGTCACGGCGACCGTCATCGGTGAGGTCACCGACGGCGACCGCCTGGAGATCTTCTGGCACGGCGAGAAGATCGTCGACGTGGACCCGCGCACCGTCGCCCACGACGGCCCGGTCTACGAGCGTCCCTACCACCGCCCGAGCTGGCAGGACGCGCTCCAGGCCGACGCCCCGACCGCCGAGCGCCTCGCGCGTCCGGCCACCGGCGACGAGCTGCGCGCGAGCGTGCTCGCGCTGGTCGGCTCGGTCAACCAGGCCGACAAGAGCTGGATCACCTCGCAGTACGACCGCTTCGTGCTCGGCAACACCGTGCTGGCGATGCCGGAGGACTCCGGCATGATCCGCGTCGACGAGTCCACCAACCTCGGCGTCGCCATCGCCACGGACGGCAACGGCCGCTACGCCAAGCTCGACCCGTACACGGGCGCGCAGCTGGCGCTGGCCGAGGCCTACCGCAATGTCGCCGCGACCGGCGCCAAGCCTCTGGCCGTCTCCGACTGCCTCAACTTCGGCTCCCCGGAGGACCCGGAGGTCATGTGGCAGTTCGCCGAGGCCACCCGCGGCCTGGCGGACGGCTGCCTGGAGCTCGGCACCCCGGTCACCGGCGGCAATGTCTCGCTCTACAACCAGACGGGCACCGAGGCGATCCACCCGACGCCGGTCGTGGCCGTGCTCGGCGTGATCGACGACGTCACCCGGCGCACCCCGATGGCGTTCGCGGAGGAGGGCCAGCTGGTCTACCTCCTCGGCGACACCCGGGACGAGCTGGGCGGTTCGGCGTGGGCGCAGGTGGCCCACGACCACCTCGGCGGCCTGCCGCCGAAGCTGGACCTCGACCGCGAGAAGCTGCTCGCCGAGATCCTGATCGCCGCCTCGCGCGACGGCATGATCGACGCGGCGCACGACCTCTCCGACGGCGGCCTGATCCAGGCCGCGGTCGAGAGCGCGCTCAAGGGTGAGCAGGGCCTCCGCCTGATCGTCCCGGACGGTCTGGACCCCTTCGTGTTCCTCTTCTCCGAGTCGGCCGGCCGCGCGATCGTCTCCGTGCCGCGCAGCGAGGAGCTCCGCTTCACCGAGATGTGCGGCGTCCGGGGCCTCCCGGCCACCCGCATCGGCGTCGTCGACGGCGACGTCATCGAGCTCCAGGGCCAGTTCACCCTCCCGCTCGCCGAGCTCCGCGAGGCGAACACGGGCGTGATCGAGGCGCTGCTCGCGTAAGTCCTTTCGCGTACGCCCAGGGCCCGGTGACGGAACGTCACCGGGCCCTGGGCGTATTGGGCCGAGAGGGTGACCTCGGGTCACCCGGGGCGGTTGAACGGAACGTGACGCACCACGTTTTCGTCGACGAGACCAAGGAGCGCGGCTACCTCATGGTGGCGGCCGCTGTGCCGCCGCGGCAGCTGGCGCCGACGAGGCGGGCTCTGCGCAGCCTTACGTTGCCAGGGCAGCGTCGGATTCATTTCAAGAAGGAGCGCGACAGCCGACGAAGGGAGATCGTCTCGGCGTTGCTGTCCTCCGGCATCCAGGCAACGGTCTTCGACGCAGCCCTGATCAACCAGCAGTTGGACGCGCGGGAGGCATGTGTCCGTGCGGTTTTCGGCTCCGCCGTCGAAGCGGGAGCGGCCCGGCTCGTGTTCGAGCGAGACGATTCCTTGGCAACCTGGGACGGCAATCTGCTGCGGGAGCTACTGCGCAAGCGCGAGGGCTGCCGTGTACCTGTTTTCGAGCTGCTGCGTGCCCACGAAGAGCCTCTGTTGGCTGTTCCCGACGTTCTTGCCTGGTGCTGGGCCAAGGGCGAGGACTGGAAGCTGCGGGTCCGCCCGATCGTCGCCGACGTCCGAAAGCTCCCCTAGACGCGCGAAACCCGGCTCACCAACCGTCCGGATGGCTGCCGGGCCCACTTCGCGAGACACCGCCTCGCGCACGACAAGCGTAGCGCGGGCCCGTCTGTTGTCAACCGAGTGTGGCAGTTCGATTGCGGAGAGCTTTGATGTCACGTTCTCCCGCGCCCGTCTGTCTCCTCTCCGGAAGCCCGAAAAACGGCTCGCTGGAAGGCGGAAACGACCATGGCCCGGATCTCGCTCACCCCGCCCCGCACGATCGTCTACCGGATCGCGGAGTGGTACTCCAAGCGCATGTACGGCGACGTGCTCGACCCCGGGAAGGTGTACGGGCACAACACCAGGGTGCTGCTCGCCTACGCCGCGTTCGAGCGGAAGGTCGCCAAGTGGAACGCGCTCGACCCGCAGCTCAAGGAGTTGGCCGTGATGGCCGCGGCTGCGCGGATCGGGTGTTCGTGGTGCATGGACTTCGGTTACTGGGAGGCGCACAAGCTGGGCATCCCGCAGGAGAAGCTGCGGGCCGTGCCGGTGTGGCGGGAGCAGCGGGAGCTGTTCGCGCCGCTGGAGCTGTCCGTGCTGGAGTACGCGGAGGCGATGACCGAGACCGAGCCGGCCGTCACCGACGAGATGGCTGCCAGGCTCATCAAGCTGCTGGGGGAGCCGGCCTTCGTCGAGCTGACCGCGATGGTGGCCGTCGAGAACCTCCGATCCCGCGTCAACTCCGCTGTCGGGCTCGTGGGGCAGGGGTTCAAGGACCGATGCACGGTACCGTCGAAGGCGTGACCGACAGCGCCGTTCTCACGACTTTCGAGGAGCACCGTCCCACGCTCTTCGGCATCGCCTACCGCATGCTCAGCAGCGTGGCCGATGCCGAGGACATCGTGCAGGACGCATGGCTGAAGTGGAGCGCCGTCGATGTCGGGCAGATCGCCCAGCCGCGCGCGTACCTCGCGCGGACCGTCACCAACCTCTCCCTCAACCGACTCCAGTCCGCGGCCGTGCAGCGCGAGTCCTATGTGGGCCCGTGGCTGCCGGAGCCGCTGGTGACCGCGCCCGACGCCAGCGGCGGCGTCGAGCAGGAGGAGACCGTCTCGCTGGCCATGCTCGTCGTGCTGGAGACGCTCTCGCCGCTGGAGCGGGCGGTGTTCCTGCTCAAGGAGGTCTTCGGGTTCTCCTACGCCGAGATCGGCGGCATGCTGGACCGCTCCGAGACGGCGGTCCGTCAGGTCGGCAGCCGCGCCCGCTCCCACGTGCAGGCGCGGCGGCCCCGTTACGACGCCCCCGTGGAGCAGCGGCGGGCGGTGACGGAGGAGTTCCTGGCCGCGTGCGTCGGCGGTGACCTGAACCGGATGATGGAGCTGCTGGCCCCCGAGGTCACCGCCTGGTCCGACGGCGGCGGCAAGATCCGCGCCGCGCTGCGGCCGCTCCACGGCGCGGACAAGGTGGCCCGCTGGATCCTCGGCGTGCTGCGGCAGCCGATCCCGGACCTGGCGGTCCACCAGGTCGACGTCAACGGCCGGTTCGGCCTGCTGTTCACCTCGGCCGGCGTGGCCGACGACGTGGTGACGGTGGAGCTGGACGAGACCGGCGCGATCGCGGAGATCCGCCTGGTCCGCAACCCGGACAAGCTCCGGCACGTCGCCGTGCCGGGGAGCGGTCCGGACGCCGACGCGGGGTGAGGGTCAGCGCCGGGTGAGGCCCAGCGTCGATCGAGGCTCAGCGCCGGGTGAAGCGGGCCACCGCCACGCCGCCGAGGCAGAGCACGCCGCCGCCGACGGCCACCCACGTCGGCGTCTCGCCGAGCATCAGCCAGCCGAGGAGGATCGAGATCGGGGGAACCAGGTAGGTCGTCACGCCGAGCTTGCCCGCCTTGGTACGGGCCAGCGCGTAGGCCCAGGTGGTGAACGCGATCGCGGTCGGGACCGCGCCGAGGTAGACCGCCCAGGCGATCGCCGAGGTGTGCGCCTTCGGCAGTTCGTGTGCCAGCTGCGGCGCGAACGGCAGGCACGCGATCATGCCGACGGCGCAGGCGAGGAACGTCATCTGCAGCGCGGAGACGCGGCTCAGCACCGGCTTCTGGATGATCGTCGCCGTCGCGTAGGCCACGGCCGAGGCGAAGCAGAGCAGCGCGCCGAGGAGGTCGGCGCCGCCGTGGTGGGAGGACCCGAGTCCGATGACCAGCACGCCGCTGAACGACACCAGCATCCCGAACAGCAGCGACCTGGGCAGGCCCTCCTTCAGGACCAGTCCGGCGATCACCGCGATCAGGATCGGGCTCACGTTCACCAGCATCGACGCGGTGCCCGCGTCGACCCGCTGCTCCGCGGCGTTCAGCATCACGTTGTACGCGCCGAACCAGAGCACGCCGACGATCAGGATCCGTGGCAGGTCGCGTCGCGCGGGCCAGGCTTCGCGCCGGACCAGCACCATCACGCCGAGCAGCACCGTTCCGACGGCCAGCCGCAGCAGGGCCAGCGGCCCGGCGGAGAGATCGTGACCGGCCGACCGGATCCCGACGAAGGCGGAGGCCCACAGCACGACGGTCACGCCCGCCGCGACGGCGGCGAGGCGCGCCGGCCTCGGCGAGACGGCGGACGTTACGGGGGATTCGGCGACGGCGGGTGCGGCGGTGTTTTCGGTGGTCACGCCTCAAGGGTTCCGGCCGGGAAGGGGCGCGGCAAGCGGTAAACCGCCATGACACTACTGACATCCCGCCAAGCTCTGCCCCCGCCCACTGCCGCCCCGGGCCGCGCCTTCGGCACCCCCACCCGTGAGGGCGCGCGCTGCGGGCGGCTCCAGCGGATCCCCATGCCCCTTGTCGGTGCGGGTCACTACAGTGCCGACCATGCCGCCTGCTTCGCGTTCTCGCGCCCGCACCTACGACCGGCTCAAGTCGCGCGCCGCGCTCCGCGCGGAGGTGGGGGCGATCGGGGCCGTCGTGGCGGCCCTGGACGACGCGGGACTGGATCTGCCGACGAGGCTCGGCGCCTGGCGGGTGCGGGAGCTCGTGGTGCACCTGGCCGGCGCGCTGGACGCGCTGCCGCGGTTCCTGGCCGCGCCCGACGACGGGGGGCCTGCGACGACGGTCGGGGACTGGGCGGCCGGCACCCGTGCGGGGGCCGCGGCGATCGAGGAGGACGCGTTCGAGCGGGCCGCCGCGGCAGCCGACTCGCGGGAGGTGTTCGCGCGGGCCGTCGACGCCGCGCTGGCCGTCGTGGACGCCGACCACGCACCGGAACGCCGGATCGTCCACCGCCGGGGCGCCATGCTGCTCGACGACTACCTGGTCACCCGCCTCGTCGAGACCGTCGTCCACGCCGACGACCTCGCGGACGCGCTGAAGCTGGACGCTTTCCCGCACGACCGGCACGCCCTCGCGTCCGCCTGCCGGGTCCTCGCCGACGCCCTCGCGGTGAAGGCCCCCGGCGGAGCCGTGGAGCTGCGGGTGCCGCCCTTCGCCGTCGTGCAGTGCGTCGAGGGCCCGCGGCACACCCGGGGCACGCCGCCCAACGTCGTGGAGACCACGCCACTGCCCTGGATCCGGCTCGCGACCGGTCGTCTGAGCTGGGCGGACGCGCTGGACGTGGCGGAACTCACGGCCAGTGGTGAGCGCAGTGATCTGTCCTCGCTACTGCCTGTGATGGCGTGAGGCCGGTCTACGCGCGTCCAGAGCGGCTCCGGACCTGGGGCGATCATCGCCCGGCGGCCCGGCGTGTCGACCTGCCCTAGACTCGGTGTCGTGCCACGCGGTGACGGACGACTCAGCCATGACCTCCTCCCCGGCGAGAAGGGCCCGCAGGACGCCTGCGGAGTCTTCGGAGTCTGGGCCCCCGGTGAAGAGGTAGCCAAGCTCACTTACTTCGCCCTCTACGCTCTGCAGCACCGCGGACAGGAGTCCGCGGGCATCGCGGTCAGCAACGGCTCCCAGATCCTGGTCTACAAGGACATGGGGCTGGTCTCGCAGGTCTTCGACGAGACCTCGCTCAACTCCCTCCAGGGCCACATCGCGGTCGGCCACTGCCGCTACTCCACGACCGGATCCTCGGTGTGGGAGAACGCCCAGCCGACCTTCCGCGCGACCGCGCACGGCAGCCTCGCGCTCGGCCACAACGGCAACCTGGTCAACACCGCCGAGCTGGCCAAGCTGGTCGCCGAGCTGCCCGGCGAGGAGCACGTCTCCCGCTCCGGCCGCCCGGTCGTCACCAACGACACCGACCTGCTCACCGCGCTGATCGCGGGCCAGCCGGACCTCTCCGTCGAGGAGACCGCGCGCCAGGTCCTGCCGAAGGTCAAGGGCGCCTTCTCGCTCGTCTTCATGGACGAGCAGACCCTCTACGCCGCCCGCGACCCGCAGGGCATCCGTCCGCTCGTCCTCGGCCGCCTGGAGCGCGGCTGGGTCGTGGCGTCGGAGACCGCCGCCCTCGACATCGTCGGCGCCTCCTTCATCCGCGAGGTCGAGCCCGGCGAGCTCATCGCCATCGACGAGAACGGCCTGCGCACCTCGCACTTCGCCGAGGCCGCGCCCAAGGGCTGCGTCTTCGAGTACGTGTACCTGGCCCGCCCGGACACCACCATCGCCGGCCGCAACGTGCACCTCTCCCGCGTGGAGATGGGCCGCACGCTGGCCAAGGAGGCCCCGGTCGAGGCCGACCTGGTGATAGCGACCCCGGAGTCCGGCACCCCTGCCGCCATCGGCTACGCCGAGGCCAGCGGCATCCCGTTCGGCTCGGGCCTGGTCAAGAACGCCTACGTGGGCCGGACCTTCATCCAGCCCAACCAGACCATCCGCCAGCTCGGCATCCGGCTCAAGCTGAACCCGCTGAAGGACGTCATCCGCGGCAAGCGCCTCGTCGTCGTGGACGACTCGATCGTCCGCGGCAACACCCAGCGCGCCCTGGTCCGGATGCTGCGCGAGGCCGGCGCGGCCGAGGTCCACATCCGGATCTCCTCGCCGCCGGTCAAGTGGCCCTGCTTCTACGGCATCGACTTCGCCACCCGGGCCGAGCTGATCGCCAACGGCCTGTCGGTCGACGAGATCGCCGCCTCGCTGGGCGCCGACTCGCTCGCCTACATCTCCATCGACGGCATGATCGCCGCCACCGACCAGCCCAAGGACCGGCTCTGCCGGGCCTGCTTCGACGGGGAGTACCCCGTCGAGCTGCCCGACCCCGAGCTGCTGGGCAAGCACCTGCTGGAGGCGGAGATCTCCGCCGCCAAGCAGCCCCCGGCCGTGCGCGGCGGCAACCGCTCCGACGTCGACGGCGTGCAGACGCTGCTCGGCGGCCCCGGTGCGGCGGACGCCCTGCGGCGGCCGTGAGCTCTCCAGGTTTCCCCGTAACAAGCTCTGACCCGAAAGGGCCGTCCCGTGACTGACCAGTCCACCGGTGCCACCTACGCCGCCGCCGGCGTCTCCATCGAGGCCGGGGACCTGGCCGTCGAGCTGATGAAGAAGTGGGTCGGCAAGACCAAGCGTCCCGAGGTCGTCGGCGGCCTCGGCGGCTTCGCCGGCCTCTTCGACGCCAGTGCCTTCAAGCGCTACGAGCGCCCGCTGCTCGCGACGGCCACGGACGGGGTCGGCACCAAGGTCGCGCTGGCCGCGGCGATGGACAAGCACGACACCATCGGCCACGACCTGGTCGGCATGGTCGTCGACGACCTGGTGGTCTGCGGTGCGGAGCCGCTGTTCATGACGGACTACATCTGCGTCGGCAAGGTCCACCCGGAGCGGGTCGCGCAGATCGTCAAGGGCATCGCCGAGGGCTGCGTGCTGGCCGGCTGCGCGCTGGTCGGCGGCGAGACCGCGGAGCACCCGGGCCTGCTCGGCCCGGACGAGTACGACGTGGCGGGCGCCGGGACGGGCGTCGTCGAGGCGGACCAGCTGCTCGGCCCGGACCGGGTCCGCGCGGGCGACGTCGTGATCGCGATGGCGGCCTCGGGCCTGCACTCCAACGGCTACTCGCTGGTCCGGCACGTCCTGCTGAACCAGGCCGGCTGGCAGCTGGACCGGGAGGTCCCGGAGTTCGGCCGCACGCTGGGCGAGGAGCTGCTGGAGCCCACCCGCATCTACTCCCTCGACTGCCTGGCGCTGGCGCGGGCCACCGAGATCCACGCCTTCTCCCACGTCACCGGCGGCGGCCTGGCGGCCAACCTGGCCCGGGTCATCCCGGACACGCTCCACGCCCGCCTGGACCGCGGCACGTGGACGCCGATGCCGGTCTTCCAGACGGTGGCCGAGGTTGGTCGCATGGAGACGCTGGAGATCGAGAAGACGCTGAACATGGGCATCGGCATGGTCGCCGTGGTGCCTCAGGAGTCCGTCGACGCCGTCCTCGCCGTCCTGGAGGACCGCGACGTGGAGGCCTGGATCCTCGGCGACATCGTCGAGCGCGTGGGCGACTACGCGAAGGCGGACGGCGCGGCCCTGTACGGCACGTACGCCTAGCCCTCGGCAGGACTTCAGCCCCTCCCGGGGCGCGGCCCCCCCGCGCCCCGGAGAGGGCGCCACAACCGCATGTGGAAACGACGAAGGGCCGACCCGGTCAGACCGGATCGGCTTCGTCGTTTTCAGGGTGTGGTGACGTCAGGCCCGTTTGCGCGAGGGACTCTCGTCCACTTCCTCGTCGTCGTCCACGTCGTTGTATAGCTGTGCGTACGAGGCGTACGGATCGTCGTCCTCGTCCTCGTCGTCGAACGGCTCCGGATTGACCGTGTCGTTCGTATCCGACACGCCCAGCTCATTAGCCAGGCGTGACGCGTCGAAGCCGCCGCTGTTGTACTTCAGCTGGCGGGCGACCTTTGTCTGCTTGGCCTTGGCCCGGCCGCGCCCCATGGCTCGACCCCCTCAACGACGGAGCCTCTGGCTCCGAGTCTTGTCACGCGTTCATGATTCGGAACGGCTCCTCGCCGAAGATGAGAGAGCCGGTCCTTAGAGCAACAACGGTACCTGCTTCCAGCGCCGTACGGTACGCCGCCTGTGCGACGTGGCGCACGCCACCCCGGGTTGTGACCATATTGATGCAGGTCAGGGCCGCAAAAAGGGCGGTCGGCGGCGGTGTGGGCCGCGTGCCCCAAGTGACCGTTCCGACACGATTATCCCCCGTACGGGCAAGGGGTATCCCCCGGACGGGGGCTTCAGGTGAGAACGCCGTTCCCGTCCGGGGGTATCCCTTCGAGGGGATTCCTGACGCCTCAGGTCAGCGCGAGCGCGGGAGCAGGATCGTCCGGAGGCGGCCGACCTCGGCCATCCGGCGCTCCGCGAGGCGGTCCGCGGCGACGGCCGGCGGGACGCCGTCCGACTCGGCCAGGGCGAAGATCTCCAGCGTCGTGTCGAAGATCTTCGACGCCTTGGCCTTGGCCCGGTCGAAGTTGAAGCCCTCGATCTCGTCGGCGACCTGGATCACGCCACCGGCGTTGATCACGTAGTCGGGCGCGTAGAGGATGCCGCGGTCCGCGAGGTCCTTCTCGACGCCGGGGTGCGCCAGCTGGTTGTTCGCGGCGCCGGCGACGATCTTCGCGGTCAGGGCCGGGACGGTCACGTCGTCCAGCGCGCCGCCGAGCGCGCACGGGGCGTAGACGTCCAGGTTCGCGCGGATCAGCGCGTCGGTGTCGGCGGCGACCTCGACGCCCGGGTGCGCGGCGCGCACGCGGTTGACCGCGTCCTCGCGCACGTCGGTCACGACGACCTGCGCGCCGTCCTCGATCAGGTGCTCGACCAGGTAGTGGCCGACCTTTCCGATGCCGGCCACGCCGACGCGGCGGCCCTCGAGGGAGGGGGAGCCCCACTTGTGCTGCGCGGCGGCGCGCATGCCCTGGAAGACGCCGAAGGAGGTGAGGACGGAGGAGTCGCCGGCGCCGCCGTACTCGGGGGAGCGGCCGGTGACGTAGTCGCACTCGCGGGCGATGACGTCCATGTCCGCGACGTAGGTGCCGACGTCGCAGGCGGTGACGTAGCGGCCGCCGAGGGACTGCACGAAGCGGCCGTACGCGCGCAGCAGCGCCTCGGTCTTGATCTTGCTCGGGTCGCCGATGATGACGGCCTTGCCGCCGCCGAGGTCGAGCCCGGCCATGGCGTTCTTGTAGGACATGCCGCGCGAGAGGTTCAGGGCGTCCTGGACGGCCTCTTCCTCGGTCGCGTAAGGGTGGAACCGGGTTCCGCCGAGGGCGGGGCCCAGAGCGGTGGAGTGGATCGCGATGACGGCCTTCAGGCCGGTGTCGCGGTCGTGGCACAGGACGACCTGCTCATGGCTGTCGCCGGGCGCCGCATCGGGGTCGGTCGCGAAGATCCGGCTGAGTACGCCGGAACGCTCACTGACATCAGTCACGGTGGTGACTCCATTGTCGACTGGCGTCCGCTTGCTGTGGTGCGGACGTTCTGTCTGAAGCGTAGGACGGCCGCCCGGCCGTGCGGTACGGGGTCCAGCTGGCGGACGCTCGTGCCGTGGTCGCGACCCGGTCGCTCCGCTGGTCGCGGGGGCTCTCGGGCGGTCGGCGCGGGGTCGGCGCTCAGTCGGTGGACGGTCGGCGCGGGCTCGACCGCGCGATCGCCGCGCCTGGGGGGCCGGGCGCGTCCCCACC
>NZ_BBPQ01000023.1:0-19029 GCF_000787855.1 Streptacidiphilus anmyonensis | reverse complement strand
CCCCCCCCCCCGCCCCCCCCCGCCCCCGCCGACACACACCCGTCCGCGCCCGGCTTCGCCTGTCCGCACTGGCCTGCAGTCGTGTCGGGCTGCCTCCGCCCGGCACGTGTCCGGCGTGCGGCCCGTCCGCGCCCGGCCCGCCCGGTCCGCGCCTGCCTGCGCCCGGCTTCGCCTGTCCGCCCCCGCCTGCGGTCGTGTCGGGCTGCCTCCGCCCGGCACGTGTCCGGCGTGCGGCCCGTCCCCGCCCGCCGTGCGTCCGGCCGGGCCGCCCGCGCCCGTCGGCCGTGCGCCGCCCAGCTGGCGCCCTGCCGACGCCCGGCCGACCGACGACCACCCCCGCCCGGCGCCCGCCCAACGCACGGACGACGGACGGCCGACCGAGGGTCGGCGTACGGCCGTGCACGGGGCGGCGAACGGACCCCGTGCTTCCGGGGCGCGGGAGGGGTAGGGCGTGCGACGATGCCAAGGTGCCTACCTTGCGGACCTCGGTGCATCCTCCCTACGCCGCCTACTTGCGCGTCTACGAGCCCCTGGCCGCCTTCGCGGAGCCGGAGCGCTCGTACTGGCAGAGCTACGCCGCCGAGGGGCCGAGGCTCGGCGCGGTCGACGAACACCGCGCGCGGCTGGCCGACCTGACCGCCGTGCCGCCGCTGGCCGTCCCGGAGCAGGAGAGCCGCGACGCGTTCGTGCACGAGGCCGACGGCGTCCTCTATCTCTGTCCCTGGCGCACCCGGCTGCGCAGCTGGCTCGCGCTCGCGGAGCTGAGTGAGGAGCTGCCCGCGCCGTTGCTGGACGCGGCGGTGCCGCCGGTGGTGCGGGCCCAGGCCGAGGCGGACTGGGACAGCTGGCGCACCCGGCACCCCGACGGCCGCCCGTGGATCCTGACCAGTACCTGGAGCATCCCGGTGCGCTGGTTCCTGCTCTTCGGCGACGAGGAGCGTGAGTACATCCCGTCCGGCTCCGAGCTCGCCGTCGAGGGCACGGACGGCTACCCCGACGGCCTCCCGGACGGTCTCGGCGGCGGTGCCGGTGGCCTCGACGGCGGCTTCCGCGGGGACTTCCGTGACGGCCGGGTCGAGGACCCTGACGGCCCGGCGGAGGACGCCTCGGCGGACGCACGGGAGGACGACGCGAGCGCGAAGCGGCGCTCCGCGCCGGTGCTGCGCTACCGCACGCCGATGGCCCAGGCCCGTCGCCGGGTGGCACGCGGCTTCCGGGTGCTGCGGGAGACGCTCGACGCGGGCCCGCTGGTCGACGGCGTCGAGGAGGTCGGGCGCTGGTTGGAGGAGTTCCACCCGCGTTCGCTGGTCGAGCTGGACTACGGCGGCCTGGTGCACGCGATCCCCGAGCAGGGGCTCGCGGGGGACCGCTCCGCCGAGGAGGTGGCGGAGGGCGTCGCCGCGCTGCGCGCCGGGGACCCGGTCCGGGCCGGCCGGTGCTACCGGACGCTGACCGAGCGGTGGCGGCGGGTCCAGGAGCTGCAGTACGCGAACTGACCGTGCTGAGCTGCGAGAGCCCTCTCCGAAGCCGGTCCTGAGGGGCTGTCACCACTCCCAATGGTCACAACAACAGCACAGCTCAGAGGCGGGTCGGCCACGGCCGATCGGTCTACGCGCGTCCGTCCTTGGCGGAGTTCCGCCACGACGGATCACGCCATGGACGGCCTACGGACCAGTCGGACATGCGTGGCACCATCTCCTCAGACGTCACAGGGGTGCTTATCCCGTCTCCACATGGGACCTAGGTCCCAGATCGGGTCAATCCCCCATCAACGTGATGTGACTCACCGTTGACGCGAAGGTCGCACTGGGTGTCAAAATAGGACAACCAGCCTCACTCAGGACCGCTCTGCCCACGTAAGAGCGGTTCTGCGGACGTCGGGGGCCTTCGCGGGGGAAGCGGGGGTTCCTGATGCCGTGACGGGGGGTCGCTTTGCGGTGACTGTCCGTTATGACATGGTCCATTGCCATCCGTCGGGCTTGGCCCCCCAAGGGTCAATTCCGCCGGTTCGGCTGATTGGACTGGACGGATGGTGTAGTTGTAGTGCCAAGGACAAGCCGTTCGTCCTATTACCGACTTGGTAGGCGGTGGCCATTTCGGACATCGCACACCAAGGTGCAGAATTTCTAGGAAAGAACCGTGTTGGTTCGGTTCTCCCGAGGAGGCCGCTCATGACCGCTCGTACCCCTGATGCCGAACCCCTGCTGACGCCGGCCGAGGTCGCCACCATGTTCCGCGTTGACCCGAAGACGGTCACCCGCTGGGCCAAGGCTGGCAAGCTCACCTCGATCCGGACGCTGGGGGGTCACCGCCGCTACCGCGAGGCGGAGGTGCGCGCCCTGCTTGCGGGCATTCCGCAGCAGCGCACGGAGGCCTGAGAGGGCTTCGAGTAACAGCTTTGAACTGCACCGGACTCCGCCGGGTCCGGTGCAGTTCTTTTTTGTTTTGGAATTCTTTTTTCGGGATGTGCAATTGTACATATAAAATGAGCGCATCTCGCGAGGTGCCGAACGTGAGCAGTCGTCAGGAAAATTTAAGTGACTCGCATCACATGCGTCACATCTCCCACGCGGAACCCACACATCGCGCGGACAAACAGATCAGCCCGGATCCGATTGGATCCGGGCTGATCGTGCAAGCGACCCCGACGGGACTTGAACCCGCGACCTCCACCTTGACAGGGTGGCGAGCTAACCAACTGCTCCACGGGGCCTTGTGCGAGTGAGACTCTACTGCATGCCGGGCGCCCCGGTCGAATCGCCCTTCGAGCGCTGTTCCGACGGAGCGTCCCAGGTGAGCGGGGTGGTCGTCAGGGGGGTCATCGCGCGGCGTGGAGCAGCACTCCGGCCGCGTAGGTGATCGCCATCGCGATCGCGCCCCCCAGCACGTTCCGGCCCACCGCCGGCCCGACCCTGGCCGAACCGAGCCGCGCGCTCACCCATCCCGTCACCACCAGCGCGCCGATCACCGCCGCCACCGTCACCGCCACCCGGACCGAGGCCGGGGGCAGCACGATCGCCAGCAGCGGCAGCAACGCGCCCACGGTGAAGGCCACGAAGGAGGCCCCGGCGGCATGCCAGGGGTTGGTCAGCTCCTCCGGGTCGATGCCCAGCTCCGTCTCCGCGTGCGCCGCCAGCGCGTCGTGCTCGGTCAGCTGCACCGCGACCTCGCGCGCCAGATCGCGGGTCAGCCCCTTCGCCATGTAGAGCCCCGTCAGCTCCTCCAGCTCCGCCTCCGGCGTGTGGGCGAGCTCGCGCCGCTCCTGGTCCAGGGCGGCGAGCTCGGAGTCCCGCTGGGTGCTGACCGACACGTACTCGCCCGTCGCCATCGACATCGACCCCGCGAGGAGGCCCGCGAGGCCGGCCGTCAGCAGCTCGGCGGAGGTGGCGGCGGCGCCGGCCACCCCCACGACCAGGCCCGCTGTCGACACCACCCCGTCGTTCGCCCCGAGGACCCCGGCCCGCAGCCAGTTCAGCCGAGACCCCAACTCCCCCTGCCGATGCGGTTCCCCCTCATGCCCGCGACCACCCGCGGGAGAGGACCGGTTCTCGTCACTGCTCACGTCCGCAGTCTTTTCCACGCGCCCGGCTCCTGCACCCGCGACGCGCGGGAAACCCGCCACGTCCCGAGAGGTTCGCCGGCCGGGCCGTTCCCGTCCCAGGCGTCGTTCGCACAGGTCTGTTCGGGTTGCGGCATCGAAGCGGGCTCAGGTCCTTTGCTGGAAGGGGAGTTGTCAGGCAGCCGGGGGCGTCACGCCTGGTGGGGACTGCGCTGAACGGGTGGTCGAGCTTTGGAGGGGGAGCTGTCGGGGGGTACACGTGGGGCGTGGCACGACTCGTGGGTCTCCTGTGGGCCTCCTCGCGGACCGGATGGGCTGCGCTCCTCAGCCTTGGTGTCGGCGCGCTGCTGCCCGTCGCGTTCGCGCCCTGCTGCGCGCTGCACGCCGGGTTCAAGGCGGAGTGGGTGCCGAGGCTCGCACAGGACGCCGTGGTGCGCCGGGTGGGTCCGGACCGGGGCGCGGCCGATCGGGGCAGGCCGCGGCTCGGCCCGGCGCAGTTGCTCGCCTACGCGGACGCGACGTCACCCGCGTTGTACGGGCGTCCCGGCGTCACGTCGGGCGGACCGTGGGGAGCCACGTCGGGAGGGACGGAGGACGCGACAGGGGACGCGGCTGATGCGACCACCGCGACCGCCGCCGCGCCCCAGGACCCGGGTCCGTGCGGGGAGGCGGGGTGGTTCAGCCCGGCGCCCGGTGCGGCGATCAGCCAGGTCTTCGGCGACCCCGACCCGGAGTACGCGGCGGGCTATCACACCGGCGTCGACTTCGCCGTCTTCAGCGGCACGCCCCTGCTCGCGATCGCCGACGCCGTCGTCGAGGTCGCCGGATGGGGCGGCGCGTACGGGCACTGGATCGTGCTGCGGCTGCCGGACGGTCACTTCGCTCTCTACGCGCACATGTCCCGCCTCGACGTCCACACGGGCGACCGTGTGGCGGCGGGCAGCCGGCTCGGGCTCTCCGGGGAGTCGGGGAACGCGCGCGGACCCCATCTGCACTTCGAGATCCGTACCGAGAACCACTACGGCGCGGTCATCGACCCGCTGCCGTATCTGCGGGCCCATCGCTGCCGGGTGTGATCTCCCGGGCCCTGGACACGGGATGGTGAAGAAGTCGGCAAGAGTTTCCGTGCGCGCAGGAAACCCCCAGCATTCCCCCAGATAGGCTGCGCTGGGCGTGAACACGGCATATCGCGCCCGTACGCCCCCGTACACGCCTGTACACGCACGAAGCGCACGGAAGCCACGGAGCACAGACCGACCATGAGCCTCACCGGCACGCCGTTCTTCGTCCTCACCGTGGCGCTGATGATCGGGGCGATGGCCCTGCTCGCTCTGGTCTGGAACCGAATACCCGGGCCGCGACCGGTCCGCTTCGCGGGCCGGATGGGCGCGACCGTGTTCAGCCAGATCGCCGCCGTCCTCGTGGTGCTGGTCTACGTGAACAACACGATGGGTCCGTTCTACGACAGCTGGCAGGACCTCTTCGGCGGGGACGCGAACCAGTCGGCCACGGCGACCGACGTCTCCGGCGGCGCGACGGGCGCGAGCGCGACGAGCGAGAAGCTCAGGTTCACCACCTATCTGCCGGGCGTGCGGACGACCGTCGCCCACGGGCCCGCGTCCGGGATCAACGGCAGCCTCTACGTCTGGCTGCCGCCGCAGTACGACGACCCGGCCTACGCGAACACCGACTTCCCGGTCGTGGAGCTGCTGCCCGGTACGCCCGGCACGCCGCAGGCGTGGTTCGGGTCGATGAAGGTGCAGGACGTGATGGCCCCGCTGATGGCGCAGGGCAAGGTCAAGCCGATGATCCTGGTCGCGGCCAAGCTCAACGTGATCCCGGGCGGCGTCGACCCCGGCTGCGCGGACACCCCGGCGCCGGGCGGGGCGAAGACGGCGACGTGGCTCTACAAGGACGTGCCGAGCCTGATCGCGGCCAACTTCCGCACCGCGAAGAGCCCGCGCAAGTGGGCGATCATGGGCTACTCGGCCGGCGCCTACTGCGCGGTCAACCTCACCGTGCAGCACCCGAGCGTCTTCCACGCGGCCGTGAGCCTCTCCGGATACAACGGCCCCGAGTCGCCGCTGGTGGTCAAGGACCCGGCGCTGAAGAACGCCAACGACCCGTACCTGGTCCTGCGCGGCGAGAAGCACCAGCCCGACATCGCACTGCTGATGGCGGGCAGCGCCCAGGACCCGGGGACCGTCCCGGCCGCGAAGAAGCTGCTGTCCGTCCTGCACACCCCCGGCCCCAACCAGCTGCTGACGGTCCAGTTCGGGGGACACACCACCAACGTGTGGCGCACGATGCTGCCCGCCGCCCTGTTCTGGCTCTCCGCCCGGCTGAACTGACCGGCCTCCCGGCCTACGCCGTACCGCTGCTCGGGGTTGCTCGGGGTTGCTCGGCGTTGCTGGGGTTGCTCGGGGCCGTCCGGGGCTGCTGGGAGGTGCCCGGGGGCCCGCTCAGCGCTTGCGCAGCACCTCGTCGCGCAGCAGCTTGAGCAGGCCCGGCCTGGTGTCGACGGTCACCACGCCCATGGCGGCCCGCAGATGGGCGTTCTCCTCGGTCTCACGCAGCATCGCGGCGGCGAGGTCGACGCGTGCGGTGTAGAGGCCGTCGGCGCTTTCGGGCGCTGTCCGGTAGGCGGTGACGCCGGAGTGGTCGAAGAGCCCGGAGGGGCGGACCACGGTCCAGTCCAGCGTGCTGTCCGCGAGCAGCGCCTCCATGCGGCGCATGTCCTCGTGCGCGGCGCGCGCGACGACGCGGTTCACGTACGGGTCGAGCACGTTGTTGAAGAAGAACTCGCCGCTGGGCCGCCAGGCCGGGTCGAGCACGGCGGAACTGACGGCCAGCAGACGCTTCACGCCGTGCCGCTCCATCGCGGTGACGGCGTTGGCGATCCCGGCTGAGTACAGCGAGACCGGCGCCCGGCTGGGCTGCACGCCGAGCGCCGACAGCACCGCGTCCGCCCCCGCGACGGCGGCGTCGAGCGCGCCCTCGCGGGTCGCGTCGGCGGCGACGGCCGTCAGGCCGGGCCGGGCGGGCAGCGCGGCCGCGCGCCGGGCGACGGCGGTGACGTGGTGGCCGGCGGCGAGGGCCTGGTCGGTGAGGGCACGGCCGGTCGGGCCGGTGGCGCCGAGGATGACGAGATGCACGGGGACTCCCTTGGTTCGATGGCGAACGGGCGGACGCTGAGGGCTTGACCGTCGCACTGGGGAGCACGGATATTCAACGGTGATGAATAAAACCGAGGCCCGTGCACTCCCCACTGCGCCCCCCGCCGGGAGCCCCGCGCTCCCTGTGCGCCGCGCGACGGGTGACGTCCGCCGACGCGGACGGCCGCACGGGCGCCCGCAGACCAAGGCCCGGATCCTGGCCGCGGCAGAGCCGCTCTTCCTCGAACACGGCTACCGGGCCACCACCCTGCGCGCCGTCGCGGCCGCGGCCGGCGTCGACTCGGCGCTGATCAGCTATCACTTCGGCTCCAAGCGGGGTCTGTTCGGCGAGGTCACGCAGATCCAGTGCGCCCGCGCGCTGGACCTCACGCGGGCGTTCACGGGCGACCGCGACGGCCTTGCCGAGCGGCTGCTCGACCTCGTCACCGAACTGTGGGACGAGGCCGAGGTGAACCGGCTGGCCGTGGAGAACGAGGAGGTGATGCGCGTCTTCCGCGAGTACCTGGAAGGTGAGGTACTGACGCGCCTTGCTGAATATCTCGGCGGCCACGGCGCGACCCGGCGCGCGCTCGCCGCGGTGACGCTGATCGGCGGGCTGATCTTCACCCGCTACCTCAACCCGCTGCCGCTGGCGGCGGCGCTCCCCTCCGAGGAGATCCGCCGGACCCTCGCCCCGGCGCTGCGCGCGGCGCTCGCCCCGACCGTTCGCGGGCCCCGGACTGCACGCGCCACCCGCCCCGGGGTGTAGCCGGCACCACCCCCGATTCGGCTGTTGGGGCTACCGACTCGGGCGCGCTTTCCCGGAAGGCTGATCACCGTGCCCGAGAGGTTTCGGGCAGGGGAGAGCAGGCGTTCCAGGGGGAGCCATGGCGAGCACGTTCGCACTGCACAGTGGGGTTTTTGCCGGAGCCGGAGCCGGAGCGGGCACCGCGGCTCGGGGCCGGATCCGGCCCCGGAGACAGACCCGGACACAGACCCGGACACAGACCCGGACCCGGACTCTGCGGGTCCCCCTGCCCGCCGCACTGGTCGGCATGGGCCTCGCGCTGGTCCCGTGGATGGTCCTGCTGGCCACGCAGGGGGCGTGGCCCTGGGTGGGACTCGACGTGCTGGAGGCGACGGGCCTGGTCGGCACCGGTCTGTTGCTGCGCCGCGGAGATGCGCGCTCCGCGCTCACCGCGAGCGCGACGGCGGCCCTGTTGCTGACGGACGCGTGGTTCGACGTCACCACCTCCCACGGCGCGGAGCTGGCCCAGGCGTGGGTGCTGGCCCTGCTGCTGGAGCTGCCGATCGCCGCCCTCTGCGGGCGGCTGGCACTGCGGCGCGGCTGAACGCGGGGCCGGTGGTCGGCCGGGCCGGCCGCGACCGGGCGGAGTCGGGGGGCTCCGCGGGTCGCGACCGGCCCGGCGTCTTCGCCGATCCCGGGGCGGAGTCACCGCGGGCGTCGGTCGGTCGAGAGCGTCGGTCGGTCGAGGGCGTCGGTCACGGATGTCGACCGGCGCTGCGGCGAGTCAACCGAACGGATGAGTGACCCGTGCCGCATCCTGGCGTTGATCAGGTCGAGGGCGGCCTCCTGCGGTCGCCCGTCCGCAGTCCCGCAACGCCGGAGCACGCCATGGCCGTCCCCGCCTCTGCCCACGACTCCCTCATCGCCTCCACCGATCCTGTTCTTGATCCGGACGCCCCTCGTCCGGCCACGCTCGAGGACGTGCCGGGCTGGTTCCCCGTCACGGACCACCGCCTCTTCTGCTGGCTGCTCGATCATCAGCGGGAGCGGGAGATCCCCGGCGACGTCCTCGAGATCGGGGTCTACCTCGGGCGCAGCGCGATCGTGTTGGGCCACCACATGCGCGAGGGCGAGACCTTCACCGTCTGCGACCTCTTCGAGTCCGAGGCCGCTGACAGCGCGAACTCGGCCGAGATGAGCGACAGCTACCGGGAGAAACTGACCCGCCGCGCCTTCGAGGCCAACTACCTCGCCTTTCACGACGCGCTGCCCCGCATCCACCAGGGCCCGAGCGAGGAGCTCGCGGAGGCGAAGCTGATCGCGCCGGGCAGCCAGCGCTTCATCCACGTCGACGCCTCGCACCTCTACGAGCACGTCGCGGCCGACCTGCGGTTCGCGCGCGAGGCACTGCGCGAGGACGGCATCGTGGCCCTGGACGACTACCGCTCCGAGCACACCCCCGGCGTCGCAGCCGCGACGTGGGAGGCGGTACGGCTGCACGGTCTGAGGCCGGTGGCACTCACGCCGCAGAAGTTCTACGGCACCTGGGGCGATCCGGAGTCCACCCGGCATGCGCTGATCGACCAGGCCCGCCGCCGGGATCCGCGCGCGCCCGATCTGCAGGTCGTCTACGACGAGCAGGTCCCGCGCCTGTGGGCGGGGGCTCTGCCGGCCCAGGAGCAGCCCCGCTCGCGTTGGTTCGCCGAGCACGAGGCCGAGCAGGAGGCGCGCAGGCGCGCCGAGCGCACCCTGCAGCAGCGCCTCCCCGCCCGCGCACGCCGCCTCGCCGCCGACCTCACCCCGCCGCTCGCCGCCCGCGCCCTGCGCAAGCTCCGCGCCCGCGCGCAGGAGCGTGCACGGGCCTAGCGCGCCTGCAGGCTTCGACCCTGCCCTGAAGGTCGCACCGATCCGTCTCATGGAGCCGTCCGCCGTCGAGGGACAGGGCGTCATCCGCTTGCGTTTCCGCCGTCCCAGGGCCGGTGACGCACTGTCGCCGCCGCCTTCCGGTCGCCGAGCTCGGTCCGTCGCGGTGCCCCGCGACGCCCACCGCCATGTTTCAGACCGTCACCGTTGATCGGACTCGGGACGTTGACCCTGGGAACGATCGGCGCCTCCAGATCGCGAGCCGAGGCGCTCGAAGATGACCAGGAACGGAGCGACGAAGGCGGAAGCGCCGGCCGCAGGCTGGTGGCCGAGTATCACCAGAAGCAGGCCCGCCGTGAGTGTCAGCACGAACATCAGCGCCTCCGGCCAGGGCGGCCTGCAGCAGTGACCTGAGCCTTTTCCTCGCCGCATGGTGTGTTCTCCTCCGGCCTTGAAGCGGGTGGGGAGAGGCCGGACCCCATTCCGTCCAGCGCTGTCCGTCCAGTGCTGCGGTCGACCTCTGCTGCCCTGATGCGAATCTAGGATCTTCGGCGCTCCTGAGACCAGGTTCTAAGGAGTGCATGATGACGCAGAAGACGAACGTGCACCTGGTAAACCGGGGCTCTTCCGCCCAAATCAGCTGGCTGTCGAGAGGTCGACCGTGGGCCCTGTCTAAGGTGAGCCAAAGACGTAGAGCGTCCGCCGTGTGAGGAGACCTCATGGATTCATACTGGGACGACCCCGGCGAGTTCCGGACATGGCTCCGGCAGGCAGCCAAGGCTGCTGGATATGACCTCACCCCAGGCGCGGGGGGAAGAGCTGCTCTGTCACGCGACACCGGGATCTCGGAGGCGCAGATCGGGGCGGCCCTGAACAACCCGCGCGCACGTCCCAGCTTGGAGAGCCTCCGACTCCTGGCGAAGGCCCTCGGTAAGGCTCCTCTCGAACTCTTCGTCGCTGCCGGATACATCCGTCCGGAGGAAGTCACAAGCGATGACCGTAGGCGCCCGCTTACTGCTGTCGAGCACCTTTCAGCGGCAGCGTTTGGGCTCGACTTGCCCGTCCCCACGCACCCGCTGTTCGTCCGACTGAGTCGGAGCCTGGCCGCAGGGCTCACAGCAGACTGGACGGAAAGGAGGGCCGAGGAGCCTCGATCGGCAGGGCGTGGCTCGGAACGAGATGACGGCCGGTCGGTCGGCACGGCACCGATGGTTTGAGGCGTCCCCTACCGCTCCGGTGACTGTGTTTTTGTTGCCGGCCGGTTGTGGCTGGGTTGGCGGGTCGGCCGGTTGAAGGCCGCACGCCAGGCACGTCTTGGCGCCGCCAGCGCGTGGAGGAGTCCGGTGAGACGCCGTGACAAACCATCAGAGTCGCCGACGTTGCCGCCACACTGCCGTCAGCGGCTCACGGCATTGCTCGGCTACGACGCTTCGGCTTGGATGCCCACATGCAGAGCGGCGAAGTCCGGTCATGGATCAAGCAACGCCCCATGGCCAGCGTGACTTACCCACTGGGATCGGCCTTTGCGCTCTGGTTCTGGGGCGGGTCATCGCGCCCGGCCTGGTCTTTCGTGGTGCTCGCGTCGACTGCCACGGTCTGCATGCTTGCCCCGATCCTGGACAAAGGCCGACGCTCAGTGCACCACTTGTCTCCGCCTGGGTCCGCCGCGCCAGGTGGCGCGGGGGGATTGGAGGAGCGCCCGCCCGAGCGGGTCCTTGAGCCAGTGGCGCCCATGCGTCGGCGGCGGAGAAGCGCGCGCTGACCAGCCTCTCCGAGCTGATCAAGTAGACCTGCTGCCGTCGTACTGCCGTCCGCAGGCACGAAAAAGCCCCGGCCGGATTACTCCGCTCGGGGCTTTCTGCTGGTCCTGCTGGTGGCCAGGGCCGGGGTCGAACCGGCGACCTTCCGCTTTTCAGGCGGACGCTCGTACCAACTGAGCTACCTGGCCAGGATCCCTCGCGAGAGGGAGCCTGAGCGACCCCGACGGGACTTGAACCCGCGACCTCCACCTTGACAGGGTGGCGAGCTAACCAACTGCTCCACGGGGCCATGCACACAAACCGCGTGTGTAGGCCTGCTGTACTGCATTGCACTGCTGTTACTACGTGCCCCCAACGGGATTCGAACCCGTGCTACCGCCTTGAAAGGGCGGCGTCCTGGGCCACTAGACGATGAGGGCTGGTGGACCACACCGGCTTCCTTGCGGCCGTCGGGGACGTTCAGAAGCATATGGGATGGGGGCGGGAACACCAAAATCGGTTTCGTGAGCGGGTGACGAGGTCAGGGGTGCGGCGTGCTGTGGATGGGCCGAGAGCGGTTCGAAGAGCTGGTCGGGGACGCGCTGGATCGGATCCCGAGCGAGCTCACCCGATTGATGGACAACGTGGTGATCTTCGTTGAGGACGAGCCGCCCGCCGGCGGTCCCGAGTTGCTCGGGCTGTACGAGGGGACGCCGCTGACCGAGCGCGGGGAGTGGTACGCCGGGGTGCTGCCGGATCGGATCACCGTCTACCGGTATCCGACGCTGCGGATGTGCGCGAGCGAGGACGAGGTGGTGCGGGAGGTGGCGGTGACGGTCGCGCACGAGATCGGGCACCACTTCGGCATCCCGGACGAGCGGCTGCACGAGCTCGGCTACGGGTGAGCCCCTGAGCCTTGAGCTCCCGAGCCTGGCCGAACCCCCAGGGGATCACCGGGGACGGCCGTGTCCTTTGGCAGGCCGTCGCGTTGAGAGGGATGAGGGGGCGGGAAGCAGGACGCCGCCAGGCGAGGAAGCGGGGCCGGTCGCGATGGGCAAGGTCGGAGCGGGGGTGCGTCGCGTCGCGGTCTGGGCGCTGATGACCGGCGCCGCGGTGGGCGCTGTGGGCGCGCTGTCCGGGTGCATGGAGGTCGGGCCCGCGGCGGCGCCGGTCGGGGCGGACGGGGCGACGGTGGGGCCCGGCGGCGAGGGCGGCACCTCCCAGGACGGTGCGGGCGGTCACCACGCGGGATTGCGCCACTACGCGGGCGAGGGGATCAGTGCCGGGGCGACCCCGAGTGGTGCCGGGGAGAGCGCGGCGCGGCCCAGCTCCGGGCCGTCGGCGGCCGTCCCGGTGCCCGTCGCCGTCTCGCCGCCCGCGAGCACACCGACGCCGGTCGGCCCGACGACCCCGTCGGCGCAGCCCAGCAGCGGGCCGACCCAGCACCCCACGCCGACGCCCACCCCGGTGACGAGCCCGCCCCCGTCTCCGAGCCCGTCGTCGCCGGCGCCGTCAGGAAGCCCTTCCGCAGGCTGACTCCGGCGGGGTAATGTGAGGTCTTTGGCGCACGGTTTGGCGGTCATGCCTTCGTTGCGCTATCTTGGTAGATCGTTGTGTTCAATTTGCCCGGCGCCGCATAGATCTAGGCGCACCTGGCGCGTTCCGGTACTCCGTGGCTGACCGCATTGAGGCGGTTTGGGAAATCTGCGGGTGTGGGCGCGTGCCGACATCCGGAAGGTTTTTCATGTCCCTCGTTGACGACGCCCGCTTCGCCATGCCCGAAAACGACCAGGATGCCCTGGTCGTGGTCGAGGCCACCGAGGTCGAGGCCGACGCCGCCACCCCCGCCGCCGAGACCACCGACACCACCGAGACCGTCGAGACCGAGAAGACGATCACCTTCGGTGACCTCGGTCTGCCGGACGAGATCGTCCGCGGCCTCGCCAAGCGCGGCGTGACCACCCCGTTCCCCATCCAGGCCGCCACCATCCCGGACGCGCTGGCCGGCAAGGACGTCCTCGGCCGTGGCCGCACCGGCTCCGGCAAGACGCTGAGCTTCGGCCTGCCGCTGCTGACCCGCCTGGAGCAGGGCCGCACCCGGCCCAAGCGCCCCCGCGGCCTGATCCTGGTCCCGACGCGTGAGCTGGCCATGCAGGTCTCCGACGCGCTGGAGCCGTACGGCACCGTGCTCGGCCTGAACCTCAAGGTCGTCTGCGGCGGCACCTCCATGCCGAAGCAGATCTGGGCGCTGGAGCGCGGCGTCGACGTCCTCGTCGCCACGCCGGGCCGCCTGCGCGACCTGATCGACCGCGGCGCCTGCACCCTCGACGAGGTCGAGATCGTCGTCCTCGACGAGGCCGACCAGATGGCCGACATGGGCTTCCTGCCCGAGGTCACCGAGATCCTCGACAAGGTCCCCTCCGGTGGCCAGCGGATGCTCTTCTCCGCCACCCTGGAGAACGAGATCGACACCCTGGTGAAGCGCTACCTGGTGGCCCCGGTCACCCACGAGGTCGACCCGTCCGCGGGCGCGGTCACCACCATGACCCACCACGTCCTGGTCGTGAAGCCCAAGGACAAGGCCCCGGTCACCAACGCCATCTCCGCCCGCAAGGGCCGCACCATCGTCTTCGTCCGCACCCAGATGGGCGCCGACCGCGTCGCCGAGCAGCTCCGCGACTCGGGCGTGAAGGCCGACGCGCTGCACGGCGGCATGACCCAGGGCGCCCGTACCCGGACCCTGGGCGACTTCAAGGACGGCTACGTCAACGTCCTGGTCGCCACCGACGTCGCCGCCCGAGGCATCCACGTCGACGGCATCGACCTGGTGCTGAACGTCGACCCGGCCGGTGACCACAAGGACTACCTGCACCGCTCCGGCCGCACCGCGCGCGCCGGTCGCTCCGGCACGGTCGTCACGCTGATCCTGCCGCACCAGCGCCGTTCCACCTTCCGTCTGCTGGAGGACGCCGGCGTCGAGGCCACCCGTCACATCGTCGGCGGCTCCTTCGACGCGGACCTCGTCCGCATCACCGGCGCCCGCTCGCTGACGGAGGTTCAGGCCGAGTCCGCCGCGACCCAGGCCAAGCAGGCCGAGCGAGACGTCAACGCCCTCACCAAGGAGCTGGAGCGGGCCACCCGCCACGCCGCCAACCTCCGCGAGGAGGCCGACCGTCTCGCGGCCCGTGCCGCGAACGAGCGCGCCGAGCTGGGCCTGGACGACGAGGTCGCCACCGAGGCCCTCGCCGAGGCCGTGGCCGCGGGCGAGACCGTCGAGGAGACCGCTGTGGCGGTCGAGGCCGGCGACGCTCCGGTCGTCGTCGAGGCCCGCGCCCCGCGCGCCGAGCGCGGCTACTCCGCCCGCGAGGAGCGCACCCGCGAGCCGCGCGGCGACTTCCGCCGTGACGAGCGCCGGGACGACCGTGGTGGTTTCCAGCGTCGTGACGAGCGCCGGGACGACCGTGGTGGCTTCCAGCGTCGTGATGACCGTCGCGATGACCGTGGTGGTTTCCAGCGTCGTGACGACCGTGAGGGCTTCCGCCGGGACGAGCGCCGGGACGACCGTGGTGGTTTCCAGCGCCGCGATGACCGTCGCGATGACCGCGGTGGCTTCCAGCGTCGTGACGACCGTGAGGGCTTCCGCCGCGACGACCGCCGCGATGACCGCCGTGATGACCGTGGTGGTTTCCAGCGTCGTGACGACCGCCCGTCCTTCGGCGGCAGCCGCTCCTTCGGCGACCGCGACCGTGACCGTCGCCCGTCCTTCGGCGCGCGCCGTGACGACCACCGTCCGGCGTCCGGCAACTTCCGCCGTGACGACCGTCGCGATGACCGCGGTGGCTTCCAGCGTCGTGACGACCGTGGCCCCGCCGGCTACCGCGGCGGCTCCGGTGCCGGTTCCGCCGAGCGCAAGCCGCGCTGGAAGAACTGATCAACCGGCGTCGTCCGAGTCTGACCAAGCCGACAGGCCGTCCCCGTTTCCGGGGGCGGCCTGTCCGCGTTCCGGGCCGCAGAGCGGGGAACGCAAGCAGGGGAATGCAAGCGGGGAAACACACCCGCGGGAACGCAAAAGCGGCCCGCAGGCTGGTTCCTCGGTCCCTGCGTCCAGGGGCCGGGGCATCGGGGACGATCCGATGAGCCTGCGGGCCGGGTGACTGCTTTGAATTGCGCTTGCGCGCCAGTGTTGGAGTGCCCGCTGCCGGGAGCTACCCGTCACGGACGGGGCAGCGCTAGCGCGCAGCCACCTCACGCGTCCTGGTAGTACTCAGATACATATGATGATGCGCACTATGATGCCTTATCTGAGTCGTACCATTCCGTCGTCCGAGCTTGAGTCGGTCCGTGCCGTGATCTACGCCCGCCAGTCGAAAAGGCGGACGGACGAGTCCGAGGCATCGACCGAGTCCCAGGTTGCCAGGGCGACGGCGCTGGCGGAGGGCAAGGGCTGGGCCGTCGGCGAGGTGTTCCAGGACGTGGGCAAGTCCGGGTGGGACCCCGAGGCTCAGCGGGATGGCTTCGAGGCCATGATGAAGGCGGTGCGCGCCGGCGAAGTCGATGTCGTCATCGTCTTCACGCTCTCCCGGCTCACGCGTCGTGGCGCCATGGAGGCGATGCGGATCAACGATGAGCTCACCCGGTACGGTGTTCGGCTCGTCTCGGTCGAGGAGCCGTTCCTCGACACCACGCATCCGATCGGCGTCGCCGTCTTCGCACTGATCGCGGCTCTCGCGCAGCAGGAGTCGGAGCTGAAGTCTGCGTTCATCTCCGAGGCCAAGGCCGAACTCAAGGCGGCCGGAGGGCACGTCTCGGGCCGACCGCCGTTCGGCATGAAGGGTGAGCGCGTACAGGAGGGGAAGCTCGTCCGCACACGGCTCATCCCGGATCCGGAGACAGCGCCCACGGTGCTCGGGATCGTGGCCAAGGTGATGGACGGCCGCTCGGTGTCGGCGGTCGTGCAGGAGATGAACGAGGAGGGCGTACCGTCCCCAGGGGCTTTGAGCTTGGCCGCAGGGCGCAAGCGTCCGGGAAAGACGCGGAGCAACATCACTCCGCGTGACCTGGACTGCCCGCCGCTGTGGGACGTTGGCACGCTGAATAACCTCCTCAAGCACCCGGCGCTGGGTGGCTTCGCAGCGGAGTGGGTGACGGACGCGGACGGGCGGCGCCGTCGCCGGCAGGTCGTCCGCCGGAAGGACGGCTCACCGATGCATGTCCACGTTGGGATCATGGAGCCATCCCAGTGGTACGCCCTCCAGGACGTCCTCAAGGGTCGTTCGCGTGAGTCGATCAGGCCCCGGAATCCCGAGAACGACAGGACGCTTCTTGGCGGTTGGGGCGTTCTCCGCTGTGGCGTCTGCAGCGCCAACATGGTCTACGAGCAGGCTCAGGACCGGTACACCTGCCCGCGGCCGACGAGTCGACAGAACTCGCACGGGCTCGCCATCAAGGCCGAGGTCGCAGACTCGGCGGCAGCTCGTCTCGTGTGGACCCGACTCGGGGCGCTCGACTTCGAATCGCCCGAGGACCGCGAGTGGCTGGCGGAAGCAGCGATGCGCTTCGCACGACAGCGTGACCTGTCAGGCCTTGAGGAGGAGCGTTCGGAAGCCCAGGCACAGCTGGACCATGTCTTGGAGTCGATGAAGGAGCTCTACGCGGACCGCGCCGACGGTCTGTATCGAGGTGCTGTTGGACGGCAGGCATTCCGGGACACGCTCAGCAAGTACCAGGCCAACGAGTCCGCGTGCCGGAGCCGCCTGGAGGCAATCGATGCCGAGACCAGCAGGACCGTTGAGATCCCCAGTGAGTGGCTCGCCGTGGATGGTGAAGCCGATCCGCTCGGAGAGGGCAGCGTCTGGGCTGCGTGGGACATGGTGAAGCGGCGCGAGTTCCTCTCGTTCTTCGTGGACCGGTTCGAGGTGATCCGCGCAGAGCGGCGCGGCAGGATCGCTGACCCAGCGGGAAGGGTCATGCCGGACTGGGCGAAGCGCCGCGAGCTGGAGAGTGCCGCTGAGGCCGAACCGGTGGATGTGGAGGCCTGAGCGCGGCAGAGGGCGATGTGTGTTCGGTGCGGTTCCCGCATCGGGGGCGCGCGACCCTGTCACGGAAGTCCGGCACGGCCAAATCGTCGTCCGTCGGAACCATGGCCGTGACCTCGCCGAGCGGGACCGCGGTGGTGGGGCCGCCTCGTCCAATGATGGCTGGCCCATGTGCGGGCGGGCAATCTACCACAAGATCTCGAAACGCCCATTCTCAATGTGTCTGTCAGGGTCGTGCTGAAGGAACGCGCAGAAGGAGGGACGACAGACATGGGCGCTGCAGAGACGCCGTTCACCTTAGGTGGGTCGCATGTGGGCCGCAGCCCGGCCGCGAGACCCACGTCCGGGCCGGAGACCTCGTTTTAGGTTTCCGGCCGCCAGGCCGCTACCTTGACGCACCGATTGCCGCCTGGCCTGGGTGATTGCCAATTAGGTCGCGAGTCGCTTCGCGACTAGCTTTGCCCACCCGCCCCTGCTCCTGCCGCCAACGGAAGGTACCCCCGCCTATGACCAACCGCTCCCCGCACCCCGCCCGTTCGCCCAGGCGCGCCGCCCAGCCGGTGAGCCGACTGCACCCGACGCCTACGCCCGCACTCGCGGGTCAGTTCCGTTCGGGGCGCCTGTCGGACCAGCTCCCGGAGTCCCTCGCCACCTGGCGCGTCACCACCGTGAGCTGGGCCGTAGCCGAGCAGGCGGCCGGCCTGCTCGGCGGCACCATCACCCGGCGGGACACCGACGAGGGCGAAGCCTTCGACGTGGTCACCAACACCGCCGAGGTCTCCGTCGTCGTCGACCGGGTCGACGACCTGCGCTGCGAGATGCGCCGGTGGGACCACACGGGGCTGGTCCACCACTGCGACGGCACCGCGTTCCTCGCCCCCGCCGACCGGCGCGGCAGCGCTTGCGGCTGTCCGGCGTCTCTCGCGGAGCGTCGGGCGAAGGCCCGTGAGGGCCGCGCACCGCAGGCGTTTACGGTGACCCGGTTCCGCCTGCCGGAGCTCCCACAGCTCGGCACGTTCCTGCACGAGTCGCTGTCCTGGGAGCTGGCCCAGGAAGCATCCGCGCTGCGCGAGCGCCTGGTCGCGAGCGGCCCCGCCGTGTTCGCGCTGCGCCTGACGCAGACGGAGTTCGTCGGTCCCGGCGGGATCCGGCTGGCCCAGCGCAGGCCCGTCCTGGACTTCGTCGCCCCTGTGGCAGCGGCGCTGACCAGCGGCCTTGCCGCTTGCGCCCGCTCGGCGGCGGAGGCTGCGAGAGCCGCCCGGACGGCCCTGCGAGCCGTCCTCGCCAGCGTGACGCGCGCCTGCCTCGGCGAAGCCTGAGCCGCAGGTCTCCTATCGGCCCGCAGGCAGCGGGCCGGCGTCTACGACCAGTAGGAACGTCACCGTCGGCGAGTGCCCCGGTGCTGTCTGACGTGTGATCACAGTCTCTGGAGAAGGAGGTGATTGGGCATGGTGTGCGTGGTAGTGTCCCTGCTCCACCAACCGAATAAGGCGACCCCGGCAGCGCGCCAACGCTCCGGGGTCCGGCACCAGGAGAAGAAGCTCCGGATGCACGTTCATCGTAGCCGCCATGTGCGCGGCTTCACCGCCCTGCCCAATTACCTGCTGCAGGACCGCAGGCTGTCCTACACGGCCCGTGGCCTGCTCGCGGACTTGCTCTCGCGCCCGGACGGGTGGCGGGAGGACGGTCGGCAGATGGCCGACTCCAGCCCGCAGGGCCGCACCGCGGTTTCGAAGGCGCTGCGCGAACTCGCGCGCGCCGGGTACTACCGGGTCGAGAAGGTCCGCCAGTCCGACGGCACGGTGGTCAGCGAGTCCCACGTCTACGACACCCCACAGCCTTCGGCTCCGGCTGCCAAGGTTGCGGGCTCCGGCCGCCGGGCAGTCGGCCTTCCTGACGCCCTTCCAAAGGACCTGGTGAAAGAACCCTC
>NZ_BBPQ01000024.1:52001-107739 GCF_000787855.1 Streptacidiphilus anmyonensis | reverse complement strand
GCCGAGGGCGGCGAGGTCGTGCGCGACGGTGTCGACGTGGCGGGGGCTCATATCAGGCGCCTCTCCGCCAGCAGGCCCAGCAGCGTCGTCGCGGACTCGTCCACCGACTGCTCGTGCGCGGGGATGCGCAGGTCGGGCGTCTGCGGCGCCTCGTAGGGGTCGTCGACGCCGGTCAGCCCGGTCAGTTCGCCCGCCGCCTGCTTGGCGTACAGGCCCTTCACGTCGCGCTCGGAGCAGGTGCTCGCGGGTGTGGCGACGTGGACCTCCAGGTAGGGCGTGCGGGTGGCCGCATGACGCTCCCTCACGGCGTGCCGGCTGTCGGCGTAGGGCGCGATGGCCGGGACCAGGACCAGCACGCCGTTGCGCGCCAGCACCTCCGCGACGAGCCCGATGCGCTGCACGTTCGTGTACCGGTCCTCGCGGCTGAAGCCGAGCCCCGAGGAGAGGGTCCGGCGGAACTCGTCCCCGTCGAGCACCTCCACCTTGCGGCCTCGGCCGCGCACGCGGTCGGCCACGGCGTGGGCGATCGTCGTCTTTCCCGCGCTGGGCAGGCCCGTCAGCCATACCGTCGCGCCGCACTCGCAGTCGCGGGTCGTCTGGCTGGTCGGCAGCTCCGTATTCACCGGCGTGTCGCTCGCTTTCTGGAGGTCCGGTCACGGTGGGGGCAAAGGCCCGCGGCACGCCTCGCGGTGGGTCTCATGCGAGGGCGGCCAGTCGGTCGAACAGGTCGCGCACCGGCACGTCGGTGTCGTCGGCGGCGGCCGACAGGGCGGTGAGCCACTGGCGCAGCGTCAGCTCCGCCTCGGGCTCGGTGAAGTGGTCCGTGGCGTAGTCGGCGCGGACGTCCCAGCCGCTGCCGTCGGCGACGGCGTACTGGAGCCAGTCGAACTTCGCCGCGGCTCCCCCGACGTGCACCCGCTCGGACCGAAGTCCGGCGAGCTCCAGGCGGCTCGGGGACTGGTCCAGGACCAGGCAGACGCGGCTCGCCTGGCCGCCGGACAGCACCCCGCGGGTGCGGGTGACGCCGCCGCCGAGCCGGGCGTAGGGCACGTCGCGGTGCCGGAGCACCTCCAGCGAGGTGCGTTTCGCGGCGGCGCACACCTCGGCGAAGGTGGCGTCGGCGGGGACCCGGTAGCGCACCGGCAGCAGGTCGGTCAGGCAGCCGAGGACGCCGTCGAGGTCCGGCTCGCCGCGGCGGGAGACGGGGCTGCCGACGACGACGTCCTCACCGTTGACCGCCGCGACGGTGACGGCCATGCAGGTGCTCATCAGCACGTGCGGGGTGGTGCGCAGCGCGCGGGCCGCCGCGCGGACGGCGTCGCCGAGCCCGGCGGGGACGGTGGCGCGCACGCAGCCGCACTCGGTGCCCCGGCGCGCGGCGAGGGGGCGCGGGCGGGGCGGCAGCTGGGTGAGCACGGGCGCGCCGTCGAGGAACCCGGCCCAGAACGCGAGGTCGGCCGGGGCGATTCCGGCGGCCCGCGCCCGCAGGGCGTGCTCGCCCAGCGTCGTGCCCGGGGTCGGGAGCTTGGCCGGTTCGCCGCCGGTCTCCTCGGCGTACAGGGCGGACAGCTCCTGGTCGAGCAGGACCAGCGAGGCGTCGTCGACGGCGACGTGGTGGATCTGCAGGAGCAGCACGTACTCGTCCGGGGCGTAGTCGTACAGGGTCAGCCGGGTCGGTGACACGGTCAGGTCGAGCGGTCGCTGCCCGGCTCGCCGCAGCGTGTCGTGCAGGTCGCCGCCGGGCCAGGCCAGGCGTTCCAGGGGCAGGGCGCCGACCGGGTCGACCACCTGCACCGGCCCGGTCTCGTCGAGGGTGAACCGGGTACGGAGCACGGCGTGGCGCTTGACCAGCGCGGCGACGGCGCGTTCGAGTGCCGGGACGTCGAGGGCTCCGGTGAGGTGCTGGGCCCAGGTCTCCAGGAACGGCGAGGGCTCGCCGACGAACTGGTCGGCGATCCACAGCGCCTCCTGTTCGAAGGTCTGCGGGTAGGTGCGCGTCACCGGGGGCGCCTCTCCAGGGCTTGGAGGTCGACCTTGCCGTTGTCGCGCCGCGGCAGCTCGTCCAACTGCTCGAACCTGCCGGGCACGGCGTAGGCGGGCAGCTTGGCGGTGAGCCTCTTGCGGACCTCGCGCGGGGCGAGTTCGGCGCCGTCGACCAGGGTGTAGACCAGGGCGATGTGCTCGACCGTGCCGCCCGCGTCGGTCCGTGCGACGGCGGCGCAGGCGCGGATCTCCGGGATGGCGGAGGCGGCGGCCTCGACGTCGCCGAGCTCGATCCGGTTTCCGCTGAGCTTGACCATGCGGTCGCGGCGGCCGTAGTAGTGCAGGACCCCGTCGTCGTCGACCATGCCGACGTCGCCGGTGCGCAGCACGCGCTGCTTGTCGCCGGCGATCTCCAGGGTGGGGAACCGCTCGCGGGTCTGCGTCTCGTTGTTCAGGTAGCCGAGTGCGACGCCGGGGCCGACGGCGACGATCTCGCCGCGTTCGCCGCGCGGAGCGGGCGTGCCGTCCTCGCGCAGCAGGACCACCGTCGTGCCGGGTACGGGCAGGCCGACCGGGATGCCGGCGGGCGCGGCGCTGTCGGCCGGCGTCATCCGGTGCACGGTCGTCAGCATGCAGTTCTCGGCGGGGCCGAAGCCGTTCCAGATCGGCAGGTCGGGGAAGCGCTCCAGGAACCTGGCGACGTGCCGGGGCGACTGCTTCTCCCCTCCGACGTAGAGCGCGCCCAGTCCGTCGAACGCGTCCAGGTCCTCGTCGACGACCAGGTTGAACAGGGAGGTGGTCAGCCAGACCGTGTCGACGGCCTCGTCGGCGACCAGGGCGCGCAGCCGACTGGGCATCAGGTGGCTCTCCTCGACCACGACGCACGCGCCGCCGGTGGTCAGCTGCCCCCACAGCTCGAACGCGTACATGTCCCAGGCCGCCGGCGCGACCTGTGGGGTGACGTGGCCCGGTCCGAAGCCGTCCAGCCCGCCGGGGCCGAACATCCGGGTGACGGCGCGGTGGGGTATCAGCACACCCTTGGGGACGCCCGTGCTGCCGGAGGTGAAGAACACCATGGCCGGGTCGTCCAAGGCGGTGGCCACCGGCGCGAGGAGAGCCGCCTGCTTCGCCTCCGCCTCCTTCGCGAGCGCGGACAGGGGCGCCGGGGCGAGGGTCCGGGTGACGCCGAGGGGCTCGTCGCCGGGCCGCCCGACGACGACCGGGTCGTCGAGCTGGGCGAGGATCGACGCGATCCGGCCGGCCGGCCAGCGCGGGTCGAGGGTGGCGTACGCGGCGCCGCTCATCAGCACGCCGAGCTGGAGGGCGATCAGCTGGGCGCCGCGCGGCACCAGCAGGGGCACGACGTCCCCGGGCCGCACGCCCCACGCGGCGAGCCGGCCCGCCAGGATCCTCGCCGCCGCGGTGAGGGTGCGGTAGTCGACCCGCTCCTGCCCCTGGACCAGGGCGAGGGCGTGCGGAGCCCGGTCGGCGCACTCGACGACGGCGGCGTGCACCGCCCGCAGGGGCGGCACGTTCGGCGTGCCCGGTGTCCCGGTCACAGGGCACCGAGCCGGATCTGCTCGGCGAAGTCGGCCAGCTCGTCGTATTCGAGCAGCCACGCGGGGTCGACGCGCAGTCCCAGGCGGCGCTCGATGCGGGCGCAGATGCGGATGGCCGCGAGCGAGGTGCCGCCGAAGTCGTAGAAGCTGTCGCGGCGGCCCACCCGGTCGAGGCCCAGCACCTCGGCGATGACGGCGGCGACGTGCTCCTCCAGCTCGTCGGCCGGCTGCTCGTAGGCGGCCTTGCACACGACGTCTCGCTTCTCGGTCACGGGGTCTCCTTACCTCGTCTGCTTGGGTTCTCTCGGCGCGAGCGCCCGCTACTCACCGGTCGTGTGCCGGTCGGCCAGGATGCAGAACTCGTTGCCCTCGGGGTCGGCCATGACCACCCAGCCGCCCGACGACCGGAAGTCGGTGACGACGCCCGCGCCCAGCGCGAGGGCGCGTTCGACCTCCGCGTCCTGCGAGCGGTCCTTGGGCCGCATGCAGAAGTGCACACGGTTCTTCACCGTCTTGGCGTCGGGCACGAGGATGAACAGCACGGTGTAGCCGTCCCCGGTGGCGACGTAGCACTCGTCGGACCCCGGCCGCACCCCTTCCTTGGGGGTGAACTCGGCCATCTCGCACCACCATCGCGCCTGCGCGTAGGGGTCGCGCGCGTCGACGGTCGTGTGCGACAACATCAGGCTCATCAGGGCGTGTCCCTTCGCTCGCTGCGGCTAGGTGTAGGAGATCTCTTCGGCGGTCACGGGCTGGACGTCGCGCTCGGCCTCGCGCAGCGCCCGCGTGGTCACCCGTGAGGCGAACACGAGCGCGGCGAGCGCCAGTCCGACGCCGCACACGACGAAGGCGTGCGCCGGTCCCAGCCACCGCCCGAGCCCTCCGCCGATCAGCGCGCCGACGGGCACGGCGCCGAGCACGATCAGGCGGTATCCGGCGGTGACGCGGCCGAGCAGTTCGTCGGGGACGGACGCCTGCCGCAGGGTGGTCACCACGATCTGGTTCAAGGCGGTGGCGATGGCGGCGAGGAACATGGCGATCTCGGACAGGACGACGCTCCCGCTGAGCCCGAGGACGACGTAGCTGGCGGCGGGCACGAGCGCGGCGAGCCAGGTGACCGGTCCGCCGCCGATGGCCGGGACGACCCGCGCCGCGATCAGCGAGCCGATCACGGCGCCCACGGCCGGCAGCGCGATGAAGACGCCGTACCAGGACGTGGAGACCTTCAACGGGCCGGTCGCCAGCAGCACGAGCAGGCCCTCGGTGGCGGAGGAGAACAGGTTGATCGAGCCGGAGATGAACGCCACGCGCCGCAGCAGCCGGTGGTTCCAGAAGTAGGACCAGCCTTCGCGGATGCTGCGGACGACCGCTCCGGGCGTGTGGTTGCCGCCGCTGGAGTCGCTCGCGGTGGGCAGCATCCGGGGCAGGGTGATCACGGCGAGGGCGGCGAGGGCGAACAGGCCCGCGGTGGAGGTGACCACCATGACCGCCGACAGGGCGAACAGGGCGGCGCCCACCGGGGGTCCGATGAAGTTGTTGATGGTCGACTGGGTGGCGACCAGGCGTCCGTTGGCCCGTTCCAGGTCGCCGCGCTTGACCAGGCGCGGCGGCACCGTCAGCGCCGCGTTGTTGACCAGCGTCTCGGCGGTTCCGGCGAGGAAGACCGCGAGGTAGAGGACGACGATGCTGCGCAGGTGGACGGCGAGCATCACGGCGAGCAGGCCGAAGCCGACGGCACGCAGCGCGTTGCCCCACACCATGATCAGGCGTCGGTCGACGTGGTCGGCGAGGGCTCCGGCGGGCAGGGCGAAGAGCAGCCAGGGCAGGAACTGGGCCACCGTCATCCCCGAGACCAGCAGGGGGTCACGGGTCATCGCCACGGCGAGGAGGGGTACGGCCGCCAGCACCAGGCCGTCGGCCAGGTTCGACAACCCCTGCGACCACCACAGCTTGGTGAAGCTACGGCCCAGCGACATGTCCGCTCCTTCGTCGTCCTTGCTCGTGTGCACTGCTCTGCATCGTCAGCCCTGCGCCGTCAGCCCTGCGTCCTCACGTCCGGGCGGTCAGCTCCGGGGAGCGCCCAGTGCTGCCGTGATCCTCTCGTAGTACGGCAGTTGGTCCTTCTCGAAGGCCAGCGCGGTCTGCTCCAGGCTTTCCGGGAACGGCTTCCTCCCGGCCGGGGAGGCGCCCAGGGCCTTCGACTCGCTGGCCCCCTCGTGCCAGCGCCCGGTGGCCTTCCAGCTGGCCGGGGGCTCCCGCTTGAAGTCGAGCGCCTCGGCGAGGAAGTCGACGCCCATGGCGGCGCAGTAGCGTCGCATCTCCGCCTGCGGGTCGCCGGCCAGCTCGTCGCCGTCGACCAGGTGCATCGGCAGACCGGCGGAGGTCACCGCCTCGACGATGTCCCACAGGTGCCCGAACCCCATGGCGGAGGAGGTGGCGTCGGCCTGCATGACCAGGTGCGAGCGCACGGTGTCGCGGGGGTTGCGGACCATCGCGGCGTGGCGGCAGCGGCCCAGGAAGGCGGGGTTCGCGCCGAGCCGGTCGAGCGGGAAGTCGGTGGTGTCCTTGAAGAAGACCGGCTGCTTCGCCGCCGTCTCGACCAGCGCCGCCATCACCTCCTCCTGGCTGGTGCAGGTGCGCCCGGCCAGCTCCGTCTCGCCGAAGTCGCAGACCCGCGAGAACGGCTCGTGGACTACCAGGAAGTCGCCGCGCTCGTACATGGCGCGCTCGAACGCGGTGGACCGCGAGCGCGGGACGCACCACAGCGCCAAGAGACTCGGCTGCTCCGTCATGACGCTGCCTCCGGGAGGGTCTTGTCGAGTTCGCCCAGGGCGGTCCGCAGGACGCGGATGCCGAGGAGGTACTCCTGGATCAGGATGTGTTCGTCGTCGGTGTGGTCCTGGTGGCTGTCGCCCGGCCCGTAGGTGGCCATCGGCACCGTCCAGGTCCTGCTCAACGTGTTCATGTCGCTGGTGCCGGTCTTGAGCTTGTGGCCGGCCTGGAAGCCCTCGAGGACGATGGCGCGCGACAGCGCGCGGACGCACGCGGAGCCGCGCGGGACGACGACGGCGGGGACCTCGTAGACCGTCGACACCTCCACCGGCTCGCCCAGGACCGTCGAGACGTCCTTGCGCAGGCCCTCGGCCGTCGTCCCGGGCGGGGTGCGGAACACCAGCGAGCACGAGCTGGAGAACGGCTCGAAGCGGCCGTCTCTGACGATCATGCCGACGTCCCCGAAGTTCTCGTTCCCGCGCGCCCCGTACCGGTCGAACAGCCGGCCGAGCGCCTTGACCAGGGTCTCGCTGGCCTTCGGGCCGGGCGTGGCGGTGTGGGTGCGCGGGACCTCGCAGCGGACCTGGAGTTCGACGAGCCCCTTGTAGCCGATGGTCACCGACGACGCCCCGCTCGGCTCCCCCACGATCACGGCGTCGGGTTCGGGCACGGTCGCACGGACGTGCTCGCCGCCCCTGGACCACAGGGTCTCCTCCTCGACGACCCCCACCCAGTGGATGCGGAGGCCGAGATGACGGCTTGTCAGCGCCGCGACGAGCATGGCCGTCAGCGGGCCCTTGGCGTCGACGGCCCCCCGGCCGCGGATGAGGTCCTCGCTGTGCTCGAAGAGGACCTCGCCCGGCACCGTGTCGAGGTGGCTGAGCAGCATGACGGTACGCGGCCCCTGCCCGACCAGGGCGTGCACGTTCCCCACGTCGTCCAGGTAGCTCTCGGCGCCGTGTCGCGCCGCCACGTCGCGCAGCCGCTCCGCCAGTTTCTGCTCGCCGCCGGAGACCGACTCGGTCGCCACGACCTCGGCGAGTAACGCCACGGCGTGGGTGTCGGTCAACTCGGGTGCTTCGGTGCTGACATGGTCAATCGTCACGGTGCGCCACAGCCCTTTCCGATGAGGGTTCCGCTCCCTCGTAGAGCCCGCGCGACAGGCGAGTCGACCCGCCCGTCGCAGACCTGTACCGCCTGTGCGCCCTTGTCCAGGGCCTCGACCGCGGCGGCGACCTTCATCCGCATGCCGCCGCCCAGTTCCGCCACCAGGCTCTTGGCGTCGTCGCGGCTGAGCGAGGCGATGACGGAGCCGGGGTCGTCGCGGTCGGCGAGCACGCCTGGGGCGTCGGTGAACAGCAGCAGCCGGTCGGCCCGCCAGGCCGCCGCGACGGCGCAGGCCATGCGGTCCGCGTCGACGTTGGTCGCCTGGCCGTCGGCCGTCATGCCCGGCGGGCACACGACGGGCACCATGCCGCAGGCGTGGAGCGCGTCCAGGACGCGGGTGTCGACGCCGACGACGCGGCCGGCGAGGTTGTCGCGCACCACCCGGACGCTGTCGCCGAACACCGCACGGATCGCGGCCTTGCGCTCGGTGCGGACCAGTCCCCCGTCCATGCCCGACAAACCGACTGCGGTGACGCCGCGGGCCGCCAGCTCCGAGACGATCCGTGCCTGGGTGCGTCCGCGCATCGCCATCATCAGCGCGGTCAGGGTGGCCGCGTCGGTGTACCGCGTCACCATGCCGTCCGGGGACCGCAGGGTGCGGCGCGGCAGCCCGAGCTCCCTGATCGTGTCGTCGATGTCCCGCGATCCGCCGTGCACCACCACGATGCGGTGGTCACGGTGCAGGGCGGCGATGTCGTCGGCGATCGACGCGCCGTTGTCCTGGAGGCTGCCGCCCCACTTCACCACGATTCTCGTCATGGTCATACCGGGTGCAGTCCGGGGAAGGTCAGCCCGCACGTCTCCGGCAGGCCGAGCATGAGGTTCATGCACTGCACCGCGCCGCCCGCGGCCCCCTTCATCAGGTTGTCGAGGCTCCCCATCACCAGCGCCTTGCCGCGGTGGTCGGCGACGACGCCGACGTCGCAGAAGTTCGAGCCGAGCAGCACCTTCGGGTCCGGGTAGCGGTAGGTCCCGCGGGGGCTGTTGACCAGGCGGACGAACGGCTCCGCGCCGTAGTCCTCGCGGTACATGGCGAGCAGCTCCCGCTCGCCCACCTCCCCGACCTCGACCTTGGTCAGCGTCTGCACGCCGCGCACCTGCGGTGTCGCGGTGACCGTCATCGACACCTCCACCCGCAGCGCCTCGGCCACCTCGGCCTCGTGCCGGTGCTCGAACGGCGCGAACACCCGCATCACGCCGCTGCGCAGGGCGTGGGAGTTCGCGTCGCCGCTGGAGGCGCCGCCGCCGCTGCTGCCGGTCCGCGCGTCGACCTGCACCTCCGTGAGCAGCCCGCGTGCCGCCAGCGGCGCGAGGCTCAGGATCGCGCTGGTGGCCATGCAGCCGGGGACGGCGACCCGGTCGGCGTCGACGATCTGTTTGCGGTGCAGCTCGGGCAGGCCGCGGACGAACGCCTTGGCGTGCTCGCCTTGACGGCTCCAACCGTAGTAGCGCTCCATGACCGAGGCGTCCTCGATCCGGAAGTCGGCGGTCAGGTCGACGATCTTCGGCGCGAGCGCCGCCATGTCGTCGAGGATCCGGGCCGTGGATCCGTGCACCCCGGCGAGGAAGACCAGGTCGACCGGCTCCAGGTCCTCGCGCCTGCGGTAACGCAGGCCGCTGCCGCGCAGCGGTGGGTGGGCGTTCTCGACGGCGCGGCCGGCGTGGGTGTCGGAGGTCACGGCCGCGACCTCGACCCCGGGGTGGTGGACGAGCAGCCGCAGCAGCTCACCTCCCACGAAGCCCCGTCCGCCCACCACTGCGATGCGCTTCATACCGGTTCCTTCACCTCGCTCATCGCGGCCGTCAGGGCCTCGACGATCCGTGCGGCGACGTCGACGCCCGTCGCACGCTCGAATCCCTGGAATTCGACGCGGGAGTTCACTTCGAGCACCGTGAAGGACCCGTCCGCGTACTCGACCAGGTCCACCCCGGCGATCCGCGCGCCCACGGCGGCCGCCGCCTGGACGCACAGCCGGTCGATCTGCTCGCTGGGCGCGTGCTGACGCACCGTCGCCCCCCTGGCCACGTTGTTGCGCCAGTCGCCGCTGGAGCGGGTGATGGCGCCCAGGCAGACGCCGTCGACGACGATGCCGCGGATGTCGGGTGAGCCCGGCCGGACCGCCTCCTGGACGATCACCGTTCTGGAGACCGCCGAGGGCAGGGCGGCGCAGTGCTCCAGGACGGCGTCGGCCGCGTACTGGTCGGTGATCAGGCTGACCCGGTTGCCCCACGACGAACTGAGGGGCTTGATCACGGCCGGGTAGCCGACGGAGGCGACCGCCTCCAGGCCGGCCTGCGGGGACGGCGCCAGCAGGGTCGTCGGCGTCGGCACGCCGCACTGCCGAAGCCGCAGGTAGGTGGACCACTTGTTGCCGCAGACCCGGGTCGCCGCGGCGTCGTTGACCGGCCGGGCGCCGAACGCCTCGAGCGACTCCGCGGCCAGCGCCGCCCGCTGACTGGAGATCTCCCGGTTCAGCACCGCCATCCCGTGGAGCGCCTCGGCGTCCTTGGGTGCGAAGGACATGGTGCGCGGGTCGAGGCGGACGACCGGGACGTCGCGGCGCTCCAGCTCGGCCAGGAGCCGCCGCTCCTCGTATCGGACGGTCGACAACAGGATGCCCACGGGCGTCGACGTCCCCAGGGGGTCATTCACCCCAGTCCTCTTCGGGCTCGGGCGCGATGGCCAGCTCCAGCGGGTGCGTCGAGTGGATCTCCAGCTCCGTCGCGCAGCCGGGGCAGCTGACGATCTCCCCCTGGTAGCTGTCCGCCGGTATCAGCAGCGTGCCGGCGCAGCTGACGCACTCTGTTTCCATCTCGTCCTTCCCTTCTCGGTCGGTCCTCGGTCGGTTGCTTGGCACTACGGGTGGGCGACGAAGTCAAGGACCCGGCGGAGCACGGACCCGGTGGTCAGTCCGCCGGCCTCCAGCAGCGACGCGTGGCTGTCGGGCGGCAGGAAGCCGGTGACGCCGATAGGCAGCCAGGGGATGCCGCGGGCTCCGGCGGCGGCCGCGACCTGCGCGCCCATGCCGCCGGACGTCCACGCCTCCTCCAGCGTGACCAGCCACCGGCACTCCGGGGCGAGGGCCCGGGCCACGGCGCCGGCGGAGTCCGGGTCGACGGTGTGGACGTTGACCACCTGCGCGCTGTACCCCGCCTCGGCGAGGCCCTGCGCCACCTCCAGCGCGGTGGCCAGGATCTCCGGGCCGGTGGCGACCAGGGCGATGTCGCGGCCGGGACGGACCTGCTGCGGGACGCCGAGCCGCGGCGCGGGCAGCCCCGCGAACACCGGCGAGCCCTTGCGTCCCAGGCGCAGGTAGGTCGGTCCGTCGTGGGTCAGGCACTGCTCCAGCAGCGACACGGCCTGGACCGCGTCGGCCGGGACGACGACCCGCATGTTGGGCAGCGCGTTCATCAGCGCGAGGTCCTCGGTGGCGTGGTGCGTCGGGCCCAGCCAGCCGCCGCTGGCGCCCCCGTGCGTGCCGACGATGCACACGCGGCGGCGCGGGTAGGCGATGTCGAGCTTGATGAACTCGAACGCCCGGCTGACCGAGAAGGCCGCGAACGTGCAGACCAGGGCGCGCCGTCCGCAGTGCTCGGCGCCGGCGGCGAGGCCGACGGCCGCGTTCTCGGCGATGCCGACGTTGAGGTAGTCCATCTCGGGCGTCGGCTTGATGCTGCCGGTGTCGGTGTCGACGACCAGCACGTTGTGGCGTACCGCGAGTTCGGGCAGGGCCTCGGCGAAGGCGGTCCGGGTGCTGACGCGCTCCGTCCCGGTCGCGGGCCCGGTCCTGGCGGTCTCGGGCTGGGCGGTCTCGGGCTTGGCAGTCTCGGGCTTGGCAGTCTCGGGCTTGGTGTCAAGCATGCTCGGGCTCCCCCTTCGCGGTCGCGCGGGGAGCCGCGGGCGCCATGCTGGCCCTGACGCGCGCCCGCTTGCGCTCGGTGTCGAGCAGGACGAAGTGGGAGGAGGCCCTGCCTGCGAGAGCCCCCACGCCCTTGGCTTTGACGGTGCGGCAGACCACGGCCGTCGGGCCGTTCACGCGGGCCGCCTCGTCGAAGGCGGAGCACAGCGCCGCCAGGTCGTGCCCGTCGACCTCGACGGTGTGCCACCCGAATCCGGCCCAGCGGTCGGCGACGGGCGCGCCGTCGCTGACCTCGCGCACCGCACCGGTCTGCTGGAAGTTGTTGACGTCGACGACGGCCACGAGGTTGTCGGCGGCGAGGGCGCGGCTCACCTGGGCGGCCTCCCAGACCGTGCCTTCCTGCAGTTCGCCGTCGCCGAGGAGCACGAAGGTGCGCGCGGGCGAGTCGCCGGCCTGCCGCTGCGCCCAGGCCGTGCCGTTGGCCAGGGCCAGCCCGTGGCCGAGGGAACCGGTGGCGAACTCGACGCCGGGGACGGCGACGTTGCCGTGGGTGGCCAGTCGGCTGCCGGGCCGGCAGAAGGTGGCGATCTCCTCGCGGGCGATGAACCCCCGCTCGGCGAGCGTGGCGTACAGGGCCATCGCCGCGTGGCCCTTGCTCAGCACGAAGACGTCCCGCTGCTTCCACTCGGGATCGCCGGCGTCGATGTTCATCGTGTGGAAGAACAGCGCGACCAGGATCTCGACGGCGGACATCGAGCCGCCGAGGTGACCGCCCTCGGGGCCGCTGCACATGTCGACGATGTGCTCGCGGACGGCGCGTGCGCGGGCTTCCAGCCGCGCGAGTTCGGGCCGCGCGGGTTCGGGCCCCGTGGGTTCGGGTCGGCGTTCGGGCTCGGTCACCGGTCTGCGCCTTCCGCCAGCTGCTGGAGGACCTTCAGCTGCGACCAGACCTTCTCGACGACATCGGCGAAGCCCTGCAGCAGCGGTCCGGCGTCCGGGGGGAGGTGGCGTTGCTGGAGGGTGAAGCTGCGGTCGACGACGTCCTGGGTGACCGGCCAGGACGCGGGCGTCTGGCGGGCGAGGGGGCGCAGCGCCGGCTGCTCGGGGAGCGGCATCATCTGGTACCTGGTCGCCGGCAGGCCCTCGGCGCGCAGCGCCCGCATCAGCAGGTTCCGCGCCGCCGCGGTGTCCACGCCCGGCAGGATCCGGTCGAAGTCGACGACGAAGCGCAGAATGTGCCAGGCGTGCTCGTATCCGTCCGGCTCCGACGGGCAGGTCAGGCCGTCGAGGTGGTCCAGCCGCGACAGGAAGGCGGCGACGTTGGCGCGGCGGGCCGCGTGGTAGGCGTCGAAGCGCTCCAACTGGCTTGCGGTGTAGGCCGCCTGGACGTTGTTGAGTTTGGCGTTGAAGCCGAGGCGGTGGCTCACGTAGCGGCGCGGGCGGTCGGCGCGGATCGTCTCCCCGAACTGGCGCATCTGGACGATCCGGTCGGCGACGCGCTCGTCGTCGGTGACGACCAGGCCCCCTTCCCCGCAGGTGGGGAGGTTCTTGGTCATCTGGAGGCTGAACGTGGCCGTGTGGCCGGACGCTCCGGACAGGACACCCCGGTAGCGCGCGCCCTGGGCCTGCGCGGCGTCCTCGATCACCACCAGGCCGTGGCGGCCGGCGACCTCGTCGATCGCGGCCAGGTCGGCGCTGAGCCCGTGCAGGTGGACCGGGACGACGGCCTTGGTGCGCTCGGTGATCTCTGCGGCCAGGCTGTCCGCGGACATGGTGAACGTGGTCGGGTGGACGTCGGCGTAGACCGGGGTCGCCCCGACGTGCACCACGGCCATGGCCGTCGCCACGAAGGTGAGGGCAGGGACGACGACTTCGTCGCCGGGGCCCACCCCGTGCGCGAGCAGGGCGAGTTCGATGGCGGTGGTGCCGTTGCTCACTCCGACGCAGCGCCTGACGCCGAGGTACTCGGCCCAGGACCGCTCCAGGCGTTCGACCGCCGTCTCCTCGGTCGTCCGGTCCGAGACCAGGACGTTCGAGTCGAGCACGGCCAGCACCGCCGCGCGGTCGGCGTCGGTGGTCCTCGGCCAGCTCACCGGCGCGAGCTCCCCCAGCACCGGCTCGCCCCCGGTGAGCGCCAGCTCGCCCACAGTCCCCCCAGTGACCATCAGCGGTCCGTCCATTCCGTCGACAGGGCAAGGCGCCAGTCGGCCGCCAGTTGCTCGTACGCGTGGACCAGTTCGGCGCCGCGACGCGGCACGAGGTCCGTGATCCCGGTGGTCTGCGCCGCGTGGGCACTGAGCAGTCGCACGTTCGACCAGGCCGACACGACCCGGTCCGCCGACGCGGCCACCTCCAGCAGCCGGAGCCGGTCGGAGCGGCGCGCGAACTCCTGGGCGAGGCGGCCGTGCAGGAACGCCTGCGCCTGCATCGCCCAGCCGAAGGTGTACGCGCTGCGCAGTTCGGCGGGGTCGGCGCAGCGCTCCCGCAGGCGCTCGACGAAGCGGCGCAGTCCGGCGTGGCCGGTCCACACGCGGTCCTCGGGGCCGGCCGTGCCGCCGTTCCAGCGCTCCAGGTTGCCCGCGAGCGCCTGGTCGACCTGGCCGCGGGTGAGCCCGCCCGGTTGCGGGCGCACCGTCACCGTCAGCACCCGGCCGCCGATCTCGCGGCTGGAGAAGAAGACGTCCTGGCTGTCGGAGGGGTTGCCGGACAGCCAGCTGTTGATCAGGTGCTCGGCGGGCAGCCATCCCTGGAATCCGGGCGGTTGTGCGTCGGAGACGTAGAACTCCAGGGAGCCGTCGGCGGATCTGCGCCAGCCGGGCACGACGACGAGGTGCGCCGCGTGCACGTCGTGGAAGGCCGGGCGGAAGGGGAGGTGGTAGTTGTCGACGGCCACGATGACGCGGCCGTGCGTCTCGATCAGCTCGACCAGGTCGCCCGCGTCCGATCCCGTCGTCCAGGCGGACTCGACGTCGTGGTACGGGCACAGGTCGGCCGCCACGCCGCGGCTGCTCTGCGCGGGACGGTAGAACTCCTCGCACATCGCGTCGTCCGGAGCGAACGTGAACTCGCAGGCGAGCCCGAGCACGTCGACGGGCCGCAGGCCGTGCTCGATCAGGATGCTGCCCAAGGTGGTCTGCAGGCAGCTCAGCGGATCCTCGTACCACTGGGGGTAGGCGCCGGTGACGCCGTTCCACCGGGCCGCGCCGGATATCGCGACCGTCGTACTGCCTGCGTTCACGCCGCGCTCCCTGTCTGATGGCCCACCAGCGTCATCGCGAAGAGGTGGACGGCCGGGTTCCTGGGCAGCGAGACGGCGCTCAGCGGCTTGCGCGAGGTGACCGGCACGCGCTGGCACCACAGCGTGATCCCGATGCGTTCCTGCACGTGGAACGGGTAGTGGATGACGTCGGTGCGCAGCGCGAGCTCCTCCCCGAAGTCCGACCGTCCCTCCCACAGGTCCGAGAGCGCGAAGTGGTCGCGGTCCACGGTGCCGTCGCGGAAGTGCCAGGTGACGGTGTCGCGGACGCGTCGCTCGCCGCATCCGATGACGTAGAGCCAGTCCCACCGCCGCCCGGGGACCTCGATCCGCTGTCCCGCGCACAGGACGTTGTCCGGGCCGCGTCCGTCGAGGCGGGCGCTGCGCAGCGGGACGCCGTCCACGACGATCTCCAGCGGCGCGGACTGCGCCGGGAGCGAGTTGCGCCAGACGTTCAGCCGGCCGTCGCCGAGGTTCTCCGGCGTGGTCGCGGCCTGGTTGTTCAGGAAGGGTTCGAGCGCGAGCACCTGGTGGGCCGTCATCGCAGATCCCTCCGTACCAGGGCGCGGCGCTGCAACCGGGGCTCGACGACGGTGAATCCGCAGGCTTCGAAGGTGCTCACCCGGCCGTGGAAGCTGTCGCGGTCGACGGCGGCCCCGGGATCGCGGTCGTCCTCGGGGTAGGCCTCGAGGATGTCCGCCTTCTCGTCGCGGGCCCACTCCGCCGCCCGGTCGATGAGCCGGCGGGCGTGGCCCTGGCCTCGGTGGTCGCGGGTCAGGTACAGGCACACGACGGACCAGATGCGCTCGGGGTCGTCGCCCTCGATCAGCTTGGCGGCGCGCGATCCGCGCAGCCTCGGGAAGCCGAGCCTGGGGCCGACTCCGATCCAGCCGACGGGCGCGCCGTCGACCGAGCCGAGGACGCCCACCCGCTCGCCGGCCTCGACCATCTCCCGGAGCCTGTCCTTGCGGGACCCTGGCCCGCAGGAGGAGCGGTCCTTCGCCGTCATGCGGAAGTACGTGCACCAGCAGTTCTCGACAAGCCCTTTCGGCTCGAAGAACGCGCCGACCGCGGGCCAGTCGTCCGGTCCGACCACCTGGGTCCGTAATTCGCTCATTGTTTCTGCCTTCCGGTCTGCAATCGTCGGCCTGGCCACCGTGGCCGGTATTTCCGGCTACTTCCAGGTCACCGCCAGCGGCAGACACACTATCCCGTTCAGGAAATTCGAGACGAGATGCTTCGGATCGCCGTCGAGGGAAAAGGAACGCACATTTCTCCGCCAGAGGTCGAAGAATATCTTCATACCGAGGGCGGCCACGTGCTGGCCGATGCACCGGTGCACGCCGAGCCCGAATGCCAGGTGGTGGTTGGGCGAGCGGTCGGGGACGAACCGGAACGGATCCGCGAACTCCTCCTCGTCCCGGTTGGCCGAGGCGATCCAGGCGGAGACCAGGGACCCCGCCGGCACCTCCGTCCCGGCGACCACGGTGTCAGCGGTGGCGCGCCGCAGCACGTGGTTGACCGGGCTCGCCCAGCGCAGCGCCTCGTCGACGAACCTCTGGTCCGTCTCCTCCTGGCGGGTGAACCACGACCACAGGTCGTCGTCGCCGGCCAGCAGGATCAGCGTCTGGTTGATCGTCTGGGGCACGGTCGGGTTGGCGCCCATGAGGAACGCGTACGCGTTCAGCAGCGGCACGTCCCGGGTCGCGTCCCCCACCAGGGGCGCCGTGGCCGGGCAGCGGCCGCTCACCGAGTCCGGCGGCGGGGCGTCCTCGAGGACCTCACCGAGCACGGACATGATGGTCGTGTGCGCCTCGAAGAGGTCGAACCGGCGCTGGTACTCCGACTCGGCCGCCGCCACTCCGCCCATCGCGCGCACCGTCGCCCGGCCCGTGACGGTCCATTCGCTCTGCGGGATGCCCATCAGCAGTCCCGTGATGGTCATCGGCAGGGTGACCATCGACTCGCAGAAGTCGAACGACTTCCGGCCGCGGACCGTCTCGAACAGCTCCGACATGCGGTCCGTGATGCCCTGCTGGAGGCGCTGCGTCGCCTGGGCGGTCATCAGCGGGGTGAAGACGCGTTTGACGTCCGAGTGCAGCGGCGGGTCCACGAGGTGGATCGCGGCCCCCGCGGCGACGTCGCCGGCCCCGCGCACCGTGAGCATGGTGCTGTAGGCGGAGGAGAACACCGCCGGGTCGCCCAGGACCTCGCGAACGTCGGCGTAGCGCAGCGCCGCGAGGAATTCCTGGCCGTCGGGGGTGCGCTGCCGCTGCAGGCCGTCGCTCTTTCGCAGCTGCTGCCACACGGAATGCATGTCGCGTGTCGCGTACTGCGATTCGTCGTAGAGGTCCGACGACAGCATGTCCGAGGACTGAGGGCCCGGAAGGGAGACTCGCACCGAAAAGACCGCCTCTGCAGGGGATGGACGACAGGCTGGATCCGCGCTCCGGGTTGTCCGTTCGTCACCGCGCCTCGCGGTCGAGCAGTCCGATGCTCTGCGCGCATTTCATGTAGAAGCGCGAGGCGACCGACCACTCGGTGATGCCCTGGGCTCCCAGGACCTGCATCGCACTGCGGACGACGCGCACCAGGGCGTCCTGTTCGACGAGCTCGAACCGGCGCAGGACGTCCTCGTCCAGGTCCGCCACGTGCTCGGCGATCTCGTGCAGCCGCGCGCCGAGGGCGCTCAGCTCCGCGTAGCCGCGGATCAGCGGGAACACCAGGGCGTCGAAGTCGACCAGCCGCCCGCCGAACTGCTCGCGCTCGCAGGCGTGTTCCCAGGCGGTGCGGAACAGCCCGACGCCCAGTCCGAGCACGTAGGCGGCATGCCGCAGCCGGCACGCGGGGGCGGCGCAGGGGTCCTGGTCGTGGCCGGCGTCGTGGAGGGCGTCGTGGAGGGCGTCGTGGTCCGAGGACCGGCACGGCTGGTAGGCGTTCTCGTATCCGAGGTACCCCGTGGAGAGGCTGACCGCGCAGCCGACCGTGAGCCCGAGGCCCAGGCCGCCCTGGTGCTCGGGGCGTTCGATCCCGTCGAGGCCGAGGTCGGCCAGGGTCTTGGCCAGCGCCGCACGCCGCGTCGCCGAGTATGCGAACAGCGGCTCCGCCTTGACGCCGGCGCCCACGGGTTCGAGGACGGTGAGCAGGGTGTCGACCAGCTCCCCGCCGAAGCGGTGCAGGATCGCCAGACAGCGCTGGGAGGACTCCTCCTTGAGATCCGCCGCGATGGTGGACAGCATCATCTCCGACGTGCCGGCCGACAGGGTGAGCCCCGGCGACTCGGTCAGCCCCGAGAACAGCTCCTCGCGGACCAGGTCGTCGACGTCCTGCGCCCGCCCGAGGGTGCTCCAGCGGCGGAGCACCTCGTGCCCGACCTGCTGGCAGGTCTCGCTCGTGTAGAGCTTGGCGACGGCGGTGTCGGTCGCCTTGACGTCGGCCCGCAGGAAGACCTCGGTGGCGGCGCGGGCCAGGGTCGTGGCGCATTCGACCTGGCCTTCCAGGCGGTCCAGGCCCAGCGGCAGGTCTGCCGTGGCGCGCAGCGCCTTGAGCCAGCGGGCCGCGCGGACGACGTGGTCGATGCCGGTGCGCTCGATCGCCAGGGCGCCGTCCAGCAGGGCCCAGCCGCGCCCCTCGTCGCCGACCCGGCGCCAGCTCTCGACCTCGACGTCCTCAAGGCGCACCCGGCACATCCGTTCGCGCTGCACCGTCTCGACGAGCTCGACGGTCACGCCTTCGGCGGCCAGGTCGATGACGAACAGCGTGATGCCGTCGTACTTGTTCCCGCCCTGCCCGGTGCGCGCGGCCACCAGCGCCGAACCGGCGAGGTCGCTGTAGATGCTGAACACCTTGACGCCGCGCAGGACGTAGCGGTCGCCGCGCCGCTCGGCTCTGGTCCGCAGGGCGGCGAGGTCGCTGCCGGCGCGGGGTTCGCTGTACAGGACCGTGGCGAACTCCTCGCCCCGGCTGATCCGCGGCAGCAGTTCGCGCCGGAGCCGGTCCGAACCGGACTTGAGGACGAAGTTGCCGACGATCTGCACGGTGAGCGCGTACACCAGGTCCGGCAGTCCGGTCGAGCAGAAGCCCTCGAACAGCTCGATCGCGACCTTCGTCGGCAGGCCCGCGCCGCCGAACTCGCGCGGCCAGTCGGGGGTGAGCAGTCCGCGGCGGCCGAGCTCCCGGTAGGCCTCGGCGATCGCGTCCGGATCCATCCGCCGGGAGCGGATCACCAGGTCACGCCAGCGCGGCGTGTCCACGAGCTTGGCCAACGCCGCGTGGACGTCGGCCTCGACGGGCTCGCCCGCCTCGCTGGCCTCGGCGGCCTCGTCGTCTCGGGATGCCTCTCCGGCCGCCTCGACCGCCTCCACCACGTCGGTCCGCGGCGCCGCCGAGGCTTCTGCCGCGGTGGGACGCCCCTGCCGGACGATCCGTTCGATCGCGGCGACGTTCTCCGCGTCCCCGAGCAGGCGGTAGTGGTCGCCGGGCAGGTCGTGCACCTCCACGCTCCCCGTGGTCGCCTCGCGCCAGTCGGACTTCAGCGACTCCACGGCGCGCACCGAGACGACGTCGAGGTCGCCGGGGGTGGGCTGCCACTCGCCGACGAGTCGCCGGTTGTGCGCGAAGACGTCCAGCCGCTCGGTGAACGTCTCCGGATCCATGTCCAGCACCGCGGCGGCCTCGGCCGGCGTCCGTGCCGTGGTCTCCTCGTCACGACCGCTCTGCCGCAGCGCATCGTTCAGGAAGCCCCGCACCGCCTCGACCGGCGTCCACGGCGGGACCTCGCCGCGGGCCCACGTGGAGTCCAGGAGCACGACCTCGGGACGCTCCCCGTCCTGCGCGAGCAGGCAGGCGATCTCCCACGCGAGGGCGCCGCCGAACGACCAGCCGCAGACCACGTCGATCCCCGGTCGCTGCTCGCCGAAGCCCTCGACGTAGCGCCGGGCGAGTTCCTGGACCGACCCGGCGAGTCCGCCGACGACCAGCGTGCGCCGCGACGCCTCCAGTCCGAGGCATCGGTGGTCGGCCAGTCGGCGGACCAGTGGCTGGTAGGCCAGCAGGCTGCCGCCCACCGGGTGGGTGAACAGCACCACCCGGTCGGTCGTGGCCGCTCGGCTCAGCTCGATGAGACCCGACGTCTCCGCCGACGCCGACCTCGTCCGCAGATAGGCGTTCAGACGCTCCCCTTCGCGTTGCATCACGCGTTCCCCAGGAGGCGGGTGACGTCCTCGTCGCTCATCTGCTCGATGGCTTGTTGCAGCTCCTCGGGAGGGAGACCGGCGAGCCGGGCGCGTTCGACCTCCAGGGCGAGGGCCTGCACGCTGGAGTCGGCGAAGAAGGCGGCCAGCGAGATCTCGGTCGCGAAGATCTTCTTGATCTTCGACACCAGTTGGGCCGCCTGGAGGCTGGTCCCGCCGAGGTCGAAGAAGCTGACGTCCTTGGCGAAGTCGGTGCGACCGAGGATCGCGCCGAACGCCTGGGTCATCATCTTGCGTTCCATGTCGGTGAGTTGATCCGCCGGCTCCGGTTCGGCGGCGTCGTCGACACCCGGCAGGGCGCGCTCGTCGATCTTGCCGCTGCCGTTGATCGGGAGCTCGTCCAGCAGCACGAACCTGCTCGGCACCATCGTGGACACCAGATGCCTGCGGCAGTGGTCCCGAAGCGCCGCCTCGGTGACCTCGCGCGCGCCGCCGGTCGCGCAGTACGCGACGACCCTCTTGTGCTCCTGGTCCTGCTGGACCTGCACGTAGACGTTGCGGATCCCGCGGGCGGCGCGGACGGCGCTCTCGATCTCGCCGATCTCGATGCGCACACCGTTGATCTTGACCTGCTTGTCGGCCCGCCCGACGTACACCAGCCGGCCGTCGCCGTTGACGCGTGCCAGGTCGCCGGTGAGGTACAGGCGCGCCGAGGGGTCGTCCCCGACCGTGTCGGGGACGAACCGCTGCCGGTTGTCCTCGTCGCGGTTCCAGTACCCGGCCGCGAGTCCGACGCCGCCGATGGCCAGTTGCCCGATGACGCCCTGGGGCACCGGCACGTTCTGCGCGTCGAGCACGTAGGCGGTGTGGTTGTCCATCGGGCCGCCGATGGGCAGGGCGGCGGGCGACAGCGGTTCGGTCAGCTCCTCGACGATGCTGGTGACGGTGCACTCGGTGACGCCGTATCCGTTGAAGATGCGACGGCCCTTGCCCCAGGCCCGCACGAGCTCGTGGGAGAACGCCTCACCGCCGACGAACACGATGCGCAGGTCGTCGAGCGGGGCGGGGTCGAGCAGCTTCATCACCGACGGCGGCAGGTCGGTCACCGTGACGCGGTGCTCCTCCAGGAACCGCTGGACGCCGGTCATGTCGAGTCGCGTCGCGGACGGCACCAGGTGCAGCGACGCGCCGGTCAGCAGCGCGCCGAACATCTCGAAGATCGACACGTCGAACCCGCACGAGGCGTAGCCGAGGAAGCGGTCCTCGGGCGTGAGGTCGAACAGCGTCCGGACGTTCTCGATGAAGCCCAGGATGTTGTCGTGGCTGACGAGCACGCCCTTGGGCGTCCCGGTGCTGCCCGAGGTGTGCATCAGGTACGCGACGGCGTCCTTGCCGGGGACCGCCTCGGGGGCCTGCGCCGTCTCCCGCTGCGCGTCCGGGTGCGGCAGGTCCGCCGGCAGCCGGGACTCCAGCGCGGGCGCGACGCCGGCGGTGGTCGCGTCGCAGACCACGCGCTCCAGGGCGGCGCTGCCGAGGATCGACTCGATGCGGCCCGGCGGGTTCATCGCGTCGATCGGGACGTACACGGCGCCCAGCGCCATCAGCGCCAGGACGGTCGCGGGGAAGTCGGGGGACGGCTCCAGGGCGACGCCCACCCGGTCGCCGGCGCCGACGCCCTGGGCCGCGAAGTGGGCGCGGAGCGCCTCGGCGCGGAGCCGCAGCTGACCGTAGGTCAGGGACTGGGCGGGGGTGCTGACCGCGAGGCGGTGCGCGTGCTGGTCCGCGACGGCGCAGAAATGCGTGAAGACGTTGCCGGTGGGCGTCGGCCGCTCACGGCCCTTGCCGAGAATCGCCTGCGCCGCGCGGGATTCCTCGTCCTCGGCCCACGACTGCCCGATTGTGGCGTCCGGCAGCGCGATCGCCCTGCGCAGGATTGCGACCAGGACCCGCTGCATCGTATCGATCGTCGCCGCGTCGAAGATGTCAGTGTTGTAGGCGGTGTGGATCTCCAGATCCGCACCCTTCTGCGTGACCGTCCACGACTGGAAGAATTTCGCGTGCGTGACGTCGGGCTCGTTCTCGAGGGCGGTGATCCCGTCGAGTCGCAGCGGTTCGGCCCACTCGTTCATCGTGAGCGTGTACTGGAACAGGGTGGAGCGTGCGGATTCGCGCTTGACGCCGGCTCCGGCGATGATTTCCTCGAGCGGCAGCTGTCCGTGGCCCTGGGCCCCGCGGAATCGGCGCTGCACGTCCGCGAGGGACTCCCGGAATGTCTCGTCGGGGTTTATCCGGCAGCGTAACGGCAGCATGTTGATGAAGAATCCGATCGTCCGCTCGCACTCGACTTCGGTGCGGTTGGCCGTCGGCATTCCGAAGATGACGTCCGCGGACCCCGAGTACCTGTGGTAGAGCAGGGCCGTCGCCGTGGCGTAGACGGTGATCGGCGTGGTCGACAGCGACGAGGCGAGGTCGTTGACCTCGGCCGCCAGGCCCGGCCAGGTGCTCACCCGGGCGGATCCCGCGTAGGTCGTCTCCGGCGGGAGGGGGCGGTCTCCGGGGATGTCCATGACGTCGACGCCGCGGAGCGTCTCGGACCAGTAGTCCACGCTCTCCTGCCACGCGCCCGCGCTCATGCGCTTGCGCTGCCACACGCTGAAGTCGGCGAACTGGACCGTCGGAGGCTCGATCTTGGCCACGACGCCGGCGCGCCGGGCGTTGTACTCCTGCTCGAGCTCCTCGAAGAAGATCGAGGTGGAGACGCCGTCGAAGACGATGTGGTGGACGACGAAGCCGAAGTAGTGGAGATCGTCGCGGACGGTGACCAGAGTGGCGCGCCAGAGCGGAAACTCCGTCAGTTGCAGTGAGACCTCGGCGAGTTCGGCCATCAGCCGGGCGGCCTCGCGCTCGGATTCCACGGTCGTGCGCTGGACGGAGACCTCAGCGCTTTCGACGACGCCCTGGAAGTACTCGTCGTTCTCCACCAGGACGTAGGTGCGCAGCGCCTCGTGGCGCATGACGATGCTCGCGAAAGCGTCGGTGAGGGCCTCGACGTCGAGGTCGCCTTCGAGCCGGAACAGGAATGGGACGTTGTAGGTCGACATTCCGGTCCGCAGCCGGTCCACGAACCACAGGGTGTTCTGCGAATGCGAGAGCGGAATATTGTTCCTGTCCTGGCGCGGACGCGGCCCTTCCGTGATTTTGGCCCGGGCGCGTGCCAGGAGGCCCGCAAGCGACTGCTGCTTGTCCGTTGACATACCGTCGTGCGCTGAACTCACGCAAAGCTCCCTTGACGTCCAGAGGCGATCAAAAGCAGCAGTTGTGCGGGTATTTCAGCAGTACAGGCACGGGATTACGCGGCTACAAAGCTCGCTCCGACCCCGGCACATCCTGCCGCCCGGAATCAGGGCGGTCAAGAGGTCGCTGATGTTGAAATCCGAACCGAGTTGATGAGTTCTCGTCAAGCAAGAAAACCGGATGACCCGGCACCACTTGAAGACCGGACCACCCGATTCCGGACGCCGGGAGCCCCCGCCCGACGCCCGCGCGCGGGACCCGGTTCGCACGTGGCGCGGACCCGGCGCGGACCGTGGCGCGGACGGGAGAGCGGCCGGTGGCGGCTGTATGTGTGCGACATACATCCCTGATTCGACTGGTCGTCGCCTACCGCTTCCTGACTGTTCGCCGTCGATGTGATCCTCGTCCCATTCCCGGCTTCCGTGTCGGTAACGACACTTGACGTGTCGTTACCACCCTTCGCGACCGGTTAGAGTGGATCTTGTCGGTTCGCTCGCAGCGCGCGTCCGACTCCTCCATTCGGTCCGCTGCCCCGCTGGCCAAGACGCCGGCAGGGGCTGCGGCACGGCCTGCTTCCCGCAGGGGCCGCCACGCGGAAACCTCATCCAGGGACCGTTCCGACTGCGAGGGAGAAATCCGGCCCCGGGCGAACCCCGGCGGCTGGGGGGACTTTTGGGGAGGTAAATTGGCTGCGCAATTCCGTGCTGCCCGCACGGACGACATCGACGAGCTTCTGACGCTCTATCGGGCGGTCTACGGAAGCTCGTACACCCTGCCTCTCGGCACCGACCGGGAGGTGATGGCCCGGGAGATCGACTCCCCCACGACCACCTGGCTGGTGGCCCGGCAGGGCGCGGACGGACGCCTGGTCGCCTCGATCCTCGGCACCGTCTCCCCGCAGGAACGACTCGGCAAGCTCCAGGGACTGGCCGTCCACCCCGACGCCCGCGGCGGCGGACTCGCCCGGCAGGCGGTCCAGGAGCTCAGCGACCGAATCCTCGGCGAGCAGTCGGTGGACTCCGTCTACGCCACCGCGCGCACCAACTCCACCGCGCCGCAACGGATCTGCCTGCAGAGCGGGTTCCGGGCACTGGGGGTGTTCCCGAACCTGCGCAAGTCCGACCGCCACGAGACGATGGTGCTGCTCGCCCGTCACCGCCCCGGCGTGCTCGAACAGCGCCTGCCGGTGCCCCGGGTGCCGACCGGCCTAGGCGGCCTGGTCGACGCGCTCCACCACGCCGTCGGCCTGCCCGACGCGCCAAGGCCCCGGGTGGAGGAGTGGACCCCCGGACCCTCGCCGGACCTCGGCGAGCCCGACGCCGCACCGTCCTTCGAGCTCGTGGACGCGCCCGCGTTCGTCCGGCGCCGCTTCGCCGGGGCGGTGCCGGACCCCCGGGACCGGTTCTACCCCTTCCACACCCCGAACGTGCTGCTCACCGCCCAGGACGGCGGCTTCGAGGTCTACGCCCAGCTGAACCGCGGCGACGGCTACTGCGCCCTGGTCGCCACCGCTCCGGGGCTGTCGGAGCGCGGCCGCGACCTCGACGCCGTGATCAGCACCCTGTCCGACCACGGCGCGCTGCACATCGAGATGCTGCTGCCGCTGGACCGCTACGAGGACCTGACCCTGCTCCTCGGCAACGGCTTCCTGCCGGCCGCCGCCTACCCCGCCATGCGCCGCGAGGGCGAGGGCTACCGCGACTACGTGGTCATGGCGCGCACCATGAAGCCCCTCGACTTCCGCGGCCTCGCCATCGACGCCGCCTTCCGCCCCTTCACCGAGCAGTACATCGAGCTGTGGAAGCAGCAGTACCTCAACACGCACGGGATATTCCATTGAGCCAGTACCTTGAACCGGTCGCGGTCCCGGACCCGGACGCGCTCGCGCACGTCCAGCGGCTCTGCGACATCGCCGAGCCCTACGCCGTCGGCCCCGAGCTGGACGAGCTGTTCGTCCGGGCCATGAACGAGTCCAACGCGTGGCACGCGGCCCGGTCGCCGTTCTTCGCCCGCCTGTGGGAGTCCGGACCCACCGCCGGAGCGCCGCTTGACGGGATCGACGAGCTGCACCGGCTGCCCTACGTGCACGCCAACTTCTTCAAGGCCCACGAGGTCGTCTCCATCCCGGAGCAGGACGTCGCGCTGCACGTCACCTCGTCGGGGACGACGGGGCAGAAGTCGCAGATGTTCTTCGACCACTGGACGCTGCGCAACGGGCAGCGGATGGTCGCGCGGGTCTTCGACTCCTACGGCTGGCTGGGCGAACAGGAGCCGGTCAACTACCTGCTCTCCAACTACCAGCCCCGGCCCGGCCTCAACCTCGGCACCTCGTTCACCGACGAGTACCTGTGCCACTTCGCGCCGGTGCGGTCGGTGGAGTACGCGCTGAAGCACACCGGCTCCAGCCACGAGTTCGACCCCTTCGGCTGCGCGCGGGCCCTGCTGCGCTTCGCCGAGGAGGGCGCGCCGGTGCGCATCCTCGGCTTCCCGGCGTTCCTGTCCTTCACCCTGGACCGGATGCGCGATCTCGGCCTGCCGCCGGTGCAGTTGGACCCGCGCTCACTGGTCGTCTTCGGCGGCGGCTGGAAGGGGCACGCGGACAAGCAGGTCGCCAAGCCCGAGCTCTACCGGCGCATCCACGACCAGCTGGGCATCCCCGACGAGCGGATCCGCGACGGCTACGGCGCCGTCGAGCACTCGGTGCTGTACATGGAGTGCGCCAACCACCGCCTGCACGTGCCCACCTGGTCGCGGATGCTGGTGCGCGACGTGGGCACGCTGGAGCCGCTGCCCTACGGGGAGCGCGGCTACGCCCAGTTCGTCTCCCCCTACATCACCTCGGTGCCGGCCCAGTCGGTGCTCATGGGCGACCTCGTCTCGCAGCACTCCCCCGAGGAGTGCGGCTGCGGGCTGCCCACCCCCTGGTTCGCCGTGCACGGCCGGGCCGGGGTCAGCCGCAACCGCAGCTGCGCCGTCGCCGCCGCCGAACTGCTCAAGGGGACCTCATGACGATCGATCAGCACTACTGGCAGGGCGCCTGGGTGGACGACGCCGAGGCGGACAAGCGCCTGGACGCCCTCGGCGACGACGTGCGCACCGCGCTCGCGCGGCCGCTGAGCCCGCTGGTCGTCCTCGCGGCCTGCGACAAGCTGGCCACCGCCCTCACCGACCCCGACAGCGACTCCTCGACCCGTCTGGCCGCCGAGCTGGACGCCTCGGGCGTGCCCGCCCACGAGGCCGCCCGCACCCTGCGCGACCTGGCCGAGGCCCTGGGCCGGGAGCCGCTGGAGACCAAGCTCATGCGGGAGCTCGGCGGGATCGACCCCGGTCGGCTGGCCCGCTTCGACTTCCGCCGCGAGATCTTCGAGGCGTGGGTGCCCGTCGGGCTGCTGGTCCACGTCGCCCCCGGCAACGCCCCGGCCGCGGGCGCGCTCAGCGTCGTCGAGGGCCTGCTCGCGGGCAACGTCAACGCCGTCAAGACCAGCGGCGGCTCCCGGTTCACCGGGACGCTGCTGGCGGAGCTCGCGGACCTGGACCCGAGCGGGCTGATCGCCGCGCGCACCATCGTGCTGAACTTCCCCTCCAGCCGCACCGACTGGCTGCGCCGGATGTGCGAGCAGGCCGACGCGGTCGCCGCCTGGGGCGGCGAGGAGGCCCTCGCCGGGGTGGCGGCCCTGGTGCCGCCGGGCTGCCGTCTGGTCGACTGGGGCCCCAAGCTGTCCTTCGGCTACCTGACGAAGGACGCCTGGTCCTCCCCCGAGACGCTGCGCGGCATCGCCGAGGACATCTGCCGCCTGGACCAGCAGGCCTGCTCCAGCCCCCAGGTCGTCTACCTCGACACCGACGACAACGAGCAGGTCTTCGCGTTCGCCGAGCGCTTCGCCGCCGTGCTCGGCGAGACCGTCGCCGCCCTGGCCCCGGCCCCGCCGGAGCTGCTGGAGCGCGCCGAGATCAGCAACACCGTGCTGGTCGCCCGGCTGGAGGAGCACCTGGGGCTGACCCGGGTGCACGAGGCGTCCGACGGCACCTGGCGGGTCCTGGCCGACACCCGCAGCGCGCTGCGCGCCTCCCCGCTGCACCGCACGGTGTGGGTGAAGCCGCTGCCGCGCACGCGGATCACGCAGGTGCTGCGCCCGATGCGCCGCTACCTCCAGACCGTCGGCCTGGGCGCCTCGCGCACCGACACCGCCGAGCTGGCGCAGGCGGTGCTGGCCGCGGGCGCGCAGCGCGTCACCGTACCGGGCAGGATGCTGCACAGCTACGACGGCGAGCCCCACGACGGCGTCTACGCGCTCCAGCGCTACAGCCGCCGCGTCGACGTCCAGCTGGACGACCGGTTCTTGGGCGACGCGTGCCTGGACGACCTGGTCGCGGCCCGGGAACTCGCGCCGCCGAAGGCCGAGGTGGTGTCCAAGAGCGACTTCGAGCTGCTCCAGGACGACCTGAGCCGGGCGGAGGTGTTCTTCCGCAGCGGCGGCAGCTCGGGCGCGCCGAAGCTGTCCGCCTTCACCTGGGACGACTACCACGAGCACATGCGCTCGGGCGCCGAGGGGCTGCTCGCGGCGGGCTTCGACGTGCGCACCGACCGCGCGATGAACCTGTTCTTCGGCGGTCTGCTCTACGGCGGCTTCTCCAGCTTCTTCTCCGTCCTGGAGACGCTGCAGGCGGTGCAGTACCCGATGGCCGCCCAGGAGGACCACGCGCTGGTCGCCCGCTCGATCGTCGAGCACGGGGTGAACACGCTGTTCGGCATGCCCAACTACCTGGTGCGCGTCTTCGCTGCGGGTGAGGCGGAGCTGCGCGCCTACCGGGGCGTGCGCAAGGTGTTCTTCGGCGGGGAGCACTTCCCGCAGGCGCAACGCGACTGGCTGCGCGAGGAGTTCGGCGTCGAGGTGATCCGCTCGGCCGCCTACGGCAGCGTCGACGCGGGACCGCTGGGCTACCAGTGCCCGGACGCGCCGGACCGGGTGCACCACCTGTTCAGCGGACTGCAGACGCTGGAGATCCTCGCCCTGGACGAGGACCGTCCCGCCGCCCTCGGCGAGACCGGCCGCCTGGTGTTCACCGCGCACACCCGGCGCGGGCAGCGCCTGGACCGCTACGAGATCGGCGATCTGGGACGCTGGACGCCCGGCGAGTGCCCGTGCGGCCGCCGCACGCCCCGCTTCGAGCTGCTGGGCCGGTTCGGGGACATCTTCCGCAGCGGCAGCCACTTCCTGAACGTCCGCCGTTTCGTGGCCGTCGCCGAGGAGACCCTGGGCCACCGGGGCGCGCTGCAGATCGTGCTGGACGAGGACGCCGTCAGCGAGTCGCTGACCGTGCGTCTGGAGGCCGGCCCGGAGGAGCTGCCGCAGGTGGAGACGACGGCGCGGGCGTTCCTGGACGGCTACCCCGACCTCGCGGCCGCCGTGCTGCGCGACCGGCTGGTGGAGCTGCGCGTGGAGCACCTGCCGTCGGACGCGTTCGAGCGCACCGCCGCCAGCGGCAAGCTCCCGGCCGTGGTCGACCACCGCACGCGCAACCGCTGACCGCCCGCGCCGGGTCGGACGGCTCCCTGCCGTCCGGCCCGGCGCGCGGTCCCCCGGCCCCCTCGCGCGGCCCTGCCGCGGCCCCGTCCACGGCCCTCCCCGTCAGACCCCGTCTGGCGCCCTCCCGAGACGACACGGACAAGACCCCGACCGATGAACCATCACCACCAGACCACAGCGGACCTGATCGCCTTCGCACGGGAGCACTCGCCGTTCTACCGTGACCTCTACGCCGGCCTACCCGCCGGGACGGCCGACCTCACCGCCCTGCCCCTGGTCGACCACACCGCGTTCTGGCAGGCCCACGGCGCCACCACCAGCCAGGTCCTGACCGGACCGCACGACGACGGGATCGTCTTCAAGACCGGCGGCACCACCGGTGCGCCCCGCGTCTCGCGGTACACCCGCGCGGAGTGGCGCGCGATGTGCCACCGCTTCGGCGAGGGCCTGCCCGCCGCCGGGCTGCTCCCGGGCGACCGGGTGGCCAACCTCTTCTACGCCGGGGAGCTCTACTCCAGCTTCGTCTTCACGCTCAACCTGCTCCAGGAGGCGCCGATCCCGACGGTCCAGCTGCCGATCGGCGGCGCCGCGCCGCTCGACTACACCATCGACACGCTGCGCGACTTCTCCGCGACCGTGCTCGCCGCCCCGCCCACCTCGCTGTGCCGCCTCGCCCGCGAGGTGGTCGCCGGGCCTGGCACACTGCCGGACGTGCGCCTGGTCCTGTTCAGCGGCGAGGCCTTCTACGGCGACCAACTCGCCCTGCTGGCACGGGCCTTCCCCGCGGCCCAGGTCCGCTCCATCGGCTACGCCAGCGTCGACGCGGGCGTCCTGGCCGGGCCGGTGGCAGGCGAACCGGACGCACGGATCCACCAGGTCTTCACCACGGACAAGATCGTCGAGTTGCTGGACCCGGAGACCGGTGAGCCGATCGAGGAGCCCGGCCGTCCGGGGCGCGTGGTCGCCACCGACCTCGCCCGCCGGCTGATGCCGGTCATCCGCTACCCCGTCGGCGACCTGGCGGAGTGGACGGACTTCGCGCAGCGGCGGTTCCGCCTGCTCGGCCGGTCGGAGGAGGGCGCCCGGGTCGGCGTCGTCACCGTCTACCTGGAGGACCTGCGCGCCGTCGTGGCCGCGGCCGACGCCCGCCGCCGGATCGCCGACCTCCAGATCGTGCTGCGGCACCGCGACGAACGCGACGAACTGGTCCTGCGGCTCGCGGACGCCCACAGCGAGGGGGAACAGCAGGAGGAGCGGCAGCAGGAGGAGCGGCAGTCGCTGGCCCGGGACATCACCGAGCGCCTCGGCGAGATCCGCCCGATGTTCGCCGACCACGTCCGCAGCGCCCTCATCCACCCGCTCGCGGTGGAGTGGGTCGGCGCCGCGGACCTGACGGTCAACCCGCGCACCGGCAAGCTCGTCCGCCTCCTCGACGAGCGCATGGGCTGACGCCGACCGCACGGGCCGTGCCGGGGAGCGTCAGCGGGTGCGGAGCGGCCACGTCAGCGTGACGCTGCCGTCTGGCAGGAGCGGGTGCCAGCGCGCGGCGAAGTCGTCGAGGCGGGCCAGGATGCGCTCGACAAGCGGCGACTTGGCGAGGCCGGGCTCCGTCGAGGACAACCACACGGGCAGGTCCGAGCGCCGGCCTGCCCGCACCTGCCACAGGGGCTCGCACAGGGAGGCCAGCGTCTCGGACCGGGCCATGTCGGCTCGCTCGGCCTGGTCCGGCCGCCGCTTCGCCTCGCGACGCGCCTGACGCCTCCGGACATCGGGGTCGGCCGCCCAGAAGATGTTGCTCCGCCCGGCTGCGATGCGGCCGAAGACACCGCCGCAGAGCCCTGCCTCCGCCTCCACCAGGAAGTGCACGGCGTCGTGCGGCAGGTGGTCGTCGTAGCCGGGCCCCTGCCGGGGCGCCAGCTGCGGACCGCGTTCGCGCACGACGGTCATCCGGTAGCGGCGCCCGGCCAGCTTGGTGAACGACACGTCCATGCCCGGCACGGTAGCCGTCGCCGCCGGAAGATCGCATGCGGTTATGCAGGCGACCTCCCCCGCTTGTGTGAGGTCGCGGACCGGGATCAGTCGCCGCTGGGGCGGCTCTGCGCGGCGAGCAGCAGCGCCGTGACGCTGCCGGCTTCGGTGACGACGCCGGAGCGGACGAGCTCGACGGCTTCCGCCAAAGGGACCTGGCGTACCGTCATGTACTGCTCGGTCGCGTCCCGGTGCACGGACCCGGCGGTCAGGCCGGTGGCGAGGAACAGGTGGGTGCGGGCGGCCGTGCTCGTCGGCAGGGGATGGATCGAGCCCAGCGGCTGCCAGGAGGCGGCGCGCCATCCCGTCTCCTCCGCCAGCTCCCGGGCCGCAGCGAGCGCCGGGGCCTCGCCCGCCTCGATGCCGCCGCCGGGCAGGTGGAGCATGCGCCGCTGCGGCAGGTAGAACTGGTCCTCCACCAGCACGACCCGGCCTTCGGCGTCGAGCGCGACGACCCGCACCCCGTCGGCGACGCGCACGTGTTCGTAGAACTCCGGCGCCGCGGGCCCTTCCAGCACGTCCTGGTACAGCTGCACGAACCGGCCCTCGTACACCGTGCGGCGCTCCACCAGCCGCCAGAGGTCCGGCTCGCTCGTCGTCTCGTCATGACCAGGTGTCAGCATCCCGCCAGGATGCCGCCTGCGGCGGCCGGAGGGTAGGGATCCGGATCCGCAGCAGCGTGTCCGGGAGGCGTGGTCCTCACGACGCCTCCCGGACACGCCGGGCTGGGCTCCGACGACAGGTCGGACCCTAGCTGCTACTCGTGCAGATACGTTTCTGTGAAGGCGGTGCCACCCGACAGCGCACCCGTGCGGGCCTCGGTGGTGCCGTTCGAGCTGGGGTCCAGCGCGGTCGGGCCGGAGGATCCGAGGGACGAGCCGTTGACGGTGGCCGAGGTGAAGTTGAGAGTGCCGAAGTTGGGGTAGGCCCCGGTCGGCGACTCGATGATGACCTCGGCGCTGGCGCGCTTCGCGGAGGAGAGGGACTTGGACGTGGTGTAGGTCCAGCCCCGCGTGGAGTCGGTCAGCTTCAGGGTGTACTTGCTGCTCCCGGCGTAGGTCACCGAGGCGGAGATGGCGTCACCGGCCTTCACCGGGTACGAACTGCTGCTCAGGTAGACCGGGTTCGCCGGGTACATCTCGTACCAGGCCTGGTCCACGGGGCTGCCGCTGGAGCAGTCCGTCGCCACACCGGTCTGCTCGACGGTCGAGCTGCCGTAGCCGTCGATGCCGACCCAGGGGGCGTAGAGGTCGTTGCTGGAGTTGCAGGTCGCCTTGGGCTCGGTCCAGCTCGCCGCGACCGAGGTGAATCCGCTGCCCGTGGCGGCGTAGCCGCCCCAGTTGTAGCCGTTGATGTTGTAGTGCAGCGGGCGGAACGACAGTCCCTGAGCGGCGGCCACGGAGACCGGCACGGCGGGTGCGGCGAGGGTTGCTGCGGCCGCGAGGGTGGCGACGCGTATCAGGAATCTGCGCATGCTGGCTCCTTCGTGAGTGACGATCAGGACGCTCGTACGCCGGCCGCCGCGTGGGCGCCGATGGAGAGCATGCCGCTTGTCATGACTCATAACAAGGGGTTGGACACCACGAAACGTGGTGGTTACTGACCCGCAATCACGGAGTGCCTCGCCCGCCGCCTCGTCGGGATCTTTCAATGCCTCAACTTGCCTAGTTTTATTGTGTGTTGAATCTGCAAGGCGACCCGGGGCACTACGTCGTCGAACGTACTGATTCCGTGAAATGGGCTTCACAACTTCCCCACGCGCCTCCCTCTTTCATGTTCACGGTCAAGCTCTGGCGCTGTGAGCGACCCGGTAGTTCAATGCGCTGCGGGACCCCCTCCCGCACCGCGCGAAAGCCCACCCGGCCGCCCGCACCAGGCGTCGGCCGTGCCCGTCACCGCTGCTCCTCGCGCCTCGGACCGTTCTGTGTCTGCCCGCACCCACCTGTCGCTCCGCCATGCCCTCCGCCGGCGCCGGCGCCAGGTCGCGTGGCCGGGCCCGGACTCCGGCCCGTACGGCCGGTGCACCCCTGCACACGCCCGAGAGGAGGGAAGTTCATGAAGAAGATGCCGATCCGCAAGGCCGGTTCCATCCGTCTGACGGTGGCTTGTTACTACAGCTGCAACGCCGCCTGACAGCACGGACCGGGGCTGGTTCGACCGCCCTCGGCCGAACCGGCCCCGGTCCCCCGGCCCCCTGGCCCCGTGGCCGACCGCCTGCTCCCGCCGCCCCAGGAAGGCATGCCGCGTATGAGCACCACCGCTCCCGGCGGCTCCGCCGTCATCCGCCTGCGCCGCCTCACCATGGTCCCCGAGGACGACGGCGTCATGGTGGGCCGCCCCGACATCGCCTCCTACGCCCTGTTCCCCCAAGCCGGGGCCGAGTTGCTGCGCATGCTGGACGCCGGCACCCCGCTGCCCGAGGCCGTGGCGTGGTACGAGCAGGCCTGCGGCGAGGAGTTGGACGTCCCGGACTTCCTCGACGCGCTCGACGGCCTCGGCTTCCTGCTCGCCGAGGACGAGGAGGAGCCCGAACCGGTCCCCGTGCGCTGGCAGCGCCTCGGGCGCTGGGTGTTCTCCTGGCCGGCCTGGATCGTCTACGCCGCGCTCACCGTCGCCGGGGTCGCCGCGATGGTCGTCCACCCGGAACTGCGGCCCAGCTACCGCAACGTGTTCTTCACCGACTACCTGGCCCTGATCCCGGTGGGCCTGCTGGGCACCGCCATCGCCGGCATCCTGCTGCACGAGGCCGCGCACGCCCTGGCCGGTCGCCGACTTGGCCTGCCGTCCCGGCTGGGGATCAGCCGCCGCCTGTACTACGTCGTCGCCGAGACCAGGCTCGACGCCCTGCTGAGCGTCCCGCGCAGGCGCCGGTACCTGCCGTTCCTGGCCGGAATGGTCACCGACACCGTCCTGTGCGCGAGCCTGACCCTGCTCGCCTGGGGCCTTGACCGGCCCGGGATTCCGGCCTGGTGCCACCGGCTCTGCCTCGCCGTCGCGTTCAGCTGCGTGCTACGCCTGATCTGGCAGTTCATGTTCTACCTCCAGACCGATCTCTACTTCGTCGTCGCCACCTTGATGCGCTGTCAGGATCTCCAGGCCGCCACGAAGTTCCTGCTGCGCACCCGGATCCGCCGCGCCCTGCGGCGCCCTGTTCCGCAGCTCGCGGACGACGAGGCGGAGTGGTCCGACCGCGACCGAGCCATGGCCCGCTGGTACGCGCCCGTCCTGGTGGCGGGCTACGGCTTCTCCCTGGGCAGTCTGGCCTGGGCCGGCATCCCGACCATGTGGCGGTTCTGGTCCACGGCCGTCCGCCGCTTCACCACGGCGGGCACGCCCGTCGGCAGCCGGATCGACGCGGCCCTGTTCGCCGCCATGGCCGCGTTCGAGATCGGCGTGCTCATCCATGTCACGTTGCGGGACCGGCGTGCCCGGGCCCGGACCCCCCGCCCCGAAGGAGCCACGGCATGACGACGTCCGCCCCACGACACCTGCGGGTCAGCCCCGCCGCCTCCGGAGCCCTGGAGGGTTCCGGACCTTCGGCCGACGTCTCCGCGGCCGGGCCACGGGTTCCGCAGCCCGACCTGCACGTCTGGTGCCACCGCAACCTGCGCGGTCCGTTCACCGGCGCCGGCTCCCTGCTGCGCGGCATCATGCCGGAACTGACGGAACGCCACCCGGCGATCCCCGCCGCCCGTCCCACCGAGGTGGCCGCCGTCGCACCGGAGCTGGAGGTGCTCCCGCCCCAGACGCTCACCAACACCGCGATCCAGCAGGAACGCACCCGCTTCTACCCCGCCACCCGCGCCCTGCGCATCGCGCACGGCCTGGCCGAGCTGCTGGTCGACTGGGCCCGCGCGGAGCACCCCGGCGGCGTCGTACTGGCATTCCGGGACCTGGACCACGCCGACCCCACCGACCGGGACTTCGTCGCCGTCCTGCTGCGCCGGTGCGACCCCGCGGTGCTGACCGTCGTCGCCGAGTCCGACCCCGAGCGCGATCGCGACCGCGACGTCCGCGACGACCTGCTCGCCGCCGCCCTCGCCGCCTGGACGGTTCCCGCCACCGGCGCCCTCGCGCCCCTGCCGCCCGTCGACGGCGTCGACGCCGCCCAGCAGTTCATCGACTCCGACGGCACCACGCGGGACCCGGCCGCCATCGCCGCCTACGAGGCGCTCCCGCCTCACGAGCGCGCCCACCGGCACACCGCGCGGGCCGAACTGCTGACCCGGCGCGGCGAGCAGTCGCTGCTGCACGGCGCCGTGCCCTACCACCGCGAACGCGGTCTGGACCGCGCGGGCGCCGGTCTCGAGGCCTTCGTCGCCGGCGTCAACGGGTGCTTCAACCTCGGCTGCTACGAGGCCGTCATCGACCTCGCGCTGCGCGGGCGCGCCCTGGTGGCTGACACCAAGCCCAAGGAGTACTGGAACCTCACGCACAAGGTGGGCGCGGCCCTGTCCTACCTCGGGCGCGGCGAGGACGCGCTCGGCTGCCTCCAGGAGATCCGCGCCGGAACGACCGAGCCGGTCACCCACATGAACGCCGCGTACCAGCTGGCCATGCTGTACACGCGCTTCCTGCCGAGGGAACTGCACGACGAGGACCTCGCCATGGGGTGGGTCAACACCGCCATCGCCATCGCGGAGCGCGAGCCGGACCCGGTGCGGCGCGCGCTGGTCCGCGCCTTCATGCGCAACGCCCGCGCGCTGGTGGAGCTGCACCGGGGCAATCTCGCGGGGGCGCTGGACCTCGTGGGCGAAGCCATGGCGATCACCGACGCCGACTGCTCACCCGATGAGCAACTCCTGCACCGCTCGGTCCTGTTGTACAACCGCGCCCAGGTGCGCGCGGCGACCGGCGACCATGTCGGCTCGCTGCGCGACTACGACGCCGTCATCGCCCAGGACCCGCTCTACGGCGACTACTACTTCGAACGCGCCGCGCAGCACCGGGCGCTGGGCGCGTACGAGGCGGCCTTCGCGGACTACGCCGAGTCCGTCCGGCTGACCCCGCCCTTCCACGAGGCCCACTACAACCGGGCCGACCTGCTGCGTGAACTGGGCCGCACGGACGAGGCGCTGGCCGATCTCGACTACGCGATCGAGATCGAGCCCGAGCACGTCGACTCGCTCATCAACCGCGCCGATCTGCGACTGGCGCGCGGCGACGCGGACGGGGCGCGGGCCGACATCAGCCGCGGCCTGGAGCTGGAACCGTCGAACCCGCACCTGCTCGCCGCGCGGGGCGCCCTGCTGGCCGAGACCGGCGACCCCCAGGGCGCCCTCGCCGACTACGGGGCCGCGCTGGCGGCCGATCCGACGCTGGTCCCGGCCTGGGTGAACCGCGCGGTGCTGTGGTACTCGATGGGACGCTCCGCCGACGCGGTGGCGGATCTGGACCAGGCGCTGGCGCTGGACGGCGACCTGACCGAGCTGCGCTTCAACCGGGCCGTCGCCCTCCAGGAGCTGGGCGAGCACCGGCGCGCACTGGCCGATCTGGAGGTCGTGGCCGCCCAGTTCGCCGAGCCCGCCGAGCCGGCCGAGCCCGGCGTGGCGGCGGACGGCATCGGCGGCGCGGGCGGGACCGGCGAGGCGGGCCAGGTCGGCGGGCCGGGCGAGCCCGGCGACGCGGGCGGGCCGGATCCCGAGGTGCTCTACCGGCGCGGCCTGAGCCGTCACGCCCTCGGAGACGTCGAGGGCGCCGCCGACGACTGGCGGGCCCACCTCGCCGCCTACCCCGGCCCGGAGGGCTCGCCGTTCGCGAAGGAGATCGAGGCCCTCAACGGCGCCCAAGCGGGCGACCTGCCGTAGGCGTGGCGGCCCACCGGCGCCCGCCTCAGCGGGACGGCCGAACCCCGGTGGGCTCCGCGTCGAGGAGCGCGTCGATCTCGGCCAACTCCTCCGGAGTGGGCACCCACTGCCCGGCTGCGGCATTGGCGCGGACCTGCTCGGCGTTGCTCGCGCCGGCGATGACCGAACCGCAGCCGGGCCGCGCGGCGAGCGCGCCCACACCGATCTCCAGGACGCTCCGGCCGTGCGCCTCGCCCCACGCGGCGAGACGCTCGACCGCGTCGAGGCCCGCCTCGGTCACCCGCTCGGGCCGCGACGCCAGGCGCGAGCCTGCGGGCACGCCCGTGGCGCGGCGCACCTTGCCGGTGAGCAGGCCGTTGGCGAGCGGGAAGAAGGGCAGCACGCCCAGGCCGTAGTGGAGCGCCGCGGGCACCACCTCGCGCTCCACTCCGCGTTCGAGCAGCGACCACTCGTTCTGCGCCGAGACGAACGGGACGGCCCCGATCTCCCGTGCCACGTGCGCGGCCTCCGCGATCTGCCAGCCGGGGAAGTTGGAGTGCCCGATGTAACGCACCTTGCCCTCGCGCACCAACTCGCTGAGCGCGGCGAGCGTCTCGGCGATCGGCGTGCGCGGGTCGGGGGTGTGCAGCTGGTACAGGTCGATGTGGTCGGTCTGCAGGCGGCGCAGCGACTCCTCGACCGCGCGCCGGATGTAGGCCCGTCCCCCCTTGGCCCCGGCCGCCGGCCCGTAGCCCAGGTCCGCGTGCGCGTGGCCGAACTTCGTGGCCAGCACGACCTCGTCGCGCCGCCCCTTCAACGCCTGGCCGAGCAGCGTCTCCGACCCGCCACCGCCGCCGTACATGTCAGCGGTGTCGAAGAGCGTCACCCCGACGTCGAGCGCGGCCTCGACCACCTCACGCGTCTGCGCGGCGTCGAGCCGCCCACCGAAGTTGTTGCAGCCGAGGCCGACCACCGAGACAAGGAGTCCACTGTTGCCGAGCGTGCGATAGTCCATGGCGTCACTCTAGTTTCGGCACGGCCTGACGGCCGGTCAGCACGACAACCGTCGCGGTCAGAGCTGCTCGGCCAGAATGCGGATGTGGTCCGCCTGGGGCCCCTTCGCACCCTTGACGGTCTCGAACTCGACGCGCTGTCCGTCCGCCAGCTCGCGCGGGCCAGGGCGTTCGATCTGGGAGTCATGGGCGAAGAGGTCGGGCCCCGGCTCGTCCGGCGTGATGAAGCCGAAGCCCTTCTCGGCGTTGAACCACTTCACCCTGCCGGTGCTCCGATGCCCGGCGGTCCGGTCCTGCGGTACGGCATCCACCGGTGCTGCGGGGACGGGGGAGAGCATGGGCGCCAGAAGGCCTTCGAGTACGGCGACGCGTCTGCTGAACTCCGCCGCCAGGTCACCCAGCGCCGCGATCTCATGCCGCAGACGCTCGGCGTCCGCCGTCGCAAGCGGAGCGCGCCGCGCCGCCTCCTGCTGGTCGCGCTTGGACGCCCAGAACCCCACCGGACCCACCCCCATGGCCTCAGGTCAGCAGGATACCGGCCATCAGGCAGCCCAGGGGATGCCACACCCACAGGGTGGAGTCACCGGACCGGCCGGCCCGGTTCCCCGCCGACGCCTCGATCCTGAATCGACGAGACCGGCCCGGAGCCGGCACGGGGCGTGCCAGACTCCACGTGTGAGGTGGGCAGGAGAGGCGGTGCACCCGTGTCCGGTGGCGTGGAGCTCCTCTTCGACGTGGGGTCCCTGGTCATCGCCGTTCCGGTAGCCGTCCTGCTGCTCCGCTTCCAAGCCCAGGTGGAGCGCCTTGAGGAGCAGCGCCGCCAACGGGAGCTGGCCCGCCGGATGGGCTACGTCGTCTTCGACTTGCTGCTCGCCTCCACTGGCAGGTTCGCGAGCGGCATCGTCATGGGAGCCGGTGGCGGTAGCCTCAGCGGTCTTTCCGCCCGGGCAGCGGAGATCACGGCGCAGGCCATCGCGGCGCAGGCTGCCCAGGCCGGGCCGAACCTTCTCGAGGTCGGCGACGACCCGGACACAGCTCAAGCCGCCGCGTCCATGACCTCCGGGCTGGACCAGCTGTTCCTCGCTCTCGGACCCCCACCGGATCCCACCGGCACCCCGCTGGACGCCCCTCTCGTTCCGAGCCAAGGAGGAGGTGCCCGGGAATGACGGACGCACCTACCGCTCTTCCAGGTCCGACCGGCCTGGAAATCGCGACGCAGTGGGCCGCGCTGCCTCCGGAGCATCTCAAGGCCGCGTTGCAGCGTCTGGAACCGGAACTGAAGCGCGCGCACGAGGCCCGGATGGAGACACTGCGGATCGCCGAGGCCGCACAGCAACGGCAGCTCGCGCTCGACGAGAAGGAGGCGCACCGGGACTTCCTGCTGCGCGCCGGCGGGCTGGCGGCCGGGTTCGTGCTGGCGGGCGGGATGCTCGGGGCAGCCGTGACCGCGGTGGTCCAGCACGAACCGTGGGTGGCGAGCGCCTGGGGAAGCACGGGCATGATCGGCGTGATCGGCACGTTCATACCCAGGTTCCGCGTCGCTCCCGCGGGCGGGAGGCCCGCTGTGGGCGAGGCCACGGCCTCCGACTCGTGAGCGGCCAGTGCTCAGTGGGCTCCAACGGCCTTCTCACAGGTGGTCGAGTACCTGCTTCAGTTGACCGATCAGCGCGGTCGCTCCCGCTGCGGCCAACCGGTCCGCCGGCATGAGGGCGGTGTAGCCGAGGACGTCCATTCCCGCCGCGCGAGCGGCGAGGACGCCGTTGGGACTGTCCTCGACGACCAGGCAGTCACGCGGGGCCACGCCCATCCTCCCTGCGGCGTGCAGGAAGAGGTCCGGGGCCGGCTTGCCCACCCCGCCGACGTCCTCGGCGCTGAAGACCAGGGCGGCCGGCAGGTGCTCGCGCAGGCCGGATCGTTCCAGGGTCAGGTCGATCCACGTGTGGTCCGACGAGGAGGCCAGGCAGTAGCGCAGCTTCCTGCGCTGTAGTTCCGCAAGCAGTTCGACGGCGCCGGGCGCGGCGTCGACGCCCGTGTGGAACGCGGCGAAAACCCGGTCGTGGCAACGGGCGGTGAAATCCTGCGGCAGAACGCCACCGAAGCGGTCGGCCACCACCGTGTGGACGTTACGACCGGCGTTGCCGAGGAAATACCGGAAGGACTCCTCGAGGGTGGTCGGGTAGCCGAGCTCCGTAAGGTAGCCGGAGAGCACGGTGTGAGCCGTGGTCTCGCTGTCCACGAGTGTTCCGTCATTGTCGAAGATCACCATCTTGTAGGCCATCGCGGCAGGCTACAAGGCCGCGCGCCCGGGTCTCACGGTGATACGGGTGACTCGCTACCGCTCCTGCGGATAGGGTGCGCGATCATGGTGGACGACTGGCGGGACGACCGGATCGGCAGTGCGCTGAGGGGTGCCAACCCCACGGTGCTCCGACGGCTGGACGCCGGCTTCGCGGTGATCGGCGATGTGCAGTTCCTCCCCGGGTACTCGGTCCTGCTGGTCGACGATCCCGAGGTGCAGCGCCTGTCCGACCTGCCGCGAGGCAAGCGCCTCGCCTTCCTCGCGGACATGGATCGGCTGGGCGAGGCCGTGGAGCGGGCCTGCCGCCGCCTGGACCCGGAGTTCCGGCGCGTGAACCTGGAGATCCTCGGCAACGCCGACCCCTTTCTGCACGTCCACGTGTGGCCGCGCTTCGCGTGGGAGCCCCCGGACCTCGTCCGCGTCCCGGTGTGGCTGTACGCCCGTGAGCACTGGCACGACCCCGCGACGGCGCTCGGACCGCAGCACGACGAACTGCGTGCGGCGATCGGCAACGAACTCGACGCGCTCGGCGCGGTCAGCTGATCGTCAGTTGCCAGCGGATCTCGCCGTCGTGCCACTGGTCGGTGGGGGTGAGTCCGGCGGCGGTGGCGACGGAGGCGGAAGCCTTGTGGTCCGGGTGGATGTGGGCGACGACCGTGTGGACCCGGTGCTGTCGGAGCCAGGTGACGAGCCCTTGGGCTGCCTCGGTGGCGATGCCGCGCCCCTGCCAGGGGGTGCCCACCACCCAGGCGATCTCGGCGGTGGGTCCGCGGTCGGCGTCCTCGGTGATCGTCGCCTGGAGCGTTCCGGTCAGAGCAGAACCCGCCGCGTCGTGCAGTTGGATGACCCAGTTGCACCAGGATGCGGCGGGGTCGGGTGAACCGGCCACCCAGCGTTCGTAGCGGTCGCGCAGGGCCTGGGCGGTGTCCGGGGCGCCGCCGGTGAAGGTGTGCAGGCGGGGATCGGACAGGACGGCGGCCATCTCGGCGGCGTGCTCGACCTTCAGGGGCAGCAGGGTCAGCCGGTCCGTGCGGATGGTTTCGGGCCTGAGGGTGGTCACGGTGCCTCCTGGTCGGGATGTTCGACGAGTATGCCCCGGTCGAAGCAGGCGCCTGCGGCACGGCAGAGCCCGGCGACTGCCGACGGGTCAGGCGCGGTGGGCCGTCGGCGGGCGTTGGAGGGCGACGGCGGCCTGGTCGGCGAGGGTGACGGCGGTCAGCCGGGCCTGGAACGGGGCCGGGGCACCCGGCGTGGGCACCAGGACGAAGCCGCCCCGGTAGCTCTCGCCTGCCACCACCACCTGCAGTTCGATCTCGGCTCCCGGCATGCCCAGCTTCTCGACGTCCCACTCGCGGTGGCCGACCGTGATCCGTCCGTCCTCGGTGAGGCGGGCCGTCCGGCCAGGGTCCGGTTCGGCGACGAATCGGCACTCGCGCAGCCGCAGCAGTTCCGTCAGATGCCGTTGCACCAGGTCGAGGACCGCCTCCGGGTCCGCGCTGGACTGGGCGAGCCGCGCGGCGCCCTGGATGCGCGTCAGATACTCCGTCCCGGAGGTCGTGCTGGCCTGGAGTTGTCGGCCTCGGGACGCCAGTTGTGTGATGGCCAGGCTGACGACCACCAGGATCAGCACGGTGACGATCTGGGGAGCGCTGGTCAGCTCGAAGGACTGATAGGGGCCGGCGAAGAAGAAGTCGTACCACACCGCCCCGGACAGGGCCGCGACCACAGCCGCAGCCCGGCTTCCGAGCGTCGCGACGGCCACCACCAGTGCCACGAACAGCAGTTCCTTGTCCCGGTTGGGAAGCGAATGCCGGAACGGCAGCACGACATTGCTGAGCAGGAGCGGCCCCGCGAGCGCGAGGGAGAACACCGCCTGTCTTCGGGTCACATGCACCCTCATGCGCGACACCCCTGTCTTCGCAGCTGAGCCCCGGACTGGGTGTTTCGAGGTTTCAGGTCCACTCTGGATTCTACAGCGATCGTCCGCTCTCGAACTGTCCACCCAGGACAGGAACACCCGTACCAGGTACTGAACCCCCAGCGGCGAGGTCGACACCATGGACGAAAAAACCTCAGGTTCACCCTCGGCGGCCCCTGAACCCCCCGCACCGGTGCAACCAGCGGGCGACCGCCCGGAGCGTGGTCTGCGTCCCCGCGTGAACGTCTGGCAGGCCGCGGGCCTGTCTGTCGCCCTGATGGCGCCGAGCGTGGCGGTGGACATCAACCCGCAGGCGGCCGCGACGGGTCTGGGACGCGGGGTCGCGCTGGGTTTTCTGGTCGCCGGTGTCAGCGTGCTGCTCGTCGCCTACTCGTTCGTCCGGCTCAGTCAGCACTTCCATCACTCCGGTTCGGTCTACGGGCTGGTGGGGGCCGCCATAGGGCCGCGTTCGGGAATCGTCGCCGGGTGGGGGCTGCTCGGGACCTACGTCTTCTTCGGAGTCACGACCTCCGTGATCGTGGGCATCCTGACATCGGACTTCCTGCGGCAGGTCGGCGCGTGGTCCCACCCGCCCGGCGGCTTGCCGTTCGTCCTCGCCGGCTGCGCGCTCGTGCTGGTCTGGCTGCTCGCGAGGACGCCGATCCGGCGCGGGACCAACCTCCTGCTCCTGGTGGAGTGCGCCACCGCGGTCGTGATCCTCGTCGTCGTCGCCGTGGTGACGGTGCGGCTCCTCGGCCGCAGCACGCCGTCGGGGCAGCGCTTCACGCTCTCCGTCCTCGAGATCCCCCGGGGCACGTCGCCGACCTCGCTGTTCCAGGGCCTGGTGTTCGGCTTCCTGTCCTTCGCGGGCTTCGAGGCCGCGTCGACCCTGGGCGAGGAGGCCACCGACCCGCGCCGCAGCATCCCCCGGGCGATGGTATGGACGACGAGCCTCGGGGGTGTCTTCTTCGTCGTGGTCACCGCCGTGGCCATGATGGGTTTCGGCACCGACAGCGCCGGCGTGGCCTCCTTCACCCGCTCCGGTTCGCTGCTCGGCAGCCTCGCCACCGCCTACCTGAGCGCCTGGGTGGGCGCCGTGGTCACCCTGGGAGCGACGGTCGCCGCCTTCGGGAACTGCCTGGCGTGCACCGTCGGGGCGAGCCGGCTGCTGTTCGCGCTGGCCCGGGACGGAGTGGGAGACCGCGGACCCGGCCGGCTCTCCGCCGACGGCGTCCCGGCGCGCGCCGTCACGTGGGTCGTCCCGGGCATGGCGCTGGTGCTGGCGATCTGCGCCACCGTCTTCGGCGCGGGTCCGGCGGAGGCGTTCCGCTGGACCAGCACGATCGGCACGCTGCTGATCCTGGTCGTGTACGCGCTGACCACGCTCGGCGGCATCCGCCTGATCTTCGTTCAGCACCGCGTCGAGGTGCCCTCGTGGGAAGGGGCCGTCCCGCTCGCCGCCCTCTTCCTGCTCGGCGCGACGCTCTACCACAACCTCGTCGGCCCTGAGCCGGGAGCCGGGCACTGGCTGACCGTCGTGGCGTTCGGCTGGCTGGCCGTCGCCCTGGTCGCGGTGGGCGCCAGGCCGCGGTCCGCGCGGCGCTTCGGCACGCGCCTCACGGAGGCGGCGGGGCTGCGATCGCCCGCACGGATCCCCGACCCCTCGCGGCAGTCCCGCAGACGGGTCGTCGTCCTGGTCGGGGCGTGCGGCCCGATCGTCATCTCCCTTGTCCTGCTTCCCTTCCAGGGCGCCGAGCTCCAGACGCTGGGCGTGGCGGTCCTCCTCGGGTTCGGCATCGCCGTCTCGGCTTTCGGGGTCCGCGCGGCGGACATCCTGGCGAGCCTGCTCGGAGCGGTGTGCTACTACGTCTTCTTCATCCCCCCGTATGGCCACCCGTCCTCGGCGAAACCCGACATCAGCGTGCCGCTGATGCTGATGGCGATCTCGCTCGGCATCGGATTCCTGGCCCGCCGCAACAGGCGGCTCGCCCGGGGGACGGCCGCCACGTCCGACTACCTGAACCGGATCCACGAGACCGCCCGGCTGGCCCAGTCGAGCACCCATGTCGAGCCCGTCCTGGACGCCGTGCAGAAACACCTCGTCGAGCTGCTGCGGCTGCGCGGATGCCGCTTCAGGTACGAGAACGCCCCTGGCAGGCGGTCGCGTCTGGAGGAGGACGGCAGCGTCATCATCGGGCGTGCCGCCTGGGACGTCGACCGCCTGGGAATGCCTCGTTCGGAGCTGGAGCTCCGCGTCTTCGCGGGCGGCTGCTACCAGGGCCGGTTCGTGCTGCTCCCGACCCGCGGCGCAGCGGTCCCGCTGCAGGCCAGGCTCACCGCCCTGACCCTCGCCGACCAGGCGGGCGTGGCCCTGAGCCGGCTCCAGCCCCCGTGGATCCGCCGTTGGGACCAGGACCGCTGAGAGTTGAGCGGCAGGGTCGGCTTCGCCGAGTGGGCCTCCGGGCGGTCGGGGTTCGCCCGGAGGCAGCGCCGTCCCCTGGCGACTCCCCCGGTCACCGGGCCTGCCTGGTCGCGGGTAGGTGGATGGGTGGGTGCGGGCCGGCCGACTGGGTGCCCTGAGTGGGTCGTGCGCCTGCGGGGCGAGTAGCCCGGGGCTTGGAAAACCCAGTCCGGCGAGCACACGACCGTCCGTGTACGTACGCTTGGGGGCGGAGGCAGACCCAGCCCCGGGGCACGGGGGGAATCCCCGGTGGGGCCGCCTGCCGGAACGTCGGGAATCCAGGACCATCCAGGACCATCCAGGACCATCCGGGAACAGCGGAGCGGCCGTCGCCGTCGAGGAGTGTCGATGCCGGAACGGATCAATGTCTTCGTGTGCGCCACCGATCCCTTGTCGGAGGCGGGGCTGGCCGCCGCCGTGCGTGGCCACGCCGAGGTGTGGCTGGTCGGCGCCGGCGACGTCGCCGCCGAGACCGTGGCGGTCGTCGCGATGGAGGAGGTCGACGACGACGCGCTGGCTCTCGTCAAACGGACTCGCGCGCTGGGCACGCAGCGGGTGGTCGCCGTGGTCCACCGTCTTGACGACGCGGGCCTGCTGGCCCTGGTCGAGTCCGGCGCCTGCGGCCTGGTGCGCCGTGCGGAGGCCACGCCCGACCGTCTGGTCCAGGTGGTGCGCTCGGTCCGCGCCGGGGCCGGGGAGGTTCCCTCGGACCTGTTGGGCCGCCTGCTGGAGCAGGTATCCAGACTCCAGGACCAGGTGCTCGCCCCTCGCGGGCTCAACGTCAGCGGCCTGAGCGACCGCGAGGCCGAGGTGCTGCGTCTGGTGGCGCAGGGACTGGGCACGCACGAGATCGCGGCGCGCCTGTCCTACTCGGAGCGGACGGTCAAGAACACCCTGCACGACGTGACGAGCCGGTTCCATCTGCGCAACCGGTCGCACGCCGTCGCGTTCGCTCTGCAGTCGGGGTTGATCTGAGCGACCTCGACGGGACCGCCGCCTCGGCACGGCCGTCGGGACGGACCTGCCGGATGATGCAACGGCCGGCGCCTCCCCCGGAATTGGTCCACCGAACCGCTCGAACGGCTCAGCTGGTGCCCGCGGGATGCGCGCAGCGCCGGGCCCACGCCCTTACCGGCGTCGAGCGCCTGAAGCACACCCTGGATGACACCGCGGCGGCACCGGATGGGTCCCGGTAGGTGCATTCCCACCCACGTCCCGGATGCGACACCCACCGACCTGGGTGACGATCAGGGCAGTACACGAACGAACTGAGGGAACGGAGGGGGAACGGATGAGGGAGGTCAGTGTGGCGCGATACCGACGGGCGACCCGCCGAGCCGCCCGGCCCGCACCCGCTCCGCCGCCCAGCGGCCGGGCCCTGCGGACGACGGCGGTGGTCGGGGCGGGGTTCCTCCTCGTGGGGCTGCCGCTGGTGGCCGTCGTCTCCGATGCGCTCGGCCCGTTCACCGCTGCCGCTCCCCCGGTCCGGCCGGCCGCGTCCGCGACGTCGGCCGCAGCACCCGGTTTCGTGCTCCCGCCGGTCGACGGCGGAGGCGTCCCCGGAGCGTTGGGATACATGTACGCCGCCCCGTCCCCCGCCGCCGCCCCGCAGACTCCGGCCGGCGCCGTCCCCGCGCTGGCGCTGGCCGCGTACGAGCGGGCCGCCCAGGCACTGGCCTCGAGCCTGCCCCGTTGTCACCTGACCTGGCCGCTGCTGGCGGGCGTGGGCAAGGTCGAGTCCGATCACGCCGCAGGAGGCGAACTCCAGCCGGACGGAACGGCCGTGGCTCCGATCCTGGGCCCGGTCCTGGACGGAAGCGGCCGCAACGCCGCCGTTCATGACACCGACAAGGGCGTCCTCGACGGCGACCCGGTGTGGGATCGGGCGGTGGGACCGATGCAGATCCTGCCCTCGACGTGGCGTCAGTGGGCGGCGACCGATCGCCCCGGAGTCGCCCCCTCACCGCAGAACCTGTTCGACGCGGCGGTGACGGCGGGGCGCATCCTGTGCGCGGCGGGTGGGGATCTGAACACGCCGGGCGGCATCGAACGCGCGGTCTACGCCTACAACCACACCACGGGGTACGTCCAGGCCGTGCTGGCGTGGACCTCGCTGTACGCCACCGAGTCGCTGACGGCCCAGCAGGGCGTCCCGTCCGCCGCGTCCCCGTGGTCCGCCACGGCCCCCGCTCCGGCGCAGCCCGGGGCTCCCGTGATGCCGCCTGCCGGGGCGGGGGCAGACGCGTCGGGACGTGCCGCTCCCCCGCCGGCGCAGCCCTCCCCGGGCACGCGCACCGCTCCCGCCGCTTCGTCCCCGGCCACGATCCCGCCCGCGTCCCCGGGCACGCCGCCCGCCGCCGGGCGGCCGTCGTCGCTGCCGCCTCCGCCGTCCCGTACGCCCGCACCTGCGCGGACCACGCCGCCTGCGTGCGCCTGCCCGCCCTCGACGACCCCACCTCCCCCCACGACAGCGCCGTCGGCCACGGCCCCGCCGACGGGCGGCGGCGCGGCTTCGCCGACCCCGTGTGCCACGCCTCCGGCGCAGCCCCGGCCTCCCCCGCGCTCTCCCCCCGCGCTCTCCCCCCGGGCTCTCCTCCGGGCCTACCCGGGCAGGGTGACCGGAGGGGTCAGGCGCTGGCCTCGTAGTAGACCGCCCCGCCGCGCTTGATCCGGGCCGCCTGGCCGCGCGCGACCAGCGACTCCACGGCCGCGCGCGTGCGCTTCACCTGGCGGTCCGTGACCGAGTCCCCGAACAGGGACAGGGCCATGGTGCCGACCTTCTGGGGAAGGGTCTGACCGCTCAGGTACTCCTCCACCCGCATGGGCAGGGTCTGCTTGGCATCCGTCCGGGCGGGGCCGCCGCGGTGCTGTACCGGCACGGCGGTGGCGCCCGACGCGGCGGGCACTGCGGCCAGGAGCGACCGCATGTCGGTCGGATCCGCGGCGTCCTGCGAGGGCATGCCCGTCGGGAAAGACCCAGGCACGTACCCCTGGGTTTCCCCCAGCACCCGCCCCAGCCACTGCTCGACCTCGCGCAGCAGCACCAGCTCGGCCTGGGCCACCGCGATCCGGGTCCTCACCTCCACCAGGCGCTCCGCGATCGCCTCGACGCCCTGCCCCGTCAATGCGGATTTGCTCAGCCTCTCAGCGCTCATGTGCCACGCCCTCCTGTGCCCCTTATGTCTGCCCTTGCAAGGAAAAAGCATAGGACAGCATCAAGTTCCGGAGCCTCGGAACAGCGCTTTACGGGTTCAGCCGATGGTCCTTTTGGGTATTTCGCAGTGACCCCGCAGTGGTGGGCTCAGGCGCGGAGGGTCTGCCGGGGCGTGTCCTGGTAAGTGGCCCGGTACAGGGCGGCGAAACGGCCCTGGTGCAGAAAACCCCAGCGTGCTGCGATCTGTGCGACGGTCGAGGTCGCGGGATCGGCCGCCAGGAGTTCCCGGCGTGCGTGGTCCAGCCGCACCCGGCGCAGGTAGGCGAACGGGGTGGTCTCCAGGTGGCGGCGGAAGGCGTACTGGAGTGCGCGCGGGGTCAGGTGCACCTGGTTCGCGATGTCGCCGACGGTGAGGTCCAGGTGCGCGTGCTCCTCGATGTAGGCGGTGGCCTGTCGGACCACCGTCGGGGCGACGGTCGGCGCAGCCGCCTCGTCGGGGTCGGTGAACGTGTTGGGGAACACCGCCAGGGCCGTGGCGGCCAGCAGGCCCGTCGCGTTGGCCATGACCAGGGGCGTCATCAGCTCCGGCGCCTCCAGCAGCCCGCCCACGTAGGCGGTGGCCGCCCGCCACTGCCGCACCGAGATCTGGCTGACCGGACGCGGGCTGGTGAACCGTCTGCCGCCGCGGCAGGTGGACGGGCCGGCGAAGTGCTCCAGAAGCGACATGGGCATCACGACGCACCGCGCGTGCAGGTCCACGGTCCGGCCGCGGAACGGGATCCTGGGGGTGACGCACCACACGCCCTCGCCCGTGAACCGGTAGTCCACGCCGTCGAAACGGCATTCGGCGGCCCCGCCCATGAGTTCGGCGAAGACCGCCTGACGGGCGCTGCTGGTCGAGGTCACCTCACCGGGCAGGCGGATCCCGCAGACCCGGAACGGGCCGAGATCGGTCAACTCCAGCTCGAAGGCCCGACCGGACGCGGGCGGCGGCGAAGCCATGCGGAAACGCGTCCGCAACGCGTCGCCGATCCTGCGCGCCGCCGACTCCGGGTCGCTCGTGCTGAAGCGCCGCGTCCTCGGGCGGAAGGCCGCAGCGGCGGCCCTTCCGGAGTCGTTCGTCGACGTCAACGCCCCCTCCCTTCCCCGCGCCGACGGCGAGGCGCAGTGCCTGGCAGCGGGCAGGTATCACTCCGTACACAATCGATGCTTCTTCCACGCGGCTCCGCGTTCCACTCACGGGGTCACGGCATCACCTCGAAATTCACCCAAAGAAACCCATCAGGCAGGTGATATGCCGATTCCGCCGCCGGGCTTCGGGACTCCGCCTCTCCGGGCCGTGCGAGCGAGCCGGCGCGGCACGGACACAGCCACAGTGCAAGGGCAGCATGCGTCATGGGCAACGGAACTCACCTCGGGCAGGGGAGCCAAGGGCGCCGGTGTGGGCGCCGGCACCGCGATCAGGAGCAGCCCGCAGGGACTTGCCGGACCGCGTTCACCAGGACACCACGTGCCTGATGCCCTTGGCGGCAAGCCGGTGGCGCGGCGAACGAAGACGTTGCCGCATCGAATTCGTCCACCAAACGAACCGGCGTGGACCTCCGAGGGGGGAAGAAAAACCCATCGGAGGAGCAGCCACCTGAGCCTTTGAGTGGACGCACCCAGACATGCCCCCTCAGCCGGATGGAGGGCACACAGGGGTCGGCGGGGTGCGTGGCCGGGGAGGGGGCACTACGAATGGAGCGGGGCCGGACCCACTCCACTCCCCGTTCTCGCGCCCTCCCCCCGTTTCCCGAGGGAGCGGCAGCGATTCCCCTTTCCAGAAGGTCGAGCAGCCTGTGCGCACATTGCGGAAGTACTCCATAGTCCTGGGTGGCCTCGGGGGCATGGCATCCCTCGCCTCGATGGCCTTGGGCTCGTTGATCAGCCAAGCGACCACGCCGACCCCTGCGTCCGCCGCTGCCCCGGCCGTGGCCGGGGCGGGCGCGACGCCGCGGCCAACCGTGCCCGTCGGGTCCACGCCCACCGTGTCCATGCCCGGTGAGTCCATGCCGGGTGAGTCCGTGCCCACCAATGCGGTCCCCGCCGGAGCCGTCCCCGCAGCCGCGGCCCTGGCCTGCACGGGCCCGTGCGGCGAGCAGCAGGCCGCCCGCGCGATCGCCCAACTCAGCGGCCGGCCAACGGATGAGGTGCATGTGCGCATGCTCCCGAGCCGCAGGTGCGGCTGCGGCGGGGACCACCCCGTGCCTCCCCCTCACCACCGTCGCCCCACCGGGCCAGCAGGCCCGACGGGACCCGCGGGGCCGAAGGGGGCGACGGGACCGACGGGAGCCGCAGGACCCACCGGGGCGACCGGGGCCCTCGGCCCGACCGGAGCCGCGGGCGTTCCCGGCGTGACGGGGGCCGCGGGACCGACGGGGGTCACGGGCGCCGTCGGGGCCACCGGGGCCACGGGCGCGACCGGGGCGACCGGGGCGACGGGCGCCTCCGGAGTGAGCCGGACACAGGTCAGTGTCGGCCCCTCGTTCACGCTGCCGGTAGGCGCCACCTCGGGGACCTTCACCGTCCCCTGTCCTGTGGGGACATCAGCGACCGGGGGCGGCTACGTCCTGTCCGATCCCAGGGCGAGAGTCTTCGTGACGCAGTCGAGCCCCGCTCCGGCGGGCGGGGATCCCGTCGCCTGGCTTTTCCGAATGAGCAACGCGCCGCTTCCCGCGTCCGTGGCCGCGACGGTCACCCTCTATGTCATCTGCACGGTCTGATCACCTCCGTATGGTCGCCGGTCACTCGGCCCCGCTGTTCCCGGGCTCGCGCTCGATGATGCGGCCGCGCTGGCGCTCTCCCAGCGCGTCGGCCTGCGGTCGCGTCGGCGGGGGCCCCTGCACCGGAGTGCGGCCGACGCCGAGGTCGGTGCGAGCGGGGGCCGGGGCCAGGTCGCCCAGCGGTGGCAGGTGGAGCGGGACCAGCAGGCTGGCGTCGAGGTAGGTGTGCGGGGGGAGGCCGTGCAGGGCGCTGGGTGTTCCCCATCCGGCCTGTGCGGTCTCCTCCGGTCCCAGGACCAGGGGCAGTGGCTGGGCGGGGGGTTCGGCGAGGGTTCCGCGCAGGCAGTCCGCGGGGATTTCGAGCCGCTGGGCGCCGGCGCACAGGAGCATCCCGAGAAGCGCGTGTTCGGCGAGAGTGTCGGTGCCCCAGGCGCTGAGAAGGTAGCAGAGCCGGTAGACGACCGCTGGGCGCAGGCGTTCCACGACCCGTTTGCCGTCACGGAGTTGAAGTGACCCTTCGGCGATCCGTTCCAGGCGGACATCGCTCAGGAACGCATTGACGACAGGGGCCCCGGGGTTCCTCCCGTCCGGGTGGACCGGTTCGGGGGGTGCGAAAGACACACTCACTCCCCCCGGAAGAACCCCGTGTATCCACGCCTCGAGTGAGGCATCCACTGAGTCGATCATTTCCTCAGTATGCGAGAACACCCAAGGAGGCGCAGGATGGTTCGCAGACGGTGCGAGTCAGGGTCGACTGATCATTCGTGCACCGCTCGCCCCGGGTCTTCATTGAGTGTGCGGCGCCTGCTGCTTGGGAGGCTGATGTGTCTACGTATCTTTCCCCCGGCGTGTATGTGGAAGAGGTTTCCTCCGGGTCCAAGCCCATCGAGGGCGTGGGCACCGCGACCGTCGCCTTCGTGGGGTTGACGGAGAAGGGGCCGCTGCACGAGCCGACGCTGGTGACGAACTGGACCGAGTACGCCAGGACCTTCGGCGACTTCATCGCCGACGCCTATCTGCCCCACGCCCTGTACGGCTACTTCCTCAACGGGGGCGGCAACGCGTACGTGGTGCGCATCGGCGGCTCCGGCGCCCCCGACGGATCCGACGGGCGAGCCACAGCGGTGCCTCCCGCCGGACCCGCGGAGGCGCGGCCGCTGCCGTCACCCCCGAGGCTGCAACTGGCCGCGGGAGAGGGGACGGACAAGCCCGCGTTGACGGTGTCGGCCCGGCCGGACGCCGCGCGGTCGGGCCCGATCACGGTGAGGGTGGAGAGGCCCGGCAACGAGTCCGAGGGCGGTTTCCGGCTGGTCGTGCGCCAGGACGGCGGCCGGGAGGAGACCTTCGACAACCTGTCACTGAAGGGCCCCGGCAACGTGGTCCAGGCGGTACGCCAGCGCTCGAAGCTGATCGTGGTGGAGGAGGTCAAGGGCGTCACCGCGCTGGCCCCCGCCGTCGGGACCGAGCTGGTCCTGGAGCAGGCCACGGCCGCCGAGCCCGCAGCTCCCCCCGCGTCTGCCCCACCCGCCTCCCTCCCGGAGGAGACAGGCGTCGCAGCCCTGGACGCCGACGACTACGTCGGCGACGCGGCGGACCGGACGGGGTTCGCGGGTCTGGAGGCCGTCGAGGACGTGACGATGCTGGCGGTGCCGGACCTGATGCTGGCTCACCAGCGCGGCGTGCTGGACGAGGACGGCGTCAAGGCGGTCCAGCTGGCCATGATCGCCCACTGCGAGCTGATGGCGGACCGGGTGGCGATCCTGGACGCACCGCCCGGGATGCGGGCCCAGCAGCTGCGGGACTGGCGCATGGACACCGCCGGGTACGACTCGGCCTACGCGACGCTGTACTGGCCGTGGGTGAAGGTGATGGATCCGCTGTCGGGCAAGCCGATCACGCTGCCGCCCAGCGGGCACATGGCGGGGGTCTGGGCGCGCAGCGACGCGACGCGCGGGGTGCACAAGGCGCCCGCGAACGAGGTGCTGCGCGGCGTACTGGCACCGGAGATCGGGGTGACCCGGGGCGAGCAGAGCATCCTCAACCCCGTCGGCGTCAACTGCATCCGGTCCTTTCCCGGCCAGGGCATCCGTGTCTGGGGTGCGCGCACGCTGTCGAGCGATCCGGAGTGGCGCTACCTGAACGTCCGGCGGCTGTTCAACTTCGTGGAGAAGTCGATCCTCCAGGGCACCAACTGGGTGGTGTTCGAGCCGAACGACGAGGTGCTGTGGACGTCGGTGCGCCGCACGATCCGCATGTTCCTGCGGCAGGTGTGGCGCAGCGGCGCGTTGTTCGGCGGCCAGCCGGACGATTCCTTCTTCATCAAGTGCGACCAGGAGAACAACCCTGAGGAGAGCCGCGACCAGGGGATCTTGAATGTCGAGATCGGGATCGCGCCGGTCAAGCCGGCGGAGTTCGTGGTGTTCCGCATCTCGCAGTACTCGCAGGGCGCCGCTCTGGAGGAGTGAGCGGGACGCGAGCAGGACGGGCAGGACGTGAGCAGGACCGCGCGCAGAAAGGGATTGTGAACCATGGCAGACACGAGACAGCCGTCGGGTGTCCCCTCGGTCGTCACCGCCTCCCGCTTCCTGGTCTCGGCGGACGCGGTGAAGGTGCTGGTCTACTTCTCCGAACTGGGCGGCATCACCTCCGAGGTGGAGTCCACCGAGTACATCTCGGCCAGCAGCAACAAGGGCGAGATCGTCCACTCGCGGCAGTTCGGCAAGACCAAGCCGCCGACCGTCGTCCTCAAGCGCGGCGTGGACGGCGGAGGGGAGATGTGGGCGTGGCACCGGATGGTGCTGGAGGGTCTGGACGCGGCCCGCGTGGGGGCCACGCTGACGATGATGGACGCCGGCGGCAAGGCCCGCGGCATCTACGAGCTGACCAACGCCTGGCCCACCAAGCTCGAGGTCACCGGCATGAAGGCCGGGGCCAGCGAAGTGGTCTACGAGAGCGTCACGTTGACCTGCGACAAGATCACCTACATCGTGCCCGCGGGCTGACCGCCCGGACACCGGACGCAGAGAGGACCACCAGCCATGGCCGGCAGCGACGGCAACCAGACGATGGCGACCCCGGTCGCCATCACCGCAGCGCGCTTCATGCTCAGCTGCGACCTGCTGACGAAACCGGCGTTCTTCGCCGAACTCGGCGGGATCAGCTCCGAGGTCGAGGGCACCGAGTACATCACGGTGGAACCCGGCCAGCAGGGAAAGGTCGTCAACTACTCGAAGCAGTACGGAAAGACCAAGCCGCCGACGGTCACCCTCAAGCGCGGTGTGGACGGCAACGGCGAGATCTGGGCCTGGCACCGGAACGTGCGCAACGGTCTCGACAAGGGACGCACCCACGCGACCCTGACCATCTGCGACGCCTCCGGGACGGCTCGCGGCGCGTACCTGCTGGAGGGGCTGTGGCCCACGAAGATGGAGGTCAGCGGTCTCAAGGCCGGTGACAGCGGCGTGGTGTACGAGAACGTCACCTTCGTCTGCTCCGACATCACCTACCAGCCGGAGCAGTGACGACGAAGGAGGGCTCCGATGGCGTCTGCGACCGCCCCGCCGGCCACCCCGCCGGTGGTCACCGCCGCCCGTTTCAGGGTCACCGCGAACGCGATGTTCCGGATCAACGCGTACTTCACCGACCTGGGCGGCATCCAGTCGGAGATCGAGCCCGCGACGTACGTGATGTCCAACGCGAGGCAGGGCGGATCGACGTTGATCACCAAGCAGTTCGGCCAGGCCAAGCCGCCGGTGATCACCCTGCGGCGCGGGGTGGACGGCAGCGGCGAGATGTGGATCTGGCACCGGCTCGCGCGGATGGGTTTCGACTTCGCCAAGGTCAACGCCGCGCTGACGCTGATCGACGCCTCGGGGACGGAGCGCGGCACCTACGACCTGGAGGCCGCCTGGCCGGTGAAGGTCGAGGTCAGCGGCGTCAAGGCGGGTGCGGGCGAGGTCGTCTACGAGAGCGTCACCCTGGTCTGCGACGAGATCACGTTCTTCCCCAGCGAGCTGCTGCCGGATCTGCCCACCGTTCCGATGTAACCGAGAAGTCCGGAGAGTGACATGCAAGCGACCGAGGCCGATGCGCCCGACACCGCGATCCGCACGGTGTTCCCGTTCGTGCTGCCCCGCGGCTACGTGGACGAGTCCGGGCGGGTGCACCGCGAGGGGAGGATGCGGCTGGCGACCGCGCGCGACGAGATCGTCTCGCAGACCGACCCGCAGGTGGCCCGCAATCCCGCCTATCTGACGGTGGCCCTGCTGGCCCGCACGGTGACCGAGCTCGGCACGGTCGGCGGCGTGGACGCCCTGCTCGTCGAGAACCTCTTCGCCTCCGATCTGGCCTTCCTCCAGGACCTGTACCGCAGGATCAACCAGGAGGGGCACACCGAGGCCGCCGTGCAGTGCCCGCAGTGCTCGCACGAGTTCACGGTGGACATCGCCGGTGATGCGTCGGGGGGATGCTGACGTACACGACGCAGCGGCTGTGGGAGGAGGTCGTGTACGTGTCCTACCACCTGCACTGGTCCTTGGCCTCGGTGCTGGACCTGGAGCATCCGGTCCGCCGACGGGTGATCGCGGAGGTCAGCGAGATCAACGAGCGGCTGTCGGCGGCTGAATAGCCCGGCGTGGAGGATCGCCGGCGTGCGGGGGCGGAAGAGAAGTCGGGGGGGTCAAGGGAACAGGAGACCCCAGTGCGTTGGCCGATCAGATTCCGCGGGCCCCTTCACGAGCGGCGGCGATCCGCCCGGCCCGGCAGCGGGCCGGAACGACGGGCCCCGGAGCACGATGCCACGTCCGGCGGCGCGAGCGCGTCGGGCCGGCGCGTGCGCTCCGGGCGCGAGTGGCGTCAGTTGCCGGTGCTCCCCTTCACGGTGGAGCCGCCTCCGTTGTTGAACGGACCGGTACGGCGCTTGCCGGACATCGCCGGTACCCGCTCGCTGCTGCCCCGTCGCGTGGCCCACCCGGCCGAGGTGGACCCGCGCGACCTTCGACCGCGCGGCACTCGGCGTTCGGCGACGCCTCCGGCCGGGCCGACCGTGGGGCCCCGCCTGCTCACCGCCGACCGGAGAGCGACGGACCGGCCTGCGGACGCCGCCGCCCTGCCGAGCGCCGACACCGACACCGACACGGACGTCAGCGCGGGGGCCTACGCTCCTGCCTCCGCCCCGCGTCGGCTGCCGACCGCCGGGACGACGCACCGGGCGCCCGCGAGCCCGCGCGGGACGCTGACGCAGGCGTCGGACGCGTTCGTGGGCGAGCCCGAAGACGTCGGCTACCGGGCACCGCAGCTCTGGCGCGACATGCTCAAGTACCTTCCCGCTGCGGATGACACCGCTCTTCCGCCCCCTGCCCCGGCCCCGCCGCCCGCACCGTCCCCCGCCGAGCAGCGAGGCCACGCGCCGAGGCCGACACTGGGTCAGAGCAGGCGACGAGGCATGCGTCCGTCCCGGATGGCCTCGGCCGAGAAGGTCGCTGCCAAGGCGCAGGGCGAGACACAGGGCGAGGCACAGCCGGCTCCCCCGGCTGCCACGACGCCAGGACCGTCTCGACCCGAGCGCCTCGGCCTGGGGCCGCCCCTGCGCGCAGGCTCGGAACGGGCGCACCCCGCCGAGCCCACCCGCCCGACTACCGAGAGGAGGCCCGAGCCGCCTGCCGACGCAACGGCACCTGTCCGACCGCCCACCCAACGGGCCCGCCC